>CAVWZB010000005.1:0-655538 GCA_963759435.1 uncultured Actinomycetes bacterium | reverse complement strand
CGCCGACGGCTGTTCGTGATGCTCGGAGCGCTCGCCGTTGCGGCGATCGTCGCCTACGTCTTCCACGACCACGTCCTCAACTGGCTGAACCGCCCGCTGCCTGCGGGACACGAGAAGCTCGCGACCTTCGGGGTCGCCGAGCCGTTCACCGTCACGATCACGGTCAGCCTCTACGCGGGCTTCGTGCTCGCGCTGCCGGTGATCCTCTGGCAGATGTGGGGGTTCTTCGCGCCCGCCTTCGACCCGGGTGCGGAACGAAAAGCGCTCGGGCTTGCGGCATTCGCTGTCGCGCTCGCCGCGGCCGGGGTGTCCTTCGGCTACTGGGTCTTGCTCCCGCGCGCGATCCACTTCCTCACGAACTACGACACCGAGCATTTCAATCACCTGATCCGCGCGTCCTCGTACTACAACTTCGTGGTGACGGTGCTCGTAGGGGTCGTGATCATCTTTCAGGTGCCGCTCGTGGTGCTCGGGCTCGTCAGCATCGGCGTCCTCAGCTCGGGCACGCTGCGCCGCCACCGGCGCCTTGGCTACCTGATCACGGCGGGCATCGCGCTGGCGCTGCCGGGACCGGATCCTGTGACGACCTTCCTCGAGCTGCTGCCGATGTGGCTCCTGTTCGAGGGATCGATCTGGCTCGCGGTGTTCGTCGAGCGGCGGAGGGCAAAGGTCGCCCCGGCCTCGGCTAGTCTGGGCGGCTGATGGCCAGGGCAGCGGTAAAGGCGAAGCAGCAGGCGGCGAAGGCGCAGGCGCAGCCGTCGAAGTCGCGTAAGCGCGGGCGGCGGAAGCACAGCGGCGGCGGCAACCCGAACCAGGACCTCTTCTTCGTCCGCATGCGGCGCCACCAGAGGTGGTTGTACGGCGTGCTTGCGGTCATCTTCGCGCTCGGGTTCGTCGGCCTCGGAGTGGGCTCCGGCAACGGCGGCGGCCTGTCGAGCCTCTACAACAGCATCCTGGGCGGCAGCGGCGCCAGCTCCGTCTCCAAGGCCCAGGACCTGGTCAAGACGCATCCCGCGAAGGGATACCGCCAGCTCGCCACCGCGTACGAGCAACAGAGCAACCCCGGCCTGGCCATGGGCGCGCTCACGAAGTACCTCGCGCTGAAGAAGAGCGACGCCGACTCGTGGGGCGAGCTCGGCCAGCTCGAGCTGTCGTCAGGCGGCACGGCCGCGACCCAGTACCAGCAGGCGCAGCAGGCGGCGCAGGCCGCGGACCCGAGCGCCCCGTTCGCGCTCGGCGGAACGCTGGGGACGGCCGTAGGCCAGAACCCGGCCTACTCGGGCGCGTCACAGGAGGCCGCGAGCCGGACCTCGCTGCTCTACCAGAAGGCAGTGGGCGCGTACGGAAAGGCCGTCACCGACTTCCAGACGGCATCGAAGCTCCGCCCGCACAGCGCGATATTCCTCCAGGGGCTCGCGACCGCCGCGGAGAACGCCGGCAACAACCAGGTCGCTGTCGGGGCGCTGCGCCGGTATCTGAAGCTGTATCCGAACGCTCCGCAGAAGAAGCAGATCGAGGCCCAGATCAAGGCGCTCTCCAAGAGCTTGCCCACGGCCGGCTCGGGCAGCGGCGGATAGTCGGTAGAAGATTGCGGCTTCGGCCGCGCGGATAGACTCACCCTCGAGCGGCCCGCTGGGCCGGCGAACGACTTCGGGGGATCTGCGCATGAATTTCGACATCAAGACCGAGCAGCTCAGCGGCGACGCGTACGTCATCTCGCTCACCGGTGAGGTCGACCTCTACACGGCGCCCGAGTTCAAGCAGCAGCTGCTCGAAGTGATCGGACAGGGCGGCAAGGAGGTCGTCGTCGACTTCAGCGGGACGACGTTCATCGACTCGACGACGCTCGGCGTCCTCGTCGGCGGCGTCAAGCGCCTGCGCACGAACGACGGCCAGCTCTCGCTCGTCTGCAGCGACCGCAACATCACGAAGATCTTCGAGATCACCGGCCTGGACAAGGTGTTCACGATCTATCCCACGCGCGAGGAAGCCGTGTCGGCGCTGGGAGTCCCCCAAGGTTGAAGCGCGCGTACCGGGTGTGGGCCTTGGGGGCAGGGCTCGCGGCGGTAGCGGTCCTCGCTGCCGGCTGCGGCACCGGCGGCGTCGCCAGCGCCGGGGGCCCGCCCGACACGCAGTCCGGCCAGGTGCTCTTCAAGGGGAGCTGCGGCTCGTGCCACACGCTCGCGGCGGCCGGGACGAGTGGGACGATCGGCCCGAACCTCGACAACGCCTTCGCGGCGGACGTCAAGCAGGGCTTCCCCCAGAGCGCGATCGAGAACGCCGTCCTCGACCAGATCCGGCTTGGATCCGGGGTGATCTCCGCCGACTACACGTCGAGCAAGTACTTCGTCGAGCACTGTCTGCCTCCAAAATCCAACTCACCCAAGTGCTTGAGCCCGCAGATGCCGGCGGACATCGTCAAGGGCCAGGACGCGATCGACGTCGCCGCGTATGTGGCCTCCGTCGCCGGGCAAAGCGGATTCAGCACGGGCGGGGGATTCGCGAGCCTGGGCACCGACGGCGCGAAGATCTTCAAGGGCGCAGGGTGCGCCGGCTGCCACACGCTCTCGGCCGCAGGCGCGACGGGGACGGTCGGCCCGAACCTCGACCAGCTCAAGCCGAGCACGTCGGTCGTGGCCCATCAGGTGATGGTCGGCGGCGGCAAGATGCCGGCCTTCCAGGGGACGCTGAGCGCGGCCCAGATCCAGGCCGTCGCGCAGTACGTCTCCTCCTCCGCCGGCAAGTAGCGCGCTGGAACCGCAGCGGCGGCTGCGGGAAACTCGAAGCATGGGGCGCTCCTTCGAGGCTGTCTTCGAGGCGGACTTCGCGTCCCTCCACCGTTACCTGGCTCGGCGGGTCGGCGCAGCGGCGGCAGACGAGCTCGCGGCCGAGACGTTCGCGGTCGCCTTCCGCAACTGGGATCGGCTGGACCCGGCGCGGCCGGAGCGGCCGTGGCTCTACGGGATCGCCGCGAACATCATGCGCCACCACTGGCGGAAGGAGCGGCGGATGCTCCGCGCCTACGCGCGCAGCGGCGTCGATCCGGTCTTCGCGTACGAGGACGCGGCGGTCGACCGGGCCGACGCCGACGCGCGGCACCGCGAGCTCGCGGCCGCACTCGCGGAGCTCCGGCCGGAGGAGCGCGAGCTCCTGCTCCTGAGCGCTTGGACGGACCTGACGGACGCGGAGATGGCGGACGCGCTCGATATCCCGCGCGGCACCGTCAAGTCGCGGCTCTCGCGGACGCGGGACAAGCTGCGGAACCGCCTCGACCCGGTCGGGAAAGTGCATGTATGAACAGCGACGACCTCCTCACCACGTTCCGTTCAGAGATCCCGCTGCCAGACGAGACCAGGGCACGACGGATCTACGCGCGAGCCACAACGCGCAGTCGACGACTTCCGCGCCGCCGGGTCGCACTAGCAGTCGCGGTTTGCGTCGCGATCGGAGCCTCGGCCGTTGCCTTCTCCGGCCTCCTCGAGTCCCAGCAGCAGACCGCACCGCAAACCCGGATACCGCGCGGCGGCGGCCGGCCAATGGGGTACGAGCCTATGACGCTTGCGTTCACCCGTGGCAGCCAAGGAGTCACTGCGATCGACGTCACGGTTCGAGCCGCGATCCGCGACGCAACGCTCCGGCTCCAGGTTCTGCGGACACAGGACCTCAACTGCCCCGGGTGCAGCGGCACCGAACAGCAGGTCGTCTTTCAAGAGCAGGTCGGCCCTATGACCAATTTCTCGTCTCCAGCCGAAGGACCTCCCGGCGTCGTCGCTCTCTCGACGTGGTCGGGCACGCTGTCGCCGAGCGACTGGGACGGCGGCTGCCAGAGCGGCCTATACACGGTCTCCGCCACGGTCGTGCCCTCCGGAACCGCATTCCCGGACGGGACCTCATCCTCAGCACTCCCCTCGGGCTCGGAGGGAACTGAGGGCCCTTGGTTTGCCTGCACGCCGAGCAGTGGCTAGGCGCGGCTCACGGGGATTGCGACCCGCTCGCGGATCGCCTCGAACATCCCGTCGTCGCCGGCCACGAGCATCTCGTCGGCGCCGAAGACGCGCAGCGCGTCCTCGGCCGCGAGTGCGGGATCGTCCGCGCCCACCTCGGCCCGCGAGCCGGGGATCCGTGCCTCGAGCGCAGCGGCCGTCGCCTCGGCATCGCCGCGGCGGTCGTCCACGGCCCCCGTCAGCGACTCCGCCGTCGAGGCGAGCGCTGGTACTACGACGAGCACTTCGGCACCGTTCGGCACGTTCACGGTCTCGGTGCCGGGTGGCGCGACGACGAGCACACGGTGGGTGCCCGGCGGTGTCCCCGAGGTCACGACGGGCGGAGGCTCGGCGGCCCCCGGCACGGGCTCGTGCATCAGCCACCAGCCGAGCGCGGCGAAGGCGATCACGGCCACGGCGACGCCGAGCCACGTGTTGATGAAGGCGGCCACGATGATCACCGCGGCCCCGGCGATGACGATCCAGAGCAGGCGGTACGCCTCGGCCTCGCTGCGGAGCGGATTGCGCATCTCTCGCTCCCTACCCGGTGGTCAGAGGATGTAGACCGTCGTGAAGACGACGATCCACATCACGTCGACGAAGTGCCAGTAGATCCCGCCGATCTCGACGCCGTGGTGATGCTCGGCCGAGAAGTGCCCTTTGAAAGCGCGGGTCGTCATGATGGCCAGGATCGTGAGCCCGATGAACACGTGGCTGCCGTGCAGGCCCGTGAGGCAGAAGAAGATGGTGGGGAAGGCGCCGTCCGACGTGTTGAAGCCGACCCGCAAGTACTCGTAGAGCTGCGAGATCAGGAAGGCGAAGCCCATGAGGAACGTGAGCAGCAGGCCCGCCCGCAACCCCCAGACGTTGCCGCGCTTGATCGACGTCGTCGCCCAGTGCATCGTCGCGCTCGAGGTCATGAGGATGAACGTGTTGATCGCCGCGACGAAGACGGGCAGGTGGTAGGGCGGTGTCGGCCACGGCACGCCGTTGACGATCCGGACGAAGAAGTAGGCCGTGAAGAACGAGCCGAAGAGCATGATCTCCGACGCGATGAAGAGGTACATGCCGAGCGTCTCGGGCTTGATCCGAGAGCTGTAGTGCGGTACGGGCGGCCCGTGATGCTCGTGCTCGTCGTGGCCGGCCGGCTCGGCGTGGGAGTAGGTGGCTATGCCGGTACCTCCGTGAACGTCCTGTCGACGACGACGTGCTCGACCGGCAGGCCGGTCTCCTTGCGCAGCCGCTCGACGAGGTCCTTGCGCAGCCAGCCGGAGCTGAGCGGCTCGAAGGTGGAGACGAGGATCTCGTCGACGCGCTCGTCGTGCACCGCCTCCAGCGCCGCGCTGAACGGGTCGGGACGCGCGACCTGGCCGTGGACGTCGATCCCCTCGCCGCGCAGCTGAGCGAGAGCGCGCTTCAGCCGCCGCTCGGCCTCGGGGTGATCGCCGGCCGACGGATCGCTCTGCGGCGAGATGATGAGGAAGCTCGCGGGGCCTGCCGCGGCTCGCTCACGGATCTTCTCCAGTAGCGGCTCGCCGACCACCGTCTCGTTCGCGATCACGAGGACGTTCTTCTCGGCCGGCCCGCTCCCGTCCGAGACGAGGTGCTCCACCGGCACGTCGCCGGCGGCCGAGCGGATGCGGTCGAGGACTCCGCGCCGGAGCCAGCCGGACTTCTCCTCCGGATGCGTCGAGACGAGAACCTCGTCGACCGGCGGCTCGAGCGTCGCGAGCGCATCGCGGACCGCTGCCGCCGGCTCGGCCTCGACCACGTAGCCGTCGGCAGAAACCCCGGCGTCGCGCAGGTGTGCGAGCGCGCGCTCGAGGCGCCGGTTCGCCGACGCCCGGCGCGTGTCGCTGTAGACGACGTAGCCCCGCTGCGGCTCGTTCACCGGCGAGACGACGGTGACGTGGAGATCGTCGCCGCGTGCGGCGAGCGCGTCGCGCAGCGTCTTCGCATCGACGGTCTCGTTCGCGACCACCAGCAGATGCGTCAAACGGGCACCTCCTCCATCTCGCGGGCCTTGGAGGGAGCGAGGATCGCGTGCTGCGCGCCGGGGACGCCGTACTCGTACGGCGAGCCGACGACCTGCGGGATCTCGTCGAAGTTGAAGGTCGGCGGCGGCGACGTGACCTGCCACTCGAGCGTCATCGCGCGCCACGGGTTGGCGGGCGCGATCTCACCGAAGCGCCAACTCGTGATCATGTTGTAGAGGAAGACGATCGTCGAGGCGCCGAGCCCGAACGACGCGAGCGAGATGAACATGTTGAGGTCCGCGAACTTCGGCAGGTAGTCGGCGACGCGGCGCGGCATTCCCTCGGTGCCGAGGATGTGCATCGGGAAGAACGTGAGGTTGAAGCCGACGAAGGTGAGCCAGAAGTGGAGCTTGCCGAGCTTCTCGTTGTACATCCGCCCGGTCATCTTCGGGAACCAGTAGTAGATCCCGGCGAAGATCGTGAACACGGAGCCGCCGAAGAGGACGTAGTGGATGTGGGCCACGATGAAGTAGGTCTGGCTCACGTGGATGTCGATCGGGACGGCGCCGAGCATGACCCCGGAGAGCCCGCCGATCACGAACATCGAGAGGAAGCCGAGCGCGAACAGCATCGGCGTCCGCAGGTGGAGCTTCCCTTCCCACATCGTCGCGAGCCAGCTGAAGATCTTGATCCCGGTCGGGATGGCGATGAGGAGCGTCGTGACCATCATCGGGACGCGCAGCCACGACGACATGCCGCTGACGAACATGTGGTGCGCCCAGACCGAGAAGCCCAGGACGACGATCGCCATCAGCGAGAGCGCCATCAGCCGGTAGCCGAAGATCGGCTTGCGGCTGAAGGTGGCTATGACCTCGCTCATGATCCCGAAGCCGGGCAGCATCATGATGTAGACGGCCGGGTGCGAGTAGAACCAGAAGATGTGCTGGTAGCCCAGCGGATAGCCGCCGCCGACCGGATTGAAGAAGTCGGTGTGCATCACGTGGTCGAACATCGAGAAGAACTGCGAGCCTGCGATGAACGGCGTCGCGATCACGACGAGCAGCGAGGTCGTGAAGTTCGCCCAGACGAGTAGCGGCAGGCGCCAGAAGGTCATCCCCGGCGCGCGCATCGTGATGATGGTGACGAGGAAGTTGAGGGCGGTCATGATCGACGACGCACCGGCCCACTGGACGCCCTGGTTGAAGAAGATCGCGCCGATCGGCTGGTGCGTCGAGTTGAGCGTCGCGTAGCCGGTCCAGCCACCGGCGAAGGCGCCGTTGGGCATGAAGAACGAGCTGAGCATCATGATCCCGGCGATCGGCAGCAGCCAGAACGAGAGGGCGTTGAGCCGCGGGAAGGCCATGTCGGCCGCGCCGAGCATCAGCGGCACGACGTAGTTCGCGAGCCCGGCGAAGGCGGGGATGATGAAGAGGAAGATCATCAGCGCCGCGTGCACCGAGAACAGGCCGTTGAACGTCTGCTGGTCGACGTACTGGATCCCCGGCTTGGCCAGCTCGGCACGCACGAGCATCGCGAGCATCCCGCCGGTGAGGAAGAAGAAGATGGTCGTGACGAGGTACTGGACGCCGATCACCTTGTGGTCGGTGTTGACGCGGAAGTAGTCGCGCCAGCTCTTGGCGCCGTGGCCCGAGTGGTCTTCGGCCCGGGTCGGGTAGCCGAGCGCGTAGTACACCCAGTAGTCGAAGGCGCCGATGCCGGCGAGGAAGCCGATCGGGGCGACGACGAGCCCGGCGACGAGCACGAGCGGCTCCATGAGGAGGATCGGGTGCCAGCCGGCTCCCCAGCGGATGAGTACGACGATCCCGAAGCCGATCCAGCCGAAGAGGACGAACATCCACGCTCCGCGCAGAAGCCCGGGGCCGAGCAGCAGCCGCCGCCAGCCCCCGGTCGGGCTGGGCGCGTGGTGAAGGTCCTGGGCGGTTGCGGTCGTCGTCACGCTTGGATCATTCCTCCTACTTGTTACCCGATTTCTGGGCCGACTGGACGAGGAAGGTCACGAGGTGGTCGAGCTGCTCCTTCGTGAGCACCTGCCCGAAGTTCGGCGGCATGAGGCCCTTCGAATAGCCGGGCTGAATGTATGCGTCCGGGTCGACGATCGACTGGTGGACGAACGACTCGAGCGGCTGCTTGGCCGTTCGCGCATACGAGACGAGGTTGTCGAGGTCCGGCCCCACCTTCCCGGTCGCGTTCGCGGCGCTCAGGGTGTGGCAGGCCGCGCAGCCGTTCTGGTTGAAGACCATGAGGCCCGCCTGCGCAGGCGAGATGGGCGTGGTGCTCGACGTGCTGGTGGTCGAGGTGGACGTCGTGGTCGACGGCGGCGCCGGCGCGGCACTCTTCTCCTGCTTGTGGAGCCAGGAGTTGAATGCGGCGGGCTCCATCACGACCGCCTGACTGCGCATGAGCGAGTGGCCGAGCCCGCAGAGCTCGGTGCACTCGAGCGGGAACGTCCCGAGGCGGGTGGGCGTGACGTGCAGTTGCGTGATGAGCCCGGGGACGATGTCCTCCTTGACCGAGAACTCCGGCACGAAGACCGAGTGGATGACGTCGAGCGCGCGCATGTAGAGCTCGACGGAGCGGCCCTTCGGCAGCCTGAGCACCGGGCTGGTGACGTTCTTCGCGTCGGGGTAGCTGAAGGTGAACTCGAACTGTTGCGCGGTGACGTCGACGCGCAGGGTGTCCTGCGCCTGGGCGTCGTTGCGGGAGAGGACGATCGCGCTGACGATCGCGATCGCGGTGACGAGAATGAACGGGATGATCGTCCACGTGATCTCGAGCCCTGTGTGCCCGTGGATGGGCGGACCGTCCTCGAAGTCGTCCTCGCGCACCCGGAAGCGGACGACCGAGTAGACCATCACCGCGGCGACGATCGCGAAGATGAAGATGCAGATCGCGATCACGAACCAGAAGGTGAAAGCGATCCGGCCCGCCTGTTCTGAGGCGTCCTCGGGGAGCCAGGTCGGCACGAGCGCCACAGCAGTGGCGACCCCGCCCGCGATCAGTGCAAGCCCCAAGAGTGCGGCGATGGAGCCCTTGCGCATCCGGGTCGGAGCCTAGACGAACTCGCCGCCCCCCGAACCTCGAACCGGCCTTCGTCCGTTGCTCTCCCGGACCCCAAAAAAGGAGGAGAGTATGGGTCTCGGAGTAGGACTGATTCTCTCGGCCGTAGGCGCCGTGCTCGCCTTCGCCGTGAACACGAACGTCAACGGTGTCGACATTCACACGATCGGCTGGATCCTGCTGATCGTGGGCATCGTCGGAATCCTGCTGTCACTGATCTTCTGGTCCTCGTGGGCCGGCCCGGGGTACTTCAACCGCCGCCGGACCTATTACGACGAAGGCCCCGCAGGACCGGGCGGAGGCGCGCCGTACTAGCAGCCGAGCACGTCCGAATCGGACACGGCTGGTGCCTGGCACCGGCCGTGTCCGCACGAGACACCCTCAGGCGATCGGAAGCTCGAGGAAGAAGGACGAGCCCGAGCGGCCGTCGGAGTCGAGCCAGATGCGGCCGTTCATCCGCATCACGAGCTCCCGCGAGATGTAGAGGCCGAGGCCGGTGCCGCCGACGCCGCGCGTGAGGTTCGGGTCGAGCCGGAAGAACTTCTCGAAGATCCGGTCCTGCTCCGCGGGCGGGATGCCGAGCCCTTCGTCGGCGACGCGGAACCGGACGCGGCCGCCGCTGCGGCCGATCTCGACCTCGACACACCCGCCGTCAGGCGAGTACTTGATGGCGTTGTCGATCAGGTTGGTGAGGATCTGGCGCAGCTTGTCCGGATCGGCTGCGACCTGCGGCAGGCCGCGCGACTTGCTCACGACGACCTCGGTCCCCTCCGGGGCCCGCGAGCGCAGCACGTCCACCACCTCGTTGGCGATCGCCGCCGCGTCGCACCGCTCGATCGCGATGCTCATGCGACCCGACTCGAGCCGGCTCGCCCAGAGGATGTCGTTCACGATCCGAGCAAGGCGGTCGGCCTCGCTGGAGACGACCTCGAGCAGCCGGTCGCGCTGCGACTCCTCGACGGCGACGTCCCGGCGCCGCAGGGTCATCGCCGCGCCGTAGATCGCGGCGAGCGGCGTGCGGAGCTCGTGCGACACGGTCGAGACGAAGTCCGTCTTCATCTGCTCCACCGCCCGCTCGTCGGTGACGTCGCGGAAGGCGTACACGGTGCCGCCCGGGAAGCGGACGGCAGAGATCGACAGCCACCGCTCCTCCCCCTGCACCTCCACCGGCAGCGTCTGCACGCGTGAGGCGCCGCCCGCCTGCGGCTCGGACGCGACCGGGATGCGCGACTCGAGCGAGTGCCAGTCGCCGCCGAGCAACTCGGCGATCGGGCGGCCGACGGCCTCGACCGCGGGCCGGCGAAGGCTGATCGCGGCGGTCGGGTTCCAGAGCCGGACGATCCCCGCCTCGTCCACGAGGATCACGCCGTCGTCGACGTACTCGAGCGCCTCGGCGGCGTGGGCGCGCTCCTGCGCCTCCGAGAAGAGGCGCGCGTTGTCGAGCGCGAGCGAGATCCGCCGTGCGAGCTCCATCGCCATCGCGAGGTCCGACTCGTCGAAGCGCGGCTGGCCCTCGATGGTGCCGAGGCTGATCGTGCCGAGTGTCCGGCCACGCGCGATGAGCGGCGCGACGAGCCCGGAGGTGTTCGCGATCCGCCGGATCGCGCGGGCGTGCTTCACGTCGTGCGACATGGCGTCGGCCTCGGCCTGCAGGTCCGGCAGCAGCACCGGCTCTCCCGTGCGGAGGGCGACCTGGATCGGGTGCGTCGAGACGGTCGGCGGATATTGCCCGCGCAGTTCTCGTACGAGCTCGGTCTTCTCCGGCTCGGCGTGGACGGCGACGACCCAGTGGAGCTCGTTCTCCTCGTCGAGCAGGTCGATCACGAGGTAGCCGGCGAGCGCGGGCACCGCGAGCTCGGCGATCGCTGCCAGCGTGTGCTCCCAGTCGAGGCTCGCGACGAGCAGCTCGTTGGCCTGCGAGAGGAAGCGGAGGTTCTCCTCTGAGCGGCTGCGGCGCGTGACGTCGGCGAGGATCGCCACCGCGGACACGATCGCCCCGTCGGCGTCGCGCACCGGCGCGGCGCTGACTTCCAACGTGCGCGCATCGGCGTTCCGTTCGATCGTGTGGCGCTCGCCGACGGTCACCTCTCCGGTCTCGATCGCGCGCTCGAGCGGCCAGCCCGAGGTGTCGACGTCGCTCGCGCGGTGGTCGTAGCCGATGGTGATCGGGGCGCCCCACACGCGCTCGAGCTCGTCGTTCCGGAGGGTGATTCGGTGATTGGTATCCGTGATCGCGACCCCGAGCGGCAGCTGCGCGATCACCGCCTGCAGCTGGGCGAGCGAGTCCTGCGCCTGCCGGTGGAGCCCGACGAGATCGAGCGCGAGGGAGACGCGCCGTGCGAGCTCGGAGACGAGCTCGAAGTCCTCGTCCCCGTGCCTGCCCGGCTCGGCAGAGGTGACTGCGAGAACGCCGAGCCGCCTGCCGCCGGTCTCGAGCGGGACGACGACGAGCGACCGCGCCTCCATCCGGACGATGTCCTCCTCGCCCGGCCGCGCGACCTTCTTCAGCGGCCGGGACAGCGCCGGCCGGTGCATGGGCTTGCCGGTGCGGAAGACCTGCACGACCGGGATGCGCTTGTGGCTCTTGACGTCGTAGACGGCGTCGATCTTGTCGAGGAGGGCCGCAATGCGCGGCTCCACGTGCGCATGCGCGACACGGACGAGCTCGGTCTCGTTGCGCGCGATGTACACGTGGCATCCGTCGGCGATCCGCGGCACGACGAGCTGCGGCACCCGCCGAAGCAGCTCCTCGTAGTCGAGCGTCTGGGTCAGGTGCTCCGTCGCCTCGAGGAGGAGAGCCAGCCGCTCGCTCGACGCATGCAGCGCCTGCTGGGCGTCGGCCCGCTCGATGACCGACGCGAGGTGGTTCGCGATCGTTCGCGCGAGAAGCACGTCACGGTCGCTCCAGCGGTGCGGCGTGTCGCGGTACAGCACGAACCTCCCGAACAAGTGCCCGGCGCGGACGAGCGGGAGAAAGGCGAGGGCCCCGATCCCCTCCTTGCGCAGGACGCGCTCGAGGGCCGGCTCGTAGCCGGCGGCGGCAATGTCCTCGACGAGCACCGGTTGCGGATCCTCGGCGTCCGACGGCCATGGCGAGCGGCCCTCCGTGTACGCGCGATAGCGGTCGGAAAGCCCGCGCCAGGCGCGGAAGCGGAGCACGCCCGCGTCGTCGGCCAGCAGGACCGAGGCGCGGTCGGCACCGGTCGCCTCGAGCAGCGCGTCGAGTGCGGCCTCGAGCACCTCGTCGAGCGCGTGCGCCCCGGAGACTGCGTCGGCAAAGCGGTAGACGGCGTCGAGATCGCGCAGCCGCGAGCGGAGCTCCTCACGCTCGCTCACGTCGCGGGCCGTCCCGAGCATGAAGCGCAGCTCGCCGGCCTCGTCGCGAACGGCGGATCCGTTGACTTCGAACCACGCGAAACTGCCGGCGCCCCGGCGGAGCCTGATCGTGACGGCGTCGACGTCGGTCCCGGCGACGACCTCGTTCCACGCCTCGTTGGCGAGGCCCGCGTCGTCGGGATGCAGCAGCTCGGCGATCTGCACGCCCGTGAGCTCGGCCGGCTCCCACCCGAGGTGCGCCCACGACGGCGAGGCGTAGACGATCGCCCCGTTCAGGTCGCAGAGAGTGACGAGGTCGTGCGAGCGCTCGACGACAAGCCGGCGGACGGCATCGTCGACACTCACAGCCGTGGTCGCGAGCGGCTCAGTTCCGCTGCTCGTTTGCCTCGCCCCCCAGTCCGATCGTCGCTGGTCGTCGCAGTGTGCACGAAGCGCGTGGGAAAGACCAGCAGCGCGCCCGTCCGGTCTTTGCCAACATTCGCCGGGTGCCGTCGGCTCTGCGTGGGTCTCGCCGGGCCGGCTATTCGTCGGTCGCGGTGCTCGTTCTCGTCGCCGCGCTCTTATCGGTGCCGTCGGCAGCCGCGCGCCCGGCCACGGGCGGCGCCGACTACCCCGGCGCGAAGTGGGTTGCGGCCAGCGCGAAGAACTTCCAGCCTGCCGACCGGCCGTTCTCGTCGCCGATCACGCGGATCGTGATTCACACGACCGAGGGGCTCTACGCGTCGGCGATCCGTTCGTTCTCGCACCCCGGCCGGCAGGCGTCGGCCGCCTACGTCATCCGGTCGAGCGACGGCGCGATCACGCAGATGGTCCACGAGCAGGACATCGCCTGGCATTCGGGGAACCGCCGGTACAACGCCACGTCGATCGGCATCGAGCACGAGGCGTTCGTCGGCGACTGCTCCTGGTACACGAATGCGATGTACCGGTCGTCCGCCCGGCTCGTGGCCTTCCTGACCCGCAAATACGGGATCCCGATCGACCGCACACACATCATCGGCCACTATCAGGTTCCGGATCCTTTCCACCTGGGCGGATTCGGAGGCTTCGCCCACCACATCGATCCGGGCCCGTGCTGGAACTGGGGGAAGTACATGGGGCTCATCCGGGCCGACGCCGGTGAGGCGCCTGCGCAGCGGACTCTTTTGCAGGTCGTGGACGCGACGACTCACGCAGGCCTCGAGGCGCCGGGCTGGCAGCGGCGCAGGCCCGACTCGACGCAGCTGTTCGGTCCTGCGTACTACCTGGCACGGCCCAGCCGCACCGCCGCCCCCGCGAGCTTCCGCCTCGCCATTCCGGCAGCCGGCGACTACGCGGTGTATGGCTGGTGGCCCGCCGGACGGAAACGGAACCCGGCGGTCCCGGTCGGGATCGCCACCGTCACGGGCTGGCACTGGCTGACCGTGAACGAGCGTACGGCGGGCGGTCGCTGGGTCTACCTCGGAACGTTCACCCTCCCCACGGGGAAGGGTTGGGACGTCCGAATCGCGCGCAACTCGAAAGCCACGGGTCTGATCGCCGCCGATGCAGTCATGGCCGAGCCTGTGGGGCACCCGCTCGAGTCCGGCCTGCTACAGGACGGCTTCGGATACGCAGTGACGAGCTCCGGGCTCGCAGTGACGAGTGACGCCGGCTCGACCTGGCGGCCCGCGACTCCACCGGGCCTGGCCGCGACCGACATCCGCGCCGTCCGCTTCGTCGATCCCGCGAACGGGCTCGTCGTGGCGCTGTCGGGAACGGAGCGTCAATCCTTCAGTCTCTGGCGAACGAGCGACGGCGGTCTGACCTGGACCTCGTCGCGGCTGCCCGTGCCGGCCGAGCGCCGACGCCGGCGCCGCGATCTCGCTCGCCGCGCCGGATGCATCGCATCTGCTCATCGGTCTGTCGCTGCAGGAGGGCCTCGGGTTACCCGGGCCGGGCGTCCTGCTCGCGAGCTCGAACGGCGGCCGGACATGGTCGCGACGGATCTTGCCGGGCAGCGGCGAGATCGCGTTCACGTCCGCGTCGCAAGGCTGGCTCGCGCCCGTCGACGGCCGGCTCTACCGAACACGCAACGGCGGGCGGACGTGGCGACGCGTACCCGTCCAGGCCCCCGCGGGGTTCCACTCGCTGCTACCGCTGGCGGAGCTCCCCGTGTTCAGCGACTCGATGCACGCCGTGCTTCCGGTGACCTTCCGTCGCGGGAAGCGGGCGGCCGTGTCCTTCCTGACGTCGTCCAACGGCGGCGATACCTGGCGAACGGCCGCGACGGTCGCCGGCCGGCGCGCACCTTCACGCGCAGGTCGCGTTCCGGCGGCAGTCGCCGACGCGACCGCCTGGTTCGCGCTGCCCGACGGCGGCAGCCGCGTCGTGAGCCTCGAGAGCGGCAACCCCGTTCGGGACGTCGGCACGGCAGGCCTCCCGCTCACAGCTCCCGGCTTCGAGCTTGCGGACGTCTCGTTCGCCTCGGCGACCACCGGCTGGGCGACCGTCTCGACGTGCGCGGCCGGCGCCGGAGCGCACTGTGCGCGAGACGAGACTCTGTACCGCACACTCGACGGAGGCGCGGACTGGGCTCCCCTGAATGTGCCGGGCTGAGCCGGCCCGTGCCGACCCGCGAACGATCGCTCGAGACATGGGCCGTGCAGGGATCGAACCTGCGACCTTGGGATTAAGAGTCCCCTGCTCTACCAGCTGAGCTAACGGCCCGAACGGCCGGCCATTGTAGCCTCGCCCAGATGAAGGTCCTCTCCGTTGTCGGGAACCGTCCGCAGTTCATCAAGTCCGGCCCTGTCTCCGCCGCGCTGCGCGAGGCCGGCATCGAAGAAGTCGGGCTCCACACCGGCCAGCACTGGGATCCGGAGCTGTCCGACGTCTTCTACGCGGAGCTCGGGCTGCCGGAGCCGCGCTACCGCCTCGACCTGCACACCGCCGACGCCGAGGTGATGCGGCCGGCGATCGCGGCCGCACTTGCGCTGGAGCAGCCCGACTGGACGCTCGTCTTCGGGGACACGAACTCGACGCGCGCGGGCACCGAGGCGGCGGGCGACGCCGGCGTCACGGTCGCGCACGTAGAGGCCGGCCTGCGCAGCGGCGACCTGTCGATGCCGGAGGAGCACAACCGGATCGCGGTCGACGCCGCCGCCGCGCTGCTCCTCTGTCCCGACGAGCGATCGCGCGAGACGCTGCTCGCGGAGGGCGTCAGCGGCCGCATCGACGTCGTCGGTGACGTCATGGCCGACGCCTGCTTCGCGCTGGCTCCGATCGCCCGCGAGCGTTCGAGCATCCTCGCCGAGCACGGACTCGAGCCGGGCGCGTACGTCGTCGCGACGATCCACCGCGAGGCGAACGTCCGCCCCGAGCGGCTGGCGCGGATCGTGGACGGCCTCGGCCGCATCGGTGAGCGCGTCGTCTTTCCCGCGCACCCGCGCACGCGGTCGGCGCTCGGCGACGTGCCCCCGAACGTCGAGGTGATCGCGCCGGTCGGCTATCTCGACATGGCCGCTCTCGTCTCGCAGGCGCGCGTCCTCGTCACCGACTCCGGCGGACTGCAGAAGGAGGCGTACTGGTACGGCGTGCCGTGCGTGACCGCGAGGCCTTCCACCGAGTGGATCGACACCGTCGAGCTCGGGGCGAACGTGCTCGTGGACGACGACCCCGAGAAGCTTGCCGCAGCGGTCGCATCGGCGCGGATGCCCGAGGATCTACCGCCGCTGTACGGCGACGGACACGCCGCGGAACGGGTCGCAGCTAGCCTTGCCGACCGTGGCTGAGGGCAACTACGACGTCGCGGTCGTCGGCGCCGGTTACGTCGGCGTGCCTCTTGCCGCCACGTTCGCCGAGGCCGGTTGCCGCGTCCTCCTCGTCGACGTGCTCGAGGACGTCGTCGCCGCGCTCAACCGCGGCGAGTCGCACATCGACGACGTCCCGAGCGATCGGCTCGCGCCGCTCGTCGAGAAGAGCCTCGTCCACGCGACGACGAGCTATGCGGAGCTCAGCGGTCCCGACGCGATCCTGATCGCGCTGCCCACGCCGCTCTCGCGCCAGCGCGAGCCGGACCTCTCGATCGTGGAGGGCGCCACACGCCGCCTAGCCGAGGTGCTGCGCGAGGGCCAGCTCGTCGTGCTCGAGTCGACCACCTGGCCGGGCACGACGCGCGAGATGCTCCAGCCGATCCTCCAGGAGGGCAGCGGGCTCCAGGCGGGCGAGGGCTTCTTCCTCGCGATGTCGCCGGAGCGGGTCGACCCGGGCCGCGAGGACTGGACGACGAAGACGACGCCGAAGGTGCTCGGCGGGATCACGCCGGAGTGCACACGCCGCGCGGCCGAGCTCTACCGGCGCGCGATCGACACGGTGCACGAGGTCACGAGCCCGGAGGCGGCCGAGCTCACGAAGCTGCTCGAGAACATCTTCCGCTCGGTCAACATCGCGCTCGTCAACGAGCTCGCCATCCTCTGCGACCGGATGGGGATCGACATCTGGGAGGTCGTCGACGCGGCTGCGACGAAGCCCTTCGGCTACATGCGCTTCAGCCCCGGGCCGGGCCTCGGCGGCCACTGCATCCCGATCGATCCCTTCTACCTCAGCTGGAAAGCGCGCGAGTTCGGCTTCTACACGGAGTTCATCGAGCTCGCCGGCAAGGTCAACGAGGAGATGCCGTACTTCTGCCGCTCGCTCGTCTCGCAGGCGCTCAACCACCACGCGCAGCGCGCGATGAAGGGCTCGCGGATCCTCGTCCTCGGCGTCGCGTACAAGCCGGACATCGGCGACCTGCGCGAGTCGCCTGCGCTGAAGCTCATCTCGCTGCTGCAGAACGCCGGCGCCGAGGTCTCCTACCACGACCCGCACGTCCCCAGGATCCGCGAGCAGGGCGTCGAGCTCTCCTCGGTGACCTATGAGCCGAAGGCGTATGACTGCGTCGTCATCGTCACCGACCACTCCTCGCTCGACTACGGGGCGCTCGTGGACGAGGCGCAGCTCGTCGTCGACCTCCGCAACGCGACCGGCGCGAAGGGCAGCGCGGCGGAGCACGTCTTCAAGCTGTGAGCCGGTTGCGCGTCGGACAGGCTGGGTTGGGCTACTGGGGCCGCAACCTCGCGCGCAACTTCGACGACCTCACCGACCTCGGCTGGCTCTGCGACGCGAGCGAGGAACGGCGCGCGGAGTTCGCCGAGCGCTACCCGAACGCGCGCGTGACCGGCGACTTCGGCGAGATGCTCGCCGCGGACGACGTCGACGCCGTCGTCATCGCGACTCCCGTCCCGACGCACCACCCGCTCGCGCGTGCGGCGCTCGAGGCCGGCAAGCACGTCTTCGTCGAGAAGCCTCCGGCGATGCGGGCGGCGGAGATGGAGGAGCTGATCGGCCTCGCCGAGGCGGGCGGGCTCGTCCTCATGCCGGGCCATCTCCTCCTCTACCACCCGGCCGTGCAGAAGCTGAAGGAGCTGATCGACGACGGCGAGCTCGGCGAGGTGCTCGTCGTCTACGGCAACCGCCAGAACCTCGGCAAGATCCGCAAGGACGAGAACGCGCTCTGGTCGCTCGGTGTCCACGACCTCTCGGTGATCCAGTACCTGATCTCCGAGGAGATCGTCGAGGCGGCGGCGCACGGCCACGCGTTCCTCAACGAGGGCGTCGAGGACGTCGTCTTCTGCTACCTGCGCTTCGGGTCGGGGAAGATCGCGCACATGCACCTCTCCTGGCTCGACCCGCACAAGATGCGGCGCCTCACGGTCGTCGGCCGCGACAAGATGGCCGTCTTCGACGACATGGAGCTCGACCACAAGATCACCGTCTACGACAAGGCGCCGGAGCAGCCCTCCGAGACGTACGGCGAGTGGAGGACCCGCACCGGCGACACGTTCAGCCCCAAGCTCTCGAACGCCGAGCCCCTTCGGCTCGAGTGCGCGCACTTCGTGCGGCTCGTGCAGGAGGGCTGGGACGGGCGGGAGATGCGCGACGGCCTCGAGGTCGTGCGCGCGCTCGAGCTCTTGACGGAGAGCCTTCATGTCGATTGAGCCGCAGATCCATCCCACGGCCATCGTCTATCCGGGGACGAAGCTCGGCGAGGGCGTGAAGGTGCTCGAGCACGCCGTCGTCGGCAAGCAGCCGGCGCTCTCGCCGCGCTCGACTGCCAAACGAGACCCGCTCGAGCCCACCCAGATCGGCGACGGGACGATCGTCTCCACCGGCGCTGTGGTCTTCGCGGGAGCGAAGGTCGGCGCGCGCGTGATCCTCGGCGACCAGTCGTGCGTGCGCGAGCGGGTCTCGGTCGGGGACGACGTCGTGATCGGCCGCGGCTCCCTCGTCGAGAACGACACCACGATCGGGGCGATGACGAAGATCCAGGCGGAGGCGTACATCACCGCCTACTCGACGCTCGAGGAGCACGTGTTCATCGCGCCGTGCGTCGTGACCACGAACGACAACTTCATGGGGCGAACGGAGCGGCGCCACGAGCTGATCAAAGGGCCGACGATCCGCCGCGGCGCGCGCATCGGGGGCGGAGCGATCCTGCTGCCGGGCGTCGAGATCGGCGAGGAGGCATACGTCGGCGCCGGCGCGGTCGTGACGAAGGACGTCGAGCCGCGGATGCTCGTCGTCGGCAACCCCGCACGCGTGATGCGAGGCGTGCTCGAGGACGAGCTGCTCGAGAACCAGTAGCGCTAGGAGCTCTTGGTCAGGTCCAGCGCGTAGCGGCCGCCCCCGTGGCCCGCGATCCGCAGCTTGAGGTCGTACCAGCCGCCGCGCGGAGCCCGGTACGAGAGCCGCTGCCGAGCCGCAAGACTCGGCCGCCCATGCGTCGACTTCGACCCCGGCCGCAACAGCGTCAGGTTGACGGAGGCGTTCGCCCACTCTGCCGTGAGCCGCGCGTGCAGGCTCTGACCGCGCTCGAGCTTCACGCGATAGACGTCGACGGGGTCGTCCCAGAAGTCGAGGGTCGCATCCATCGACGGCCGCTTCCCCCACAGCTTGCGCGCCTGCGACGGGCTGTCGTTCGGCTCGAGGCGATCGGACGGCGGCAGCGTGTTCCCCGAGCTGAGGAACTTGACGGCCTTGGTCACGTCGAGCCGGCCCCAGCCGCTGTACTTGTCGCGGCCGTCGGGACACCCGTCGCAGCCGTTCGCGGCGTTGACGTCGTCGGCGTGCCGCTCGAGGATCCTCGAGACCTGGCTGCTGGTGAGCGACGGGTCGACGCCGAGGAGCACGGCCGCGGCCGCCGACACCTGAGGTGCTGCGAACGACGTGCCCTCGGGGTGTTGGTAGTCGCCGATCGCGCAGTCGGTGTAGCCCTGCGCCGTGCAGGCCGGCTGTGCGGCCGTCAGTTTCTTCGGGTAGGTGGAGAAGATCCCGACCCCCGGCGCAGCGATGTCGACGAAGACCTGATCCTCGTCCGAAAAGTCCGGAACGTTGCCCGAGCGGGTCACAGCGCCGACTCCGAGCACATGGGGCAGCGCGGCCGGCCAACTCGCGTACTGCCACGGAGTCGCGTAGGCCTCGTCCGAGTTCCCGGCCGCGGCGACGACGAGCGCTCCCTTTTTCACAGCGTAGGCGACCGCCTGGGCCTCGACCTTGGAGTACGAGTCCAGGCTGCGCTCCTTCGGATCGCGGACGGCGCCGAAGCTGAGATTGACCACCTTGGCGCCCTGGTTGACGGCCCAGCGGATGCCTGCCGCCTCGGCCTTCAGCGGGATCGTGCCGTCGTTCGCGACGACCTTCGCCACGAGCAGCCGGGACTCGTAGGCGAGACCGACGACACCGGCCGTGTCCAGAGCGCCGGCGATCTCCCCCGCGACGATCGTGCCGTGCCCCTGGGCGTCCATGCAGGCGCTGCCGCCGACGAAGCTCTTGACCTTGGCGATCTGAGTGTCGAGGTCGGGTAGCGAGCAATCGACGCCCGAGTCGACGATCGCGACCTTCACCGGAGCGAGATCCAGCGGCGGCGTGTCCCACGCGTCGAACGCGTTGTCCATGCCGAGATACCACTGCTTCGCGTAGTACTGGTTCGTCGGCGTGAACGCCGCGGCAGACGTCGTCACGACGAGCGCGGCGGCCACCACCGCGCCGAGTAGCGCGAACCGCAGCTTCATCACTACCCCACGTTAGCCGCCTGCACCCGGATCCGCACGGGCGCGGCTGCGTCATTTTGGGTCGCAAGCCGGTACTGGGTCGTCACCTTCGGCTTTACGGAGAAATGAAAGACACCGGTTTTCGCAATCGGCCGGAATTGTGTCCACGGCGCTCCGGCCGTGGATCTCTGCACGATGGCGCCGTGGACCCCCCGCACGACGCCGGTCAGCGTGACTCTCGTGCCAGGGTGGACCGCAGGATTCGAGGATGGCGGCTGCAGCGAAAGAATGCCGACGCTGAACCACGACGAGCGGAGCGCAAGTGCCGACGCGACTTTGGCGCCGCTTACCGTGGCCGTGAGCTGCGAGCCGCGCGAGAGCGACGTGACCTTGAGCGTCTTCACGCGGTGCGACGCGTTGCGCTTGACCGTCGCGTCGACGATGCGGCCCACGACGCCGAGCGCGCTCCCGAGCGTCTTCGCCGTCACCGGCACCGGCCCCCAGTTGTGGTACGGGGAGATCGAGTCGTAGGGATCGCGCACGGAGACGAGATAGGGGCGGCCGGGGGCGCCGAACGCGTCGGCCGCCGACTGCGTCCAGCCGCCCGTGCTCGATGAGAAGAGCGTGTCCGCCACGACGCCGTTGTAGAGCAGCACCTCCCCTGCCGTCACGTCCACGGCCTGCTTGCCGGCAGGCGTCTCGGCGGACACGCCGAGATAGGCCTGGCTGCGTCCATCGGCATAGACGTCGAACGGAGCGCCCGCCTGACGGCTTGCGAGCGCGTAGGAGCGAGCGGCGACGGCCTGCGCCTCGAGCGCCGCGGGAAGCCAGGCCGAGGGCATCTCCGCCGGCACCACGCCGTAGAGGTACTGCTGCAGCGGCAGGACGTTGATCGCGCGGAGCTTCTGGCTCGGGACGTCGACGACGATCTTGCCCCGGAACCGCCGGCCGAGCGTGAGGGTCGATCCGGCCGCCGGGGAGAAGGTGAGCGGTGGATCGAGAGCCTGCGCCGGCCCGTCGTCGACCGCGAGCTTCAGAGCCGGCGTGAGCGTCGTGCTGCCCGCCGGGAGCGTGTGGTCGATGCCGTCTCCGTCCTCGACCGTGATCGGCTGCTTCGACGAGATGGTCAGCTTCTTCTTCCCGCTCGCGAGGAGCACTCGGATCGACGTCTTCGCCGTGTCGCCGAGTGTCGTACCCGGGTAGTAGGCCGCGAGGATCTGGTCGTATGTGTAGCCCTGCTGCGCGTAGCCCTGGGCTCCCCACTGCCCCATCCCCACGCCGTGCCCGTTGCCGTGGCCGCTGACGAGGAAAAGCGCCCCGGATTTCGCCGGTGCGACGTAGTGCGGGCCTGATGAGGGCGCCGCGTGCGACGCCGACACGAGCAGGACCGCGACAGCACAGACAGAGAGGGCGGCGAGCGAGCGGAGCAAGCGGTTCCGAGGGTAGCTTCCGGTCCGTCCGGACGGCGTGTAAAATCCGGGACGACATTTGCGAGGCGACGAAGTCTCGGCGGGCACACAAGGGTGCTGGCCGGGGCTTTTTTACGTTCAAGGAGGGAGAATGGCCTACGTGGAGAGCAGGAACCGGGCGACATCGGACCCGGAGACGCGCAGAGAAGTGCTCGCGGAGATCGAGTCCCGCGGCATCGAGGACGTGCTCCTCTGGTTCACCGATCTCGAGGGGCACCTGAAGAGCTTCGCAATCACGCGGAACGAGCTCGAAGGCGCGCTCGACGACGGGATGGGCTTCGACGGCTCGTCGATCACCGGCTTCAACGCGATCGAGGAATCGGACATGGTCGCGATCCCGGATCCCGAGACCTTCCGGGTGCTGCCCGACGGCGAGACCGGACGAATGATCTGCGACATCGTCACGCCCGACGGCGAGCCGTATGCCGGCGACCCGCGCTTCGCGCTCCGGCGCGCGCTCGACCGCATGGAGGCCATGGGCTTCGACACTTTCAACGTCGGCCCCGAGGCCGAGTACTTCCTGTTCAAGGACGAGAAGGGCACGGAGACGCTCGACGAGGGCGGCTACTTCGCCCAGACGACGCTCGACGCTGCGACCGGCGTCCGCCGCGACACGATCCGCGCGCTCGAGTCGATGGGCATCCCGGTCGAGTACCACCACCACGAGGTCGGCCCCTCGCAGCACGAGATCGACATCCGCTACGCGGGCGCGCTCGACATGGCCGACTTCATGCTCACGTACCGGCTCGTCGTGAAGGAGGTCGCAAAGCAGCACGGCTACCACGCGACCTTCATGCCGAAGCCGCTGTTCGGCGAGAACGGCTCGGGCATGCACACGCACATGTCGCTCTTCACCGACGGGCACAACACGTTCTTCGACGGGGACGACAAGTGGCATCTGTCCGACACGGCGAAGGCGTTCATCGCCGGCCAGCTCCGGCATGCACGAGAGCTCTCGGCCGTCTTCGCGCAGTGGGTCAACTCGTACAAGCGGCTCGTGCCGGGCTTCGAGGCTCCGGTCTACGTCGCGTGGTCGCAGCGGAACCGCTCCGCGCTGATCCGGATCCCGCTCTACAAGCCGGGCTCCGAGCAGGCGACCCGCGCCGAGATCCGCTGCCCCGACCCGGCGTGCAACCCATACCTCACGTTCGCGGCGCTCCTGCACGCAGGCCTCGAGGGGATCGAGCAGGGCTACGAGCTGCCAGACCCGATGGAGACGAACCTCTACCACCTCACCGCCGAGCAGCGGCGCGAGCGTGGCATCGTCTCCCTCCCCGAGACACTCGGCGAGGCGATCGACGAGCTCTCGCAATCGCAGCTCATGCGCAACGCGCTCGGCCCGCACATCTTCGACCGCTACGTCGAGCTGAAGCGGAAGGAGTGGGACGAGTACCGCGTCCAGCTCACCGACTGGGAGATGAAGAAGTACCTCGCAGTCCTCTAGAACGCTCACGCGCTTGAATCGCGCCCTCCCGGGGTGTTGAATCGGACACGGTCAACGATGGGAGGGCGCGATGCGCGTCGAAGGCTCTGTCACAGCGATTTCCTGGATTCCGTCGGAAGCGATCGAGGGATTGCCGAAACTGCCGTTCGAACTCGGCGTCGGCCACTACGACGAGCCGCCGCCCGACCGGCTCGAGCAGGGCGACCTGGGCCAGCTTCGCGATGCCGACCGCTTCCGCGAGGCGAACCTGCTCGAGGCATGGATCGAGGTCGAAGACGGCGCGATCGTCGGCGCCGGCTACCGCGGCGGAGGGCTCGTCGGGTCGACGACGTTCAAGCTGGGCCCGAAGGCGATCGTCGTCCCGGGCGTCCCGTTCGAGGTTCTGCGCAGCGAGCCGGAGATTTCCGACGATCGTGCTCGGTTCGTGCAGACGGTCGGCGGGCGTGCCGGCTTCCCGGCGCCGCGACGCGTCAAGGGCGGCCCCTTGTTCCGTGTCCAGTCCGCGACCGCCTGGACGACGCTGGCGCTCACGCTGCATGCCGACGGTCGCGTCGAGCACGAGGTCGTCGGCGCGAGCCCCTTCCCGCGTCACTGGATCTACGACAACAAAGGCAACCTGGCCCAGAAGAGCGGCACGGTGGACTTCAAGGCGTGGTACCGCGAGTCGCACGGCGACAACACGCCCTGGGGCGACGAGGAGTCGGAGGCGGTGGTCGCGGCGGCCGAGACCGCGCTCGAGCGCGAGTTGTCGCGCAACGTCCTCGCGGGCTACAGCAAGCTCGAGCGCCGCAAGCTCCGCGAGGGCGAGACGCTGGTCGAGCAAGGCGCCGAGGGCGACGACATCTACCTCCTGCTCGACGGTTTGCTCGGCGTCGAGGTCGACGGGGAGGAGATCGCCGAGATGGGGCCAGGGACGATGCTCGGCGAGCGCGCGTCGCTCGAGGGCGGCGTTCGTACGGCGACCTTGCGGGCGCAGACGCCGTGCCGGGTGGTCGTGATCCCGGTGGAGATCATCGGCGACAGAGAGCTGACGAGGCTCGCAGCCGACCGGCACCGCGAGGACTGAGCAGCTCGAGCTGAGATAGGGCTGCGGCGGGCGGCTTGCTCCGTCCGCCGCAGTCCGCATCGTTCGCGGCGTGGCCGGGCTCGGCTCGCCCCTCATCCTCCTGATTTTCCTCGCCGCCGCCGGCGCGACGTGGGCGGCCGGCATCGTGCTCTCGAAGTCGACGGATGCGCTCGACGCCCGGCTCGGTCTCGGCGACGAGATCGGCGGGCTGATCCTCCTCGCGATCGCGGGGACCCTGCCGGAGCTCGCGATCACCATCTCGGCGGCCGCGCAGGGACACCTCCAGCTCGCGGCGGGAAACCTGATCGGCGGCATAGCGATCCAGACGATGGTGCTGCTCGTCTGCGATTTCGTCGTCGGACCCGAGCGGCCGCTCACCTATCTCGTCGGTCGGCTGACGCCCGTGCTCGAGGGGCTGCTCGTGATCATCCTCGTCGCAGGGGTCGACATGGGCTCGCTCCTCAAGCCCTCGACGGCGATCGGCGGCGTCGTAAACCCGGCCTCCCTCGGAATCGTGATTGTCTGGGTCCTCGGTCTCTATGTCATCCAGCGGGCAGCCAAGGATCCGCGCTGGACTATCGCGATGCCGGGCAGCCGGCCGGGACGTCGCCGCCGCGAGCGGGCGCACCCGGATCAGCCACATCCCTATGCCGGCTCCACTACGGCCCTCGTCGCGGCGATCTTCGGGCTCGCGTGCCTCGTCACGCTCGGCGCCGGCGTGCTCCTCGAGGTGAGCGGCAACGATCTGGCGAACCGTCTCGGCGTCAACGGGGTGATCTTCGGGGCGACCGTCCTTGCAACCGCGACGGCGCTACCGGAGATCTCGTCGGGGATCGCGGCGGTGCGGCTGGGCGACAACTCGCTGGCGATGGGCGACATCTTCGGCGGCAATGCCTTCCAGGTCTGCCTCTTCCTCGTCGCCGATCTCGTCGCCGGGAAGCCGGTGCTCCAGTCGGCGGGAAACCTCAACGCGTGGCTCGCGGCGCTCGGCATCGCGCTCACCGCGATCTACGGGTTCGGGGTGATCAGCAGGCCCATGCACTGCCGGGCGCGGCTGGGGCCCGACTCGATCCTCGCGCTCGCCCTGTTCGGCCTCGGCATCGCGGGCCTGTTCTTCGTCCCGACCTAAACCGGCTCCTACGATAGGCGCGTGGAGACGACCGACCGGCACCTGCGGCTGCTGACGGAGACGATCGCCGCCGTCAACTCCACGCTCGATCTCGAGAAGGTGCTGCATCTCGTGGCCAACGAGGTCGCCGCCGCGCTCGAGGCCGACGCCTGCTTCGTCTACCTCTACGACGACGCAGCAGGCGAGCTCATCCTGCGCGCGACGCACGGCACGCCGCTCGACGAGATGACGAGCCGCCCGCGCATGCGGCCCGGGGACGGCATCACGGGCACAGCGGCTGCGGAGCTCCGTCCCGTCGCGATCGCCGCGGACGCCGACCTCGACCCGCGCTGGAAGGAGTTCCCGAACCTGCCGGAGTCGGAGTACGAATCGATCCTCGCCGTCCCGATCCTGGCGCGCGAGCAGCTGGCGGGTGCGCTCAACGTCCGCACCCGCGAGCCACGCGAGTTCCGACCGGACGAGATCGAGCTGCTGCAGGCGATCGCGAGCCAGGTCGCGCAGTCGATCGTCCACGCGCAGCTCTACGCCGAGGCCCAGCGGCGCGTCGCCGAGCTCGAGGCGCTCGCCCGCATCTCCGAGGCCGTCTCGGAGTCCCTCTACCTCGAGGAGTCGCTGGAGGCCATCGTCAAGACGACGATGGGCGCGGTGCACGCGACCGGCGCCGCGCTCGTGCTGGAGGACGGCCGGATCGCGTGGCCCGAAGGCCAGGCCGGCGCCTACGCCGTCCGGACGCCGCTGCGCTGGAAGCGGCGCGAGATCGGCCAGCTCGTAGCCGACCGCGACACGCCGTTCACCGACGAGGAGCGAGCGCTGCTCGAGGCGATCGCCCACCACGCCGCCGTCGCTCTCGAGCACGGCCGCGCGGTCATGCGCGGCGTCCTCGCCCAGGAGATCCACCACCGCGTCAAGAACAACCTCCAGACCGTCGCCTCGCTCCTGCGTCTGCAGGCGCGCGCGGAAGGCGTCGACCCGCGTGAGGCGCTCGAGCACTCGGTCAACCGGATCCTCGCCATCGCCGCCGTGCACGAGTCGCTCACCGAGCAGCGGGAGGAGGACGTCGACCTCGCGGAGCTGATCGACCGCCTCCGCGCGATGCTCGTGCAGGGTCTCAGCGCGGGCCGCGACGTCCAGGCAGAACTCGAGCCGGTGTCGCTCGCCGGCACCCGCGCGACCGCGCTCGCCCTCGTCTTCTCCGAGCTGCTGCAGAACGCGCTCGAGCACGGCGCCGGCACGGTGCGGATCGACCTTGCACGCCGCGACGGCGACGTCGTCCTCGCGATCGCCGACGAAGGAGCCGGCACTGACGGCGCGCCGAGCGGCACCGGGCTCTCGATCGTCCGGGCGCTCGTCGCGGACGAGCTGCACGGCAGCTTCGCCTTCGCCGGCGCGCGCGCCGAGGTGGTGTTCCCGGCGTGAGGACGCAGGAGGTCCTGATCGTCGTGCGGCGCGGGAACGACTTCCTCGTCGTCCACCGCTCGCCGGAGAACGAGGCGTACTGGCATCAGATCGCGGGCGGCGTCGAGGACGGCGAGACCTTCGCCGAGGCCGCGGTGCGCGAGCTGCGGGAGGAGACGGGTCTGGACGCCACCGTCCGGCCGCTCGACGCCCCATTCCGCTACGAGAGCGTCCACGTCGAGTCGTTCATCGTCGACGTGCCACCCGAGTGGGAGCCGACGCTCGACTGGGAGCACGACGACTATCGGTGGCTGCCGCGCGAGGAAGCGGCCGAGCTCCTTTTCTGGCCCGAGCCCGCCGAGCTCTTGCGGAGCCTGGCGTGAGCGAGCTCTGGCACGTGAGCGAGGACCCGACGATCGAGGTCTTCCACCCCCATCACAGCGAGCTGCACGCGCTCGACGAGCCACTCGTCTGGGCCGTCGACTCGGAGTGCTGGTGGCTGTACTGGTTCCCGCGGGAGTGCCCGCGCGCCTGCTTCAACGCGACTGAGGACACGACGGAGGAGGACGTCGAGCGCTGGCTCGACGGCGATCGAACGCGGCGCGTCGGCGTGATCGAGACCGGTTGGCTGGAGCGGTTCCGCGCCGCCCGCGTCTTCGCGTACCGGCTGCCCCCCGACGGCTTCGAGCGCTGGGACAAGTTCTTCATCTCACGCGAGACCGTCGTCCCGATCGAGGTCGTCGAGCTCGGCGATCTGCTCACCCGCCACGCCGAGGCCGGCAACGAGCTACGCATCGCGCCTTCGCTCTATCCCCTCTGGGACAAGGTGATCGAGACGACGCTCGACTTCAGCGGCATCCGGTTGAGGAATGCTGTGCGGCCGTGAAGATCCTCATCGCCGAGGACGAGACGATCATCCGGCTCGACCTGCGCGAGCTGCTCGAGCACGCCGGCTTCGAGGTGTGCGCCGAGGCGAAGGACGGGGAGGAGGCGATCGAGCTGGCACGTGCCGAGGAGCCGGATCTCGCCGTCCTCGACGTGAAGATGCCGAAGCTCGACGGGATCGAAGCGGCGCGGCGCATCCTCGAGGAGCGACCGATTCCGATCGTGATGCTCACCGCCTACGGCCAGGACGAGCTCGTCTCGCGCGCGATCGAGGCCGGAGTCTTCGGCTACCTCGTGAAGCCGTTCCGCGAGCAGGACCTCCTCCCGGCGATCGCCGCCGCGCGTGCGCGGCACGACGAGCTGCAGGCCGTGCGGGCGGAGGCGGAATCGCTGTCGGACGCGCTCGCCTCCCGGAAGGTGATCGAGCGTGCGAAGGGGCTGCTGATGGAGAAGGAGCAGCTCAGCGAGCAGGAGGCGTTCGCGCGGTTGCGCAAGGCGAGCCAGGCGTCAGGCCGTCCGCTCAAGGTGATCGCGGAAGCCGTGGTCGGGACCCTCGCCGGGGACCCGTGAGCGAGGAGCATCCGAACGCCGCCCTCGTGCGGCGCGTCTTCGCTGCCTTCGGGAAGGACGCGATGGCGATCTCCGCCGCATTCTCGCGGGACATCGTCTGGCGGGTGCCGGGCGAGACCGCGATGAGCGGCGAATACCGAGGCCGCCGCGACGTCGTCGAGTTCCTCCGCCGCACCGGGCTCGAGACCGGCGGCACCTACAAGAGCCACCTGCACACGGTCTTCGCGGACGACGAGTGGGCCGTCGCCATCTACCGCGCGACGGGCAGCCGCAACGGAGTGGAGCTCGACGTCGAGCAGGCGCTGGTGATCCGGATCGCGGACGGGCTCTGGCACGACGTGACGGCCGCCCCGCTCGACTCCGCCTTCGAGCGGTTCTGGAGTTAGGGCGGGCTAGGCCTGCGCCTGGTCGAATAGCTGCTCCCAGCGCTGGAGGAGCGCCGTGAGCGCGTCCCGGCTGCGCTTGTGGGCGGCGAGCACGTCGACGTCCGTCCAGTCCTCGGCGAGCTTCCTCTCGAGCTCGGCTACCTCCGCCTCCCGGGTCGCTATCTCACGCTCGATGCGTTCGAGCTCGGACGCGCGCGGCTTCGGCGCCGCCTTCGGCTTCGATTGGGGCTTTGGCTTTGCGCGCTCGACCGGCGGCTGGGGTTTCTCGCGGGCCTCCCTCTCCTCGCGCGCCCGCAGGAGCTCGGCCCAACCGCCGTCGTAGGCGCGCAGCTCGCGGTTCTCGATCGCCAGCGTGCGCTCGGCGATCGCGTCGAGGAGCGCGCGGTCGTGCGAGACGAGCAGCACCGTCCCGGGGAACGCGTCAAGCGCCGCCTCGAGCGCCTCCCGGCTCTCGAGGTCGAGGTGGTTGGTCGGCTCGTCGAGAACGAGGAAGTTGGCCCCCGAGGCGACCGTCACGGCGAGCGCGAGCCGCCGCCGCTCGCCGCCTGAGAGCACGGACACAGCTCTCTCGTGCGCGTCCCAGCCGGAGAAGAGGAAACGGCCGAGAAGGTTCTGCGCGTCGGGCCGCGAGAGGCCGGTCATCGACTGGACGCACTGGAGGACGGAGCCGCGCGCGTCGAGCTCCATCTCCTGCTGCGAGAAGTAGCCGACCTGGACGCCGTGCCCGATGCGGACGCCTTCCCCCCTTACCAGCTGCTCCAGCAAGGTCGTCTTGCCGGACCCGTTCGGCCCGACGAGAGCCACGTGCTCGCCGCGCTCGACGGCGAACGAGATCTGACTTAATAACAGTCTGTTACTTGCGACGGACACGTCCAGCCCGTCCGCCTCGACAACGGTGCGGCCGCTGCGCGCGGGCTTGAGGAACTCGAAGCCGAGCCCGCGTGTCTTGCGCGAAAGCAGTGCGACCTCGGCGGCGGAAGCGGCTCGCTCCTGCTCGAGCCGGTCGATCTGGGTCAGCTTCGCCTGCGCCTGCTTCGCCTTGCTCTTCTTGTAGCGGAACCGCTCGACGAATCGCTCGAGCCGGGCGATGTCGCCCTGAGCGCGCTCGACCTCCTTCTGTGCGTGCAGCATCCGTGCGGCCTTCTCGCGCCGCCACGCGTGCCACGGGCCGGGGAAGAACGTGCCGCGCCCGGCCTCGAGCTCGAGCGTCGCCGTTGTCACCGCCTCGAGGAACCAGCGGTCGTGGGCGACGAGGATCACGGCCGCGTCGAGCGACGCGAGTTCTCGCTCGAGCCACTCGAGGTTCGCGACGTCCAGGTGGTTGGTGGGCTCATCGAGGAGGAGCAGATCCGGGTCGCCGCCGAGCGCGCGGGCGAGCGAGGCGCGCGTCAGCTCGCCGCCCGAGAACGTGCGCAGCGGGCGGTCGAGGTCCGCCTCCGCGAAACCGAGGCCGCGCAGGACCGACGTCGCGCGGTCGCGCCACGCGTAGCCGCCGGCGTGCTCGAGGCGCGCCTGCGCCTCCGCGTAGCGGTTCAACGTCGCCTGGGCGTGGTCGCCCTCGGTCATCGCCTGCTCGAGGCGCCGAAGCTCGTCTTCGAGCGCGACGAGGTCGCGCGCGCCGGCGAGCACGTACTCGCGCAGGCTCAGCTCCTGCTCGAGCGGCGGCCGCTGGTCGTGCAGCGCGACGCGCGTCCCCTTGGCGAACGCGAGCTCCCCGCCGTGCTTCTCGGTCTCGCCGGCGAGGATCCGCAGCAGCGTCGTCTTGCCGGCGCCGTTCGGCCCGGAGAGCGCAACGCGGTCGCGGCGCTCGACCGAGAACGAGACGCCGTCGAAGAGGACGGTGCCCGCGAGCTCCTTGCGGAGGTTGGAGGCGATCACGACTGCCATGGCGGAGCCACTGTAGATTCGGCGCATGGCGGCGGCCACGGCGTGGCACATTCGCGGCAGCTATTTCGAGTCGTGCAACTGCGACCCGATCTGCCCCTGCCGCCGCATCGACGGCGTGTCGGGCGGCCGCTCGACGCACGGCATCTGCCTCGGTGTCCTGACGTGGCTGATCGAGGAAGGAGAGGCCGCAGGCACCGACCTGGCGGGGCTGCCGGTCGCTCTGGCCATCCGCTACGACGACGACGAGCCCGGCTCTCCGTGGACGTGGATCCTCTACGTCGACGAGCGGGCGAGCGAGCAGCAACAGGAGGCGCTCGAGGCGATCTTCACGGGGCGGCTCGGAGGCGATGCGCTCGAGCACTTTCCGTGGGCCTGGAAGGCGAGCGAACTGGCCGGTGTGCGGCGCGTCGCGATCGAGCTCGACCACACCCGCCGCCGGCAGCTGCTCCGCATCCGCGACCACGTCACGGTGCGGATCCGCGACCGCTATGCCGGCCAGGAGGCCGTGACGTGCGTGATCCCCGGCCACGACCGCGACGGCGAGGAGCTCGTCGCCGACGAGCTCCGGGTGGCCGACGGCCCACTCGCTTTCGACTACAGCGGCACCTGCGGGTACGCGGCGACCTTCGCCTACTCCGGCGGATGAGCAGAAGCGAAGAGCTGCGGGCGCTCGCCCAGCGCGTCGCCGACAGGCTCCCTCCCGACGTGATCGAAGTCGTCCTCACGGGCAGCGTCTCCCGCGGCGTGGCCGACGACGTCTCGGACATCGAGATGCTCTGCGTCACCGAGCGGCCGCTCTCCCTGGAAGAGGCGTTCGAGCTCGTGCGACGCGCCGGACTAGAGGAGCGCGACAGCTGGGGCGACCCGTCGACGCCGACGCGGCGCGTGTTCGGCTACCTCGAGGGCAAGCCGGTGGAGACGATCTGGTGGTCGCCAGAGCTGGCGGAGGAGCTGTTCGCAAGCGGCGGGTCCGCGGAGGCGATCGCCAACGGCGTCGCGCTGCGGACGAGCGGCCTGCTCGCGCGGTGGCAGGAGCGGCTCGCCGACTATCCCGACGCGCTCGTCGCGGAGCGGGTCGAGAAGGCCACCGAGCGCTGGGGCGGCTTCGCCCCGGCGGGGCTACTCACGATCGTTCGTCCGAGCTGCTCGCTCGCCCGCATGGAGTGGCTGATCGAGAGCGCTCAACGAGTGCTTGCGATCGTCTTTGCGCTCAACCGCGTCCACCCGCCGACTGCGAAGCGGCTGGCAGAACGCGTCGAGCTGCTCGCGATCAAGCCCGAGCGCCTAGCGGAGCGAATCGACGAGGCACTCGCCGAGCGCGATCCTCGGCGCGCCCTCCGGGTGATGACCGAGCTGCAGCTCGACGCGGCCCGACTCGCGCCGAGCGGCCCGAACGTCGACCGCGCACGAACGTGGCTGGCGGAAGGCATCGCCGTACTGGAGGGATGAGCGTGCTCGCGCTCGACATCGGCTCGTCCTCGGTACGCGCGCAGCGGTTCGACGAACGCGGCGAGCCGGACGGCGGGCTGCGGCAGGAGGTGTACGACACCGACGACCCCGCCGAGGTCGCGGCAGGTGTCCGCCGCGTGCTCTGCGACGCCCGGCCGGACGCGACCTCGTGCTTCGCCCACAGCCTCGTTGCGGTCGACTCCGACTGGAACGCGCTGACGCCGATCCTGGGCTGGCGCGACACCCGCAGCGCCGGCGCGGCCCAGTGGCTCGGGCGAAGGTTCGACGCCGAGGCGGTACACGCGCGCACCGGCGCGTTCCTCCACGCCTCGTTCTGGCCGGCGAAGCTCGCCTGGCTCGCGGAGACCGAGCCCGAGACCTTCCGCCGCGCGGCCTGGTTCGTCTCCTTCGCCGACTACCTGCACGGGAAGCCCGAGACAAGCCTCTCGATGGCCTCGACCTCCGGTCTCCTCGATCTCACGAGCAAGAGCTGGGACGCCGAACTCCTCGAAACGCTCGGTATCGACGAGGAGCGGCTACCTCGAGTCGCCGATGTCCCGCTCTGGAGCGACGCCGCCTGCTCGAATGCAGGCGCGGGCTGCACGGGGCACGAGCGCGCCGCGCTGATGGTCGGTACCTCGGGCGCACTTCGCGTCCTCTACGAGAGCGGGCGGCCGCAGCCGAAGCCGGGGCTCTTCCTGTACCTCGCCGACGAACGGCACGTGGTCGAGGGCGGCGCGCTCTCCGACGGCGGCAACCTCTACGAGTGGCTCGAGCACACTCTCGCCGACTCCACGGGATCGCTCGCTGGAGCGGGACCCGCGCGACCACGGCCTCGTCTTCCTGCCCTTCCTCGGCGGCGAGCGCTCGACCCGCTGGAACCCGGACGCGCGGGGCGTCATCCACGGGCTCACGTTCGAGACGACGCCGCTCGACCTGCGCCAGGCCGCCTACGAAGGGGTCGCGTTCCGCTTCGCGGCAATCGCCGACCTCCTGCACGATGTGCGAGAGGTCGTTGCGACCGGCGGCGGGCTCCTGCGCGACCGCGACTGGATCCAGATCATGGCCGACGCGCTCGCGCGACCGATCGAGGTCTCGGGCGTGGCCGAGGCGTCACTCCGCGGCGCCGCCGTCCTCGCGCTCGAGCGCCTCGGGCACGAGGTCGCGGACGCACCGATCGCCGAGGTGGTCGAACCGCGTCCCGAACGCGCCGAGGCCTATCGCGCCGCGCGCGAGGAGCAGCAGCGGCTGTACGACGAGCTCTACGACGCGCCGGCGTGAGCCCGCGCGAGGCTACGAGCGGCCGCGGCGATCCCGTCGGCATCGATGCCCGCCTCGGCGAGCAGCTCCGCCGGCTTGCCCGAGTGCGGCATCTCGCGCACCGCGAGCTGGACGACCGGCGGCCGGTCGTCGGCGTCGCCGAGCGCCGAGAGCACGGCCTCGCCGAGGCCGCCCTCCGCCCAGTGGTCCTCGACCGTGACGATCGGGCACGTGAGCGAGCGCAGCGTCTCGGCGTCGAGAGGCTTGATCGAGTAGAGGTCGATCACGCGCGCCTCGATCCCCTCCTGCGCGAGCGTCTCCGCCGCCTTCAGCGCCTCGTGAACGGTGATCCCCGCTCCGACGATCGCCACGTCATCGCCCTGGCGCACCGTCCGCGAGCCGCCGATCTCGAAGTCCTCGTCCGGGCCGTAGATGACGGTCGTGTTGGGACGCAGCGTGCGGAGGTAGACGATCCCCTCGGTGTCGGCCATCCGCACGACGAGCTTCGCCGTCTGGTTCGCATCGCACGGGTGCAGCACCGTCGAGCCATGGACGGCGCGGATCGAGGCGATGTCCTCGAGCGCCATCTGTGACGGCCCGTCCTCGCCGATCGAGATGCCCGCGTGCGAGCCGCAGAGGCAGTAGCTCGCGCGGCTGATCGCCGACATGCGGATGAAGTCGTAGGCGCGTGAGAGGAACGCGGCGAAGGTCGAGGCGAACGGGCGCCACCCGAGCACCTGCATCCCGACCGCGGTCGCGACCATTTGCTGCTCGGCGATGTACATCTCGAAGAACCGGTCGGGGATCGCGTCGCGGAACTCGTCCGCAAAGGTCGAGTTCGAGACCTCGCCGTCGAGCGCGACGACGTCGCCGCGTGCCTTGCCGAGCGCCGCGAGCGCGTCGCCGTACGCCTTCCGAGTGGCGACCTCGGCCCCGAGCTCGTACTGCGGGAGCTCGAGCGTCTCGGTCGGGAACTCGTGCTTGGCGGCGCCCGTCTCGGGCTTCGCCACCTCGATCTCGAGATGGCGGACACCGCCGAGCGTGGCGATCACCGCGTCGGAGTGGTCGAGCGCCTTGCCGTGGAAGCCGTTCTTGTCCTCGACGTCGGGATCGCCCTTGCCCTTGATCGTCTTGGCGACGATCACGACCGGCTGGCCGGCCGTGTCGATCGCCTCGGCGTACGCGCGGTCGATCGCCTCGACGTCGTGGCCGTCGATCTCGATCGCATGGCAGCCGAAGGCCCGCGCGCGATCGGCGTAGGAGTCGAGGTCCCAGCCGTGCATCGTCTCGCCGCGCTGGCCCAGCCGGTTCACGTCGATGATCGCCACGAGGTTGTCGAGCTCGAAGTGCGCGGCGTGCTCGAGCGCTTCCCACTGCGAGCCCTCGGCGATCTCGCTGTCGCCGCAGAGCGTCCAGACGCGGAAGGGCAGCCGGTCGAGCCGCTTCCCTGCGAGCGCGATCCCGACCGAGTACGGCAGGCCCTGGCCGAGCGAGCCGGTCGCGACGTCGACCCATTCGATCCGCGGCGTCGGGTGCCCCTCGAAGATCGAGTCGAACTGGCGATACGTCAGGAGCTCCTCCTCCGAGATCGCACCGGCGGCGCGGAACATCGCGTAGAGGAGCGTGGAGGCGTGCCCCTTCGAGAAGACGAGCCGGTCGTTGTGCGGATCGTGCGGCTTCGAGAAGTCGTAGCGCAGGTACTTCGCGAGGAGCACGGCCATCAGGTCGGCTGCGGACATGCCCGAGGTGGGATGGCCGGAGCCCGCCTTCGCGGCCGGCCGGATGGCATCGACCCGGAGCTGTTGTCCCAGCTCGCGCCAGAGCTCGACGTCGTTCATGGCTACGACCTCTCCCTTCGCCGGGTGCCGGAAAACCTCGGAGCGATTCTATGTACGGTCTGCGGCGTGAAGGTCGCGGTCGCGTTCGACCATCGAGGCGTCCATCTGCGCGACGAGATCCTGAAGACGCTGCACGAGGGAGGGCACGAGGTCGTCGACCTCGGCACCGACACCGACGCAGTGCGGATCGACTACCCGGTGAAGTCCGCCGAGCTCGGCGCCGCGATCAAGGACGGGCAGGCCGAGCGGGGCGTCCTCGTCTGCGGATCGGGAGTCGGCGCCTCGGTTGCCGCGTGCAAGATCGCCGGCATCCGGGCAGCCATCTGCCACGACATGTACTCCGCACACCAGGGAGTCGAGCACGACGACATGAACGTCCTCTGCCTCGGCTCCGAGGTGGTGGGGCCGAGCCTCGCCGCCGACCTCGTGCGCACGTTTCTCGCTGCACGGTTCGACGGAGAAGAGCGTCACGCCGCCAGACTGGAGATGATCCGACGCATGGAAGAAGGGATGCGGAATGGCTGAATCGAGACTTGACCAGCTGAGCGCACGGGGGCAGTCGGTCTGGATCGACTACCTCTCGCGCGACCTGCTCGAGACCGGCGAGCTGAAGCGGATGATGGAAGAGGACGCCGTCGTCGGCGTGACCTCGAACCCCACCATCTTCCAGAAGGCGATCTCGCAGGGCAACGCGTACGACGAGCAGATCAGGCTGCTCGAGCACGAGGACGACGTGAAGGAGATCTTCCTGCACCTCGCGGTGCGCGACGTCGAGAACGCGCTCGACCTGCTCCTGCCGGTGCACCAGCGAAACGCGCAGGACGGCTACGTCTCGATCGAGGTCGACCCGAACCTCGCCTACGACACGAAGGCGACCTATGACGAGGCGATCCGGCTCCACGAGTGGATCCGCCGGCCGAACCTGTACGTGAAGATCCCCGGCACCGAACCGGGCCTGCAGGCGATCGAGGACTGCATCGCCGCCGGCCACAGCATCAACGTCACGCTCCTCTTCGCGCTGCAGATGCACAAGAAGGCGATGGAGGCGTACGTCCGTGGGCTCGAGCGGTTCGTCGAGAGTGGCGGCGACGCGACGAAGGTGCGCTCGGTCGCGAGCTTCTTCGTCTCGCGGGTCGACACCGAGACCGACAAGCGGCTAGAAGCGATCGGCTCGGAGGAGGCGCTCGCGCTGCGCGGCAAGCTCGCCGTCGCCAACGCGCGCATCGCGTACCAGCACTACAAGGAGGTCTTCAGCGGCGGGCGCTGGGAGGCTCTCGAGGCAAAGGGTGCGTTGCCGCAGCGCTGCCTGTGGGCTTCCACGTCCACGAAGAACCCCGAGTACCGCGACGTCCTCTACGTCGAGGAACTGATCGGCCCCGACACCGTGAACACGATGCCGGAGGAGACGATCCAGGCCTTCCAGGATCACGGCGAGGTACGCGGCGACACCGTCGAAGACGACCTCGAGGAGGCCCGCGCGCTGCTGGAAGAGAAGCTGCCCGCGGTGGGCGTCGACTACGACGACGTGGTGGCGACGCTCGAGAAGGAGGGCGTGCAGAAGTTCTCCGACTCGTTCAAGGAGCTGCTCGACGGGGTGCGCGCCAAGCGCGAGACCGTCGCCGCCTGAGCACGTGAAACGGGAAGCGCTCATCGAGGGCATCTGGGAGCGCGACGCGACGACGTGGACCGGGAGCGACGAAGCGCAGTGGCTCGGCTGGCTCGACGAGCCGCTGCACGTCCAGGAGGGGCTCGACAGCATCGTTCGCTTCGCAGAAGACCTCCGAGACGAGGTCGACGACGTCGTCCTCTGCGGGATGGGCGGCTCGTCCCTCGCTCCGGAGGTGCTGCGGCGCAGCTTCGAGGTCGACCGGTTCCACGTCCTCGACACGACGCACCCGAACGCGATCCGCACGCTCGAGGCGAAGCTCGACCTCGAGCGGACGCTCGTCGTCTCGTCCTCGAAGTCGGGCTCGACGCTGGAAACGCGCTCCCACACGGATTACTTCTGGGAGCAGACCGGCAAGCGCGCACAGCTGTTCTGTGCCGTCACCGATCCGGGCTCCGACCTCGAGCGTCTTGCCCGTGAGCGCGGCTTCCGGGCCGTCTTCTCCGGCGAGCCGTCGATCGGCGGCCGCTACTCGGCGCTCTCGCCGTTCGGGATCGTCCCGGCGGTGCTGATGGGAGTCGACGCCTCGCGCCTGCTCGAGCGGGCGCAGGAGATGCGCGAAGCGTGCCGCTCGGGCGAGGGCAATCCCGGCTACGAGCTCGGCAGCCGGTTCGGCACGGGGTGGCAGGAGGGCCGCGACAAGATCTGCATCGGCGCTGCGGCAGGCGACTTCGGGCTCTGGGCCGAGCAGCTGATCGCGGAATCGACCGGAAAGCACGGAACGGGTCTCGTCCCCGCTCCGGGCGAGTCGCCGGACGGGCCTGACCGGCAAGCGGCCGAGCCCGACCTCCCCGATGCCTATGCGCTCGGGGCGGAGTTCTTCCGTTGGGAGTTCGCAATCGCCGTCGCCGGCGCGTACCTCGAGATCAACCCGTTCGACCAGCCGGACGTCCAGGCGGCGAAGGACAAGACGAACGAGGTCCTCGCGACGGGCAAGGAGCCCGACCTCGAGCTCGAGGGCTCGATCGATGAGCTGCTCGCGCAGGCGCAGGAGGGCGACTACGTCTGCGTGCAGGCCTTCGTCGATCCGGCCGTCGACCTCGGGCCGCTCGTCGACCAGCTACGCCGCCGGAGCGGGCTGGTGGTCACGCATGGCTACGGCCCGCGGTACATGCACTCCACGGGCCAGCTGCACAAGGGGGGACCGAATACGGGCCTCTTCCTTCAGGTGATCGACGACCCGGGAGACGAACTGCCGATTCCCGGCAAGCCGTTCGGCTTCCGGCGGCTGATCCGCGCGCAGGCGGCGGGAGACCTCGAGACGCTGAAGGAGCGCGGCCGCCGCGTCGCCAGAGTGAGATTGGAGGACTTATAGGTGCCCCTTCCGGCCACCCTTCCGCGCTCTGGCGGCTGCAAAGCTGCGCCATCCGGCGTCCTCGGTCGCGCCCGTAGCCTCCGGCTACGAACGCTCCCTGCGTCCTTGTCTGGCTTGCTTTTCGCGCGCCAGCGCATCGAAATGGCGACCGAAAGGAGCACCTGATGCAGCTAGGGATGGTCGGCCTCGGCCGGATGGGCGCCAACATGACGGAGCGCCTGGGCGCGGCCGGTCACGACCTCAAGACGTTCGACCCGAAGGTCGACTCGCGCACGGCGGGCTCGCTCGAGGAGCTCGTGCAGCAGCTCGACGCGCCGCGATCGGTCTGGCTGATGGTGCCGGCGGGGATCGTGGACTCCGTCGTGGGCGAGCTCGCCCCGCATCTGACCGAGGGCGACACGATCATCGACGGCGGCAACTCGTACTACGTCGACGACCTCCGCCGCTCCGGCGAGCTCAGCGGCAAAGGCATCCACTACATGGACGTCGGCGTCAGCGGCGGCGTCTGGGGCAGGGAGCGCGGCTACTGCCTGATGGTCGGCGGCGACGACGAGGCCGTCGGTCGGCTCACGCCCGTGCTCGAGGCGCTCGCGCCCGGGGTCGACGCCGCGGTCCGCACGCCGGGCCGCGAGGGCGACGCGTCACCGGAGGAGCAGGGCTGGCTGCACTGCGGCCCTTCCGGGGCCGGCCACTTCGTGAAGATGGTCCACAACGGCATCGAGTACGGCCTGATGCAGGCGTACGCTGAGGGCCTCAACGTCCTCGAGCACGCCGATGTCGGGCTTCGCGCGCAGGAGACGGACGCCGAGACGACGCCGCTGCGCGACCCGGACCTCTACAAGTACGACCTCGACATCGCGGCCGTCACCGAGCTCTGGCGGCGAGGCTCGGTGATCTCCTCGTGGCTGCTCGACCTGACCGCGGAGGCGTTGCACGAGACGCCCGAGCTCGACGAGTACGCGGGCCATGTCAGCGACTCCGGCGAAGGCCGGTGGACGGTGCAGGCCGCGGTAGAGGAAGGCGTACCCACCCCAGTTCTCGCCGCCTCGCTCTTCAACAGATTCGCCTCTCGCGGCGAGGCCGACTTCGGCGACCGCGTCCTCTCCGCGATGCGCAAGGGCTTCGGCGGCCACCTCGAGAAGAGCCCCGAGCAGTGACCGAGACCGCCGAGCAGCCCGCCCAGCAGGAGGAGAACCCGCTCGCCGAGGGCCTCGCCCTCCGGAAGACGCCCGATCCCTGCGCGCTCGTCATCTTCGGCGCCTCCGGCGACCTGACGCACAAGAAGATCATGCCGGCGCTCTACGCGCTCTCGGTCCGCCGCCTGCTGCCGCCGCGCTTCGCGATCGTGGGCGTCGCGCGCACCGACGGTGATAACGCCTCCTTTCGGCAGGACATGGAGACGGCCGTGAAGCAGCACGCCCGCGACCCGTTCCGGCAGGAGACCTGGGACGAGCTCGCGCCGAAGCTCCACTACGTCGCGACCGACTTCGCGGACTCGGACGGCGAGGACAAGGTGCACGACCTGCTCGGCAAGCTCGACTCCGACGAGCAGCTCGGCGGCAACCGCCTCTTCTACCTCGCGGTGCCGCCGCCGGCCTTCCCCGCGATCGTCGAGGCCCTCGGCAAGCGGCGCGACCCGCGCGGCTGGACGCGCCTCGTCGTCGAGAAGCCGTTCGGCCACGACCTCGCGTCGGCGAAGCAGCTGACCGCGACGCTCTTCGAGTATTTCAAAGAGGACGAGATCTTCCGGATCGACCACTACCTGGGCAAGGAGACGGTCCAGAACATGCTCGCGCTCCGCTTCGCGAACGGGATCTTCGAGCCGATCTGGAACCGCCAGTTCGTCGACCACGTCCAGATCACCGTGGCCGAGTCGATCGGGATCGAGGCGCGAGCCGGTTACTACGAGCACGCGGGCGCGATCCGGGACATCTTCCAGAACCACCTGCTGCAACTGCTCGCGATCACGGCGATGGAGCCGCCGATCGACTTCACCTCCGACTCGGTGCACAACGAGAAGGTCAAGGTGCTGCGCGCTCTCCACACACCCGCACCGAGATCGGTCGTGCGCGGGCAGTACGGCCGTGGCTACAGCGAGGGCGAGGAGGTCGTGGCGTACCGCGAGGAGGAGGGCGTGGCGTCCGACTCGATGACCGAGACGTTCGTCGCGGCGAAGCTCTTCGTCGACAACTGGCGTTGGGCGGACACGCCGTTCTACGTCCGCATGGGCAAGCGACTCGCGCGCCACGAGACGACGATCGCGATCGAGTTCAAGGCGGCTCCACATCCGCCGTTCGAGGAGACCGCCTCGGAGGGGTTGCGCCCGAACGTGCTCGTCGTCAACGTCCAGCCCGACGAGGGCGTCTCGCTCGCGATCGGCGCGAAGGTGCCCGGCCAGGGGATGACGATTCGCACCGTCCACATGGACTTCCTCTACGGCGGCGCGTTCCGCACCGGGATGCCGGAGGCCTACGAGCGCCTGATCCTCGACGCGATGCTCGGCGACTCGACGTTGTTCACGCGCACCGACGAGGTCGAGGAGCAGTGGCTGCTCGTCGACTCGATCGTCGCCGCGTGGCAGCGCGACAAGCCGGCGTTCCCGAACTATCCCGCGGGCTCGTGGGGCCCGCCTAGCGCCGACGAACTTCTCCACCGGGACGGCCGGGCGTGGCGACGACCCTGAAGGACCTCACCTGGTACGGCGAGGACGTCCGCCTCGGGGACGTGGACACGGCCCTCGCACGGCTGCGTGCGCAGGCCGCGAGCGAGACCGCGAGCATGCGCACCTCGGTGATGACCCACATCGCGTGGGTGCCGGCCAAGTGGGTGAAACCGGCACGCGAGGCGCTCGAGGGAATGGCCGAGCGGCATCCGTCGCGGACGATCCTCCTCCTCCCCGAGCCGCGGGCCGACGACAACCGGATCGACGGGAGGGCGGAGGTCGAGCGGTGGGAAGTGCCGGACACCGATCGCGGCCTCGTGACCGAGGTGGTCGAGCTCACGCTGCGCGGCTCGCGAGCAAAGGCGCCGGCAAGCATCGTCGAGCCGCTCCTCATCCCTGACCTGCCGGTGTTCCTCCGCTGGCGCGGCGAGCCCTCGTGGGGCGCACCCGAGCTCGAGCAGCTCATCGACGTCACCGATCGACTCATCGTCGACTCGACCGAGTGGGACGACCTGCCGGCCTCGTACGAGCGGCTGGCGGAGCTCTTCCCGCGCTGCGCCACCTCGGACATCGCGTGGGCTCGCACCTCGCGGTGGCGCTCTCACCTGGCGACGCTCTGGCCCGGGATCGCCGACGTGCAGACGGTCGGCGTACGCGGGACGGCGGCGCAAGCGTGGCTCCTGTGCGGCTGGCTGCGCTCCCGGCTCGGCCGGGACGACATCGCGCTCGAGCACGAGCCGGCGGAGAAGCTCCTGGGCGTGACGCTCGACGGCGAGGCGGTGCCGCTACCTCCCGGGGATCCGCCCACGCCGAGCGACGTCCTCTCCGACGAGCTCGAGCGCTTCACGCCTGATCCGGTGTACGAGGCCGCAGTCCTGGCTGCGACCGAGCGCGGCGCGTAAGGCCAGGTCCTTCCTTGTAACAGACTGTTACTTGGTTCTCTTGTGCCGTTCCGGCACGAAGACATCACGGATGCGTGATGCCTGGCACGCGAGTCTGGCGGCGTGCTCTCGTTCGCCCCGCGCATTCCACGCCGGCTCCTCGACGAAGTCGAGCGGCAGTCGCAACGAGCCGTTCCGATCGCGGAAATGAATCGCTCGGTCGGACGCGCAGCCTCCGAGATGGGGCTCTACAGACCGAGTTACGAGCAGGTGAGGCTTCTCGTCCACCGGGCACGCAGGTTCCGCAGGCAGGGCCGAAAGCCCGTCTCGACCGTTGCGCTCGAGGTGGCCTTTCGAGTCAGGCCGCCCGAGGCGATCCTGCTCCACTTTCTCGCTCCGCCACCACCTCGCCTCCGTGACCGCGCACCACCCAAGTAACAGACTGTCACAAGGAGGGCCGGGTCTCGCCTCGCCCTCGCAGCAACGACTCGAGCAGGCGGCCGGCGGCGAGAACGCGCTCATCTTCTCCCCGCGGCGCGGCGAGCTGGATCGAGGCGGGCAGCCCGTCCTCCGCCGGGCCGCAGGGGAGTGCGAGCGCCGGCCAGCCGAGCGAGCTGAACGGATAGGTGTGGTCCGTGGCCGGGAGGCGCAGCGCGAGCTCGTCCGCGTCCGCCGGCGGAGCGACGAGCAGGACGGTCGGTGTGACAACGAGATCGAGCCGACCGGCGGCCTCGAGGAAGCGCTCGCGGTATTCGGCCCGCTCGCGCTCGGCCGCGGCCACCTCGGCGTCGGTCACCCGCAGGCAGCGCTCGATCTTGCCGCGAACGTTCTCACCGTAAAGCTCCTCGTTGCCCGGGAAGAGCGCGCGGTGGACGTCGGCGACCTCGCGCATGAAGTCGGCCCGGTTGGCGGGCGCGAGCGGCAACTCGATCTCGCGTCGCCGGGGGAAGAGCGATGCGGCCTCCGCCACTCGCGCCCGTACGAGCGGATCTGCGCGATCCAGCCAGGCGATCCCCACTTCGAGCTCCTCGAGCGACTCCAGCGCGACGGGCTCGAAGCCGGGGGCCAGCGCCCCGAGCAGCCGCTCACACCCCCCGACCGTCGACGCCATGGGGCCGACGACGTCGTAGCTCGGCGCGAGCGGGAAGCAGCCCTCGACCGAGACGAGCCCGTGCGTCGGCTTGAAGCCGACGTTGCCGCACCAAGCCGCCGGAATCCGGATCGATCCCGCGGAATCGCTCCCGAGCGCAAGCTCGACGTCACCTGCCGCAATCGCGGCGGCCGATCCCCCGCTCGACCCGCCCGCCAGCCGCCCCGGCGCGACCGGGTTGGGAACCGTGCCGTAGTGCGCGTTCTGTGAGGAGATCCCGTACGCGAACTCGTGCAGGTTCGTCTTCCCGGCGACGGCGCAGCCGGCCTCCTCGAGCAACCGCACCGTGTCGGCGCTCGCCGCGGGAACGTGGTCGGCGAACAAGGCGGAGCCGTATGTCGTCGCCAGCCCCGCCGTGTCGAGCAGGTCCTTGACCGCGACCGGCTCGCCCGCGCCGGCCTCGTCCGGGCGCGCCAGCCAGATCCCTTCCACTACTGGAAGTGGAGGTAGAGCAGCGCGATCCCGACGCAGCCGGCGAAGAGCAGCACGAAGACGCCGAACAGCATCCAGCCCAGACGGACGTTGCGCCGCGCGAGCTCGGGATCCATCAGCCGATCACGGCATCCACCGCAAGAGCGGCAAAGAGCAGCGCGAGGTACAGGAGCGAGTAGTGGAAGAGGACCATCGCGCGCCGCGGCGTCGTGTCGCGCCGCAGGCGCTCGGCGAGCCACACGAAGACGGCTCCCAGTGCGAGAGCGCAGACCACGTACAGCGGCCCGGCGCCTCCCCACGCCCACGGCAGCAACGTCGCCGCCACGAGCGCGACGGAGTAGACGACGATCTGGCGCGCCGTCGCCCGGTCGCCGCGCACCACGGGCAGCATCGGCACCCGCGCGTTCGCGTAGTTGTCCTTGATCAGCAGCGCGAGCGCCCAGAAGTGCGGCGGCGTCCAGATGAAGACGATCGCAAAGAGGAGCAGCGCCGCGATCCCGACATTGCCGGTGGCAGCCGCCCAACCGACGAGCGGCGGCACTGCGCCTGCCGCGCCGCCGATCACGATGTTCTGCGACGTCGACCGCTTCAGCCAGCGCGTGTAGACGATGACGTAGAAGAGACCGCCCACGAGCGCGAGGACCGCCGTGAGCACGTTGACGGAACTCGCGAGGAGGACGAAGGAGAACGCCATCAGCGCGAGGCCGAACTCGAACGCCCGGCTCGGGGGCACGCGGCCCGACGCGACCGGGCGCGCACTCGTCCGCTTCCCCATCAGCGGGTCGATGTCCCGATCGAGCACGTGGTTGAGCGCCGAAGCGCCACCGCAGGCGAGCGCAAGTCCCGACATGGCAGCAACGGCGAGGGCCGTCCCGGGCCAGCCCCGCGCGCCGGCGATCATCCCGCAGAAGCCCGTGATCAGCAGGAGCGACATGATCCGCGGCTTCGTGAGCGCCACGTAGTCGCGCCAAGAGCCCCACGGCGCGCGCTCGCCGCGGAAGCTCTCGGCGACCACGAGCACGAGCGCTGCCAGTGCGAAGGCTGCGAGCCCGGCGTGCGCATGCGGCCCGGGCACCGCGGCAGCAGCGGCGAACAGCGCCGCGGCGGCGAGCACCGCCGGCACGAGGCGGCGATGCGCACACCACGCCGAGACGAGGAGGGCGGCGAGCGGCGGAGCCACGAGCGCCGCCAACAGCCGGTGCGCCGTCCCGAGGCCCTCGGCACCCGAGATCACGGCGAGCAAGGTCCCGCCCGCAGCGACGAGTGCGGAGAGGCGGAGCCACGGGCCTGGCGCCAGCTCGGTCCTCATTGCGGCTGCTCCGCGAGGCGCCGCCGCAGGTCGCGCAGCGGCCGCGCGCTCGTGACGTACGGGACGTTGTCGAAGTTCTGCGGCGGCGGCGGCGAGGTCGTGTACCACTCGAGCGTGTCGGCGAGCCACGGATCGTTCCCCGCGCGAACCCCCTTGCGCAGGACGTTCGTCCGCCAGACGTTGATCAGGAAGACGAGCGTCGCCACGGCCATCACGCCGGAGCCGATCGAGGAGATGAGGTTGTAGGCCTCCCACTGCCCGCCGTGGTGGTACGTGTAGACGCGGCGCACCATCCCGAGCAGACCGAGCATGTGCTGCGGCAGGAAGGTGAGGTTGAAGCCGACGAACAGCAACCAGAAGTGCCACTTGCCAAGACGCTCGTCGAGCATACGTCCGAACATCTTCGGCCACCAGTAGTAGAGGCCGCCGAAGAAGCCGAATGCCGAGCCGCCGAAGAGGACGTAGTGGAAGTGCGCGACGACGTAATACGAGTCGTTCAGCTGCCAGTCGACCGGGAAGGCGGCGAGGAAGATTCCCGACAGGCCGCCCATGGTGAACAGGGCGATGAAGCCGAGCGCGAACAGCATCGGCGTGTCGAAGATGAGGTTCCCGCGCCAGGTGGTCGCCAACCAGTTGAAGATCTTGATCCCGGTCGGGACCGCGATCACCATCGACGAGATCATGAAGAACGAGTCGAGCCCGGTGCCCAGCCCGGCCGTGAACATATGGTGCGCCCAGACGAGCATCGAGAAGAACGCGATCGCCAGGGTCGAGAACGCGACCGCCTTGTAGCCGAAGATCGGCTTGCGCGAGAAGACCGGGATGATCTCCGAGATCATCCCGAAGACGGGCAGCACCATGACGTAGACCTCTGGGTGCCCGAAGAACCAGAACATGTGCTGGTAGAGCACGATGCTGCCGCCCTGCGACGGGATGAAGAAATGCGTCCCGACCGTACGGTCGAGCAGCAGCAACGTCACCGCCGCCGAGAGCGCCGGCAGCGCCACGAGCAGGACGATCGCGTAGGTCTCGATCGCCCAGACGAAGAGCGGCATGCGCATCCAGGTCATGCCGGGCGCCCGCATGTTGTGGATCGTGACGATGAAGTTGATCGCTCCCAGCAGCGAGGAGAGCGTGAGGATGTGGATGCTCAGGATCCAGTAGTCCTGGCCATGCCCGGGGCTCGTGAAGGGGGAGTTCTCCGAGAGCGTCGGGTATGACCACCAGCCCGCGTGCGCCGCGCCGCCCTTCGAGAACCAGCTCAGCCAGAGGACGATGCCGCCGAGGACGAACAGCCAGTAGGAGAGGGCGTTGAGACGCGGGAATGCCATGTCCCGCGCTCCGATCATCAGCGGCACGAGGAAGTTGGCGAAGCCGGCGAGGATCGGGATGACGACGAGGAAGATCATCGTCGTGCCGTGCATCGTCAGGACTTCGTTGTACGAGTTCTTCGTCAGGAACTTTTCACCCGGCGTCGCAAGCTGCCCACGCATGAGGAGCGCGAGAATCCCGCCTGCGACGAACCACACGAGCGAGGTCGCGATGTACAGGATCCCGATCCGCTTGTGGTCGACGGTGACGAGCCAGCTCGCGACCCGGCCGTTCTTCCAGCCGACGGGATAGGCGGCTTCGGATCTAACCGCCACTCGTCGCTCCCGTGGACGCTGCCTTGTAGATGTGCTTCTTCACGTAGGCGGCCAGGGCGTCGAGCTCGGCCGGTGTCCAGGTGTCGCCGACGGGCGGCATCGCGCCCTGCGAGCCGTTGACCCCGTCGTGGATGATCGACGCGAGGCTCCCCTTCTGGGTCAGGACCGAATTGCTGTTGATCGCCGGCCCGTAGCCGCCCTGGCCGAGGTTCCCGTGGCAGGTCGCGCAGACGCCGTTCCAGATCTGCTTGCCGATCGTCTCGTGCCAGGTCGCGAGGTAGTGCTCGTAGGCCTGCTGGGACTCGGCCTGGACGGTCGCGTGCATCGAGGCGTGGAAGGCGCCGCAGAGCTCGGCGCACTGGCCGTCGTAGCTGCCGGGCTGCGCCTTGAACCAGGTGTGGTTGTTCCGGCCCGGGATCGCCTGGATCTTGCCCCCCAGCGCCGGGATCCACCAGCTGTGGATGACGTCCGGCGACACGACCTTGAGATCGACGACCGCGCCTGCCGGCACGTGCAGCGTTCCGATCGAGCGCGCGCGATCCGGGGTGTCGGTGTAGTCGAACTGCCAGTAGTACTGATGGCCCTCGACCGTGACGTGGATCGGGTTGGCGGCGGCCGGAGCGGGCGTGATGTTCGGGAGCTCGTAGAAGACGAAGCCCGCAATGATCGCGAGGATCACGACCGGGCCGGCCGTCCACATCAGCTCGAGCCGCGTGTGCCCGTGTACCTGCGCGCCTTCGACCTCGCGAGAGCGGCCGCGGCTGCGGTACTTGACGATGAAGATCACGAGCAGCGACTCGACGAGAAGGAAGATCGCGGCCGTGAAGCCGAGGATGAGGTAGTACGCGTGCTGGATGTGGGTCGCGTTCGGCGATGCCGGCGTGACGGGAGTGAAGCCTCCGTTCGCGGCTGCGGCGACGCCTGCCGTCGCGAGCGCGACAAGCACGGCTAGAGCGAGGGACGGCAGCTTGCGGCGCACCCGCAGGGCATTCTATGAACGTGTCCGAGCGAGCGCGGATCGAACTGCCGGAGCATGTGCCGTCCGTCTTCGAGGTCTATGTCGGCGGCGTCCGCCAGGTGCCGGGCCGAGACTTCGAGGTGGAGGGACGCTCGCTCATCTTCCAGCGGCCGGTGGCCCAGGAGGGCCGGCTCGGCTTCTGGCGCTGGGCGTCGATGTGGCTCGGCATCGCAGGCACGTACCGCAAGCACGAGACGGTCGACGTCGCGTACGAGGCCGACGGCCGTCGCGAGGTCGAGACCGGCCTCGAGCCGCAGCCGTACGACTCAGACTGACGCCGCGGCGAGCTCGGGCTGCCGCACGGCATCTTCCAGCAGCGCGCCCACGGCGTCGGCGTACACGTCGCGGTTGGGGGCGTACACGGGGCGGAAGTCGACTGCGCCGTTCAGCTCGAGCACGAGGAAGCCGCCGTTCGGGGTCGGCAGGAGGTCGACGCCCACGAGGTCGGCGCGAGCCGCCCGCGCCGCCGCGAGCGCCAGGGTGTGGGCGATCGGCGGCGGCTCGACCGGTTCGACCTGCGCGCCGAGGGCGGCGTTCGTCCGCCACTCCCCACTCGCGAGCGATCCGGCACGCGGCGCCCACGACGCGGCCGCCGGCGACGACGAGCCGCAGGTCCCAGCCTCTCGGCTCCACGAGCTCCTGGGCGAGCGCGCCATGCTCGCGGAACCAGGGCTTCTGCTGCAGCCGAACGAGCGCGGCGTCCAGCTCCTCCGCCGTCGAGCAGCGCTCGACCTCGCGGCCCCAGCTGCCGAAGCGCGGCTTGAGCACGAGGGGCAGCTCCGGCACCGCCGCGGGTAGCGCTGCGCTGAGCAGCGTCGTGTGCGGGTGCGGCAAGCCGGCGAGCCGGAGCGTACGGGCGGTCAGCAGCTTGTCGTGAGCGACGATGAGGCTGCCGGGAGGATTCCGCACGTCCACGCCGCCGGCCACGAGCCGTTCCAGCTCGCCGGTGCCGCGTTCGATGCCGTCGAGCCCCTCGCGCACGTCGAGCCTCGCGAGCGCGACGTCTCCCGGTTCGAGCGACGTCAGCGCCACATGCGGCTCGAGGAGCTCCGCGTCGAAACCCAAGGCGCGCGCCGCGGCGGCGAGCGCCTCGTTCGTCGCGCTACGCCGATGGGCGACGACGGCGAACTTCATACCGAAATCGTGCGGAGCGACCGCCCTCAGGTGGGCCTCTATCCGGTGACGCAGTGGTGTCGGACTCGCTACCCGGCAGCAGCGGCGCCGCGCCGCGCCGCAGCCTTCGGAACCGGCTCCAGCCGGTAGCCCACGCCGTATCGCGTCTGGATGAACGTGTGCACGGACGCCTGGCGGTCGACCTTTTCGCGCAGGCGGCGGACGAAGACGTCCACCGTCCGGTCGCGATGCGACTCGCGCCGGCCCCAGAGCTTCTGCAGCAGCTCGTCGCGGGTGACGACTCGGCCGCGGTCGAGTGCGAGTTGGTAGAGGAGACGGAACTCCGTCGGTGTCAGCTCGGCGCTCCTGTCGTCGACGTACGCCTGCACCTCGAGCGGATCGATCCGCAGCTCCTCGATCTCGATCGGCTCCCCACGAGGTGTCTCCTCCCGCCGAAGCGCCCGCCGGGACGCCGCGCGCACGCGCGCCACGAGCTCCTTCATCGAGAAGGGCTTGACGAGGTAGTCGTCCGCCCCGATCTCGAGCGCATGCACGCGATCGTGCTCCGTGCCGCGGGCGGAGACGACGACGATCGGCGTGCCGATCCCCTCGTTTCGAGCAGTCTCGATCAGCTTCCAGCCGTCGACGCCGGGAAGCATCAGGTCGAGCACGCAGACGTCCGGCTTCTCGTAACGCAGCCGGGCCAGGCCCTGCGTGCCGTTGCCGACCGAGACCGGATCGAAGCCGGCGGCGCCGAGATGTCGCGCCATTCCCTGCGCAATCACCTCGTCGTCCTCGACGATGAGAACCTTGGGCATGCTTGTGTTCATTATCGGCTGCGGCCTCGTTGGCGAAGGGTAGACGCATGGTGAAGAAGTGGTGAACGACGAGCGCGTCAGGACTGTCGTTGCGCACAGCAGCGAGCCCGTGGTCGTGCTCGACAGCGAGCGTCGGGTCGTGGCCGCGAATCACAGAGCCACAACGGCCCTCGGCGGGCTCGAGCCCGGCCGTCGGCTCGGCGAGGAGCAGACGGACGCGCACCCGGACCTGCTTGTGCTCTTCCTCGAGTCGCCGCCCGAGCTGCCCGCCTACCAGGAGCTGCGGCAGGGCTTCACCGCCGCCGTCTCGCACGAACTCAGGACGCCGCTCGCGCGGCTGCTCGTGTTGCTCGAGAGCGCAACCCTGCCCGGCGCCGACGTCGACGAGCTGATGGACCTGGGACGGCAGGAGGTCGAGCAGGCGCGGGAGCTGATCGACGACGTGCTCTTCCTCGGCGAGCTCGAGACGGGCCGGGAGGTCGTCTCCCTCGGCCGTACCCGGGGAGAGCCCGTCGTGGAGGAGGTTGTCGCTCAGTTCCGCGAGCGTGCGAACCACGCCGAGATCGCGCTCGAGATCCGGGCGGACGGCCGCGTCGAGCTGCCGCTGCGGCCGCGAATGCTCCGCGTCGTAGTCGAGAACCTGCTCGCGAACGCGCTCCGCTACGCCGGACCGGGCAGCACCTGCACCGTCGAGCTGACGAATCCCGCGGGAGGGCCTGTACTCACGGTCTCGGACACCGGTAAGGGCGTCGACGCCACCGACCTGCCGCGCCTCTTCGAGCGCTTCTACCGGGGCGACCAGGCCCGCACGAGCCGCGGGACGGGACTCGGGCTGGCGATCGTGAAGCACGTCGTCACGGCAGCGGGCGGCGAAGTGGAGGCGTCGAGCGCCCCCGGCCGGGGCCTCCAGGTCAGCGCCCGGTTTCCCCAGCCCTGACCGACCTTGTAACAGTCTGTTACTTGCCGGGCGGGTGGCCTCACACGACACGCCGGATGGCGTGGAACCCGCGTTTCCCGACCACCTAGTGACAGTCTGTCACTAGGAAAGACACGTCCGGCTCAGCCGAAGCGGCCGGTGACGTAGTCCTCCGTCCGCTTGTCGGACGGAGCGGTGAAGATCTTCTCGGTCTGGTCGTACTCGACGAGCTCGCCCCAACGCTCGCCCTCGTCGCCGCGCGAGATCGAAAAGAACGCCGTCATGTCGGCGATCCGGGCGGCCTGCTGCATGTTGTGCGTGACGATCACGAACGTGTACTCGCTCTTGAGCTCGTGCAGGAGCTGCTCGATCTTCTGGGTGGCGATCGGGTCGAGCGCCGAGGCCGGCTCGTCCATCAGGACGACGTCCGGCTCGACCGCGATTGCGCGAGCGATGCAGAGACGCTGCTGCTGCCCACCGGAGAGCCCGAGCGCGCTCGACTTGAGCCGGTCCCTCACCTCGTCCCAGAGGGCGGCCTGCGTGAGCGCGCGCTCGACGCGTTCGGGCATGTTGTCCTTCATCCCGAGCACCCTCAGGCCCCAGGCGACGTTGTCGTAGATCGACTTGGGGAACGGATTCGGGCGCTGGAAGACCATGCCGATCGTGCGCCGCACGGCGACCGGGTCGACGTCCTTGCCCCCGATGTCCTGTCCGTGGTAGCGGATCGTCCCGGTCTGGCGGAAACTCGGGACGAGGTCGTTCATCCGGTTGAAGCAGCGGATGAATGTGCTCTTGCCGCATCCCGAAGGCCCGATGATGGCCGTGACGAGGTTCTTGTAGACCTCCATCGAGACGTTCTTGAGAGCCGGCTTCGAGCCGTAGATGGCGGTCAGGTCCTGAATGTCGAAGACCTGCTCGAGCCGCTCGCGCGGCGGCATCGGCTGACGCTTCGTCTCGACGCGCACGGCGTGCTCGATCGTACTCGACGCGGACACAGGCTCCTCCTTCATCTGGCTCATCTACTGGCTTGCGCGATCTTGCGGCGACTACGAGTGGCGAGCCACCGCGCTGTAAGGCTGACGAAGAGGATGAACAGGATCAGCACGAGCGCAGCAGCCCAGGCGCGTGCGTGGTCGGCCGGATCGGGCGAGTCCGTGAGCTCGTAGATCGCCAGGGGGACGCTGAGGAGCGGCTTCGAGGGGTTCCACTGCATCCCCGTGGCCGCGAGCGAGGACGTGAACAAAAGCGGCGCGGTCTCCCCCGCGACCCGGGCGACCGCCAGCGTCGCCCCCGTGAGCACGCCGCCGATCGTCTGCGGCAGCACTACGCCGAGGGTCATCCGCCAGCGCGGCGCCCCGACCCCCAGTGCCGCCTCTCGCAGGGAGTCGGGTACGAGCGCAAGTACCTCCATCGTCGAGCGCGCGACAAGCGGCAGCATGAGCACGGCGAGCGCGAACCCGGCGGCATATCCGCTCTGGTGGTGGCCGACCACGAGCAGCTCGAAGACGAAGAACCCGATCACGATCGCCGGGACGCCGGCGAGCACATCGAGCGTCAGAGTGACCACGTTGCGAACGGCCCTCGGGGCGTACTCGTTGACGTAGATCGCGATCAGGATCCCGAAGGGGAGCGCCATAGCGGTGGCGAGGCCGACGATGATGAGCGACCCGACGAAGGCATTCGCGAGCCCCTGAGCCACGTTGGGAGGAGCGAACTGGAGTTGCGTCTTCGTGATGAGGTCGAGGTTCAGCTCACTCAGACCCTTCCGCGCCACCGAGAAGATCACGACGCCGAGAATGAGGACTGCGAGCGCCGCGGCCAGCCAGGCGAGCAGCTCCATCCCCCGGTTGACGAAGCGCCGCCGTCCCAGCCTGTCGTTCGGGCGACTCAGCACGCTCAGGCCCGCAGCGCTCACCGAGTCTGCCCCTGGCGTCGCGCGGACCGGCGCACGATGAACTGCGCGAGCAGGTTCACGAGGATCGAGAAAACGAGCAGGATGAGCGCGAAGTAGAGAAGCGACGAGAGCGCCAGCGCCGTGGGTAGGCCCGCGTATTGCTGGGCGATCCACGCAGCGAGCGTGTTCCCCGGACTGAAAATGTTGGCACTGATGCCCGTGAACGAGCCGATCACCAGCGCGACGGCGATGGCTTCCCCGATGGCACGGCCGTAGCCGAGGATCATCGCAGCCGCGACTCCGCCACGCGTGTACGGAAAGACGACACCTCTGATCATCTCCCAGCGGGTCGTGCCTAGGCCGAGCGCTCCCTCCTTCAGCTCCGGCGGGACGCCCAGGAAGAGCTCGCGGGAGATGCTCGCGATGATCGGCAGGATCATGATCGTCAGGACGACGATCGCCGTGAAGACATTCGAGCCGTAGCTCGCGGGACCGAAGAGCGGGATGAAGCCGAGCGCCGAGTGGAGCGCCGGATCGACGTGGTCGCGCAGGAGCGGGGCGAGGACGAGAAGGCCCCAGAGCCCGATCACCACGCTGGGAATCGCGGCGAGCGTCTCTACGAGTGCCGTGACGGGGCCGCGGACCCCGCGAGGGGCGAGCTCGCTGAGAAAGAGCGCGATGCCGATCGCGATCGGCGTGGCGATGACGAGCGCGGCGACGGAGGTCACCACGGTCCCGAAGAGGAAACTCCCCGCCCCGAACTGGTTGTGAACCGGGTCCCAGGCGACGTGCCAGACGAAGCTGAGTCCGAAGGTCGAGATCGAGAGCCGTGCGCCCTCGATCACCTTCCAGGCGATCAGCCCGACGAGCACGAGCGAGCCGAGCGCGGCGATCCCGGCGACGCCCTGCAGGAGCAGATCGCCAAGACGCACCCGCCGCCCCGAGAAGGGGCGGCGGGTCGCGTCGGTTACGTCGAGAGAGGTCACGATTACTCGCGAATCTCTCCGACTACGAGTGGATCTTCTTGATCTGCTTCTTGTCGAACGTCACGACGGGCTTGGGGAGCGGCACGAAGATGAGCGCCGGCCCGTAGCTCTGTCCCTTCGTGATCGCCCAGCTGAGCAATTTCTTGATGTTGGCCGCATTCCCCCCCGACGACTTCTGCACGTCCACGTAGGTGTAGGTGCAGATCGGGTATGCATTCCTGTACTTCTTGCTCTTGGGCGGGTTGACGATCGAGAGCGAGCCGTCCTTCTTAGGGTGCGTGTCGAGCTGCGCGGCCGCCTTGATGCCCTTCGCCTTCGGCAGGACGAACTTGCCCGACCTGTTCTTCACCGCCATCAAGCCGAGCTTGTTGTGGACGGCGTAGTAGACGTCGACGTAGCCGATCGCGCCCGGAGTCGTCCTCACGGCGCCGGCGACGCCCGCGCTCTTCGGCTCGCCCTCGCCGGTCGGCCAGGCGACGGACGTACCCGTGCCGACCTGCGACTTCCAGGTGCCGGACACCTTCGAGAGGTAGTCCGTGAAGTTGAACGTCGTGCCCGAGCCGTCAGAGCGATGGACGACAGTGATCGAGGTGCCCGGCAGGTTCCGGCCCTTGTTGAGCTTCTGGATCGCCGGGGCATTCCACTTGGTGATCTTTCCCAGGTAGATCTGCGCCAGCACCGAGCCGGTCATCTTCAGGTGTTGGAGACTGCTCAGGTTGTAGATCACGCCGGTTCCCGCGAGCGCCCAGGGGATCTGGACGCACGTCGTGCAGGTCGGGTTGAACTGCGTGAGCGGCGCGTCGCTCGCGCCGAAGTCGACCTGCTTATTGGTGATGGCGGTGACGCCTCCGGTGGAGCCGACCCCGTTGTAGTTGAGCGAGAGCCCCAGGTCCGACTGGACCGGGCCCTCCCACTTCGTCACCAGCGGCTGGACGAACGTGCTGCCGGCTCCGTTGACGCTTCCGGCTGTGCTCTTGGCCGACGCCGTACCGGCGGTGGTCACCGCGAGTACAGCGATCCCCGCGAGCGCCGCAAACAACAGGAAAACGCGTACGAGCTTGCCGTCTCTCGGCATCTGGTTTTTTCCTCCTCCTCAGGGGTTCGCCGGCAAGGTACGGCGGGTCCTGCCGAGGGTGGGATAACCCGCCGTTGCGAGGTGGAGACGAAGTGGTTACACGGGCTGGCGCGCGGGGTCCCAGACCAGCTAGTACGCTGGCTTCGGATGTCGATCGACACTGCACTCGAGCAGATCGAGGCGCACCTCCAGGAGATGGGGCAGCGCGTCGTGAGCGCGGTCCACGGCGCGATGCGCGCACTCGAGGAACGAGATCGCGAGCTCGCCGCAGAGGTGATTGCGTTCGACGACGAGGTCGACAACCACTTCCTGGGGATCGAGCACGAGATCCAGGCTCTGCTCGCGCTTCAGACGCCGGTCGCCCGCGACCTGCGGCTGCTGCTGGCGATGATTCACATCAACCTCCTGCTCGAACGCAGTGCCGACGGTTGCGTGACCATCGCGAAGCTGACGCAGCTCGTCGCCGACGTCGAGCCGGACCCAGGTCTCGTCGACGTCCTGACCGACATGGGCGAACGGGCGGAGGAGATGCTCCGCGTGGCCCTCGACTCCTTCAGCCGCCGCGACCTCGCCGGCGCCGAGAGCCTCGTCGAGCTCGACGAGTTGATCGACCGCGCGAACCGGCGGTTCGTCGAGCGGCTGGTCGACGTCATGGCCGAGCCGGAGTTCCGCGAGTGGGGCCTGCGCATGGTTGTCGTGGCGCGAACGATCGAGCGGATCGGCGACCGCGCCGTCGACATCGGCGAGCAGACGGCCTACCTGCTCACTGCCGAGTTCCGCGAGTTCACCGACGCCTCACATCCCGTCAGCTAATACCCTCGGCCGATGGCCGCGGGAGACACGCTGGATCGGCACCGCAAGTGGCTCGTCCCGCTCGCCGTCGTGCTCGGTGTCGTTCTCATCGTCATCGCAGTGATCTACTGGGTCGAGCCGGCCCACTCGCTGCCGTCGTTCTTCCCGGGACACGAGGAGGGGTCTGACCACCACCACGTGAAGCACGGCATCGCCGCCTTCCTCGTCGGGTTGGCGTGCCTCGCCTTCGCCTGGTTCAACACCGGGCCGAAGAAGGGCGGCAGTACGACGCCCGACGCCGACTGAGTGCACCCGATCAGCTACTTCCAGAGCGTCGTGCTCGGGCTGCTCCAGGGCGTGTCCGAGCTGTTCCCGGTCTCGAGCCTCGGGCACACGGTCATCCTCCCGAGCCTCTTCGGCTGGAACATCCACCAGAACGCGCCGTACTTCCTGACCTACCTCGTCGCCCTCCACCTCGCGACCGCGATCGTGCTGCTCGGGTTCTTCTGGCAGGACTGGGTGCGGATCATCAAGGGGCTCGGCCGCTCGTTGCGCGACCGGGAGATCACCGACCCCGACGCGAGGCTCGGCTGGCTGCTCGTCGTTGCGACAATCCCCGCCGGAATCCTCGGGTTGACGCTCCAGAATTACCTGCGCAACCTGTTCGCTTCGCCGGAGTACGCGTCGATCTTCCTCGCGCTCAACGGCGTGATGCTCTACGGCGCGGAGCTGCTGCGCCGGCGGGCTCCCGTCGTAGCCGAGGACGACGACGAGCGGATCGCGAAAACGGTGGGCTGGCCGCAGTCAGTCGCCGTCGGCGCGGCTCAGTCGATCGCGCTCATCCCGGGCTTCTCGCGCTCGGGCGCGGCGATGGGCGGCGGGCTGCTCGTCGGCCTCTCGCACAAGGACGCCGCACGCTTCGCGTTCCTGCTCGCCACGCCGATCATCTTTGCCGCTGCCGTGCTCAAGCTGCCCGACCTCGCCGGCTCGCAAGGGAACGGCGTGCGCGGGCCGGCGCTCGTGGGCGCGCTCTGCGCGGCGCTCAGCGCCTACCTCTCGGTGCGGTTCCTCATGCGCTACTTCGAGACTCGGACGCTGACCCCGTTCGCCGTCTACTGCCTGTGCGCCGGGACCGCCTGCGCGATCTATTTCGCAGTGACCTGAGCCGTCTGTCACCCAGCACCGAGACCCCTTGCCTTCCGCCCTCGGACGACGCTCTGATAGACAACGGCCTGCCGTGGCCCGCCTGACGCTGACCCCCCAGAAGCGCGAGTTCTTCGGCCTCTACAACCAAGCGGCGCAGAACATCGTGGCGATCGCCGATCTACTCGTCGAGCTACTCGACCGGTTCCCGGACGGCGCGGCTGACCTGGAGCGCAAGGTGAAGGATCTGGAGCACCAGGGTGACCGGCTCACCCACGAGCTCGTCGACCTGCTCAACCGCACCTTCGTAACGCCGTTCGACCGTGATGACATGTACCGCCTCGCCGGCGCCCTCGACGACGTCTGCGACCACATCGACGAGGCAGCGAGCAGTGTCACCAGCTACGGGGTGAAGGAGATCCGCCTGCAGGCACGCGAACAGGCGCAAGCCATTCAGCGCTCGGCTGGGAAGCTCGCAGACGCCGTCGCATTGCTCGAGGGCTTCCAGGACTCGCGGGCACATCTGGCCGAGCTACGCGAGCTCGAGCACCTGGCCGACCGCATCCTTCAGGACAGCATCTCGAGCCTCTTCATGGCTCGTCCCGACCCGCTCGAGGTGATCCGCTGGAAGGACATCCACGAAAGCCTCGAGGAGGCCATGAACGCCTGCGAGTACGCGGCCAATGTGCTCGAGGCGATCGTCGTCAAGAACCGCTGACCCGGAGTCCCTGGAGCAATGGTCCTTCTTGTCTTTGTGGTCGCGGTCGCACTGGCGTTCGACTTCACGAACGGCTTCCACGATACGGCGAACTACGTCGCGACGTGGGTCGGGACGCGGGCGCTCTCGCCCCGACCGGCGGTGCTGATCTCGGCGGCGGCGAACCTCGCCGGCGCGTTCGTGACGACCGCGGTCGCAACGACCGTCGGCAAGGGACTGATCGACACCGGCCTGGCCACCGAGCAGACAGTGCTGGCTGCGCTCTTCGGCGCGATTACCTGGAACCTTCTCACCTGGCGTGCCGGTCTGCCCTCGAGTTCGACGCACGCACTCATCGGTGGCCTGATCGGCGCTGCGCTCGTCCAATCAGGCACGGCCGGGGTGGAATGGTCCGGGGTGTGGCACAAGGTCATCGTTCCTGGTGCGTTCTCGCCGTTAATCGGGTTCGCCGGCGCGTTCGCCGTCCTGGTCGTCATCTACTGGCTCTTCCACCGACTCACGCCCGGTATCGCCAACCGGGGATTCCGTACCGGCCAGCTCTTCTCCGGCACCTGGGTGGCCTTCACACACGGCGCGAACGATGCGCAGAAGACGATGGGCGTGATCGCGCTCGCCCTGTACACGCACGGCTCGATCTCGAGCTTCTACATCCCGGACTGGGTAAAGATCTCAGCGGGGTTGACGATCGCTGCCGGAACCTATTTCGGCGGCTGGCGAATCATTCGCACCCTGGGCCAGCGGATTTACAAGATGCAGCCGGAACACGGCTTCGCCGCCCAGATCGCCGCCGGTACCACCCTCTACGCCGGCACCCGCTTCGGCTTCCCGATCTCCACCACACATGTCGTCTCCGGCTCGGTGATGGGAGCGGGAGCGACGCGCCGCCTCTCGGCCGTCCGCTGGGGCGTCGCCGGCAACATCGTCTTCGCCTGGTTGCTGACCCTCCCGGCGGCCGCCCTCGTCGCGGCAATCCTCTACCACCCGGTCAACTGGATCTTCTAAGCCGCTGAGGGCGCGCGCTCCTGTCGTGCTGCTCGGCGAGTCGGCGCAGGCGCTGTGCCAGCGCCGGGGTCAGCACACCGTTCTTCAGTCGCCAGCCCCAGTTCCCCCGCGTCACCCCGGGCCGGTTCATGCGCGCGTCGCTGTCGAGCCCCAGAACGTCCTGCGCGGGAACGACGGCGAGCGCAGCGCGGGAGGCGTAGGCGAGCTCGATCAGGCCCCAGTTCGGCTCTCGCGGATCGAGGCCGGTGGCAGCTCGCTGGGCCGGCTGCAGGTTCCGCCACCAGCCGGCCGCGGTATCAGTGTCGTGGGTGCTCGTATACGCGACCGAGTGCCGCGCGAAGTTGGCCGGGTTGTGCGGGTTGCGCTTGCGGCGGCGGAACGCCCAGAGGAGCACGACCATCCCCGGCAGCCCGAGCTCGTCGCGGAGCGCGTAGACCGGCGGTGTGATGTGGCCGAGATCCTCCGCGATCAGCGGCAGACGGCCGAGCTCGCGCTCGACGGCGTGGAACAGTTCGGCGCCTGGGCCTGGCCGCCAGCGCCCGCTCTTCGCCGTCGAGTTCCGCGCCGGAATCGCCCAGTAGGAGACGAAGCCGCGGAAGTGGTCGATGCGGGAGAGGTCGACGAGCTCGAACGTGCGGCGGAACCGCTCGCGCCACCAGTGGAAGCCGGTCGCCCGGTGGACGGGCCAGTCGTAGAGCGGGTTTCCCCACCGCTGGCCGGTCGCACTGAGCGCGTCGGGCGGCGCGCCGGCGACCTCGCCGCGCGCGAACAGCTCCGGCCAGCAATCGTGATCGGCGCCGCCGTCGGACACGTACATCGGCACGTCGCCGATCAGCCGGACGCCGCGCTCGGCAGCGTACGCCCGCAACGCCCCCCACTCCCGCTCGAAGCGCACCTCGTCGGCGAGCGCCTCGGAGCCGGCGAAGCGCGCCCAACCCCCGGTCCAGAAGGGATGCCGCGCGACGAAGTCCTCCACCTCCGCCGCCGTGACCCGTTCCCTCGGCCGGGCGAGCAACTGCGGCGAGCCCGCGAACGCCGACGGGGATCTGTATGGCGAGCCGAACTCGTCGGGCGGCCCGAGCGGCAGCACCTGCCACCACGACTGGCCGGCAGCCTCGAGCCAGTCGACGAACCGGTACGCCTCACGGTCCAGCTTCCCGGACGGGAGCGAGGTCGGATGGAGGAGGATGCCGGCCGAGCGGGAGAGCTCCACGTTTTTGATCCTTCCTCATCAGTGAGACTTGGGGGCGTGTCCATCCCGAAGACGACTCCGGCGCGGATCCAGATCCAGGAGGTGTCGCCGCAGGTCGACTGCGGACGTTATCCCGTCAAGCGCACCGCGGACGACGAGGTCGAGGTGACCGCGCGGATCTTCCGCGACGGGCACGAGACCCTCGGCGCAGCGGTTCGCCACAAGGGCCCGGGCGCGACACGCTGGTCCGAGACGCCGCTCGAGCCGCTCGGGAACGACGTCTGGGCGGGCTCCTTCGTGGTCGACCGGCCGGGTCTCTGGAGCTTTCGCATCGAGGCGTGGGTCGACCGCGTCGCCTCCTTCCAGGAGGAGCTGCGGCGCAAGGTCGCCGCCGGCCAGGCCGACCTCTCCAGCGAGCTGTCGGAGGGCGCGGTCCTGCTCGGCGACGAGGAGCTCACGGTCGAGACGGCGCTCGCCGCACCGGCAGGCGCGCGCTCGGAGAAGGCGTCGTCGGCGACGTACTCGGTGGACGCCGACCGCGTGCTCGGCCGCTTCGGCTCCTGGTACGAGCTCTTCCCGCGCTCGTGGGGCGGCTTCGCCGGCGTCCGCGAGCTGTTGCCGCAATTCGCCGAGCTCGGCTTCGACGTCCTCTACCTCCCGCCGATCCACCCGATCGGGAAGACGAACCGCAAGGGGCGGAACAACGCGGAAACGGCCGCGAAGGGCGACGTCGGCAGCCCGTGGGCGATCGGCTCGGAGGAGGGCGGGCACGACGCGATCGACCCGTCCCTCGGCACCGAGAAGGAGCTTTGCGCCCTCGTCGCCGACGCGAAAGGGGTCGGGATCGAGATCGCGCTCGACTTCGCGATCCAGTGCTCGCCGGACCATCCCTGGCTGAAGGAGCATCCCGAGTGGTTCCATCGCCGGCCCGACGGGACGCTGAAGTACGCCGAGAACCCGCCGAAGCGCTATCAGGACATCTACAACGTCGACTTCGGGAGCGAGGACTGGCGCGGCCTCTGGCAGGCGCTACTCGACGTCGTCCTCCACTGGGTCGGCTGCGGCATCACCGTCTTCCGCGTCGACAACCCGCACACCAAGCCGCTGCCGTTCTGGGAGTGGCTGATCGGCGAGGTGCGGCGCGACCACCCGGAGGTGATCTTCCTCTCCGAGGCCTTCACACGGCCCGCGCCGATGACGGCGCTTGCCAAGAGCGGCTTCGCGCAGAGCTACACCTACTTCACGTGGAAGAACACGCGCTGGGAACTGCTCGAGTTCCTCGGCCAGCTGCTCGAGTGGCGCGACTTCTACCGGCCGAACTGCTTCGCGAACACGCCGGACATCCTGCACGAGTATCTCCAGGCGGGCGGGCGCCCGGCCTTCGAGGTGCGGCTCGTGCTCGCGGCGACGCTCTCCCCTTCGTACGGCATCTACTCCGGGTTCGAGCACTGCGAGAACGTGCCGGTGCGGCCGGGGTCCGAGGAGTACCTCAACTCGGAGAAGTACGAGCTCAAGCAGCGGAAGCTCGACGGGCCGCTGCTGCCGCTCGCGGCCAAGCTGAACACGGCGCGGCGGGAGAATCCGGCGCTGCAGTGGCTCGATCCGCTCACGATCCTCGAGACCGAGAACGAGCAGCTCTTCGCCTTTCTCAAGCGACGCGGTGACAACACAGTCGTCACGGTCGTCAACCTCGACCCGAAGGCAACGCAGGTCGGCACCTGCGTCGTGCCCGTCGCGACCGGCCTCCCGCCGGCCTACCCGGTGCGTGACCTGCTGACGGGCGAGAAGTGGACGTGGCGGATCGGCCGCAACTACGTCAAGCTCGCCCCCGGGAAGAGCCACCTGCTAAGGATCGGTGGATGAGCGGAAGGACATGGCCCTTGCCGGCATGTCCCGGTGCCAGGCACCGGGACGTGTCCCATCGGCACAGGGCTCCCTCGGACCTGTCTAGGTGTCTGACACCTGGACATGGCTGGAGGGGACATGTCTGAGCAGTGGTTCGAGCGCGATCCGCTCTGGTTCAAGCGGGCCGTCTTCTACGAGATCCACATCCGCGGGTTCTTCGACGGCAACGACGACGGCTCGGGCGACTTCCGCGGTCTGATCGACAAGCTCGACTACCTCGAGTGGCTCGGCGTGGACTGCCTCTGGCTGCTGCCGATGTACGAGTCGCCGCTGCGCGACGGCGGTTACGACATCTCGAACTTCTTCGCCCTCCACCCCGACTACGGGTCGGTGGACGACTTCCGCGAGTTCGTCGAGCAGGCGCACCAACGCGGCATGCGCGTGATCGCGGACCTCGTGATGAACCACACCTCCGCCGACCATTCGTGGTTCCAGGAGTCGCGGGCGGATCCGGCCGGCGCGAAGGGCGACTGGTACGTGTGGTCGGAGTCCGACGAGGGCTATCCCGAAGCGCGCGTCATCTTCATCGACAGCGAGCCGTCCAACTGGACGCTCGACCCGCTGCGCAGCGAGTACTACTGGCACCGCTTCTTCCACCACCAGCCCGACCTCAACTACGACAACCCCGAGGTCCAGGAGGCGATGCTCGAGGTGCTGCGCTTCTGGCTCGACCTCGGCATCGACGGCTTCCGGCTCGACGCCGTGCCGTACCTCTTCGAACGGGACGGGACGAACGGCGAGAACCTCCCCGAGACACACGAGTACCTCAAGCGAGTCCGTACCGAGGTGGACGCCCGCTACCCCGATCGGTTGCTGCTCGCCGAGGCCAACCAGTGGCCGGAGGACGTCGTCGACTACTTCGGCGACGGCGACGAGTGCCAGATGTGCTTCCACTTCCCGGTCATGCCGCGGATGTTCATGTCGCTGCGGCGCGAGGACGCGACGCCGATCTACGAGATCCTCGACCGGACGCCGAAGATCCCCGACAACTGCCAATGGGGCCTCTTCCTCCGCAACCACGACGAGCTGACTCTCGAGATGGTCACCGACGAGGAGCGGGACTACATGTACTCCGAGTACGCGAAGGACCCGCGGATGAAGCTCAACCTCGGCATCCGCCGCCGCCTCGCGCCACTGCTCGACGCGGGCCGCGACGAGGCGGAGCTGCTGCACGCGATCCTCTTCTCGTTGCCGGGTTCACCGGTGCTCTATTACGGGGACGAGATCGGCATGGGCGACAACGTGTACCTCGGCGACCGGGACGGCGTGCGCACCCCGATGCAGTGGTCAGGCGATCGAAATGCCGGCTTTTCGCGCGCCGACTGGGCGCAGCTCTACCTCCAGCCCCTGATGGATCCCGTCTACGGCTTCCAGGCGGTCAACGTCGAGGCGCAGCTGCGCACGCCGAACTCGCTCCTGCGCTGGATGCAGCGCTTCATCGCGCTGCGCAAGGAGCATCCCGTGTTCGGGCTCGGCACGTACAAGCCGCTGCCCGGCGACAACACGCGCATCTTCTCCCACATCCGCACGTGGGAGGACGACGTAGTCCTCTGCGTGCACAACCTCGCCCGCTCGGCGCAGGCCGTGCAGCTCGACCTCTCGGAGTACGCGGGGATGGTGCCGGTGGAGATGCTGGGTCGTACGGCCTTCCCACCGATCGGGGAGCTGCCCTACCTCCTGACGCTCGCGCCGCGGGGATTCTTCTGGTTCCAGCTCAGGCAGGAAGAGCAGGTTGAGTGAGATGGACGAGCAGTCGTTGATCGAGTACGTGACCCGTCAGCGCTGGTACGGCGCGAAGTCGCGGACGGTCTCGCACTCGGAAGTGCTCGACACGGTCACGATCCGCCAGGCGGAGCCGCAGCTTTCCCTCGCCCTCGTCGAGATGCGCTTCGACACGGGAACGCACGACGTCTACCAGCTCCTCGTCTCGGGCGGGGACGAAGACGCTCCCTTCGACGGGCTCGCCGAGGACGTGGGGATCGCGCGCGAGATCGTGAGCGCAATGCGGGCCGGTGTGACGATCCAGGGCTCGGAGGGCGTGGCCGAGTTCAGCCCCGCCGAGGACTTCTCCGCGCTGGGCCGTGAGCTCGGCGCCGTGCGGCTCGTGTCCTCGGAGCAGTCGAACAGCTCGATCGTCTTCGACGACGCGCTGATCCTCAAGGTCTTCCGCCGCCTCGAGCCCGGGATCAACCCGGAGCTCGAGATGCTCCGCTTCCTCACCGAGCAAGGCTTCCGCAACATCCCGGCACTCGGCGGCTGGTACGGCTACTCCGGCGGACCGCTCACCGCAACGCTCGGGCTCCTGCAGGAGTTCGTCGCGGGCGCGATCGGCGGCTGGGAGCTCGCGCTCGGCGAGATCGCATCCGCGCCCGAGAGCTTCCTCGACCGGCTGGGACGGCTCGGCGAGGTGACCGCGCACATGCACACGGCCCTCGGTGCCGATCCGAACGATCTCGCCTTCGCGCCGGAAGAGCCGAGCGTCGAATCGCTCGGCCTCCTGACGGCGACGGTGGACGAGGAGATCGCGCGCGTCTTCCTCTCGCTGCCGGACGACGACGAGCGCCTCGCGCCGATCGCCGGTCGGGGCGAGGAGGTGCGCGAGCAGCTGCGCCTCCTCACTCACGCCGGCTCGAGCGGTCGCGTGATCCGCACCCACGGCGACTACCACCTCGGCCAGACCCTCTGGAAGGGCAACGACTGGATCATCCTGGACTTCGAAGGCGAGCCGGCGCGGACACTCGTCGAGCGCCGGCGCAAGCGCTCGCCGCTCCGGGACGTGGCCGGGATGCTGCGCTCCTTCGCCTACGCGGCGACCGCCGCCGAGCTCACTCGCGCTGCGGACGTCCCGGAGGACTGGGAGGAGCGTGCACGCGAGCGGTTCCTCGAGAGCTATCTCGAGACGGTCGACCAGGCGCTGCTGCCGCCGGGCGAGGCCGCGATCGAACGCCTGCTCGCGGTGTTCGAGCTGGAGAAGGCGGTCTACGAGCTGCGCTACGAGCTCGACAACCGGCCCGACTGGGTCGGAATCCCGGTTGCGGGTATCGAGCGGCTCATGCACCAGGCCGCGGAAGCGCTGTGACCGTCGACCTCGGCGCCAATCCCCACGGCGTCCTCGGGGCCCACGAGGCCGAGGAGGGCGGCGTCGTCGTGCGCGCGTTGCGTCCGGAGGCCCGGGCCGTGCGCGTTCGAGCAAGTAACAAGTTGTTACAAGCTGCCCCGGAAGGCGTCGAAGCCGAGCTGAAGGATCCCGCCGGGCTGTGGGAGGCGCTGCTGCCGAAGGCGCGGCTGCCGCTCGACTACGAGCTGGAGGTCGAGTACCCCGACGGGAAAACATTCACCGCCCGCGACCCGTACTCGTTCCTGCCGACGCTCGGCGAACTCGACCTTCACCTCGCCATGCAGGGGCGCCACGAGCACCTCTACGAGCGCCTCGGCGCCCACGTCCGCGAGCTGGACGGCGTCGTCGGCACCGCCTTCGCAGTCTGGGCGCCGAACGCGCGCTCGGTCTCGGTCGTCGGCGACTTCAACTCCTGGGACGGGCGCCTGCATCCGATGCGCTCGCTCGGCGCGTCCGGGATCTGGGAGCTGTTCTTGCCGGGAGTCGAGGAGGGGACGAAGTACAAGTTCGAGATCCGGACGCAGGACGGCCGCCTGCGCCTCAAGAGCGATCCGCTCGCCTTCCATACCGAGGTGCCGCCGGCGAACGCGTCGGTGGTCTGGGAGGGCAAGCACGTCTGGCGCGACCAGGAGTGGCTCGAGCGCCGCGCGACCGCGGACCCGCTGCGCGGCCCCCTCTCGATCTACGAGGTCCACCTCGGCTCGTGGCGGCGCAACCCGCTGGAGGACAACCGCCCGCTCACGTACCGCGAGCTCGCGGACGAGCTCGCCGACTACGTGTCCGACCTCGGCTTCACCCACGTCGAGCTGCTGCCGGTGATGGAGCATCCGTTCTCCGGCTCATGGGGCTACCAGGTGACCGGCTACTACGCGCCCACCTCGCGCTTCGGCTCGCCCGACGACTTCCGCCACCTCGTCGACCGCCTCCACCAGCGGGGCATCGGCGTGATCCTCGACTGGGTCCCCGCCCACTTCCCCCGCGACGACTGGGCTCTCGCGACCTTCGACGGGACGCACCTCTACGAGCACGCCGACCCGCGCCGCGGCTCGCATCCCGACTGGGGCACGCTCGTCTTCAATCTCGGGCGGACGGAGGTGCGGAACTTCCTGCTCGCCAACGCGCTCTACTGGCTGCAGGAGCATCACGCCGACGGGATCCGCGTCGACGCCGTCGCCTCCATGCTCTACCTCGACTACTCGCGCAAGGCCGGCGAGTGGGTGCCGAACATGTTCGGCGGCAACGAAGACCTCGACTCGGTCTCCTTCCTCAAGGAGCTGAACGAGACGCTGTACGCCCGCGAAGCCGGGTTGATCTCGTCTGCCGAGGAGTCGACCGCCTGGCCGGGCGTCTCACGGCCGACCTACCTCGGCGGGCTCGGCTTCGGTTTCAAGTGGAACATGGGCTGGATGCACGACACGCTCACGTACTTCCAGAAGGACCCCGTCTACCGCCGCTTCCACCACCACACGCTGACGTTCTCGCTCATGTACGCGTTCAGCGAGAACTTCGTCCTGCCGCTGTCGCACGACGAGGTCGTGCACGGCAAGCGGTCGCTGCTCGACAAGATGCCCGGCGACCGCTGGCAGAAGTTCGCGAACCTGCGCTCGCTCTACGCCTACATGTGGGCGCACCCCGGCAAGAAGCTCCTGTTCATGGGCGGCGAGCTCGGCGAGTGGGAGGAGTGGAACGCCGAGGGCTCGCTCCACTGGAACCTGCTCGAGCACGCCGAGCACGAGGGGATCCAGGCGCTGGTACGCGACCTCAACCACGCCTACCGCTCCACTCCGGCTCTCTGGGAGCTCGACTTCGACCCGGCAGGCTTCCGCTGGCTCGAAGCCAACGACACGGCGAACAACGTGCTCGCGTTCGCCCGCGTCGGCGAAGGCGACGCGCCGCCGCTGGTCTGTGTCCTCAACCTCGCGCCGGTGCCGCGCCACGACTACCGCGTCGGAATGCCTGTGTGCTGCCGCTGGCGCGAGGTGCTGAACACGGACTCGGCCTTCTACGGCGGCAGCGGCGTCGGCAACCTCGGCGGCGTCGCGGCCGAGGCGGTGCCGTGGCACGAGCAGCCCTTCTCGGCGACGCTCACGTTGCCGCCCCTCGGCGCCGTCTGGCTCGCGCCCGAGTAAGGTCGCCGCCGTGGAGGTCTGGCCGGGAAGACCGTTCCCGCTGGGCGCGACGTGGGACGGCGAGGGGACGAACTTCTCGCTCTTCTCCGAGCACGCCGAGCGCGTCGAGCTGTGCCTGTTCGACGGCGACCGCGAGGCGCGGGTCGAGCTGCACGACGTCACCGCGCACACCTGGCACTGCTACCTCCCCGGCATCGGCCCCGGCCGGCGGTATGGCTATCGCGTCCACGGCCCGTACGACCCGGCGAGCGGACACCGCTTCAACCCGAACAAGCTCCTGCTCGACCCGTACGCCAAGGCGATCGAGGGGCCCGTGCTGTGGGATCTCGCGAACGTCCTCCCCTACGTGCCGAGCTCCGCCGAGGACGCCGATCTCGAGCTCGACGACGAGGACGACGCGGACGCGATTCCGAAGTGCGTCGTGGCGGACCCCGCCTTTGACTGGGAGGACGACCGGCCGCCCGAGACGCCCTGGACCGACACCGTGATCTACGAGGTGCACGTGAAGGGTTTCACCGAGCGGCACCCCGAGATCCGAGACGACCTGCGAGGCACGTACGCCGCCCTCGCCTCGGAGCCCGCGCTCGCTTACTTCCAGGAGCTCGGCGTCACCGCGGTCGAGCTACTCCCGATCCACCACATCGCCGACGAGAGCTTTCTCCACGACCGCGGGCTCTCGAACTACTGGGGCTACTCCTCGATCGGCTATCTCGCGCCGCACGCGCTCTACGCCGCGACCGGCACGAGCGGCGAGCAGGTGCGCGAGTTCAAGGGGATGGTGAAGGCGCTGCACGGAGCCGGGATCGAGGTGATCCTCGACGTCGTCTACAACCACACCGCCGAGGGCAACCACCTCGGCCCGATGCTCTCCTTCCGCGGGCTCGACAACCGGAGCTACTACCGGCTGATGCCCGACGACCTGCGCCACTACATGGACTTCACAGGCACCGGCAACTCGCTCAACCCGGTGCACCCCTCGGTGCTGCGGCTGATCATGGACTCGCTGCGCTACTGGGTGCTCGAGTGCCGCGTAGACGGTTTCCGCTTCGATCTCGCCTCGGCGCTCGCACGCGAGTTCTACGACGTGGACCGGCTCGGCGCCTTCTTCGACACGATCCATCAGGACCCGGTGCTCTCGCAGGTGAAGCTCATCGCCGAGCCGTGGGACGTCGGGCCCGGCGGCTACCAGGTCGGCAACTTCCCGGTGCTCTGGGCCGAGTGGAACGGGAAGTACCGCGACTCCGTGCGCGACTTCTGGCGCGGCCAGGGCAACGTGGGCGAGTTCGCGCAGCGTTTCACGGGCTCCTCCGACCTCTACGGCGAGGACGGCCGCACCCCGTTTGCCTCCATCAACTTCGTCACGTCCCACGACGGCTTCACGCTGCGCGACCTCGTCTCGTACAACGAGAAGCACAACGAGGCGAACCTCGAGGACAACCGCGACGGCTCAGACGACAACCGCTCGTGGAACCTCGGCGCCGAGGGCGAGACCGACGACCAGGCCGTGCTCGCGCTGCGGTCGCGGCAGCAGAGGAACTTCCTCGCCACGCTGCTCCTGTCGCAGGGCGTGCCCATGCTGCTCGGCGGCGACGAGCTCGGACGGACGCAGGCAGGCAACAACAACGCGTGGTGCCAGGACAACGAGATCTCGTGGTTCGACTGGGAGACGGCAGACGGGGAGCTGCTCGCGTTTGCGCGGCGCGTGATCGCGCTGAGGAGCAAGCATCCGGTGTTCCGGCGCACGTCGTTCCTCACCGGCAGGGCCGGCGAGAGCGGGCTGCCCGATGCGTGGTGGTTCCGCCCCGATGGGCGGCGGATGACGCAGCGCGACTGGACGAGCTCCGAGACGCGGACTCTCGGCGTCTTCCTCAACGGCCGGGAGATCCGCGAGCGGACGCCGCACGGAGAGCCGATCTTCGGGGACTCGTTCCTGCTGGTCTTCAACGTGCACTCCGAGCCGGTCGTGTTCACGCTGCCGACGAGGCGCTTCGGTTCGCGCTGGCGGGTCGCGCTCGCCACCGGCGAGGCTCCGTCTGAGCCGCTCGGCGCGCGCGCCCTCGTGGCCGTCGACGCCCACTCCCTGACCCTGCTTCGGCGAGACTGAGCCGGATGCGCGTCTACCTCGCCGCGTCGATGTTCACGCCGTACGAGCGATCGTTCCTCGACGACTGCGCCGGTCGCCTCCGGGCCGAAGGCTTCGACGTCTTCGTGCCTCACGAGCACGGGCTCGTCGGGCGCGACGCGACGCCCGTAGCCGTGTTCGCGGTGGACGCCGGCGGTGTCGAGTCCGCGGACGCCGTCCTCGCCGTCCTCGACGGGTCATCGGTCGACGACGGCACGGCCTGCGAAATCGGGCTCTTCCACGGACTGAAGCAGCGAGACCCCGAGCGGAAGGGAGTCGTCGGTCTGCTCACCGACCTGCGTGGCGAGCGTCGCGGCGATTTCGCGATCAACCTCTTCGTCCGCGGGTGCATCGACGCGAGCGGGGGCGCTGTCGTCAGCTCGCTTGACGACGCCGTCGCGATCCTGCAGCGCTGGCGCTCGGCCTGACTCATCCAGCCGCTCAGTCCGACGCCTTCACCGCAGGGGATCCGGGAAGACGTCGGACCGGGCTGGCCGCGACCCGCCGAATGAGCCGGGCCGGGAGGGGTTCGATGCGCTTGCAATCGAACCACGCCAGGATGAAAACCAGCTAAGAGCGTTGTCATGTGCGTTCGGTGCTGCCCGGACGGGCCGCGCCGTTCAGGCTCAGGCGTACGACAGCGCCGCCGTCCTGGGCATTTTCGGCCACGACCGTGCCGCCGTGCGCGTCGGCCACCTCGCGGACGATCGCCAGCCCGAGACCGGCGCCGGGCATCGCCCGGGCCGCGGCCGAGCGGTAGAAGCGGTCGAAGACGAGGGGCCGGTCCTCGTCGGCGAATCCCGGACCGTGGTCGCGCACCCGCAGCTCGCCGCCGGCGAGCGAGACCTCGACCGAGCCGCCGTCACCGCTCCATTTGCCGGCGTTTTCGAGCAGGTTCCAGACCGCGCGCTCCATCCGGTCGCGGTAGCCGTCGACGACCGTCGGCTCGAGCCGCTCCGCCTCCCACTCGACCGCCGGGAACCGGTCGCGCGCTCGTTCGACCGTGTCCTCGACGAGCTCGTCGAGCTGGAACTTCTCCTTCTCGACCTGAGCGCCGCCGCGCGCGAGCTCGAGCAGTCCGGCGATCAGCCCGCGCATCTCCTGCGACTCGCGGTGAAGGTCGTCGAGCAGGCGCCGTCGCTGCTCAGGGTCGAGCTCGATGTCGCCGCGCAGCACGTCGATGTTCGTCTGCAGGCTCGTCAGCGGCGTGCGCAGCTCGTGGGAGGCATCGGCGACGAAGCGCCGCTGCGTCTCGAGCGACTCCTCGAGCGCGGCGAGCATCGTGTTGAACGACGCGCCCAGAGCTGCGAGCTCGTCGTGCCCGCCCTCGGGGACGCGCTCGCTCGGCTCGCCGGTCTCGGCGATTCGCTCGGCCGCCGCCGTCAGCCGGCGCACCGGAGCGAGTGTGGCGCCCGAGACGACGGCGCCCCCGACGGCTGCCGCGACGATCGCGCCGAGCGAGACGAAGATGAGGATCACCCTCAGTCGCTCGAGGGCGTTGTTCATCTCGTCGAGACTGCGCCAGACGATGACGGCTTCGTCCACGAGGTTCAGCGAGTTGTCGCTCGCCGGCGCCACGTACTCCCGCAGCTGAGCTCCGTGAACCGTGACGGTGCGGTAGAAGCCGTGCAGGCGCTGGCCTTGGGCCACCTGGAGGATCTGCTGATCCGGCGCAAGCGGCGGTCCTTTGGAGGATCTTTCCCCGCCACCCGAGGCGTAGATCACCTCGATCTTGTTGCTGCCGTAGTACTCGCTGGGGATCAAGCCATGATTCCTCTGCACCGTCACAGCTGTGCCGCGCAGCGAGCTGTCGAGCTGTGACTGCAGCTCGTGGCGCATGACGAAATAGGTCGTCGCGCAGGCAAGCGCCACCACGACGGCGACGACGCCGGCGGCGACGAGCGAGAGGCGGGCGCGGAGCGTCATGGAGTCACGGCTCGCGCAAGACGTACCCGGTGCCGCGGACGGTGTGGATCAGGCGCGTCTCGTCCTCGGCCTCGGTCTTGCGGCGGAGATAGCCGACGTAGACGTCGAGCGCGTTCGACGAGTGGCTGAAGTCGTAGCCCCAGACGCGCTCGTAGATGAGCGAGCGCGGCAGCACCTGACGCGGGTTGCGCATGAACAGCTCGAGCAGGTGAGCCTCGGTCGTCGTCAGCTCGAAGCGGCGGCCGCCACGGCGTGCGTCCATCGAGCCCAGATCGAGGGTCAGGTCGGCGAAGCGGAGCACGGCGCCCGGCTCCTCCGGCTTCGAGCGCCGCAGGAGCGCGCGCAGCCGCGCGAGGAGCTCGTCGAGGTCGTACGGCTTCGGGAGGTAGTCGTCGGCACCTGCATCGAGTCCCTCGACCCGGTCGCCGATCGCGTCGCGGGCGGTGAGCAGGAGGATCGGGATGCGGTTCCCCTGCCTCCGCAGGCGGCGCGTCACGTCGAGGCCGTCGAGCCCGGGCATCATCACGTCGAGCACGACGGCGTCGGGCGTGCGCGCGTCCACGGCCGTCAGCGCCGTGTCTCCGTCCGACGCGACCGCGACTTCGTAGCCGTGCAGCTGCAAGGCGCGCTCGAGTGCCTCGCGCACCGCACGATCGTCGTCTGCGACCAGGACGAGCATTTCGTCTCTAAGTTTGCCGCCTGAAGTGAGATCCGCCTAAGCGGCGGGCAGATCCACGATGAACACTGCCCCCTCGCCGGGCTGCGACCGGACCGTGAGGCTGCCGCCCATCCGGGCCACGAGCTCGCGCGAGATGAACAGGCCGAGGCCACTGCCGCCGACGCCGCGCGTGAGGGCCGGATCGAGGCGGTAGAACTTCTCGAAGACTCGCTCCTGCTCGCCCGGCGGGATGCCGAGCCCGCGATCGCGGACGGTCAGCAGCACGCGCCCCTGCCCGCCCGCGAGCTCGACCACCACGTCCCCACCGTCCGGGGAGTACTTGATCGCGTTGTCGAGCAGGTTGACGAGCACCTGACGGAGCTTGTCCTCGTCGGCGAGCGCGACCGCGCGAGCGCCGTTCTGCTCCAGCCGCAGCTCGATCTGCTCGGGCGTGCGCAGACGGGCCGAGTCGAGCGCGCTCTCGACGAGGGGCCCCAGATCGGTCGCCGTGGTCGTCACGTCCACGCGGCCCTCCTCGAGCTGTCCGGCGAGGAGGATCTGAGAGACGATCGCCGTCAGGCGCTCGGTCTCGCTCACGATGATCTCGAGGAAACGGTCGCGCTGCTCGGCCGGGATCTCGATGTCGGTGCGGCGCAACGTGCGGGCGGCCCCGTAGACGGCCGCGAGCGGAGTGCGAAGCTCGTGCGAAGCGGTCGCGACGAAATCGCTCCGCGCCCGCTCCAGGGCCCGCTCGTCGCTGACGTCGCGCAACGCGTAGACGACGCCCTCGTCGAAGGCGACACCGGTGACCGCAACCCAGCGGTCGCCCGACGCCGTCTCCAGCGGCACCGTGACGGGACGCGCGCGCTCGGGCGTGGCGGCGTCGGCGAGCTCGGCCAGCCGGGTCAGCTCCTCCCAGGCACGCACGACCTCGGCCGGACGGCGGCCGACCGTCTCGGACTCCCGGACGCCGGTGATCGCCGCGGCGGCCGAGTTCCAGAAGCGCACCCGGCCGTCGCGGTCCAGCAGGACGACGCCGTCGCCGACGTAGGCGAGGGCGAGCGCCGCTTCGGCCCGGCGCTCGGCTTCGCGGTACAGCCGTGCGTTCTCGACCGCGATGGCAGCGCGCGCGGCAAGCTCCTGCGCGAGGTCGAACTCGGAGTCCTCGAGCTGCCGGGATTCCGCAACGAGCGTGAGGGCGCCGAAGGAGCGCTCGCCCGAGCGGAGCGGCACCGCGATCGCACTGCGGATGGAGATGTGCTCGAGCGCCTCCGCAGCGTGGGGGTCCCGCTGCGCGGCCTCGTCCAGCAATTCCTGCGGCACCTCGCGGAGGAAGATCGGTTCGCCGGTGCGAATCACCTGCGCCGTCAGATCGAACTCGTCGTCGATCCGGACGGTGCGGGAGCGCTGTTGCACCGCCTCGGCCCAGCGCCGGCGCTCGGGGTCCTGGTGGGCGACGACGAGCTGCTCGATCTCGCCCGTCTCCTCGACGAGCATGGAGATCGAGCACCAGTCGGCGAGCATGGGCACGGCGAGCTCGGTGAGACGCTCGAGCGTCCGGTCGAGCTCCAGCGACGAGGTGAGCAGCGCAGTAGCCTCGCCGAGGAAGGCGAGCCGCTCGCGCAGCGTCTGCTCGGCCACGGAGAACTGGGCCCGCTCGAGGGCGAGCGCAGCCTGCCGTCCGAGCGCGATCTTGAGCGCCTGGCGCTCGGGCGGGAACTCCTGGTCGGTCGGGAAGGAGAAGACGAGCCCGCCGATCGTGCCTCGTTCACCCACCAGCGGCACGCACACGAGCCCGTGCCCCGGCTGCGAGCGGCCGACCAGCTCCGGGTAGCGCTCGTCCCGCTCCGCCTCGGAGCGGATGAACACGCCCTCGCCGGTTCGCACCGCCTCCGAGAGCGGGAAGTTCCCGCTGACGGGGAAGCGCCGGAACGGCTCGATGAACCGCAGGTCGTACCCGCGCGAGGCGATCACCTCGAGCCACTCGCCGTCGTCGCTCAGCGTCGCGATCAGCCCGCCGCGAGCCTCCGCTGCGCGCACGCCCTCGGTGAGCACGGCATCGAGGACTTCCTCGGGCGTGTGGGCGGTGGAGAGGGCGTCCGCAACGTTCTGCAGCCGCGTCGCCGCGTCGAGCGCGCGCTCGCTCTCCCGCACGGCCCGCTCTGCTCGCTCGCGTGCCGCCCGCTCGCGCCCGATCAGCTCGCTGCCGAACAGCGCCGCCACGACGAACACGACGAGCGCGGTCGCGCCCTCGGCGTTGATCTGGTTGCGGTCGTAGCGGTTGGCGAAGAAGTAGAAGAACGGGAACACGGACGCAGCGACCGCGACGAGGCCGCCGATCCGGCCTCCGACGAAGGTGGCAAGGATGATCGCGACGACGTAGAGAAGGCCCGGAACGACGGTGCGGACGCTCGTGAAGGCGAGCAGCGTGACGAGCGCCGGCGCGCCGAGCGCGACCGCCATTGCCCTGCCCCAGTGCAGCGTGAACTGTGGCCACCGAGCCGCTTTCGCGTGCTCTTGCGGCGCTGCCTCGGCGATCACTCGTGCTCCGAGAGCTCGCGATTGAGTTGCCCGCGTTCTCCTCTCGCGACTCGCTCGAGCACGTCTCGCACCACTCCCGCCAGCTCGACGGGGTCGAACGGCTTGACCACGTAGCCGACCGCGCCCAGCTCCTGGGCACGCAGGCGGTCCTCACGCGACACGCGGGCCGAGAGGAAGACGACCGGGATCTCCCGCGTCTCGTCGTCCACGGCCAGCCGCTCGGCAACGGCCCAGCCGTCGAGGCCCGGCATCATCACGTCGAGGAGCACGAGCGACGGATGCGCGCGCCTGACCGCCTCGAGCCCCTCGGCTCCGTCCGCCGCCTCGGTCACCGCGAGCCCGTCGCCTTCGAGGTTGACACGGCAGATCGTGCGGATCGAGCGCTCGTCGTCGACGAGGAGGACGAGCGGTGCCGATTCCTCAGGCCCCCCTCCGCCGCTGCCGCCACCCGGATCAGGGCGGTGCCGCACCCGGCTCCGCCACGTCCCGTCGACGAGATGCGGAGGCCGATGCGCACGCGACGCCCGGAGTGCCCCCGATCTACTCGACCGCGTTCGTTGTACCGCCGGCACAGCGCCCCCCGGAGCATCGTGGATCTGGGCAAGTGTGCCCGAACGCAAGCGTCTCCGCTAGAGGGCCTTGTGTTCTCGGTTCCAGTCCTCGGCGAGCTCGCGGAGGCCGGGACCGCGGACCCGGACCGCGTCGCGCGCGTGCAGCCGCATCCGACCGGCAAAGTCGCGGTCGCGCGACCGGACCAGCCCACGCACCGCGTACTGCGCACCCGTGCAGAGCGCGGCGACGCGGACGCCCAAGTGGGAGTGGTGCTTGTCCCAGTAGCGGTGACGACCGCGCCACATCTCGTTGATGCGCCGCTCGGGAATCCCGGCGCTGAACTGGGACTCGTGATGGAGCGACGGTCACCGACGGGAAGTACTGCGTCAGCCAGCCCGCGCGGCGCAAGCGTTGACTGAGGTCCGTCTCCTCCGAGTAGATGAAGAACTCCTCGTCGAAGAGGCCGACCTCGTCGAGCGCCTCGCGACGCACGAGCAGTGCAGCGGCCATCGCCCAGTCGACGTCCCGTGTCTCGGTTCCTCCCGACTGCACGATCCCGGCCCTGCCGAGCGTGAGCAGGCCGAGCGCGGCGGTCGCCGGAGAAGGGAAGCGCCAGGCCGAGTCCTGCAGGCGGCCGTCGGGATAGACCAGCCGCGGCCCGAGCGCGGCGACCTTGGGCTTCGCATCCAGATGCGCGACCATCCGCTCGAAGCCCCAGTCCTCGCTCGTCGTGTCCTCGTTTAGGACGAAGACGTAGCGGCCGGTCGTGGCGCGGATCACGGTGTTGTGGTTGGCGCCGAAGCCCGCCCGGTGCCGTTGCTCGATCACGCGGATCACAGGGAAGCGCTCGCGAACGGCAGCCGCCGAGCCGTCCTCCGAAGCGTTGTCGAGGACGACGATCTCCACGCTTTCTCCGTGAAGCGACTCGAGGCAGGCCAGGAGCAGCTCGCGGATGTTCGTGTTGACGAGGGAGACGGAGACGTCCGGGACGGAGCTCAACGCGCGAGGCCGCGCGCGACGAGCGCCTCGCGGGCGGCGTCGACCGTGTCCACCGCCTCCTGCCCCTCGAGCCACGCGAGCAGGTCGCGCATCCCGTCCTCGAACGCGATCTCGGAGCGGAACCCGAGCCGCTCCTGCGCGAGCCGCGTGTCGGCGAAGCAGTGCCGGATGTCCCCGGCGCGGTACTGCTCGACGATCTCGGGCTCGATCTTCTTGTCGAGACCGGCCGCGATCGTCTGCGCGACCTGGAGGATCGACGTTGCCCGGCCGGTGCCGAGATTCAGCGTGCTGCCGTCCGCGCCGTCCGTGCTCAGCGCGAGCGCGCAGCCGCGCACCAGGTCGCGCACGTCGATGAAGTCGCGCGTCTGCGTGCCGTCCTCGAACACGACCGGGGGGTTGTCGTTCAGCAGCCGCGACGAGAAGATCGCCGCCACGCCGGTGTACGGATTCGACAGTGCCTGCCGCTCGCCGTAGACGTTGAAGAAGCGGAGCGCGACGGTGGGGATGCCGTAGGCGGCCCCGATCGAGAGGAACAGCTCTTCGTGGTCGCGCTTGTTCACCGCGTAGACGGAGGTCGGGCGCAGCGGCTTCGTCTCGGCAGTCGGCTCGGGGTCGAGTGGCCCCCCGTCGTCGCCCTGCACGTCCCACTGCTTCGCGGCGAGCTGAGCCTCGGGCCGCAGCCCGGGAGCTATCCCCGCCTCGCCCGTGCGCGGGTTCAGGTACTGACCCTCGCCGTAGATCGACATCGACGAGGCGACGACAAGCTTCCGGATCGCATCTCCCCGCTGGACGACTTCCTCGAGGACGACAGCGGCGCCGATCGCGTTGACCGACGTGTACCGCTCGATCTCGTACATCGACTGGCCGACGCCGACCGCGGCGGCGAAGTGGTAGACGGCGTCGACGCCGTCCAGTGCACGCCCGACGGCCTCGTGGTCGCGGACGTCTCCGACCTGGAGCTCGACGGCCGCGTTGAGGTAGTCCGGCCGCTGCCCGTTCGTGTGGACCTGCGGATCGAGGTTGTCGAAGGCCCGAACCTCGTGCCCCTCTGCGAGCAGCCGGTCGGCCAGGTGCGAGCCGATGAAACCGGCCCCACCCGTGATCAGGACGCGCATCGGAGGCTGAGGCTAGCAGCGCGGCGGCGAAGGGCCGCTTCCTGGACTGGCCCCATGCGGAGTCGCCGCCGGGCGGTTCTCCGCTTCGCCGTTCGGCATCCGGCGGCGCCCCACTCGGGATGGCGCTCTCGTTCGCCTTCTCGCGGCGGTGCTCCTCTCCCGCGGGTTTGATCGTCCTGCCCACGCTCGCCATCGGGCTCGTCGCCTTCCCATGCTGCATCGCCTGGCCTCAGAGCCGGCCGCCGAGGCTTCTTAGGGTCGCCCCGCCTTTACACGCCGCTTACCAATCTCTGCTGCAGACCTGACACGCTGCGAACACGATGGTGAGAACAGCCTGACGACGTTAGGAGAAAACAAGATGAAGAAGGCTATTGTCCTTGCGGTCGCGGTTCTGGCGCTGCCGACAAGCGTTGCCTTTGCGGCGAAGCCGGCACATCCCGCCAAGGGCGGCAAGTCCAATCCGATCGTTCATGTACGTCCTCAAGGGGACGCTCACGGCCTATACGCCTGCGACCGACCAGGCGGAGGGCTCGATCACGATCGACGTGAAGCACGCCAACTTCCACAAAGTAATTCTCGCGGGCCAGAGCATGTCCTTCGACACCACCATGAAGACGCGCATCACCTTCCCGAACGGCGCGACGACGCTCACCGCTCCGGTCAAGGGAGTCCTGAAGTTCAAGGCTCCTCTGCATCGGAAGGGCGACACGACCCTGGTGACGACGCTGACGACGAACGCGAAGGCGCTGCACATCATCGACCAGGCTCACCAGTAGGACCACCACCTGTGGACGACCAGAGGCGGCCGCGTTCGGGGGCGCGGCCGCTTCGTCGTTCTCGTGGACTAGCGCGTCAGCGTGACCTTCCGAAGCCCGGCCGGACTGTCGAGGTCGAGGCCACGGAGGCTCGTCAGGCGCATCGCAGCCACCTGACCGGGCACCACCGCCGTGAGCGGGCTGAGCCACTCGGGGACGCCCGGCGCGAGCACGAGCTTGGTCTGAGCGCGGCGTAGTACTGCGCGGACGTCCGAGACAGCCACGAGCCGTGCGCCGCGCGCGCGGAGCGGCGGCACGATCTCCTCCACGCTCGGACGGGCGGGCCCGCTCGGCGCGACGACCACGACCGGCCAGCCCGGCTGGATCGCGGCGATGGGGCCGTGCATCAGGTCGGCGGGCGAGTACGCCTCGGTGACGAGCCCCGACAACTCGCGGATCTTGAGCGCGATCTCGAAGCCGGTGCCGTAATTGACGCCGCGCGCGACAACCGTCAACCCGACGGCGTCGCGGTACTCCTCGAGCGAGGGCGTGTCCGCGAGAGAGAGCTCGATCTGCGCAGCGAGCGCCGCCGGCACCCGCGAAAGCTCGTCTCGCGCCATCGCATCGTTCCCCATCTCGGCGAAGAGCAGCGCGACCGCGCCGAGCGAGTTGACATAGGTCTTCGTCGCGGCGACGGCGTGCTCTTCTCCGGCCTCGAGCGGGAGCACAGCCTCGGCGGTCTGCGCGAGCGGCGAATTGACGTCGTTCGTGAGCGCCAGCGTCGGCCGTCCCTGCTCCCTGGCCTCGGCGAGCACCGCGACGACGTCCGGCGAGGCGCCCGATTGCGAGATGCCGATCACGAGGGCGCCGTCGAGCCGCGGCGGCTGGCCGTAGATCGTGTACAGCGAAGGCGTGGCGAACATGACCGGCACGCGGTGCGCGCGACCGAGGAGGTATTGCGCGTAGCGCGCGACATTCGAGGAGCTGCCACGCGACGCGATCAGCAGGTACCGGATGTCGGTCCGACCAAAGACCCCGGCGGCTGCGCGGGCAGCGTCCGCCTGGCGCTCGAGCAGGCGCGCCAGCGCCTGCGGCTGCTCGCGCAGCTCAGTCTCGAGCCACGACATCGTTCCGTCCCGAGCAGAGGACGGCCTGAATCTCGAGCCGGTCGTCGAGCACGACGACGTCCGCCTGCGCGCCGGGCTCGAGGAAGCCGACGTCGCCGCGGGCAAGGAAGCGCGCCGGCACTTCGGTCGCCGCGCCCACTGCTTGCTCGAAGGGGACGCCGAGCGCGTGCAGGTTCCGGACGGCGTCGATCATCGTGAGGACCGAGCCGGCGAGCGTCCCGTCCTCCCGCTTCGGTGCGGCGCCGTCCTCGACAGCCACCTCGACGTCGCCGAGCTGGAAGGTGCCGCCACTGCCGCCGTTCCCGGCAGCCGCCATCGCATCGGTGACGAGCGCGACGCGTCCGGCCGCGCACGACCAGATCAGCCGCACCGTCTCGTCGGCGAGGTGGTGGCCGTCCACGACCATCCCGATCACGACACCGGCGCGCGTGAGGGCTGCGCCGGCGATCCCCGGATCGCGCGAGCGGAAGGGCCGCATGGCGTTGAAGACGTGGGTGACGCCGCCTACTCCGAGGTCGAAGGCGTGATTGGCCTCCTCCGCAGTGGCGTTCGTGTGACCCGCTGCGACCGCGACGCCACGCTCGCGCAGGCGCTCGACGAGCGCGTCCGCTCCGGACAGCTCGGGCGCAAGCGTCATCTGGGTGACGGTGCCCGCGTCGAGCAGCCGATCGAGCAGCGCGACGTCGGGCGCGCGCAGGTGGACGAGCGGATGGGTGCCGGGCCGGTCCGGCGAGAGGAACGGGCCCTCGACGTGCGCTCCGAGGATCCGCGGGCCTGCTGCACCGGTCGGCATCGCCCGCAACGCGTCGATCGTGGTCTCTTCCGCCGACGTGATGAACGTCGGCTGGTACGCGGTCACGCCGGCGAGGAGCAGTGCCTCCCCCGCGCGGCAGTAGTCGTCGCTCGAGGCGGAGAGGAAGTCGACCCCGCCGTAGCCGTTCACCTGGAGGTCGACGAACCCCGGGATTGCGACGCGGCCGCGGGGGCCTTTGGCCAGACCGACCGCCACGACGCGCCCGTCCTCGACGTCCACGTCGCCGGGCACGATCTCGCCGCGCACCAGCGCGGCTTCGACCCCGACCCTCACTGCCCCGCCGCCTTCCGAACCGAGCCTTCCGAGGCCTCGAGCCGCGAGCGAGCGTCCTGCGCGTCGACGCCGGCCAGCAGCGAGACGAGCGCGACCCGTGCGTCGCCGGCCGCGGCGTTCAGCGCCTCGTCCACCGATTCCTCCGACGCGCCGGTGGCGATCACGACGTTGCGTCGGGCACGCTCTCGGAGCTTCTCGTTCGCAGGCACGACTCCGACCATCAAGCCGCCGTACGTGCGGCCGAGCCGGATCATCGTCACGGTCGAGATCGTGTTCAGGACGAGCTTCTGCGCGGTACCGGCCTTCAGCCGTGTCGAGCCTGCGAGCACTTCAGGCCCGACTACGACCGCCACTTCGTGCGCGGCCAGAGCGGCAGCCTGGCTGTTGCGGGCGCTCGTGACGGCGACGCCGAGAGCTCCGACCCCGCGGGCCACCTCCAGCGCGGCGAGCACGAACGGCGTCGCCCCGCTCGCGCTGACGGCGACGACGCAGTCCTCGGGCCGGAGGGTTAGCCCGGACAGTGCGTTCGTCGCCGCCGCACGATCGTCCTCGTCCGCGTCCTGGTCGGCGATGACGGCGAGGACCTCGCCGGGTGGCGAGCCGAAGGTGGTGCCGCACTCGGCCGCGTCGAGGGCGGCCAGGGCTCCCGACGAGCCCGCGCCGGCGTAGACGAGGCGGCCGCCGCGCTGCATGCGCTCGACGATCGCGTCGATCGCAGCGGCGAGTGAGTCTCCTGCCTCGGCGACTGCGCCCGGAACGGTGGCGTCCTCCTCGTTGAGGAGCCGCACGAGGTCGCGCGTCGAGCGGAGGTCGAGGTCGGCGAGGTCGGAGCGCGCAGCTTCCGTCGTCGCGGTCCGGGGCCGACACGTGAGGGCGGCACTCACCGCGTCCCAGACGAGCGGCGAGTCAGCCGTCGCGAGAGACGTCATGTGGCGACAGGCCTCGTATCCCCACGTCCAGAGGTCGTCGACTCCTTCCTCACGGGCTGCCGAGATCGCAGCTTCGAGGTCGGGGATGTCCTCGCGTGTGAGGCCGAAGCTGGGCACCCAGAGCTGCGCCGCGACGCCGTGGCGTTCCGCGGTCTCGCGCAGGAGCCGGGCGAACCGGCGCACGAACGACTCGGCCGAACCGTCCCAGTGCTTCCAGTACGGGTCGGTGACGAGTGTGGTCAAGCCGGGCAGCGAGGCGACGTCGTTCCAGTCGGCGAGCCCCTGTGTGCCCTCCGTCGAGGGCAGCAGGCAGATCGCGTTCGAGCCGTCGCGCCCGATGACGTGGGCAAGCATCTCGCGCAGAAAGCCGACGACCGACGCCTCGCGAAAGGCCTGCACCTCGGGCGTGAGCTCGCCCGGGATCGGCCCGCCGAAGCGTTCGGCACACCGATCGCAGCGGCAGGTCCAGCGCGCAGCGTCGTCGACGCCCACGTGCACGGGGACGACCCACGCAGGCTCGTCCCAGAAGACCGAGTCGACGCCGCACTCGAGCACCCAGTCGGCCCACTCCTTGCAGAAGTCGCGGTACGCGGCGCTGTTGAGGCAGGCGGCCGCGACTCGCCGCCCGTCGTCCAGCACCTGACACTCCTCGGGATGGAAGGCGACCCAGCGGCTCTCCGCCTCTCCGCCGAATGTACGCCCGAGCCCCCACGGGCTCGCGAGCACGGTCAGCCCGGCGGCGTGCGAGATCTCGACGATCTCGGCCATCGTGTCGCGGTAGTAGGCGAAGTCGTTCTCGGAGAACGTGTGCAGCACGCCCGAGTACCCGCGCGTCGCCAGGTCGGCCATGTCCGCGCGCACGTGGCGTGGAATCCGGACGCCGAAGTACGAGCAGCCCGCGCGGCTCACGGAAGTGGTCATGACCACCTCATCCTCTCACGGCCCCTGCGGTGAGGCCGAATGCGATCCTGCGCTGGACGAGCAAGAAGAACCCGACGACAGGCAGCGCGATCAGCGTCGACGCGGCCATCAGCCCGCCCCAGTCGACCGCCTTCTCCCCACCGATGTAGTTCGCCAGCCAGACGGTGATCGTCTGCGTCGACCCGTCGTTGAGCAGCAGGCGCGCGAAGACGTACTCGTTCCAGCTCACGATGAACGCAAAGACCGAGACGGCGACGAGTCCGGGCGCGACGAGCGGCAGCAGAATCCGGACGAACGCGCCGAGCCGGCTCGAGCCGTCGACCATCGCCGCTTCCTCGAGCTCCTTCGGAATGCCCATCAGAAAGCCCCGCAGGGTCCAGACCGAGAACGGCAGGACGGCGCTGATGTAGACGACGATCAGGCCCGAGAGGTGGTTCACCAGGTTGAGGCCCAGAACCGGGACATGCGCCAGCAGCACGTAGAGCGGGATGATCAGACCGATGCCCGGCAACATCTGAATCCCGATCAGCAGCACGAGAAAAGCCTTGCGGCCGGTGAAGCGGTACTTCTCGAGCGCGACCGCCGCGAGGAACGCGAACACGACGGCGATGGAGATCGCGACGAGTACGACGATCACGGTGTTCTTCACGTCCGTCCAGAAGTACTGCTTGTGCATCACCCGCTCGAAGTTCCCCAGCGTCGCGTGTACGGGTATCCACCCCGGCGTCAGGCTGCTGTTGATCTCGTCGTTCGTCTTGAACGACGTGTTGATCATCCAGAAGACGGGGAAGACCATCACCGCGAAGATCGCGAGGCCGAGGACGTTCCAGCCAAGCTTGCGCGTGAAGCGCCGGCTCATCTCGACCTCCGCCGTCCGCACCATCCGGCGCACATAGAAGACGCTCAGCGCGGCGACGATCACGAGCATCAGAATCGAGATCGCTGCGCCACGACCGTAGTCGGTGTTGACGTACGCCTCCTCCCAGAGGTAGACGCCCATCACGTAGTTCCCGGGGACGATCGCGGGCTGCCCGATCAACAGGTACACCTGTGTGAAGACGCCGAAGTCCCAGAGGATCGAGAGGCACGTCAGCAGGTACAAGATCGGCGCGATCACCGGCATCGTCACGTCCTTGAACACTCGCCAGGCCCGCGCGCCGTCGATTTCCGCCGCCTCGACGAGCTCATGCGGCACCTGCGAAAGCGCGGCGTAGACCGTGATCACGACGAACGGCAATGCACCCCAGACGATCAGCGTCGTCGCCATGGCGAGGCTCGAGAACGAGCTCCCGAACCAGTTGTGCCCGTCGTAGTTGCCGACGTGGAGCGTGGTGAGGACGTAGTTGAGCACGCCGTTCTGGACGTTCGTCATCCAGATCCAGACCTGCACTGCAACGACCGGCGGCATCGACCAGACGAGGATGAGGCCAACGGTCAGAAGGATGCGCACCGCGGTCCAGAGGCGCGTGAGCAGCAGCGCGATCAGCGTTCCGCCGACGATCGTCAGGCTCACGTTGACGGCGGTGAAGACGACCGTGCGCAGCAGCGTGTCCCAGAAGATCTGGTCGTGGAGAACGCTGCGGAAGTTGCCGAGCCCGATGTAGGGGCCGACGCCCTTGGCCAGCTGGAAGAGGGTGAACTCCTCGAGCGAGATCCGAACGAGGCGGTAGATCGGGTACGCCAGGACCGCGCAGAGGACGACAACGACCGGCAAGATCAGGAGATACGGAACCGAGCCGTTCGCGACTCGGCGCCAGACGAGCGGTCGCCGCCGAGGCCGCCCCAAGGCGGCCTCGGCGGTGGCTCCCAGCGCTGTGGGGGCCCGACCGCTCAACTAGTTAGGGCTGGTTGAGGGTGTAAGCGATGTTCGCGCTTGCAGTCTGCGCCGCTGCTTTCACCGAAAGCTTGCCCGTCAGGATCTGCCCGAGCATCGTGCGCAGGATGTTTCCGTTCTCGACGTCGACCCAGTGCTTCGCCGTCGGGACGAACCAGCTCGCCTTTGCTGCCCGGTCGTTGACCGTGCCGTTGAGCAGGTTCGTGGCGTTCGGGATGTTCCCGACCGCCTGGAGCGCCTTCTCGTTCGCAGTGTTCGTGAAGTCGGCGATCCAGGCCCGCGCCTGGGACTGCGAGCTGCTCTGCTGAGGCACTGCGAGGTCGGAGCCACCGAGGAAGCCCGGCATCGACTTACCGGACTTGTGGCTCGGCATCACGAACTGGCCGGTGACCTTCGTGTACTTCTTGCCGGTACAGCAGCTGAACCAGCCCGGCCCGAAGATCGCCGACGTCCGGTTCTGCGAGAAGACCGTGTACGGCGCAGGGTTCGCCTCGTTGAGCTTCGACGCCGACTTGGGCGACGACGCGCGGAAGAACTTCTTGTAGGCGTTGAGCCCCGCGATCGACTTCTTCGTGGCGAGCGCCCCGTGCCACTTGCCATGCGAGAAGTTGGCGATCGATCCGCCGTAGTCGTAGACGAAGCTCAGGGCGCTGTACCAATCGGTGCCCGCCATGTAGAACGGCGTGAAGCCCTTGGTGTGGTCGTGCCCCTTGACCGACGCGAGCTGGGACTCGAACTGCTTCAGGCTCTTCGGAGCCTTCTTGAGGCCGGCCTTCTTGAACAGGTCGGTACGGTAGGTGACGAGCCTGGAGCCCGCGTAGTACGGAACTCCGTACAGCTTGTTGTTGAACATCGATGACTTCTTCAGGCCGGCGAGCCAGTTGCTCGAGTTGTCGAACTGGCCCTTGTTGGCGGTGATGTTCGCGAAGGCTCCCGCCGCCATGTACTTCGTCATCTCGGTGTTGCCCATCTCGATGACGTCAGGCGTCTGGTTCGCGGCGATCGTCGCGTCGAACTTCTGCAGGTGATCGCCCCAGCTCTGGTACTGCACGTTGACGTTCCAGCCCGGATGCGAGCTCTTGAACGCGTTGTTCGCGGCCGTGACGACCTGCGGCCAGCCGTTCTGGGCATCCACCTGGAGCCAGACCGTGAGTGTGTTCGACTGTGCTGTCTTACTCCTGCTCGCCGTGGCCGTCGCGACGACGACCGAGAGCGCGACCGCGGCGGCGACCACCGCGAATACCCGGTATCTCATGCCAAATCTCCCTCGATACGTCGACGCGCCTGCGGGGCGTCCAAAACGTCTGTGGCCGGAGGACGAACGCCGTCCAGCGGTGCGTCGAGTGGTCTGTACCAATCGGCCACGCGCGGAATCTCCCACACCAGACCACTCTTGTCAAGGTCCGGTGTCGGGGCGGTTACGAGGGCGTCAGCTCGGAGACGATCTGGTAGCGATCGCCGCGGTAGATCGAGTGGACGAACTCGAGGGTCCGGCCAGCGGCGTCGCGGCTCGTGCGCTCGAAGAGGAAGGCGGGCGAGTGCAACGGCACCTCGAGCGCGGCCGACTCCTCCTCGTTGGTCACGGTCGGCTCGATGGTCTGAGTAGCAGTGGCGATCTCGACGCCGTATCGCGAGTGTAGAAGCTCGTAGAACGAGCCCTCCAGATCGCGCGGCTCGACACCGGGGACTACGTGGGCCGGAATGTGGAGCGTCTCGATCGCCATCGAGACCCCGTCCGCCAGCCGGAGCCGCTTGACGACTACGACTTCGTCTCCGGGAGAGACGTTGAGGAAGCGGCCGAGTTGGGGCCCCGCGAGCTGGCGCGTGAGTGAGAGCGTCGTGCTGCCCGGCGCCATGCCGCGCCGGCGCATGTCCTCGCTGAACGAGGTCATCGTGAGCTGCTGGGTGATCTTGGGCTGCTGGACGTAGGTACCGCTGCCGCGCCGGCGCACGAGGTAGCCCTCCCGCGCGAGATCGTCGAGCGCGGCGCGGACAGTGAGGCGCGAGACGCCGAGATCCACGCTGAGCTGCCGCTCCGAAGGGATCGCGGTACCGACGCCGAGCCGGTCGATGAGCTCGAGCACCTGCTGCCGCGCGGCGCTCTGCTTCGTCATCTTCGGCTGGGCTCCGATCGCCTCCATTACTGCAGGCGACTATAGAGGCAGTCGCGGTAAGTGGTCAATGCCATTGCTTTCAGTCCGCAGATGCGGTATAGACTCCACGATCCTTCGCGTGTCCGAAATCGCCCTCGACAAAGTCACCAAGGTCTTCTCCGGCGGAGTGGTCGCCGTGGACGACGTCTCGTTGACGATCGGCAGCGGGGAGTTCCTCGTCCTCGTGGGGCCGTCGGGCTGCGGCAAGTCGACGCTGCTGCGGATGATTGCCGGCCTCGAAGAGGTGACGGCCGGAGCGATCTCGATCGGCGGGCGTGACGTGACGGAGCTGCCGCCCCGCTCCCGCGACATCGCGATGGTCTTCCAGAGCTACGCGCTCTACCCGCACATGACGGTGCGCCAGAACCTCGGCTACGGGCTGAAGGTGCGCAAGACGGCGAAGCACGAGATCACGGAGCGGGTCACCCGTGCCGCGGGGCTCCTCGGCCTCGACGAGCTCCTCGATCGCAAGCCGGCCGCCCTTTCGGGCGGTCAGCGCCAGCGAGTCGCGATGGGACGCGCGATCGTGCGGGAGCCGCAGGCATTCCTGATGGACGAACCGCTCTCGAACCTCGATGCGAAGCTCCGCGTGAGCATGCGCGCCCAGCTCGCGGCGCTGCACGGGCGACTGGAGACGACGACGATTTACGTCACGCACGACCAGATCGAGGCGATGACACTGGGACAGCGCGTCGCGGTCATGCGGGACGGGCGGATCCAGCAGGTGGACACACCGCAGGTGCTGTATGCGCACCCGGCCAACCTCTACGTGGCCGCCTTCATCGGCTCCCCGGCCATGAACCTCGTCGAAGCCAAGGTCGACGGCGGCCAGATTCACTTCGGCGGCTACGCGATTCCGCTGCCCGCAGGGAATGCGGCGCCTCACGGCCGAGTGGTCGTGGGCATTCGTCCCGAGGCGTTCGAGGACGGTGCCTTCGCGGATCCGTCGCTGCCGCGCGTGGACGTGACGGTCGAGGTCGTCGAGGAACTCGGCGCCGACACGCACGTGCTGTTCACCGTCGCCGAACCGCGGGTGGAGGTGGGCGAGGTACGTGCCGCAACCGGCGACGAGGACGCGACGATCGGGGCGGTCGAGGGATCGCTCTTCACGGCCCGCGTCGACCCGGGGACGGCCGCACGGCCTGCGGCGCCCCTACGGCTCGCCGTCGACCCATCGCGCTTCCACTACTTCGACCCGAAGACGAGCCTCCGGCTCGACGCCGGCCGCGAGCTCGCGGCCGTCGCGACCTAGCTCAGGGCAGGAACGCGGCCGGACGTGCAGTCCGGCGACTCGACGACCCCGCCCGTCTCGCGCAACATCGCGAACGCCGCCGGCAGGAGCTCGACTCGGCGGCCGCAGTCGCGCCCGCACTCGCAGAGGAACTCTCCCGGCAGGTCGGGATCGGTCTCCTCGAGCAGGTCGTAGATCCGGTCGTTGACCTCGCGGAAGAGGAGGGAGCGCTGGCCGGGAGTCACGCGGAGAGCATGCTCCTTCGCGGCGACGAATACAACGGGGGCGGGCGTCCGGCTTACGGACGTTTTACGGGCCGCGCCGAAGATCTTCTGATCGTTCGTTTGCGACGCCTTCGACGCGACCGTTAGGGTCGCTTCAAAGGAGGTAGTAATGGAACTGACGATCGGAGATACCGCGCCCGACTTCGAGGCGCAGACGACCGAAGGTGCGATCCACTTCCACGAGTGGCTCGGCGACTCGTGGGGAGTGCTCTTCTCGCACCCTAAGGACTTCACGCCGGTGTGCACGACCGAGCTCGGCTACATGGCGAGCATCAAGCCGGAGTTCGACAAGCGCAACGTCAAGATCATCGGCCTCTCGGTCGACGCTGCCGAGGACCACGAGAAGTGGGCGCGCGACATCGAAGAGACCCAGGGCACCGCGCCCAACTATCCGCTCATCGGCGACCCCTATCTCACCGTTGCCAAGCTCTACGGGATGCTGCCGGCGGGCGTCGAGGGCGAGGCGCAGGGGCGGACTCCGGCCGACAACCAGACCGTGCGCAACGTCTTCGTGATCGGCCTCGACAAGAAGATCAAGCTGATCCTCGTCTATCCGATGACGACCGGCCGCAACTTCGACGAGGTGCTGCGGGTGATCGACTCGCTCCAGCTCACCGCCGGGTACAAGGTCTCGACGCCGGCGCAGTGGCAGCCCGGCGAGGACGTGATCATCGCCGGCTCCGTCTCGAACGACGAGGCGAAGGAGCTGTTCGGGGAGTGGGAGGAGCCGAAGCCGTATATCCGGATCGTGCCCGACCCCTCGAAGGTGCCTGCCGGCACCTGAGCGAGCAAAGGAGCCGGCGCCCTTCGCGCCGGCTCCTCGTCCGAGGGGTTGACGCGACCGGCTACGGAGTCGAGAGTCTCTCGCACACAGCAGTACGCCGTCTATCTGCGAGGAGGCACACACATGAAGCGTCGGTTGAGGGCCCCGAGCCCGGCGCTCGTCATCGCGCTGATCGCGCTGTTCGTCGCGCTCGGCGGAACGAGCTACGCCGCGATCAACGCGTTGCCGAAGAACAGCGTCGGCACGAAGCAGCTGAAGAAGAACGCCGTGACGTCAGCGAAGATCAAGAACAAGGCCGTGACCGCTGCAAAGATCAACACGAGCGGCCTGACCGTCGCGAACGCGACTCACGCTACGAACGCAGACTCTGCGACCAACGCGACACACGCAACGTCCGCCACGACCGCCGCACCCAGCGGTGCTGCGGGCGGGGCCCTCACGGGCACCTACCCGAACCCCGGCCTCACCCCGATGGAGCCGTTCCACGTGGTCGGCACAGCCGGGCAGCCGGCCTTTCAGAACGGCTGGACGAACTTCGGGGGCGGCTTCTCGAGGTTGGGGTTCGCGAAAGACTCTGCCGGTTTCGTTCACCTGACGGGGACCGTCCATGCCGGAACGTTTGCCGCTCCGGTCTTTACCCTCCCTGCCGGCTACAGACCGTCGGAGGAGCTCACCCTGCCAGTCGCGATCGAGCGAGATGCCCTCATCCTCACGACCGGCGAAGTCGAGATCTTCCAGAGCGGCGCAGAGACGAACGCCGGCTTCGACGGCCTGTCGTTCAAGGCCGGCGGATAGCGGGACAGCGCAGCTTCGAAGCGGAGGGGCGGGCTCCGGCTCCGTCCCTCCGATACCCCGTCCGGGGGAGGTCATGCGGCCCGTTTGGGCCGATTTTTCGCATGTGTCTGCGGTGCCGCTTCCTCTCCGCCCTCTGGGCGACGACGACCTGTCCCCCGACGAGGTCGCCAGGCGCTACCGCACGCTGATCGAGCAGCTTCCGCTCGTCGTCTACCTGGACGAGGTCGACTCGATCAGCTCGAACATCTTCACGAGCCGGCAGATCGAGCCCATTCTCGGCTACAGCGTCGAGGAGTGGGCGACCGACCGCGAGCTCTTCACGCGGCTGCTCCATCCGGAGGACCGCGAGCGCGTGCTCGCCGCCCACCTGCGCACGCACGAGACGCACGAGCCGCTCAGCCTCGAGTACCGCCTCATCTCGCGCGATGGCCGGGTCGTCCATCTCCGCGACGAGGGTGTGATCGTCGTCGACGAGCACGCGAAGCCTCTCTACCTCCACGGCTACCTCCTCGACATCACGCGCGAGCGGGAGGCGGAGCAGCAGCTGAGGCAGCTCGCCCTCTACGACCCGCTGACCGGCCTGGCGAACCGCGCCTTCTTCCACGAGCGGCTCAAACACGCGATCAAGCTCCGTCACGCCGAGGGGCACGCGACCGGGCTGCTCTACATCGACCTCGACGACTTCAAGGGGATCAACGACCGCTGGGGACACGACCTCGGCGACGAGGTGCTGCGCGAGATCGGCCAACGCATCGAGCGTTTCGTTCGCCCCGGCGACACGGCGGCGCGCCTCGGCGGCGACGAGTTCGCCGTCGTCCTGACGGAGCCGCTGTCGGCGGACGACGCCGTCGGAGTCGCGGAGCGGCTGCTCGTGGAGATCGGCAGACCGCTGGAGACCGGCCCCGCGCCTCTCTACACGGGCGCGAGCATCGGCATCGCCTTCGGCAGCAACGACGAGACGCTGCTCAAAGAGGCCGACATCGCCATGTACCGGGCGAAGAACCACTCCGAGATGGGCTACGCGTTCTTCGACCCGCAGCTCGACAGCGCCGCCGTCGAGCGCTCGCAGCGGATCGGCGAGCTCCGCGAGGGCATCGTGCGCGAGGAGTTTCGGCTCGACTACCAGGCCGTCGTCGACCTCGACCGCAACGAGATCACTGGCTACGAGGCGCTCGTCCGCTGGGAGCACCCGACCGCCGGCGAGCTCCCGCCCGGCGAGTTCATCCCGCTCGCCGAGGAGACGGGCCTCATCGTCGGGCTCGGCGAATGGGTGCTGACCGAAGCCTGCACCGAGGCGACCAACCTCCACCGCCTGCACGGCCGCCCGGTGCACATGTCGGTCAACGTCTCGGCGCGCCAGCTCCATCACCCCGACTTCTTCCGCCACGTCAGCCGCGCGCTCGACTCCTCTGCCCTCATGCCGAACCTGCTCACGCTCGAGCTGACCGAGAGCACGCTGCTCGCGTCCGACGAGCGCGTCTCCGGGACGCTGCAGAAGATCAAGGACCTCGGCGTCGTCCTCGCGCTCGACGACTTCGGGACGGGCTACGCGTCGCTCTCATACCTGCGGCAGTTCCCGATCGACGTCGTCAAGATCGACCGGAGCTTCACGGCGAACGCGAGCAGCGAAGACGGCGACCTCGTCCTGCTCAAGGGCATCATCGACCTCGGCCACGCGCTCGAGCTCAACCTGGTCGCGGAGGGAATCGAGACCCCGGAGCAGCACACGATCGTCCGCCAGCTCGGCTGCCACCAGGCCCAGGGGTTCTACTTCGGCCGGCCGTCGCATCCCGCGCAGCGCGAGCTCGACACCCCTACCGCCTGAGCAGTCAGCGCGGCTTGGCTTCGGCGTAGCGCTCGAGGCCGTCGTCGGGGATCGGCTCCCACTCGCACGCATAGTCGACGAACGAGTGCCACTGGGGACGGATCCCGTGGCCCGGGTCGAAGAGTCCCAGGCGGACGCTTCCGATCTCTCCCGTGTCGGGGTACTTGCTCCAGAGCGCGCTGCCGCAGACGGAGCAGAAGCACTTGGGCCAGCCGTCCCCCGGCGCGTACTCGCGCACGAGCTCCTCACCCGCGAGGAAGCGGAACGAGCCGGGTGCGAGCCGCGCCTGCGCCGAGGCCGCGGTGCCGGTGCGGCGCTGGCACCGTGTGCAGTGGCAGTAACCGGCGCTCACCGGCTCCTCCGTGACCTCGAAGCGGACACCGCCGCACAAGCAGTGACCCGTGTAGGGAGGCCCGCTCACTGCATGAGCGGCGACGGCGGGATGCGGGTCTCGCCGCTGACGCCTTCGATCAAGAGCGCCATGTCGTCCACGTAGCACCAGCTCCAGTCCTCGCCCGGCTCGATCGAGCGGATGATCGGGTGCGACGACTCGTGGTGGTGCGCGGTCGCGTGGCGGTTGGGGGAGTTGTCACAGCAGCCGACGTGGCCACAGGTCAGGCAGATGCGGAGGTGGAGCCATTTGCCGCCCATGCGGAGGCAGTCCTCGCAGCCGTTCACCTGCGCGGGGAGCTCGCGCAGCTCGACCTGGTCGAGATGGCTGCAGACGCTCGCGCTCACGACACCGCCGCCGGCTGCTGGGCCGCGAGGTGCTGGTGCACGAGCTGCACCGCCATGGAGCCCTCGCCCACGGCCGCCGCACAGCGCTTCGTCGAGCCCGATCGCACATCCCCGGCGGCGAAGATGCCGGGCACGCTCGTCTCGAGCAGGTTGGCCGCTCCGGCTGCCTCGCCCGAGAGCAGGAAGCCGTCGTCGTGCCGCGCGAAGGCGTTGCCGAGCCACTCCGTGCATGGCCGCGCGCCGAGAAACAGGAAGAGGAACGAGAACGGCAGCCGAGTGTCGTCGGCGAGCGTCACCCCTTCGAGTCGCCCGTCTCGTCCGTGCAGCTCGGCGATCTCGCTGCCGTCGCGGATGGCGACGCCGGCGCGCTCGACCTCCTGAACGAGATAGTCCGACATCGTCTCGCGCAGGTCGGCGCGCCGGTGCAGGAGCGTGACCAGTGCGCCGCCGTGGGCCAGCCAGACCGCAGCCTGACCGGCGGAGTTGCCGCCGCCGACCACTGCGACCCGGGCCGCTCCACAGAGCTGCGCCTCGGGCGGCCCGGCCGCGTAGAAGACGCTCGTGCCCTCGTACGTGGAGAGTCCGTCGAGCGGGAGCCGCCGGTACTCGGCGCCTGTGGCGAGGATCACCGCCTTCGCGCCGATCTCATGCTCCTCCTCGAGGTGCACGACATGCCGCCGCGTCGCCGGGCTCGAGCCCGACGGCGCGGTAGGGAGTGGCCGAGCGCGCGCCGAATTTCCGTGCCTGGGACACTGCGCGGCTCGTGAGCTCGGCGCCGCTGATTCCCGCCGGGAAGCCGAGGTAGTTCTCGATCCGGCTCGACGACCCAGCCTGTCCGCCGAGCGCCGTGCTCTCGACGACGAGCGTGTCGAGGCCCTCGGAAGCTCCGTACACGGCGGCGGCGAGGCCCGCAGGCCCGGCCCCTACGACGAGCAGGTCGACGTCCACCCGACGTTCGAGCTCGCGGCCGATCCCGAGCGCGCGCAGCACGTCCCCGCTCGACGGGCGCTTGAGCTCGGCGCCACCGGGAAGCCGCACCAGGGGAGGCTGTTCGCCGGACGGCGACTCGTCGTGCCAGGTGAACGGCAGCCGGTTCGCTCGCGCGACGGCGATCAACCGCATCGTCGCCTCCGACGAGCGCGGCCCGACGATCTCGATCCCGATGCCCTCGACGCGCTGCAGCGCCTCGCGGCGGGACATGAACGTCGCCAGGACCATGTCGCTGAGCGGCCCGTCCTCGAAAAGCACGTTCCGCAGGGCTTTGCGCTCGACGGCGATGTAACGCAGCGGTTGAGTCACGATTGCGGTCACGAAGACGGTCTGGCCGGAGAGGAGGTTCAGCTCGCCGAGGAAGCCCGACGGTCCGTGCCGGACGAGCTCGTTGCCGGCGGCGTCGAGAATCGCGACCTCGCCTTCCCGGATCGCGACGAACGGATACGTCGCGTCGCCGACGCGATACAACACGTCGCCGATCCGCGCCGTCCGCTCCTCTCCCAGTTGTGCCAGGCTCGCCAGCTGCGCGGACGAGAGGGAAGGACTCGCAGGAGCGACGGCCATCGGGCGAGCGTACCGCGGGGCCGCCAATCTGGGTCGCCCGCGAGGCGGGCATGCGAGGTCGCGCTCCGTCGTTTGCCGCTGCATGAAGCCAAATCTCGTAGGGATCAATCACGTCGCTCTCCAGGTCGACGACATCGAGGAGGCCGTCTCCTTCTACACCGACCTCTTCGAGCCCACGGCGGTGAACCGAATCCCGGGCGCGGCGTTCATCCGGATGGGCGACCAGTTTCTCGCCCTGTTCCAGCGAGGGCCCCGCACGGAGGAGCCGCACTTCGGGCTGGTCGTCGACGACAAGGAGGTGACGCGCCGCAGACTCGCCGAAGCAGGCGTCGAGGTGCTTCCCGGCCGCTTCTTCGACATCCGCGACCCGAGCGGCAACCGCGTCCAGATCGTGCAGTACGACGAGATCCAGTTCACGAAGACCGACCGCGTGCTCGCGGGGATGGGCCTCGAGCTCGGCAAGTCCGAGCAAGCGCTCGGCGAACTGCGCGAGAAGGGCCTCGCGGACTAGGACTAGGCAAGAGGGGATGGTCTGTGGAAAACTCCGGCCGTTCACTCGTGAGAAGGAGGGCGACGTGAGGCGCGAGCACGACGAACGCACCGGACGGCCGCTGGTGGACGGCCGCGACTCCATCGAGGAGCTGAGCGACGACGAGCTCGAGTTCGAAGTGACGATCGCAGCGGCCGAACCGCGGCATCGCGGTCACAGGCTCGACGCACTCCTCCTCGAGCGGGCGCGACGCCGGGGACAGCGGCAGCCGCAACCTGCCTGAGCGAAGCGGTCGTGGCCACGCCGATCGTTCTCGCCGTGGACGTCGGCGGCTCGCACGTCAAAGCGCTGACCTCGAACCGGCGAGAACGCCGGCGCTTCGTCTCCGGCCCGTCGTTGACTGCGGAGGAGATGGTCGCCGGAACGCTCGAGGCCGTCGCGGGCTGGCGGTGGAGCCGGGTCACGGTCGGGATTCCAACCCCGGTCAGGGGCGGCAAGGTGGTCGCCGAGCCGGTCAATCTCGGCAAAGGGTGGGTCGGCTTCGACTACGAGGCCGCCTTCGGAAAGCCGACGAAGGTCGTGAACGACGCCGTCATGCAGGCCGTGGGGAGCTATCAGGGCGGCCGCATGCTGTTCCTCGGCCTCGGGACGGGTCTCGGGTCGGCCATGATCGTGGACGGCGTGGTCGAGCCGCTCGAGCTCGGTCATCTCCCGTTCCGCAAGAAGACGTTCGAGGACTACGTCGGCGAGCGGGGACTCAAGAAGAACGGTAAGAAGAAGTGGGCGAAGGACGTCTTCGAAGTCGTCGAGCGGCTCTCGGCGGCGATGGGGCCTGACGAGGTCGTCCTCGGCGGCGGCGGTGTCGACAAGCTCGAGGAGCTGCCCGAGGGCTGCCGGCGCGGTGAGAACGAGAACGCTTTTCTCGGCGGCTTCCGCCTCTGGGATCCCGACTGGGTCGCCCACTCGACGACCGTGACGTGAAGGGCCGCCGGTCGGCGGCCCTTCACGCTGCTTCTCAGGAGTTGCGCGAGAGTCGGGTTACGGGCCTGCCGGCTGTCCCGTATTGGGATCGAGGAACAGCTTGGGATCGCCGTGACCGTGGAAGTCGAACATCGAGTTCAGTGACCCGGCCATCGAATCGAACGAGCCGGGGATCCGGGGCAGGCCCCAGTTGTCCTCGACGAACTTGTCGATCGAGCCGAAGTCGGTGAGCGTGTGATTCACGGCGTCCCGCTTGGCCCACGGTGAGATGAGCAGCAGCGGCATCCGCGGGCCGTAGCCACAGCGGCCGCTCTGCCCGGCGAGCGGTGTGCCCGCCCCGCAGAGGCCCGTGCCGGTCAGGAAGTCCTGCGGACCGGGTGGGTTGGCGACTCCGCTCGTGTTCGACGGGTTGTGGACGCCGCTGTAGGCGTGGTCGTAGAAGCCGTCCGAGTCGTCGTAGGTGATGATCACTGCGGTGCTCGACCAGTCCGGCGTCTGCTCCAGGGCGTTGATCTCCGAGGTGACGAACTGCTGCTCGTCGTACGGGTCGGAGTAAGCAGCGTGCCCGTCCTGGTAGCCGGGAGCCTTGAGGAAGCTGACCGCCGGCAGGTTGTCGGGCGAGAGGAAGCCGTGACCGATCGCGGCCACCAGCGCGTTGAAGTCGCTCGTGTCGTACTGGTGGTTGGCCGTGTCGAACTGCGGCACACCGCTCACGTACGACTGTGTGTCGGTGCCGATCGCCGCGAGTGACGCCGGCGCCAGATGGTGCGGGTTGGCCGTCGAGGCGTAGTACTGGAACGGCTCGTGGTGCGCGATGTAATCGTCCTTGTAGCCGTACTGGCCGTTCCCCCCGACTGCGATGCCGACCGGATGCACCGTGTCGCACAGCGCCTGGTTCGAGGAGTTGGCGGGCCGGTTGTTCGCGTTCGCGAAGTAGTTCTTGAACTGATCCGGCGTGAACGTGCTCGTGGGCTGGCTCGTGCTGGTCAGCGCCAGGGCCTGCGCAAACGTCGTGCTCGGCTTGAATCCGCCCTGGAACCAGCCCCAGCTGAGACCCTTCGCGTTGAGCTCGTCGCCGAGGTTGGTGCCGTTGAGCGAGACCGCGTCGCGGGTCGAGCAGTCGTCGTAATAGGGCTGGGCATCCTCGATCAACGAAGCGCCGCCCTGGCCGTCGGCGACCGTGTCCCCGTCGGTGGCCGCGCCGTTGATCTGGAGCCCGACGTTGCCCGTGTTGCCGGAGACGAGGTTGACCGCTCCCGGCGCGGACGGCCCGAACGTCGAAGCGAAGAAGTTGTCGCTGAGCCCGAAGTTCTTGGCGTAGTTCCACATGCCCGTGACCGTGTTGCCGTCGTAGTAGTTCATGACCATGTCGGCGTTGCACGGATCGCCTTCGGGCGAGACGTTGTTGCCGAAGGAGCCGGTCGGCCCGGTGCCAACGCTCGTGACGAACTGGTCCATCTTGCCGTCGTCGAACGCCTTCTGCTCGTCGTTGTAGTTGTGGTCCTGGTCGCAGGTCAGCACGTCGTCGATATCGGCAGGGTCGAGCCGGCGCGGATCGACCTGGTTCCCGTCCTTGTCGTTGTTCGGGTTGTTCGTGAGAAGCGTCCCTTGCCCGTTGAGGCCGGGCGTGTTGTAGAGGCCGTTGATCTCGGCGCCGCCGGCGCCGTGGAAGGGCTGCCCGTCGCTGTTGGTCGCGTGCGGATAGGTGCCGAAGTAGTGGTCGAACGACACGTTCTCCTGGAAGATCACGACCAGGTGCTTGATCGGTGTCCCCTTACCGGGACCGGGCGGCCCGGGCGGGTTCGCGCGCGACGACGCGGCCGTCGTCGCCGCGGCAACGATCCCGGCCACGACGAGCAGCGGCAGAAGCCGGCGAATCCTTCTTCTCATTTGTCTCCCCCTCGGGGTCGATGGACGTGGACGATCCTCCTGGGGACGCGGCCGGCCGTGGGCGTCGCTGCTGCAACTAGCCGGAGACGGAGTGGTGACCGCGGTCCGGCGAGAGTGCGCACACGTGGGTCGTCAGCAGACCGTTACCTACCGCCTCTGCGAGGGCCCGGGTAGGCTCGTACGGTGGCTACCACCGCTCGCAGCCGCAAGCGCACCACGGCCGCCGCCGAGCGGCTGGTGAGCCGCGAGCTCTCGTTTCTCGACTACGACGCACGCCTGATCGACCTGGCGCGAGACGAGACACTGCCGCTGCTCGAACGGGTCTTCTTCCTCAAGGTCTCGGCCGAGATGCTGGACGAGTTCTTCATGGTCCGCGTCGCCGCGCTGACCGGCCAGACCGAGGCAGGCGTCAGCAGGCGCCTCCCGGACGGCCGAACGCCGCAGCAGACACTCGACGACGCCCGCGAGCGCGTGCTCGAGCTGTACGCCATCCAGGGCGAGCTCTGGCGTGACGAGCTCTGCCCGGCACTGGCCGAGGAGCGGATCGTCGTCTCGAGCGTCGAGGAGCTCGAGCCGGAGGAGCGCACCGAGCTCGACGACCGCTTCGAGCGCGAGATCTTCCCGGTGCTGACGCCGCTCGCGGTCGGGCCCGGCCAGCCGTTTCCCTACATCTCCGCGCTCTCGATCAGTCTCGGCCTGTTCGTCGCCGACCCCGAGACCGGCGAGGAGCGCTTCGCCAGGGTCAAGGTGCCGGAGGGCCTGCCTCGCCTCTTCCCCCTCGGGCGCCGGGGCCGCTTCATTCCGCTGGAGCAAGTCCTCTCCCACTACCTGCCAGAGCTCTTCCCCGGCATGGAGATCCTCGAGCGGTCGCTCTTCCGCGTGACCCGCGACGGGGATCTCGAGGTGGCCGACGAGGCCGACGACCTGCTCGAGGCCGTCGAGTTCCAGCTCCGCCGCGCGCGTTTCGGCGAGGTGACGCGGCTCGAGGTGTCGGGGTCGATGTCGCAGGCGATGCTGGAGCAGCTTCAACAGGGACTGCGCGTCGCCGACGAGCTTGTCTATCCGCTGGAGGGAATGCTCGACCTCGCCGATCTCGGCGAGCTCTACAAGCTGGATCGGCCGGACCTGAAGAACGATCCGTGGCTTCCCCAGGCGCGGCCGCCGTGGAACTCCATCGAGTCGGCCGCCGAGCAGTTCACCGCCATCCGAACGGGCGACCTTCTCGTCCATCACCCCTACGACTCGTTCGCGAGCAGCTTCGAGTCGTACGTCGACCGCGCCGCAGCCGATCCCCAGGTGATTGCGATCAAGTCGACGGTGTACCGCACGAGCGACGACACGCCGCTCGTGCCTGCGCTGATCGACGCCTCGGAGCGCGGCAAGCAGACGGTCTGTCTCGTCGAGATCAAGGCGCGCGGAGACGAACGCCGCAACATCGAGTGGTCCCGTTCGCTCGAGCAGGCCGGCGTCCACATCGTCTACGGCTTCCCGGGCCTCAAGATCCACGCGAAGACGACGCTGGTCGTCCGGCGAGAAGCGGGAGGGCTCCGCCGCTACGTCCATCTGGGCACCGGCAACTACAACGCCGTCACCGCCCGCAGTTATGAGGACTTCGGGCTCTTCACCGCCGACGAGGACATCGCCGCCGACGTCGCCGACCTCTTCAACCACCTGACCGGCTTCGGGCGGCCGGGCGAGTTCCGCAAGCTGCTCGTGGCGCCGTTCACCCTCCGCGAGCGGCTCGTCGAGGAGATCCGGCGGGTCGCCGAAGCAGCGGCGGCGGGCAAGAAGGCGCGGATGCGGATCAAGGTGAACGGCCTGACGCACCCGCAGGTGATCGACGAGCTCTACGCCGCGTCCGCCGCCGGTGCGCGGATCGATCTTCTCGTGCGCGGGGTGTGCTCGCTACGGCCCGGCGTCCCGGAGCTGAGCGAGAACATTCGCGTACGCAGCGTGATCGGCCGCTTTCTCGAGCACAGCAGGCTCTTCTCGTTCGACGCCGCCGATCACAGCGTCTGGTTCATGGGCAGCGCCGACCTGATGCCGCGCAATCTCGACCACCGCGTCGAGGTTGTGACCCCGATCGAGGACCCCGCCGTCCAGGCCGAGCTGGCGAACACATTCGAGGCGCTGTGGCGCGACACCGCGACCTCGTTCGAGCTCGACGCGGGCGGAGTCTGGCGCCGCGTCGAGCCGAAGAAGGACGAGCGTCCACGCTCTGGGCAGCAGACGCTGATGCGGCGGGCGCGGCGACGGATCTCGCTCGCCCAGGCGCGTGCGCGCGCTCACTGAACCGTTCCAGCCCAGTCTCAGGTCCGTCACAGGACCGTCACCTGACCGTGTATCCGTCTTCCGATGCCGGACCTACGATGCGTGGGATGCGAATCGGAGTGATCGACGTCGGTTCCAACACGACACGGCTGCTCGTGGCGAGCGCCGCGCCCGACGGTCTCGATCCGCTCGAGACCGAGAAGCTACGGCTGTCGCTCGGTGAGGAGATCGAGCGGCACGGGGTCGTCTCGGACGTGCACGTCGCTGCCGCGGCGAAGGCAGTCGCCGAGATGGCAAGAGCCGCGAGACGCGAACGCGTCGACTCGCTCGACGTCTTTCTCACGGCTCCCGGCCGCCAGGCGGGCAACTCCCCCGAGCTGGTCGCGGCCCTGTCGCGGGCAGCAGGAGTTCAGGCACGTGTGCTCACGAAGGAGGAGGAGGGCACGCTCGCCTACCGCGGCGCCGTCCTCACCGCGAGCATTGCCCTGCCCGAGCGCATCGCCGTTTGTGACATCGGTGGAGCCTCGACGGAGATCGCCGTCGGCAGTCCGGGCCGCGACCCCGACTGGGTCGAGTCCGTCGATCTCGGTTCGGTCCGGCTCACTGCTCGCGCCGCAGACATGCACACCGAGGCCGAGGACGCACTCGCTCACCTCGACCCGCCTCTCGTCGAAGCCGCCCTCGCCGTCGGCGGGAGCGCCCGCGCCGCGCGCCGGTTGGTGGGCGCCGAGCTTGGCGAGAGCGAGCTGGCCGAGGCGCTGCAGATCGTCGAGACGACGGCGCCGCGCGAGGTGGCCCGCCGCTTCGGGGTCGACCGCGCGCGGGCCGAGATCCTGCCGGCCGGCGTGATCCTGCTCGCCGAGGTGCAGCGGAGGCTCGGCGTCACGCTGCACGTTTGCAGCGGCGGTATCCGCGAGGGGGCCGTCCTGGCCTCGCTCGAGGCGCTCGCCGCGTAGCTCTACGGCGGGGGAAGCTCGCCCACGACCTCGCCGTCCTCGATCAGGAACGCGGCACCCTTCTTCAGGTCGCCGCCGACGAGCGCCTCGACGACGTCGCCGTGCGTGCAGCAGACAACGCCGTCCTCCCGGAGCAAGGCGGCCGCGGCCGCGTCTGCGCCTTCCGCAAGACGGACGTCCTCCTCGAGCTCCACGCCGAGCGCGGCCGCCAGCGGCTCGACCGTCTGGACGCAGCGGACATAGGGGCTCGAGAGGATGCGCCGCACCCCGAACGGCCGCAGCAGCTCGACGAGCTCGTCCGACTGGCGCCTGCCTCTCTTGTCAAGCGGACGCCAACGGTCGTCGTGCTCGAAGTCGTGGCGTTCGCCGGCCGAGGCATGACGGAGCAGGACGCTCGTCACAGTGCCTCCAGCAACGGTAGGTCTCGCGACCAGCTGAGCACCGCCGCAGCGCGCTCCGGCGTCGCCCAGCGGATCTCGTCGACCTCGTCGTGCGGCGCGAACTCGCCGTCCACGGCAGCCATCCGCCAGTAGCGCACGGTCTTCGGCCTGCCCTTTGCGTCGATGTAGCTCGTCCGGCCGATCTCCTCGAGGAGCTCGCAGCGGAGGCCGGTCTCCTCTTCGACCTCGCGCAGCGCACAGGCCTCGTCGGACTCGCCCGAGTCACACTTGCCCTTCGGGAAGCTCCAATCGTCGTACTTCGGCCGATGCACGAGCAAGACCTCGCCGTCGCGCACGACAAGGCCGCCGGCGGCGCGAACGACCGTCAGATCGTCTTGCGGAACTTCTGCCACGCCTTCGGCCACGCTGCTCTCGCCTCCAAGCGACGCTCCTCCTCGCGCTCGACGAGGCGCCCGGCGACGAGCGCAAGCTCGGGGGTCGAGCCCGCAGCAAGCGCCCTCAGCCGCCCCGCGGCGACGACGGCGTCCTGATGGTCACCGAGGACGTCCTGCAGCTTCCTGGCCCGCTTCACGAGCTTCTTCCGGCCCGCGAGCTCGGCCGCGTACCTCGCTCGCTTGCCCTTCTTCCGCACCGCATGCAGCTGCTCGTTGGTCGGCTCGTCCGGCAGCTTCCGAACGGCCTTGCGCACCTTGGCGGACGCCTCGTCGACGACCTCGTCGAGGGTGACCGTGGAGCCGCTCGGCTCGAGCTCGTCGAGCGTGCGGGCGGTGTCGTCGAGGAGGGCGAGGTACTCGTCCGAACGCAGGGCTGCGAGCAGGCGGCTGCGGCTACAGGAGCGCTCGGTGCGCAGGACAGCGAGTAGCGGCCCGGCGCGCCTTGCGTCCTCTCCACCGAGCTCCGCCGCCTCGGCTTCGAGGCGCGCGAGCAGCACGTCGAGGTCGCGGACCTCGCCGAGAACCTGGCCGAGCTGCTTCAGGCGCTCGTCGAGCTCCGCGGTGTCGGTCGCGACGAGCTCGTTCCCGGCGCGAAGCAGGGCGCGCAGGCGGCGGACGCCGACGCGCATGTCGTGGAGGCTCTCCGGATCGCGGCCGAGGCGTGTGCCCGGGTCATGCCGCTCGATCTCGCGCAGCTGCTCGCGCAAGCGGCCCCGCAGCTCCTCGAACGAACGAGGAGCCGGCCCGTACGCGGGCAGGCGGCCGAGCGCGCGAAACAGCTTGGGCAGCCCGTGCCCCTGTTCGGCGCCGGCCGAGACGAGCTCGTCTGCGATCTCGTCGAGGCCGTCGGGACTGCCGTCTCGAAGCTCGATCTCGACCTCGACGAACTGGTCGCACTCCTCCGGGGAGTCGAGCACCGTGACCTCGTCCGCGGTCACCTCGGCAGTCGTGCCGTTGCGCGCCACGAGCTCACCGCTCCGGTGCGTTCGCAGCTCCGCTACGCGCTCGAGCGGCCCGAGGCGCAGATGGGCGTGAAGGAGGGCGAGCAGCTCCTCGGGCGGCTGCCCCGGCCCTCCCTCAGCCTCGAGCTCGAGACGCGAATCGTCGGCAGGGAGCTTGAGCTGCCAGACGCCGTGGCCGTTCTCGGTGCGGCGCCGAAGCGTGATGCCCACCGCCGACAGCGACTCGCCGGGTACGTCGTAGTAGACGGAGGTGAAGACCCGCGGCGCAAGCGGGCGGCCGCCTAGCGGCGGCAGCCGGAAGCCGGCCGGAGCGTCGAGCTTGAGCTCATGCTCACCAGTTGCCCGCATACGCCCACGATAGGGCTAGCGAACGAGCTCTGCCAGCTGCTCCCGCGTCTGCATGGCCTCCTGCTCGAGGCCGGGCGCGTAGGCCCCTGCGGCCTCGAGCAGAAGTTGCTGCCGACGCTGGGCGTCGATCGCGCTGAGCAGTTCGTCGATCCGCTGCCGGCGTCCGGCCCGCTCTTCGCGCGGGCTCACGCTGCCTCCTGGAGCTCGACGCCCTCGGGTTCCGTGGCGCCCTCACGCGCCGGCCGGAGGAAAACCCCGGTCACGACGAACGCCGCGACGAGCAGGCCGCCGAGGACGACGAAGGACGTCTGGAAGCCGCTGACGGTCGCGGCGGCGCTCGCAGCCGAGACACCGTGGGCATTGGCGTAACTCGACGCCGCGCTCGCCGCGATGGTGCTGATCGCCGCGAGCCCGACGGCGCCGCCGATCTGGCGGCTCGTGTTCACGAGACCGGAGGCGACACCGGCGTCGGCACGCTCCACACCGGCCAGGCTTGCGATCGTGACCGGCACGAAGGAGAAGCCCAGGCCCGTCCCGCCGAGCACGAAGGCCGGGAAGAGATCCCAGAAGTAGTGGCCGTCGACCGGCAGTTGCGTGAGCAGGCCGAGAGAGAGGACGGCGAGCGCGAGGCCCATCATGAGGGTCGCCCGGACGCCGATCCGCTCGACCACGACTTGCGCGAGGTTCGAGGCCACGACGACGGACAGGGCGAACGCGACGAACGCGACCCCGCTCTGGACGGCCGAGTAGTGAAGGACGTCCTGCACGTAGAGCGTGAGGACGAAGAACTCCGAGAAGGTCACGGCCCCGACGAGTGCCATCGTCGCGTTCGCGGCGGAGAGCGCGCGCAGGCGGAAGATCCGCAGCGGCAGAAGCGGCGAGCGAGAGTGCAGCTCGATCGCGACGAAGGACGCGATGAGCGCCGCGGCTCCACCGAGCAGCCCCAGCGTGACCGGCGAGCTCCAGCCGTCCGTTGCCGCCCGAGTCAGCCCGTACACGAACAGCATCAAGCCGCTCGTGACCGAAGCCGCGCCGGCCAGGTCGAAGTGGCGATGCGGCAGCTCCGCGCGGCTGTCACGCAGCAGGAAGGGCGTGAGCGCGATCGCGGCGACGCCGACCGGGACGTTGACGAAGAAGATCCACGACCAGCCGAGGTAGGAGGTGATCACGCCGCCGAGCAGGACGCCGACGGCGGCGCCGCTGCCCGAAGCTGCGCCGTAGATCCCGAGCGCGCGGTTGCGCTCATGGCCCTCGGCGAACGTCGTCATCAGGAGCGAGAGCGCGGCCGGCGCGAGCAGCGCGCCTCCCAACCCCTGCAGCGCACGAAAGCCGACGAGCGACCCCGACGACCAGGCGAAGCCGCACAGCAGGGAGCTCGCGGCGAAAAGGGCCAGACCCGCGACGAACATGCGCCGCCGGCCGAGCAGGTCGGCCAGCCGGCCGCCCAGCAGCAGCGTCCCGCCGAAGAGAATGGCGTACGCGGTGATCACCCACTGGATCCCCGTCTCCGAGAACCCGAGGTCCGACTTGATCGACGGGAGCGCAACGTTCACGATTGCCACGTCGAGAATGACCATGAACTGAGCGGTGACGATGAGAGCCAGAGCGCTCCAGCGCCGCCGCGATGAAACTGGCTGAATCGTGGGAAGCAAGCAGTTCCTCCAATCGTTGGTAGTACCAACTATACACGAAGGGAACGCTTGGTCGCGCTACACTATTCCGTGAAATGAACGTCGACACCAAGATCGATACAAAGATGGCGCCGCGCCTGCCCGCGGAGCTGGTCGCTTCGAGCCTCTTCCTGCTCAAGCGGCTCGGCTTCGCCGCGAAGGCGCGCTCGATGGACGAATACGAGCGCCTCGGGCTCAACCCTTACCACTACGCGATCCTCATCCTGCTCGAGGGAAGCGCTCCGGAGACGCAGGCGGAGATCGCCGACGCGCTCGGCTACGACCGCGGCACGCTCGTCGGCCTGCTCGACGAGCTCGAGGAGCAGGCGCTCGTCGAGCGCAAGCGCGATCCCGACGACCGGCGCCGGCAGATCGTCCGGATCACAGCCGACGGCAAGCGCGCGCTCGCGAAGCTCCGCGCCCTGTCCAAGCGCCTGGAGGACGAGTTCCTCGCGCCGCTCGACATTGAGCAACGGAAGCAGCTCCATGCCCTTCTGCTCGTGCTCGCAGGGCGCCACGAGCCGCGTTGCGCCCCTCCGTCGGTCGACGGCTAGCGCAACGCGCGGAGACGCGCTTTTGCCGCCGCCTCCAGCCCGGACAGCGGCTGACAGATCACGCAGTGGTAGATACGAGCTGTTCCGTCCTCGCTGCTGGTGAGGATCCAGTTTCGGCTCGGACTGAAGCTCCCCCCGGTGAGCGGCTTGGTGTCGCGGCCGAGGTAGAAGAGGAACTGGCCCGTGCGTGCGTTCCAGAGACCGGCGGTGAACTGGCTCGTCGTCACGATCCAGCGGCCGTCGGGGCTGAAGCTGCCGGTGTTGACCGCGAAGAAGTGGCCCAGGAGGACGTGGAGCACGTGTCCGGTGCCGGTATCCCAGATGCGACCGCTGTGGTCGGAGCTGACCGTGACCAGCTCGCGGCCGTTCGGCGAATACTCCGCGTCGTTGATGAGTTGCGTATGCCCTTTGAGCGTGTGGAGGAGCCGGCCGGTCGAGGCGTCCCAGAGCTGCGCGATGGTGCCTTTGGTCGTCGCCACGCCGAGGCCGCCCGGCGAGAGGACGGCGTGCTGCGCCGTCGTGTGGATCGTGCTGACGAGGCTGCCGCCGTCGGTATAGACGCGGACCGAGCTCGGCAGCCGGACGAGGAACCGCCCGCCGCCCGTCGAGAGCCCGAGGACTCGCCCGCCCGCCCGAACGAGGACCGGGTGCCCGTTCGACCAGCCGACGGTGTTCCCTCGGCCGAGGAGAACCGACCCGCCCGGCCCCGGAGCGAGCGAGGTCGCGCCGACGCCGGGGGTCAGCTTCACGATCCCGCGACGATCGGAGAGCAAGTTGCCGGCGCGGTCGGCCAGGAAGATCGAGCTCCCGGAAACCGCAGTGGCAACGATTGGCGAGGGCATCGTCAGCTGCTTCACGAGGCGACCGGATGTCGTGAGGATCCGCGCGCGTCGTCCCGCGACGCTGACCGCGTGCTCACCGGCCCAGAACGCATCCACCGGCGAGCTGCGTCTGTCGATCGGCACGAGAGTCCCGAGCGGCAGGGCTTCCCAGAGCCGTGCCGTACCGTCGCTCGAGCCGGTGACGATCGTGCGCCCGCTCGGGTCGAACTCCACGCTCGTCACTGCCTTGCCGTGGCCCGCGAGCGGGGCGAGCAGGCGGCCGTCCGCGCTGTAGTAGATGCGCGCGAGCAGATCGTCGGAAGCGGTGGCGATCCGGTTTCCGTCCGGGCTGAAGGCGGCTGCGTTGATCGCTCCGGTCGCGCCGACGAGGAGGAGTTCGCGCTGGCCGGTGGCAACGTCCCAGACGTAGGCGGCGCCGTCCTGGCTCGCGGTTACGAGCGAGCGGCCGTCACGGGAGAACTGCTCGTCCAGGACGTAGCCTTGGTGCTGCAGCACGTGGAGGAGCCGGCCCGTGCGGGCGTTCCAGATCCGTGCCGTCCGGTCGCGGCTGCCGCTCGCAAGCAGCTTGCCGTCCGGGCTGAAAGCGAACGAGCGGATTCCGGCCTCGGGTAGACGTCTGATCACGCGACCCGTGTGGGCACTGAGGATCTCCGCGCTCGTTGACTTCCCAAGCCGAGTGGCGGCGGCGAACACGTCCCCGTTGGGGTCGAGCGCGCTTGCGAGGACCCCGCTGCCCAGGTCGATCGCCCTCACATGCCCGGTTGCGAGATCAAGCAAGTAGACGTGCGTGCCGCTGCCCACGAGCAACGTCTTCGAGCTGAAGGACAGCGCCGTGATGGGCGAGCCTGTCGCCAAGGTGTGCAGCGGCTTCGTGCGGTCTGGCCGCCAGACGGCGACGTGGCCGCCCTCGGTGCCCGTCGCGAAGAAGCGGCCGTCCGGGCTCCAAGCCGCCGTGGCAAGTCGGGGGATGCTGTGAGACCTGAGCCGCCGGCCGGCTGTGTCGTAGGTCGCAACCCGGCCGTTGCTGCTCCCTACGAGCAACAAGCGTCCCCTCGGTTGGAACGAGGCCACGACGATGTTCCCGCCGAGACGCAGGACCCGTGTCTCGCGCATCGCGGCAAGGCTCGAGCGGAGAACGCCCGCAGTCTGGCGTCCCGGGGCGAGGTCCGCAGCCTGCAGCGCCAGCTGGACGCTGACCTGCGGATTGGTCGGTATGTCCGCGAGCGCGCGGCCGGCGAGCTCGCCGCCATGCGCGCGCCGCGCCTGCGTCCGCGCGTTGCTGCGCTGGACGAGGGCGAAGATGGCGACGCCGGCGACGATCGCCAGCGCAAAGAGGCTCGCGCCGATGATCGCGAGCAGGCGGCGGCGCTGCTGCCGGCCGCGAATCCGCTCACGCTGCAGCTGGTGCTCGGCCTGCCACGCGAGGATCGGCGGCCCGAGGACGTCGTGGAAGATCTCGTAGCGCGTCGGCGCGCCCTGCATGCCGTTGACGCCGCGGACGATCCGCTCGCGCCCGAGCCGCTCGAGCAAGCGCCGCAGCTCGGCGTCCTCGACGTCGGCGTACTCGGCGAGATCCGACGGCTCGTGCGAGACCTTGCGTCCCGACGGCGTCACCAGTTGGCGCACGACCCGCGCCGCGGCCTCCTGCTCGGCGAGCGGCAAGGCATCGAGCGCTCCCCGCACGTGCTCGCGCACCACGGCGCGTGCCCCGCCGATCGCTCGGAGGGTCGCGAGGCGCAACTCGTGCGAGCCCAGCTCCCGCTCGCGCTCCCACAGGCGCTCGAGCACGAGCTGGAGGTACGGCGCCTCCACGCCGGTGTCGGTCGACGCCTCGTCCAGCACGGCCTCGACGAGCGCGTCTTCCGCCGTGAACTGCTCTCCCGTCAGCTCGCTGTAGCGGGCGAGCGGGCCGAGGATCGCCGCCTTGCCGGCCTCCCGGTCGAGCCGGTCGAGGCGGAGCAGGTTCGAGAACAGCTCCGGAATCCGGCCGGCGAACTCGTCGAGGTCCGCGAGTGCGTCGTCGCGCAGCGCCAGCAGGACGTTGACGCGCAGGCCGGGCCGGCGCAGGAGCTCGGGCAGGGTGTCGCTGAGCGTCCCTTCGACGCCGTGGTAGAGGATGTACTCCTCGAAGTTGTCGAGCAGCAGATGCAACTCGCCGTTCTGCTGCGCGGCGGCCGCGACCGTGTCGACGAGACCGGCCGTGGCGCCGAGCTCGCCGCACTCCGCTTCCACCGAAGCCATCAGGCGGGCGGCGGGATCCTCCGCCCACACGTCGTGCACGACGACCGGCGCGCCGCTCAGCTCCCGCAGCCGCCGGGCCACGCCGGCACCGAGGAGCGAGCTCTTGCCGACCCCGCTCGGGCCGTAGAGGACGGTGAGCCGGTTCGCGAGCACGTTCGCCGCCACCGCCGCGATCTCGCGCTCACGGCCGAAGAAGAGAAGGGCGTCGAGCTCGGAGTCCTCGAACGACGCGAGGCCCTTGTACGGGCTCTCCGGGACGCCGCTCACGAGACCGCCGCCTTCTCCAGCGCCCGCTCGAGCTCGGCGACGTACGCCGCAGGCGCCATGTCGACCACCTCGACGTCGCGGCGCCGCCAGAACTCCCGCTCGAGCGGCTGCGGGCCTGGGTGCACCGACCAGGAGCGGTACGGCAGCGGCTCGCTGCCCCAGAAACGCTCGAGGACGACGCGCAGCGTCCAGGTCGAGAGCGTGTACCCGAGCAGCAGCAGATGGGTACGGCGCAGGCGCGCCGCGAGTGACACGGGCAGGCGCCGCGCGACGTCGCCGTAGTGGATGAAGTCGTCCTCGGTGACGGCGAAGCTCTCCCAGGCACGCCCGGTCGACCGGTCGATTCGCCCCTGCAGGTGGAGGAGCACCGTGCGCTCGTCGAGGGCGAGCTCGCCGGTGTATGCGTTCGGCCGCTCGATCACATTCGCCACACCGCTCGGCGCGATGTGACAGAAGCTGCCGCGCATCTCTCCGGCGGCGAGATAGCAGACCGTCTCGTACGGCTCCTCGAGCTCCTCGAGCGCCCGCTCCAGCGCCAGCTCGTAGCCGGTCGTGACGAGCAGCGGCTGTCCGGTCTCCCGCTCGCGCAGCAGCGCCGGCAGCCGCGCGAGAAACCGGTGGACCGGAGACGGCTCCCCGTCTCCCTCGACGAGCGCGTGAAGCGTGTCGTACAGAGGCCCCGAGCCGTTCAGGACCGCAACGGCCTGCGAGACGCGCGCGAGCTCCCGGGTGTCCACGTCGAGGCCGAACCGCCGCGCGAGCTCCGAGGCGAGCGGCTCCGAGTCGGAGCCGACCACGACCGTGACCTTGCCGGCGAGCAGCGCCGCGGCCACCTCCTCGAAGTGCTCTACCTCGGGGATCGCGCCGCGGTCGACCGCGAACGTCTCCTGGCGGAGAATCGAGGCGTGCACGCCGCGGAGCAGCGGGCTGGGCTCCAGGCCGAGCTCCTCGACGAGCAGCTCGCGGCCCTCGCGATAGGTTTCGAGCGCCTGCGCCTGCCGGCCGGTGCGGTAGAGAGCGAGCATGAGCTGGGCGCGTAGCCGCTCGCGCAGCGGGTGCGTGCGGACGAGCCCCTCGAGCTCGCTCACGACCGCCGCATGCGCTCCGATCGCAAGCTTCGCCTCCGCCCGCTCCTCGACCAGCGTGAGGTGGAACTCCTCGAGCCGCGCGATCTCCTCGCGGGCGAACGCCTCGTAGCGGAATTCCGCCAGCGGCTCGCCTCGCCACAGGGCGAGCGCGTCGTCGAGCAGCGCCGCCCGCCGCACCGGCTCGCTCGCGCGGGCAGCGTCGACGAGGCTGCGGACGCGGGCCAGGTCGAGCTGCTCGGGCCCGAGCCGCACGAGGTACCCCGGCGGCCGCGTCTCGATCGCGTCCGGGCCGAGCGCCTTCCTCAGCTGGGCGACGAAGTTCTGGAGCGACGCCGTCGCCGTCGCGGGCGGGTTGTCCTCCCACAGCGCCTCGAGAAGACGGTCGAGCGAGACGACCCGGCCCGCTTCGAGCAGCAGCATCGCCAGCAGCGCCCGCTGTTTCGGGCCGCCGAGCTGGATGGGCTCTCCGTCTTGCTGAGCCTCGAGCGGTCCCAGGATGGCGAATTCGACCAACGCGCGAAGGTTGTAGCACCGTGCGGATGCCGCTTCCTAACGGCCGTTAGCAGGCCGTTAGAGCGCGGTTGGCGACGGCGCCGACGGTGGCGCCATGAACATCGCGCCGTACCGCCTCCGTCCCGCCGCGAGCCTCGTCTCCGGCGTCGCCGTAATCGCTGCCGTCGCAGTCGTTTTCGGGTTCGTGCTCGGCACCGGCCGGGCGGGCACCTCCCCGCTGCTCGCAGGCTTCCTGGCCCGCAGCTACGCGCCCGGCCAGGTCGCCGTTCTGGCCGTCGGCGGGAGCGGTACGAACCGCGCCACGCTCCAGATCTACCAGGCCGGCGCTTCGGGCACGCCGGGCCCGGCGGCCGCCGCCGGCTGGGACAGGCACACGTTCGGCAAGCCGGTGACCGCGCCGCAGCAGGTGCATCGCCCGTCGGGAAGCGGACGCTGGCTCGTCCACGTCCGCCTCGGCTCGGATTGGCCGAGCGGGGCGTACGTCGCCCGCCTGAGCTGGGGCGCTCACGCCGACTACGCCCCCTTCATCCTCCACCCGAGCCGGCTCGGCCACGCGCCGGTGCTCGTCGTGGAGCCGACCAACACGTGGCACGCGTACGACGACTTCGACGGCGACAGCTGGTATCTCGACCCTGCCGTCCACGTCATCGACCTGACCCATCCGTTCGCCGCCTCCAGAGTGAACGGCAAACGGGTGCCGGCGGGGCTGCCGGAGCAGTTCCAGCGCTTCGACGTCGGCTTCCTGCGCTGGTACTGGCACAGCGGCTACCAAGCGGACTTCGTCTCCGACGACGACCTCGAGCGCCTCTCGAGCGCCCGGCAGCTCAGCCACTATCGGCTCATCGTCTTCGCCGGCCACGAGGAGTACGTCACCTCGCACACCGTCGACCTGATCACCGCCTACCGCAACGCCGGTGGCAACCTCGCCTTCCTGTCGGCGAACAACTTCTTCTACAAGGTGAAGGTCTCGGGGAACACGATGACCGGCCGCATCCCGTGGCGCAACGTCGGCCGGCCCGAGGCCGCGCTCGTCGGCGCGCAGTACGCCGGCTGGGACGAGGGCGACTATCCGAACAAGCCCTACCGCATCACCAACACCGCCGCCGCGCCGTGGTTGTTCGAGGGCACGGGCCTGCACGACGGCAGCAGCGTCGGCAACTACGGGATCGAGGTCGACGAGCCGAACTCCGCCTCGCCGCCGCACACGCACGTCCTCGCCGTGATCCCGAACGAGCTCGGGCCCGGCAAGCCGGCCGAGATGACCATCTACACGCGCGGCCGCTCGACGGTGTTCGATGCGGGCGCCATCAACTTCGAGGCGAGCGCCCACTGGCCCGCCCTGTCACGCTTCTTCTCCAATCTCTGGAGCCATCTGAGCGGAGAGACGAGCGATACCGACAACTAGAAGCCTCGCGGTCATCGGGCTGGTCGCCGCGGCCGGCCTTCTCGCCTCGTGCGGGAGTAGCCGGCCGCGGTCGACGACGCTGATTCCGCCGCCCTCTGTTCCCCTCAGGACGGTGACGACGCCGACGAAGCCGCCCGCGACCGCCGCCGCGCTCCCGTGGCCGACGTACGGGGCGGACAACGCGCGCCAACGTACGGTCGCCGCAAGGCGGCTTCGGCCGCCGTTCCGGCGGCTCTGGACGTTCCACGGCCGGCACCTGCTCGAGTTCCCGCCCGTCGTCGGCTACGGCAGCGTCTTCGAGGAGGCGTTCGACGGCCGGCTGTACTCGATCGACCCCGCGAACGGCCGGATCCGCTGGCGCTACACCTCCCACGGCTGCGGCTGGTCGTCGCCGGCGCTCGCCGGCCACCTCCTCTTCGCCACCTTCATCGGCAACCGCGAGTGCAACGCGACGTTGCAGGGCGGTGAGCTCGTAGCCCTCTCACCCGAGACCGGCCGGATCCGCTGGCGCCGCGCGATCGGCCCGTCGGAGTCGTCGCCGCTCGTCGAGGACGGCACGGTCTACGTCGCCGACCAGAACGGCTACGTCTACGCCCTCGACGCCCGCACCGGGCGACTGCGCTGGCGCTACAACACCGGCGCGCCGATCAAGGCGTCGCCCTCGTTCGCTTACGGACGGATCTACATCGGCAACTACGCCGGGGAGATGCTCGCGCTCGGCGCACGCACCGGCCGGCTGGTCTGGCGCACCGTCGGCTACGGCAACTTCTACTCGACCGCCGCGGTCAATGCTGGGCACGTCTACGTCGGCTCGCTCGACGGCCGCGTGTACGCGTTCTCGGCCCGGAGTGGGGCCGTTCTCTGGAACTTCGCGACCGGGAGCTACGTCTATGCCTCGCCGGCCGTCTGGCACGGCCTCGTCCTCGTCGGCTCGTACGACCACACGTTCTACGCGCTCGACGGCGGCACCGGCTCGCTCCGCTGGACGTATCACGCGCGGGCCTCGATCTCCGGAGCCGCCTCCGTCGTCGACGGCATCGTCTACTTCTCGAGCTTCGACCACCGCACGTACGGGCTCTTCGCCGCGAGCGGCCACCTGCGTGCCGAATGGCCCGACGGCGAGTATTCGCCCGCAGTCGCCGGGAACGGCCGCCTCTACCTCGTGGGGCTCGGTCGGATCTACGCGCTCGTGCCCGCGGTCAGGCCGGGACGGTGACCCGCTCGGCCAGCGGCAGCTCGAACGTGAACGTCGCTCCCTTGCCCGGATCGGAGGCGACCCAGATCCTGCCGTTCATCGAGCTTACGAGCTCCCGGCTGATGTAGAGGCCGAGGCCGCTTCCTCCGATGCCGCGCCGATGGTCCGGATCGAGTCGATAGAACTTCTCGAAGATCCGCTTCTGCTCGCCCAGCGGGATGCCGAGGCCCTCGTCACGGACGGTGAACTCCGCGTAGCCGTCGCCGACCTCGACCCCGAGCTCGATGCGTCCGCCGTGCGGCGAGTACTTGATCGCGTTGTCCATGAGATTGCTCAGCACCTGGCGCGTGCGCGCGGGGTCGCCGACCACTTTCGGGAGCACGGCTGGAATCGACACGTCGATCGTCGTGTCGTCGCCTACCCGGAGACGCGCCGCCGCGGCCACCGACCACACGAGCTCCTCGGGATCGAAGGGCTCGGTGACGACCCTGAGGGAGCCGCTGTCGAGCTGGCCGGTGAGCAGGATCTCCTCCACCAGGTCGGCGAGCCGCTTCGACTGGGCGCCGATCATGTCGAGCAGGGTGTGCCGGGTCTGGTCGGTCAGCTCGTGCTCCCGCTCGAGCAGCGTCATCGCGGCGCCGTGCAACGACGCGAGCGGCGTGCGCAGCTCGTGCGAGATCGTGGCCACGAACTGGGCGCGGAGCTCCTCGAGCCGCCGCTCGCGGGTGACGTCGCGGAACGCGTAGACGGTGCCGTCGGGCAGGGTGACGCCTGCGATCGAGAGCCAGATCTCCCGCCCATCGATCTCCAGCGGCACGGTCTCGGCGCTCGACTCGTCGTCGATCTCGCCCGGCCGCCGTGCCACGGGAACCCTGGCGGCGACCGCAGGCCAGCCCGGGATGGCCTCGACGACCGTGTGATCGCAGACGGCATCCGAGCGTAGTCCTGTGATCGCCTCGGCCGCCTGGTTCCAGAGACGAACCACGCCGTCATGGTCGACGAGGAAGACACCGTCGCCGACGTGCGCCAGCACCCGCTCGGCCCGCTCGCGCTCCTGTTTCGAAACCCGGCTTCGCGCAATCGACGGCGACACCGCATAGGCCATGGCGAGCAACGCGAGGACGACGGCGAAACCTAGACCGAACGTGCGCCACCGCGCCAAACTCGCCTTCGAATCGATGTGCGAGCTGGGCTCGAGCACAGCGAGCCGGGCCCCCTTCGTACCCGAGCCGAGATCCATGTCAACGGTGCGGTAGCCGACGCCGCCCGCTCGGATGTCGCTGGGATGGCGCACGAGCGACCCCGACTCGATCCGCAACGTTCGGTCTGCACCTACGAGTCCACCGGGACCGGCGAAGGCGATCTGCTGGTGGCCGCCAAGATGGGCTCTGGCTTTCGCGGTCAGCAACTTGACGACCTGGCTGTCGAGCGGAAGGAACACGACGACCTGGCCGATCCTGCGTCCTTTGGAGAGGAAGTCGATCCGCCGGACCGCCGCCGTCGCAGGGATCGGACCGTGCCACCGCGTCACCTGGCCGTGTGGGTGCTTGCCGTTCACTCGCATCCTCCAGACGGCTGGGCGGTGATGCCGGCGGAGAAATTCGTGCTGCACGCGCGGCCGCTTTGCGAGCCTGGAGGCGGTCGAGTCGACGTCCGTGAGCAGGCCGCGGTAGCGGTCGCCGGCGGAGTTCAGGCTCTCGATGAGCCGGTTGTCGGCGTTGTTTCGCTCGCGCTGCGCCGAGTAGCCGCCGAGCCCCCATGCGGCTACGGCCAGCGGGACCGCGAGCAGCAAGAGCGCGGCAGGGAGCCACCCGCCGGGCCGGTTGCTCACTCCCCGCCTCGGTGGGGCGGGAGCGTCGGTAAGGGCAGCTTGCGACATCATCCTGGGCGCCACCCCCAACGGCCGCAAGTTCGGGGGCCGTCAGGCGTGGGCAAACGGTAGCGCGGAGCTCGGCTCCTGACCAGCCCTTTCAACTTCATCGTTTTCGCGGGTAACTTTCGCAGCCAATGCGGAGGGGCCTTCTTCTCTTCGCTCTGCTCCTGATCGCAGCCTTTGCGGCAGGCCCGGCCTTCGGCAGCGCGATTATCGGCCACGACGTGAGCCACGCAAGGCTCGCGATCGACCGTCACGGGCACGCCCATGTGACGTATCGCGTAGGCGGGCGAACGAAGGTGCTGACTGCCTCCGGCGCGATCAACGCCCGCGCGCCGAGTCGGAGTGTCCCCCAGGCCAGGTTCAAGATCCGCTACGGCCGGCGCGGCCATGGCGTCTGCCGTCAATATGACGGACCGCCGCTCGCCTGGCTGCTCGAGGCCTGCAAGGCTCCGGACGGCAGCTACTGGGCGCTCCAGTCGTGGGTCCGCCTGAAGCCCAATTACGGCGGGAAGACAGGTGCCACCGAGCTCCATCTCTCTCACTGGCGTGGCCCGCTCGCGGTCTTGACCATCTATCAGAACTGGGCCGAGCGGCAGTACCGCCATCTGTTCGGCCGCCTCACCTACAAGGGTCGCGGCGTGTACGGCTTCAGGGCCACCGGCCACGGCGCTCCGCTCGACAGCTACGGCCGGAACATTTACGTCGACACCTTCGACTCCCGCTACGGGAGGGGCTGGCATCGCGAGAACGGCTTCCTCACTCACCATCGAGGCAAGACGCTGGGCGACTTCTGTTACGGCTTCTTCAGCCACGGCAGTCATCCACCGGGCCGGGGAACGAAGTACCGTGCGACCGTTGAGGGGCCGGGAGTGACGCCGGACGTGATGTGGACGGCCGATGACGTCGGCCCCTACGACGCGAGCGTCCAGGCCACGCAGCAGGCCCTGGAGCGGAGCTGGGGCGACCCGAAGTGTCGCACCTGAGCGCAGCGTGAGCTCGCTTTAGGCTTCCACGATGGCCGAGAGCCTCGACACGCTTGTCGCGGACGCCGACCGCGCGACGGCGGCCGACGAGATGCGCCAGCACTACGACAGCGGCCGGCTGACGCTCGACGAGTTCGAGACCCGGCTCGACGACGTGCATACCGCCCGCACCCGTGGGGATCTCGAGCACGCGTTCCGGCAGCTGCCGCGGACCGAGCCTCCCGTGAGCCTCCGCCTACGCGACCGCCGCTGGAGCTCGCTCGCGCTCCAGTACGCGCTCATCAACCTTGGCGCCATCCTCATCTGGGCCTTCCAGGGAGCGCAGACGGACGACTTCTGGCCGAGGTGGGTCCTCCTCGTCACGCTGATCATGTACTTCCGCCGCCTGGGCGGGCGCTCGGGTCGGCGCGGGCCGCCGCGGCGGAGCGGCGGGCGCTAGTCGCGGCGGCGCACGAGTAGCATCGTGAGCGGCCGCCGGCCGGCCGGATCCGGTGCAGTGCTGCACACGAGCGGTCGGTAGGAAAGTGGTTGGAACCCGGTGTGAATACCACTCGAAAAGGGGACGACGACAGGCCCCCAGCTGCCGATCATTCGGTTCGACAAGGGTCGCACCACCTGCACGCCCCGGCCGAATTCCCCCCGGCAGAGGGATCTCTGGATCCCCGAATGGGGCATGCCCGCGTGCGCCGCCGCGACGAAGTTGATTGTGGAGCTGCTTTCCAGCCCCATCACTCGACCCAAGGCGGCAAAACATGACGTTCTTCACGAAGAGACGGATCGCAGTTCTCGCCTCACTACTGGTTGCCGCCATCGCGGCGGTCGGCGGCTGGGCGTACTTCACGGCCAACGGCTCCGGTAGCGCTACGGCGACCGTCGGCACCAGCTCGAATCTGGTGCTCCACGGCTCCACGGTCGGGACTCTGTACCCCGGCGCGACCGTGCCGATCAGCTTCACGGTGGACAATCCCTCGAGCGGCCATCAGCAGCTGGGGACGATCTACCTCGCCGGCGTGAAGGCCTGCACCGGAGCCGGCTCGTCCTGGGATCCGTCGCTGAACAGCGGCGCCGGCGGCTGCTCGAACAGCGGCACCGAGCAGACGACGTGCGAGTCGGTCGACGCTGGCAACGCGGGCGACGCCAACGCTGAGCAACTTCTACCTGGCCGACGTGACCGAGAACCAGGATCTCGCCGGCAACGCGACCGGCGTGAGCGCCACGAACGGCGGCACGCTGAAGCTGAACAACCTCAGCTCGTCGCAGGACAGCTGCAAGAACGCCAACCTCTATCTGCAGCTGGCCACGCGCTAGGGAGACGACAGTCGCGGAGGCGCGCCCACCCGGGCCGCGCCTCCGCGCCTGGAGCCCGATTGTTCCGTCGGCCCCCCATCGGAACTTCCCAGGACGCCGCGGTCGCGGCGTCCTTCTCGCAGATGAGACGCGCGGCCGGGCTTGCGTTCCGGTCGAGGATCTGGCTCGGGTTGGCGGGCATCCCGCTCGCGTTCGTGCTCGGCGTGCCCGTCGCGCTCGGCTTCTTCGGATCGCCCGGCTCGGGGCATGCGACGGCGGCTCTCGGCACGCTGACCGCACCCGCAGCGCCGACCGCAACCCCCGGCGCGGGCACGGTCGTCCTGAGCTGGTCGAGCGTGTCGCCGCCGACCGGGAGCGGCACGGTCAGCTACTACGTTCAGCGGGACGGAGCGAATGCGGGCGGCAACTGCCCCACACAGACATCGCCCTCCACGAGCCACCAGCTGCACCGACTCGGGGCTTTCGCCCGGCACCTACGACTACACAGTGACCGCCGTCTGGCGTAGCTGGTCGGCTACGAGCAGCTCGACACCCGTGACGGTCACAGGCCCACTCGACCACTTCTCACTCGCAGCAGCCACAACGCCGACCGCGGGTGCTGGCGACAACCTCACGATCACGGCGCAGGACACGGCCGGCAACACGGTCACCTCCTACGGCGGGGACCGGACGCTGACCTTCGGCGGCGCAAGCACCATCGGTGCGAACCAGCCCACCGTCACCTCCAAGACGGGCGCCGCCGTCGCCTTCGGCACCGGCGAAACGATCACCTTCACCAGCGGTGTCGCGACCGTGTCCGGCTCGAGCAACGGCGTGATGACTCTGTACAAGGCCGAGACCGCGAGCGTGACGGTCAGCGACGGCACACACACCGGCTCGCTTTCGGTCACGGTGAGCCCGGCGGCCGCCGGCAGCGTCTCAGCCACCAGCGGCGGAGGCCAGTCAGCGACGGCCGGCACCGCATTCACGAATCCGCTCGTCGCGACGGTCAGCGACAGCTACGGAAATCCGGAGCCCGGCGTTTCGGTGACCTTTGGCGCGCCGTCGAGCGGAGCGAGCGCGACCTTCGCTTCCGGCGGAAGCTGCACGAGCAACCCGCAGACCTACCAGTGCGTTGCGACCACCAACGCGGGCGGAGTGGCCACCTCCTCGGCCTTCACTGCCGGTGCCGGCGCCGGCACCTACACCGTCAGCGCCACCGCGTCTGGCGGATCGAACCCGTCGGTCAACTTCAGCGAGACCAACATCGGGCTGCTCCACGTCAGCTCGCTCGCCACGGGCTCTACGAGCGGTACCACGACCTGGACAGGCTCTGTCACCGTGACGGTCACCAACTCCGCGGGCACGGCCGTCAACGGCGTCTCGGTGACCGGCGCCTGGAGCCCCACCTCGGCCGCCTCGCCCAGCGGCTGCACGACCAACTCCTCCGGCCAGTGCACGATCACGCCTGCCGTCGGCTCCTTCCCGAGCGGTCAGCTCACAGAGACTTGGACGATCTCCAACCTCAGCCTGACCGGCTACTCGTACGCCTCAGCCTCGAACGTCGAGAGCGCTGTCACGCTCTCTCAGAATTGCGCGGCCGGAACGGTCTGCGAGACGACCCTCACGAGCGCGAGCGCGTTCACGGACACGACCGCCGGGACCGGCTCGAGCACCGCCTCGCTCTCGGCCGGCAACACGCCGCCGTCGGGCTCGACGGTCCTGATCCTGATCGCTCGCAACGGCTCACAGAGCGGCGACACGGTCTCGAGCGTCACCGGTAGCGCGATCAGCAATGCCACGCAGGTCACCTCGCTCACCGGCAACCTCTCCACCAACGCCGGCGCCTTCACCAACCTCTGGGTCTACCGCGCGCAGGGAACCGGTACGACCACCGGCCCCGCCGTGACCGTCACGTTCAACAAGAGCGACAACATCGCCACCCTCGTCCAGGTGATCGTTCTCTCCGGAGAGAACACGAAGGCTCCGATCGCCCAGAGCAACAACACGAACCAGTGCACCACCGGCTGCACCGCGACGGCCACCGTCACCCTGCCCGGCTCGCTTTCGACCGGCAGCAAGGAGATCGTCCTCGTCGGAGAGGCTGCGAACACCGGCGCCTCCATGTCCTCGAGCAGCTGGGCCACGAAGATGTTCTGGGCACGCGTGATGGGTGGGAACGGCTGCAACTACGGCAGCTTCTTCGGCACCAGCACGGCCAGCGGGACCGTCACCCTCGGCACGGCCAACGTCTGGGGCGCACTGGCACTCGAGGTCGCCAGATCCACCTGACGCGACGGCCGGCATAGCCCAGGCCGTGGCTGGCAGGGTTGCGCGATGGGACTCACATCCGGCACCGGGCCGTTCGGCAACCGGCCTGCAGGCCGCTTCAACTTCACGCCCGACCCGCAGACGGGCTCCGTCCTCTACTTCGACCCGGTGCCGTACCGGCTGCGCGGCTTCTTCGCCGGCGACGTCGTCTTCGACACCATCGGCGCCAAGCTCCTCTACGAGACCGCGCACCTCGCCGTGTACTACGTGCCCGAGGAAGACCTCCAACACGACCTGCTCGAGCCGAGCGAGACGAAGACACGGTGCCCGCACAAGGGAGAGGCGTCGTACCGCTCGCTTCGCGTCGGAGACCGCTTCGAGGAGGACGCGGTCTGGACCTATCCGGAGCCGATCGCGCCGGCGGCGTTCCTCGCCGGTCACGCCGCGTTCTACTGGGGAAAGCTCGACGAGTGGTGGGTGGAGGACGAGCAGGTCTTCGGGCATCCACGCGACCCCTACCACCGCATCGACACGTATCGGACGACACGCCCGGTGCGAGTCTCGGTCGACGGCGCGGTGGTCGCCGCGAGCACCCGAGCCGTCGCGCTGTTCGAGTCCGGCCTCCCGCCGCGGTTCTACCTGCCGGTCGAGGACGTGCGGATGGAGCTCCTCGAGCCGAGCGAGAAGACGACCCGCTGCGCGTACAAGGGCGTCGCCTCGTACTGGCACGTGCGGGCCGGCGACGCGCTCCACGAGGACCTCGCCTGGACATACGCCGAGCCCGAGCGCGACGGCCAGTCGATCCGCGACCTGATCTGCTTCTTCAACGAGCGCGTCGATCTCGAGGTCGACGGCCTGGCACAGGAGCGCCCCGAGACCCAGTGGTCGCACTGATGCCCCCGGCGGTCGTTTTAACCGATCGTTAATGGGCGCGTAAGCGTCGCGAGAGGGACTGCTGCGACCGTCGTGTGGTGCGCGGGGAATCGGCCCCGTGCCAGTCTCCAGGAGGTCGAAGGATGAGAGCGTTTCGCCTCGGTGGTCTACTCGCGGCCGCGGTCGTGGGCTCGGTCGTGGTGGCGAGCGGCGCGGCCGCCTCGACGGCCGGGCCGCACGGATCCCGCGTCGTCGGACACGTCTACGTCAACGACAACACGGCACCTGTCAACAGCGTCGCCGGCTTCGACCGTCACCCCGACGGGAGCCTGAGCGCGACCCCAGGGTCGCCGTTCGCGGTTGGCGGCTCGGGCACCGGCCAGCCGGACGCATCGCAGGGGTCGCTGCAGCTGAGCGACGACGGCCGCTACCTGCTCGCCGTCGACGCCGGCAGCAACCAGATCTCGGTGCTGCGGATCAAGCCCGACGGCTCGCTCCGGGCCGCCGGCGGCTCGCCGGTCGCCTCCGGCGGAGTCGACCCGGTCAGCATCGGAGTCCACCGCGACCTCGTCTACGTCGCGAACGCAGGCCCCGGCAACAGCGCCGGCGACACGAACTACACGGGCTTCCGGCTCGACGAGGGCGGCCACCTGCAGGCGATTCCCAACTCGACCTACGCGCTTCCGAACGACTCGAAGCCGGGCCAGGTGCTCTTCAACCGCGACGGGACCAAGGTCGCCGGCACCCGCATCGCGACGTCCGAGATCGACAGCTTCACCGTCGGCCACGGCGGGCGGCTGACGCCGACCGCCGGCTCGCCCTTCGACGCGCAGGCGTTCTCGCCCACGCAGGGCTGGGGCCAGCTCGGGGCCGAGTTCAGCCCGACGAGCCCGAATCAGCTGTTCGTCTCCGACGCGCACACGGCAGCAGGCGGAGCCGCCTTCCCGGGCCTCGTCTCCAGCTTCCTGGACGGCGCCGACGGCACCCTGACCCCGGTGGGAGCCCCGGTCGCCAACGACGGCGGCGCAGCCTGCTGGGTCGAGATCAGCCACGACGGCCGCTTCCTCTTCGTCGTCAACACCGCCTCAGCCTCGGTCTCCAGCTACTCGATCGACACCGGCGGCGGGCTCACCTTCCTCCAGAGCACGGGCCCCGGCCAGATCGGCGCCGGCGCCGAGGACGCGCGGCTCTCCCCCGACGGCCGCACGCTCTGGGTCGTCGAATCGGGCACCAACGCCGTCACCGGCTTCACCGTCAACGGCGGCACCCTCACGCCGCTCGTAGCCATCGCCGGCCCCGGCGGCGCGACCCCCTCCGGCATCGTCGTCAACTAACCCACGACCGCACACCGGTGAGGCGGAGCACACGTGCCCGCCTCACCGGGCACTCCTCAGCCGTATGGCTGCGTCGCGGCTTCGAGGACGCGCCAGCGGCCGTGGTAGGCGGGCCCGGAACAATCGACTCAGGTCACGCGCGTCCTGCCGACGCAGGGCGGACCATGCCTCAGTTCCATCACGAACGCCGACGGAAGCGTGTGGGTTACCGCCGCGCCGTTGAACGACGAGCGCGGCAGCTTCATCTGCCAACGCTAGTCGCGGCGATGCCCCCGGCATGAATCGAACATGCGACGCGGTTTTGGAAACCGGTGCGCGGCAGCAGGCTCGGGGGAGAGCGCCCAGGCGCTCTCCCCCATGGATCGACCCCGCTAGCCGCAGTAGGTCGCGACGTATGTCCCGGTCCCCTTGTGGCCGGGATTCGGGGAGTAGCCGGGGTTGGTCTTGATCACCACGATCTTCGGCACGGCGCTCGAGAGCGTGGCACCGGTCTTGGTCACGAGCGGCGAGACGAGCACGCCCATGTAGCTCGGGATGAATTCGCTCCCGACCGGCGGCGGGCTGTTGCCCGATGTCGTCTGCCACGTTCCGCCGCAGGCAGGAGGCGCCGACGGCGTCACGGTGTTGGCGAACCCCTTCATCGACGTGGGCGCCACACCCCCGCTGAGCACGTTCACGACCGACCAGTCCGAGCTCCACCAGGTCAAGGTCGACGTCGGCCCGGCGGCGGCGACGCTCTGGTCTCCGAGTACGAAGTCGCCGACCGGCGGGAACGCGAACACGATCGCCGTCGACGCGGCGGACGACGACAGGTAGTACGTGTCGCCTGCGAACGTCGCGGTGATCGGGATCGACGTTCCGAGCGGCGCGTTCACGGAACCGACCGTGCACTGCGCGTTGCCGAGACGCATCGGCCGTCGCCGGACAACTCTGCGCGCCGATCGTGAGCGTCACCGTCTGGCCGCTCGGCGCCGGTGCGGCCGTGCCGTCCTCGCGCAGCTGCGCCGTCAGCGTCACGGGGAAGCCCTGCGCGACGACGATCGGCCCGGTGTAGGCCATGGTCGTCTCTTCCTGCGTCACCGTGATCTGCACCGTGCCGGTCGTGAGCGTCAGGTGGTGATGGTCGTCGGCCGTGAAGGTCGCGGTGTAGACGCCGGGGGCGGCCGTGATCGTTCCCGAGACCGTGCCCGTGCCGTCGCCGTTGTCGGTGAGAGCGAGCCCGGCCGGCAGCCCGCTCGCACCGAGGGCAACGGTGTCACCCGAGTCGGTGTCGCTCGCCGAGACCCCGAAGGTCAGCGAGTCGTGGTAGTCCTGGCTCTGAGCGCCGGGCAGGTTCAGTGTCGGCGGGGCGTTCACCACGGTCGTCGTAGCCGTGCGCACGATGCCGGACTGCGCGGTCGTAGTCGAGTCGTCGAAGTTCGACGTGAACGTCGTCGTGAGCACCGTCCCGTCGAGCAGCGGGGCAGTCACGGTCGCCGTGGGGTTGCCGTTTGCCGTCTGGTGCGGCGCAAGATCGCCGAGGCTGGTGGAGGCGGGGCCTGACACGCTGCCCGGGTACGAGATGGCGTCGGAGACGGAGTAGGCGTCGTCCTGGTTCGACGGGTTGTGGAACGAGACGTGGTAGTGAAGCGCGTCCCCGCTGTTGCCCTGAATCGTCCCCTCGGTGACCGACGCGGTGACGTCCCCGCCGGTCGGGTTCGGCGCCTCCACCGACGAGCCCGTCGTCGTGTAGCTCGCCGCACAGCCGTTGCCAGCCGGCGTCGCAAGGGCGGCTGCGTTCGACCACTCCCGCTGGATGCGGAAGAAGTCTCCGAAGCCCGAGCCGAGGAAGTTGTTGACAGTCGTGGAGGACGCGTTGGCGACGCCCATGTTGCGGTTGCACTTGTCGCCGTTCTCGCCTGCGCCGCCCGTCGAGTCCTGCCAGGCGTTCCCTCGCGGATCGGTGACCGCCTCCAAGTGCTCGTGCTCCACGGAGCTGAGCGTTGTGTCAGCCTGATTGTCGCCCGTTACGTTCGAGTTCCCGCAGCCGCCTGTCGTGTAGACGCCGCGGTTGACCGGGATGTCGGCCCAGACGAAGTCGTTGGCCGGGGTGTCGCCGCCCGAGCCCCAGCCCCGCGTGTGATACGCGCAGTACGCGTTCGTGTTGCAGTTCACGCCCCCGTTGTCGCAATCGACCAGGTTGTCCGGGAGAAACACGAAGTACATCGTGCTCATCCCGGTCGGCCAGCTGTTCGCGTTGATGAGGTTGAAGACCTCCTGGTTGATGTCGCCCTGCGTGACCGCGTGTGCGACGTCGGCCCCCGTGTGGGGAAACGCCGTGGTATCGACGACCGAGGTGATGTAGGTCGACGTGTCCGCCGGCGTCCCGTTGTTGCCCGGGTACTGGGTCGTCGTGTTGAGGATCTGCGAGCCGCCGACGTCCTGGAAGTAGGTCCGCATCGCGGCCTCGTACGCGGCATCCCCGTTCGCGTCTCCGTAGTGGAAGCCGGACGGCAGCCAGAAGATCAGGTACGTGTTCGTTGTCGGCATGATCTCGCCGTTCCCCGGGTTCTGGAGCAAGTCGAGAGGTGCGAGCAAGCGCGGACCGAGCAAGCCCCTAAAGAGCGGAGACCTCTGAGGAGCGCCCTTGCCGAACCAGCCGTAGCGGCCTCGCCCGTACCAGTGCGCCGGCCCCATGCCGGGACGCGCCAGATGTGTCCGGACGGTGGTCGGCCTCCAGTGCGCCGACCTCCAGTGCGATGTGCTCGCGCTCGCACTCGAGGTCGACGCGAGCCCGATCAGTGCGAGGACGGCTGCGGCAGCCAACCCTCCAAGAAACCTCGTGCGCATCATGAACACCCCTCAGCTTTGTGATGACCCGATCACAAAGGCGCGCGCCGCATCGGCCCCGCGACGGTGACGACCCGACCCCGGTCCCTACGGATCCTCCTCTCGTCGACTGCCCCCGGTTCTCTGATCGTCAGCGAGCCGAGGCCTCCTGTCAACCCGCGCCGGCGAAGTGCCAGCAGTGCCCCCGGCATGAATCGAACATGCGCACGCGGTTTAGGAAACCACTGCTCTATCCACTGAGCTACGGGGGCCGACGGACATTGTGCCGAGCCGGCCGCGCCATTACGACCCCGGCCGTTCCGGTCAACCGATCGCTTCGTCGGTCTCCGGGTCGAAGAAGTGCAGCCGCTCGAGGTCGATCACGACCCGCAGCGGCTGTCCGGTGCGCGCGCCGCTCCTGGGGCTCAGCCGAGCAGTCAGCAACAGCTGGACTCGTCCGGCGCAGAATCGAGCGACGGCGGCTCGGAGGCGGCCTCTGCAGCCGTGTTTCCGCTCAACGCGGCTTAACCGCCGTTGTGCGCGCTCGTTCGACCTGCGAGGATCGGCGCCATGAGCGATACCGACGCTGTCGCCGCCCTGCTGCACGAGGCCGGCGAGACGCACCACGTCGTCTACCGCATCGTCGACGGGGACGACCCCGACTGGGAAATACAACCGCGTCAAGAGCGGGGGAACTGGTACGCCGAGCGCCTGCTCGAACGCTTCGGCGGCTAGCTCTCCGCGCAGACCTGCTCGACCGAGGCGAAGGAAAACTAGAGTCCCGTTCGATGAGCGACTTCAGTCTCGAGGCGCTGCTCGACTCGCGGCGCGGCGAGGATCTCGACCTCTGGGCGCGGACCATCAACCCGCAGTTCGTGCGGGTGCTGCGCACGATCGGCTTCGACCGGACGTGGGCGCGCGCCGAGGGCGCCTACCTCTACGACGCGGACGGCGCTCGCTACCTCGACCTGCTCGGCGGCTTCGGGATGTACGGCGTCGGCCGCAACAACCCGCGGGTACGCGCGGCGCTCACCGAGGCGCTCGGGCTCGAGACGCCCGGGATGCTCGCGATGGGGACGACGCTCCTTCCCGGCCTCCTCGCAGAGGAGCTGATCGGAGCCGCCGGCGGCCGAATCGAGCGCTGCCTGTTCACGAGCTCCGGCAGCGAGTCGGTCGAGTCGGCGATCAAGCTCGGGCGCGACCGCAACCGGGCGCACGCGCGTCCTCTCCGCCGACCACGCCTTCCACGGGCTGACGCTCGGCGCCCTCTCTGCCAACGGCGGCCACGAGTTCACCGACCGCTTCCAGCCGCTCCTGCCCGGGTTCGAGCAGGTCCCGTTCGGCGACCTCGAGGCGCTGGAGGAACAGCTGCGGCGCGAGGACGTCGCCCTCTTCCTCGTCGAGCCCGTGCAGGGGAAGGGCATCAACATCGCGCCGGACGGCTACCTCGCAGGTGCGCAGGACCTGTGCCGCCGCTACGGGACGCTCTTCGCCGTCGACGAGGTGATGAACGGGCTCGGCCGGACGGGCCGGATGTTCGCCTTCCAGCACTGGGGGCTCGAGCCGGATCTCGTGACGGTGGCGAAGACGCTCTCCGGCGGCTACGTCCCGTCGGGCGCGCTGCTCATGGCGCGCTCGGTGCACGAGGCCGTCTTCGACTCGATGTCGCATGCGATGTCGCACGGCTCGACGTTCGCGCCGAACGAGCTCGCGATGGCGGCCGGGCTCGCAACGCTGCACGAGCTGCGCGAGCAGCGCCTCGTGGAGCAGAGCGCGCGGCTCGGCGAGCGGCTGCTCGAGCTGACACGGCCGCTGGTGGACGAGTTCGAGGTCGTGCGGGACGTGCGCGGGCTCGGGCTCGCGTGGGCGATCGAGTTCGCCGAGCCCAAGAGTGGGGGGCGGTCGTACCGCCTGATCGAGCGCGCGCAGCGCGGCCTCTTCGCCCAGCTCGTCATCGTGCCGCTCTTCACGAAGCACCGCATCCTCACCCAGGTCGCCGGCCACGACATGGCGGTGATCCGGATCCTGCCGCCGCTCGTCCTGACGGACGCGGACATCGAGGAGTTCGCCGACGCGTTGCGCAGGACGATCAAGGGCGCGCAGCGGATGCCCTCGCTGACGAAGTTCGCGCTCACGGCTGCAGGCGCCGGAATCCGCCGCTAGCCGCGCTCGAGCGGTAGGCCGCGCTGCGACCACTCGCTCCACGAGCCCGGATAGAGGCGTCCCTCGCGGCCCGCGAGCCAGGCCTGGTGGAGGGTGACGCACGCGGTCACTCCGGAGCCGCAGTAGGCAACGAGCTCGCCGTCCGGAAGCTGGGGCAACGGCTCGTTCCAGGGGGCGTTGGCCGCGCCGGGGATCCGTCCCGGCGGCTCGTCGATCTCGTTCGGCTCGCCGCGCCAGCGGTTGGCGGTGCGCGCGTCGACGAGCGCGAGCGACGGATCGGCGAGCCGACGCGCGATCTCCTCAGCGGCGATCGTGTCGCCGCTCCGCTCGTGCGGGACGAACTCCGCGGGCTCGATCTCCTCCTCGCCCGCGCGTAGCCCGCCTCCCCACGCCTCGATCCCGCCGAGCAGCACGGCGCAGTCCTCGTGGCCGAAGTGGCGCAGCAGCCACCACAGCCGCTCCGGCCCACCGCCGCTTCCATACGCGACGACGGAGACTCCCTCGCCGATGCCGGCCCGACCCGCTGCGGCGGCGAAGTTCTCCGCCGACGGCAGCGGATGCCGCCCCGCGCCCTCAACCGAGAGGTCGGAGAGGTCGGCGTCGACGTCGAGAAACGAGGCGCTCGGGATGTGACCGGCGAGGTAGAGCTCGCGCCCGCGCGCGGGATTCCCGAGCTCCCACCGGCAATCGACGAACTGGTACCTCACGTGCCGACCAGCGTAGAGCGGCGCTCCAGCCAGATCACGTCCCGCCAGACGCCGCCGGCCTCGCCGATCCCCTCGCGGACGCCGACCTCGCGGAAGCCGCACGACGTGTGGAGCCGAACCGACGCCTCGTTCTCGGGGAACACGCCCGCGGTCAGCGTCCAGTAGCCGGCCCGCTCGGAGCGCTCGACGAGCTCCGCGAGGAGCGCCCGCCCGAGGCCGGCGCCACGCGCCTCTGCGGCGACGTAGACGCTCACCTCCCCGACGCCGCGGTAGCAGTGGCGCACCGAAGCCGGCGAGAGCGCGGCCCAGCCGACCACCGACCCTTCCCGTTCGGCGACGAGCCGCAACTCCGGATGCGCCGCATCCCATCGCTCCCACGACGGTGTCTCGGTCTCGAACGTCGCGTTCCCGCCGCGAATCCCCTCCTCGTAGATCACCCGCACCGCCGGCCAGTCCCCGGGCCGGAGCTCGCGGATCACCGCGCGCGGCTCGGCGTCCACACCGCGGCGAGGATCCCGAGGCCGACGAGCACGCCGCCGCCGACCCAGCGCTGCACTCGGGCGATGCCCGTCGAGCCGCGCAGGCGGTCGGCCACCGTCCCGGCGGCGAGGGCCCACATGCTGTCGCTGAGGAAGCCGAGGAGCGCAAAGCTGAGCCCGAGGGCGAGTACCTGCAGCCAGGCGTCCTGCGCGTTCGGGTCGACGAACTGCGGCAGGAACGCGAAGACGAAAACGATGGTCTTCGGGTTCGTGAGGTTGACGAACACACCCTGCGCGTACGCGCGCCGACGCGTCCGCGGCACCGCCTCCTCGTCCGGCGACTCGAGGCCCCGTCCGAGCAGGCGCCGCACCCCGAGCACGAATAGATAGGCAGCTCCGACGTACTTCACCGCGTCGAAAGCAGCCGTCGACGCGAGGATCAGCGACGAGAGGCCCACAGCTGCAAGCGTGACGTAGGCAACCGTGCCCGTCGTGATTCCGGCGACCGAGGCCAGCCCTCCGGCCCGGCCCATCTCGATGCTCCTCGTGACGACGTACAGGACCGCCGGCCCTGGGATCAGCAGAAGCACGATCGCGGTCGCCAGGAACACCGAGTAGGTCGAGAGCGACGGCATGCGAACGACCCTAACTAGAGGGCTTGGCGAAAAGCAGGCTGAGCCGCCGACGCACGCTGCTCGCCCGCTGAGCTGCGTCCTCAGTCGCGCGAATAGCGCTGCTATTCACGCTCCCTGCGTCCTTGTCAGCGAACGACCATCGCACGCCGACAACGAGCGGCCTTCCGCCAAGCCCTCCTAGGCGGCCTCGGCCTCCGGCTCGGGAAGCCGGTGAACGTGTCCGAGGAGGTGCCCGTGCGACTCCGTTCCGTAGCCGCCGGGGACCGGGATGTAGAACTCGGGATAGCCCCACATGCCGTGCTCGGCGACGTCGAGGCCCGCCGTCTCGACATGCTGCTCGACGCGGATCCCCCACAGCCGGTTCAGCGCCCAGAGCGAGCCGAACGAAGCAGAGAACGTGAAGGCGCCGACCGCCACGAGGCCGAGGGCCTGCACGCCGAGCTGGTAGGGCGAGCCGGTGTACAGGAGCCCGCCGTGCCCCACGCCGACCGTGGCCGCGAGCGCGGGAACCGCGAGCAACCCGGTGGCCAGCGTCCCCCAGACGCCCGCCAGGCCGTGTACTGCGACCGCGCCGATCGGGTCGTCGATGCCGAGGCGCTCGACGAGCGGCACGGCCACCACCGCGACGGCCGCCGCAACGAAGCCGATCACGACGGCAGCCCAGGGAGCGACGAACCCGCACGCGGCGGTGACCGCCACGAGCGCCGCGAGGACGCCGTTCAGCATCATCGAGACGTCCGGCTTGCGGAGGACGAGCCACGCGATGCAGATCCCGCCGACTCCCCCGGCCGCCGCCGCAAGATTCGTCGTCAGCGCGACATAACCGAAGAAGCCGACGTGGCCGCCCGTCACGACGCCGAGCGTCGAGCCCGGGTTGAAGCCGAACCAGCCGAACCAGAGGATGAGCGTCCCGAGCACGGCGAACGGCATGTTGTGACCTGGGATCGCGTTCGCGCGGCCGTCGTGCCCGAACTTGCCGATCCGCGGCCCGAGCAGGATCGCGCCGGCGAGCGCGGCGAGTGCGCCCTGATAGTGGACGACCGTCGAGCCCGCGAAGTCCTGCATCCCGAATCGCTGCAGCCAGCCGCCGGGCGCCCAGATCCAGTGCGAGACGAGCGAGTAGACGACGGTGAAGATCGCGCCGAACGCGAAGTAGACCCAGAGCTTGGCCCGCTCGGCCATCGCGCCCCAGACGATCGCCAGCGAGACGCCCGCGAACACGACCTCGAACAGCCAGCCCGCCGCTCCCGGAATCCCGACGAAGGCGGCGTAGGGCGCCTTCCCCACCGCGAGCAGCGCGCCGAACGAGGGCGCGAAGCCGTGCGTGCCGAGGAGGCCGTTGCCGTTCCCGAAGGCGAGCCCGAACCCGACCAGCCAGTAGACGAGCGAGGCGACGCCGAAGATGAGCACGTTCTTGCCGGCGATGTGGGCGGCGTTCTTCATCCGCGTCAGCCCCGCCTCGAGGAAGGCGAAGCCGGCCTGCATGAACATGACGAGCACGGCCGCGACGACGACCCAGATCGTGTTCGCGGCGATCAGCAGCTGATGGTGAGTCATCCCAGACGCTCCCCTGTGCGGTGGTGGACGACGTTCGCGACGGGCGACGTCCAGCAGAGACCGTCGCCGGATGCGTGGCCGGTGCGGGCGGCGTCGACTATCGCGGCGGCGACCCGCTCGGCGAGCGCGTCGTCGACGACGAACGTGAGCAACGCCTTGGGCAGGAAGCGCGACTCGAACGTGCGGCCGCGGTACTCGTGCGTGACCCCGCGCTCGCGACCGTGCCCGATCGCCTCGACGACCGTGACGCCGACGTGGCCGGTCTCCTCCTCGACGGCGTCGATCACGGTCTCGACCCGCTCCCTCACGACCACCGCCTCGACCTTGACCATCCCGGCTCCCTCCACTGGACCAACAAAAAAGCCCCGCGACCGCTTCGGTCGCGAGGCTCCATCGCCTCGGCGGCCCGTCGACTCCGACGCACCGCCTGCGTCGGAAGCTAGCAGCGGCTACGGCCGTACGTCGCCGCCAGCTCGTGGACGGTCGCCGCGATCCGCTCGCGCAGCTCGGGTGGTGCGATCACCTCGACCCCGCGGCGGTGCAGGAGCTCGCGATAGGCGGCGCCGAGATCGTCGTAGGCGAACACCTCCTCGTTGCCTGCCCGATCGCGCACCGACACCTCGACGCGAGGCCGACCCTCCTCGAACTCGCGCGACCATTGCTCCCAGTACCCGCCGAGGTCGAAGTCCCGCGGTCGATGCAGCTCCTGCCCGAGCCGGCGCACGGACACGACCCGGGACACGCGGTAGACGCGCATCCCGGCCGACCGGTGGGCGACGAGGTACCAGGCCCCGCCCTTGACGACGAGGCCGAGGGGGTCGAGCGTCCGCTGCACGACGCGACGCCCCTCGCGGTAGCGGATCCGGATGCGGCACCCACGCCACAGAGCGGCGGCTAGCTCCGGTAGACGCGGAACCCGGTCCTCGGCTCGGAACCAGCCGCGGGTGTCGAGGTGGAAGAGCCGCTGCGCGCGAGTCGCCCGCTCCTGAAGCTCCTGTGGCAGCGCGGCGAGGACCTTCAAGCGCGCGGCGGCCAACTCGCCGCCGAGCCCTAGCTCCGCAGCCGGTCCGGGCATGCCGGCGGCGAAGAGTGCTTCCGCCTCGTCCACGGTCAGGCCGGTGAGTCGCGTCCGGTAGCCGCCCGGCAGCCGGTATCCGCCGGCAGGGCCGCGCAGCGCTTCGACCGGCACGCCGGCGGCCGCAAGCGACTCGATGTCCCGGTGGACGGTCCGCACCGAGACCTCCAGGCGCTCGGCGAGCTCGGCCGCCGTCAGGAGTCCTCGGGTCTGGAGCAAGAGGAGCAGGGAGACGAGCCGTGTCGCGCGCATGTCGATTCGGAGACTGGCACATAAACATGCCAGAAGATGGCCTCTTTATCTGATTGGCTTTTCCTCGTCCACACGAGGAGGAGGAGCAATGGCAGCAATGAGCGACAACGAGTTCAAGGCGACCGGGCTGGAGCTGCTCCTGCCGGATCCGGAGTTCATCGCCCAGCTCGGCGAAAGCCGCCGCCCCGACCCGGACGAAGCGGACGACGACGGTTACGAACCGCCGCGCGCGGCGTGAACGTCTTCGACGAGGAATGGGACGAGACGCCCTACCCGACGCCATCCGGCTGGGAGCAGCGGACGAAGGCGCTCGTCCCGCGGGGGCATGCACTCGGCATCCGGCTCTACGAGCTACCGCCCGGGCAGACGCAGGTGCTCTACCACTTCCACCACGGCAACGAGGAGGCGGTCGTCGTCCTGCGCGGGCAGCCGAGTGTGCGAACACCGGCCGGCGAGCGCGTGCTCGAGCCGGGCGAGGTCGTCTTCTTCCCGTCCGGGCCGGACGGCGCTCACCAGCTGTTCAATGCCGGCGACGAGCCGGCCCGGTACCTGATCGCCGCCAACCACGCGAGTCCCGAGGTGGTCGAGTACCCGGACAGCGGCAAGGTGCTCGCACTCTCCAAGCTCGGCCCGCTCTGGTCGATGCACCGCCGCGACGACGCGGTCGACTACTTCGACGGCGAGGAATCGCGGCTGTGAGCGAAAACACCTGTACGCGCCGGGAATTTGACGCGAGCGCATCGAGCCCCTACCCTGCGAAAGCCATGTTGCTTACGAACGTGATGGATCGGAACCGGGGTGGCGCCACTGTGCGGCTCGCCGGCCCCCGCGGCGCCCTTTAGGTCCGCGCGCCGCCTCTCCGGCGGCTTTCCGTCCTCCGTTCCCTCTTCTTTCGAAGGAGCAGCATGTCCACTTTCGCACCATCCACAATCGATCTCGCCTCACGTCTAGACCGCCAGGCGCCCGCCGTCGAGGTGCGCGACCTGCGGAAGACGTTCAGGCGCCGCGACCGCAAGGCCGGCCGCTTCGCGCGCAAGCGTGCGTGGCCGGCGCTCGACGACGTCACCTTCACGATCGCCCGTGGCGAGTGCGTCGCCATCCTCGGCCAGAACGGCTCGGGGAAGTCGACGCTCGTCCGCCTGCTCTCGACGCTGCTGATCAGCGACGGCGGCGAGGCGCGGGTATTCGGCCACGACGTGGACCGTGAGGCGTCGACGATCCGTCGGCTCGTCAACCGCGTCTCGGTCGAGGCGAGCTTCTTCAAGAAGATGTCCGCATCCGAGAACCTGTCGTACGCGGCGCGCTTCTACGGGATGACGCCGCGGCAGACCCGCACGGGAGTCCCGGAGATCCTCGCCGAGGTCGGCTTCCCGGCCGAGCGGCGCGGCGAAGCGATGGAGAACCTGTCGCGCGGCATGCAGCAGAAGGTCGCCCTCGCGCGGGCGCTCCTGACCTCGCCCGTCCTGCTCCTGCTCGACGAGCCCACGACCGGGCTCGACCCGCGCTCGAAGCTCGAGGTGCAGGAGTTCATCCGGCGGGTGCGGGCGGAGCACGACGCGACGATCCTGCTCTGCACGCACGACATGGCCGAGGCCGAGGCGCTCGCGGACCGGATCGGCTTGCTCGACCGCGGTCGGCTGCTCTTCCTCGAGCCGGTCTCCGACGTGAAGCGGCGCTTCGGCGTCGAGACGCTCGAGCAGGCGTTCTTCGCCGCGACGGGACGCGAGTTCGAAGAAGAACACGACGACGAGGACGACGAGTACCGGGAGGTGTTCGCATGAGCGAGTTCGCTCTAGAGACCAGGAATCAGCTCGTCGGCCTGTTCGGGATCGTCGAGCGGAACATGTACCTCACGAAGCGCTACTTCCTCTGGGACGTGGCGTTCATGTTCTGGACGATCGCGAACACGCTCACGATCGTCTTCATCGCCCGCGCGGCGAACCTGCCGCCGGCGAAGGAGAACACGCTGGCGACGTTGCTACTCGTCGGCGCGACGATCTGGGCCTTCCTCGGGATCATCTTCGAGTTCATGACCGAGACCGTCGCCTGGGAGCGCTGGGAGGGGACGATCGAGTACACGTTCATGGCGCCGCTGTCTCGCCTCGTCCACCTGTTCGGGCAAGGCGCGTACGCGGTGCTCTACGGGCTGATCCGGGCGACGATCCTGTTCTTCGTGGTCGCCGCGTTCATCGGCATCCACACGCCGAACGCGAACTACGGCGCAGCGCTGGCGCTGCTCGCGCTCGCGTCGATCTCGTTCATCGGCGTCGGGATCATGACCTCGGTGCTACCGCTGATCTCGCCGGAGAAGGGCGCGCAGCTCGGCTTCGTCGCGCAGGGTCTGATGCTCGTGGTCTCGGGCGTCTACTACCCGGTCAGCGTGATGCCGGAGTGGATGCAGTGGATCGCGAAGTTCTCGCCGGCGACCTACGCGCTGCGCGGCTGCCGCAACTCGATCATCCACGGCACGGGCCTCGTGTGGGCCGACGTGTGGCCGCTGCTGATCATCGCCGTTCTCGCGACGCCGATCGGCCTCGCCGTCTTCAAGGTCGGCGAGCGGCACGCGAAGCGGCACGGGAAGCTGAAGCGGTCGGGCTGATGGCGACGGACTACTTCGCAGGCGGCGTCGCGGAGCGCTACGACTCCTCGACGGCCGGCATGCCGGCCGAGCCGGTCGTCGACTTCCTCGAGCCCCTTGCAGGCGGCGGGGGACTCGAGCTCGCGATCGGCACCGGCCGCATCGCAGTACCGCTAGCCGAGCGCGGCGTGCGGGTCGCGGGCATCGACCTCTCGCCCGACATGGTCGCGCAGCTGCGGAAGAAGACGGACGCGGTCCCGGTCACGATCGGCGACATGACGACGACAAGCGTGGAAGGCGCGTTCTCGCTCGTGTACATCGTCTTCAACTCCATCTTCAACCTGCGCACGCAGGAGCTGCAGGTCGCGTGCTTCGAGAATGCCTCCGCGCACCTCGAGCCGGGCGGGACGTTCGTCGTCGAGATCATGGTCCCCGAGCTGCAGCGGCTGCCACGCGGCGACCGGTTCCTCCTGTTCGACGTGAGTCCCGGGCACGTCGGCTACGACGAGTACGACCTCGTCACCCAGGCGCTGACCTCGCACCACTACGACCCCGAGCAGGGCAGGTACTCGACGTTTCCGGGCCGCTACATATGGCCCGCGGAGCTCGACCTGATGGCGCGACTCGCCGGCCTCACGCTTCGCGAACGCTGGGCCGACTGGGACCGCTCGCCCTTTACGGCCGAGAGCACGAAGCACGTCTCCGTCTGGGAGAAGCCCGCAGGGTGAGGATCGAGCTCCCGATCGAGACGGAGCGGCTCGTGATCCGCCCGCTCGAGCTCGGGGACGCCGCAGACCTCGGCGAGCCCGAGGAGTGGATCCGCGAGAAGATCGACCGCTACGAGCGTGACGAAGGGATGAGCCTCTGGGCGACGGTCGAGCGGGAGAGCGGCCGGGCCGTCGCGCTGGCGGGCCTGCAGTGGGAGCAGATCGATGGGCGGCGCGAACTCGATCTCGGCTGCGTCGTCGCGGCCGACGCACGGTCGCGCGGCTACGCGACCGAGGTGTCGGAGGCGATCGTGCGCGCGGCCTTCGCCGCAGGGTTCGAGCGCGTCACGGCCATGACGTATCCGGACAACGCGCCGGCGTTGCGCAGCCTCGAGAAGCTGGGCTTCACCCCGAGCGGAGAGACAACCTTCGAGGGTCGGCAGTACAGGTTCTTCGTCAGGAGGTTTGACCAGTGAAGGTCACAACGCCGTAGAACGTCACGAGGTGGCGAAGGCGACACGCTTTCGTCTCGGTGACTGCGACCGGCCGTGGGAGCGTTAGCGTTGCGGCGTGCCCTGCCGCGCGCGTCGCTCTTGCCTCACCGTCCCGGCGTCGAGCGAGCGGATGCTCGCCAAGGCGCCATCGTTACCCGCGGACGAAGTGATCGTCGACCTCGAGGACGCGGTTGCGGCGGAGGACAAGGAGCAGGCGCGCGGGCTCGCGGTCGCCGCGCTCGGGCGCGGGCCGCTCGGCCGGACAACCGCGCTGCGCGTCAACGGACGATCCACTCCGTGGTGGGAGGACGATCTCCGTGCGGCGGCGGAAGCGCGTCCCGACGTCGTCGTACTCCCCAAGGTCGAGTCCGAAGAAGACGTGTCCGCCGCGGCCGAGCTGCTCCCGAAGGAGATCGGCTTCGAGGCCCAGATCGAGACGGCTCGCGGCCTTGTCGAGGCCGACCGGATCGCCGCTGCGGGACACCGCCTCGAGGCGCTCGTTTTCGGCCCGGCCGACCTCGCTGCCTCGCTCGGCGTGCCCGTGCTGTCGATCGGCGCCGGTGTCTCCGACTACGCGCTCGCACGCGTCGTCGCGGCCGCCCGCGGCTCGGGTCTGCAGGTGCTCGACGGGCCGCACGCGCGGCTCGGCGACGACCTCGGACTCGTGCTCTCCGCGCGTCGCGCGCTGGAACACGGCTATGACGGCAAGTGGGTGATCCACCCGAGCCAGATCGAGCCGGTCAACCGCATCTTCACGCCGTCGCCCGCCGACCTGGATCGCGCCAGGCGGCTTCTCGAAGCAGCTGACCGCGCGGCCCGCTTCGAGGGCGAGCTGGTGGACGAGGCGTCGCGGAAGCTCGCCGAGTCGCTGCTCAGGCGCGCCGCGGTGCTCGCCTAGCCGCCTTCCGCCGTTTCACCTCCGGCGCCGCAAGCACGCCCCGGTACCACACGTGCAGAAGCGCGGCGAGCGCGGCCAGAGCAAGCCCGAACAGTCTGGCGATGCTTGCCACCACGCCGCGGAGGGTACGTCCGGGCCATGACCGGGCGGAGGGAACTCTGGGAGGTGACGCGTTTCGACTCGATCGACGAGGTGTTCGACGCCGCATTCAGCGCGAACGGCGCCGGCGCGAACGGTCGCGGGCGCGCGGCGGCTGCAAGGATAGGAGCACCCTTCAATCCACAAGGAAAGGACCGGAGATGACGTATACGAAGGAACGCGTCGCCGATGCCGCCGCGAGCGCCCGCCCGTACGTGGAGCGCGCCCTCCGCGACAAGGAGCTGCGCGACAACATCCGCAACGCCTACAGCTCCGCCCGTGCCGTCTACGACGAGCTGTCGTCCCGGCGTCGGGTGTCGGACGCTGCGTCGCAGCTCGCCGGCGACAAGGACCTCCAGGAGGAGATCCGGGTGGCGATCGACGAGATTCGGAATGCCGCCGACCGCGTCAAGAACGTGAAGCGGGCCGCACCGGAGCCGGCTCGCGCCGCGAAGAACAGCCTGCTCCTGATGATCGGGGTCCTGGTCGGACTCCTCATCAATCCGATCACCGGCCCGGCGTTGCGGCGGATGCTCGCCCGCCAGTTGTTCGGCAGCGGGAACGACTTCGTCTACCAGGGGAACGGCAGCAAGACGAAGGCCTAGACCGGCGGCGGGCTAGCCGCTTCGGCCCAGGTGCTCCCGCGCGAAGGCGCGGAAGCGGTCACGCGCGCCCTCGTCCGGCGCGATGGGCTCGTCGTCGGCGTACTGCGGGTCGGAAGCGATCTCCTCGGCGACCGTCCGCACTTCGCGCTCGATCGCGGCACGGTGGGCGGGATCGCGGAGCAGCGCGTCGACCCAGCTCTCCGAGCCGTCCCAGTCGGGGACGTCGTGGTCGAAGAGGAGTTGGCCGAGCAGCAGTCCGGTCCGGATGTAGGCGAAGGTCTTGAAGGCGAGGATCCGGTGCGGCGTCTCGACGCGGGCCGCAAGGGCCGGGTCCTCGCGCAGCACTTGGTCCACGATGCTGCCGATCGGCTCGTCTACCAGCGGGATCCAGAGCTCGTCGAGGTCGGGCACGCCCGGATTATGCCCGGCGGGGAAGTAGCGTAGGCCTGCGTGACCGGTTCAGACGATCTCCTCGCGCTGCTGGCCGCCGATCCGGCCGAGGCCGGCCTGTTTCTCGACTTCGACGGCGTGCTGGCGCCGATCGTCGAGCGGCCGGAGGACGCCGTACCGCCGCCGGAGACCCGCGCCGAGCTCGAGCGCCTCGTGGGGCGCTACGCGCTCGTCGCCGTCGTGAGCGGCCGGGCGGGCGAGGACGTGCGTGCCCGCATCGCAGTGGAGGGCGTCGTCTGTATCGGCTCGCACGGGCTCGAGCTCGCGCCGCAGGCCGACCGCTGGCGCCGGACGCTCGCGGGCTTCGCTGCCTCCGCGCCCTGGCCGCCGGAGGAGATCGAGGTGAAAGGACTGACCGTCTCCTTCCACTTCCGAAACCGACCGGACGAGCAGAAGGCGGTGCGCGAGCTCGACGAGATCGCCGAGGCCGCCGCGTGCCAGGCTCTCGTGGCCCGCTACGGACGCAAGGTTCTCGAGGTGCTGCCGCCCGTCGGCTCGAACAAGGGGACGGCGGTGCGCGCACTGCTCGACGAGCACGGGCTGCGGCGAGCCCTCGCAGCCGGCGACGACACGACCGACCTCGACTCCTTCGACGCACTCGACGGGCTCGAGGTCGCGGTACGCGTGGCCGTCGCATCGCCCGAGGCGCCGAGTGCACTGCTCGACGCCGCCGACCTCGTCGTCGAGTCGACCGAGGAGTTCCTCGGGCTCCTGCGCCGGCTCTAATCGACACGGCCGAACCGGCCACGCCCAGGTGCCAGGCACCGAGACTCGTCCGAAAGAGACAGCGAGGCCGGCAAGTCGCCGCAACCAGGCGCTGACACCGCCCTCGGGGACATGGCCTGGTGCCTGGCACCGGGACGTGTCCGGAAGAGACAGCTTGCGTTACGCCTTGTGGACGCGGACCGCGGTGCCGTAGGCGCAGATCTCAGTCCAGTTCCTGCCGATCTCGGACGTGTCGAAGCGCATCGCGATGATCGCGTTCGCGCCGTGTGCCTCGGCCTCCTCGATCATCCGCTGCCGGACCTGCTCGCGGCTGGCGACCAGTGCCTTCGTCATCCCCTTCAGCTCCCCGCCGAAGAGCGACTTGAGCCCGGCACCGATCTGCGACCCGACGTTACGGGAGCGCACAGTCAACCCCATCACCTCGCCGAAGACCTCGTCGACCTCGTAGCCGGGGATGTCGTTCATCGTCGTCACGATCATGTGACTTCTCCTTCCCTCGTACGCCTTCTTCTCCACCACGGAGCACGCGAGCTCGAAGACCGGCGAACGGCTCCGGCTGCACTGGAGCCGCCCCAGGTAGCTGCGCGGAGAGTTCGCCGTGCTCGCGGATGTCGGTCACGGGCGCTTCTTCCGCAGCTTGTCGAGCTGCTTCCAGGTGCGCGTGTTGGCGACGTCGGCCTTCGTCAGCCAGCCGCGCCGCGCCTGCGCCACCGCAAGCTCGACGTAGGCCTGCGAGCGGACCTCGTGTCCGTCGGAGGAGACGACCAGCTTCAGCCCGGCTTCCTTCGCAGCGCGGGCGTGGACGTCCCGCAGGTCGAGCCGGTCCGGCTGGCCGTTGATCTCGAGCAGCGTGCCAGTCTCGAGCGCGCCCTCGATCACGCGCGCGACGTCGACGTCGCGCGGCGGGCGCTTCCCGATCCGCCGGCCGGTGAGGTGGCCGATGACGTCGACGTACGGGTTCTGCATCGCCTCGAGCACGCGCTCGGTCGGACGCGAGTCGGGAGCCTGGTGCACCGAGGCGACGACCCAGTCGAGCAGCGCGAGATCCTCGTCCGCGACGTCGACCTCGCCACTCGAGCGGATGTTCGCCTCGACCCCCGTCAGGATCGTCAGCTTCGGCAACCGGGTGCGCAAAGCCTCGATCTCCTCGAGCTGTGCGTGGAGCCGGCCCTCGCGGAGGTAGTGCGAGTGGTCGGTGACGGCGTAGTACTGGTAGCCGCGCGCCACGGCACCTTCGAGCATCTCCTCGAGCGTGCTCTTGCCGTCGGCCGACCAGTGGGAGTGCGTGTGCAGGTCGCCGCGCACGTCACGCAGCTCGACGAGCTTCGGCAGCTCGCCCTTTCGCGCCGCCTCCAGCTCCCCAGAGTTCTCGCGCAGCTCCGGCGGGATCGGCTGGTAGCCGAGGAACTCGTAGACCGCGTCCTCCTCGGCGCTCTTGAAGACGTCGCCGCTGTCGACGTTCGTGACGCCGTACTCCGAGATCGAGAGCCCGCGCCGCACCGCGTCCTCGCGCATGGCCACGTTGTGGTCCTTCGAGCCGGTGAAGTGCTGGAGGAGGTTGCCGAACGACTCCGGCGGGACGACGCGCAGGTCGAAACGGAGCCCTTCGCGCGAGACGACGGTCGCCTTCGTGTCGCCCTGCGCGGCGACGTCGACGACCCAGTTCAGTTCGGCGAAGTGGCCCGTCAGCTCGGCGGGGGTTGTCGCGCTCGCGATGATGTCGAGGTCGCGGAACGTCTCCTTGCGCCGTCGCATCGACCCGGCCTCGGAGACCGCGATGGCCGCCGGCAACTCCCGCAAGGCCGCAACCACGGCCTGCACCTCGGGCAGGCCGCGACCGAGCAGGTAGCGGTCGGTCTCCGGGCTCTCGGCCTGGTAGGCGAGGGCGGCGAGGATCTTCTCCTCGCTCTTCGGCCCGAGCCCGGCGAGCGTCCGCAGCCGTTCCGACTCGGCAGCCGCCTTGAGCTCGTCGAGCGTCTCGACCCCGAGCTCGCGCCAGATGCGCGCTGCGGTCTTCGGGCCGAGACCCGGCAGCTTCATGAAGAGGACGACCTCCGGCGGGACGCCGGCCTTCTTCTTCGTCAGCGCCTGGATCTCGCCGATCTCGACGATCTCGACGATCTTCTCCTCGATCGTCCTGCCGATGCCCTGCAACTCCTTCGCGCGCCCGTCGAGCGCGAGCTGGGCGACGGAGCCCGACGTCTCGCGCACCCGGGCGGCGGCGCGGCGGTAGGCGACGACCCGGAACGTGTCCTTCCCCTCGAGCTCGAGCAGATCCCCGAGGAGCTCGATCTGGTCCGCGATCTCGGAGTTCTTGGGTAGCTCCGCCACTCCCGCGATGATATGAGCGTGCCCAGAGCCGTCGTCTGCCTGCCGACCTACAACGAGCGTGAGAACCTCGAACGGATGGTGCGCGCCCTCGCCGACCAGGAGGTCGACGTCCTCGTGATCGACGACAACTCGCCCGACGGGACGGGTGAGATCGCCGACCGGCTCGCCGCCGAGCTGCCGTGGGTCGAAGTCCTCCATCGGCCGCGCAAGGAGGGCCTGGGGCGCGCGTACGTCGACGGGTTCCGGCACGTGCTCGCACAGGGCGCCGAGCTCGTGCTCGAGATGGACTGCGACTTCTCCCACGACCCGGCGGACGTGCCCCGGCTGATCGCGGCGGTCGAGGAGGGCGCCGATCTTGCGCTCGGCTCGCGCTACGTGCCCGGCGGCGGCACCGAGAACTGGGGGCTCGTGCGGCGCCTCATCTCCCGCGGCGCCTCGATCTACACGCGCGTCCTCCTGATGCCGATCCACGACTCCACCGGAGGCTTCAAGTGCTTCCGTCGCCGCGTGCTCGAATCGATCGACCTGGCGACGATCGACGCCGCCGGGTACGTCTTCCAGATCGAGACGACGTATCGCACGCTGCGCAAGGGGTTCGACGTCGTCGAGATCCCGATCCACTTCGCCGACCGCACAGCGGGCCAGTCGAAGATGAGCCGCGCGATCGTGTTCGAGGCCGTGTGGAAGGTGCCGGCGCTACGGTTGGCCGCGGTGGCGGGGCGGCTGTGACCGAGCTCGACGAGAAGACGTTCGACGACGCGATCGCGGGCGGGCCGCTGCTGGTCGACTTCTGGGCGCCGTGGTGCCGCCCGTGCAAGGCGCTCGAGCCGATCCTCGAGGAGCTCCCCGTCGCGGTTGCGCGGCTGAACATCGACGAGGAGCCGGGGATCGCTTCCCGGTACGACGTCCTGTCGATCCCGACCGTGATCCTGTTCGAGGGCGGCGAGGCGCAGGGGGTCGTCGTCGGCGTGCGCCCGCGCGCGCACTTCGAGCAGTGGCTAGCGGAAGTGCTCCCAGCCGGCGAGTGAGTACGGCTCGCCGCCGAGCGTGAGCTCGACCCCGTCGCCCTCCTCCACGCGGCCGATCACCGGGAAGTCGCGGGGATGCAGCGTGGTCGCGAGCAGCTCGTAGTCCTCGCCGAAGCCGAGGTCGTCGAGCTCCGCGCCCTCGGCGAGCGGGACACGCTCGAGCTCGATCGCGAGGCGGACGCGGGAGCGCTCCGCGATGTGCCCGGCGTCTGGCGCGAGCCCGTCCGAGACGTCGAGCATCGCGCTCGCGACCCGAGCGAGGCGCTTGCCCTCGTCGACGCGGTCCGGCACGGGAGGCAGCGAGCCGTTCCGGAACGCGACCCCCGCCGCCCCGAGCGGCCCGGTGAGGACGACGACGTCACCGGGCTTCGCTCCCGCGCGGCCCGGCACGCGCTCCGAACGGCCGAGCGCGGTCACGGACATGACGACGCGGTCGGCGCGGATCGTGTCGCCGCCGCGCACCGGCACGCCGCGCTCGTTCAGGCCGGCGTAGAGCTCGAGCACGTCGTCGAGCTCGGTCTCCGGCGGAAGCCCGAGCGAGACGAACAAGGCGAGCGGATCGGCTCCCGAGGCGGCGAGGTCGCTGAGGTTGACGGCAGCAGCCCGCGCGCCGAGATCGCGCCAGCCGAGGAGGTCGAAGTGGAAGTGGACGCCCTCGACGAGCGCATCTTGCGTGACGACAAGGTCGTCGACGACCGCAGCGTCATGCTCGATCCCTTGAGCGAGCCCCCGCCGCTCGAGCTCCGCGAGCAGCCCGAACTCTCCCAGCTCGGCGAGCGTCGTCACCGCTCCGAGATGTGTGCCTGCGAATCAAGCGTGTCCGGATCGAGCGCCGCCAGCGCGTCGTAGAGCCGCGCGTGGAAGGTGCCCGGGCCGGCCGCCCCGTCGGCGGCATCCTCCGCCGCGACGCCGAGCGCGGCGAGCGCCTCGGCTGCCGCCTCGAGCGGCTCCTCCGGCTTGGCTGCGAGGAAGCAACCCGTCAACGCCGACGAGATGCAGCCGGTGCCGGTCACGGCGGCGAGCAGCGGGTGGCCGTTCGCCACGGCAAGGGTGCGCTCACCGTCCGCGACGTGGTCGACGGGGCCAGTCACCGAAGCGACGAGCCCGAGCTGCCGTCCTGCCTCCCGCGCCAGCTCGGCGGGCTCGAGCCCGGCGGCGATCGACTCGACGCCGCGCACCTCGGCGTCGGCGCCGACGAGCGTCGCGACCTCACCCGCGTTGCCGCGGAGCACCGTCACGTCCACCTCGTCGAGGATCCGCCGCGCGGTGTCGGTGCGGTAGGCAGTCGCGCCGGCGCCGACCGGATCGAGGACCACGGGGATCCCGCGCGCACTCGCCGCGCGGCCCGCGATCAGCATCGCCTCGATCCAGTGCTCCGAGAGCGTGCCGATGTTGAGCACGAGGGCGGACGCGAGCCCGACCATCTCCTCGACCTCCTCCGGCGCGTGCGCCATGACCGGCAGGGCGCCGAGCGCGAGGGTCGCATTCGCCGTCTCGTTCATGACGACGTAGTTCGTGATCTGGTGGACGAGCGGCTTCCGCGCGCGCAGCTCGCGCAGCGTCGTTCCGGGCGAGATGCTCATCGCGCTGCGACTCCCAGGACGTCGACCGGGCCGTCGCCCGTGCCGATCTCCGCGTGACCTTGCGCGACGGCCCGGGAAGAGGCCGCCGCCGCGCCGCGGGCCGCGTCGAGCAGCGAGAGCCCGCGCGCGAGCAGCGCGGCGAGCGTCGCCGAGTGGGTACAGCCGGACCCGTGCGTCGCCGCCGCGTCCTGGCGTTCGAACGGCATCTCGTAGTGCTCTCTCCCGTCGAAGAGATGGTCGGCCGACGCCTCGCCGTGCCCGCCGGTGACGACCGCCGCCCGCGCGCCGAGCTCCACGAGCGCCTCCGCCAGCTCACCTTGTGACAACTTGTTACTTGCCGCGAGGGCCTGAGCCTCGAGCAGGTTCGGCGTGACCACGGTCGCGAGCGGGAAGAGCCGGCCGACGAGCACCTCCACCGCGTCGTCCTCGAGCAGCTTCGCGCCCGAGCTCGCCACCATGACGGGGTCGACGACGAGCGGCAGCGGGTTCTCCTCGAGCCAGTCGGCGACGGTCTCGATGAGACTGCGGGAGAAGAGCATCCCGGTCTTCGCCGCGTCGATCCCGATGTCCCCGGCAACCGCGTCGAGCTGCGCGCGTACGAACCACGGCGGCACCTCGTGGACGGCGGTGACCTCGCGCGTGTTCTGCGCCGTGAGTGCCACGATCGCCGACGTTCCATGAACGCCTGCGGCCGCGAACGCCTTCAGGTCCGCCTGGATCCCGGCCCCTCCGCCGGAATCGGAGCCCGCAATCGTGATGCAGCGTGGAACCAACGCACTCCCTTCGCCGGCATGACCCGGATCAGGTTCGACGGGTGTGATCTCAGCCTCTCCGCGAGGCACCCCGGTGAGCGAACCCTACCCCCGAAGGTGCAAACGACGCGCGAGCTCGGCGAGGTTGAAGTCGTACCCCCAGCCGAACGCCCGCGGCATGATGATCCGCCGTTCCTTCGTGTTCCACCAGCGCGACCTGTAACGCTCCCACGTCGGGCGACGCCAGTCGTACGGGACGCCGAGGAACTTGCCAGTGCCCCTCTCGCTCATGTATCGAGCGTACCCATGCACCGGCTTCCACCCGCTCTCGCCGCCACCGCGACCCCGAAGATCCTCGAGCTGCTGGGAGACGAGCCTGGCCGAGTGCTCGAGCTCGGCTTCGCCGGCATCCACGCGCAGCTCCTCGAGCTCGCCGGCTGGGAGGTCGTCGTAGTGGAGCCCGATCCCGCCTTCCAGGCCCGCGCCGAGGCCCGAGCGAGCACGGTCGCCGACAGCCCCACGGGCGCCTTCGATGCCGTCGTAGCTCCTGCCGACATCGATCTCAACGGCGTGGACGCAGCCCGCGCAATCGTCGTCGAGCGGGATGGATCCGTGCGGGAAGCTCGTTAGGAGCTGGGTGGAGATGCGCGTCGTGCTGACGGTGGCGGACTTCGACGAAGGGGTTGCGTTCTACCGCGACGCCCTCGGGTTCGAGCAGCTTGCCGACTGGACGGGTGAGGAAGGCCGGGTGATCCTGCTCGACGCAGGCCGGGCCGCAACGCACGGCTTCGTACGCCGGACGGCATGCAGCTGACGCTGTTCAGCGAGCCGTAGATCGCTTCAATGGTGGGGTGCCGACAGTCGCCACCTGGGACGGCTTGCTCGTAGGCGACGAGCTCGCGCACCTCACGACCGAGCCGGCGCGCGAGGCGCGTACGGCGCCGTTGCCCGACTCGCTTCAGCCGGCACTGCTCGACGCGCTCGCGCAGCGTGACATCCACGAGCTCTATGCGCACCAGGCCGCCGCCTACACGGCGGCGCAGGGAGGCGGCAACGTCATCGTCACGACCGGAACCGCGTCGGGGAAGACGCTCGCCTTCAACCTGCCGGTGCTCGACGCGCTCGCCGCCGATCGCCACGCGCGCGCCCTCTACCTGTACCCGACGAAGGCGCTCGCGCAGGACCAGGCGCGCTCGCTCGGCGAGCTCGGAGTCGCGGCCGTTCGCGCGGCGATCTACGACGGAGACACCCCGACCGAGCGGCGGCGCCAGATCCGCGGCTGGGCGAACCTCGTGCTCACGAACCCGGACATGCTCCACATCGGGGTCCTCCCGCGGCACGACCTGTGGGGAGATTTCTTGCACAACCTCCGCTTCGTCGTGGTCGACGAGGCGCACGTCTATCGCGGCGTCTTCGGCTCTCACGTCGGCAACGTCCTGAGGCGGTTGCGCCGGCTCGCGCGGATCTACGGCGCCGAGCCGCAGTTCCTGCTCGCCTCGGCCACCATCGCGAACGCCGCCGAGCTGGCGAGCGCGCTCACGGGTGAGGAGGCGACGGTCGTCGAGGACGATGCGGCACCGCGAGCCGAGCGCACGATCGCGCTCTGGAACCCACCGCTGCTCGACGTGGAGCTCGGCCTGCGGGCGAGCGCGCTCGGCGAAGCGTCGCGGCTGCTCGCGGGGCTGGTCGGACGCGGGCTACGGACGATCTGCTTCGCCAAGAGCCGCAAGTCGGCAGAGCTGATTCACCGTTTCGCGGCAGACCGGCTCGACGCCGCGACCGCCGTCCGGCTCGCCCCGTACCGCGCCGGTTACACGCCGCAGCAGCGGCGGGAGATCGAGCGGCGGCTCGTCGAGGGGGATCTCCTCGGCGTCACGTCGACCGACGCGCTGGAGCTCGGCATCGACATCGGCGACCTCGACTGCGCGATCTCGGTCGGCTTTCCGGGAACGGTGGCGAGCCTGCGCCAACAGTGGGGACGCGCCGGGCGCCGCGAGCATGGCCTCGCGATCCTCATCGCCTCCGAAGACGCGCTCGACCAGTACTTCATGCGCGAGCCGCCGGCGCTGCTCGACCGGCACGTGGAGGCGGCGATCCTCGATCACGCCAACCCACGCGTGCTCGACGGTCACGTGGCGGCGGCCGCGTTCGAGGCGCCGATCGACGACGGAGACGCCGCGACGCTCGGCCCGGAGGCGCTCGAGCGAGCGCCGCACGTGCCGGAGCTGCGCCACACCGCGCGCGGCTGGGTCTGGGCCGGCAAGGACGCACCGGCCCCGCGCGTGCCGCTGCGCTCGACTTCGCCCGACTCGTTCCTCGTGGTGGACGCCTCGACCGGCGACATCCTCGGGCTGGCCGAGCGGGAGCGCGCCTACTCCACCGTCCACGAGGGTGCTGTCTACCTCCACCTGGGCCGCCAGTACCTCGTACGGGAGCTGGACCTCGTCGCGCGGCGGGCGCTCGTCGAGCCGTTCGAGGCCGACTGGTACACGCAGCCGAAGAAAGAGACGGAAACGTCGATCGAGGAGCCGCTGCGCGTCGAGCGGCGGCTCGGGCTCGAGCTCTCCTTCGGGCGCGTGTCGGTGACCGAGCAGGTCGTCGCGTACCAGAAGAAGGCGGTCGCGGACGGCTCGACGCTCGACACGGTGCCACTCGACCTGCCGCCGACGACGTTCGACACCGAGGCCGTCTGGTTCGTGCCGAGGCCGCACCAGCTCGAAGGTCTCGAGGCGATGCCGCTGCTGCTCTCGTCGCTCCATGCGGCCGAGCACTCGCTGATCGCGCTCCTGCCGTTGTGGGCGATGTGCGACCGCTGGGACATCGGCGGCCTCTCCACCAACCTCCACCTCGACACGGGGGCGCCGACCGTCTTCGTCTACGACGGCCACACCGGCGGCGTCGGCATCGCGGCCCGCGGCTTCGACCAGTTCGAGGGCTGGGTCGCCGATACGGTCACGCTGCTCGAGGGCTGCCCCTGCGAGCGCGGCTGCCCCTCCTGCGTCCAGAGCCCGAAGTGCGGCAACCTCAACGAATACCTCGACAAGGCCGGCGCCCTCACACTATTGACGAGGATGTCGAATTCCGGCTGATTCGTTCGTCGTAGAGACGTCAACGACTCCCGAAGGAGGGACCGCATGCAGTACCTGCTCCTGATCCACGACGACGAGGCGCACTGGGGCGACATGCCCGAGGACGAGCGCAACGCGATCTACGGCGAGTACACGAAGTTCACGGAGGACGTGCAGAACGCCGGCATCCTCGTCGGCGCCAACCAGCTCCAGCCCTCCGGCACCGCGACCGTCGTCCGTGTCGAGAACGGCAAGACGCTGACCACCGACGGTCCGTACGCGGAGACGAAGGAAGTGCTCGGCGGCTACTACCTGATCGACGTCGAAACCCTCGACGAGGCGCTCGACTGGGCGGCGAAGATCCCGTCCGCCCGCTACGGCCACATCGAGGTGCGCCCGATCGTGATGCGCGAGGCGGAGGTCGCGTCGTAGAGGAGATCGCCCGCGCCTACCGCGACGAGCGCGCCCGCTCGATCGCGATCCTCGGCCGCGTCCTCGGTGATCTCGACCTCGCCGAGGACGCGGTGCAGGACGCCTTCCTCCGCGCGGCCGAACGCTGGCCGCGCGACGGAGTACCGCGCAACCCCGGCGCCTGGATCGTGACGACGGCACGGAACGCGGCGATCGACCGGATCCGCCGGGAGCAGACGCTGGCACGCAAGACGGAGTTGCTCGTACGGGCCGAGGAGCTCCCTGACGACGAGGAGGCTGTCATTCCCGACGAGCGGCTCGAGCTGATCTTCGCCTGCTGCCATCCGGCGCTCGCGCCGGAGGCACAGGTCGCGCTGACGTTGAGCCTGGTCGGCGGCCTCGAGACGCCCGAGATCGCGCGCGCGTTCCTCGTCCCGGAGGCGACGCTCGCCCAGCGCCTCGTCCGCGCCAAGCGGAAGATTCGCGACGCCGGCATCCCGTTCCGCGTCCCGCCCGAGCATCTCCTGCCCGAACGGCTCCGCGTGGCGCTCGCGACGATCTATCTCGTCTTCAACGCCGGCTACGGCCCACCCGTGCGCCGCAAGCTGTGCGGGGAGGCGGTCCGGCTCGCCGCCGTGCTCGCGACGCTGATGCCGGACGAGGCCGAGGCGCACGGCCTGCACGCGCTGCTTCTCCTGCAGGACGCGCGCCGCGACGCCCGCGTCTCCCGGGCGGGGGAGCTCGTGTTGCTGGACGAGCAGGACCGGAGCCTCTGGGACACGGACGAGATCGAGCAGGGCAGGAGCGCGCTCGAGCGAGCGCTGTCCCGTCGCCAGCCGGGCTCGTACCAGCTGCAGGCGGCGATCGCCTCGCTCCACTACGACGAGACTACGGACTGGGCGCAGATCGCGCTCCTCTACGGCCGACTCGCAGAGCTGAGCCCGTCGCCGGTCGTGGAGCTGAACCGTGCAGTCGCCGTCGCGATGGCCGCCGGGCCAGAACCCGGGCTCGAGATCGTGGACGGACTGACCGGGCTCGAGCGGTACCACCTCTGGCACTCGACCCGCGCCGAGCTCCTGCGCCGGCTCGGCCGCGACGAGGAGGCGACGGCCGCCTACTCGCGTGCGCTCGAGCTCGCTCCGAGCGAGACCGAGCGCACGTTCCTCCAAGAACGCCTCGCCGCCTCTGTCGGCTAGTACGCCGCCGCGAGGACCTGCTTGCGCCGCAGCTTCAGCAGCGAGAGGGCCTGGCTGGTCGGCTTGAACGGGTCGTACACGGTTGTCCCGTCGTCCACCGCAACCGCCGCCACCGCCACTCCGTCGACGTCCGCCACGATCCAGTCGCCCTCGTGCAGCGGCCGCTCGCTCAGCTGCGAGAGGCGCTCGAGCTCCTCGCGGCAGGCGCTCAGCCGCAGCTCGATCGCGGTCCGCACGGTCTGCGGCGGCCGGGCGTACCCCTCCCGCGCCTGGCGATACCGAATCGCGTCGCGCTGGAAGCCGGCCATCCTGACCATGGCTACCTGACGCATGAGCTCTGGATGCATCACAGCTCCTCCTTCTCTCGGCGTGCTACCCTAACCACTGTTCGGAGCTTACCAGTTACATAACCTCCAATGCAGGGTAAGTGGTTACAGGTTGGACACACAGCTGGATCTAGTCCGTGACTACGTCAACACGCTCGATTTCGAGACCGGCATAGACCTGGTCTCCACGCCGGACGAGCTCGCAGTGTGGTTTTCGGAGCAGGGCCTCGTCGACGATCTCGTGGAACCGACCGAGCAAGAGCTCGTGGACGCCCACGCCGTGCGCGAGGCAATTCGGGCGCTCCTCCTGGTGAACAACGGAGTCGAAGCGGACGCCGCCGCCGCGTCGAAGACGCTGGAGGAAGCCGGGCGCAAGGCGCAGCTAGGAGTCCGGTTCGAGGACGGTCGCCCCGTCCTCGCTCCCGCAGACGATGGAACGCGTGGCGCGATCGGCCGCATCGTCGCGGCGGTTGCGGAGCTCGCGCCGACCGACGAGTGGAAGCGGCTGAAGGGCTGCCGCGACGAAAACTGTCGCGTCGCCTTCTACGACAAGTCGCGCAACCGCTCGCGCGCCTGGTGCTCGATGGAGGTCTGCGGGAACCGCGAGAAGGCGCGCAGCTTCCGCGCTCGGCACGCGCCGGCCGCGGGCTAGCCCGCGCGGGCTGCCGTGAGCGCGAGCCCGACCGCCTCGGCCGGCGTCTGCGCGCGCTGTGTGCCCTCCACCTCCCAGCCCGGCTCGAGCACGACCACGGGTCGCCCGAGCGTGAGCGCCAGGCCGATCTCCGCGAGCGTGCCGTAACGGCCGCCGACCGCAATCACCGCGTCGCCCGACGCGACCACCGCGAGGTTGCGCGCGTGGCCGATACCGGTGACGACAACGTGGTCGATCCACTCGTTCACGCTCTCCCGAGTCTCCGCCGGGAGGATGCCGACGGTGGTCCCGCCGGCGCTCTTGGCACCTCGCGCGGCCGCGGCCATCACCTCGCCGAGGCCCCCGGTGACGACGGTCGCGCCGCGCTCGGCGAGCAGCCGCCCAACCTGCTCGGCGTTCTCCTCGTGCTCCCTCCCGCTGCCGATTACCGAAACCTGGATCGCCACGTGTGCGCGATGCTAGGCCAGTGAGCGGAGTCAGAGAAGCACGCGGAGGCGTGCTCGTCGTCGGCGGCGGCTTCGCCGGCGCCTATGTCGCCAAGGAGCTCGGCGACCGCGGGGCGACGATCGTGAGCAAGGAGAACTTCATGCTCTACACCCCGCTCCTGCCGGAAGCCGCGTCGGGGACGCTCGAGCCGCGGCACTGCGTCGTGCCGTTGCGCCAGATGTGCCCGCACGCCGACCTGATCCTCGGCAGCGTGACGGCCCTCGACCTCGAGGCGAAGACCGCCTCCGTGGTGACCGACGACGGGCCGCAGACGGTCGGGTGGAGCGAGCTCGTGCTGGCGCTCGGCGCGGTGCCGCGCACGCTGCCGATTCCCGGCCTGTCGGAACACGCGCTCTCGTTCAAGACGCTGGCGGACGCGATCAACCTGCGCAATCACGTGCTCCAGCGGCTCGAGGCCGCAGACGCGGCGCTCGGCGAGCAGGAGCGGGCGCAGCGGCTGACGTTCGTCTTCGTCGGCGCCGGTTATGCCGGGGTCGAGGCGCTCGCGGAGCTGTCCGATCTCGTGGAGGACGCGCTCCGCTACTACCCGCGCCTGCGCTCGACTCCGCGCCGCTGGGTGCTCGTCGACGCGGCCACGCGGATCCTGCCCGACATCCCGCTGCCGCTCGGCGACTACGCGGCCGCCGAGCTGAAGAAGCGCGGAATCGAGATCCACGTCGGCACGACACTCGAGTCGGTCACCGCCGACGAAGCCGTGCTGGGAGACGGGACGCGGATCCCGACGACCATGCTCGTCTGGACGGCCGGCGTCGCGCCGAACCCCGCCCTGCGTGAATGGGGGCTGCCGCTCGACGAGAAGGGCCACGTCAAGGTGGACGAGTTCCTCCGCGTGCAAGGCCACGAGCATGCGTGGGCGCTCGGCGACTGTGCGCTCGTGCCGAACATGCGCAGCGACCGGCCCGACCCTCCGACGAGCCAACACTCACTCCGCCAGGCGCGCCGCCTCGCCAAGAACCTGACCGGCCCGCCCGAGCCGTACGGCTACCGCATGCTGGGCCAGGTCGCGACGCTCGGCCGGCACAAGGGCATCGCGGCGGTGCTCGGCCTGAACCTGCACGGCTTCCTCGGCTGGTGGGTGACGCGCTCCTACCACCTGTACCAGCTCCCGCTCGCCCAGCGGAAGGTGCGGGTCGTCGTCGACTGGACGGTGTCGCTCTTCTTCCGCCGGGACATCGCCGAGCTCGGCCAGCTCGGCCATCCCGAGAAGCTCGGCTGAGGGACTTTTCCGGGGCTCGTCGGCGTATCTCCTCCGTGAGAGCGGCGATCGTCCTCGGCGTGGTCATCGCGGTGGTGGCGCTCATTCCCGCCTCCGCTGCGAGCGGACGGCAGAAGCCGTACGTGCTGACGGCGCTCGCGGCCACCGGCACCGTCTACTGGCGCTACGACTGCGTCCACTACCGCGCGCCCGAGGTGTCGCTGGGCGTGCGCGTGTTCAGCGACTCGGCGACGACCACGGTGTCGTTCCGTGCGGGCAAGCTAAGACGCCTAAACACGCTGCAACCTGGCGGGCGAGTGACGTGGTTCCCTTTCCGCCGGAACTCGCATCAGCGGCTCACACTCGTGCAGCGAACCGAGCCGCGCACGCTCCACGCGAGTGTCATCGTCTGGTTGGGCGGGTCACGCTCGCGCAATTGTCAGCCGTATATGCCCCCACGATTCACCGCTACGGTGAGGACTTCCCGGAACTGACCTCCGTCAGTCGACGAGCTCGAGCCGCGGGTTCTCGCGCAGGTGCCTCCCGAACTTCCCCGACGGCTGCCCGTCGGTCATGACCACGTCAGCGGTGAAGTCGTTGGCGCCGCGGATCAGCGAGGAGCCGACGCCGTACGCGTCGACGGGCACGCCACGCTCCTCGAACGCGCGGATCTTCTCCACGGTGAAGCCGCCGGAGACGACGATCCGCACGTGCCCGAAGCCGGCCGCGTCGAGCGCTTCGCGCGTCTTCCGGACGAGCCGCTCGTTCACGCCCGTCGGCTTGAAGTCGCCGAGCTCGTCCCACAGCGAGCGGTCGACAAGTGTCTCGGACGTGTCGAGACGGACGCCCCAGAGCCGGTCACCGAGTGCTTCGGCCACCTCGAGCGCCGTACCCACCGAGTCGTTCTCGAAGTCGACGAGCACGGTCACGGACATGTCCTCCGGAGCCCACTCGGCGAACTTGCGCGCCGCGAGGACGGTGTCCCCGCCGCAGGCCGCGATCAGCGAGTGAGGGACGGTGCCGATCGCGCGCCCTCCCCACCACGAGGCCTGTTCGTCGCTCGTGACCCCGATCTCGAAGCCGGTCACCTGTCCCGCCACGTAGGCCGCGTACCCGTCGCCGGCCTGCACACGGTGATGGTCGAAGCGCGCCGGCATGAAGATGAGCGGCTTGCCGTTCGCCGCCTCGAGCACGCGCACGACGTTGGTCGTGATCAGCGTCCGTCGCGCGAGCGTGCCGAGGTACGGCGTCTCGAGGTGCGCAAAGGTCGTGTAGTCGCCCTCGATCGTCAGCACAGTCTCCCGCGGCTCGATCCGATCGCCGTCGTGGAGGGCGCGGATCGTCAGCCCGTCGGGCTCGTGCGAGCAAAGCCGCAGGATCGCGATCGCCTCGTCCACCCCGCCCAGCCAGGCGTCGTTCTTCTGGAAGACCTGGACGACGACGCGCGGATGGCGGCCGTCGGCGAGGAGCGTCGCCCTGGCGTGGTTGAAGTACGCGTCGGTGTACCAGCCCGCGCGCATCTTCTCGACGGGGAGGTCGAAGACCTCGGGGGAAAGGCGCTCCCTACCTTGTGGCGGCATGCTCGAGCTCGAGGCAAGCCTCGAGCGCCGCGTCGGCCACTTCGAGCTGCTCGGCGCTCGGCTCCGCCGTCGAGAAGCGGTGCTGGAGCTCGTGTCCCGGCTTCGACAATGCTCGCGCGAGCGGGTGCTCCGGGTGCCGCGACATCCAGCCGAAGAGCTCGGTAGCCGCACCGACCGCACCGATCTGCGCAACTGCCTGTGCATGCTTTCGGTGCCGCTCCGGTGCGAGCCCGGCGAGAACGTTGCCGATCGCAGAGGTAACGAGGAGCGGGCCCACGAGATGGCCGCCGCAGCGCTCGTGCTCCTTTGTCGCGCGCTTTCCGTGCTCGTAGCTACCGATCGAGATGTGCTCCGCGCCGTGGTACGCGGCGAGCTCGCCGGAGCGCAACGCCATCACTGCGGGCGCGATGGAGACGAGCGACGACAGCAGCTCCCTGGGGATCGGCCGCAATTTCGATTCGCGCAGCGCGCGGACGAACACCGCTGCGCCGAGCATCGAGCCGAGCGTCCGCGAGTTCTCCATCGGCAGCTTCGCGGCCGGAAGCTTGACCTTGATCTGCGGCAGGAGCAGAAGCGCCTCGGCGAGCCTGGCAGGACCGCGGAGCAGCGGGCTCTCGATCCGCGACGCCTGCAGGCGCTTGCGCGCCGCTGCAACCTCGATCCGGCCGTCCTCCTGCCGGATCGCGCACGCCCACGCATGGGGCCCGTGTACGAGCACGCCGTTCGGCAGCGCCATGCCGCCGAGCCTGATCTTCTCCTTGGCCATCGGGCGGAAGGGTAGTCGCCTCACCCCAGCACGGCGTGGGCGGCATGGCGCAGCCAGCTGACGCCGAGCTCGAGATCGGCGACAGGGATGCGCTCGTCCGCCGAGTGGACGAGCGAGGCCGACACCTCGGGCGGCAGCTCGCCCGTGGTGGGGAAGAAGCCGTAGGCGACGGTGCCGAACGCCTCACGCAGCCAGTGGCTGTCGGTGAAGCCCACACACGCGAGCGGCGTGGCCAACGCGCCCGGCTCGGTTTCGGCCACCCAGTCCTCGACTGCCCGCCACAGCGGCGTGTCGAGCGGCGAGCGACTGCCGCCGTGCGCTCCCTCGACCCATTCGAGGTCGTAGTCGACGTCGCCACCGAGAACGGCACGGATCATGGGTTCGACGTGCTCGGGATGCTGGCCGGGCAGGAGTCGGCAGTCGACCTCGACTTCACAGAGCGCAGGGATGACGTTGCGCTTCTGCGAGGCGGAGATCATCGTCGGCGAGAAGGTCGGTGCCAGCAGCGCGTCGAGGACAACCGCGGCGACCTGGGACAGGGGCGAGACGCGATCCACGACCTCCGCCGCGGGCGGAACCTCTCCGAACACGGCTTGCATGAAGCCCTCGACCTCCGGGCCGAGTTGCGGTTCCGGCCGGTACTCGGCGATTCTTTCGATCAGCCGCGTTGCATTGACGAGCGCGTTGTCGGCGATGCGCGGCATCGACGCGTGTCCCGAGCGGCCCTTGACGAGGATCCGGAACGGAGCGGTCATCTTCTCTGCCACTGTCGCCTGGTAGATCGGCCGGCCGTCCGCGAGCTCGACCCGGTCGCCACCTCCCTCGTTGATCGAGAAGTCGCAGCGAACGGCCTCGGGATGCGCCTCGCACAGCCATTCGAGGCCGAAGCCCGTGCCGTTCTCCTCGTCGGCGGTCGCCGCGAAGATCAGGTCGCCGGTCGGCCGGAAGCCCTCGCGCGCGAGCGACGCGATCGCAACCGCGTTCGCCGCAACCTCGCTCTTCATGTCGAGGGCGCCGCGGCCCCAGACCATTCCGTCACGCAACTCGCCCGAGAACGGCGGCACCGACCATTCGGCCGGGTCGGCGAGCACGACGTCCGTGTGGCCGAGGAAGAGGAGCGAGGGGCCGTCCCCACCCGGGATCCGCGCGACGAGATTCGCACGCTCCGGCGTCCTCGCGATCAGCTCGCCCTCGACGCCGTTGGCGGCGAGGTAGTCGCGCAGGAGCTCCGCCGCCGCGGTCTCGTTGCCGGGCGGGTTCGTCGTGTCGACGCGGATCAGCCGCTGGAGAAGGTCGGTGACCTCTTCGCGCAGTGTCGTTTCTGTTGTCGTGCTCATCGGCGCCGCCCCACGAAGAGAACGTACTTGCGTTCCAGCACTCCCGGCGCGAGGTACGCGAGATAGACCTGTTCCGCCCGGGCTCGCACCGCCTCGGTCTGCTCCTCGAGCCACGACCGCAGCGGCGGCATCGACGTCGAGGCGAGCTCCCAGAGCTCCTCGCCGGAGTCCGCCTCGATGCGCCACTCGCCGGTCTGGAGCTCGAGGTCGAACGCGTCGCCGAGCAGCGGGCGAACATGCTCCTCCCGCGCCCAGTCGCGGGCGTCGGGACCCGGGGGAAAGAGCCGCCCGGCCCGTTCGTTCACGTCGGACCACTCGTCCTCGGGCCACGCGGTGAGCGCGAGCCGGCCGCCCGGCCGGCAGACGCGGGCGAGCTCATCCGCGGCACGCTGGTGGTCGGGGGCAAAGATCGCGCCGAAGGAAGAAGCGACGGCGTCGAACTCGGCGTCGCCGTACGGCAGCTCCTGGCAGTCCCCCTCGTCGAAGCGGATCGCCAGTTCCTTCCGCCTCCGCCGCGGACCGTGCCTTTCCAAGCTGGTCGGCGGAGATGTCGATGCCGACGACGCCCGCGCCTGCCCGCGCGGCTCGGAGCGCCACCCCTCCCGTTCCGCACGCGACGTCGAGAACGCGCGCCCCGGGCGCGATCGCCAACGCTGCGACGACACGATCGTGAATCGCGGCGAAGGTCTCCGCGATGCGCTCGTAGCTCGCCCCGCTCCACGACTCGGCGGTCGATCCGGACACGCGGCGGAGCATACTGAGGCCGTGAGCGACCTCTTCTCGGACGCCGCGGATCAGCACGCGCGAGAGGTCGCGCCGCTGGCACAGCGGCTGCGACCGGCGACGCTCGGCGAGTTCGTCGGCCAGGCGCACGTCCTCGGCGAGGGCTCGGCGCTACGGCGCGCGATCGAGGAGGACCGCGTCCACTCCTCGATCCTCTACGGCCCTCCCGGCAGCGGAAAGACGACGCTTGCGCGGATCGTCGCCGCCTCGACGGGCTCGGCCTTCGAGGAGCTGTCGGCGGTCTCGGCCACGGTGAAGGACGTGCGCGAGGTGCTCGCGCGGGCGCGGGAGCGGCTCGGTACCACCGGCCGGCGCACGATCCTCTTCCTCGACGAGATCCACCGCTTCAACAAGGCGCAGCAGGACGCGCTCCTACCGGGCGTGGAGTCCGGCCTCGTGACGCTGATCGGTGCGACGACCGAGAACCCGTACTACGAGGTCAACTCCGCCCTCATCTCCCGCACGCAGGTGTACGAGCTGGAGACGCTGGCGCCGGAGGAGATGGCCGTCGTCGTGCGGCGCGGGCTGAACGAGGTCGGCGGCGAGGCGTCCGACGAGGTGGTCGAGCTGATCGCGCACCGCTCCGGAGGCGACGCGCGAACCGCGCTCAACATCGTGGAGCTGGCGAACGAGACCGCCGACGGCGCGATCACGGCAGGGAACGTCGAGGACGCCGCTCGCAAGCCGCCGCTCGTCTACGACAAGGCCGGCGACCAGCATTACGACTTCACCTCCGCCTTCATCAAGTCGATGAGGGGGAGCGATCCCGATGCGGCGGTCTACTACCTCGCCGCGATGCTCGAGGGCGGAGAGGACGCGCGCTTCATCGCGCGGCGGATGATCGTGCTCGCCTCCGAGGACATCGGCAACGCCGACCCGCGCTCGCTACTCGTCGCCGTTGCCGCCGCGCAGGCAGTGGAGCACGTCGGTCTCCCCGAGGCGCGCCTCAATCTCTCCCAGGCCGCCATCTATCTCGCCCGCGCGCCCAAATCGAATGCGAGCTACGTCGCACTCAACCGCGCGACCGCGGACGTACAAGAACGCGGTGCCGCACGACCGCCGAAAGCCCTGCGCGACGGCTCCTGGTACGGCCGCCGGCTCGGGCACGGCCAGGGCTACGTCTACCCGCACGACGATCCGGAAGGCTTCGAGACGAGCTACCTCCCGGAGGAGCTCGAGGGCAAGCGCTACTACGAGCCGCCGGCGAGTGGCGAAGAATCGGGGGGCGAGGAGAGCGCGGACGAGAACGCGTCGTAGGCCTCGCTGCCGTAGACGGCGAAGATCACCTGCTCGAGCGAGTCAGCGGGAAAGATCCGCGCTTCCTCGACCATGATCCGGGCGCAGTCTGGGAGAGGGAAGCCGCCGACTCCCGTCCCGAACGCGGGCAGCGCGAGCGAGCGGCAGCCGAGTTCGTCGGCGACCTCGAGACACGAGCGCGTCGTGCGCCGGACGAGATCGGCATCGGTCCGCAGGTCCTGACCCATCACGGCACCGTGGATCACCCAGCGCGCGCGAAGCCGTCCAGCCGTCGTGGCGACGGCGGTGCCGAGCTCGATCCCGCCGATCGCCATCGCCTCCTGCTCGATCTCGTCGCCGCCGGCGCGCTTGAGAGCTCCCGCAACGCCTGCGCCCATCCAGAGCCGGTCGTTGGCGGCGTTCGCGATCGCATCCGCCTCGACTGCGGAGATGTCGCCTTCGCGAACCTCGAGCTCCATGCTCACAGGATGCGCGCGCCGAGCGCCGAGGCCACGAGCTCGACGGCGAGCTGCCCCGTCGCGTTCTCGCGGTCGAGGATCGGATTGACCTCCACCACGTCCATCGAGTCGATCAGCCCGGACTCCGCCACCGTCTCCATCGCGAGGTGCGCCTCGCGGTACGAGAGGCCGCCGCGCACCGGTGTGCCCACTCCCGGCGCATAGTCGGGGTCGACCACGTCCATGTCGAACGAGACGTGCAGGAACGCCGCGCCGGCCGCGTGCGCGATGGCCTCTCGCATGCACGGCTCGACCCCGATCCGGTCGATCTCGCTCATCGTGAAGACCTTCGCGTCGAGCGTGCCCAGGAGCTCCCGCTCTCCGTCGTCGAGAGAGCGAACGCCGACCAGCGCGAGCTTCCCCGGCTCGACTGCCGGCAGCGGCCAGCCGTCGCGCTTGAAGGAGTCGCCAGCCAGGCCGAGCGCGGCAGCGAGCACCATCCCGTGCACGTTGCCTGACGGCGAGGTCGCAGGTGTGTTCAGGTCGCCGTGCGCGTCGATCCAGACGACGCCGCCTGCGCCGCGCACCTTGGCCATCCCGACGAGCGAGCCCAGCGCGACCGAGTGGTCGCCGCCGAGAACGAGCGGCAGCGCTCCCCGCTCCGCCGCCTCTGCCACCAGCGCGGACAGGCGGTCGCAGAGGTCGAGGATCTGCGCGAGATAGCGCGCGTTCGCGTCTCCCATCGCGGTCGTCTCGACGACCGGCGAGATGACGTTGCCCGCGTCCGAGACCCTGACGTCGAGCTTCTCCGCGAGTCTCTTGTCGAGGCCTGCATAGCGGATCGCGGACGGGCCCATGTCCACACCGCGACGCCCCGCGCCGAGGTCGAGCGGAGCCCCGATCACAGCAACCTCGCGCGCGGCCTCGTCGACAGTCACGGCGGAGAGGCTAACGCTCGCGGTGGAGATGCCCGGGCTACACTGACCGCCGCCCAGCGACGGCGAGGTAGCTCAGCTGGTAGAGCACTCGGCTGAAAACCGGGGTGTCGCCGGTTCGAGTCCGGCCCTCGCCATGTCACGCAGAAGACGATCTCGTCGCGTGCCGCGACCGACATGCGCGGGCGCGGCACAGCGCGAGCGGAAAGCACAGCGCTTGCGAAGCGGGCGAGCGCAAAACATGAGGCCCCCGTGGACGCTTGCGCATGCTCGGGGGCCTCGGGTCGTTCGGACCGGTGCAACCGTGTCGCGGACGACCGTTGCCACGGACCCTACTCTCTCTGCGCCCGGAACGCCGTCGCCGGTTCGGCCGAAAATTCCGCAAATTCCGCGAAGCCTCGGCTGCCGAGCTCCCGGCGCAGCACCTCCGGCGCGACGTAGATCGGAGTCTCAGCGCCTCGGGAGAACGAGAGCACGAGCGTCCCATCCGGCGCGGTGACACGTGCAAGCTCGTCCGAGAACGGGATCATGTTCGAGAGAACGACGAGGTCGAACTCGCTGTCGGGACAGTCGAGCGCTGAGGCATCGCCGACCTCGAAGCCGACGCGACCGGCGAGCTCGGCCGGGAGCTTCCGGCGAGCCTCCTCGATCATGGCCGGGCTGAGGTCGATCCCGACGATCTCCGCCTCCGGATAGCGCCCGCCGAGCGCCAGCGCCACGACACCGGTTCCCGTGCCGAGATCGAGGACGCGGCGCGGCGGCTGCAGGTCTGCGAGAGCTAGGTCGAGCGCAAAGAGGTGATGCGGGCCGATCCGCGTCTCCCACGTCGGCGCGAGCCGGTCGAACATGCCGCGCAGCGGGCCGCGAAAGACCCGCCAGAGGAGCGGTCGCCGCACGACCGTGTCGGTCACGAAGCGCGCGAAGCGCTGGGCGTCGATCACCGCACGGCGAGGTCGAGGACGATTTCAGCGCCCTCCTCGACTCGGAGGAGCTGCGCGGCGCTGCCCCGCGAGACCGCGAGGGCGAGGCTGCCGTACGCGTCCTCGTAGAGGATCAGCGACCCGCGCGGCGCGTCCGCGAACGTGCGCGCGAAGACGGCGTAGAAGTGCTCGCCGTGGCAGATGACCTCGACCCGCGTGCCGGCGGCGGGGTCCACGTGCTCGAGGTGGTCTCGACGGAGGTTCAGCGCCACGTTCCCGAAGCGGTCGACCACCAATGCGACCACGCGGATCCGGTTCTGACCCACTTCCGGTTGCGGGAGCTCGAGCCGTACGAGCTCGTCGGGGTCGACCGGTGGGCCGAGCTCCTCGAGCGCCACGCCGGCGGCCAGGTGCGCGGCGGCCGGGGAGAACAGGTCGCGGCCGTGGAACGTGCGGGACACCGGCTGCAGCGAGTACTCCGCATTCGCGAGCTCGTGGGCCTCGGCCACGCCGCCGAAGCTCTCGGCGGCGGGCAGGAGGAGCCCGTTGTCCGGGCCGACGTACAGCCGGCCCTCCCCGTCGCGCAGAGCGAGAGCACGCCGGCTGCTACCGACGCCCGGATCGACGACGGCGAGATGGACTCCGTGCGGCATGTAGGGCAGCGTGTTCGCGAGCACGAGCGCGCCCTGGAGCACGTGCCCCGGCCGGACCCCGTGCGTGACGTCGATCACGCGGGCGTCGGGGGCGATGGTGGCGATGACGCCGTGGCAGGTGCCGACGAAGTCGTCCTGCAGCCCGAAGTCGGTCAGGAAGGTGATGACCACGAGCGGGAACGTAATGCCTCGACGAGGCCTTCGAGGTCGTGAGTGCTCGCGACTGCCGCCACCTCGAGTCCGGCTGCCCTCGTCTCGGCCGCGGTCTGAGGCCCGATGGCGACGACAGGCGGGCGCGCACCGGTCGCGGCGAGCGCCCTGGCGGCGGAGCCGGACATCAGCAGCGCGACATCGGCGTCGGGCACGTCGGGATGCAGCTCGATCGTCCGGTACAGCGGTAGGAAGTCGGCTTTCAGGACGTCCTGCCGCGCGCCCTCAGCGGCAGCGAGCAACAGCGTTCCCTCCGGCAACTCGTCGCGCAGGCCCTCCTGCGTGTGCGTCCCGGCGACGAGGTCGACCCGCAGCCCGTGCGATTCCAGCGCATCCGCCGTCGCCGGGCCGATCGCCGCGATGCGATTCGCGGTCACCCCGCGGCGCGCAAGCTCGTGAGCTCCGTTGCGGCTGGTGACGACGAGCCAGTCGTATGTGCGAGCGTCGACCGGCTCGTCGCCGAGCGGCTCGACCCGGATCAGCTCGCAGAAGACCGCGTCGTGTCCGAGCGACTCGACGCGGGCGACGAGCTCCTCACGCGTGACGAGTACTCGCATCCACCAGCTCCGCTCCCAGCGCGGCCGGGTCGTCGCCCGTGCGCCGCTCGATCCACGTTCCATCCTCGGCCGCGACGAGGCCCGTCAGCGTCGTCCCGTCGTGATGCGCCGCGACCGGAGCGAGGCAGCCTCCGCCCACGGCGGCCACGACCGCGCGCTCTGCCTCGACGCGCTCGCGAGTCTCGGAATCGTCCGCAGCCGCCACGAGGTGCTGGTCACGCGCCCGTACCTGAAGGGCGAGCGCACCTTGCCCCGCCTCGGGCAGCATCGTCTCGGGCTCGAACCGATGACCGATCTCCTCGCCGAGCCCGAGCCGGTCGAGCCCGCAGGCCGCGAGCACGATCGCGTCGAGCCCTCGTTCCCTCCGCTTGCGCAGGCGTGTGTCGATGTTGCCGCGCAGCGGCTCGATCGAGAGCGTCGGCTCGAGCGCCAGGAGCTGCGCCTTCCGCCGCACGGAGGCGGTGCCGATCCGCATTCCCGACCGCAGCGCAGCGGCACCGCAGAGCGCGTCCCTCGGATCCTCCCGGCGCAGATACGCCCCGATCGCCAGCCCCTCCGGATCCGTGGCGGTGAGGTCCTTGGCGGAGTGGACGGCGACGTCGATCCGCCCGCCGAGCAACGCCTCCTCGAGCTCTTTCACGAAGACGCCGCGCGAGCCGATCTCACCGAAGGGGCGCGAGCGGTCGCGGTCGCCGGCGGTCGTGATCGGCACGAGCACGAGCTCGATGCCGGGCGCACGCAAAGAGGAGGCGGCGCGCTCGGCCTGGGTGAGCGCGAGCCTACTGCCGCGACTGCCGACGCGGACGAGCACAGCCCAGTCGCTTCCGGACAGGCGGCGAGCAACCGACGCCGCGCGGCCTGATCCGGATGAACGCCGTCGGCACCTGGAGCGGCAGAGGACGCCCCGTCGCAGGCTTGACGTTCAGCGCTCGTCCTCGCCGAGACCGAAGAGGTGCCGCACGGTCTCAGCATAGAGAACCCCATCGGCTGCCGCGGCTGCTTGCTTCATCCGCACGGTCGGCAGGTGGAGGAGCTTGTTCACGATCTGCGCGGTGACCGCCTCCACGGCCCGCCGCTGGCTCTCGTCGAGCCGCTCGAGCAACGCCTCTGCCTTCTGCAGCTCGGCCTCGCGGATCTCTTCGGCGCGGGCCCGCAGGGACGCAATCGCCGGCACGACGTCGAGCGACGCGTGCCACTCGTGGAACTTCTCCGCCTCGGCCGCGACGATCGACTCGGCTCGCTCGGCCTCACGGCGGCGCAGCGACAGCGTCTCGGCGACGATCCCCTCGAGGTCGTCGATGTCGTAGAGGTAACAGCCGTCGAGCTCCCGGATCGCGGGGTCGAGGTCGCGCGGAACGGCGAGGTCGACGAGCAGAAGCCGGCGGCCTTTCCGGCCTCGCAGCACTTCTGCCACAGTGGCCGCCTCGAGCACGAGGCCCGACGCGCTCGTCGAGGCGATCACGACGTCTACGCGCGCGAGCTCCTCGCCGATCCGCTCGCGCTCGGTCTTGCTGTTGACGACGAGCGCGATCTCGGCACCGCGGCTGCGAAGGTTGCGGGCGGCCTGCTCACTCACCTTGCCGGCGCCGAGGAGGAGGATCGACCGGCCCTCGAGGCTGCCGAAGACCTGCTGCGCGAGCGCGGCGGCTGCCGCCGACACCGAAGCCGGGCTCTGGCCGATCGCCGTCTCGGCCCGCACCTTTCGACCGGCGTGGAGCGCCTGGCGGAAGACCCGGTCGAGTAGCGGTCCGGTCGTCCCGAGCTCGTGTGCAATCCGCACCTGGCCGAGGATCTCCCCCTCACCCGGCACGAGCGAGTCGAGGCCCGCGGCGACGCGGAAGAGGTGGTGCGCTGCTGCCCGGTCCTGCAGCCGGTAGAACGCCGGCTCGACCTCCGGCCCGAGCGACGCGAGCGCCGCGGCAGCATCCCGCTCGGCCTGCTCCGCGTCGGCGGCGGCGACGTAGAGCTCGGTGCGGTTGCAGGTCGAGAGGCAGGCCGCTTCGCGTCCGCCCCCCGCGAGGCGAGCCGCCAGGGCCTGTGCGGCGTCGCGATCGAGCGCCACCTGCTCGCGCAGCTCCACCGGCGCGTGGTGGTGGGACGTACCGACGAGGGCGAGACGCATCATGCGAAGTGGGTTGCCGGAAGTGCGAGGCGGACGATGACGACAAGGGCGAAGCCGGCGAGGGCGAGATAGGCGGCGCGCCGCCCCGTCCAGCCGCCGAGCAGGCGCAGGCCGAGATACGCGCACCAGACGAGCCAGGTGACGACCGTCACGGCGATCAGAGCATCGAGCCTGTCGTCCCGGCTGAGAAGCCGCACCAGCCCGACCGTCGCGCCGAGCGTGAGGAGCGGCACCGACCACGCCACCGTCCGCAGCGCGAGCGAGTCGAGCGTCGCGAGCGCCGGCATCTGCCTGCGGAGGATCGTGGCCGGGCGCGTCCGCAGGCGCCGCTCCTGCCAGATGTACAGCCCTGACAGCGCGGCGGCGAGCGTGAAGCCGGCGAAGGCGACGAGTACGAGCCCGACGTGGACGACGAGGAACAGGTTCGAGTAGCGGCTCGCGGTCCCACTGCCGGTTCCGCCCCCGGCGCGCGCGACGACGAGCAGCGCCACCGCGAGCGGCATCACGACGAGACCGAGCAGCCGGTACGGCCGGCGGCAGCCCCAGATCAGATACCCCGTGACGACGAGCCAGACGAAGAGAGACAGCGACGATGCCCATGTGCCCCACGGGAAGCCGTCGTCGCGAGTCGCCTGCACGGCGAGCAGCGCGGTCTGCGCCAGCCAGCCGAGCCGGACGCCCCAGGTCGCGGCTCGGCCCGCACGACCTGGGTGCCGCATCTCGCCGAGGTAGCCGACGGCCGCCTCTCCGTAGAGCAGGAGCGCGGGCCAGAAGAGCAGCTCAGCCAACGCGCGCCGGCTCCCGTGACGACTCTTCCGCGTCCTCGTCCGGCACGCGCTCGGCCAGCTCGTCCACCTCGCGCTCGAGCCGTTGCAGCTTCAGCCCCATGATCAACAGGTAGACGAGGAGGATGGCGAACACGACGCAGTACGCGGCCGTGACGTATTTCTCTGCAGTCGTCACGCGAGCACCTCCCTCAGGTCACGCAACCGCGCATCGAGCCGCTTGCCGCCGAGCTCGAGCCGGTAGAGCGTGTACGCGAGGACGAGCATCGCAGCCTGCGAGATGCAGTACGTGACGAGGATCCACCCGCCGAAGTTCGGGCCGTGAAGCGTGAACACCCGAGGGTGGAGGAACTCCTTCGCCAACCGGATCGCCGCGAAGCTCACCGGGATCAGGACGACACCGAACAACGCGTACACAGCACTCAGGTTCGCACGCTGCGGCCCGGGATCGACCGAGAAGCGGAGCATGAAGTACGCGCAGTAGAAGAGGTAGAGGACGAGGAACAGCACGAGCTCGTCCTCGCTCCAGACCCACCAGCGTCCCCACGAGATCTTGGCCCAGATCGAGCCGGTGAGCAGCACCATCGCGCCGAAGATCAGTCCCTGGTGGATGCAGACGTAGCTCTCGAGGTCGGCACGCGGATCGCGCTTCCAGAGATGCCGCAGGGCCTTCCAGGCGCCGCCGATGAAGTAGGCGTACGCGGCGAACGCGATCGAGACGTGGAAGTAGAAGATCCGTTGCGAGAACCCCAGGTTCTGGTCGTTCGGAGCGACGTAGAAGACGAAGGCGAGCGCCGTGGTGACGAGCACGAGCGAGCTCACGGCGAGCGCGGGCAGGGGGATGCGGCGCATGCGACCCACGGCAGAGATTGTCGCAGCAGACGGGCTACTCGGCGACGACATACTCGAACGACGCCCAGCAAACCACGGCGAAGAGAAGGTCGTAGATGGCGAGGAAGCCGAGGTAACGGCCCGGCGAGGCAGCGACGCTCGCGCCGACCGCTCCCACCACGATCGGCATCGCGAGCGGCAGGAAGAGCAGCGGCAGGAGTAGGTCGCGGGCTCGAGTGACGACGGCCATCGCGCCGAGAAACGTCCCGACGCCGCAGATCCCGAGGTCGGCGAGCAGCACCGCCGCCACCGTGGCGCCGCGGATCGGGTGGAAGAAAAGCGCGTACAGCGGCAGCGCGACGACCTCGGCAGCGACGAGAAAGGCGAGCGTCGCCAGGGACTTCGCGAGCCAGATCGCGCTGCGGTCGCACGGCGCGAGAACGAGGCCGTCGAACGTCCGTTGCTCTCGTTCGGGGACGAAGGCGCGCCCGAGGCCGAGCAACGCGGTGAAGAGGATCGCGACCCAGAGGAATCCGGTCGTCTCGAGCCGCGACGGTGTGCCGGGCAACGCGAAGTGGAAGATGACGAACACCGCGGCGACGAAGAGGAGCATCGCCGGCAGCGTGTCCCGCGCCCGCAACTCGAGCAGAAGGTCCTTGCGCGCGAGAGCACCGACGTCGCGAACGTAGTTCATGTCGCGAGCGCGAGCCTGCCGGCTCGCCAGCGGCTCCAGACGCGCGGGATCGTGCGTCGAGACGAGGAACGTCCGCTCGCCCCGGAGCTCGGCGAGCTGCGCGTCGAGGAGCTCGGCGCCAGCCTCGTCCAGCGCGCTGTACGGCTCGTCCAGCACGAGCAGCTCCGGCTCGTGGAGCAGGACGCGGCAGAGGGCGAGCCGCTGCGTCATGCCGCGCGAGTACGAGCCGACCCGCTCGTGTCGCGCCTCCCAGAGCCCGAAGCGCTCGAGCACCATCCCGATCCGCTCGCGCCGCTCGGGGATGCGATAGAGGCGTCCGTAGAGCTCGAGGTTCTCGAGCGCTGTCAGCTCGCGATACACGAGCGGCTCGTGGCCGAGGTAACCGACCTGGGCGCGCGACGCGTCACGCTCGATCGTCCCCTCGGTCGGCTGCGCCAGGCCGGCACAGATCCGCAGCAGCGTCGTCTTGCCGGCGCCGTTCGGGCCGGTGACCACGAGGAAACCGCCGCGCGGCAGCTCGAGGTCGATCCGCCGCAGAACGCGCTTCTCCCCGTAGCGCTTGCCGAGCCGGTGGGCCGTGAGCACGCGCGCAGCATAGGGCGCCGGCGGCGATTTACCGCTGTTTTACGCAGCCATTGCGCCAAGCGGTGCACGGCTCAGGCCTCATTCCCGCTACGGCCAGAGATCACCGCGACCAGGAGGGAACCATGACAAGAACGCGACTCGCGCTGCTGGGGCTGATCGTGGCCGCGGCGCTCTCGGCCGCCGGGGTAGCGGCGGCCCGCAAGCCCACGTCCATACAGGCCGCAAGCGCGACTTTCAACGCACCGACCGTCTCGCACCTGAGCCAGGTGACCTGCTCGGTGACCGGCGGCGACACGTTCCAGGCCACAAAGGCGACGTACACGGGAACGGCCTCGAGCTCGGACCCGCGGCTCGCGGGCGCCCTCACGATCCGCGCCTGGAGCCTCGTGGACACCACGAACGGCGTCGGCCACGTGTTCGGCAACTTCCACATCAAGGGTCCCGGCACTCGGGCACACGGCACGCTGAACGGGGCAATCGCGAACGGAGAGGCGTCAGGAATCGCCCGGGGCTTCGTGAGGCATCAGTGGGGGCGGATCGTCGCCTCCATGGGCAGCACGTTCAACCCGAACACCGGCTTCTCGACTGGCTCGCTGGGCGGCAGCACGGCCGGAGCGGGATTCATCCGCTCGGGTCGCTGGTGCGCGCCCCCGCACTGGCCGCAGAGCTGACGAGAAGGTCCATCAGGGGCGCCGTGCGCACGGCGCCCCGGTGGGTCAAGTAACCGCGTCCAGGATCACGAAGCCTGCGAAGACGACGCTGATCACGCCGTTCATCGTGAAGAACGCCGTGTCGAGCCGCCGCAAGTCGCCGGGACGTACGAGCGAGTGCTCGTACGCCAGCAGGGCGGCGACGGCGATAACGCCGAGCCAGTAGAGAACGCCGACCGGCAGGCCGAGGCCGGCCGCCACGAGGAACGCGATGGTCGCCACGTGCGACAGCCGTGCACCGAGGAAGGCGCCACGCACGCCGAACCGCGTGACGATCGAGTGCAGACCCTCCCGCCGATCGATCTCCTCGTCGAAGAGCGCGTAGAAGCAGTCGAACCCGGCCACCCAGAACGCAACGGCGGCGCCGAGCATCCACGACTGCCAGGGCAGCCGTCCCGTGATCGCCACCCAGGCGCCGACCGGCGCGAGACCGTCGACCGCTCCGAGCCAGAAGTGGCACAGCCACGTGAACCGCTTGAGGTATGGATAGACGACGAAGCCGATGACGGGGATCGGCCAGAGCCAGCGCACGATCGGGTCGAGTTGCCAGACGGCGACGAGGAAGAGCGCGAGCGACGCGAGGCAGAAGAAGACGACCTGGGCGATCGAGAGCTGGCCGCTCGGGATCTCCCGGCCCGCCGTGCGCGGGTTCCGCGCGTCGATCCCCGCGTCGATCAGGCGGTTGAGCGCCATCGCAAGCGAACGCGCACCGATCATCGCGAGCGTGATCCAGAGCAGGTCGTGCCCGCTCGGCGTCCCGTTCACCGCGAGGAAAGCGCCGACGTAGGCGAACGGCAGCGCGAAGACCGTGTGCTCGATCTTGACGAGCCGCGCGAACCGTGCGGGGAGCGGCGCCGGAGTCGAAGTGGCCGTCACGTCTGCTCGTGAGCCGTCGGGACGTCGGCGAGCAGCTCGAGCGCGTGGGCGAGCGCGGGACGGAGAACTGCGAACCCGTCGCGGCAGCCTCCCGTCGAGCCCGGGAGGTTGACGACCAGCGCCGAGCCGAGAACGCCGGCCGCTCCGCGCGAGAGCAGGCCGTGTGGGGTCTTCGCGATCGAGTCCGCCCGCAGCGCCTGTGCGATGCCCGGTGCGTCTCGCTCGAGCACGTCGCGGGTGGCCTCCGGCGTCACGTCCCGCGGCGCGAGACCGGTCCCACCGGTCGTGAGCACGAGCCGCGCCGACGCCGCCAGCTCCCGGATCGCCGCCGCGATCTCGTCGCGCTCGTCGGGAACGACCCGCCGCTCGACCTCGTACCCCTCACCGCGCAGCAGCTCGTCGAGGGCGTCGCCGCTGCGGTCCTCGCGCGTCCCGGAAGCGACGCCGTCCGACACCGTCAGCACCGCGGCCTTCAGCGATGCCGTTTTCAGATCGGTCGCTCCTTCGTCTTCTCGACGAGGACGAGGTCGGCGATCCGCATCTCCTTGTCGACGGCCTTGGCCATGTCGTAGACCGTGAGCGCGGCGACCGAGGCCGCGGTCAACGCCTCCATCTCGACGCCGGTTTGGGCGGTGGTCTCGACCGTCGACACGATCTCGACCGACTCCTCGCCCACCTCCAGCGTGACCTCGACGTGCGTGAGCGGAAGCGGATGGCAGAGCGGGATCAGCTCGCTCGTCCGTTTCGCGGCCATGATCCCGGCCACCTGTGCGGTCGCGAGCGCGTCGCCCTTCGGAAGCTCACGCAGGATCCGTGCGGTCGCCGCGGCCATCCGTACCTCGGCGCGGGCAACCGCCCGCCGGCGCAGCGGCTCCTTGCCGCCGACGTCGACCATGCGGACGGCGCCCGACTCGTCGACGTGCGACAGGTCGTTCATCAGGAGGATCGTACGGTCTCGAGATCCGCCAGCTGCGCGTCGACCCATGCGGTGATGTCGTGCGCCCGGACGTGCTCGCGAATCGCGTCGCCGCGCCGGCGGCGCTCGCCCGGCTCGAGCGTGAGCGCCTCGTACAGCGCGTCCGCCTGACCGGAGACGTCGATTGGATTCACGGTGATCGCCCACTCCCCGAGCTCCTCGTGCGCGCCGGCGTTCTCGGAGAGGACGAGCGCGCCGTCCCGCTCGTTGACGAGAAACGCCTCCTTGGTCACGAGATTGAGCCCGTCGAATACCGGGTTCACGAACAGGACGTCGAACTGCTTGTAGCCGGCGATCGAGCGCAAGAAGTCGTCCGCGACGTCCAGCTCGACCGGCTGCCAGTCAGCGCGGCCGAAGCGCTCGTTCACCTCCCGCGCCGCCGTCTCGACCGCGCCGACGTAGTCCGCGTACTCCGGGATGTCCTGCCGCGAGGGCGCAAGCTGGGCGACCATGCCGACCCGTCGCGTGCAGCTCGGGATGGCGCTCGAGGAGCAGGGCGTAGGCGCGAAATCCGCGCACGATGTTCTTCGACGGATCCGTCCGGTCGACGCGGACGACGAGCCGCTCGGGACGCCGCGCCACGAGAGCCGCCTCCCGCTCGAGCACTCCGGGATCGTCGCGGAGCCGGTCGAACTCGGCCGGGTCGACGCTGATCGGGTGCGCGACGGTCCGGGTCGTGCGGCCGAGGTGCTCGACCGTCCCGGCCTCCCGGTCGACCCGCGCGCCGAGCAGCCGTTCCACCGAGAGCAGGAACGCCCGCTGCCAGCGCTCGGTGTGAAAGCCGACGACGTCGTTCGCGAGGAGCCCCTCGTGCACGGCGACTCGCAGCTCGGGCGGGAGCGCGTGCCAGTAGTCCGGCTCGGGCCACGGGATGTGGAGGAAGTGCGACGTCACCACCTCGGGTCGCGCCTCCCGCACCATTCGCGGTGCGAGATACAGGTGGTAGTCGTGGAAGAGAACCGCCGCGTCGGGCTCGCGATCGAGTTCCTCGAGGGCCGCCGCGGCCAGCCCTTCGTTCACCGGCACGTACCCGTCGCTCCAGGCCTCGTGCAGCTCCGGCCCGAAGTCCGGCGCGGAGCCCAGCCCCCAGAGGTAGTGATGCACGAACCAGAGGGTCGGGTTCGCCAGCACGTTGTAAAAGCGGTCATATGCAGCTCGATCGTGCGCCACGAGCCGCAGCCGGAAGGAGGCACCGCCCGCCGTCTCCTCGACGAACGAGCCGTCCTGCTCGGCCGCCACCGCCCTGTCCTCCTCGGTCATCGCGCTCGCCACCCACGTCACTTCGTGATGGGCGAGCAGGCCTCCGAGTGCGGTGACGACGCCGCCGCCTCCTCTCCGCGCGATGCGTTTCCCCTCGGCGTCACGCGTGTACGAGACCGGCGCACGGTTGAAGACGACGAGGAGCTTCCGCCGTGTCGTTGTCGATGTTGACAACGTCAGACCGGCTGATGCAGCCGCTTGGTGAAGCGCAGGCGCGAGCCGCGAGTTCCCGGCTGGGAGTGCAGCTCGAACTCGTCGGCGATCGTTCGGATGATCGCGATGCCGAGCCCGCCTTCCGTGAGCTCCTCGCCCTCGAGCGGCGGCGGCCGGTCCGGGTCGAAGCCCTTTCCCGTCGTCGACGACCTCGACGGCGAGCGCGTCGCCCGTGAGCTCGTAGGCGATCGAGACGAAGCCGGTCCCGTCGGCGTACGCGTGCCGGACCGAGTTCGACACGGCCTCGGTCAGCGCGAGCTTGAGGTCGGCGAGCAGCTCCTCGGGCAGCGCGACGATGTCGGCCAGGCCGCTCAGCGCCAGTCGGGCCAGAGCGATGTACTCCGCGCGCGCGGGTACGCGCAGCCGGACGCTCCGCATTCCCTCGCGAGTCTCGTCCGCCGTCCCGATCAGTGCCGCCTCGCCCATCTCACCTCTTGTGTAGTTCCCGCAGATTCGCGAATTTAAACCCGCCGATTTCTACCACTACCGTCCGGCGGGGCGCTTCGACTCGCGAGCGCCGATGTTTCCTCTCCGTTTCGCCCTTCCCGGTGGCCCGGAGACCTAACCCCGACCGTTTCCACGGGAAAACGACACGCCCGGATCCGGGCCTAGACTGGACGCCGTGACGGCCGCCTCGCCCGCACCCGAGCGCCGACGATCGCGGCCGGGATCGCTCGAGCGTCCCATCAACGCGCGCCTCTACCGCGGCACCTGGCTGCTCGTCGGTTTGCCGCTCCTCCTGCTTGCGTTCAGCGTGGCTCGTCCGGCGGCGCTGCGTCTGCCCGGCCTGCCGCCCGCCTTCGACGCGAACACGGCCGCGGACATCGCAGACGACCTCGCCACCAACTATCCGGACCGGCGGCCCGGCACACCGGATGCCAGAGGCGCCGCGGCCTGGTTTCGCGACCAGTTGAAGCCGTACGGCTTCGACGTACGGAGCCAGCCGTTCACCGCAACGATCAGCGGCCGCCGCACGACGCTCGTCAATCTCGTGACGGAAAAGCCGGGAACCGGCCTCTCGCCCCCGGAGATCGTGGTCATGGCGCACCGAGACGACAGCGGCCCCGACGGCGGCCTGAACGACAACGCCTCGGGAACGGCAGCGCTCATCGAGCTGGCGCGTGCCTACGCAGGGACCTCCGGCGCACAGCGGATCGCACTCCCCTACACGCTCGTCTTCCTCTCGACCGACGGCGCAGGCGACGGCGCGCGTGGCGCTGCGCGCTTCGCAGCCGAACAGGCCGGCCACTCGAACGTCCTCGGAGTCATCAACCTCGACTCCATCGGCGGCCGCGGCGGGCCCCGGCTGATGTTGGGCGCCGATACCGCACGCTCACCTGCGCCCGGGCTCGTCGAGACGGTGCGCTCCGCGCTCGCGCAGGAGGGAAACGGGGAGCCGTTGCGGCCGAGCGGGCTCCAGCAGCTCGTCAGCCTCGGGCTTCCCTTCGACCCGTACGAGCAGGCACCGCTCGTGAGCCGCGGAATCCCGGCAGTGACCGTGACGACCGCCGGTGCCCGCCCGCCCGAGGCGGAGAAGCGCCGGACCAAGCTGGACGTCAGGCATCTCGGCGTCGTCGGCCTCGCGGCGCAGGACGCCGTCGACGCGATGGAGCAGGGTGTCTCACTGGCGCAAGGCCCGGCGAGCTACGTCTTCCTCGGCCAGCGGCTGGTCCGCGGCTGGGCGATCGCGATCGTGCTCGTCGCAATGCTGCTGCCCTTCCTGGCGGCAGCCGTGGACCTCTTCGCACGCTGTCGCCGGCGGCGGATCCGCATCGCACCCGCCCTACGCAGCTATCGCAGCCGGCTCGGCTTCTGGGCCTGGGTCGGCGCGATTTTCCTCATCTTCAGCGCGATCGGCCTCTGGGGAAGCGGCGACGGGCACGCGCCCTCCCTCACCTCCGTCTCGTGGCCGGGAGGCGCGCTCGTCGCACTCGTCCTCCTCGCCGGAGCAGGCTGGCTCGTCGCGCGCAGCCGTCTCCTGCCCCGACGGCAGATCCGGCCGGAGGAGCGGCTCGCCGGCCATAGCGCGGCATTGCTCGCGCTCGGCGTCGTCGGGCTCCTCGTGGCAGCGACGAACCCGTTCTCACTCATCTTCGTCCTCCCCTCGCTCCACGCCTGGCTCTGGCTGCCGCAGGTGCAGACCCGCCATCCAGCTCTGCGCGCGAGCGTCTTCGGAGTGGGGTTCGCCGGGCCGGCCTACCTCGTCTGGACGTTCGCCACCCACTACGGGCTCGGCTGGGACGCGCCCTGGTACGTCCTCAAGCTCTTCGCCGTGGGCTACGCGCCGCTGCCCCTGTTCGTGATCGGCCTCGTCTGGCTCGCAGCGGCGGGCCAGCTCGCCGCGCTCGCTGCGAACCGCTACGCGCCCTACCCGGCGCCGGGAGAGCGCCCGCGCCGCGGCCCGCTCCGCGAGCTCATCCGCACGCTGGTCCTCGCGCCTCGGCGGCAGGCGGCGACGACCGAGGCGCGCCGCGCGGTCAACTAGCGGCGAGCCGCAGCCAGCGTACGGTCGATCCGGCCGCGAGCTCACCGTTTCCACGTGGAATGTGGACGAGCGCATCCGCAGCCCCCGCGCGGACGATCATGTGCGACTCCTGACCGGCGACCGGCTCGAGGACGAGCACATCTCTGTCGACCCGCGAGCGGGCGCGCACGAACTCGTCGCGTTCCTCGTTGCGCCGGAGGCCGACCGCGAGCCGTCCCGGCTCGAACCGGGGCAGGGGATCCGCGAGGCCCTGCAACGCCTGCAGCGCGGGCTTGACGAAGAGCTCACACCCGACGAGGGCGGACACGGGGTTCCCGGGCAAGCCGAAGACGAGGGTCTCGCCGCGTACGCCGAACGAGATCGGCTTGCCGGGCTTCATCGCCACGCGCCAGAAGACCTCCTCGACGCCGAGCTCCAGCTCGACCGCGCGGACGAGATCGTGCTCGCCCACCGACACGCCTCCCGACGTGACGAGAACGTCGGTCGCGAGCCCCCGCTCGAGCGTCTGCCGCAACGCGCCCTCGTCGTCTGCGACGGGTCGCTGAGTGACCACCTCGGCGCCGGCCGCAGTCAGTGCAGTGGCGAGCATGAGGCTGTTCGTCTCGTAGATCTGGCCGGGCCGGAGCGACCCCCCGGGATCGACGAGCTCACTGCCCGTAGCGAGCACGGTTACGCGCGGGCGGCGCACGCACGAGAGCTCGGCAACGCCGGAAGCGGCGGCAGCGGCCAGACGAGCGGGGGTCAGCGTGACACCGGCGGGAACCACGACCTCGCCGGTGGCGACGTCACCGCCCCGAGGGCGGACGTGCGCGCCCGGTTCGGACGACCCGGTGATGTCCACTGTGTTGTCTTGCGTGCCAACGTTCTCGATCGGGACAACAGCGTCGGCGCCCTCGGGCACGACGGCCCCTGTCGAGATGGCCACTGCGTCGCCGGCCTCGAGCGGCCCATCGAACGGCGCGCCCGCGGCGGACTCGCCGGCGATGCGCAAGGTCCCCGGCAGGTCGGCCGCCCGCACGGCGAAACCGTCCATCGCCGAGCTCGCAAACGGCGGCAGGTCGACGCGCGCCCGCACGTCTTCCGCGGTGACGCGGCCGCCCGCGCCGGCAATCGGCACGCTCTCCACCGGGAGCCGGCGGGCGTGGCCGAGCACGCGCTCCTGCGCCTCCTCGAGACTGAGTAGCGGAGCCACGGGTAGAACCGTAGTCGTGAAACCAGGAGACGAAGTCGCCGGTCGCTACCGGCTCGACGAGCTACAGGGCCAAGGCCCGATGTCCCAGGTCTGGCGTGCGCACGACGACACGCTCGACCGGACGGTCGCGCTGAAGATCCTCTCGCCGACCGCGGACCTCGACCGCTTCCGCCGGGAGGCACAGGTCCTCGCCACGCTCGCGCACGAGAACGTCATGCGCGTCTACGACTACGGCGAGGACGAGGCCGGGCCGTTCATGGCGCTCGAGTGGCTGCACGGCGGGACGCTCGAGGAGCGGCTGGCGCAGGGACCTGCTTCCGCCCGTCGAGACGTCTCGCATCGCCACGGGCATCGCGGCGGGCCTCGCGCAACTCCACGACCGCGGTCTCGTCCACCGCGATCTCAAGCCGGCGAACGTCCTCTTCGACGAGGAAGGTCGGCCGAAGCTCGGCGACTTCGGGCTCGCCCGCCGCGTTGCAGGTGCGGGCACGCTGACCGAGGCCGGAACGGTGCTGGGTACGGCCGCGTACCTCTCGCCCGAGCAAGCCGCCGCCGAGCCGGTCGGGCCGGCGAGCGACGTCTACTCGTTCGGCGTGATCCTGTTCCGGATGCTGACGGGCGCGTTGCCGTTCGTGGCCGACGAGCCGCTTGCACTCCTGAACATGCACCGGCACGCGCAGCCGCCTGCCGTCGCGGAGCTGCAACCCGACGCACCGCCGGAGCTCGCCGCGCTGACGGAGGCGGCACTCCGGAAGGACCCGGCGCAACGCCCGGCCGACGGGAACGCGCTGCTGGCCGCGCTCAGCGGCGAGGCGCCCACGATGCTGATCGCCCCTGCGGACACGGCCGTGACGCGCATCGTTCCGACTCCGGTCCCGCGGGACGGAGGACCACCGCCGCGACGACTCTGGCGTGAGCCGGCGGTGATCGCCGCGGCAGTTGTCCTGCTCGCGCTCGGGGGCGGCCTCCTCGCGTGGGCGGTGACACGGTCGGACGCTCCGGCGCCTGTCAGCCCGTCGACTGCTGCCCACGCCACGCACACCCACACCACCAGCCCCACAACACAGCCGGCGCCGCCAACGACGTCGACGACGTCACCTGGCACCACGACACGGACGACACCGACCGCGCCGACAACGACGAGCCCCGCCACGACGATCACACCACCGACGACCGTGACCATCCCCACCACCACGCCGACGACAACCCTGACCACACCGGAGACGACGACGAGCGGGGCGGGGACGACTACGGCGACGTCGTAGTCACGTAGGCGAAGCGTCCGGCCCAGGGCGCGAACTGCGCGGGCGACACAGGAGCCGGGAATGCGGCGTCCGGCGACCCGTCCAGCGCACGCTGCATGAATGATCGCCAGGCCGTTGCGGGCAGCGTCGGGCCCGAGACGGTCGCGCCGTGCACGTCGAGCATCGGGATCTCACCCCTCGGATAGCCCATCCAGACCGTCGCCTCGAGCGAGGGCGTGTAGCCGCTGAACCAGGCGTCCGCGTAGTCGTCGGTCGTGCCCGTCTTGCCTGCATCGACGAGTCCCGGTACGTGGGCACCGACTCCCGTCCCGTGCAGCATGTTCTCCTCGAGCACGCGCGTGACCGTCGCGGCGACCCAGTCCGGAACGACCCGCGTTTGCTGCACCTGGCCCCAGCCGCTGCCGGTCTCGCCGCCGGGGAAGACGACCCGCCGAATCGCGAGCGGCTTGGAGTAGACACCTCCTGCGGCCAGTGTCGCGTAGGCGGAGGCCATGTCCAGGGGGGTCACAGCGCCGGTGCCGAGAGCGAGCGACGGGGTCACCTTCAACGGGGTCAGCACACCGAGCTTCTGCGCCATCGAGACGATCGTGTCGGGGCCGACGTCGAGCGCGAGCCGCGCGTAGACCGTGTTGTCCGACTGGAGCGTCGCCGCAGCGACCGTCTCCGGCCCCGCGTAGGTGCCGTCGTACGTGCGAACGCGCCACTGGAGTGGGGCGTAGTAGAACGGTGCGGAGAGGTAGCGCGTGGCCCACGGGTTCATCCCCGCGGCCACCGCGGCGGCCAGGACGATCGGCTTGAACGTCGACCCGGCCTGGCGCTCGGCCGCGGTCGCCAGGTTGAACTCGTTGCCCGGCGTTCCGGGCGTCACGGCCGCCATCGCGCGGATCGCTCCCGTAGCAGGGTCGATCGAGACGAGCGTGCCGGCCGGGTCGTGCCGTGCATACAGCTCCTCCGACAGCGCGTGCACGGCGGCACGCTGCAGCCGCGGCCGGATCGTCGTGTAGATCTTCAGCCCACCCGCACGAACCATCGCCGCGCCGTACGCCTGCTGCAGCAGGTTCTCGACGTAACCGACGAAGTACGGCTCCCGGCTGGCGTACGCCGGACTCGGCCGCAGGTGGAGGCTGCGATCCCGGTTCGCCGCCGCGTACTGCGCCTCGGTGATGTCCCCGCTGCGGCGCAGCGCGTGCAGCACCGCGTCACGACGCGCCAGCGCCGCCGCCGGATTGTGCAGCGGGTCGTAGTAGGACGGAGCCTGCGGCAGCCCGGCGAGGAGCGCCGCCTGAGCGAGCGTCAGCCGGCTCGCCGGAAGCGAGAAGTACGTCTCGGCCGCAGCTTCGATCCCGTAGGCGTGGTTCCCGTAGTAGACGTCGTTCAGGTAGGCGGTGAGGATCCTGTCCTTCGACCATGTGCGCGCGAGCTTGAGGGCGAGACAGGCTTCGACGACCTTCCGCTGCAGCGTCTTCTCGCGTGAGAGATAGAGGTTGCGGACGAGCTCCTGCGTGATGGTGGAGCCGCCCTGGACGATGTGGCCCGCGCTCACGTCGGCGAGGAGTGCCCGGAGGATCCCGACCGGGTCGACGCCGCCGTGGTGGTAGAAGCGCCGGTCCTCGATCGCGACCGTCGCCTTCGGCATCCACGGGCTGATCGCCTTCGGCACGACCGCCGTTCTGTTCTCGACCGCCGGCAGGACGCCGATCAGATCGCCGTTGGCGCCGTAGACCAGGGAGTTGTCGGCCTGGCGCACCGGCCGCAGCGTGCTCAGGTCGCAGCTCGAGCCGAAGTAGACGGCACCGCCGGCCGCCGTGGCGGCGAGCACGACGAGCGGAACCGCGATCGCGAGCAGGAGAAGAAGGCGCCGCCTGCGCCTCGGTCGCTGCCTCGGCTTGGCCTTGCGCTTGCGGCTCACGTCCAGACGCCGAGCGCGCGCAGCCGTCGGTGGGCGCGCAGCCGCAGGTCGTGCTCCAGACGCTCGGCTGCGACCTCGTCGGAGGCGGCGGCGCGTACCGCCAGGGTCGCCGTCCCGTCGAACGAGCTGATGTAGACGCTCGCGTCGCGCTCCTCCGTCAGGTCCTCCCTCAGCGCGTCGACCGCGGCGTCGAGGTCAGCGGCGAGCGGCACGGGGACGAGAATCTCGGCGAACGTCTCCTGGCTGCGGATGGACGCATTGATGATCGGGTCGGAGGCGAGCTTGCTGTTCGGGACGACGAGACGGCGGCGATCCGCGGTGCGGATGAACGTGTAGGTGAGGCCGATCTCCTCGACGATGCCGTGCTCGTCGGCGTAGCTGACCCGGTCACCGATCCGAACGGGCTGGGTCATCGCGATCAGGATGCCCGCGATGAAGTTCCCGAGCGTCTGCTGCGACGCGAGGCCGATGATCACGCCGAGGATCGCCGACGAAGCGAGCAGCGCGCCCGCAACCGCGCGCACCTGGGGGACCACGAGCAGGGCCGAGAACAGACCGACCGCGATGATCGTGGTGGTGATCGCCCGACGCAGGACGCGATAGCGCGTCTCGACCTCCGGCGGAACCGTCTTCCGCGCCAGCCACCAGTCGACCAGTCGCGCCACGAGCGTGACGATCAGCAATACGACGGCAGCGATGACAATGCGGTGCCAGAAAGGCATCGCCGCCGGATTCGCCGCGGGCGCTGCGTTTCCTCAGTCGAGAGGCAGCGGCTGGCGGCCGGCGAAGCCGTCGTCCTCACGGTGCCACCAGGCGATCTCGCCCTCGCCGAGCTGCCAGCAGAGGAGCACCGTCTCCCCGTTGTGCAGCGCCGGGAAGTCGATGAGACCGCTGTCGAGGTCCTTCACCTGCGCGCCGTGCTCCGTGATCTCGTCGACAAGGCGCGCGAGGCGTCGTGCAACGGCGTCGACCTCCGCGGTCGCCTGAGCGAGCTCCGCGGGAGGGATGCCTCCGCCGTTGCCGCGGATCTTTCCCTCGAGCTCCTCCTGACGCTCGAGCGCGGCAGTGTGCTCCAGCCGGGTCGCGACGAGCTGCTCCACCAGCGGCCGGACCTGATCGAGCTCGGCGTTCGCCTCCTCCGGCGTGAAGTGCCGCATGGCCGGAACCCTATGCTGCGCCGCGTGGACGCCGAAGCTGCCCAGCCCCGTCCACACCCGTTGTACGTCCGCCTCGCCGTCTGGGCCGCATTCGTCGGGGCGATTGCGCTGGCGAACTACGCGGCCCGCTTCAGCGCGGGAGGCGGCGGCAAGGGCCCCTCGCACCTGAGTGTCTACTCGTACTCGACGTTCGCCAGCGGGACGATCGTCTACGCCGTCTATCTCGGGATCGTTCTCCTGATCTGCATCGATCGCTTCGACCTGCTCACCCTGCGGGCGCCGCGGAACTGGGGGAAGGCGCTCGGCCTCGCCGCTGCCGTCGCCGCCGCGAACCTCGTGTGGGAGGGCGCCGTCTCGTACCTGCCGCTCCCGGAGAGCCCCAGCAAGGAGCAGGGAATCACGAACGTCCACTGGGAGCCCGCGCACGCCGGCGCCTTCGCCGCCAACCTTGTCCTCTTCGCCGCGATCGCGCCGTTCGTCGAGGAGCTGGCCTTTCGCGGCGCAGGCCAGTCGCTGCTGCGCTTCCTCGGCCGCTGGCAGTCGATTCTCATCGTCGGTGTCGCCTTTGGCCTCTCGCACGGGCTTGTCGAGGCGCTGCTCGTGCTCGTCCCGTTCGGCATCGCCCTCGCCTGGCTGCGCGACCGGACGACAAGCGTCGTGCCTGGGATGTTCGTGCACGCGTTCTTCAACGCGTCGGCACTCGTCCTGATCGTCGTGAGGTGACTAGTCCTCTTCGTCGCCGTTCTCGACGACGAACTGGTCCGGCGTGACGTCCTCGAGGAAGTTGCGGAAGCGCAGCACCTCGGCCTCGAGCTGCTCCTCGTCGACCTCCTCGCCCTCGAACTCGATCGCCGACTCGGCGATCACGTCGTCGGCGGCGAAGATCGGAGCCTCCGCGCGGATGGCGAGCGCGATCGCGTCGGACGGGCGGGAGTCGACCTCGATCTCCTGGCCGTCCTGGATGACGGTGATCTGCGCATAGAACGTGTTCTCGCGCAGCTCGGTGACCGTAATGCGGCTGATCGACGCGCCGAGCTGCTCGAGCATTTCGCTCACGAGGTCGTGCGTCATCGGCCGCACCGACGTCTGGCTCTGCAGCTTCATGAGAATCGCGGCGGCCTCCGGATGGCCGATCCAGATCGGGAGGAACTTGTTCCCGTCGGAGGTCTTCAGCAGAACGATCGGCTGCTTGCCGACCAGATCGAAGCTGACTCCGTAGATGAGCATCTCTTGCATCCGCGGCAACCTCGTCTCGAATATAGCTCAGCCACCGGGACCGAAAGCCCGGCGTAGCCCGTGTCGCGACCGGCATGGCGGGCGTGGCACAAGCGCGAGCGGAAAGCACAGCGACAGCGCACGCGAGGGAAGCGAGCCCTGCGCCAGCGCAGCGGGCGAGCGCAAGAACATGGGCGATCCTGGATTCGAACCAGGGACCTCCGCCTTATCAGAGCGGCGCTCTAACCAGCTGAGCTAATCGCCCGCGCGGGGGTCGATTGTAGCCGCGTTCTCGAGTGCCTCGGCCAGCTCGGCGAGGTCGTGCTCGTCGCCGAACGGGAGCTCGACGCGTCCGGGAACGACACGCGCGTGCCGGCCGGTCAGCTGTTCGACCGCGCTGTGCACCCGGTCGGCGAGTGCCGGGTCGACCGGTGCCGAACGCGTTCGCGGTCGCTGCCGTGCGCCGGCCCACTTCGCCCGCTGCTCCGCCGCTCGCACCGAAAGACCCCGTCGCACGATCTCGCGCGCGAGCCGGCGTCGGCCCTCGTGGTCGGGGACGGCGAGGACTGCCCTCGCGTGTCCCTCCGTGAGTTGCCCGCGCTCGACCATCCCGAGCACGTCGTCGGGCAGCTCGAGCAGGCGGATCCGGTTGGAGACGGAAGGCTTTGAGCGGCCGACCCGCTCCGCCACCTCGCCGAGCGAGAGCGAGAACTCGTCGATCAGCACGGCGTAGGCGCGAGCCTCTTCGATCGGCGTCAGCTGCTCGCGGGCGACGTTCTCCACGAGACCGAGCAGGAGCGTCTCGCGGTCGTCGGCGGTACGTACGACGGCGGGAACCGTCTCGCGGCCCGCCTCCCGCGCCGCCCGCCAGCGGCGCTCGCCCGCGACGATCTCGTAGCCGCCCACGCCGCGCGGCCGCACGAGCAACGGCTGGATCACACCTTGACGCCGCACCGACTCCGCGAGCCCCGAAGCCGCCTCGGGCTCGAAGCGGCGCCGAGGCTGGCGCGGGTTCGGGTGGATCGCGTCGACGGGAATCTCGAGCAGCTCGCTCGGGACCGGGTGGCCGCCGATCAACACCTCGAGGCCGCGGCCGAGGCCGCGCCGTTGCGGGGAGGACTCAGGCGCGCTCGACAAGCTCCATCGCCACCTTCCAGTAGGCGTCGGCTCCGGCGGAGCGACGGTCGTAGGCAATCGCAGGCAGTCCGTAGCTCGGAGCCTCGGCGAGACGCACCGAGCGCGGAACGGAGGTGCGGAAGACGAGGTCGCCGAAGTGGCGCCGCACTTCCTCCTCGACCTGATGCGCGAGGCGTGTGCGGCCGTCCACCATCGTGAGCAGCAGGCCGCCGATGCCGAGATTCGGATTGAGGCGCCGCCTGATCAGCTCGACGGAGTGCAGGAGCTGGGTCAGCCCCTCGAGCGCGTAGTACTCCGCCTGCACCGGGACGAGCACACGATCGGCCGCCGCGAGCGCGTTGACCGTGAGCGGCCCGAGCGAGGGCGGGCAATCGAGGAAGACGAAGTCGTAGCGGTCGCTGCCCGAGGCGAGGGCCTGAGCGAGATAGCGCTCGCCGTCGGAGCGGCCTGAGAGCTCTACCACGGCGCCGGCGAGATCCGGCTTCGCCGGAACGAGGTCGAGATTCGCGAACGCGGTCGGGTGGACGAGCTCGGCCAGCGGCGCGCCGTCGAGGAGGTCGTAGCTCGAGGTCCCGTTCGCGCGCATCCCCAGCCCCGAGGTCGCGTTCGCCTGCGGATCGAGGTCGATCACGAGCGAGCGCTCGCCGGCCTCCGCAAGGCAGGCGGCGAGATTGACGGCCGTGGTGGTCTTCCCCACACCGCCTTTCTGGTTCGCAAGTGCGTAGATACGGCTCATGGCCGCAGTCATTGTCGCTAGGCCAGCGGACGCTTCTTCGCGACGCCGACTCGGCGCGGGAAGCCGGGCGGCGTCGGCATCACCTTGAGCAGCACCGCCAGGCCGTCATCCAGCTCCGGCACACGCGCACCGAGCTGCACAGAGACACGCGCGAGCTTGTCGAGGTCGGCGCTTTCGCCAAGCCAGAGAATCACGGCGCCGCCGATGCCGACGAGCGGTAGGCACCACTCTGCGGCGACGACCGGCTGCGCGAGCGCCTTCGCCGTCGCGACATCCCACGCTTCGAGCGGCTGCGCCTCCGCGCGTCCCCAGACGACCTGCGCGTTCGGCGGCGCCCAGCGCCGGAGGAAGTCGCACTTGCGCTCCTCGGCCTCCAACAGCGTCACCTCTCGGTGGGGGAGCGCGGCCGCGAGCGGGAGGCCTGGCGAACCGCCGCCCGAGCCCACGTCGATGACCGGGCCGTCGTACTGCTCGACGACCGGCAGAGCCCGCAGTGCATCCTCGAGCAGCATCTCGCGTGCACGCTCACGATCGCGAATCGCCGTGAGTCCCGGCGTTGCGACTACCGCGTCGAGCCAGTCACTCAGGAACGACGACGACGTAGCGGTTCGGCTCCATGCCCTCGGAAGTGGTCCCCACGCCCGCGACCTCCTTGAGGCGCAGATGGACGACCTTGCGTTCGACCGCCGTCATCGGCTCGAGCTCTTCCGGCTCGCCCGACTCGAGCACCCGTTCGGCGACCCGGTCCGCGAGCGACTCGAGCGTCGCCTGCCGCCGGGCGCGGTAACCGGCAGCGTCGACGACCACATCTCGCTTGTCGTCGCCGTAGGCGCGATAGGCGATCACGTTGAGGAGGTACTGCACCGCATCGATCGTCTGACCATGGCGGCCGATCAGAAGGCCGACGTCGGCGCCGGAACACGTGACGACGATCGCCTCCGGCTCGTCACGTGCAACCACGTCCGCGTCGACGCCGATCGCGTCGACGATCTGCGCCACGAGCGCACGCGCCTCGCCGGCCTGGCCGCCCTCCTCGGTCACAGGCTCCGACACAGCCGCTGCCACAGCGGCCTCGGCCGGCAGATGTGCGAACACCCGGGCCGGCTCGTAGCCGACGCCGAGAATCCCGCGCTCCCCTTCGGCCACCACCTCGAACTGCACCGCAGCCTTGTCGAGCCCGGGGTGCCGCTTCTCGAGCTCGCGCAGCGCAGCCCACTTCGCCTCTCCGACCGTCTCCCCGGTCGCCTCGGCCGTCAAGTCCGCCGAGAGCTCGTTCATCTCCGGCTCGTGCGCTTCTTCTTGCGCCGAACCTGGCGAGGCCGCTCCGACGCCGACGGGGCAGGCGCCGGAGACGGCGCCTCGGCGCTCGCGCCGTTACCGCTCGAGCCGTCGTCCTTCGGCGGCGTCCGCGAGCTGCGCCGCTCGGGTGCCGGTGCCGGCGTTCGCGCGACCAGTCGCCGCGTGATCAGTCCCTGCCCGACCGTCCACAGGTTCGTCGTCACCCAGTAGAGGACGAGTCCCGCCGGGAAGTGCGCGATCACGAAGACGAAGACGAGCGGCATGAGCATGAAGAGCGTGCGCTGCGTCTTGTCCGCCGTCGGCGCCATGAACAGCGTCGAGGCCATCTGGCTCGCCACGTAGACGACCAGCAGGATGTAACCGCCCCAGAACGCTGTCGTGTGGAAGGTGATGTTCGGGACGAAGTGGAGCCACGAGAGGTTCTGGTGTGCGGCCTCAGGGAAGTTCTGATCGAAGTGCTTGAGCGTGTAGTAGAGGGCGATGAAGACCGGCAGCTGCAGCAGCATCGGCAGGCACGAGGCGGCCGGGTTGATGTTGTTCTCCCTGTAGAACTTCATCAGCTCCTCGTTCTGCTTCTGCTTGTCGTGCTTGTACTTCTTCTGGATCTCCTTCATCTGCGGCGCGAAGCGCTGCAGGTTCTGCATCGAGTGGATTTGCTTGATCGTCAGCGGAACGAGGAGCATCCGCACGACGACCGTCGTCCCTACGATCGCCCACGCCCACGGCAGGTGGAGGTTCGCGTGGAAGAAGTTGAGAACGTGCTTCATCACGGTCTCGAGCTGACTGATGATCGGGATCGTGAAAAGCGTCATCGGACCGGGTCGAAGCCTCCGCGGCTCCATGGGTTGCACCGGAGCAGGCGCCAGCCGGCAAGAACGCTGCCGCGCAGGAGTCCGTGGCGGCGCACGGCCTGCATCGCGTACTCCGAGCAGGAGGGGTGGTACTTGCAGGAGGCCGGGAAGAGCGCGCCGAGCGTCAGGCGGTACAGCCAGATGAGCCCGACTCCGAGCATCGCCGGGGCGCGCCGCACGGCACTCACGCTGCGAGCACTCCGGTTTGCTCGAGCAGCTCGTCTACGCGCTCGCCGAGCCACGCGAAACCGTTGGCCTCCGCCGCCTCGACGAGGCCCGGACGGACGATCAGCACGTAGTCGTTGCCCGCAGGCACGCGCTCCAGCCGCTCGTTCCAGACCTCCCGGAGGCGCCGCTTGATCCGGTTTCGCTCGACGGCGCCGCCGGCCGCGCGTGGTACCGCGAACCCGATGCGCGGGTCCGCCGGCTCCTCCTGCGGCAGCCAGTAGAGGACGAGAAAACGGGACGAGACCGAGCGACCGCGGCGGTGTACCGCGTCGAAGTCCCGGGAGCGGGACAGGCGGTTGGCGCGCTTCACGTGACCAGCTTAGTTCTGACGGCAGCTACGCGGAGAGGCGAGCCCGACCCTTGCCGCGGCGGCGCTTCAGGACCGCGCGACCGGCCTTCGTGGCCATGCGCGCGCGGAAGCCGTGCTTGCGCTTGCGGCGGCGGACGTTGGGCTGGTAGGTGCGCTTCACGACTGCGAAAAGGCTCGTCTTTGCCAGAAAAATCCCCGCCGGCGGCGGGGCGCGGCGGTCAGTATAGCCGCGAGTCGTCCACCGTCTTGTCCACAGCCGCCGGTGGCTAAGGGATGCGGCTCCAGCGGGTTGCCCCCACCTCTGTCCACAGCTGTGGAGGGATCATGGAGCTCAGAAACTCCCTGCAAGTACGCTGATTTTGCCCTCGTCAAAGCCGCTGTTATGCTGGCCGCCGGGTCGGAGACGGGAGGATCAGGGCGTCGGTGGAGCACCAAGTCGAGCTGTCTGCAGAGAACCTCTGGGAGGAAATCTCCGAGCGGCTCAAAGAGGCCCTCAGCGACGGGACGTACAGCAAGTGGTTCGGTGACGTCCGCGGTCTCGAGCTCGATGACGACACGCTCGTGGTCGTCGTTCCGAGCGAGTTCACGCGCGATTGGATCGAGAGCAACTTCCTCGGTCTCATCGCCGCGGCCGTGCGCGACATCCTTGGCGGCGAACGCGTGCTCGAGTTCCAGGTGAGGGAGAGCGCGGATTCCGGAACGGAGGGTCGCGCGGGGTCGGAGGGCGTCGTTTCCGTGGTCCAACGTGCTCACGGGCGGCCTGAGAGCGGCGGCTTCAACATGAAGTACACGTTTGACTCCTTCGTGATCGGCTCGTCGAATCGCTTTGCGCACGCGGCTGCACTGGCCGTCGCGGAGGCGCCGGCACAGGCGTACAACCCGCTCTTCATCTACGGCAGCACGGGCCTCGGCAAGACGCATCTCCTCCAGGCGATCGCCCAGTACGTCGCCGAGCACTCCTCGGCGCTCTCCGTGCGCTACGTGACGAGCGAGGCCTTCGTCAACGATTTCATCAACTCGCTGCGCGACAAGCGGATCGAGGGCTTCAAGAATCGCTACCGCGCCTACGACGTCCTCCTCATCGACGACGTCCAGTTCTTCGAGGGCAAGGAGCGCTTCCAGGAGGAGTTCTTCCACACCTTCAACTCGCTGTACGAGGCCGGCTCGCAGATCGTGCTCTCGTCGGACCGGCCGCCGCGTGACATCGCGACGCTCGAGGAGCGGCTGCGCAGCCGCTTCGAGTGGGGGCTGATCACCGACATCCAGCCGCCGGACCTCGAGACGCGCATCGCAATTTTGCGCAAGAAGGTGAAGGTCGACGGGATCCACGTCCACGACGAGCAGGTGCTCACGTTCACCGCCAGCCGGGTGTCGACGAACATTCGGGAGCTCGAGGGGGCGCTGACCCGCGTCGTCGCGTTCTCGTCCCTCACCGGCCGGCCGATGACGGTCGAGCTCGCGCAGGACGTCCTGCGCGACGTCTTCCCGCAGGGCGAAGCCGCGGAGGTCTCGATCAAGCGGATCCAGGACCTCGTCGCCGAGCGGTTCAGTCTGTCGCTCGAAGAGCTCTGTGGCGAGAAGCGGTCGCAGAACATCGTCTATCCGCGTCAGGTCGCGATGTACCTCTCCCGCGAGCTCACCGACTCGTCATTGCCCAAGATCGGCAAGGAGTTCGGCGGCCGCGACCACACCACGGTCATCCACGCGACCTCCAAGATTTCCCGTCTCATCCGTGAGGACAGGTCTGTGTACAACCTTGTGCAGGAGCTCACCGCACGTGTGAAGCAGGTCCGCTGACGCTTGCCGCCTGTGGGACCCTCCGGATCGTCCACAATGAAGCTCCACACGCGAACCGCAGGAAGGAAGCCAGCGCGGACACGTCTTCCCCGTCGTCCACACTCCCTATGACTATTACGAGGATCCATAGATGATCGAGAGTGAAACCGCAGTCGGTGCCGGGTTGAGGATTACGTGCGCAAAGGACGAGCTCGTGCAGGGTCTCACGCTCGTGGGGCGCGCCGTTTCGAGCCGGACCGCCATTCAGATCCTGTCGGGGATCCTGCTCGAGGCTCAGGGCGACGAGCTGCGGCTGGCCGCGACGGACATGGAGCTTTCGCTGCGCGCCGCAGTGCCGGCGCGCGTGGAGGGCGACGGCTCAGTCGTGCTTCCGGGGCGCACGCTGGTGGACATCGCTCGGCTTCTTCCGGGAGACGACGTCACGATCGAGCATCGCGCGGCCGAGTCGGTCGTCCACATTGGCTCGGGCAGCGCGAGCTACACGCTCCACACGTACAACGCCGAGGATTTCCCGCGGCTGCCGGAGTTCGCCGAAACGGAGACGTTCTCGGTCGATCGCGAGGCGCTGCTCGAGACGATCGATCGTGTCGCGCGCGCGGCTTCGCGCGACGAGGCGCGTCCCGTGCTCACCGGTGTCCTCGTCCAGTTCGCCGGCGACAAGCTCGTCATGGCGGCTACGGACTCGTACCGGCTTGCCGTGAAGGAGACGCAGCTCGACTCGCCGGCCCCCGAGCTCGAGGCCATCGTCCCCAGCCGCGCGCTCCAGGAGCTTTCACGCATCCCGGGCGACGGCGACGAGATCGCGGTCGGCGTGCAGGAGAACCAGGTGCTCTTCTCGACCGGCGGCGTCTGGGTCACCACGCGCCGCATCGACGGTCAGTTCCCGAACTACCGGCAGCTCCTGCCCGAGGCGTTCGAGCACGAGCTGACGATCTCGCGCGCCGAGCTTCTCGACGTCGTGCGGCGCGCGGCGGTGATGATCCAGCGCGCGACTCCGCTGCAGCTGCGCTTCGCGGACGGCGAGGTCACGGTCGTCGCGCGGACACACGAGGTCGGCGAGTCGCAGGAGTCGATGCCGGTCGCCTTCAGTGGCGAGCCGCTCGAGATCGGCTTCAACGCGGAGTTCCTGAAAGAGGGGCTGGAGTCGGTCGAGGGCGACGACGTGAAGATGAAGCTGATCAGCCCGCTGCGCCCCGCGATCCTCACCGACGAGGCCGACGACTTCACGTACCTCGTCATGCCGATCCGCCTTCCCGGCTAAAGCCGGACGGGGCTGGCAGAGTCTGATCGTCGAGACCGCCTCGCTTCGCGACTTTCGCTCCTACGAGCGGCTCGAGCTGGCTCTGCAGCCGGGGCTCGTGCTCGTGGTGGGTCCGAACGGCGTGGGGAAGACGAATCTGCTCGAAGCGGTGCACGTCGCGACCCAGGGGTTCTCTCCGCGAACGCGCACCGACTCGCAGGTCGTGCGGTTCGGCGCCGAGGGAGCGCGGGCGGCGGTCTCGGGCCGGCGGGGCGAGGTCGGGTTGGAGCTCGAGGTCACGGTGCGGCGGGGTGAAGGCAAACGGGCCCGGCTGAACGGTGCGCCGCTGCGCGCGGCCGAGCAGCTTCGCACGATGGTGTCGACGCTCGTCTTCACGCCGGACCGGCTCGGCGTCGTGAAGGGCCCTCCCGCTGCGCGCCGCGCCTACTTCGATCGTGTCCTCGGCCGCTTTGCGCCGGCGCGGGTGGCTCTGCCTGCGGAGTACGGCGCGGCGGTTGCGCAGAGGAACGCCGCGCTTCGGCGTGTGGCCGTCGGTGCGTCGAGTCGTGAAGCCGTCGAACCGTGGAGTGAACGCGTGGCGGCGCTCGGGGCCGAGCTCGTGGCGGCGCGCGGCGAGACCCTCGCACTGCTCGAGCCGTCGTTCGGCGCTCGCGCGGACGAGTTCGGCCTCGGTGTGGTGTCGCTCCGGTACGACGGCGAGCCGCCGACCCCGGAGGGTCTGGCGGCTGTGCTCGAGCGCGATCTCGACCGCGGCGTGACCTCGCTCGGCCCACACCTCGACGATGTCGTGATTGCGGCCGGCGACAGAGATCTGCGCAGTTTCGGCTCGCAGGGAGAACAGCGGCTCGCCCTGCTCGCCCTGCTCCTCGCCGAGGCCGAGACGATCGCCGACCGGACCGGAGTGCCGCCGCTGCTCCTGCTGGACGACGTCCTGTCGGAGCTCGATCCCGAGCGCCGCAGGATCCTCGCCGCTCGCGTGCGGAGTGTCGGGCAGGCGCTCGTCACCGCGACCGATGCCGCGATGCTGCCGGCCGATCCGGACCAGCTGCTCCAGGTGACGCCGGGCAGCGTGCTGGAAGCTGCCGCCTAGTGGAGCCGGTCGGAGACCAGATCCGGGCGGAACTGAGCCGCATCGGAGCCGACAGCGGCGCCGGAGACGCTGTCACGGCGTGGCCCGACGCAGTCGGCGAGGAGATCGCGCGCAACGCCTGGCCGGCACGAACCCAGCCCGACGGGACGCTCGTCGTTCACGTGCGCGATGCGATCTGGGGCTTCGAGCTGACCCAGCGCGCGGCGGAGATCGCGGCCCGTTTGCCGGGCCACCCCAGGCTTCGCTTCACTCCCGGACCGTTGCCGGAGACGACCCCCGAGCCGCCTCCGCCATCCGTGGTCGAGGCCTCGCCGGAGCAGGTGCGAGAGGCGGCCGAGCTCACCGCCGGAATTGTGGATCCAGACCTGCGTGAGTCTGTTGCGAAAGCCATAAAAGCGGCGCTCGCTCGCGCCCCGACCGACCGGCTCGTCTGATACACTTCTCTGTGCCCGCAAATGCGTAATTTGCAGGGCTTTTTTCATGACTGAAACAGACTACACCGCTAGGGACATCACCGTCCTCGAAGGACTCGAGCCGGTCCGTTTGCGGCCGGGCATGTACATCGGCTCGACCGGCCTCCGGGGCCTCCACCATCTCATCTACGAGGTCGTCGACAACTCCGTCGACGAGGCGCTCCAGGGACGCAACGACAGGATCGAGGTCACGCTCCATCCGGACAACTCGGTCACGGTCCAGGACTGGGGCTCGGGCATTCCCGTCGACGTGATGAAGGACCAGGGACTGCCGGCGCTGACCGTCGTCCTCACGAAGCTCCACGCGGGCGGAAAGTTCGGCGGCGACGGGTACAAGGTCTCGGGCGGCCTGCACGGAGTGGGCGTCTCGGTTGTCAACGCGCTCTCCGAGCACCTGATCGCCGAGGTGCGCCGCGACGGAGAGGTCTACCGGCAGGAGTTCGAGCGTGGCGACCCCACCGGCGAGATGGAAGTCGTCGGGAAGATGAGCAAGGACGACGCGACCGGGACGACGGTCACGTTCCTGCCCGACTCCGAGATCTTCGAGGAGCTCGACGTCGATGCGGCGACCATCACGCAGCGCCTGCGCGAGACCGCGTTCCTGACGAAGGGCCTGCACATCAAGCTCGTCGACGAGCGCGCCGACGGCAAAACGGTCGAGTTCCACTACGAGGGCGGCATCCGCGACTTCGTCTCGTACATCAACGAGGCCAAGGACGCGATCCACAAGCACATCGTCTATTTCGAGGGCGATACAGACCAAGGGGCCGTCGAGGTGGCGATGCAGTGGAACTCCTCCTACCAGGAGTCCGTCTTCACGTTCGCCAACAACATCAACACGGTCGAGGGCGGCACGCACCTGTCCGGCTTCCGCAGCGCGTTGACGCGCACGCTGAACGCGAAGGCCCAGGAGCTCAAGCTCCTGAAGGAGAAGGAGAGCCTCGACGGCGAGGACGTCCGCGAGGGGCTCGCCGCCGTCGTCTCGGTCAAGCTCCGTAACCCGCAGTTCGAAGGGCAGACGAAGACGAAGCTCGGCAATCCGGGCGTCGAGGGTCTCGTCCAGACGACCGTCAACGCATCCCTGTCGCGGTTCCTCGAGGAGAACCCGCAGGATGCGCGCGCGATCTGCAACAAGGCGATCGCGGCGATGCGCGCGCGGCTCGCGGCGCGGCAGGCGCGTGAGCTGACGCGGCGCAAGTCGGCGCTCGACAGCTCATCGCTGCCGGGCAAGCTCGCCGACTGCTCGATCCGCGACCCGTCGCTGGCTGAGCTCTACATCGTCGAGGGCGACTCGGCCGGCGGCTCGGCGAAGACCGGCCGCGACCGCACCTACCAGGCGATCCTGCCGCTGCGCGGGAAGATCATCAACAGCGAGAAGAACCGGATCAACAAGGTGCTCTCGAACAACGAGATCCAGGCGATGATCACAGCGATCGGCACCGGCATCGGCGACGAGTTCGACATCGAGAGCCTGCGCTACCACCGGATCATCGTCATGACCGACGCCGACGTCGACGGCTCGCACATCCGGACGCTCGTCCTCACTTTCCTCTACCGCCACATGCGGGAGCTGTTCGAGAACGGCCACATCTACATCGCTGTGCCGCCGCTCTACAAGGTGAAGCTCGGCAGCCAGGAGTTCTACTTCGAGAAGGAGTCGCAGCTCGAGGAGCTGCTCGTGCGCGAGCGCTTCGGCGACCTCGAGGTAAGCGACCGTGCCGGCACCGACGTCAAGCTGACGGAGGCGCGCTGGAAGCGGTTCACGGGCGCGCTCGCGGAGTTCGAGGGCTGGGCCGCCCGACTCCGGGCCGACTTCGGCTCGCACGCCTCCGACCTCGTCGTCTCGCACCGGCTCGTCGAGCTGGACATCACGACACCTGCCGCTGCCGAGAAGGCGATCGCGGCGCTGCCGCCGAACGGCTACAAGCTCTCCGTTCTCGAGCGAGACGAGAACGGCCTGCAGGTGAAGGTCGTCGAGGAGGAGACGTCCGCCGCCCAGACGATCGGTCTCTCCGCCGAGTTGCTGGCATCGCCGATCTACGCGAACCTTCGCCGCTCCTACGAGAAGCTCGCCGACGTCGTCGGGCCGCCGCCGTTCTCGGTCGCGCTCGGCAAGCACAAGGCCGCGCCGGAGACGTTCTCCGGGCTCCGCCGCGACACGCTCGAGCTCGCGAAGGAGGTCGGCACCCAGCTCTCCCGCTACAAGGGCCTCGGCGAGATGAATCCCGACCAGCTCTGGGAGACGACGATGGATCCCGCGAAGCGGCTGCTGGTGCGGGTCGACGTCGAGGACGCGAGCGCCGCCGACCAGCTCTTCTCGATGCTGATGGGCGACCAGGTCGAGCCGCGGCGCCTGTTCATCGAGGAGAACGCCAAGGACGCCTTCCTCGATGTTTAGGGTCACAGTTGTCTGAGGTCGAGACCGGAGCGTTGGGTCCGGGACGCATCGAGCCGCGCGAGCTCGAGCAGGAGATGCGCTCGAGCTTCCTCGACTACGCGATGTCGGTCATCGTCTCGCGCGCGCTGCCCGACGTGCGCGACGGCCTGAAGCCGGTGCACCGGCGCGTCCTCTACGGGATGCACGAAGCCGGACTGCAGCCGAACCGGCCGTACAAGAAGTCGGCCTCGACGGTGGGCGCCGTGATGGCGAACTACCACCCGCACAGCGACTCGGCGATCTACGACACGCTCGTGCGGATGGCGCAGCCGTTCTCGCTGCGCTACCCGCTCGTCGACGGGCAGGGCAACTTCGGCTCGATCGACGACGATCCGGCGGCGGCGATGCGCTACACCGAGGCGCGCCTTGCGCGGATCGCGACCGAGCTCCTGCAGCGACATCGACGCGAACACCGTCGACTTCGAGCCGAATTACGACGAGTCGCGCCGGCAGCCGTCCGTGCTGCCGTCCCGCTTCCCGAACCTGCTCGTCAACGGCTCGACGGGGATCGCGGTCGGGATGGCGACGAACATGCCGCCGCACCACCTCGGCGAGACGATCGACGCGGTCCTCGCGATGATCGACGACCCGGGCATCTCGGTCGAAGGGCTGATGAAGCACGTCAAGGGCCCGGACTTCCCCACCGGCGCGTTCGTCGTGGGGCGCAGCGGGATTCGCGACGCCTATCGCACCGGCCGCGGCCGGATCGTGATGCGTGCTCGCGCGCACATCGAGGAGTTACGCGGCGGCCGCTCGGCGGTCGTGGTCACCGAGCTGCCGTACGGCGTCAAGAAGGGCGGCGACACCGGCGTGATCGTGAAGATCGCCGACCTCGTCCGCGACAAGGTGCTCACCGAGGTCTCGGACCTCGCGGACCACTCCGACCGCACCGGCATGCGCATCCAGATCGAGCTCAAGCGCGACGCAGTGCCCCAGGTCGCGCTCAACAAGCTCTTCAAGCACACACCCTTGCAGTCGACGTTCGGCTACAACGCGGTCGCGCTGGTCGAGGGCGTGCCGCGCACGCTCTCGTTGCTCGAGCTCGTCCGGCACTACCTCGAGTTCCAGCGCGAGGTAGTCACCCGCCGCTCGAAGGACGAGCTGCGCAAGGCCGAGGCTCGCGCGCACGTCCTCCGGGGCTACCTCATCGCACTCGACAACATCGACGCGATCGTCGCGCTCATCCGCGCCGCCGCCGACAGAGACGAAGCGCGCGAGCAGCTGAGGGCGCAATTCGAACTCTCGGAGATCCAGGCGGAGGCGATCCTCGAGATGCGGCTTTCGCGTCTCACCGGCCTTGCGCGCAAGGAGGTCGAGGCCGAGCACAAGGACCACCAGGAGCGGATCGCCGAGCTCCGGGACATCCTCGGTGACCAGGCGAAGATCGACGGCCTAATCCGCGACGAGTTGCTCGAGATCAAGCAGATCTACGGTCGCAACGACGAGCGCCGCACCGAGATCGTGGCCGCCGAGGAGGAGCTCGAGCTCGAGGACCTGATCGCCGAGGAGGACATGGTCATCGCGATCACGCGCTCGGGCTACATCAAGCGGCTACCGGTCACGACGTACCGCGAGCAGCGGCGCGGCGGCATCGGCGTGATGGGGATGGAGCTCAAGGAGGACGACTACATCGAGCACCTCTTCGTCGCCTCGACGCACGACTACATCCTCTTCTTCACGAACGTGGGCAAGGTCTACCGGCTCAAGGTGCACGAGCTGCCGCTCGGCTCCCGTCAGTCGAAGGGCCGCGCGATCGTCAATCTGCTTCCGTTCCGGCAGGAGGAGCAGGTGCGCGCCGTGATCCAGACGCGCGACTTCGAAGAGGCGAAGTACCTCGTCTTCGCGACGAAGAACGGGGTCGTCAAGAAGACCGAGCTCGCCGCGTACAACACGCCGCTCAAGGCCGACGGGATCATCGCGATCAAGATGCGCGACGGCGACGAGCTCGTCGGAGTCCGCCACTCCTCGGGTGAGGACGACATCCTCATGGTCTCGGCTAAGGGGCAGGCGATCCGGTTCCACGAGACCGACGCCAGGCCGATGGGCCGCGACACCTCAGGCGTCTCCGGCATGAGGCTCCGCAAGGGCGACGAGGTGATCTCGATCAACATCGCCGAGGACGACGCCGACCTGCTCGTCGTGACCGAGAACGGCTACGGCAAGCGGACGCGCGTCAGCGAGTACCCGGTCAAGGGCCGCGGCGGCATGGGAGTCAAGACCGTGCAGCTGACCGAGGCACGCGGCCACCTCGTCGGCTCGCGCGTCGTCCGCGACGGCTATCAGGTGATGCTCATCTCGACTGCCGGCACCGTGATCAAGGTCCCGGTCGAGGATGTCAAGCGGCTCGGCCGCTCGACCCAGGGCGTGATCGTGATGCGGCTGCGCGGCGGCGACGAGACCGTCTCCGCGCTCGCCCCTGTCGTCGAGTCCGAGGAAACGGACGGCGACGCCGAGATCGGCGGCGCCGAGCCGACCGACTCGTAGGTCAGCGCTCGAGTTACGCAGCGCCCCCTTCCAATAGGTGCGCCGGGTCTCTATAACTTTCAGACGGGGCCATCACCCGAGGCGGCGAGGGCGTACATGGCGGTCAGCCGGCAGGTCGATCTTCTCGAACCCATCAATCTGGCGGAGCACCTCGACAAGGTCGAGCTCTACCTCGGCCAGGTCTGCCAGATCGCCGGGATCTCGAAGATGCAGCTCGACTACTGGACGAACAAGGCCCAGATCCCGACCAAGGGCAAGAAGCAGCGGATCTACGACATCGACGCGCTCGAGACCGTGATGTTGATCAAGCAGGCGAAGGACAAGGGCTTGAACCTCGGTGCCGCCATCGAGGCGGCCCGGAACTTCCGCGAGCAGTACCCCGACGAGCACTGACGGGCTAGCGGTTCGTGTGCAGCCGCTGCCAGTCGTCGTAGCGGCGCTCGAGCTCGAGCAGGATCGCGGCGAGTAGAGGCGCCCGCGGCCACTCCCGTCCGGTCTCGATACGGAGCGACGTCGGCGGCTTCGGTGTGTCGGCAGGCAACTCCTCGTCCGTCTGGTTGACGTTGATGCCGATCCCGAGCACGATCCTGCCCACACTCGCCTCCGGCAGGATCCCGGCCACTTTCCGCCCCTCGATCAGGACGTCGTTCGGGTGGCTGAGCTCCGCTGCGACTTCCGACTGCTCGCGCAATGCCGTGGCGACGGCGTCGCCGGCGACGAGCGAGAGCTCGGGCCAGATGGCCATCGGCGGCCGCGGGTGGAGGAGGACGGAGAAGAGCAGCGCGCGGCCGGCCGGCGTCTCCCAGGTGCGGCCGAGCCGCCCGCGGCCCTGCGTCTGGAGGTCGGTCGCCACGGTCGTGCCTTCGGTCTCGTCCGGCCCGAGCAGGCGCTGCGTCGACGCGCACTCCTCGACGAAGCGGTAGGGGGATCCGAGCCGCCCCCGCAGCAACGGCTCGACCGAGGCGGAGGAGAGATCCGACACCCGCATCTAGACTAATCGCGCCGTGGGGAGGATCAGGCAGCCGCTGCGCGAGCGCAGTCTCGACTACGCGAGCCTCAGCGACCCGATTCTCGTGACCCGCGCGAAGGACGGCGACGACCGGGCGCTCGAAGCGCTCTGCATCCGGCATGCGCCGCGCGTCGAGCGGCTTGCGCGCCACCTCCTGCGCGACCCCGAGGACGCGCGCGATGCGGCGCAGGAGGCGCTGGCGAAGCTCTGCGTCCGCCTCAAGCAGTTTCGCGGCGAGGCGCAGTTCTCGACCTGGCTGCACCGGCTCGTCGTCAACACCTGTCGCGACGTGGCCGAGCGGCAGCGCACACGGGTGCACGATCCGCTGCCCGACGAGCTCGGCGCGGACGTCGAGCACGACCCGACTCGCGGCGTCCGCCTCACGGAGCTGCGGCGGGAGCTGTGCGACTCGCTGGCGGACATCTCGCCCGAGCAGGCGCAGGTGATCGTCCTCAAGGACGCTCTCGGCTACACGTTCGAGGAGATCGCGGCCGCCGCCGGCATGCCGGTCGGCACGGCCAAGTGCCATGCGCACCGCGGTCGGAACCGGCTTCGCGAGCGGCTCGAGCAGCGCGACATAGCATGACCGCTCCCGCGGCCCCGTTCGGGCGGGAGACGATCGAGTCGATCATCCCGCACCGCCCTCCGTTCCTGCTCGTCGACGAGGTGCTCGAGCTCGAGCCCGGGCGGAAGGTGCGCGGCCGCTTCCTCGTGCCCGAGGACGGCTGGTGGTTCCAGGGTCACTTCCCGGATCGCCCTGTGATGCCGGGCGTGCTTACCGTCGAGGCGATCGCCCAGTGCGGGGCGGTCGCCGTGCTCGCCGACGAGGCGAACGAGGGCAAGATCCCCTTCTTCGCCGGAATCGACGACTGCCGCTTCAAGCGGGTCGTCGAGCCCGGAGACATGCTCGACCTGGAGTGCGAGTTCCTGCGCGTGCGCGGGCCGATCGCGAAAGGCCAGGGTCGCGCCAGCGTGGACGGGGACACCGCCGTCGAGGCCATGCTGACGGTCTTCGTGGGCAGCGACGGCGGATGATCGGCGACGCCCGCAGTGACGTGCACGTCACGATCACGGGGCTCGGCGCCTACGCCCCCGAGCGCGTGGTCACGAACGACGAGCTCACACAGTTGGTCGACACCTCGGACGAATGGATCATGGAGCGCACGGGCATCCGCGAGCGGCGGATCGCAGCCGACTCGCAGGCGCTCTCCGACCTCTCGCTACCGGCTGCGCAACAGGCGCTCGAGCAGGCGGGCATCGACGGAGCTGACGTCGACCTCCTGATCGTCGCCACGGTCACCCCGGACATGATGTTTCCCTCGACCTCGGCGATCCTCGCCGATCGCTTGGGCGCGAAGGACGCGGCTGCGTACGACCTCTCCGCCGGTTGCACAGGCTTCATGTACGCGGTCGTGCAGGCCTACGGGATGGTCGCGGCGGGCCTCTCACGGCGCGCGCTGGTCGTGGGCGGCGACGTGCTTTCCCGCATCCTCGACTGGAGCGACCGCTCGACGGTCGTCCTGTTCGGTGACGGAGCCGGTGCCGCGGTGCTCGAGCCCTCGGAGGAGGCGGGCTTCTATGCGTTCGAGCTGGGCGCCGACGGCGCCGGCGGCGAGCACCTATGGTTGCCCGGTAGCGGCTCGCGGAAGTTCGAGGATCCGGAGAAGTTCGTGAAGATGAACGGGCGCGAGGTCTTCAAGTTCGCGACGCGCGTCCTTGTCTCGTCCGCGGAGGCAGTGCTCGAGCGCCACGGGTCGAGCATCGAGGATGTCGACGTCTATGTCCCTCACCAGGCGAACGTCCGCATCATCGATCACGCAACCAAGAAGCTCGGGATCCCGTCCGACCGTGTGGTGATCAATGTCGACCGCTATGGCAACACGTCCTCCGGCTCGATTCCGCTCGCACTTGCGGAAGCGCAGGCCGAGGGAAGGCTTCGGCCCGGCAGCCTCGTACTCATGACGGGAATGGGCGCCGGTCTCACCTGGGGAAGCGCGCTGATGCGCTGGACTCAAGAGCTGGAAGGATCCACGGCATGAACAAGATCGCCTTCTGCTTCCCCGGCCAGGGTTCGATCGAGGCCGGCATGGGCCGCGACTTCGCGGAAGCGGTGCCGGCCGCGATGGACGTCTTCAGGCGCGGGAGTGCGGCGACCGGGCTCGACCTCGAGCGCCTCTGCTTCCACGCCGACGCCGAGGAGCTCGTCGACACGGCCGTGCAGCAGTCTGCGCTCGTCGCCACCTCCCTGGCGGTGCTGGCGGCCCTCCAGGATCGCGGGATCAAGGCGGACTTCGTGATCGGCCACTCGGTCGGCGAGTTCGCGGCGCTGGCGGCGGCCGAGGCGATGACTCTGGAGGAGGCGATGACGCTCGTGCGCGAGCGTGGCCTGGCGATGGCCGAGGCCGCGGCGCGCAACCCCGGCTCGATGGCCGCAATCCTTGGCCTGGCCGACGACGTGGTGGAGGGCCTTTGCCGCAAGATCCTCGGGGTCTGGCCCGCGAACTACAACTGCCCGGGGCAGATCGTCGTCTCCGGTGAGAACCCCGCCGTCGACGAGTGCATCGAGCAGGCGCAGGACGAGGGCGCGCGGCGGGCGGTCAAGCTCAAGGTCTCGGGCGCCTTCCATTCGCCCCTCGTCGCGCGCGCCGCCGACCGGCTGCGGCCGGCGATCGAGAAGGTGCACTTCAAGGAGCCGGTGGCGCCGTTCATGTCGACGGTCACCGCCCGCGTGGAGTCGGCGCACCGGATGGGCCCGCTCCTCGTCGACCAGCTCACCGCGCCGGTGCGCTTCACGCAATCGGCGTCGGAGCTCATGCGCGACGGCGTCCGCACCTTCGTCGAGGTCGGGCCGGGCAACGTGCTCAGCGGCCTGGTCAAGCGGATCGACCGCAGCGTCAAGGCCGTCTCGGTCAACAGCATCGAGGCGCTCGAGCGGCTCCCGGAGCTGCTCGCCGACGGCTCGTGAGCTTCGCGAGTCTCGAGGGCAAGCGCGCTCTCGTTACCGGCGCGTCGAAGGGAATCGGGCTCGCGATCGCGGAGGAGCTCGCTCGCGCCGGGGCCGAGGTCGTCGTCGGTTACCGCGGCGGCGCCGCCGAAGCCGAGGCGCTCGCGAGCGAGATCAAGGGCCGCGCCGTCCAGGCAGACGTCTCGAGCGCCGAGGAGGCAGCGCGGCTCGTCGAGGAGGCGGGCGATCTCGACATCCTGGTCAACAACGCCGGCGTCACGCGCGACGGCCTCCTGGCGCGGATGCCCGACGACGACTGGCGCACGGTGATCGAGACGAACCTCTCGTCGGTCTTCTACACCTGCCGGGCCGTCTGCCGGCCGATGATGAAGAAGCGCGGGGGCTCGATCGTCAATGTCTCGTCGATCGTCGGAGTGCACGGCAACTGGGGCCAGACGAATTACGCGGCGTCGAAGGCCGGGATCATCGGCTTCACGAAGTCGCTCGCGCGTGAGCTTGGCAGCCGCGGAATACGCGCCAATGTCGTCGCGCCCGGCTACGTGCGGACGCAGCTCACCGACGTCCTGCCCGAGGAGGCGACGTCCGCGATGCTCGGGAACACGCCGCTCGGACGGCTCGGAGAGCCGAACGATGTGGCAGGCGCGGTACGCTTCCTCTGCTCCGACGAGGCCGCCTTCATAACGGGGGACGTGCTGCTCGTCGACGGCGGACTTGGGATGTAGTGACTACGGGGAACGGTTCTCTCAACGGACGCAGACGCGTTGTAATCACCGGGCTGGGCGCGGTGACTCCGCTCGGGCTCGATGTCGAGTCCACGTGGTCGAGCCTGCTCGCGGGCGAGTGCGGCGCGGGCGAGATCACGGCCTTCGACCACAGCGACTATGCCGTGCATTTCGCCTGCGAGGTGAAGGACTTCGACCCGACCGATTGGGTCGACCGCAAGGCGGCTCGACGGATGGACCGTTTCACGCACCTGATCCTTGCGGCGGCGCGGCAGGCTGTTTCCGACTCCGGCCTCGAGATCGACAAGGAGCCCAATCGGATTGGCGCCGCGATCGCGACCGGCATAGGGGGGCTGCGGTCGTTCCAGGAATGCCACTCCGTGCTCGTCGATCGCGGACCGGACCGGGTCAATCCGTTCTCGATCCCGGCGATCATCCCCAACCTCGGCGCCGGCTGGGTCTCGATCGAGCTCGGGACGCGCGGCCCGTTGCTCTCGGAGTGCACGGCGTGTGCCGCCTCGAACATGGCGATCGGTGACGGAGCGGACGCGATCCGGCTGGGTCGCGCCGACGTGATGCTTTGCGGCGGTACCGAAGCGGCGGTGTGCGAGGTGGGCATCGCGGGCTTCGGCGCGATGCGTGCCCTCTCGCGGCGCAATGACGACCCCAAGCGGGCTTCGCGGCCGTTCGACGCGGGGCGGGACGGCTTCGTCATGGGCGAGGCGGGTGCGTTGCTCGTGCTCGAAGAGCTCGAGCACGCGAAGGCGCGCGGCGCGAAGATCTACGCAGAGGTCGCCGGCTACGGCCTGTCCTCCGACGCGAAGCACATCACCGATCCCGATCCGACCGGGCCTGTGACGGCGTTCCAGATGGCGCTCGGCGACGCCGGCGTCGGCGCGGACGAGATCGACTACATCAACGCGCACGCGACCTCGACCCCCGCCGGCGACTCCTCCGAGACGCAGATGCTCAAGTACGCGCTCGGCGAGGAGAACGCCTACAAGACGCCGGTCTCCGGCACGAAGGGAGCGACGGGTCACTGCCTCGGTGCCGCAGGCGCGATCGAGGCGACGTTCACCGTTCTCTCGATCCGTGACGGCAAGCTGCCGCCGACGATCAACTACGAGGTCGAGGACCCGACGTGCGATCTCGACTACGTGCCGAACGAGGCACGGGATGTGGACGTGAAGGTGGCGGTCTCGAACAGCTTCGGCTTCGGCGGGCACAACGCCTGCGTCGTCTTCAAGCGCTTCGAGGACTAACCCGCCGCCGCGATAGGTTCTCGACGTGGAGCGCTGGGCGACCTTCGACTGCTACGGGACGCTGATCGACTGGAACGGCGGCATCGGCCGCGAGCTCGAGCGGCTGTTCGGCCCGGCGCGGAGCGGCGAGCAGCTGCGCGCGTACCACGAGCTCGAGCCGCAGGTCCAGCGGGAGGATCCGAGTCGCAGCTATCGCGAGGTGATGGCCGTCACGCTCGCCCGCCTCGGTGCTCCCGCGGCCGAGCAGGAAGCGCTCGGACGCTCGTTGCCGGACTGGGATCCGTTTCCCGAGGTGCCGGCGGCTCTCGCGGAGGTCCGCGACCGCGGCTGGAGGCTCGCAGTCCTCTCGAACACCGACCGCGACCTCCTCGACGCCTCGCTTGCGCGGATCGGCGTCGAGTTCGCGCAGAGCATCGTCGCGTCCGAGATTGGCTCGTACAAGCCGGCTGCCGCTCACTGGGACGAGTTCTTCACGCGGAGTGGAGCCGACCGTGACCACCACGTGCACGTCGCGGCCAGCCTCTTTCACGACATCGCGCCCGCGTCCGGCCTCGGCCTGCGGACGATCTGGATCAACCGGCTGGGCGAGGAGGCCGAGCCCCAGCCCGATCTCGAGCTCAGAAGCCTGGCCGGGCTTGCGGACAGCCTCGACTCGCTCGCGGCGTGAACAGCACCAATCCGACGGGCGCGACGCATCTCTACGAGAGTGTCGGGGTGCACGTCGAAACCGCGGAGATCCTCTGGGAGAAGTGGCTCGTATGAACATCCGCCCGTTCGTCGCTGAGGATGCGCCTGCCGTCGCGGCGCTCATCTCCGCGGAGGAGGAGCTTCTCTACGACCGCCCCGGCCGCGTCACCGGCGCGGACATCCTCAGGTTCCTGCAGTACAGCAAGGAGGCGTGGGTCTGGGAAGAGGACGGCCGCATCGTCGCCAGCGCGACATACGGCGTGTACGGCGAGGCGGCGAACGTCCGCGGCTTCGTCGCCGCCAAGGGGCGCGGCCTGGGAACGGAGATTCTCGAGCGCGGCGAGGCGTTCGCACGCATGGAGGGAGTGGAGAAGATCCTTGCGGGTGCGGCCGAGCCCGACGCCGAGGCGCGTGCGCTCTTCGAGTCACGCGGCTATCGCGAGGCGCGGCGCTTCTACGAGATGGCGATCGAGCTGTCCGAGGAGCCGGCGGCGCCTGTCGTCCCGGACGGGCTCGTCGTGGACGAGTTCCGCGACGACGAGTACCAGGCGTTCTATGACGCGCTGAACGAGGCGTTCGCGGAGCACTGGGAGTGGCATCCTGACCCGTTCGACGAGTGGCTCGAGCGGCGTAGGGGCCAGCACCACGACGAGCATGGCCCCGTCTGGTTCGTCGTCCGCGACGGAGACGAGCTCGCTGCCGTCACGCGCAACGACGCGGACGTCGCCGGCGGGGGCTACGTCGGCGCAATCGGCGTGCGACCTGCCTGGCGGGGCAAGGGGCTCGGCAAGGCGCTGCTCCGGGCGACGTTTGCCGAGTTCTGGCGCCGCGGGACGACGCGCGTCACGCTCGACGTCGATTCCCAGAACGCGACCGGCGCCGTTGCGCTCTACGAGCGCGTGGGTATGCGCGTCGACGCGTGCGGCGTCGCCTTCGAGAAGGCGAGTTTGTGAGCCTGCTGCGCGCCCGGTGTCCCGACTGCCGCACGCTCACGGCCGTCGCGGTCGACGAGGGCTACGAGTGCCACAGTTGCGGCCGCACCTTCACCGGCGCGGACATCCTCATGTTCCAGCAGTACTCCAAGGAGACGTGGATCTGGGACGAGGACGGTCGCGTGGTCGCTAGCGCGTCCTTCGGCGTGCACGGCGATGCGGCGAACGTCCGCGGCTTCGTCGGAGACAAGGGACGCGGGCTTGGAACCGAGATCGTCGAGCGTGGCGAGGCGTTCGCCCGTGCGGAGGGGGTGGAGAAGATCCTCACCGGTGCTGCGGAACCCGACGCCGCGGCGCGCGCCCTCTTCGAGTCACGCGGCTATCGCGAAGTGCGGCGTTTCTACGAGATGGCGATCGAGCTGTCCGAGGAGCCGGCGGCGCCTGTCGTCCCGGACGGGCTCATCGTGGACGAGTTCCGCAATGACGAGTACCAGGCGTTCTTCGACGCGTTGAACGAGGCGTTCGCGGAGCACTGGGAGTGGCATCCTGAGCCGTTCGACGAGTGGCTCGAGCGGCGCAGGGGCCAGCACCACGACGAGCACGGCCCCGTCTGGTTCGTCGTCCGCGACGGAGACGAGCTCGCTGCCGTCACCGCAACGACGCCGACGTCGCCGGCGGGGGCTACGTCGGCGCGATCGGAGTGCGACCCGCCTGGCGGGGCAAGGGGCTCGGCAAGGCGCTGCTCCAGGCGACGTTCGCCGAGTTCTGGCGTCGCGGCACGACGCGCGTCACGCTCGACGTCGATTCCCAGAACGCGACCGGCGCCGTTGCGCTCTACGAGCGCGTCGGTATGCACGTCGACGCGTGCGGCGTCGCCTTCGAGAAGGCGAGTTTGTGAGCCTGCTGCGCGCCCGCTGTCCCGACTGCCGCACGCTCACGGCCGTCGCGGTCGACGAGGGCTACGAGTGCCACAGTTGCGGCCGCACCTTCACCGCCGGGCTCGTCCGCGTGCCACGCGCGTGGGGTGACGGTGGCGAGCCAATGGTCGAAGCGGCCTCGCTCGCGCTGGACTATCCCGAGGTGGCCGTGATCGAGGAGGAGCCGCTCGCGATGCAGACGCTCGCGGTGGCCTCCGACCTGCCGGCACGCCCCATCGTGCTCGGCGGCTGCTGTTGCTCGCACGTCGGGGCCGTCGAGGGGCTCGCTGCCCGGCACGGGCACGTCGCCGTCCTCTGGCTCGACGCGCACGGTGACCTCAACACGCCCGAGACCTCTCCATCCGGCAACGAGTGGGGGATGCCGCTGCGCATGCTGCTCGACCGGGGAACGATCGCCGCGGCCGACGTCGTCCTCTGGGGAGCGCGCAACCTCGATCCGCCCGAGGATGAGTACATCGCGGCCACCGGCATCGACGACAACGCGAGCGCGCTGCTCGCCCGCGCCGAGGCGGTCTATGTCGCCCTCGACTGCGACGTGCTCGATCCCGGCGAGCTCGCGGTCTTCATGCCCGAGCCCGGCGGTCCGACGCTCGACGAGGTCGAGCGGCTGCTCGGCGAGGTGAGGGAGAGCGGCAAGCTCGTAGGCGTCGGTTTCACGGGCCTCGCGCCCGACCCGGCGAATGTCGAGAAGCTCGAGCGTCTCGCAGCGGTCCTCGGCTACTGAACCGCTCCGCAACCTCCCTCTTGGGGCATAGGTCTAAGCTGGCGACGTGGCCAAAATCGACGTTTCGGTCGAGACCAACGACCAGCCGACCCCTCCGCCGACCGACCCGAACACCTGCCCGAGCTGTCACTCGCACTACCGCGACGACGAGCTCGAGCAAAGCCTCTGGGTCTGCGAGCAGTGCGGTCACCACTTCCCGATGCGGGCTCGTGCCCGGATCGCGTCGCTGACCGATCCCGGCTCCTTCGCGGAGGAGGCCACGGAGCTGCATTCCGAGGATCCGCTCGGCTTCTTCGACCTTCGCCCCTATCACCGAGCGCCTCGCCGAGGCCGAGATGAAGACCGGGCTCGCCGACGCCATGGTGATCGGCCGGGCCACGATGGACGGACGCCAGTGTGAGCTCGCCGTCATGGATTTCGCGTTCATGGGCGGGTCGATGGGCAGCGTCGTCGGCGAGAAGTTCTCGCGCGCCTGTGACTCGGCGGCGGAGGCTGGGATGCCGCTCGTGAGCGTCACGAGCTCGGGCGGCGCGCGCATGCAGGAGGGGATCCTCGCGCTCATGCAGCTGCCGAAGACCGTGGCGGCGGTGGAGGATCTGCACGACTCGGGGCAGGCGCTTCTCTCCGTGATGACGCACCCGACGACCGGCGGCGTGCTTGCGAGCTTCGCCACGCTCGGCGACGTGGTTGTCGCGGAGCCGAACGCGCTCATGTCCTTCGCGGGCCCGCGCGTCGTGCAGGAGATCACCCGCGAGAAGCTGCCCGACGACTTCGGCCGGGCCGAGCAGAACCTCCGCTACGGCCAGATCGACGCGATCGTGCCGCGCTCCGAGCTCCGGCCGACGTTGTCCCGCCTCCTGAGGCTGTTCGATGCCCCCGACTGAGCACGAGCTTCGTCTGCGTGAGCGGCTCGGCCGGCTGAGGAACCTGCCGCTGCTCGGCGGCGCGCGGATCTCCGGGGAGCTCGAGCGGCTCCAGCGGCAGATCTCCCGGATCGGTGAGGAGGCGACCGACGAGGAGATCTGGCGCAAGGTCGAGCTGGCCCGGCACGACGACCGGCCCTACACGCTCGACTACGTGGAGCGCCTGCTCGACGACTGGTTCGAGCTGCACGGCGATCGTGCGCTCGGGGACGACGGCGCGATGATCGCCGGCCTGGGCAAGCTCGACGGCCGTACCGTCGTTCTCGTCGGCCAGCAGAAGGGACGCGACATCCACGAGCGCGCGAGTCGTCGCTTCGGGATGCCGAACCCCGAGGGGTACCGCAAGGCGTGGCACGCGATGGAGATCGCCGACCGTCACGGCTTCCCGGTCATCTCGCTCGTGGACACACCGGGCGCCTATCCGGGAGTGGTTGCCGAACAGCACGGGCAGGGCGCGGCCATCGCCCACTCGCAGGCGGTCATGGCGCGGCTGACGGTGCCGATCGTCGCCTGCGTGATCGGTGAGGGCGGCTCGGGCGGGGCGATTGCGATCGCGCTCGCCGACAAGGTCCTCATGCAGGAGAACGCGATCTACTCCGTCATCTCGCCGGAGGGCTGCGCGGCGATTCTGTGGCGCGACGCGGGCCAGGCGAAGAAGGCGGCAGCGGCCTTTCGTCCGGACGCGACCCACTGTCTCGAGCTCGGGGTCGTGGACGAGATCGTCCCGGAGCCGGTCGGCGGCGCGCACATCGATCCGGACATGGCGGCGCGGCTGCTCGGACAGGCGCTGCGCGACTCTCTCGCCGAGCTCGAGGGGATTCCGGGCGAGGACCTGCGCCGCCGGCGTCGTGCCCGCTTCCGCTCGCTCGGCGTCTTCGCCTGATCAGCTTAGGCCAGGTTTCGGCAGATTCGGGGGCGGCGATGATCGAGACTGTCCACACCGTCCACAGGCTTATCCCCGCCATGTATTCGTTGTGTAAACGACAGGCATACACCTTGAAACCGGTAAACGAGCGGCTTCGAAGCGGTTACGGGGCCCTCGGCCGTAGTAGAAAGGCTGCGTGAGCAAGAAGCTCTCGGAGTACGAGCGCAAGCGCAACCGCAAGCAGACGCCCGAGCCTTTCGGTGGCAAGCGGGCGAAGGCGAAGGCGCCGATCTTCGTCGTCCAGCGGCACGACGCGCGGCGGCTGCACTACGACTTCCGGCTCGAGCGCGACGGCGTCCTCGCCTCGTGGGCGGTGCCGAAAGGCGTCCCGCTCGAGCCCGGCGAGCAGCACCTCGCGGTCCATGTCGAGGACCATCCGCTCGAGTACGGGAGCTTCGAGGGCGAGATCCCGAAGGGAAACTACGGCGCGGGCACGGTCGAGATCTGGGACCGCGGCACGTACGAGCTCCTCGAGGAGAAGCGCGACGGCGGCCTCACCGTGCGGCTGCACGGCGAGCGTCTCGAGGGAACGTGGGCGCTCGTTCCGGCGCACCTCTCCGGCGACGAGAAGAACTGGCTCATACTCCGCAAGCGCGAGGAGGGGGCGCCGTCCGGCCGCCGCACCTACCGGCCGATGCTCGCGACCCTCACGAAGGAGCTGCCTCGCGGCGAGGGCTGGGAGTTCGAGCCGAAGTGGGACGGGTATCGAGCGCTCGCCTACGTGCGCGGCGGCGAAGCCAAGCTCGTCTCGCGCCGGGGCAACGACCTGACGGAGCGGTTCGCGATCGTGGCGAAGGAGCTCACCAAGGCGCTGCGCACGCCCGACGCGGTCGTCGACGGCGAGGTCGTGGCGCTCAATGCCGACGGCAGGGCGACCTTCTCGGCGATGCAGCAGGGGAGCAGCCGGCTCGCGTACGAGGTGTTCGACGTGCTCGAGATCGACGGCGAGCCGACGGTCGACCTGCCGCTGACCGAGCGCCGGGCTCGCCTCGAGAAGCTGCTCGCGCCGAACCCGGTCGTCCAGCTCTCCGGCTCGTTCGACGATGGCGAAGCGCTGCTCGAGGCGGCGACCGAACAGCGTCTCGAGGGCGTGATGGCGAAGCGGACGTCGTCCCGCTACTCCGAGGGCGGTCGCGGCCGCGACTGGCTGAAGGTCAAGACGCACGGCCGGCAGGAGTTCGTGATCTGCGGCTACACGAAGGGCCAGGGCCGCCGCAGCGGCAGCTTCGGCGCGCTCGTGCTCGGCGTACATCGCGGCAAGGAGTGGGAGTGGGTCGGGAACGTCGGCACCGGCTTCGGCGAGCGCGCGATCCGCGAGCTGCTCGAGAAGCTCGAGCCGCTGCGCCGCGACGAGTCGCCCTTCCCGGTCGTCCCGAAGATGGCGAAGGTGAAGAAGGGCGACGTCGTCTGGGTCGAGCCGCGACTCGTGGCCGAGGTCGAGTTCGCGGAGTGGACGCACGACGGCCATTTGCGCGCGCCTTCCTTCCAGGGGCTCCGCGACGACAAGCCGGCCGAGGACGTGCGGCGCGAGCGCCCGGCCGAGGCCGAGGAAGGAAAGGTGAAGCTCTCCAACCTCGACAAGGTCTTCTGGCCCGAGGAGGAGATCACGAAGGGCGACCTGATCGACTACTACCGCGCCGTCGCGGGTGTGCTCGTGCCGCACCTGCGCGATCGGCCCTTCACGATGCGGCGCTACCCCGACGGCGCGTACGGCAAGGCGTTCTTCCAGAAGGACGCGCCGAGGGGCATGCCGGAGTGGATTCCGCGCTTCCACGTGCAGGTGTCGACGCGCGAGCGGCCGCCGAAGAAGCGCTGGATCGATGCCCCGCTGGTCAACGACGAGGACGCCCTGACGTGGATGGCCAACATGGCGTGCATCGACATGAACGCGTGGTACTCGCGAGTCGACAAGCCGGACCGGCCCGACTTCGTCCTCTTCGACCTCGACCCGTCGCCCGACGTTGGCTTCCGCGAGGTCGTGCAGGTGGCGCTCGTGGTGAAGCAGGCGCTCGACGCGCTCGGGCTCGCCGCCTTCCCGAAGACGAGCAGCGTCGAGGGCATGCACGTGCTCGTGCCGGTCGAGCGGCGCTATACGTACGCGCAAACGCGTGAGTTCTGCGAGATCGTGGCCGGCGCGCTGGCGCGCACCCATCGAGGGCTCGTGACGACGGAGTGGTCGAAGGCCAAGCGCCGGGGCGTCCTGATCGACGCGAATCAGAACGGCGAGGGAAAGACGATCGCCTCGGTCTACTCCGTGCGGCCGCGTCCAGGCGCGCCGGTCTCGACTCCGCTGCGCTGGGAGGAGGTCGACGAGTCGCTCGACCCGCGGCAATTCACGATGGAGGCCGTGCTCGACCGCATCCACCGCCACGGCGACCTCTTCGAAGGCGTCCTCAAGACGCGCCAACGCCTCGAGCCGGCCCTGCGCGCCCTTCGCTGACCGTCTTCTCGGGACACCTCTCGGTATCTGCTACCGAGACGGGTCCTGTTTCGACAGGTGCGCGGCCCGGTTGGAGACCAGCGCTCGCAGCGCATCGACGGAGCCGTCGAGTTCTGCGAGCACGAGGGTGGGGTCAACGAAGGCGTAGTCCGAACTCAGTTGGAGCGCCGCCGCGTAGCTGCTCCAACGCCAATCCTCGGCTCTCGGGCAAGCTCCGTCCTTGACGGGATTGGCGACCACGTAGGCGTAGGTGGCGAGAAGGTCTCGACCGTTCTCAATGCGCCGGCTTCCGTATCGCCTCTGGACGAAGTGCCCCGTTCGGCCATGACGGAGGTTGAAGCGCTTGCCGTATTCGCGGCTCAGATACTGCATGCCGAGGGGCAATGACAAGTCGGGTATGTCGACGAGGGCGTGGACGTGCGTCCTCATCTCGCAGAAGGCCAGCACCTTCCATGCATGGTCGCCGGCAACTTGCTCGAGGAGGCGGATCCATCTCTCGCGGTCGAGCTCGTCGATGAAATACGGCCAGTTCCCAGTCGCCTTCACCCAGACGTGGTGAACGCCGGGAGCATGGTCTCGAGGACGGGCCGGCATGGTTGCTCAGGGTCGCCAAAACGCCTGACCGCGACAAGACGCAGATTCGGACCCGGCTCCGGCGGACCCGTCTTGGTATCTGATACCGGGACCGGTCCCTTACAGTCAGGTGCGTGGGCGGGACGATCCTTTGGGACGTCGACACGCAGGTCGACTTCATCGAGCCCGGCGGCAAGCTTTACTTCGAGGGCGCGGAGGAGGCGCGGCCGGCGATGGCGCTGGTGGTGGAGGCTGCTCGCGCGGCCGGCGTGGTGCACGTCGCCTCGTGCGACCAGCACGAGCTCAGCGACCCCGAGATCTCGGAGGAACCCGACTTCGACAGCACCTGGCCGCCGCACTGCCTGCTCGGCACGCGCGGCGCCGAGAAGATCCTCGAGACGAAGCAGATCGATCCCCTCCCGTTGCCGCTCGTGCCCGTCCCGCCCGCGATCCTGCGCCGCCTCCTCGAAGGAGGCCGCGAGGTGCTGATCCCGAAGAAGCAGTACGACCCGTTCACGAACCCGAACACGGAGACCATGCTCGACACGCTCGATCCCGAGGAGATCCTGCTCTTTGGCGTCGCGACCGATATTTGCGACGACGCCGCGGTGCGCGCGCTCCTCCGTCGCGGCCGTCGGATCACGTTCGTCGAGGACGCGTCGCGCGGAGTCGACGAGCCGCGTGTCGCCGCGTGCACCGCGGCCTGGCGCGAGGCCGGAGTCCGCTTCACCACGGCTGAGGAAGCGGCTGCCTCACTCGGCTAAGGGATGCGTCCCTCGCTGCCGATGAGACCCTGAGATGGTGGCGCACTGGTTCCATTGGCTTGCGGACTTCGCCACGACCTGGCTCCCACTCGCGTTCTTCGTCGTGATCGCGCTCACGGCGTGGCTGCTCTGGAGGACCGCCGGGATGATGCCGCGCGTCAAGCCTGCGAACATGGTGGACGGCGCCAAGTCGCAGACGACCTGGGCGGACGTTGCCGGGGTCGAGGAAGTGCGCGGCGAGCTCATGGAGGTCGTGGAGTTCATGCGCGAGCCGAAGCGCTTCGAGCGGCTCGGCGCGAAGGTGCCGAAGGGGCTCCTCCTCTACGGCCCGCCCGGCACCGGCAAGACGCTGCTCGCCAAGGCCGTCGCCCACGAGTCGGGCGCGAACTTCTACAGCGCCTCCGCTGCCTCGTTCGTCGAGATGTTCGCCGGGCTCGGCGCCGCGCGCATCCGCAAGCTCTTCAACGAGGCGCGGAAGAACGCGCCCGCGATCGTGTTCATCGACGAGCTCGATGCGGTCGGTGCGCAGCGCTCAGGGCACGGTTTCAACCGTGAGCAGGATCAGACCCTGAACCAGCTTCTCGTCGAGCTCGACGGCTTCGAGAACGCGAGGCAGGTCGTCGTCATGGGCGCCTCGAACCGGATCCAGGATCTCGATCCCGCGCTCCTCCGCCCCGGCCGCTTCGACCGGCAGCTGCTCGTGCCGCCGCCGGATCTCTCGGGCCGCGAGGCCATCCTCCGGGTCCATACGCGCAACAAGCCGCTCAGCCTCACCGACGTCGATCTGTCGCAGGTCGCCCGCCAGACTTCCGGGCTCACCGGCGCGGAGCTCGCGAACGTCTGCAACGAGGCGGCGATCAAGGCCGGCCGCCGCGGTGGCTCGGCGATCACCCAGTCGGACTTCGACTGGGCGCTCGAGCGTGTCGTCGCCGGTCTGCAGCAGCGCAAGATGCTGACCGAGAAGGAGCGGCGCATCCTCGCCTACCACGAGGGCGGCCACGCCCTCATGGCGCACCTGATGGGCTCCGTCATGGAGCTGCAGAAGGTGACGATCGTCTCGCGCGGGAATGCGCTCGGCTACGCCTTCTACCTGCCCGAGGAGGACCGCTACCTCCACACGAAGGAGGAGCTGATCGATCGCATGATCGTCGCCCTCGCCGGTCGCGCCGCGGAGGAGGTCGTCTTCGGCCGGGTCACCAACGGCGCCGCGAACGACCTCGAGAAGGTGACCGAGATTGCCCGCTCGATGGTGTTCGAGTGGGGCATGTCCGACTCGGTGTCGTCGCGCACGATGCGGGCCGACAACTACGCGCTCTCGGAGACGACGAAGCGGTTGCGCGACGAAGAGCAGGCGCATCTGACGGACGGCGCCTACGAGGAGGCCGTGCGGCTGCTGCGCAAGCACCGGGCGCCCCTCGACCGCATTGCCGCTGCTCTGCTCGAGAAGGAGACGCTCGTCCGCGACGAGTTGCAGGCGCTCGTCGAGGACGTCGAGCCTGAGTCGCGGGCGTCGGAGACCGTCGGCGTGCCGCGCGTTGTTGCGGCCGAGCCCGGCGAGCTGCCTGGCTGAGGGCTAGCCGCCGAACTGGGAGATGTCGAGCGCGTCGCTCGGCGCCGACAGCGACACCGACTTGTTCCAGTCGTCGAAGGTGACAGCGCCTGACTGACCGTCCTTGTTGCCGACGATCGCCACCGGGTACGGCTTGCCCGTCGCCGCGACATAGAGCTTGCTGTCATCCCCGAGCGAACGCAGGGCGACGACCTGCTGGCCCTTGTACGTCGTCTTGCCGTCGTTGACGATCTTTCCGGGGTCGGCGTTGATGCGGGCGAACAGGGCGCGGAGGTTTGTGAGCTCGGCAAGAGACTTGAGCCGTCCGTGCGTCGCCGAGCCCTTGATCCATCTGTTGTGCAGGAGTTGCGCAACGGCGGCACCGGCGAAATGCTTGTAGAACGCGTCGCTGCCTCGGACGTACACGGTGTCGCCGATGCGAACGAGGTCGAATTTGAGCCCGTTCGTCGACATCGAGCCTTTGCCGCCCTTGCCACGGGCAGTCGTAAGGTCCACCGTGATCGGTGTCCCGCCCGAGGTGATGTTCCCCGAGATGTGGGCCGAACTCGCATTCGTCGCGGCTCCCTCCGCATCTGCGAGCACGCGGCCGGCCGGCTTCGACGCTTCGCCGTTCGGCTTCGCGGTCGTGCCGCTGCTGCCGCTGCTGCCACAGCCGGCGAGGAGAGCGGCGGTCAGGACGAGGGCGAGGGCGGAGGCGCGCATCGTCGGCGCGAGTCTTTCAAATACGATCGCCAGGTGGAAACGCCCAGCTCGGTGCATCACGTCGGTCTCGCGGTCGAGGATCTCGACGGCGCCCTCGACACCTACGAGCGCCTGTTCGGCGCGCGGCTCGAGCATCGCTCGCGCGTGGAGGAGCAGGGCGTCGAGGCGGCGTCCATCCGCGTCGGCGAGAGCCGGCTCGAGCTGCTCGGCGCGCTCGGCGAGGACACCCCCGTCGGCCGCTTCCTCGCAAAGCGCGGCCCGGGAATGCACCATGTCGCGTACGAGGTCGACGACATCCGGGCGGCCCTCGCGCATCTGGCGGACGCAGGCGCCGAGCTGATCGACGAGTCGCCGCGGCACGGCATGTTCGGGCTCGAGGTCGCCTTCGTCCATCCTGACTCTGTCCACGGCGTTCTCTCGGAGGTGGTTGCAGTTGGCTGACGATCGCGTGCGGATCGAGCTCGGCTTCGCAGGGGGCCAGATCGTCGGCAGCTTCGTCGATGCGCACACGGCGGACGAGCTCGAGTCGGCACTCAACTCCACCGGAGCGGGCAAGCCTGTCGTCGTGCTCGACACCGAGGACGGACCGCTTCACGTGGTCGTGGCCCACGTCGCGTACTACAAGCGGATCGTCCGCGCCGGTCGCGTCGGGTTCGGCTCCGGCTAGGGCTGCGTGAGTTAGCTCTGGCGCCGTCTCGGGGAAACGAAGGCGGGATGGATCCCCCCGCTGAGAGCGCGCCTGCGCGCGAGTCGACCGAGCACGTGCGGGAGCTCGTCGCCCGCGGCCAACAGGGCGATCGCGACGCCCTCGAGGAGCTGTACCTGATCCACTTCGACCGGATCTACAGCTACCTCCACGTCAGCGTCGGCAACCGCCACGACGCCGAGGACCTCACGACGCAGACGTTCCTGAAGATGCTGGAGAAGATCGGCACCTTCAAGTGGCAGTCGGCGCCGTTCTCGGCCTGGCTGTTCCGGATCGCGCACAACCTTGCGATGGACCACTTCCGGGCGCGCCGCCGCTGGCAGCCGGAGGAGGAGGTTCCCGAGCCGCCGGGCGAGGAGGAACCGTCGGCCGAGCTCACGGCGATGCAGACGATCGGCCGCGAGTCGATGCTGAAGCTGATCGACCACCTCTCGCCGGAGCAGCAGCAGGTGCTGACGCTGAAGTTCGTCTTCAACCTCCCGAACGCCGAGGTGGCGGCGATCCTCGACAAGACCGAAGGCGCGATCAAGTCGCTCCAGCATCGCGCGCTCGTCTCCCTGCAGAAGCAGATCGCTCGCCAGGAGGTGCAGGAGCCCGGCTAGCCTCCGCGCGTGGCGCTGGAGGTCGGAATCGTCGGGCTGCCGAGCTCGGGCAAGACGACGCTCTTTCGCGCGCTCACGCGCGCGGAGGCACACGGCTCCGGCAAGGAGCACGTCGGCATGGCGCAGATCCCGGACGAGCGGCTCGACCGCCTCGCCGCAACGGTCGGTGCGCGGAAGGTCACGCCCGCGGCGGTGCGGGTGGTCGACGTCCCCGGGACGGGGCCGCAGCTGCTCGGCAACCTGCGGCAGGTGGACGCGCTCCTCGTCGTTCTCGACGGCTTCTCGGGTACGCGCGTTCCGGCCGACGACCTTGAGACGCTGCAGCTCGAGCTTCTCGTCGCCGACCGCGACCACGTGGAGCGGCGTCTCGAGCGGGTCGGCAAGCAGGCGAAGTCCGGGGACGCGAGTCTCAAGGCGGAGGCAGCCGACCTCGAGCGGCTGCTGGCGCACCTCGATGCCGGCCGCACGCTGGCGGAGTGGGAGAGTGAGCTGCCGCCGGAGCTCGACCCGCTCACCGCCAAGCCGCTGCTCGAGCTCGTCAACGGAGCCGACGGAATCGATCTCCAGCTCGAGGCGGAGCTGGCGGAGCTCTCCCCGGAGGAGGCGGCGGAGTTCCGCGCTGGCGGAGAGTCCGCGCTGGGTGAGGTCGTGCGCAGGCTCGCGGAGACGCTCGACCTGATCACGTTCTTCACGGCGGGGGACAAGGAGACGCGCGCCTGGACGCTCAGGCACGGCGAGACCGCTCTCGACGCTGCCGAGACGATCCACTCCGACATCGCGCGCGGCTTCATCCGGTGCGAGGTCGTGCGCTGGGACGACCTCGTCGAGGCGGGCGGTCACGCGGAGGCCGCGCGGGCCGGCAAGCAGCGTCTGGAGAGCAAGCCCTACGTCGTCCAGGACGGCGACGTCCTCAACATCCGCTTCAATGTCTGAGCGGTCGCCGAGTGGATGAACGCTGAGCCGGGAGCGCCGTAGGGCGCCGGCGGGTCGTACGCCCCGCCGGCATGGGCCGCTAGCAGCAGCCGGTGCCGCAGCCGCAACAGTCGCAGCAATCGCCGCGCTTCATCGCATGCCTCCTTTCATCGATCGACGTGGGAAGTATCCCTTGACAACACGTACGTGTATGGAGTACCATACTGTGTATGAGCGCACGTCAGAGGGAGTCGGTCGAGCGGTCGCCAGCGAGCGACAGCAAGATGACCTTCAGCGAGTTCCTACGCCGCTTCCCGGACAACGACGCCTGCCTGGAGTACCTGAAGGCGAAGTTCTACCCGGACGGCACGGAGTGCCCGAAGTGCGGCCGGGAGTCGCGGTTCCACCGGATCAAGGGCCGGTCGGCGTACTCCTGCCAGTTCTGCGGAGCGCACGTCTACCCCACGGCCGGAACGATCTTTCACAAGAGCTCGACGAGCTTGCAGCTGTGGTTCTGGGCGATCTACCTAGTGTCGTCGAGCAAGTGCGGGATCTCAGCGAAGCAACTCGGGCGCGAGATCGGCGTTACCTACAAGACGGCGCACCGGATGCTGAAGCAGATCCGGAAGCTGCTCGGGGACGACACGCCTCCGCTGTCAGGGGACGTGCAGGTGGACGAGACGAACGTGCGCGGCAGGATGCGTGCCTCTCAGACGCGCGGCAAGACGCGCCAGGAGATCAAGCGTATGTCGGACGCGAAGAACCAGGGCCGGATCGTCATGGCCGCGGTAACGCCCGGCGGCAAGGTCAAGGCGTCGGTCGTGCCGGACCGGAGCAAGCCGACGTTGCAGGGCAAGATCCGGGAGTTCGTCCTGCCGGAGTCGATGATCTTCACGGACGACCTGAAGCTATACGTGGGCATCGGCCGCGAGTACAAGGGCCACCGGCGCGTGAACCACACGCAGCGGATCTACGTCGAGATGGACGGCGCGACGACGAACGCGGTGGAGTCGTTCTTCGCGCTGTTCAAGACGAGCGTGCGCGGCGCGCACCACTCGATCTCGGCGAAGTACCTGCCGAACTATCTGGACGAGTACACGTTCCGGTGGAACCACCGGAAGGACGAGCGTCCTATCTTCTGGACGATGCTCGACCGCGCCTGAGGCCCTCTAGACGCCGCGTAGCGCTATCTAGGGCGCTGTCGAAGGCGTCCTCGGAGTACTCGGGGTCTTGCTTCTCGCGCACGTCAGCCGGCACCTTGCGCGGCTTGCCTGTCGTGTTCTTCTCGGGTCCGTTTGTCCTTCACGGGATTCAAGCTACCCCTTCCTGCTGGCCGATACTTGCGTCACAATGACGCGGACGACCCATTCTGCGACAAGATCGGAGGGCGTCGGGATCGAACCGAAAGCGCTGCGAACGCTGCTGGGGACCTAAACCCCGCCCGGTACACCACACCGGGAGCGCCCTCCGTGCCGAGGGGGGACGCCGCTGGTTTGCGGCGTCCCCGCCTCCTCTCACCTCACCTCCCACGTGGACCCGTAGGTCGGTGCGGTAAGCCTGTAGACGCCGAAGGCCGGGCGGTCGACCTTCCCCTCCTTGGCGAGCGTCGAAAGCATCATCTGCAGCGCGTGCGCGGCCTTCTGCTCGGTCTGCGCGAGCCAGCCGCGCCGGATCATCTCGTCCCTGATCTCCGAGAGCTTCATCGGCTCCCCAATCTCCGAGAGCAAAGCGAGCGCCGCTTCGCGCTTCGACGGGATCGGAGCGGAGTGACCGTTCGTCGCGCTCGTCGTGACGCGTCGAGCATCCTCCGCGCCTGCTCGATGTAGCGGAGCTTCGACTGAACGTCCTCATACGCGGCCTGAAGCTCGTGGATCGACTTCTCGAGCTCTCCGAGTGCCGCGCGCAGCTGGTCAGCGATCTCATCGAGCCCGGCAATCGCGCTGGGCTCGATCTGAGGGAAGGTCAGTTCGGTCTGGGGCATGGCGCTCATCTCTACGGGACCGTACTCCAGAGGAAGACAGACAAGACTCATGCGGGCCGCCGTCCTCGGTCCCAGGGTTCTGAGAGTTCAAATCTCATGAGCGGGATCGTAGACCCCGCTACGGACGGAAACAGAAGGCGGCTCGCAGACCGTCGTGACCGTCTAGTGGGGCACGCTCGTCGAGCGAGCCGCGCGACGTACAGCGCCGCGCCGGTCACCGCTCCCATCGCCAGGGTGACGATGTTCGTCGTGACGCACGTTCGGCACGCGCCGCACACGCTTGGACGGCAGGCGTGAACTCGACACTCTTGTTGAGCAGGGGCAACGCCTTCGTCTGAGCGCGTTCCAGCATCGACCACAATGTAGTCCCCGGCTTTCGGACTACGTGTTCAAGGGATACTTCCCATCGACGTCGATACATTATATTGATCTGGATCAATGAAAGCGCTGCCTGTCATTTGCTGCGGCCCCGCCGCCGAGCCTCTTGATCCGGCTGCGAGCGAGGCGCTCGCCGCTCGCTTCCGGGCGCTCTCCGACCCGACGCGGGTCGCGATCGTCAACCGGCTCGCGTCGACCCAGGAGTGCTGCGTGTGCGACCTCAATGCGGCGTTCGACCTCTCGCAACCCACGATCTCCCATCACCTCAAGGTTCTGCGGGATGCCGGGCTCGTCGAGTCGTCCCGCCGCGGTACGTGGGCGTACTACCGGCTCGTGCCCGACGCGGTTCGCGAGCTGCGGCATACGCTCGGCGGGTGAGGCGGGTCTCTAGCCTCCCGCTGTGATCAGGACGACGCCGACGAGCGTGACGGCTACTCCCACATCCTGCGTCCGCTGCACGCGCTCTCCGAGCAGGAGCCGCGCAAGCAGCACCGTCACCACCGGGTAGAGCGACGCCAGCACCGAGACGACGCTGATCAGCCCGTGCGACGACGAGGCGGCGTAGAGCGCGTTTCCGCCCGTGTCGAGGAAGCCGATCGCGATGAGGGCGGGCCAGTGTCCGCGAAGGCCGGTCGGCCGCGCCCGGCGCACGAGTACGGCGGACCAGACGAGCGTGACCGACGTGCAGCGGAAGAGGAACGCCGGCCAGAGCCAATCCTGCGTCGACGCCGCGTGCATCGGGACGTAGTAGGCGCCGAAGGCGAGCATTGCCAGCACGGCCCAGCCGACGCCGGCCGCGATCTGCGTGCGCTCGGCCCGTAGCTCGAGCGAGGCGCAGACGCTGCCGCCTATCGCCGCCACGAAGCCGATCGCTTGGAGGGAGCTGATGTGATCGCCCGAGACGGCGACGCCCCAGATCACGGGAGTTCCGGCCGCGACAGCTGCGATCGGCGTCACGACGCTGATCGCCCCTGCTGCCATGCCCTGATAGAACGCGAACAGCCCGACGGTTCCGAAGAGCGCTGCGAGAGCCGCCCAGGCCACCTCGTCGCCGGGGATCCCCGTTCCCCGTGCTGCGACCGCGATGCCGAGCGCGGCAAGCCCGAACGGCTGCGACGCGGCCAGCACCGTGAGGCTGGGCAGCACCCGCGCCTTGACGCCGCCGAGGAAGTCGCCGAAGCCCCAGCTCAGGCTGGCGGCGAGCGCCAGTAGCGCTGCCAAAGCTAGCCAGGCACCGGCCGCGTGGCGGCGACGGCGTCGAGCTGATTCGCGTGGTAGAGGACGGCCGCCTCGGCCGTGCGGGCCGCGCGGACGTCGTGATGGCAGGCGACCGCGTGCAGGAGCTCGGCGGGAGCGTCGAGCGCTTCGAGCGTCCGCAACCCGAGGTGGACGTGGCCGAGCAGGCGTCCCTCCTCGGTCGGTGCGAAGACGGGCGGGGGACCGAGCTCTCGTGTGCGGCCGACGTCGTGGACGAGCGCCGCAGCCAGCAGCAGATCGGCGCGCAGCCGCGGATGGATCTGGCTGAGCTCGCGGCAGAGCGTCGCCACGCCGACCGTGTGCTCGAGCAGGCCGCCGGCGTACGAGTGGTGGCCGTCCGGTGTCGCCGGATATCGCGCGCAGCGGCGCGTCCGCGAGCGCCCGCTTGGCGACGCCGCGCAACGCGTCGTCGTGCACCTCGCCGACGAGGAACTCGAGGAAGCCCTCGAGCTCGTCTGCGTCCCGGCGCAGGCCCGGAGTCAGCGCCGCCGGGTCGACCCCCTCGGCCGGCTCCAGCGTGCGCACCTCGACCTGGAGCTCGTTCCGAAACCGCTCGACGCGCCCGAGCACGCGGACCGCGTCGCCCGGCTCGAAGCGACCGTCGAGCATCTCGACGTCGTTCCAGACGCGCGCGGGAATCCGGCCGCTCGGGTCGACGAGCTCGAGCGCGAGATAGGTCGAGCCGTTCCGCGTCCGCAGCCGCTCCTTGCGCGCGACGGCGTAGATGCCCTCAACGGTGCGGTTTTCCTCGAGTTCTGCGATTGCGGTCACGAGTCGGAGTTTCGCATGGCGGGGTAGCGGGGTACCCGGGGCATGATGGCGGTCCCATTGCGCCAGAGCCGGCGGTTCGATTCCTCGAGCCCCGTCACCCGTTACTGGATCGCGAACTGCGTCGGGTTCTCCCTCTCGGGCGAGGGCCACGGCACGGTGGAGCGGATCCTCACGGACGGCAGCCCGTACGACCCGTCGGTGCTCGAAGTCCGGACGAGCCACAGACGGGTTCGTCGAGTTCCCACGGCGGCGGTCATCGCTGTCGTCCCTCAGGAACAACTTCTCGTCGTCGACCACCGGGGCCGGATCACGCCCGATCACAGGCGGAACCTGAGCCTGCGGGTGCGCTGGAGCGCCCGCGTGCTGCGGCGAGTACTCGTCGTCACCCTGGGCCTGCTCGCGTCCTTCTCGGTCGAGTTGTGGCAGCTCGGCCGTCGTGCCTGGAGCGAGGGATCGCCTGTCGTCGCGCGCACGAGCCGCAAGGGCGGTAGCGAGGCAGCGCGGTTGGTACGGTCAGTGCCGTGGCAGTCGTACGGCCGTTCCGCGCGCTCCGCTACGACCCGGCTGTCGGCGGCCCGCTCGAGTCGCTCGTCGCGCCGCCCTACGACGTCATCGGTCCGGCGCAGCGGGAAGAGCTCCTCGGACGAAGCCCGTACAACATCGTCCACCTGACCCTGCCCGACTCCGAGGAGGAGGCGGCTGCGAGCCTTGCAGATTGGCAGGAGCAGGGCGTGCTCGCTCGCGACGCCGATCCGGCGTGCTGGTGGCTCGCGCAGGAGTACGTCGGGCCGGACGGCGTCGGGCGGCGCCGCGAAGGCCTCGTCGTGGCGCTGCGGCTCGAGCCGTACGAGAACCGCGTCGTTCTGCCCCACGAGCGCACGCACGCGGGGCCGAAGGAGGGCCGGCTGCGGCTGCTCCGGGCAACGCGCACGCAACTCGAGCCGCTCTTCTTCCTCTGGGACGGCACGGTCGAGGTCGACGGTCTCGACCAACCCGATCTGACGGTGGACGAAGGCGGTGTCGCCTCACAGCTCTGGCGGCTCGAGCCGGAGTTCGCAGACGCGCTCGTCGAAGAGCTCGCCGACGCCCAGCTCCTGATCGCGGACGGGCATCACCGGTACGAGACGGCTCTCGCGTTCCACGACGAGGACGGCACCGAGGCATCGGCCTGGCTGCTCGCAGTGATCGTCCCGACCGGCCAGGCGGGGCTGACGATCTTCCCCACCCACCGGGTTGCGCAGAGCGCCGCCGGCGCCTCGGGCACACCGATCAATCCTCCGCTGCAGAGTCTCCCCGGGCCGGTGCTCTACCGCGCAGGACGGTACGAGCTGCTCTCCAGCAATGGGTTCCTCGATCCGGAGGTCGTCGACAGATTCGGTCCTGCCGGAGTCACCTACACCCCGCACCGCGACGAGGCGGTCGCCACGGTCGACCGCGGCGAGGCGGAGGCCGCGTTCCTGCTGCGCCCCACCAAGATCGAGGACGTCTGGGACGTGGCTCGGCGGGGCGAAGTGATGCCGCAGAAGAGCACGTTCTTCTATCCGAAGCTCACGTCGGGTCTGGTGCTCCTGCCGCTTGACTGACTGGCTGGAGCTCTGTCGCGCCGCGGTCGCGGACGTCGACGCGGTGCTCGAGCGCCTGCCCACGCGGGCCGAGCGCGAGCCCGTCGTCGGCTCGGGTGAGGGCGGTGACGAGACGACCGCGATCGACCAGGCGGCGGAGGAGGTGATCCTCGCGCGGGTGCGCGAGGCGGCAGGCGCCGTCGTCTCGGAGGAGGTCGGCCGCCTCGGCGATGGGGGGCTGCCGCTCGTGGTCGTCGACCCGATCGACGGCTCGCTCAACGCCAAGCGCGGCATCCCGTTCTTCGCCCTCTCGATCGCCGTCGCGGAGGGGGAGACGATGGACGACGTCGCCTTCGGCTTCGTCCACGACTTCGGCTCTCGCGAGGAGTGGACGGCTCGGCGCGGCGAGGGTGCGTGGCTCAACGGCGAGCTGCTCGGGGCTGTAGCGGCCGAAAGACGAGGTCGAGATCCTGTCCTTCGAGGCGACGCTCACTTCCCTCGTCGCGAGGGACGCGCCCAAGGTCGCCGACCTCGCCCATCGGCTGCGAATCATGGGCTCGCTCGCACTCTCGTTCTGCCACCTCGCCGCCGGCCGCGTCGACGCGGTCTGCTCGCTCAAGCCGGCGCGGTCGGTGGACATCGCCGCGGCTCAGCTCCTCTGCCGCGAGCTCGGCCTCGCCGTCGACCTGTTCGACGTCGTCGAGCGGTTCGGCACGGCCCCGCTCGACCTCGTGCAGCGCTCGCGCGTCGTCGCCGCCGGCTCGGAGGCCGTGTGCGAGCGGATCGCCGCCGCGCTGCGGGACGAGTAGGACCTCCGCTCTCGGGCATACGCCTGACGTATCGCCCAGGAAAGGGGTTAGCCAATGAGATCGAGCCGCTATCTGACGGCCGTTGCGGCCTCAGCTGCTCTCGCACTCACCATCGGGAGCGCCGCCGCCGCAGGCGGCCTCTCGGTATCGCCTTCCGGCAAAGCTCTTGGACACGCCGAGAACAGCGCCGCCCGGGTCGCTCACCTGCACGGCAAGAATTCGAGCGGAGCCGAGTGTCCACCGGGGATGAAGTGCCAGTTCCTCCCGGCGGCGTACGCTCAGAACAGCGCCAGCCCGTTCGACTACGGCAACTACGACCTCGCCGACCGTCCCGGAGACGGGCTCGCGATTCGCTACGTCGTCGTCCACGACACAGAGGAAGGCTACGGCCCGACGCTCGCGGAGTTCCAGGACTCGCACGCCTACGTGAGCGCCCACTACGTGATCCGCTCCTCGGACGGCTTGGTCACGCAGATGGTGCCGACGAACGACGTCGCCTGGCACGCCGGCAACTGGTACGTGAACACGCACTCCGTCGGGATCGAGGACGAGGGCTTCGCGCTGCAGGGCGCGCAGTGGTTCACGCCCAAGCTGTACCGGTCGCTCGCCCGGCTGACGCGCTACCAGGCGAAGCGGTTCGGCTTCCCGCTCAACCGCGCGCACGTCATCGGCCACGACCAGGTGCCGGGACCGTCGAGCCCGTACCAGGCCGGAATGCACTGGGATCCCGGGACCTACTTCAACTGGGCGCACTTCATGGCGCTTGCCGGGGCACCTATCGTGCCGCGGGGTACCGCGGGCACGGACCCGATCGTCACGATCAAGCCGAACTGGCGGAACAACAAACCGACGGTTTCCGGCTGTGGTGACGGCACCGCCGTCTGCCCGAAGCAGTCGGCCAACTTCGTCTACCTCCACACCGCTCCGAGCGTGAGCAGCCCGCTCGTCTCCGATCCATACCTGGCGGCGGCGGGGGTGGAGCCCGCCGGCGTGGGCACGACGCTCGCCTGGGACTGGGGAGACAAGGCCTCTGTCGGCGAGCAGTACGCCGTCGCCGGTCGGAGCGGTTCCTGGCTCGCGATCTGGTTCGGCGGCCAGAAGGCATGGCTCCAGAGCCCGCGGGGGAAGCATCACGCGACGATCCCGGGCAACGGCACCCTGATCACGCCGAAGGCGGGCGCCTCGTCGATCCCGGTCTACGGCGCGGCCTATCCCTCCGGCTACTCGACCGCGACGCTCGACAAGTACTCGATACCGGCCGGCCAGACGTACGTAGCGAAGGACCTCGTCACGGCCGACCACTACGCGGCGTCGACCTTCGACGATCCGAGCTCGTACTCGGTCCAGACGAGCCCGGAGCAGTTCTACGAGATCTTCTTCAACCACCGGATCGCCTACGTCCGGGCTGACGACGTCGACGTGGTGCGTTGAGCGAGCGGTTTGAAGCTAGTGCTTCGCGGCTGCGACGCGTGCGCTCGCCGCCGAGGTCGCGACCCTGGTTCCCGCCGCGTTGGTGGCGGTGACCCTGAGGCGGAGACGGTGTCCGACATCGCGCCTCGTGAGCTTGTAGGTCGCATGCGTCGCGTGGCGGATCCTCGAGCATCTCGTGCCGTGTGCGGTGCAGCGCTGCCACTGGAAGCGGAAGGTCGGGGAGAACGTCCACGAGCCGTGGCTGCCGGACAGCTTCCTTCCGACCCGCGCATGGCCCGAGATGTGGGGTGCCTTGCCGGCGACCGGGACGTCGACCACCATGGCGGTAGTCTTGGACGCCGTCGGCGCCGACAAACCGTTCACGTTGGTGGCGCGGACGGTCGAGCGCAGGACGTGGCCGCGGTCGGCCGTCGTCAGTTTGTACGTCGTAGCCGTGGCGCCGGAGATGTCGGCGCAGCTCTTCCCCGTCGAGGAGCAACGCTGCCATTGGTCGGACTCGGCGGTGGCGCCTCCGTCCCACGAGCCCGCCGTCGTCGTGAGCGTCTTGTTCACCGCCGCGGTTCCGGTGACGGCCGGAAGAGTCGTATTGCGAGCCGTGGGTAGCCAGTAGATCGCGTACGTCGTGTTGGTGTGCATCACAGGCCCGCTCGTGGTAGACGAGCGGCCCGCTGCCGTCCCCGGTCGGCGGTGGCGAGGACGGCCCGCCGAGGCTCTGTACGCAGCCGCCGTCCGCATTGCTGTACTCCTGCTGCAGGTCGTAATGGTGAGCCGTTGATCGTCTGGTTGTAGGCGTCAAGGCCCGGCGTCCCACCGATGGGTGTTCCGAAGCCGAACGCGCAGAGGTCGCGCGATCTCGTCCTGGTTCGTGTCGTTCGCCAGCCAGCCGGTCCCGAGGGGATCGGTGATCGACTCGTTGTGCTCGTGGCTGATCGTGTTGATGGTCGTGTCCGCATCCACGTCGTTCGGGAAGCCCTGGGAATCGTCGGCGCAGCCCGTTCGAGGGTCGGGACCCTCGTACGGCTCGTTCGCGTAGATCACGTCGTCGCCGTTCGAGTCCTGGAAAGCGCTGTGGTAGGCACAGAAGTCGTCCGTCGAGCACTGGCCGCTGAGGCCGTTGAAACACGACCCGACGCCGTTCGGCGTCATGAGGAAGAAGATGTGGTCGAGGCCGCCCTGCCAGCCCTTTGCGGTCAGCACGGCCTGGATCTCGTGCTGGAGCTGCTGGTCTGTGAGGCAATACGTGTCGACGTTGTCAGCTGCAGCCGTTCGCCGGGAGTGGATCCGTGTCGATGTACGAGCCTCCGACCGTCGACTGGTACTGGATGTGGCCATGGCCCCGGCGTCGTCGAAGTACTGCGTCGTCACGGAGTAGACGTTCTCGGTTCCGACGCTGTCATGGGCGACGTCCGCGAAGTACCGATTGATCAGGTTCTCGTAGCTCGCATCGAAGGTGAGCGTCGTCGGGCCGGCGGCTGCGGCGGCCTTCGACAGTGCGTGCGGCGCAACAGCCGGTCGGCCGCCGGTGTGCGGCACGACACCAAGGATCGGTGCACGAGCGGGGCTAGCGGCGGCGCCGCTCGACGCGGCGACGGCGAGCGCCAGCCCAGCGAGCACCAAAGTCGTCGTCAAGCGCGCGGCCAACCCCGTCATACCTCGAACAGAGTGCCCGAAGAAGTCGAGAACTGTGTAAAGGTCAGCGAGTCTCTTTCAGCGCACTCGCGTCACGGCTGAGCTTGCGGAGGGTCGCCTCGAACGACCTGGTCGAGTTGCCGAGTGTCCCGACGTCTTCTTGCAGCCGCGACAGTCGCTGCGCGAGATACGCGGTCTGGCTCGCGATGTAGCCGGGATCGAGCTGGCTCGTGGGCGTCGTCGTCAGATACGTGTCGAGCGTTTTCAGCTCGCCTGCTATGCGGGCGGCGGCGGCGCCGAGCGCATCGGCGCTCGAGGAGATCGCGGCGCCGTTCCCGTCCGACGCGTCCGCCTCGTCGGCGACGCTCGCCCCCGCTCGGGCCAGAGCCTTCTCCGACGCCGCGGCCGCTGCCGCAGCAGCGTGGGCGCTTGCCGCCGCTCCGCGAGCCTCGCCCAATGTGGTCTGCAACGCGCCGATCCTTCCCTCGAGCTTGTGCGCCCGCGCGTTCGCCGCCGCGAGCGCGGACTGTGCGGCGGTGTTCCGCTGCGCTTGATGGCGCCAGCCGATCGAGAACGCGGCCGCGCTGACGAGCCCGCCGCAGAGAAACGCAAGGCCTGTGAGCAGCCAGGCGGAGCGCGGCGTCTTCCGGCCAGGACGACTGTGGCTCGCCGTGGCGAACGGCGCGCGCTCGTCGAGCAGGGGCCAGCTCTTGGATTCCGAGGTCACCGGCGCGCCTTCGCCGTGCGGAAGCGGCCTCCTGCCAGCGCTGCCGCCTGCGCAACGTCCACCACATGCCCGGCACCTAGCGCTACGCTCGACGCGTGGAGGTCAATCGCGACGAGGTCCTGAAGGCGCTCGAGCAGGTGATCGATCCGGAGCTCCGGCGTCCGGTCACCGAGCTCGACATGGTGCGCGATCTCGAGCTGCACGACGGCGTCGTTGCGCTCACGATCGTCCTCACCGTGGCCGGCTGTCCGCTGCGCGACTCGTTCGAGCAGCAGGTGGAGCAGGCGCTCGCAGGGGTCGCCGGCGTGACGGGGGCGCGGCTCTCCTTCGCCGTGATGACGCCGGAGGAGCGGCAGGCGCTGACGCAGAAGCTGCGCGGCGGCGCACCCGAGCGCGAGGGCGAGATCCGGCTGCCGGCCGACTGCCGCGTGCTCGCGATCGCGAGCGGCAAGGGCGGCGTCGGCAAGTCGTCGCTCGCCGCGAACCTCGCGGTTGCGCTCTCCCAGCTCGACCACCGCGTCGGCGTGCTCGACGCGGACATCTACGGCCACTCGATCCCCCACATCCTCGGCATTCGGCAGCGGCCGATCGCCGTCGACGAGATGATCGTGCCGCCGGTGAAGGACGACCTGAAGCTGATGTCGATCGGCTTCTTCCTCGAGACGAGCAGCGAGCCCGTGATGTGGCGAGGGCCGATGCTGCACCGCGCGCTCGAGCAGTTCCTGACGGACGTCCACTGGGGCGAGATCGACGTGCTCGTCGTCGACATGCCGCCGGGCACCGGTGACGTCTCGATCTCGCTCGGCCAGCTCCTCCCGCGCGCCGAGGTCGTCGTCGTGACCACGCCGCAGAAGCTCGCGCAGGACGTTGCCGCGCGCGCCGCGTCGATGGCGCAGAAGACGAGCATGCGGCTGCTCGGCGTGGTGGAGAACATGTCCGGCGACGTATTCGGGAGTGGCGGCGGGGAAGACCTCGCGGGCGACCTCGGCGTGCCGCTTCTTGGCACCGTGCCGCTCGATCCGGCGCTGCGCGAGCAGGGCGATGCGGGCGTTCCGGTGGTCTCGGCGCAACCCGAGTCAGAGTCCGCTCAGGCGATCGTGGCGATCGCGCAGGAGATCGAGGCACTGCGCCGCGAGTCCGGGCCGGGGATCGTCAAGTCCCTGCCGCTGGTCGGATGATCACGACTCGCGATCTCGTCAAGGAGGCCTACTCCCTCGCCAAGCGCGGAGACCACCGCAACCTGCGGAAGCTGATCGCGGATGACGCGACGTGGTACCCCGCGAAGGAGGGCTCCTGGAATCCATGCCTCGACGCCGACTGGATCGTGAGGACCTTGCTGTGGCGCTGCGGGCCGGCGAACCGCTTCCGGCCGGGCGAGACGATCGAGCTCGGCGACAGCGTGCTGCTCCAGCTCCGCGGCACGCGGATGGGCCGGCTAGGAGCGAGGGGCTTCCGGGGGAAGCTGTTCCAGATCGTCGAGGTCCGCGGGGGGAAGATCGTGCGGATGCAGGACTATCCGGGGCGGGAGGAAGCGCTGGCCGCCGCGGGCCTGCAGGCCTGAGGCGGGTGGCGGCCGCCGCCTTCTTCGATCTCGACCGGACGCTCCTGCGCCGGTCGTCGGCCCTCGCCCTCGCCGGCTCCTTCCGGGAGCGCGGTTTCATCTCACGCCGGCAGCTGGCCCAGGCGGCGGCCTGGCAGCTTCTGTTCGTCGCGCGCGGCGCCGGCCACGAGGCGGTTCGCCGGGGCGCGGAGGACGGGCTGCTAATCCTGGCCGGCCACCGGCCCGACGAGCTGCGCGAGCTCGTCGCCGAGGCACTGGAGCCCGTACTCCGCCCGCTCGTCTATGCCGAGCCGCTGCGCCTTGTCGAGCATCACCGCGAACGCGGCGAGCGCGTCTTCGTCGTCTCGGCGACGTTGCAGGAGATCGTGGAGGCGATCGCGGACGATCTCGGCTTCGACGGAGCGCTCGGGACGATCTGCGAGGTGCAGGACGGGCGCTACACCGGTCGCGCACTGCGGGCGCTGCACGCCGAAGCAAAGGCCGATTGCGTGCGCGAAGTTGCCGAGAGCGAGGGCCTCGACCTCGCTGCCTGCACGGCGTACTCCGACAGCCACACCGACCTTCCCTTCCTCGAAGCCGTCGGGCATCCGGTCGCCGTCAACCCTGACCGTGAGCTGCGGCGCTTTGCGAGGGACCGCGGGTGGCCGGTGCTCGAGTTCAGCGGGCGCGCGTACCCGCATGCGCGTCGCCGCGTCTCGCCGGCGCTCGTCGTTGCCGGTGCAGCAGGTGTGGCGGCGCTGGTCGCCACGAGGTCCCGTGGACGCTGACGAGGGCCTGGGCCGGCTGCGCGCGCTCGGCTTCGGCGACGCCGACGCGCAGGAGCTGTGGGCGCACTTCGACGGGGCCGAGCAACGCGGCAAGCAAGGACACGGCCACGCGCGGATCCCCTGGCTCGAGGATCTCGAGGGCTACGACCCCTCCGCCGAGCCGACGCTGCTGGAGGAGGAGGACGGCTTCCAGCGCTGGCACGGCGGCGGCGCGATCGGTTATCTCGTGCTCGGGCGGGTGGTACGCGCGCAGCTCGCCTCACCGCCGGCGCGCGCTCGGCTCGTCGTCTGCGAGCGGACGTTCCCCACGGGGATGCTCGGGCACAACGTCCGCCGGCTCGCGGACGGCGGCCTGGTCGGCGTGCTGACCGCGACGTCTCCTCGGCGCTTGGGCCATCCGGACGGGGGCGCGAAGCTCGCCGGTACGAATCCGCTCGCGATCGGAATCCCCAGTAGCGGCGGAGACCCGATCGTCGCCGATGTCTCGATGGGCGCGATCACCTGGGGCGACGTCGTCGCGGGGCTCCGGCGGGAGGACGAGCTCGTCCCGTTCGGTGGTGAGCAGGCGCACAAGGCGTTCGCGCTCGCACTCGGCCTGCAGCTGCTCGTCGACTCGCTCGTGCGCGACGAAGGGCACGGAGCCGTCCTCCTGGTGGCGCGGCCGGAAGCCGATCCGGTTCCGGCGCTACGGAAGCTCGCTCAGGGCACGCGCTTGCCCGGCGATTCCTAGTAACAGTCTGTTACTTGCTTCGACACGGGTGGGGTGGACCAGTCCAGCCACGTAACCAAGAGGGCCTGCCGCGCACCTAGTAACAGTCTGTTACTAGGTTGGCCCGGGCCCGTTCGGACACGTTGCCCCGGTATCGCTAGCTCGGGAAGCGCGGGTCGTCGCGGATCGAGGCGAAGTCCTCGTCCGTCTGCGCGGCCTTGCGGAACCGCTCGTGCGCGTCGGCGGCGGTGGTGAGATGGCCGAGCGCCGCGTCGGTCTTGCCTGCGCGGGCCTCGAGGCACGCAAGGTTGTAGAGCATGGCCGGGTCGCCGGGCTTCTCCTGGAGGCCCTCTTGCATCACGCGCTCGGCCTCCTCCAGGTCGCCCGCATCGATGTGTGGCATGGCGGCAAAGACGTACTCCCACGCGGAGATCTCGTGCGCTTGGCCGGGCTTCCCGCCGATCGCCAGCACCGCGGCGTCGTCGGTCAGTGCGACTCCGCCGCGCTTCAGGGACGGATCCCGGACGAAGACGAGCTGCCCTTGCCCGAGCTCGTGCTCGTCGTCGCCGATCGTGAACCGGACGCGACCGCGGAGGACGAGGTAGATCTCCTCGTGCTCGAGCTGGCCTTCGGTGTGCTCCTCGACGACCTGGCCGCTCGAGCCCGGCGTGTACGCATTCGTGCCGAACGCCCGGATGTCGAAGCGGCGCCGCACCGGACGCCAGGTGAAGCCCTCGGGCATCTCGATCGCGTCGAGCTCGTCGAGGTGGACGAGGTTCACGCGAGCAGCTCCTGGAAGCGCGGATCGTCGCGCAGCGGGTCGAGGTCGCTGTCCTCGCGGAAGTACTGCTCCGACTGGCCCTCGCCGTCGAGCTCCTTCGCACGGCGGAGGTGCGCGAGGGCGGCGTCGGCATCGCCCGCCAGAGCCTCGAAACAGCCGGCGTTGTAGTGGACCGACCAGTGGTCCGGTTTCTCCGCGATCAGCTGCTCCATGATCGCTCTTCCCTCGTCGAGCCGGCCGGTCTGCCGATATGTGTCTGCGAGGACGAACGAGTCCCAGCCACCGCCGCCGAACGGTTGGCCCACCGTGGCGCCGACGACGAAGACGATCGTGCCGTCCTCCGCCGCGACCGCGGTACGGAAGACCTCGGCTGGGAGGAAGACGAGCGTCCCGGCCGGAGCGTCCGCCTCCTCGTCGCCGACCGTGAAGGTGGCGCGGCCGCGCACCACGGCGTACAGCTCCTCGTTGCCGCTGTCCTCCTCGTGTGGCGGGATCAACTGCCCGCCGGTGTCCGCCTTCCAGGCGTTGACCCCCGCCGGTCGAAAGCCCAGTAGATGGCGCACCGGAATCAAGGTGCTTCCGCGGTGCCGACCCGTTTCGGCCTCGTCGAGCGTGAGGATCTCGTAGCCGTCGCTCACGCGGTGGCTTCGCGCAGGGCCTCGAGGACGACCGGGTCGATCGAGTCGTCGCCGTCCACGCGCTCCTCGAGGTTCTCGACGCCGGCCCAGGCGTCGAGCGAGTCGTAACCGAGCCGCGCGAGCCGTTCGTCGACCTCGGCGCGCAACTCGCTCTCGAGCGGCAGCCAGTCCTCGCGCGGGCTCAACCCGAACAGCCGGAAGTGCAGCTCGTAGATGCGGCGCAGCTCCTGGATCGGCCGCTCGTGGTCGTCCACCCGGAGATCGACGAGGATGTCCGACAGAGCGGCGTAGCCGCCATCCCTCTGCACCACCAGGAGGGAGGCCGACTGCTGGCCGCGCCGATCACCCCCCGCCGCCTGCGCCGCGGCGAGACACTCGATCAGGCGCTGCGCGAGCGACAGCTGCGTGTTCGCCTCGAACGTCGTCGCGAGCGCGGCCACTGTCTCCTCGCCCACGAGGATGTTGCCCTGCGCCGCGTAGCCGGGCCCCGTGCGGTGCCCCGCCCAGTCGTTGCAGCCCGGCCCCGTCCAGCTCGCAGCCTTTCCCTGACCGTCGACGACTCCGAGCTGGCGCTCGTCGCGTCCCTCGTCGTCCGACGTCAGGCGCTCCACGACCTCGCTTGCGCTGAGGCCTTCGCGCAGGAGAGCGAGCCCGTTCGGGCCGTAGCTCGGGTTCGCGTACGCCTGCGTCGCGATCGCCCCGACCTCGGGCTCGGCCCACGGGACGACCGAGCCGACGGCGAGAAACTTCGACTGGACCGCGACGCCCCACTGCTTGGCCGCGAGGTCGCAGGCCGCGATCGAGTACGTCGCCACCGGGGGGCGGGCTCTAGCCATATGTCAGCTCGGTCAGGTCGAGCTCGAGCAGGTCACGCCGTTCCTCCGGCACGAGGACCGAAGCCACCTCGGGACGCGCAAGCGCCGCACGCACCTCCTCGGGCGACGAAGCGAGCACCACCACGGGACGGCCTGCCTCGAACGCAGCGGTGATCGGCTGCAGGTCGGCGACGCCGGCGACGACGAGCGCCTCCTCCGTCGGTACGGCGGGGTCTCCCGTCACCGCGAGCTCCGGCACGCGCCGGCCGCTGCCGCCCCACCAGCGCTCCCTCATAGGGTGACCGAGTCTCCTGGCTCCAGCTCCTCCACCTGGACGTCCGGCGCGAGCTCGCGAAGCTGGGCCGGCGTCCCCTTGAGCGGCGGGAAGGTGCCGTAGTGGCAGGGGATGCAGCGCTTCGTGCCGAGAAACTCGAGGGCGAGCGCGGCTTCCTTGGGATCCATGGTGTAGTGGCCCCCGATGGGGAGGATCGCGACGTCCGGCGCGTAGAGGCGGCGGATGATCTGCATGTCGCCGAACACGCACGTGTCGCCGGCGAAGTAGAGCTTCGGCCCGTTCTCGATCGTGGCGACGATCCCCACGGGCTCCCCCATGTACTCGAGGTCGTTGTTCGAGCTCGAGTGGTGCGCGTTCGTGAGCGTGAACTTGACTCCGGCTGCCTCGACGGTGCCGCCCTTGTTCGGGTCGAGGACGTTCTCGAGACCCTGCTTGCCCTGCAGCCAGTCGGCCATCTCGACCGGCGCGATGACGGTGCAGCCGTGCTTCTTCGCGAGGTCGACCGTGTCGCCGAGATGGTCGCCGTGGCCGTGTGTGAGCGCGATCACGTCGACCCGCTCGGGCTCCAGCTCGGTCTCTGGACACTTCGGGTTCCCGTGCAGGAAGGGGTCGATGTAGATGCGCTTCCCGTCGGGCGTGTCGAAGCGGAAGGTGGCGTGGCCGAGCCAGGTCAGGGTCGTTTCGGGCATGCGTGAGCTCCTTGGAGTGGGACGCCGCGAGCCTACTCAGGAAGGACCGTCCGATGCGGCCGTGAACCTAATGGAGTGGGTTCGCGGCTCCTGCCCCTGGTGCTCGCGACGGCTGCTCTTGCGGCCGGGGCCGCGGGTCTCGGCGGGCTCGCGCTCTGGCTCGGTCTCCTGACGGTTCCCGCTGCCGCGGCGGCCGCGTTCGTCGCGGTCAGCGACGCCCTCGAGGGACGCCCGGCACTGACTGTCCGCCGGAACGAGCGCCGCCGCGCTGGCTCTCGTAGTTCTCGCTTCCGCTGCTCGCGCCAGCGCTCCTACTGGAGGCGGCCGTTTCCCCGCTGGCGACGTGGGCGCTCTTCCTCGCGCTCCTCGCCTATGCGGTTCCGCTCGTCGCCTGGGTGCTCGAGCCGGTGCGGGTGTCGCGCAGGACGCGTCCCGCGCAGCGCCGCCTCAGGCCCGCCGAGGTCGACGACCTTCTCTCCCGCGCCGCCTGAGAAGCAGGTGGCACCCCGCCGGAATCGGCAGGGCGCCACTCTGGGTCGTCCCAACTAGGAGTGGAAGCGGAACGCGACCACTCGGCGGGCAGACACGCCGGTGAAGACCACGTTCTCGCCCGGCTTCGTCACGCGGATGAACACCGCGAGGAGTCGCTGGTGACGGCCGGCGGGGAACCCGTGCTGCCGCGCCTGCGTCAGCGTGACGGTGCCGTCTGAGGCGGTCGTCGCCTGCGTCGGAGCGAACTGGTTGAAGGGGATCGCGGTGCGTAGACGGTTGCGCCCTGCACCGGGCGCGCGCCGCACGCCGTGACCTTGACGTGGAGGTGGAGTGTCTGCGTCGAGCGGTTCACAGACGGTGAGACCGAGGCGGAGGTGATCTCCAACCGCCGCGGTGGCGCCACCTGGGTCACCGGCAACGTGCCGACTCCGGCGGGGCATCCGCTCGGCGGGCACCAGCGAGTCTGCGCTGAGGTGGCCGTCGTCGCCCCGGAGGCGTTTCGCGCCGTCACGTTCACACGCAGTGTGTGGCCCTGGTCGGCCATCGTCACGGTGTAGATCTTCGCGGTCGCCCCCCAGATCGCGAGGCACGCTTCTCCGGTCGCGTTACACCGGCTCCACGAGAAATGGAACGAGGTCGGGCTTCCGGTCCATGTTCCTCGAGTCGCAACCAGCGTCTCGCCGACTTGAGCTACCCCGGAGATGGTCGGCAGCTTCTTCGGAGTGGGCTTTGCAGTGCTTGCCGCGCTGCCGCCGCCCGGCTGTCCGAATACGGCGCCGAGCAGTACGCCTGCTCCAACCGCCAGCACCAGTCCCAGTCTTGTTCGCGTCGCGTGACCTCGTAGCATGGCTGGCTCCTTGGTTCGTTCGATAGGTGCGGAGTCGTACCTGGCCCGCGATCGCGGCTAACGCCGATGCGGCGAAGCCTTGCAGCTTCTTTGCAGAGACCTTTCAGAAAGGCAACGAAGACGCCGCGTCGCGCGCGAGGGTGATCAGCGGCTCCGCGGCGAACAGCGACCCGACGGCGACGACGAAGGCGGCGCCGACCGCGACCTGGAGCAACCGCTCGGGTGCCGGCGAGCCGCCTGCGATCACCAGTTCGGTAGCGGGCCGCATGTACATCGCCCGCACGATCCCGAGGTAGTAGTAGAGGCTGACGAGCGTCGCGAGCACGCCGACGATCACCAGCCAGACCCAGCCGTGGTCGTAGGCGGCGGCGAAGACGTAGAACTTGCCGACGAAGCCGCCCGTGAGCGGTAATCCCGCGAAGCCGAACACGAAGAACCACATGGCGACGCCGAGGAACGGGCGCTCCCAGCCGAAGCCGGCGAGGTTGTCGAGCGTGACCGGCACTCCGAGCTCCCGCTCCCTCGCGGCGACGATCGCGAACGTGCCGAACGCCGACGCCGCATAGGGGATGAGGTAGTACATGAGCGCGCGGCCGCCGAGCGCGCTTCCCGTGCTGAGGCCGATCAGCATGAACCCGGCCTGCGCGATCGCGGAGTAGGCGAGGATCCGCTTCACGTTCTTCTGCACGAGCGCCGCGAAGTTGCCGATCGCGAGCGAGATCGTCGCGATGATCGCGAAGGCCCAGCCCCAGAGGTGCTGGTTGTCCGGGAATGCCGTCGTCATCACGCGGAACGTGAGGAGGAGCGCCGCGACCTTGGTCGCCGACGACATCCAGGCGGTCACCGTCGTCGGCGCGCCCTCGTAGACGTCGGGCGTCCACATGTGGAACGGCGCGGCGGACATCTTGAAGCCGAGCCCTGCGACCATCAGCGCGATCCCGACGACGACGAACGTGTCGCCCGTCAGGCCCTGTGACGAGATCGCCGAGGCGATGCCGTCGAACGACACCGTCCCGGTGGCGCCGTACACGAGTGCCGAGCCGAAGAGCAGGGTGGCGGCGCCGAACGAGCCGACGACGAGGTACTTCAGGCCCGCCTCGAGCGAGCCCTCCAGGTCGTAGTCGATCGCGCACATGACGTACAGCGCGATGGAGAACCACTCGAGCGAGAGGAACAGCGTGATCAGGTTCGCGGCGCCGACGAAGAACGCCATCCCGGCGGCCGAGGCGAGCAAGAGGGCGAAGAACTCCGTCACATGGTCGTCGCGCCGTGTGTGGTCGGCGTCGCGCCTCCAGCCGGGGACATGCTCGACGGCGAGGAGCGTGGTCCCGAGTCCGACGGCGAAGATGATGACCTGGCCGAGCGAGGTCCAGCGGTCGCGGTAGTACGCGCCGGCCGCGATGGTGTGGCCGTCGGCGCTGTCGACGTACAGCCAGACGGCGAGAACGATTCCGGCGGTGAAGCCGACGGCCGAGATCGACGCCGCGGCGATGCGCCGTGCCGCGCGGGGCAGGAGCACGGCGCAGAGCAGAGCGACGAACGAAGTGCCGATGAGCGTGAGGACGGGACTGAGCCCGAACCAGTCGATATACGGCGTGTTCAGCGTCACTTGAACCCGCTCTTCACGGCTGCGGCCGGGCTCGGGCCGAAGAAGGAGTGGTGACTGATACCTGCCGGCCAGGCGGAGAGGAAGAGCAGCCCGGCGACGAGCGGCACGACGAGCGCGAGCTCGCCCGGCCGCAGGTCGAGCGCCGCGTCCGAGACGGTCGAGCCGCGCGCCTCGTGCAGCACGGCCGAGATCAGCCGGAGCATGTACATCGCGGCGAGCACGATCGCGCCCGCGCCGATCGCCGCCCACCACCAGTCCCGCTGGAAGACGCCGGCCAGGATGAGGAACTCACCGGCGAAGGACGCCGAGCCGGGCACGGCGAGAGAGATCACGCCGACGGTCATGAGCAGCGTTGCGAGCGCGGGTCTGCCGCGGGCCATCCCGCCCAGCAGCCGGAACTCCCCGGTCGACGTCCGCCGCTCCACGGCGCCCGCGATCAGGAAGAGCGAGATCGAGATGAGCCCGTGCGCGACCATCTGCAGCACGGCGCCGTCGAAGCCGAGATCGGTGCCGGCGAAGAGACCGAGGGTGATCAGTCCCGACTGCGCGAGCGAGGAGTACGCCACCACGCCTCGGAAATCGGGCGCGCGGAAGGCGAGCAGCGAGCCGTACACGAGCGCCGCGGCGGCGAGCGCGAGCACCGTCGTCCGGTAGTAGGACGTCGGGTCCGGGAACTTCGTGATCGCGATCCGGAGCATCCCGTACAGGCCCGCCTTCGCGATCACGCCCGACAGGACCGCGGCTATCTCCGGCGGGGCTTCGCGATACGCGTCCGGCAGCCAGCCGTGGAACGGGAACAGCGGCGCCTTGATGACGAACGCGAGCATGAAGCCGAGGAAGAGCCAGCGGCTCGCGCTCGTCGGGCCGTCCACCAGGTCGAAGGTCCCGGCCTTCAGGCCGTAGGAGACGATCGCAGCGAGCATGATCAGCGAGCCGGCCATCGTGTAGATGACGAACTTGATCGTCGCCTCCGTGCGGCGCGCCCCGCCCCAGACCCCGATCAGGATGTAGAGCGGGATCAGCATCGCCTCGAAGAAGGCGTAGAAGAGGAGCAGGTCCTGCGCCTCGAAGACGCCGACCGTCGCGCCGGTGAGCAGCAGCATCAGCCCGAAGTAGGCGCGCGGGCGTTCGCGTCCGACCCAGAAGCCGTAGCCGATGCAGGCAGCCATCCCGACGACGGTGAGGCCGACGAGCCAGAGCGAGAAGCCGTAGACGCCGACGTGGTAGGAGACCCCGAGCTCGCCGAACCAGTTCGCCTGCTCCGACATCTGCAGGCCCGGCTGCGAGAAGTCGAAGTGCGCCGCCTGCTTGATCCAGAACCCGACCTCGGCAAACGAGATGAGCAGCGCCAGGGCCCCCGTCGCGTAGCGGGAGAGGGGCAGCAGCCAGATGAGAACCGCACCTGCGATCGGCAGCCAGATCAGGATCGAGGTCAGGTACGAGGCGTTCACTTGGCGATCAGGAAGGCGAGGACGACGGCCGCCGCTCCGGCGGCGATGAAGAAGACATACGTGCGGAGAAGGCCGGTCTGGAGCCGGCGTACGAGGCCTCCGGTGGCGAGCGTCGTGTCGCCGAGGTCGGTGCCGGTCTGGAGCACCACGGGCTCCTCGAACTCGCGACGCAGGGCGGTGGCGAGCGAGGCGGCCGGGGCGTAGAAGATCCGGTCGTAGAGCCGGTCGAAGTAGAACTTCTCCTCGAGCAGGCGCCGCAGCGACGGAGCAGCCGGGATCGCGATCTTCCGCTCGGAGTAGACCGCCCACGCGACGGCGATGCCTGCGAGGCCGACGAGCACGGCCACGATCGAGGTGACCGTCTCCTGGGTGGAGCTGGCCACGGCGTCCGGCAGCGACGGCGCGACCGGTGCCAGCCACTTGGTGATGGGATCCCAGTGCGGCGGGAACTGGATCCAGCCCCCGACCGTCGCGAGCACGGCGAGGATCCCCACCGGCACGAGCATCGTCCACGCGCCCTCACGGCCGTGGTGGTCGTGGTAGTGCTCGCGGACGAACGGGCTCGGCTCGCCGGGGAAGACGAGGAACCAGAGCCGGAAGGTGTAGAGACCGGTCAGGAACGCGCCTGCGATGCCGCAGGCGTAGAAGACGTACCCGTACCACCCGATGTTGAGGGTCGACGCGATGATCGGGTCCTTCGAGAAGAAGCCCGCGAATGGAGGTATGCCGACGAGCGCCAACGCGCCGGCGAGGAAGCACCACTTCGTGAACGGCATCACCCGCCCGAGCCCGCGCATCTTGCGGATGTCCTGCTCGTTCGCGAGCGCGTGGATCGCGAGGCCCGCCGTCATGAAGAGCAGCGCCTTGAAGAAGGCGTGCGTCATGAGGTGGAACATCCCGTTCGCGTAGCCGCCCACCCCGACGCCGACGAACATGTAGCCGATCTGGGACATCGTCGAATAGGCGATCACCCGCTTGATGTCGGTCTGGACGAGCGCGATCAGGCCGGCGACGAGCAGCGTGAGCGCGCCCGTGCCTGCGGCGAGCAGCTCGATCGTCCGCGCCTGCTCGAAGATCGGATGCGTGCGGGCGATCAGGTAGACGCCGGCGGTGACCATCGTCGCGGCGTGGATGAGGGCGCTGACCGGCGTCGGGCCTTCCATCGCGTCGGGCAGCCACGTCTGGAGCGGGATCTGCGCCGACTTCGCCACCGCGCCGCCGAGCAGGCCGAGCGCGACGAGGTTCGCCTGCGTCGACGAGAGGTGAGCGTTGAGCGCTCCGAACGACAGCGAGTTCGTGTGCGCGATGAGGATGAAGAAGGCGAGCGCCATCGTCGCGTCGCCGAACGCATTCATGATGAACGCCTTCTTCGCCGCCTGAACCGCGCTCGGCCGCTCGTGCCAGAAGCCGATCAGGAGGTAGGAGGAGAGGCCGACGAGCCCCCAGCCGAGGAGCAGCATGAGCAGGTTGCCGCCCTCGACGAGCAGCAGCATCGAGAAGACGAAGAACGCGATGTAGGCGAAGTAGCGGCGCTCCTCGTCGTCGCCGTCCATGTAGCCGATCGAGTAGAGGACGATCAGCCCACCGACCCCGCTGACGATCAGCATCATCATCGTGCTCAGCGGGTCGACGAGCAGCTGCAGGCCGACGCTGAAGTGCCCCGACTGGAGCCATGTCCACGCCGTCGTGATCTCTCCGCGTGGGATGTTGCAGGGGAGGGTCCCCAGGCAGACGGGCTGACTCGCCGAGTGCACGCCGAGGAAAGCCCAGACCGCTCCGCCGAAAGCGACGAAGACGCTCGTCGTCGCGATCCAGGCGGCGGCGACGCGCGGGAGCCACGACCCGCCGAGGAGGATCAGGATCGTGCCGACGAGCGGCGCGAGCAGGCAGAGCCAGGAGCCGCCGGTCATCCGCGCAGCTCCGAGAGCGTGTCGACGTCGAGGGAGAGGTTCCGTCGGTTGAGCGCGACGACGAGGCCGAGCCCGACGCAGACCTCAGAGGCGGCGATCGCCATCACGGTGAGCGCGAAGATCTGGCCCGCGCCGTTGTGGAAGTGGCGTGAGAGCGCGATCAGGGAGAGGTTGCCGGCGTTCAGCATCAGCTCGAGCGAGAGCAACACGACGAGGGTGTTGCGACGGATGAGGACGCCGAGCGCCCCGATCCCGAACAGAACGGCCGCGAGCGCGATGTACCAGGCGACGCTCGGGCCGTCCATCAGGTCGCTCTCCGCGTGTGCGAGCCCAGGATCACGCCGCCGACTGCAGCGATGAGCAAGACCACCGAGGTGATCTCGAACGCGAGCAGGTGGTCGACGAGGAAGACTCGGCCGATCCAGCCGGGCGTGCCGAAGTCGGCGCCGACGTTGCTCTCGTGCGAGAGGCTGCCGCTCGCCTGCATGCCGACGGCGACGACGATCTCCACCAGCAGCGCGCCGGCGGCCGCGACCGCGCAGAAGGTCTGCCAGCTCGGCCCGCCGGACCACGGCGTCTCCTTCCGCGGCCCGACGTACGCGATCACGAAGAGGAACATCACGACGACCGCTCCCGCGTAGACGAGCACCTGAGCGGCGGCGACGAACTCCGCCGACAGCAGCAGGTACATGACGGCGAGCGAGCCAAGGTTTCCGATCAGCGCGAGCGCCGAGAAGAACGGGTTCGAGAACGAGATCACCGCGACGGCGGAGCCGACGCACGCGAACGCAGCGACGAACCAGACGATCCAGACCAACACATTCCCTGCCGACGCGACGATCACGAGTCGCTCTTGTAGAAGGGAATCGGCGTGTCGTAGAGGTCCGCGTCCGCGACCGGCGTCTGCTTCACCGGCGGCGTGAGCAGCATGTCCTTCGTGTAGATCTGGTCGTCGCGGTTGTGCTCCGAGATCTCGAACTCGTTGCCGAGCGTGATCGCGTCGAACGGGCACGCGAGCTCGCAGTAGCCGCAGAAGATGCAGCGGCTGAGGTTGATCTCGTAGATCCGCGCGTAACGCTCGCCGGCCGAGACGCGGTTGTCCGGCGTGTTCTCGGCGGCGACGACCCGGATGCAGTCCGCCGGGCACGCGGCCGCGCAGAGCGAGCAGCCGACGCACTTCTCCAGCCCGTTCTCGAACGAGGTGCAGCCGGTGCCGCCCGCGGAAGCGCGGATAGACCGGCCGCTTGTACTCCGGGTACTGCTGCGTGATCGGCTTCTTGAAGATCTGCTTGAAGGTGACCCCGAAGCCCTTGAAGGTTTCCAGTGGCTGAGGGCTCATCACTCCGAACCCCACGACGAGCGCGGCAGTGACCACGGCGTTGACGGTCGCCATCGGTAGCAGCACCTTCCAGCCGAAGCGCATCAGCTGGTCGTAGCGCAGGCGCGGCAGCGTGGTGCGCAGCCAGATGAAGACGAAGAGCACGGCCATCGTCTTGAGCAGGAACCAGATCGGCCCGATGTCCCACGGCCCGTGCCAGCCCTCGAAGAAGAGCGTCACCATCAGGCCCGAGATCGTGATCAGGTTGATGTACTCGGCCATCTGGAACAGGCCCCAGCGCATCCCCGAGTACTCGGTGTGGTAGCCGGCGACGAGCTCCTGCTCTGCCTCGGGCAGGTCGAACGGCGCCCGGCTCGTCTCGGCGATGCCGGCGAAGAAGAAGACGATCAGCCCGACGAATTGCGGAATCGCGTAGGGCAAGAACTCGCCCTGGCGAGACACGATCTCCGGCAGGTTGAGCGAGCGCCCGAGGATGACGACCCCGAGCACGCTGAGCGCGAGCGAGACCTCGTACGAGACGAGCTGGGCGCACGTACGCATCGAGCCGAGGATCGAGAACTTCGACTCCGACGCCCAGCCGCCGACGATGAAGCCGTAGATGCCGATCGAGCCGAGCGCGAAGATTGCGATCAGGCCGATCGAGACATTCGCGATCTCGCCGTTGATGTGCCAGCCGTTCACCGTCCAGCCGGGGCCGTACGGGATGAACGCGAAGGCGGCGATCGCGGTGAAGGCCGAGACGATGGGCGCGAGGATGTACGGGAGCTCGATCGCCGACGACGGCGCGAAGGCCTCCTTGCGGATGAGCTTCAGGAGGTCGGCGATCGGCTGGAGGAGGCCGAACTTGCCCGCACGGTTCGGCCCGTAGCGCAGCTGCATCCGCCCCATGACCTTGCGCTCGATCAGCGTCAGGTAGGCGAAGAGGCCGAGGACGATGTTGACGACGACGAGCGCCTCGATCAGCGCGATCCACCAGGGCTCGTTCACGCGTTGACCACTTCCTCCGCCTTCGCTACCTCGACGATGCCGCCGAGACTCTCGGCGTGCTCGATCGCGACGCGCGCGATGCCTGCGCGTAGGCGGCGGTTGACGCGGGCCGTCAGCGTGATCGCGCTGCCGTTGGAGCCGACGGTGACGAGGTCGCCGGTCGCGATCTTGCGCCGTCGTGCGTCGTCGGCCGAGAGCTCGAGCTCGGGCTGCGGCCGCTGGAACTGGAGCTCCGTGACGCGCTCGACGGCGGCGCCGGAGAAGAGCGGCTTGTACGCGACGAGCCGGATCTCTCCGCGCCTCGCCTTCTGCTGCGGTTCCGGCAGGGCCTCGCGTGCGACCTGCTCCGGCGCCTCGGGATAGCCGCGCAGCGGCGCCCGCTCGCCGACCTCGCCGAACGAAAGACCGCCGTAGACGCGTTCCGAGACCTCGGCGAAAATGCCCGCCGCGTAGGGCGCCACGTCGACGTCGAACCGCGCGGCGAGCTGCGAGATCCACTCGAGCTCGTCTGGGCAGGGCGGCTCGACCGTGCGGCGCAGCCGCTGCAGGCGGCCCTCGAGATTGACGAAGGTGCCGTCTCGCTCGAGATAACCCGTGCCCGGCAGGATGAGATCGGCCCAGCCGGCGGCGAGCCCGCCGAACATCGAGAGCACGATCGTCGCCTCGGCCTGCTCGGCGAGCGCGCGGACGTTTTCGTCCGCCGCCGCCTCGTCGCCCGACACCACGAGGAGCCCGATCGAATCCGCCGCCTCCGCCTCCTCGTCGCAGCAGGCGGCCCAGGCGTCGGCGACTCCGCGGCAGTTCGGGGTCTCGGGAAGGTAGAAGGCGCCGCAACCCGCGCGGCCGGCGAGCCCGAGTTTCTCCGCGAGCTTCGCCACGGTCGCACCGCCGCGCCCGCCCGGCCCGCTCCAGACGAGGACGACGCGCTCCGCCTCGGGGACGGCAGGGTCGTCCGCGTCGTCGAGGATCCGGGCGCCGTTGCGGCGGGCCGACTTGATCCAGAGGTCGACGACCGGCGCGCGCTCGACCACCGGGACGTCGCCGAGCACCACGACCGCGTCGGCGTCGCGAATCGCCGAGAGTGGGAGCCGGTAGGCGTCGAGCGCTCCGGAGACCTCCTCCGGCAGCGTCGCCTGGTGGGAGTTGAGGCCGACGCGCAGCAGCTTGCCGAGCGCGTACGCCTGCTCGACCGTCTCGGAGCCCGAGAGCACCGTGACGACCCGCCCGCGTGCGTGGCGCAGGAGCCGCTCGGCCTCGTCGAGCGCCTGCTCCCACGAGACGGGCTCGAGACCACGCAAGTGGATGCGCTGCAGCGGCTCGGCGAGCCGGTCGTCGGCGTGCAGGTGCGTGTACGCGAAGCGGCCCTTGTCGCAGATCCAGCCCTCGTCGATCTCCGGGTGGTTGCGGGAGAGGATCCGCTTGACCTTCCCCTCGCGCACGGTGGCGTGGACGTTGCAGCCGACGGGGCAGTGGCCGCAGACCGTCGGCACGTCGACGATCTCCCACGGCCGCCCCTCGAAGCGGTACTGCGTCGGCAGGAGGGCGCCGACCGGGCAGAGCTCGGTCACGTTGCCGGTGAACGCGCCCGTGTAGGGCAGGTCTTCGAAGGTCGTGATCACCGACATCGCGCCGCGGTTGGCTGCCACGAGCTGGCCGTCCTCCGCGACGTCCTCGCTGAAGCGCGTGCAGCGGTAGCAGAGGATGCAGCGCTCGCGGTCGAGCGAGATCGTGGGCGAGATCGGGATCGGCTTCTCGAAGGTCAGCTTCTCGAAGCTCATCCGCGTGTTGCCGGGGCCGTAGCGGAAGGTGAGGTCCTGCAGCGGGCACTCGCCGCCCTTGTCGCAAACGGGGCAGTCGAGCGGGTGGTTGACGAGGATGAACTCGAGCGTCGCGTCCTGCCCCTCCGCCGCCTGTTCGGAGGTGCGCGCCGTCTTCACGACCATGCCGTCCTGCGCGGTGAGCGTGCAGCCGGCTTGGAGCTTCGGCATCCCCTCGACCTCGACCAGGCACATGCGGCAGGCGCCGACGGGAGCGCCGAGTCGCGGCTCGTAACAGAAGACCGGGATCTCGATCCCGGCGGCGAGAGCGGTCTCGATCAGCCCTGTCCCCTTCGGGACGTGAACCTCTCGCTCGTCGACCCGGACCCGCACGAGCTCCGTGCTCATACGAGGGCCTCCTCGCCGACGGACGAGTGGGCGTGCTGGTCGACCGGCGCGAATAGCCCGGCGAGCTGCGAGTCGGCGCCGAAGGGACAGCCGCCGTGCGCGAGGTGCTCGCGGAACTCGTCCCGGAACTTCGTCACGCAACTCGCGACCGGCATCGCGGCCGAGTCGCCGAGCACGCAGAGGCACTTGCCGATGATGCGGTCGCAGACGTCGAGCGTCAGCTCGAGGTCGCGCTCCGTTGCCGTCCCGTCCTCGACTGCGCGCATCAGCTGGACGAGCCAGCGCGTACCGACGCGGCACGGCGTGCACTTTCCGCACGACTCGTGCATGTAGAACTGCGCGACCCGCAGCGCGAACTGGACGATGCAGGTCCGCTCGTCGATCACCGTCACGACGCCCGAGCCGATGAAGTAGCCCTTCTTGCCGAGCGAGTCGGCGTCGAGCGGCGTATCGAGGTCGTCCGGGGTCATGACCGGGAACGACGAGCCGCCCATCATCACGGCCTTGAGCGTGTGACCGTCGGGAACGCCTCCGCCGATGTCGTAGATCAGATGCCGCACCGTGATTCCGTGCGGCGCCTCGTACACGCCGGGCCGAGCGACGTTGCCCGAGAGACAGAAGAGCCGCGTGCCGGTCGAGTCGGGCGGGGCGCCGATCTTCGCGTACTCCGCCGGGCCGACGGCGAAGATCGAAGGGATCGTCGTGATCGACTCGACGTTGTTGATCAGCGTCGGCGACGCGTAGACGCCCGAGATGGCGGGGAACGGCGGCTTCGAACGCGGCTGCCCGCGCTTCCCTTCGAGCGACTCGAGCAGGGCGGTCTCTTCGCCACAGATGTAAGCACCTGCGCCGCGGTGGATCGTGATCTCGACCTCGCCGAGGATGCCCGCGTCACGCACTTCGTCCAGCGCCCCCTGCAGCGACTCGAACTCCTCGAGGTACTCGCCGCGGATGTAGATGTAGACCTGCTTCGACTGGATCGCGTGAGCCGCGATCAGGCAGCCCTCGATCAGCCGGTGCGGGACCTTCAGCATGATCTCGCGGTCCTTGAACGTCCCCGGCTCCGACTCGTCCGCGTTGACGGTGATGTAGATCGGCTTCGCGATCTTGTCCGGCGTCGGGATGAAGCTGGCCTTGCGGCCGGTGGGGAAGAACGCGCCGCCGCGACCGCGCAGGTTCGACTCGATCACCTGCTGGATCACCGCTTGCGGATCCTCTCCGCGCGCCTGCTCGAGCTGCGCGTAGCCGCCGACCTCGCGGTACGACTCGAGGCTGCGGAGTGGCTCGCCCTCGTAGCCCGCGAGGACGAGCGCCGGCCCTTCGGCGACGCGGACGGTCGTCTCACTCATCGCCGAGCCCCGCCACGATCGCCGGCACGTCCGCCGGTGTCACCGACTGCCGATAGACGTCGTCGACGGCGACGATCGTCGGAGTCGAGCAGCCGCCGAGGCACTCGACCGCGCGCAGGGTGACCTCGCCGTCCGGCGTCGTCTCGCCGGGCGCGACGCCGAGCGCTTGCTCGAACGCGTCGAGCACCGCCTGCGCGTTGACGAGCCCGCAGCAGACGTTCGTGCAGACGCCGATCGTGTGCCGGCCGACGGGCTCGAGCTGGAACCAGTCGTAGAAGCTCGCCACCGAATAGCAGTACGCAGGCGTCACGTCGAGTGCGTCGGCGGTCTCCTCGATCGCCTCTCGCGACAACCAGCCGTGGCGCTCCTGGGCGAGCCGGAGCGCGGGGAGGACGGCCGATTGCGTCCCCTCCGGATAGCGGGCCTTCAGCTCCTGCACCTCGTCGTAGAACGCGGTCACCGGTCGGTGTCCCCCATCACCGCGTCGAGCGAGCCGACCACCGCGATCAGGTCGGCGACGAGAGCATGGTGGAGGCAGGTCGCGGTCGCCTCGAGCGCGACGAACGACGGCGCGCGGAAGTGGATGCGCCACGGCTTGGGGCCGCCGTCCGAGACGAGGTAGCACCCCGACTCGCCGCGCGGCGACTCGACTGCGACGTAGATCTCGCCCTCGGGCACGCGGAAGCCCTCGGTGACGATCTTGAAGTGGTGGATCAGCGACTCCATCGAGGTGTGGAGTTCCTCGCGCGGCGGCAGCACGACCTTGCGGTCGTCCGCGATCCACGGCATCCCCTCCATGCGCTCGAGCTTGTCGAGGCACTGGCGCACGATCTGGTTCGACTCCGCCATCTCGTCCATCCGCACGCGGTAGCGGGCGTAGACGTCGCCCTCCGGATAGACCGGCACCTGGAAGTCGACCTGCTCGTAGTGGAGGTACGGCTGGTCGCGGCGGAGATCCCAGTCGACGCCCGACGCGCGGAGGTTCGGGCCGCTCTGGCCGAGCGCGATCGCGTCCTGCGCCGAGAGGACGCCGATGCCCTGCGTCCGCTCGAGCCAGATCTCGTTCCGGTCGAGGATGCCCTTGTAGTCGTCGAGCGCGTGCGGCATCCACTCGACGAACTTGCGGCACTCGCCGAAGAAGCCCTGCGGGATGTCCTCCGCGAGACCGCCGACCTGGAAGTAGCGGGTGTGCATCCGCTGCCCCGTGACGAGCTCGATCAGGTCGAGGATCGTCTCCCGCTCGCGGAAGCAGTACCAGAACATCGAGATCGCCCCCAGCTCGAGCGCCGACGTGCCGAGGAAGACGAGATGCGAGTGGATCCGGTTGAGCTCGCAGAGGAGCATCCGCATCCACTTGGCCTTGGTCGGTGTCTCCAGCTCGAGCAGCTGCTCGACCGCGAGGACGAACACGAGCCCGTTGTTCTGATAGCCGACGTAGTCGATCCGCTCGGGGAAGGTGACGTCCTTCCAGTACGTCTTCGACTCCATCGACTTCTCGAAGCCGGTGTGGAGGTAGCCGATCACGGCCGAGACGCCCACCACCTCCTCGCCGTGCAGGTCGACGATCAGGCGGAGGACGCCGTGCGTCGACGGGTGGTTCGGGCCGAAGTTGACCCGGAGCAGGTCCTCGCTGGAACGTAGGTCGTCGGGGACGGCGAGGATGGTCGGGACCCGCGACGGGATGCGCGAGCCCTCGTACTGCTCGTCGGAGACGACCGGCCAGCGGCGGGTGCCGGATGGTGTGATGGTCGCGCTCATTGCTCGTCGCTGAAGCGGACGGGCTCGCCGCCGATCGGATAATCCTTGCGCAGCGGGTGGCCCTCCCAGTCCTCGGGCATCAGCAGCCGCTCGAGGTTCGGGTGGCCCTCGAAGACGATCCCCATCAGGTCGAACTGCTCGCGCTCGTGCCAGTCGCAGGTCGGCCAGACCGAGATCACGCTCGGCACGCGCTCTCCCTCGTCCGCCCAGCACTGGAACCGCGCGCGCGGCGCGCCCTGCCGCAGGGCGAGCAGGTGGTAGCTGATCGAGAAGCGCTTCGGCTTGAGCTCGGGCAGCGCCTGGAGCCCCTGCGTCATCGGGTGCATGAGGTCGCGGCCGCTCGAGGTGCCGATGTAGCCGGAGACGCCCTGGCCGCCCCAGTCGAGGAAGTCGGTTGCGACGAGGTCGACGCACACGTTGAAGCCGAGCTCGTCGCGCGCGTGCTCGCACGCCTCGCGGATCCGTCCCGTCTCGATCGTCACCGTCGGCATCTCGGGCCCTTCCTTGTGCGACACGTACCCCGGCACGCGCTGCCAGTCCGTCACGTTGCGACTCCGTTCCGCTCGTACGCGGGCGGCACGCCGGCCTGGTGCGCCTCGTGAAGGCGGATGATCCCCTCCATCAGCGCCTCCGGCCGCGGCGGGCAGAAGGGGATGTAGATGTCGACCGGGACGATCCGGTCGACGCCCTGGAGGATCGTGTAGTTGTTGAACATCCCGCCCGAGCTCGCGCAGACGCCCATCGCGATCACCCACTTCGGCTCGAGCATCTGGTCGTAGATCTGCCGCAGCGGCTCGGCCATCTTGTGCGCGACCCGGCCCGAGACGATGAGCAGGTCGGCCTGGCGCGGCGATGAGCGGAACGCCTCCATCCCGAAGCGCGCGATGTCGTAGCGGGCGGAGACGATCGACATCATCTCGATCGCGCAGCAGGCCAGCCCGAACGTGTCCGGCCACATCGACTTCGTCTGCGCCCACCGCACCGCCTTCGAGAGCGTCGTCAGCCCGAGCGCGCGCTCGAGCTCCGCTGCTCCCATGTCCTCCTCGAACTGCGACGGCCCCTTGGTGGGCCAGAGCAGCCGCTCCGATTGAAGCCCGTAGTCGCGCAGGCGCGGCGTGTCGTCAGCCACGGAGCGTCACCAGTTCAAAGCGCCCTTCCGCCAGATGTAGACGTAGGCGACGAGGAGGATGACGACGAAGAAGGCGAGCTCCGCGAACCCGAACCAGCCGAGCGCGTGGAGCTGCACGGCCAGCGGGTAGAGGAAGACGATCTCGATGTCGAAGACGATGAAGAGCATCGCCGTCAGGTAGAAGCTCACGCTGAAGCGCTGGCGCGGCAGCGACCCTGTCGAGACGCCCGACTCGAACGGCACGGTCCGGGCGCGCGTTCGCCGCGAGGGCTTCTGCGAGAACCAGAAGGACATCCCCATCATCGAGGCGGGGATCGCGAGCGCAAGGATCCCGTAGATCAGGAATGGCAGCCAGCTGTCGAGCATCTCTCCCGCCTCTGTTACCCAGCGACGGCTGACGTTATCAATGCCGTGACGGCTGCACTTGCGGGTACCGAATCCCTGTAGCGGAGCCTGCATCGGCTGTTACAAAGTCGGGCCTCCACGCGCAGCGCGCGACCGAGTGGGTGGGAGCCACGTTGCTACGATGCGACGCGGATGGAGATTCAGGAGCGCACCGAGAGCATCGTCTCGCTGACGCCTGCGGCGGCGGCGAAGATCCGCGACCTGATGGCCGGCGAAGCGGACGTCTCGGTGTTGCGCGTGGCGATCGAGGGCGGCGGCTGCTCCAGGTTCCAGTACGGCCTCGGCTTCGACCGCGGCGCCCAGGAGGGCGACCACGCGTTCGACTGCGAGGGTGTCACCGTCGTGGTCGACCCCTTCAGCGCGCCGTATCTGCTCGGCGCCCAGGTCGACTACCTCGAGACGATTCAGGAGTCCGGGTTCAAGATCGAGAACCCGAACGCCACCGCCTCGTGCGGCTGCGGCCACTCGTTCCAGGTGGCCGAGGGCGAGGCGCCCGAGGACGCAGCCGGCTGCGGCTCCGGCTGCGCCCACTGACGCTTCGGTCAGCTCACCAGTTCTAGAAAGCGCGGCTCCTCGCGCAGCGACGCGAAGTCGTCGTCCTTCTGGGCCATCTCCTTGTACGGCTCCCACTGGGCGACCGACTCGGCGAGCGCCGTGAGAGCGGACTCGCTGTTGCCGAGCAGGGCTTCCATGCAGGCGACGTTGTAGAGCAGATTGGCGTTGCCGGGATACAGCTCGAGGGCGCGCTTGGTCGACTCGAGCGCGGCGGCGTAGTCCTTGGCGCCGTACGCCTCCCAGAATCCCTCCTGAGACGCCGCCGGCGTGACCCGGTACGCGGCCCCGCGGGGGCCGCCCACCGCGAGGACGAGCGTGTCCTCGGCGGTCGCGACCGCGCTGCGCATCGCTGCCGGGTCGTGGACGAAGACCGCGGTCCCCGGTGGCGCGTCGACCTCCTCGTCGCCGATGGTGAACGTGGCGGAGCCCTGCACGACGACGTAGAGCTCCTCGTGCCGGTCGCCGCCGGGGCCGGCCTCGTGGTGGGCGGGGACCACCGTCTCGCCGGCCTTCCGCTGGAAGGCGGCTCCGGCGCCGAACGCGCCGATGTCTAGCGCGCGGCCGAGGTTGATGAACGTCTTGTCGTCGCCGGCTTCGCGGGCTTCTTGTGGAAGCGAGCGAACGCGGTACGAGGTCTCTGTGGCAGCCATGCCAGCCTCCTCGAAGGTCGGGTCCTGAGCGTTGCGACATGGAGCTGGGCCATGCGCCCCTCGTGGACGTCCTTGACGAACTGCGGGTCGTAGTGCGGATACATCAACGGCCTCCTCTTGACGTTGAGTATCTTGATGACGAGATACTACAGCCGAGATACCTTGACGTCAAGAGAAACTTCATGAACACTGATCACGTGCCGAGACCGAGGAAGAGCGACGAGCGCGACCACGTCGACGGCTTCCTCGAGGAGATCGGCAACGACCTTCCCGACCACCTCGACCTGACCGTGGAAGGGATCGTCGACCGGATCGGCGGCATCAACTACCGCATCAAGCGCATGCACAATGAGACGCTCGAGGAGCTCGGGCTGACGCTCAGCGATTGGCACGTGCTGACGGCGCTGCGGTGGTCCGGTGCGCCGTACCGCCGCAAGGCCGGCTGGCTCGCGCGTCGTGCCGACCTGACGAGCGGCGCGATGACGAGCCGGCTTGACGCACTCGAGAAGGAGGGCCTCGTCCGCCGGCTGCGCGACCCGGAGGACCGGCGCAGTGTCATCGTCGAGCTGACGGAGAAGGGGCTCGAGAAGCACGAGCTGGCGATGGCCATCCAGGGGCCGAAGGAAGCGCTGCTGGCAAAGGCGCTGACCGACCGCGAGAAGGAGCAGCTGAACTCGCTGCTGCGCCGCGTGATGATCACGCTCGAAGAGCGCTATCCCGGCAAGCACGACTAGCATCGCCACGATGCGGGTTGCGGTCGTCGGATCGGGCCCGGCGGGCTTCTACGCCGCCGGTGCGCTGCTGTCAGCGGATCCGCCGGCCGAGGTCGACATGATCGAGCGCCTGCCGACGCCGTGGGGGCTCGTCCGACTCGGGGTCGCGCCGGACCATCCGAAGCTGAAGACGGTCTCGCGCGCGTTCGAGCGGATCGCCGACCGATCCGGTTTCCGCTTCCTCGGCAACGTCGAGGTCGGCCGAGACCTGCTCCACGAAGACCTCGTGCGCCTGTACGACGCGGTCATCTACGCGGTCGGTGCGCAGACCGACCGCCGTCTCGGCATCCCGGGCGAGGACCTGCCCGGGTCGTGGGCGGCCACCGAGCTCGTCGCCTGGTACAACGGCCACCCCGACTACCAGCAGCTGGAGTTCGACCTCTCGGTCGAGCGCGCCGTCGTGATCGGGAACGGGAACGTGGCGCTCGACGTCGCGCGGATGCTCGCGCTCACACACGAGGAGCTCGCGTCGACGGATGCGACAGATGCCTCGATCGCGGCCATCGCGAGCTCGCCGATCCGCGAGATCGTCGTCGTCGGACGGCGCGGGCCGGCGCAGGCGGCGTTCACCACGCCGGAACTGCACGAAATGGGCGACCTTGCCGGCGCCGACGTCGTGGTCGATCCGGCCGATCTCGAAGGCGCCGAGCCGCAGGGCACGAACGCGGAGCGCAACCTCGCCGTTCTGGAGGAGTTCGCGGCGCGAGAGCCGGAGGGCAAGCCGCGCCGGGTCGTCTTCCGCTTCTTTCACTCGCCTGTGGCGATTCTGGGCGAGGAGCGGGTCGAGGGAATCGAGCTCGTCCGCAACGAGCTCGACGCGAACCACCGCGCCGTCCCGACGGACGAGCACGAGACGCTCGCGTGTGGTCTCGTCTTCCGCAGCGTCGGCTACCACGGCGTCGCGCTCCCCGGTGTTGCCTTCGACGAGAAGAGCGGGACGATCCTGAACGAGGGCGGGCGTGTCGAGCCGGGCGTCTACGTCGCGGGCTGGATCAAGCGAGGCCCGACCGGCGTGATCGGCACGAACAAGAAGGACGCGGCCGAGACGGTCGAGCTGCTGATCGAGGACGCCATCGCGGGACGGCTCGAGCCGAAGCCGGAGGCGACCGCGGCCGCCGTCGATGCGCTGCTGGCCGAGCGCGGCGTCGATGTCGTGGAATACGCCGGCTGGACGGCGATCGACGAAGTGGAGCGGGCGGCGGGCGAGAAATCCGGCCGGCCGCGCGTGAAGCTGTGCTCGTGGGACGAGCTGCTCGCGGCGTCGAAAGGGGTCGCGAGCCGATCGTAAGGTGCCCGTAAACCGGGCCTTTACGCAGGTCGGGAGCCCACTTAGACTCCGTCCGCTTTTCATCAGCAGGGGGAGATAAGGGGGATTCCTTGAGATTCATGCTCACACGCCCGCGCGTCGCGTTCATGGTCATCGGCGCCGCGGCAGTCATCGCCGTTGCCGCGGCCTCGCTGGGCTCGGCCCGTGCAGCATCTGGGCGCGAGGCCATCGCGAACTCGAAGCCCGCCTGGCTCGGCCACGCCACGAGCCAGGGCCGCGCGTCTGCGAAAGCGCCGGTCAACGCTCGGATCTACCTGACGCCGGCCGGCGGGATGGCCAGGCTTCAGCAGTTCGCGCTTGCCGTCTCGACTCGAGGCAACGCGCAGTACCGGCATTTTCTCAAGCCGGGCCAGTACTTCCAGCGCTTCGGCACCACCGGCAGCACGGTCTCGGCCGTGAAGTCCTGGCTGACGGGAGCAGGTCTCCGTGTCACCGGCGTCGAGTCGCACAACCGCTATGTCGACGTCAGCGGTGACGTCGCGCACGCCGAGGAGGCGTTCGGCGTCACGATCAACCGTTACCGGCACAACGGCCTCTCGGTACAGGCACCGGCGGCGGCGCTCAGCGCTCCGGCCGGCGTGGCGTCGTCCGTGCTGGCGGTGTCGGGCGTGGATACGACCCCGATGATCGTCAAGCCGGCGGCGCAGAAGCCGGCTCCGCCCGAACCGGGCTTCCGGAACGCGACTCCGTGCTCCACGTACTACGGCGAGCAGATGGCCACGACCCTGCCGCCGTTCGACGGGCAAACGCTCCCGTACGCCCCTTGCGGCTACGTCGGCACGCAGTTCCGCTCGGCCTACGAGGGATCGACGACGTTGGACGGCACAGGTGTGACGGTGGCGATCACCGACGCCTACGCGTCGCCGAACATCGCCTCGGACGCCGCCACGTATGCGGCCGACAACGGTGATCGCGCGTACAGTCCGGGCCAGTTCAGCCAGTCGCTGCCGAGCAAGCTCACACGCGTGAACGATGGGCAGCGGCAGTGCGGCGAGAACGGTTGGTACGGCGAAGAGACGCTCGATGTCGAGGCTGTCCACGCGATGGCGCAGGGAGCGAAGATCCGCTACTACGGCTCGGCGAGCTGCTACGACACCGACTTCCTCGACACCTTCGCACGGGTCAACGACGAGGACGCTGCTCAGATCGTCACCAACTCCTGGGACGGCGTCGAGGTCGGCCAGAAGTCAAGCGTCACCGCGGCCTACGAGCAGGCCTTCCTCCAGGGCGCAACGGAGGGCATCTCCTACATGTTCTCCTCGGGCGACGACGGCGACGAGCTCGCAGCGACGGGAACGCTGCAGGCCGACTACCCCGCCTCGGATCCATACGCGACCGCGGTCGGCGGTACGACCACTGCGATCAACGCGGCCGGCCAGCTGGCCTGGGAGACGGGCTGGGGCACCCTGAAGTACGGCCTCTCGTCCGATGGCACGTCGTGGGAGCCTCTCGGTTTCCTCTACGGCGCCGGCGGTGGCGAGTCCCTGCTCTTCGGACAGCCTGACTACCAGGCCGGCATCACGCCCGCGGGCGCGCGTGGCGTCCCGGACGTGGCGATGGACGCCGACGTCACGACCGGCATGCTCATCGGCGAGACGCAAACGTTCCCGGAGGGCGCCCACTACGACCAGTACCGGATCGGCGGCACGAGCCTCGCGTCCCCGCTCTTCGCCGGGATGACGGCTCTCGCGTTCCAGCACGCCGGAGCCGGTGTGGGCCTGCTCAATCCGACGATCTACGCGAATGCAGACACCAGTGTGTTCACGGACGTCAGCGGCCCGGGGCCGGACGCAGGCAACGTGCGTGTCGACTACACCAACGGCCTCGATGCTTCGGGCGGTGTCCTCTACTCGGTGCGGACGTTCGATCAGGACACGAGCCTCGATGTCGGTCCCGGCTGGGACGACGTCACGGGCCTCGGCACCCCGAACTCGGGCTGGCTGACCGCGGTCGGCTAGCGCTCTCGAACGAGGACGGTCGCGCCTATACGGACGCGACCGTCCTCCGACCCTCTAGTAGTCCCCCCGAACGGGTGACAAAAGTCGCCTCACCGGGGCCGATGGACCTGGCGTGGACCCCCTCGTCGTCGAATGCCTCCAGTGCGGCACGAGCCGCGTTGCCAGGCGCGACCGCTTCAAGCACTTCGAGTCGCCGGAGTGCCCCGAGTGTGGCTACCTCGGCTGGACCCCCGTGCTCGAGGTGACCGAGGCAGAGCGCCGCGCCCCGCGTGAGCCCGCGCGCGTCGAGCGCCGGCTCCCTTCGGTCGCGTAGTTCCTGCTCCGGCGCCCGCCTGCACTTCCCTACACTCGCTGTGATGGCGAAGACCGAGGAGCGACGGGAGCTCTGGGGAGGCGAGACGAGCAAGGCGGTTGTCAACTTCCCTGTCTCGGGCGAGCCGATTCCGGTGCCGGTCGCGCGCTGGCTGGGCCGGATCAAGGGGGCCGCCGCGCGCGCGAACGCCGACCTCGGGCTGCTCGATGCGGACAAGGCGGAGCGGATCTCGGCAGCCGCGGCCCGGATCGCGGAGGGCGAGCTCGACGACCAGTTCCCGATCGACGTCTTCCAGACCGGCTCGGGCACGTCCTCGAACATGAACGCGAACGAGGTGATCGCCACCCTCGCGGGCGAGGACGTCCACGCCAACGACGACGTCAACATGGGGCAGTCCTCGAACGACGTCTTCCCCTCGGCCGTGCATCTCGCGGCGCTCGACGAGATCACGAACGACCTGCTGCCGGCGATGGAGCGCCTCGCGGCCTCGCTCGAGGCGAAGGCGCAGGAGTTCGACGACGTCGTCAAGTCGGGTCGGACGCACTGGATGGACGCCGTCCCGGTCACGCTCGGCCAGGAGTTCGGCGGCTACGCGGCCCAGGTGCGCCAGGGCATCGAGCGCGTCCGCGACGCGCTGCCGCGGCTCGGCCAGATCCCGCTCGGGGGCACCGCGACCGGTACCGGGCTGAACACGCATCCGGAGTTCGCGGCGAAGGTCCGCGAGCTGCTCACCAACGAGACCGGGCTCCAGATCTCGGGGCCGGCCGACCCCTTCGAGGCGCAGGCGGCGCGCGACGGGATCGTCGAGGCGTCGGGCGCGCTGAAGACGGTCGCCGTTTCGCTCACGAAGGTCGCGAACGACATCCGCTACCTGGGCTCGGGCCCGCGGGCCGGGCTCGCCGAGATCATGTTGCCGGAGCTCCAGAAGGGGAGCTCGATCATGCCGGGCAAGGTGAATCCGGTCATGCCCGAGGTCGTGACGCAGGTCGCCGCGCAGGTGATCGGCAACGACACGGCGATCGCGGTCGGCGGGATGCAGGGGCACTTCGAGCTCAACGTCTTCGTGCCGCTGCTCGCGCGCAACATCCTCGACTCCGTGAAGCTGCTCGCCAGCGCGTGCAGGCTTTTCGCCGAGAAGTGCGTCGACGGGATCGAGGCGAACCGCGAGAACTGTGAGCGGTACGCCGAGCTGACCCTTTCTGCCGCGACCGCGCTCAATCCGTACATCGGCTACGACCGCGCGACGGAGATCGTCGAGGAGGCAGCGGCCTCCAGGCGCTCACTCCGCGAGGTCGCGCGGGAGAAGGGCGTCGAGGAGTCGGTGCTCGACGAGGCGCTCGACTACCGCAAGATGGCCAGGCCCCACGGCTAGCACGCCGGTGGCCTGCGCTGGTTCGACTGATCCTCACCGCTGACGCACGTTCTCGCTTGCGCATCACGACGCGATCTGAGAGGGTCAAGGCCCTCTGGGACGAGGGATCCGGGTACAGGGGAGCCTGGGATCAAAGAACGCAGCAGAGAAGATGCTGCTCGCGTCAATCGAGAGAGAAGGGGGAAGATGAACGTCTCAACACGTTTCGTCAAGAGACGGGGCATGGTGGCGCTGAGCGGCGTAGCGGTCGCTTCCGTCGCCATCGTGTCGTTCCTGGCTTTCTTTACAGGGAATGCGCAGGCGCAGTCTGCAACGGCTCTCACCGCCAGCCGAGGCACGGTGACCCGCATCAGCAGCGGCACGACGCTGCCTCAGGGCGTGCAGCTGAACCTCGACAACTTCGTTTGCATGAACATGACCGACCTGCCTGATCCGGTTGGGGGTTGCGACACCGGCGACGACGACGATTCGCCGAGTCTTCCGAACGACAACCAGCCGCTTCCGAACACGCCGTTCAACGGCGGCGTAACGAAGGCCAACGGAACGGGCGCGCCGAACGTGGCCAGTGCGGGTCGCGGCGGTGCGGGCAATGTCGTCGCCAACTTCAACGGAATCGACGACGCCACCAACGTGCCGCTGGTCGGCGGCCACCTCACACCGCCCGACCAGGGGCTCTGCGTGGGGCCGGCGAGCGCGTTCCCGGTTGACCTCGGAGTCCCGGGCAACACGTCCATCGTCATCGAGGCGGTCAACGAGGCGTTCAACGTCTACGACACGAGCGGCAACTTGCTGTTCGGGCCGGACAGCCTGGCCGATCTCTTCACCGATCCCAACGCCAGCGGTGATGTGAGCTGCAACTACGACCCGGGGACCCACTCGTTCTTCTTCACCGAAATCGGCGCCGTGGACGACGCGTTCTTCGGCACCGGGCTCGTGGTGACGAATGCGAACGGCTACGCGTCGTACGCCGTCGACACCGCCCAAGGTGGCGACTGCTTGCCGGACTTCCCGCAGCAGGGGTTCGACGACAACGCGTTCTACATCTCGGTCAGAGAGTTCTGCGGGCCGAACGAGGACTTCGAGGGAGCGAGCCTGTACGGGCTCTCGAAGTCGCAGCTCGCCAGCTTCTCGTCGACGGTGAACGCCGTCTCTTGGTCCGGGCTGGTGGACCAGGCAGGCATCCCGGTCGACGGCCTGCGGCCGGCGATCGGTGACGGCACGAACACCGAGTACCTGCTCAACGCGATCGCCTACGACGCGAGTGGCAACAGCACCAATGCGAGCAACCTGGACTTGTGGCAGGTGACAGGCGGCCAGAACATCACGGCCGGTTCGGGCACCGTCTCGTTGAGCGTGCAGAACGTCCCCAGTGAGCCGTACGCCTACCCGGTCGACGCCACAAGTACCGGCGACGGGTCGTGCTCATTCCACAACGGTGTGTGCGAGATCACCTCGGAAAGCTTCCTCGACCCGGTCGACAGCCGGGTCGAACAGGTGCAATTCGCCACTGATCACGGCGCTCCGCGGCTGTACACGTCGCTCGATTCGGCGATGACGGTCGGCAACGACCCGACTCCCGTGGACGGGGCCGCTTGGTTCCAGGTCAACCCGAGCTCCGGCAAGATCGTCCTTCAAGGCTATGTCGGTCTCGCCGGGACCAATCTGCTCATGCCGAGCATCATTCGCTCCGGCTCCGGCACGCTCAACATGGGCTTCAGCATGACGAGCCCAACGCTCAACCCGAGTACGGGCTACGTCGTCTCGAAGAACCAGGGCAACTCGTTCGGCCCGGTGCAGACGACGGGTGTGGGCTACGGTCCGCACCTGAGTTACTCCCCGATTCTCTTCGGGAGACATCGCTGGGGCGACTACTCTGCCGTCGCGCTCGACCCGATCACCGGGAACGTGTGGATGGCGGACGAGTACACCTTCGACCAGGGGCCGGATCCGGCCGACAACTGGGGCACCCGCGTGTGGGGGCTCAAGGGCTAACCGCAGCAAGCGCAGGCAGAGCCGGACCTCTCCAGGAGTCCGGCTCTGCCTGATCCTTTTCCGGGCGGCGTAAAGGGTCGGTAAATGACGCAGCACCCTGCATGCTGGAGCGGTACTCTCACGCTGCTGTGAGGGGCGTCGCTCTCATCGCGCTCGTTTTCGTTTTGGCTGTGCCGGTTTATGCGGGTGCAGCAGTTGCGCGTACCGGCGTGCTGCATGGCATGGTCACCCGCGGCCCGGGTTGCTCGCCGGGAAACACAAGTCCGTGCGGTGAGCCTGTGGCAGGCGTCACGATCGTCTTCGTCCGCCACGGTCACTCCGTGGCGCATACCACCTCCGCCGCTGATGGCACCTACCGGATCAGGCTCCGTGGAGGGGTGCGCTATGGAATCACGGTCCGCGGCCATGAGCACTCCACGCCGGCCACGGTGCGCGTCCGGCGTGGACGCGTGACCCGGGTCGACATCGCGATCGACACCCTTAGCGGTTGAGCCAGAGCCGTCGCACGCGCGCGTTCGGCGCTGACGCTCAGTAGGCGACTGCGCCGCGGCCCGTGGCAGCTGCGTGCTTCTGCTCGTCGGCGCGGTAACTCGAGCGCACGAGCGGCCCGGAGAAGACCGAGCCGAAACCGAGCGCCTCGCCCTGCTCGCGGAACCAGCGGAATTCGTCGGGATGAACCCAACGGTCGATCTGCGCGTGCTTCGAGCTCGGCTGGAGGTACTGGCCGATCGTGACGACGTCGACGCCGTTCGCCCGGAGGTCGCGCATCGTGTCGACCACCTCGTCGTTCGTCTCGCCGAGGCCGACGATGATCCCCGACTTCGTCAGGACGGCGTACTCGGCGATCTGCTTCGCACGGCGGAGCAGCCAGAGCGCGCCGTCGTAGCTCGCCTTCCCGCCGCGCATCCGCGCGTGCAGGCGGCGCACGGTCTCGATGTTGTGGTTGAAGACCTCGGGCCGAGCGGCGAGCACCGTCTGCAGCGCCTCCTCCTCCACGCCCAGGAAGTCCGGCGTCAGCACTTCGACCGAGGCCTCGGGCAGCTTCGCCTTCAGCGCCCGGATCGTCGCCGCGTAGTGGCCGGCCCCGCGGTCGGGGACGTCGTCGCGGTCGACCGAGGTGACGACGACGTGCTTGAGCTGCATCTGCGCCGCCGCCTGGGCGAGCCGCAGCGGCTCGAGCGGGTCTGGCGGCGACTCGGGCTTGCCGGAGTGGACGTAGCAGTAGCGGCACGCGCGGGTGCAGGTGTCGCCGAGGATCTGGAACGTTGCGGTGCCACGGCCCCAGCACTCGGAGATGTTCGGGCAGCGCGCCTCCTCGCAGATCGTGTGCAGCGAGAGCCCGTGCACGAGCTTCTGCACGTCGAAGTACGCACCGTCCTTCGACGGCGCGCGCACCTTCATCCACTCGGGCCGGCGAGGCCTCTCGGCGACGGGAAGCGATGAGTTCATAGGCTCGTTCCAGTCTAGGTGGCGTAGGGGTCCGCAGCGCTGCTAGCCTGAAACGGACTGAGGAGTCCGCTTAGTAAAGGAGCCGAATGAGCCGCCATTCCACGAATCCCTGGGTCGTACTCGTCATCATCTGCCTCGCGCAGTTCATGGTCGTCCTCGACGCGACGATCGTCAACGTCGCCTTGCCGCACATCCAGAGTGCGCTCGGCTTCAGCGAGGCGAGCCTGCAGTGGGTGATCAACGCGTACACGCTCGTCTTCGCCGGCTTCCTCTTGCTCGGCGGGCGCGCGGGCGACCTTCTGGGACGGAAGCGGCTCTTCCTGATCGGTCTCGTCATCTTCACCGTGGCCTCGTTCCTGAACGGGATCTCCTCGAGCTCGGGGATGCTGATCGGCTTCCGCGCGCTCCAGGGCCTCGGCGCGGCGCTCATCTCGCCGGCCGCGCTCTCGATCATTTCGACGACCTTCGACGAGGGGAAGGAGCGGGCCAGGGCGCTCGCGGTCTGGGCGGCGATCGCCATCGGCGGCTCGGCAGTCGGCCTCGTGCTCGGCGGCGCGCTGACTCAGGCGTTTTCCTGGCGCTGGATCTTCTTCGTCAACGTTCCGGTCGGCATCTTCGCCTTCTTTGCCGCGCTGCGGCTCGTGCCCGAGTCGAAGGACGAGCACGCGCACAAGGGCTACGACCTCGCAGGTGCCGTCACCGTGACCGGGGGCCTGATGCTGCTCGTGTACGGGCTCGTCAACTCGGCGCAGCACGGCTGGGGCTCGACGGTGTCGATCGTCTCGTTCGTCGTCGCGGCTGCGCTTCTCGTCGGGTTCGTCCTGATCGAGCAGCGCTCGGCCGAGCCGCTCGTCCGACTCTCGATCTTCCGGGTCCGCTCGCTCACGACGGCGAACCTGTCGATGTTCCTCGCCTTCTCGGGGATGTTCGCGATGTTTTTCTTCAACACGCAGTACATCCAGCGCGCGCTCGGCTTCGGCCCGCTGAAGGCCGGCGTCGCGTTCCTGCCCTTTACGGCAGGGATCATGATCTCCGCAGGGCTCGCCTCCGCCTTCGCGCCGCGGATCGGGGTCCGGCCGGTCACGGCCACCGGCATGGTGCTCACGATCGTCGGGCTGCTCCTCTTTGCCCGGATGCCCGTCAACGGGTCGTACGCAACCGACGTCCTGCCCGGAATGATCCTGGCCTCTCTCGGGATGGGGGCCATCTTCATGCCGTTGACCCTCGTGGCGACGACGGGCCTGAAGAACGAGGACCAGGGGCTCGCGTCGGGACTCTTCAACACGTCGCAGCAGGTCGGCGGCGCACTTGGGCTGGCGATCCTGACCACCGTTGCCGTCGGCCACACGAGCGACCCGAATTCGTTGCCGGATGTGGTGCACGGCTGGCAGTACGCCTTCGGCGGCGCCGCAGTCCTGGTCGCCGCGAGCCTTGTCGTCTTCCTCGCGCTTCTGCGTAGCCGGGACGTGGCACGGATCGAGGCCGAGGCCAGGACCGACGACGAGCCGGTGTTCGCCAGCTGATGACCGAGCTGCGCGCCGACGCGCGGCGCAATCTCGAGCTGGTGCTCGACGCGGCGGAGCACGCCTTCGGCGCGTCGGGCCCCGACGCGAGCATCGACGAGATCGCCCGGCTGGCGGGAGTCGGCCACGGCACGGTGTTCCGCCGCTTCCCGACCAAGGACGACCTCATGTACGCGGTGATCGAGCGCCACGTCGCGCAGATGTGCGCGATCGCGGACGAGGCTCTGGAGTCCGACGATCCCGGGGAGGCGTTCTTCGATTTCGTGTGGCGGATCGCAGAGCTCAACATGAGCACTCCGGGCCTGCATCGGTGCGTCGTGCATTGCGGGGACAAGCCCGGCGCCGCGGAGCTCGAGAAGCTCGCCGATCGACTCGTCTCCCGCGCGCAGCGCGCGGGCGCGGTGCGGCGCGACGTGAAAGCCGAGGACGTTCGACTCCTCGTCCGCGGCGCGCTGACGAACGCGCCGGCCGGGCAGTGGCGGCGCCATCTCGGTGTCGTCCTCGACGGTCTCCGCGCCTAGAGTTCCAGACGGATGAGCTGGTACGTCCGCAACGTGCGTGACGGGAAGTGGTGGGATGTCGGCCCGCGCGGCCTCGTCACCGAGCTCGTCGACGACGACGACCCGCAGGTCGGGTTGAACCTCTTCGTCCTCTCGCCCGACCAGCCGATGGCGATGTACCACTGGGAAGCCGACCAAGAGGGCTTCCTCGTGCTGTCCGGCGAAGCGCTACTCATAGTCGAGGGCGAGGAGCAGCTGATGCGTGCGTGGGACTACTTCCACTGCGCGCCCAACGTCCCGCACGCGATCGTCGGCGCGGGCTCCGGCCCGGCCGCAATCCTCGCCCTCGGAGCGAGAGAGCACGCCAACGGCGACTGGGGCGGCTACCCGTACTCCGAGGTTGCGATGAAGCACGACGCGAGCGCCGAGGAGGAGACGACAGACCCCGAGGTCGCCTACGCCCGCTTCCCCTCCGGCCAGCCGACCGAGTTCCAGGAGAGCTGGCTACCCAACTCGAGCTTGTAACAACTTGTTACTTGCTGAGCGAGGCGTGGATCGGGCTGGGCCCAGAGGCCGGCGCCGTCTTCCACCGGCAGCTCCTCGAGCTCGAGCCCGAAGACGTCTGCAAGTGCGGCGACTGCGTGTGGCCTGACCTCGTCGACGGTCACCGGACGGTCGAGCTCGCGCGCGATCGTCGTGAACATCGCGTCGTCGAGCCCGCAGGCGGTGATCCAGTCGGTGAACGGCGTGGGGTCGAGGTCGACGTTGAGCGCGTAGCCGTGCGTCGTCACCCAGCGCGAGACGTGCACGCCGATCGAGGCAATCTTGCGCGGCGGCCGCTCGAGCCAGACGCCCGTCAGTCCTTCGAGCCGGGTGCCGGCGACGCCGAGCGGCGCGAGCGTGCCGATCAGTGCCTCCTCGAGGTTCCGGACGTACTGCTTCACGTCGCGCCCGTGCCGCTTCAGGTCGAGGATCGGGTAGCAGACGAGCTGTCCCGGGCCGTGAAAGGTCGACTTCCCGCCGCGATCGGTCTCGACCACTTCGACCTCCGCTCCCTCGGGCACGTGTAGCTCGGCTGTCTCGTCGGTGCGGCGGCCGAGCGTCACCACGGGCGGGTGCTCGAGCAGGACGATCGTGTCGGGGATCGCGCCCTGCGAGACCGCACCGGCAACGGAGCGCTGCAGCTCCCACGCCTCGAGGTACGGCACCTCGCCGAGCTGGAGCAGATAGCCGCCCGTCGCCATGCCGTCAGGCTACCGTCGACCCGTGGCCGTGATCCTCGTGGAAGGCATTACCGACCGGATTGCGCTCGAAGCGGTGGCGGCGAAGCTCGGCCGCGATCTCCCGGCCGAAGGCGTCGAGATCGTCCCGATCGGCGGCGCGCAGGCAATCGGCCGGGCCTCGGCGCGCTACGAGGGCGAGCGCGTCGTCGGCCTGTGCGACGCCGCCGAGGAACGCTGGTTCCGCCGTGTACTCGGAGACGCGACCTACGTCTGTGTCGAGGACATCGAAGACGAGCTGATCCGCGCGCTCGGGCCGGGCGGAGTCGAGAAGGTCATCGTCGCGCAGGGCGAGCTCGAGACCTTCCGCAACTTCCAGAATCAGGTCGCGTGGCGAGGGCGTCCGGTCGACGCCCAGCTCCACCGCTGGCTTCGCGCCGCCCACCGGCGGAACAAGCGCTACCCGCCGCTGCTCATCGAGGCGCTCGAGGCGCAGCGGATTCCGCGTCCGCTTGTCGGAGTGCTGGCCGCGGCGGCCTAGCTCTCCTCGCCCTCCCAGCCCTCGAGCCGCTCGCGCAGGTCGCGGAGGAAGCGGCCGGCGAGTGCGCCGTCTACGAGCCGGTGGTCGTACGTGAGCGTGATGTTCATCAGCGGCCGGATCGCGATCACGTCCTTGCCGAGCTCGTCCTGGACGACCCACGGCCGCTTCACGAGTGCGTAGGTGCCGAGGATCGCCGACTGTGGCTGGCTGATCACGGGCGTGCCGTGGAAGGTGCCGTAGCCGCCGGGGTTCGTGATCGTGAACGTGCCGCCCTGGACGTCGTCCGGCACGAGCTGCTTGTTGCGTGCCTTCGCGGCGATCTCCGCGATGGCCCGCGCCAGCCCGAGCAGGTTCAGGCCTTCGGCGTTGCGGATGACGGGGACGATCAGGCCCTTGCCTTCGGCGAGCTCGACGGCGATGCCGAGGTTGACGAAGTTGCGCGTGACGATCGAGTCGCCGCGCATCTCGGCATTCACGTAGGGGTAGTCGCGCAGCGTCTCGACCGACGCCTTGGCGACGAACGCGAGGTAGGTCGGGTTGACGCCGTAGGCGGCCTGGTACTCCTTCTTGAGCTCGTCGCGCACGGCGACGATGCGCGAGAAGTCGATCTCGATCGCGCTCGTGACGTGTGCGGCGGTGTCGAGCGAGCGGCGCATGTGCTCGGCGATGCCGCGCCGCATAGCGGTGATGGGCTCGACCGTCTCGCCGGGCAGCGTCTCGCCTGCGGCGACCGGCGCCGGGGCGGGAGGCTTCGCCGGAGCTGCCGGAGCCTCGGCCGGCGGCGGCGGAGCTTGCGGCGCCGGAGCCTGCGGTGCGGGAGCCTCTGGCGCAGGCGGGGGAGCTTGTTGCTGGGCGCCGCCGGACTCGACGAAGGCGAGGATGTCCTTCTTCGTCACGCGGCCGCCCGAGCCGGTGCCGGGCACCAGGGACGGGTCGATTCCGTGCTCGCCGGCGATACGTGCGACGACCGGGGACACGAAAGCCTTGCCGTTACCCGTCGGTGCTGGTGCGGCTGGAGTCGGGGCGGGCTCCGGCTCCGTCGCGGCCGGAGCAGGGGCCTCGGGCGCGGGAGGCTCTTCGGCCGCCGGCGGCGGCGCGGGCTCCGGCTCCGCCGCCGTGGGTGTCTCGGCAGCTGAGCCGCCGATCTGGCCGAGCTTCGTCCCGACGTCGACCGTCTCGCCTTCCTGGACGAGGATCTGCGTCACCGTCCCGGAGGCCGGGCTCGGCACCTCGGTGTCGACCTTGTCGGTGGAGATCTCGAGCAGCGGCTCGTCGGCCTCGACCTGCTCGCCCTCCTGCTTGAGCCAACGGGTGATCGTCCCTTCCGAGACGGACACGCCCATCTGCGGCATTACGACGTCGACTGCGGTCTCCGTGGCCATGCGGCTCAGCTCCTTCCTAGTACTCCGCGAGCTCGCGCAGGGCGCCGGCGACGTCGTCGACCTGCGGGATGTACGCCTTCTCGAGCGGTGGCGAGAACGGGACAGGCGTGTCGGGAGCGGCGAGCCGCTTCACCGGAGCGTCGAGATCCTCGAACGCCTCCTCGGCGATCGTGGCGGCGATCTCGCCGCCGAAGCCGCCGGTGCGCGTGTCCTCGTGCAGGACGAGCACCTTCGACGTCTTGCGCACCGACTCGAGCACCGCGGCCTTGTCCCACGGCATGACGGTGCGCAAATCGATGATCTCGGTCGAGACGCCGTCCGACTCGAGTTGCTGCGCAGCCTCCTCGGCGGTGTAGACCATCGCGCCCCACGTGATCACCGAGACGTCGCCGCCCTCCCGGTGAACGCGGGCCTTGCCGAGCGGCGTCGTGTAGCGCTCCTCCGGCACCTCGCCCTTGATGCGTCGGTAGAGGTGCTTGTGCTCGAAGTAGAGGACAGGGTTCGGATCCTCGATCGCGCTGATCAGGAGGCCCTTCGCGTCCTCCGGCGTCGCGGGGCAGACGCACTTGAGACCGGGGATGTGCGCGAACGACGACTCGGGGTTCTGCGAGTGGAACGGCCCGCCCGAGAAGCCGCCGCCGGAAGGCAGGCGCACCACCAGCGGCACCGGGGTGCCGGCCCGCCAGCGCTGCTTCGCCGCGACCGTGACGAGCTGGTCCCACGCACACGAGATGAAGTCCGCGAACTGCATTTCCGCGACCGGGCGCATGCCCATGATCGCGGCGCCGGTGCAGCCGCCGACGATGGCGGCCTCGGCGAGCGGCGCGTCGATGACGCGCCAGGGGCCGAACTCCTCCTGGAAGCCGAGCGAGACCTTGAACGCGCCGCCGTACACGCCGACGTCCTCGCCGATCAGGAAGACGCGCTTGTCGCGCCTCATCTCGGTGCGGAGCCCGTCGGAAATTGCCTGCAAATACGTGAGTTCGGCCATTACTTGTGGTGCGGAGTGTCGAGGTCCTCGGGGGAGGCGAACACGCCGTCGGTGAGGGTCGACGGGTCGGGTTGCGGCGACTCCTCGGCGCGCTCGAGCGCGGTGGTGAGAAGCCGCTTGACGCCCGCCGCGATCTCGTCCTCTTCCTCGTCCGTCAACTCGGCGTTGTCGCGCAGCCAGGTGCGGAAGCGCTCGATCGGGTCCGACGCCGCCCACTGCTCGAACAGCGGCTTCGGGACGTAGAACGCGTCGTCGTGGACGGCGTGGCCCTCCATCCGGAGCGTCAGGCACTCGAGCAGCGTCGGGCCGCCGCCGGCGCGCGCCTTGTCGATCGCGCGCTTCGCCTCGCGGTAGACGGCGAGGACGTCGGTTCCGTCGACCACCACTCCCTCGAAGCCGTACGCCTCGGCGCGATCGGCGACGTGCTCGGTCGCGTACTCGAGATGGGTCGGCGTCGAGTACGCCCACTGGTTGTTGTCGCAGAGGAAGACGATCGGCAGCTTGCGCGTGCCGGCGAAGGTCATCGATTCGTGCGTGTCGCCGCGTGCCGAGGCTCCCTCGCCGAACCAGCCGACGGCGACGCGCGACTCGTCACGGATCCGGAAGGTGAGCGCGCAGCCGGTGGCGACCGGGAGCATCGCCGGCAGGTGGCTGACCATCGCGATCATCCCGAGCTGCGAGTCGGCCATGTGGACGTTGCCGTCGCGGCCGTGCGTCGGCCCGTCCTGGCGGCCCATGTACTGCGCGAAGATCCGCCACGGCTCGACGCCGCGCACGATGTGCACGCCCATGTCGCGGTGCAGCGGCGTCCCCACGTCGTCCGGGCCCATTGCCGTCGCGACGCCGACCGCAGGCGGCCTCGTTGCCGCGCCCGGTATAGAACGAGCCGGGAATCTTGCCCTGGCGGTAGAGGATGTGCCCGCGCTCCTCGATGCCGCGCGTGACGAGCATGTTGCGGTAGATGCCGAGCAGGTCCTCGCGGTCGAGGCCCGCCTCGCGCACCTCGTGGAGGGACCCGGCCGGGCCCGCCTCTCTTGCGATCGCCATCGCGCGGAACCCTAGCGATCGCCCCAGTGTGGGACTCGGCGATCTGTCGCAGGCGGGCGCGGGTCTCCGTCGTCGCAGAGCGCGCCGGCGAGCCCGGCCTCGTATGCGGCGCGCGGCGAGACGCCGAGCGAGGCGGCGGCCTCGTAGTCGCGCGTCAGGTCGGTGTCGAACATCGCCGGGTCGTCGGTGGAGATGGAGCAGCGGACGCCGGCGGCGACGAGCTGCGGCAGCGGGTGCTCCTCGAGCGACGGGACGGCCCCGGTGCGGAGGTTCGACAGCGGGCAGACGTCGAGGACGATGCCGCGATCTGCGAGCTCGGCGACGAGACCGGAGTCCTCGACCGCACGGATCCCGTGCCTGAGCCGGTCGGCGCCGAGCGCCTCGAGCGCTCCGCGAACCGAGGGCGGCCCTGCGACCTCGCCCGCATGCGGCACCGAAGCGAGGCCCAGGGACTTCGCGAGAGCGAACGCCGGCTCGTAAGGCTCCGGCGGGAATTCCGCCTCCAGACCACCGAGCCCGACGCCGACGATTCCCCGCTCGCGGTACTTCGCCGAGTAGCGCACCACCTGCTCGGCCTGCTCCGCGTTCGCTCCGCGGTAGATGTCGGGCGTGAGCCGCACCTCGACCCCGTGCAGTTCGCGCGCCTGCTCGGCCCCGTCGCAGTAGCCGCTGAAGATCTCGTCCCACTCGACGCCTCGGACGACGCGCTCGGCGGGGCTGAAGATCGCCTCGAGATAGACCGCGCCGTGCGACGCGGCTTCGCCGGCGTAATCGGTCACGACCTGGCGGAAGTCCTCGGCCGTGCGGAGCGCGTTCGTCGTGAGGATCCAGACCTCGATGAAGTGGGGGAAGTCGCGGAAGCGGTAGAGCGACTCGAGGTCGTCGGGCAGCGCGTAGTCGTTGCGCTTCGCGATCGCGCGCAGAGTGTCCGGCCGCACCGTGCCTTCGAGGTGGACGTGCAGCTCGATCTTGGGATCAGGCGCAGTGCCGGGCATAGAACGCAAGGTACTGCCGCAGGTGGGAGTGCCAGTAGCCGCTGTCGTGCCCTCCCGGCCAGACGTGGAGTTGCGCGCTGATCTCGTGCGCGTAGTGGACGGCAGCGCTGTGGAATGGATCCTCGGTGCCGACGTCGATCCAGACCGGGCGCTGAGTAGTGCGGCGGGTGGTTGACGATGTCGTGCCGGGCGTAGTCCTCGGCGTCGTCGAACGCGCCCGCCGCACTGTCCGCGCCGCTGAACCAGAGCGCAGGCGAGTGGCCGCCGATCGCACAGAAGTGACGCTGGGCGCCGAGGAGGAGCGCGCCGTACCCGCCCATCGAGATCCCGCCGATCGCAACGCGGCCGTGTCGCGGCACGATCTCCCGCAGCACCATCGAGCCCCACCTGCCGTCGGCGCGGTTGTGCCAGTAGCTGTGGTCGCCGCCGTCGGGCAGGAGGACGACGGGTGCGCTCGGCCCGAGGTCGTGGAGCGCGTCGAAGAGCGACTGGCTGAGCATTCCCGACGGCCCGCCGCCTCGACCGTGAAGCAGAACGAGCGTCCAGTTGCCGTGCTGCGCCGGGACGACGCGGATCTCGTGCAGCTCCCGGTGCACGAAGCGGCTGTGCAGCGTGTAGTGCTCGACCTGCGCACCGCGCGTCGTCCAGTAGCCGCGGACAAGGTCGCGGACGACCACATAGGCAGCGATCGCCAGGACGCCGACCACGGCTAAGGTCAGGACATGGCGAAAGCGGCGGACTGGCTGCGGCAGGAGCGTCGGAAGGTCCTCGGCGACTGGGTCGCATTCTGTCTCGGTTGCGGCGCTGCGCGCCGGTGGTTCGAGGACTTCGAGGCGGAGCTGCCCGAGACCTGCCCGCAGTGCGGCGGCGAACTGCTGCGCCGTTGCCCATCGTGCGGCGCGGCGTTCTCGTCGCTCGCGGTCGTCGACTGCGAGGAGTGCGGCGAGCCGGTGCGTCCGAACGAGCTCTTCGGCTCGAGGATCCGCCGTGGCTGACTGGTCCGTGCAGAACGTCCGCGACACCGAGTGGTGGGTGAACGAGAAGTTCGGCGCGCGCACGATGCTCGTTCCGCACGGCTCCCAGGTCGGCGCCCGCGTCCACGTGCTCGAGCCCGGCAAGCCGATGACGCTCTACCACCGCGAGTCCGAGCAGGAGGGATTCCTCGTCGTCGAAGGCGAGTGCCTCCTCATCGTCGAAGGCGAGGAACGGCGGCTCGGGCCCTGGGACTACTTCCACTGCGCTCCCGGTACCACGCACTCCTTCGTGGGCGCGGGCGACGGGCCGTGCGTGATGGTGACCGTGGGCCGCCGCGGCGAGGACGGCACGATTCTGTACGCGCGCGACGACACCGCGTTGAGACACGACGCCGGGGTAGACGCGGAAACGGACACGCCGGCCGAGGCGTACGAGCCGTTTCCGAAGTGGGAGCACGGCCGTCCGGACGCGTGGGAATCGCTGCCCTGGAACCGCTGAGATGAAGGCGAATCCGGGCGGGAACGAGCAACTCACTGCGCTCGCCGGAGTCCTCCTCATCGTCTTCCTCGCAGTGGAGGGCGCAACGCTGCTCAACCTGCGCGCTCTGCTCACGGTCCATGCGTTCGTCGGCATGTTCCTCCTGCCGATCGTCGCGCTGAAGATGGCCAGCACCGGCTGGCGCATGGCGCGCTACTACCTCGGTCGGGAGGAGTACGTGCGTCGCGGCCCGCCGGCGCTTCCGCTCCGGGTCCTCGTCGCCCCGGTCGTCGTCGCCTCGACGGTCGTGCTCTTCGGCACCGGCGTCTATCTCCTCGCGGTGCACGAGACGCAGGGCACCGCGGTCGGGTTGCACAAGGCCAGCTTCGTGGTCTGGATCGCTTCGACTTCGGTTCACGTGCTCGCTCGACTCGAGCGCATGTCACAGGCGCTCCGCACGCGGTATCCGGGGCTGGCGTTTCGGCTCGGACTGGTCGGAGCCGTGGTCGTCGTCGGCGCGGCGCTGGCCACGGCGACCCTGCCGGGCGCCGATCGGCTTCAGGACCAGATGACTGCGCGAGTCGGCTTCGACCAGAGCTAGAACAACTCGCCCTCGCGGAAGCCGGGCACGACCGGGCCGGTCATGATCTGCGAGAAGCGGATGACCGTGACGAGGGCATCGGGCTCGACGTCGCGGTTGTAGAGCTGGCCGAGGAAGCTGGCCATCTCGTCGGTACGCCGGATCTCCGGGTTGTCGTGCTCGATCTCCCGCGGTGACAGCTCGCCGAGCGTCTTCACCTCGACCTTGTCGATCACCGCATCGAAGACGTGCTCCCGCGGGCTGAAGCGCACGCCGCAGAGGACGCGCACGACCATGCCCTTCTTGTACTTGCGGGACTTGTCGCCGAGCCGGATCGTGGCCGACTTCCGGCCCGACCGGAGCTGGTCGGCGACGAGCGGCGAGTAGAAGTTGAGGGCGTACACCGTGGCGGAGAGTCTGCCAGCTAGACGGCTGCTCGTTGGATGTGCGCGCGGGTGAGCTCGTCCGGCGAGGTGCAGCCGAGCAGGCACAGCGCCAGCGTCAGCTCGTCTCGCAGGAGCTCGAGGACGTGGCGGACGCCGTCCTCTCCCGCTACGGCGAGGCCGAACATCGGCCCGCGGCCTGCGAGCACGGCGCGCGCCCCGAGCGCGAGAACCTTGGCGACGTCGGTACCGCGCCGGATACCGCCGTCGAGGTACACCTCGACCCGGCCGGCGATCGCGTCCACAACCTCCGGCAGTGCGTCGAGCGTCGCGGGAGCGCCGTCGAGCTGGCGCCCGCCGTGATTCGAGACGACGACCGCTGCCGCGCCGTGGTCGACCGCCATCTCTGCGTCCTCGGCGGCGACGACTCCCTTGAGGACGACGGGGACCTGCGCCTCGCTCGCGATCCACTCGAGGTCCCGCCACGAGACCGAGTCGTCGAGCAGTGCGAACTGGTCGGCGGGATTCTGCGGCGCGTCGCCGATCGTGGCGCGGGCGTACGGGAGCGGCAGGTCCGAGGGGATCTCGAAGTCGACACGCAGGTCGCGCTCGCGCTGCGCGAGCCGCGGCGTGTCGACCGTGAGCAGGACGGCGCTACAGCCGGCAGCCGCCGCCTCCGCGAGGTGCTCGCGCGTGACACCGCGGTCACGGAAGACGTACAGCTGGCACCACTGCATCAACCCCGGTGCGGCGGTTGCGATCTCTTCGTGCGAGCGCGTGCAGAACGTCGAGACGGCCATACCCGTGCCGGCCGCGGCCGCTCCGCGCGCCATCGCGCACTCGGCGTCGGGATGGTAGAGCTGCTGGTAGGCGACCGGCGCGACGACCACCGGCAACCCGATCTGCGTGCCGAGCACCGTCGTCGCCGTCGAGACCTCGGACACGTCGCAGAGGACGCGAGGCCGGAACGTCCAGCGCCCGAAGGCCGCGCGGTTTTCGCGCAGCGTCCACTCGTCGCCCGAGCCGCCCGCGAGATAGGCCCACGGCCCCGGGTCGAGCCGCTCCTCGGCAAGCCGCTCGTAGTCCGAAATGGAGAGGAACGGCTCCACGGCTACGACTCCTTGGCGGCGCGGCGAAAGACCTCGGCGGCGGCCTGGTGGAACCCGGCGGGGAGATCCTGCGCGGCCATGCTGTGGGCAATCTCCTCCATCTCGCCGATCCAGCGCCAGCCCTTGCGGCGTGCGGAGCGCTCGGCACCGGCGAGCCGCTCCTCGAGCTCGGGGATCGAGAGCCGCCACTCCTCGAGGAGCGCGTCCTCGACTCCCTCGGCCCGGGCGAGCTCCCGCACCGTGAGCAGCAGGGCCGCGCTGCCCTTCGTCCAGCCGGCGTAGGCGGCTTTCAGCGCCGAGGCGGCGCCGACCTGGTCGGAGATCGCTCTGGCATCGAGGCTCGTCCCGGAGAAGAGCGCTGCGATCTCCGCCGCTTCCCCGCCCGAGAGATAGAGGCGGGTCGTGCCCGGCTCGGTCGGGGGCGGTCCGACGATGCCGCCGTCGATCAGGCGCGGCTGGAGCGCCGCGACCGCTCGAGCGGTGTCGGGCGCGATCGCGTTCGCATCGACGTAGATGCCAGTGAAACCGCTCGCCTCCCGCGCGACGTCGAGCGCGGCATGGGGCGGGCAGATCGAGAGCAGGATCTCGCAGCGGCGGCAGACCTCTGCGACGTCGCCGGCGTCCTCGAGCCCGGCCGCCCGTGCCCGCTCGGCCGTCGCCGCGCTCCGGCCGGCCGAGGCCCAGAGCACCGTCTCGCCGCGGCCGCTCAGCACTCCGCCGACCGCGGCTCCCATCTCGCCCGGGTGCAGGAGGCCGACGACAGTCACGCCCCCAGCCTCTCCAGCGCCTTCGCTGCCATCTTGCGCTCGCCGTCGTAGGAGAGCAGCCGCGGCGCCTCGTCGAGCGGCAGCCAGCGCGCCTCGGCGACCTCGATCCGCATCCCCTCGTCGATCTCGCCGATTCGCCCGCGGCCGGCACGGAGGAGGAAGAAGCTCACGACCTTGAAGATCCGCTCGCCCTTCCGCTCGTCCCAGTTGGCCGTGTAGACGTAGCGAATGTCGCCGAGCTTCTCGACGAGTCGCCCCTCGACTCCGGTCTCCTCGCGCACCTCCCGCATCGCCGTCTCCGCCGGCGACTCGCCGTCGTCGATGTGGCCCTTCGGCAGTGCCCAGACGCGCTCCTTGCCGCGCGGGCGGATCGCCGCGAGCATCGTCCGGCCGCGGATCGTCCGCACGAGCACGCCCCCGGCCGAGAACTCCCGCTCCACGCATCCGGTTCTACCAACTGGCCGACGGTTGGCACTTGCACGGCCTGAGTGCCGAACGTACAATGTCCCCGGCACTCTCGAGGGGAGAGTGCCAGGAATAGTCACTGAAGCCAGTCAGGAGGCTCTGTATGAACCTGAAGCCGCTTGGTGACCGCCTCATCGTCGAGGTCCTCGAAGAGGAAGAATCGACTGTGAGCGGCATCGTGCTTCCGGACACCGCGAAGGAAAAGCCGCAGCGCGGCCGCGTCCTCGCCGTCGGCCCGGGCTCCCGGGACGACAACGGAAAGTTCATCCCGATGGACCTGGCGGAGGGCGACGAGATCGTCTTCTCCAAGTACGGCGGGACCGAGATCAGGGTCGGCACCGACGACTACCTGATCCTGCGTGAGTCGGACGTGCTCGCCAAGGTCACCGGCGATCGCGAGCCGGCCGGCGCCACCGCCTAGAGACAAACGGAGGTTAGAAGAAGACATGGCTCACAAGGAGCTGAAGTTCAATGAGGATGCGCGGCGCTCGCTCGAGCGCGGCGTGAACATCCTCGCCGACGCGGTCAAGGTCACCCTTGGCCCGAAGGGGCGCTACGTCGTGCTCGACAAGAAGTTCGGCGCTCCCACCATCACGAACGACGGCGTCACGATCGCCCGCGAGATCGAGGTCGAGGACGTCTTCGAGAACCAGGGCGCACAGCTCGTGCGCGAGGTCGCGACCGCGACGAACGACGTCGCGGGCGACGGCACGACGACGGCGACGGTTCTCGCCCAGGCGATCGTTCGCGAGGGCATGAGGAACGTCGCCGCCGGTGCGAACCCGATGGCGCTCAAGCGCGGCATCGAGACCGCGGTCGACGCGATCGTCGAGGACCTGAAGACGCAGTCGAAGGACGTCTCGGGCCGCGAGGACATCGCGCGCATCGCGACCGTCTCCTCCCGTGAGCGGGAGATCGGCGACGTCATCGCCGACGCGATCGAGAAGGTCGGCAAGGACGGCGTCGTCAACGTCGAGGAGGGCCAGACTCTCGGGCTCGAGCTCGAGTTCACCGAGGGCATGCAGTTCGACAAGGGCTACCTCTCGCCGTACATGATCACCGACCCCGAGCGTATGGAGGCGGTGCTCGAGGATCCGTACATCCTCATCGCCAACTCGAAGATCGGCGCGGTCAAGGACCTCCTGCCGGTGCTCGAGCAGGTCATCCAGTCCGGCAAGCCGCTGCTGATCGTCGCGGAGGACGTCGAGGGCGAGTCGCTCGCCACGATCGTCGTCAACAAGCTCCGCGGCACCTTCCAGGCCGTGGCCGTCAAGGCGCCGGGCTTCGGCGATCGCCGCAAGCGAATGCTCGAGGACATCGCGATCCTCGCCGGCGGCGAGGTGATCACCGAGGAGATGGGCCTCAAGCTCGAGAACACGAAGCTCACGCAGCTCGGCCACGCCCGCCGCGTCGTCGTCGACAAGGACACGACGACGATCATCGACGGGGCCGGCGACACCGACGCCATCAAGGGCCGGATCAAGCAGCTGAAGGCGGAGATCGAGAACACCGACTCCGACTTCGACCGCGAGAAGCTCCAGGAGCGGCTCGCGAAGCTGTCCGGCGGCGTCGCGGTGGTCAAGGTCGGCGCTTCGACCGAGACCGAGATGAAGGAGAAGAAGCACCGCGTCGAGGACGCGCTGCAGGCTGCCCGTGCTGCCCTCGAGGAGGGCCAGGTGCCCGGTGGCGGCGTCGCGCTCATCAACGCGGCAGAAGCGGTCGGCCCGGACATCCTCGGGAAGCTCGAGGGTGACGAGAAGACCGGTGCCCAGATCATCTTCAAGTCGCTCGAGGAGCCGCTTCGCCAGCTCTCCTACAACGCGGGCCTCGAGGGCTCCGTCGTCGTCCAGCAGGTGCGCTCGGCGGAGAAGGGCTTCGGCCTGAACGTCGAGACCGGCGAGGTCGAGGACCTGCTCAAGAGCGGGATCGGCGACCCGACGATGGTTACCCGGTCGGCGCTGCAGAACGCCGCGTCGATCGCGAAGAACATCCTCACCACCGAGGCGGTCGTCGCCGAGGCCCCGGAGAAGAACCCCGTGGGCGCCGGCGCCGGCATGCCGGACATGGGCGGGATGATGTAACGAGCCGCCCAGGCGGCTTTGGGCGAAGGGCCGGTTCCGCCGGCCCTTCGTCGTCCATGCCGGAACCTACGCCCAGACGAGAAACGGCGCCCTTTGCGGGGCGCCGTTTCTCGTAGGGGGAGGTGGTTCGCCGTCTGCATCGGCAGCACGTCACCCAAGCTTTACCCCGTTTGGGGGGAGGGTCGGTACTCAGGTTGGGTGACTGACGATTTCGGCCGTCAGAACCCGTACCTCTCTTCCTTCCAAGGGTCGGCGTCGTTGTGGTAGCCGTAGCGCTCCCAGAAGCCTGGCTGGTCGGCCGCCGCGAGCTCGATGCCGTTCAGCCACTTGGCGCTCTTCCAGAAGTAGCGGGACGGGACGACGAGTCGCACGGGCCCGCCGTGCTCGGCGGGCAGCGGCTCTCCGTCCGCCTCGTACGCGACGAGCGCGTTCTCCTCTCTGAGCGCGGCGATCGGGACGTTCTCCGTGTAGCCGGCCTCGGCGTGCGCGATGGCGAAGTGCCCGGAAGGCTTCGGCCGGCAGAGCTTGGCAAGCTCGCTCCAGTGGACGCCGCGGAAGCCGGCATCGAACCGGCTCCAGCGCGTGACACAGTGGATGTCGGTCGTGACCTCGATCGCCGGCAGCGCCCGCAGCTGCTCGTAGTCGAGCGTGACCTCCTCCTCGACCTCGCCGAAGATCCGCAGGGTCCAGGTGGCGGGGTCGACGTCCGCGACGTCGCCGGCATGGAGCACCGGCCACTTCTCGGTGAGGTACTGGCCGGGCGGCAGGCGCGCGGGGTCGAAGCCGGCCGCGCGCACCTTGTCTTCTGCCTTCGAGCGGAAGAGGGGCATCGCCCGGCACACTAAACACCATGGATGTGGCTGCGAGAGCGCGGGAGTTCGTCCGCGTCGCCGGGCCCGATGCGGCCGACTACCTGCAGCGGATGGTCTCGAACGACGTCGAGGCGCTCGCTCCGGGTGAGGCGTGCCCGGCGCTGCTCCTGACCGCGAAGGCGCGCGTGATCGCACCGCTCGTCGTTCTGCGGCGCGCGGACGACGACTTCCTCGTCCTGACCGAGGCGGGACTGGGCGAGGTCGTCCGCACGCAGCTGGCGCGGATGCGCCTGCGCGCGCAGTGCGAGATCGAGCCGGAGGACCACGAGTCCGTACTCGTCTTCGGCGGCGTTGAGGGCTTTGCGACGGACTGGCCCGGCGCGCGGGAGGCACTCGACGCCGGGCTCGAGCCGACGCTCTCGGACCAGGAGCTCGAGTTGCGGCGGATCGAGAGCGGCGTGCCGCGCTGGGAGCATGAGATCGACGACCGGATCCTGCCGGCGGAGGCAGGCCTCGACGCAACACACGTCTCCTTCTCGAAGGGCTGCTATCCAGGACAGGAGCCGGTGGCGCGGCTGCACTTCCGCGGCCATCCCAACCGCGGGCTGCGCGTCCTCGGGCTCGACGAGCTGCCGGAGCAGGACGCGCCTCTCCTCCACGAGGGGCGAGAGGTCGGCCGCGTCACGAGCGCGGCGCGCCGCGCGGACGGAACCGTCGTCGCGCTCGCGTACGTGCGGACGGAGGTGCCGGATGACGCGCCGCTCGCGCTCGCGGCTCGAACCGGCTGAGTGGTATTCCGTGCGGCCGGTGCGGAGCATGAAGCCGGCGACGTACCGTTGTCCGATCTGCGGTTACCAGCTGCACGCGATGAGCGACCACGTCCTCATCGCGCCGGAGGGAGACACGAGCCGGCGCCGCCACGCGCATCTCGAGTGCGTCGCCGCCGCGAATCTGCCGGGCCGCCCTCGGCAGCCGGGGCTGTTCTCGCGGCTGCTGGGCCGCGGCTAGCCCGGCGCTACACTGGCCATCCCGAGCGCCCGTAGCTCAGGGGATAGAGCGCTGCCCTGCGGAGGCAGAGGTCGCAAGTTCGAATCTTGCCGGGCGCATGAGCGTCAATCCCGCACGGCTACTGCCTCTGGGTTGGGCTGCCTCACCCGCCGGCCGTTGCCATGCCGCGTAGTGCCTAAAGGTTGTCGGACGCTGCTCGGCGTAGTGGGCGGTGGTTCGCGTTAGTCATCCAGTGGGACGGGTAGCGAGACAGTGACGAAGTTCCGCATGACAAGGGAACTGAGGAAGCACGAACCCAAGGGGGGTTCAATGAAGAAGGGGTTGTTCATCATCTCCGCTCTCGCAGTGGTGCTTGGCATCACCTCGGGCGCGCTGGCAGGAGCGACCGCGAAGCAGACATCCCGCTTCTGCGTCTATGTCGATCACCGGGATACCGGCTCAGCGTCGCACCTCGACGTTTCTGTGGACTCCAAGTACGGGCACAAGACGTGCATCGTCGGTAAGAAGGGTGCGAAGGGTGCGAAGGGTGCAGCGGGAACTCCAGGCGCTAACGGTGCGGCGGGCCCGCCGGGGCCGAAGGGTGACCCCGGGCCGCCCGGACCGCCTGGGCCGCCGGGGACCCCGGCCCCGACGCTCCAGCGCCTCACCGGGGCCTTCTCGGGAAGCAACGCGACTGTCGCCACGACGCTCGACGGCGTCCAGTTCGGCCCATATCCAAACGGCGGCACGGCAGGCGGCTCGGTCATCTACACGGGGGCCAACGGCTTGACGCTTGCGCAGATCACGCAAGTGTCCTTCACCGTCATGCACTCGTCTGCGGACGGCAACGCAATCGCGTCGCCGTACCTGCGGATCTTCCTCAACGGTAACACGGACGATGTCATCTTCGACCCGACGCAATGCGCGGCGACGGTCCCGACGGAATCCGTGTTCCACACCTACGAGGTCACGTCGGGCGACGTTCGCTACGACGATGACGGCTGCAGCGGAGCTCAGCAGCCGTGGGCGACGGTTGTCGCAGCGCACGGCTCGGAAGTCGTCAGCCGCATCGCGGTGACGACCGGCTTCACCGGGGGCGACACGCTCGCGGCCATCCTCCGCTCGCTCAAGGTGAACGGCCAGACCTTCACGTTCGGTTCCGCGTAGCCTCAAACCAAGGGGCCCCGGCTCGCCGGGGCCTCTTGGCAACCATCCTCGGGGACACCTAGCCATATCGGGGCGGCACTCTTCCGCGCAGTTCTCCAGAATCGAGGCATGCCGCTCTATCTCACGGAGCAGGACGTCGCCGAGCTCCTCACGCCGGCCGACGCCGTGGAGGCGATCGAGGCGTGCTTTCGTCGCATGGCGGCCGGGCGCGTCGAGAACCGGCCGCGCTACCGGCTGGGGCTCGAGGAAGGAGCGCTCGCGGTCATGGCCGCCGCCGATCTCGAGCTCGGTTACGCGGGTGCCAAGGTCTACGCGGGCTTTCGCGACGGCGCGCGCTTCGCCGTGCTCCTCTTCCGCGCCGACTCTCCGGAGCTCGTGGCGGTGCTCGAGGCCGACAAGCTCGGCCAGCTGCGTACCGGTGCGGCCAGCGGTGTAGCGGCGAGACACCTCGCGGCCGACGGTGCGACCAGCCTTGGCGTGATCGGCTGCGGCTGGCAGGCGGAGTCGCAGCTCGCCTGCATCCGCGCCGCGGTTCCGCAAATCGAGCGCGTCGTCGTCGTACTGCCGGACCGAGGAGAAGCTGCGCGCGTTCTGCGAGAAGCACGGCGCCGAGCCGGGGGAGAGCCATCAGGATCCCGCCGCGTGTGACGTCGTCGTCACCGCGACCACGTCGCGCGACCCGGTGCTGCGCGGTGAGTGGCTGCGCGCCGGCGCGCTCGTCTGCGCGGTCGGCGCGAACGACGGCCGTCGCCGCGAGCTCGACAACGTCGTCCTCGAGCGCTCCGCCTTCGTCTGCTGCGACTCGCTGGAGGACGCGAAGCTCGAGTCCGCCGACCTGATCGAGCCGGTGGAGTCGGGAGTCCTCGACTGGCTCGAGGTGCACGAGCTGCAGGAGGTCGTCGCGGGCGAGGTGGCGGGCCGCCAATCCGGAGAAGACATCATCGTCTTCAAGTCCAACGGGCTCGCCGCGTGGGACGTCGCCGTCGCGGCCGCAGCAGTCGAGCGCGCGCGGTTGGCAGGCGTCGGTCGCGAGGTGTCATAGTCAGGGCGTGAAGCAGGTCACCGACCGCGGACGGTTCGCGGAGCGGGTGCTCCACGGCGTCGACTCGAACGGCGACCCCGAGACGGTCGTCATCTGGATCGAGCGCAAGGAAGGCGGCGTCTGGGCTGTCGGCCGCGCCGTCAATCCGGACTGGCGCTCGCAGAAGGAGCCGCGGCCGGAGGACTACGTCTTCGAGGGGTACGAGCTCGGCGACTGCCTCCAGGAAGCGAACGAGACGCTCGAGGACGACTTCACCGTCTCGGAGCGGGACGGGCACGGCGAGCACGTCCGGCCGTTCACCCGCGACGAGCTCCTCAAGCCGCTCGAGAAGTGGTTCTTCGGGCGGCAGTGAAGCTGACCTTCGGCTTCACGCCCTGCCCGAACGATGCGTTCGCGTTCCATGCGCTGGTGCACGGGCTCGTTTCGGCGCCGTTCGAGGTCGAGCCTGTGCTGCTCGACATCGAGGAGCTGAACCAGCGCGCAGCCGGCGCCGAGCTCCAGCTCACGAAGCTGAGCTTCGGCGCGGCGGCCGCTGGCGGCGACCGGTACCGGCTGCTCAGGAGCGGCGCGGCGCTCGGTCACGGAGTCGGCCCGCTCGTGGTCGCGCGTGAGTCGGGCTCGCTGGAGGAGGCCGCGGCCGGTCGCGTTGCCGTCCCGGGCCGTGAGACGACGGCCTTCCTGCTCCTCCGCCTGGCGGCGCCGGCGCTCGGCGACGTGGTCGAGTTGCGCTACGACCGGATCCTCGACGCGGTCGTCGCAGGCGAGGTCGAGGCCGGCCTGATCATTCACGAGAGCCGCTTCACGTACGGCGAGCACGGGCTCGTGGCGGTCGCCGACCTCGGCGAGTGGTGGGAGGGAGAGACCGGGCTCCCCGTCCCGCTGGCCGGGATCTTCGCGCGGAGCGACGTCGAGCCGGAGCTCGTCGACGCTGAGCCGAGGCTGCGATCCGCGCCTCGGTGGAGTACGCGTTCGCGAATCCGGAAGCGAGCCGCGACTACGTCCGCTCGCTCTCGAAGGAGATGTCGGACGAGGTGTGCGCGGCGCACATCGCGCTCTATGTGAATGCGAGCAGCGTCGACATCGGCGACGAAGGGCTCGCTGCGATCGACCGCCTGCTCGGTCGCGCGACTGCCGCTGCCTAGACTCAACGGGATGAGCCGGGCCGTCGTCCTTTCCGCTGTTCGCACGCCGATCGGCCGCTACGGCGGCGCGTTGTCGGGCGTACGCCCCGACGACCTCGCGGCGCTCGTGATCCGCGAGGCGGTGGCGCGTGCGGGCGTGCCGGCGGAGCAGATCGAGGATGTCTGGTTCGGCGCCGCGAACCAGGCCGGTGAGGACAACCGCAACGTGGCGCGGATGGCCGCGCTGCTCGCGGGACTCCCCGAATCCGCAGCCGGCGTCACGGTCAATCGTCTGTGCGCCTCCGGGCTCGCGGCCGTCGTCGGCGCTTGCCATGCCGTGGTCGCGGGCGACGGCGACCTGTTCGTCGCCGGCGGCGAGGAGTCGATGAGCCGCGCGCCGTTCGTGACGCCGAAGGCCGAGAAGCCATTCGAGCGCGGCGACCGCCCCATGTACGACACGACGCTCGGTTGGCGCTTCACGAATCCGAGGCTCGTCGAGCTCTTCCCGCCCGAGTCGATGGGCGAGACGGGCGAGAACGTGGCCGAACGTTGGGGCGTGACGCGAGAGGACCAGGACGCGTTCGCGCTCCAGTCCCAACAGCGCTGGGCGGCGGCCGACGAGGCCGGCCGCTTCGCCGACGAGCTCGTCCCGGTCGGCGACGTGACGCGCGACGAGCACCCGCGGCCGGACACGACCGCCGAGAAGCTCGCCGCACTCAAGCCCGCGTTCCGCGAGGGCGGCACGGTCACGGCCGGCAACGCGTCCGGGATCAACGACGGCGCGGCCGCGCTGGTGATCGCGTCGGAGGAGAAGGCGCGAGAGCTCGGCGTCGAGCCGCTCGGCACCTTCGTCGGGAGTGCGGTCGCCGGCGTCGACCCGCGCGTGATGGGCATCGGCCCGATCCCGGCGGTGCGCAAGCTGCTCGAGCGGAGCGGGGTCTCGCTCGAGGCGATCGACCTCGTCGAGCTGAACGAGGCTTTCGCGTCGCAGAGCCTCGTCGTGATCCGCGAGCTCGGCCTCGACCCCGAGAAGGTGAACGTCAACGGCGGCGCGATCGCTCTCGGTCACCCGCTCGGCATGAGCGGCGCGCGCCTCGTCGTCTCGCTCCTGCACGAGCTGCGCCGCCGCGGCGAGCGCTACGGCCTCGCGACGCTCTGCGTGGGCGTGGGTCAGGGGCAGGCCGCGCTGTTCGAGCGCTGATCGGGGGTTGTGCTCGGCAAGGGGCCGGGCTAACGTCCGCCCGTGAAGAACCGGATCCCGTTTCTTGCTCCTTGCCCTGCTCGCCGCGCTGTCGTACGCAATCGCGCCGGCGGCCTCCGGCGATGCCGCGCAGACCCAGATCGTCGTGCAAGGCGGGCCTGGTTTTCAAACAGAGACGCTGAACGGAGTGGTCACCGGCTCGGTGGCGGTCGCGCCCGGTACGAATGCAGGCAGCTACTCAGCAGCGGCCAACGGCTCGATCGCCTACAGCGACGACAACGGCGTCGGCGGTGTGTGGGTCGTCAACCCGAACGAGCCGCCGGTTCAGGTCGACTCGTCGCCGCAGGACTGGGACGTCGCGATAAGCCCCGACGGGTCGAAGGTAGCCTTTATTCGCATCGATCCGACCACTGAGGCTTCTGACATCTACGTCGTCAACGCGGATGGCTCAGGCCTGACGCTCGTCGCTGCGGGCGGCGGGAACAACTATCTCGGCTCGCCGTCGTTCGCTCCGGACGGAAGCACGATCGCCTACACCTGCACCGCCGCGAACAACGCCGACGGCACCGGCATCGGTTGCGGGCCGACCGCGGCAGGGACCTACGACACAGGCGGCGTCATGCTGATGAACCCCGATGGAAGCGACAAGCGCATGATCGTCGGCTTTGTCGGCGGCAACCTCGGCGATTCTCTCTCGTGGTCTCCCGACGGTCAGTCGATTGCCGTGAGTGAGATCTCGGATCAAGGCCAAGGCCCCTGGGAGGTCTTCGTCTACCGCTCCGACGGAAGCGATCTCCTCAACTTCGGCGATGCCAGTCGCCAGATCACTCGGGACTCGGACGACACCTACTTCCCGCGCTTCACTCCCGACGGCACTCAGATCGTCTTCGAGAAGGTCGTCGACAACCAGTGGACCTTCTTCACGATCGACGCCGGCGGAACCAACGAGCAGGAGCTCTCCCTGCCGACCTCCGGCGGATACGAACTGGTGCCACCGGCGACCGGCGGCGGGCCGCCCTCCACGGTGAAGGCGACTCAGCTCCTACCCGCCCCTGACGGGCCCGTGGTCGTTCCAAGCTGGATCCTGTCATGCCATGGATACCTCGTCGAGACTGCGGCCGGCGCCTTCACCGGATGCGTCTTGGGGCATGGTCGCACCGGCTTCTACTCGAGCACGAGCATCGCCGTAGCCTCCGACGAGGCGATCGTCTACAGCGATCTGAGCGCCGGACCGGGAGGCGCGGACGGGCCGATCTGGCTGAGCCGCCCGCATGCGGCTCCGGTGGAGCTCGATTCTTCCGTCTACGACTTCGAGCCTTCGATCAGCTCCGACGGCTCGAAGGTGGCCTTCGCTCGCGATGACCCCGCCACGGGCGGTTCGGACATCTACACCATCAACGCCGACGGCTCGGACCTGAAGCTCGTCGCCTCGGGCACAGGAACCAGCGGCATCTACATGTCCACTCCGACGTTGTCGCCCGACGGCCGGGCGATCGCGTACGACTGCGGCTCCATCGACAAGTCGTCCACGGAGAACAATCAGTTCTGCGGCCCGCTCTTCGACGGAACGTTTCGCGCAGGTGGACTGATGCTGATGAACGCCGACGGCAGCGACAAGCGGGAGGTCGTGAACGTGGCCGGTCACTACATTTCCTGGTCACCGGACGGGCAGTGGCTGGCCACGGAGGGCTGGGGTGGCCAGATCTACGCCTACCGCACCGACGGGAGCGACCTGTTCATGGGCAGCCAGCGGAGCAGGCAGATCACAGATCAGACAGATCCCAATAACCCGGCCTGGGATCCACAGTTCAATCCAGACGGTTCGCAGATCATGTATCAGACGAACCTCGGCGGCACCTACGTGATCGGGCGCGATGGGACGAACGGGCACCAGGTGTTCCTGGCCCCTCCGGATCTGGGGTTGGGAGTCCCCGGCTTGTTCGTGCCGCAGGCCGGCGGCGGCGGGCCGTCTGCGACGGTATCGCCGACCGAGGCGCCCGTCCCGAACGTGAAATCCCTCAGCTACGGCGGTGCCAAGAAGCGACTCGCCATGCGGCATCTGACCGCCAAGGTCGCGCGTCGTAACTACTCGTCGCGGGTCAAGCGGGGTCACGTGATCTCCCAGTACCCGCGAGCGCGGACAGCTGGCTAGCCTGAAGAAGAAGCGAACGCGGTCGGTGAAGCTCGTCCTCAGCCGCGGCCGGCGGCTCGGCGAAGAAGCGCTAGCCCACCGGCGGGCGGATGTAGATCACGCCCTCGTGCTGGATCGGCACGAACGGCGCGCCGACGCTGAAGACGACGCCTTCGACCTGGTGGAAGAGCTCGCCGCCGCCTTCGCCGACGGGGACGACGATGCCGACCTCGTCCTCCGGCTCCGCGTCGAGACCTTCGTCCCGCAGTGCCGCGAGCAGCCGGTCACGGTCGGGGATGCGGGCTGCTTCGACGCGGATCGTGCTCGGCATCTCGTCTCCTCTCGGTGGGCGTTTCGGATCCGAAATCTACCGCACCGGGCGGCGCGACAAACCCGCTAAGTTCCGACCGATGGCTGTCACCGCGGGACAGGAGTACGGCCTTTTCATCGGCGGCGAGGTCGTGGAGCCTGCGTCGGGCGAGATCCGCGACCTCCACGAGCCGGCGACCGGCGAGCCGCTGGCCCGTGCGGCCATGGCCGGCGAGGCCGACGTCGACCGCGCCGTCGAGGCTGCCCGCGCCGCGCTCGACGGCCCGTGGGGCAAGACGCCGCCGAACGAGCGCGCCCGGCTCTTGCACGCGCTGGCAGACGCGATCGTGGCGAATCGCAAGGAGCTCGCGGAGCTCGAGTCGCGCAACGTCGGCAAGGCGATCTCCTCCGTCAAGGCCGAGGTCGCGGGTGCGGTGGAGAACTTCCGCTTCTTCGGATCCGTCGTCGGCTCGATCTCCGGCCGCTCGAATCCGATCGGCGGCTCGCTGCTCAGTTACACGCTGAAAGAGCCGGTCGGCGTCTGCGCCCAGATCGTGCCGTGGAACTACCCGCTCCTCATGTCCGTCTGGAAGCTCTCGCCGGCGCTTGCGGCCGGCTGTGCGGTCGTCCTCAAGCCGGACCCGCAGACGCCGCTCAGCGTCCTGCGAATCGCGGAGCTCGCGGGCGAGGTCGGCTTCCCCGCCGGCGCGATCAACATCGTCCCTGCGGACGGCCCCACCACAGGCTCGTACCTCGTCAAGCACCCGGGCGTCGACAAGGTCGCGTTCACGGGCTCGACGCGGACAGGGAGCGAGGTCATGCGGCTCTGCTCCGAGCCGATCAAGCGGCTGACGCTCGAGCTCGGCGGCAAGAGTCCCGCTGTTGTCTTCGCCGACGCGAACCTCGACGACGCGATCCCGAGCTCGGTCTGGTCGATCTACTACGCGGCCGGCCAGAGCTGCGAGGCCCGCTCGCGCGTGCTGGTCGAGGCTTCGATCTACGACGATTTCGTGGCGCGCTTCGCCGAGGCGGCGAAGCAGCTCAAGGTCGGTGACCCGCTGGACGCCGAGACGCAGGTCGGCTCTCTCATCTCGACGGCGCACCGCGACCGGGTCCACGGCTACGTCGAGAAGGGCCGCGAGGAAGGAGCCGAGGTCGTGCTCGGCGGCGAGGCCGGCGACGGCGCGGGCGCCTTCTATCTGCCGACCGTGCTCGCGGGGGTCGAGAGCTCGATGACGGTCGCGCAGGAGGAGATCTTCGGCCCGGTCGTGACGGCGATCCCGTTCGAGGACGAGAAGGACGCGATCCGGATCGCAAACGACGTGCAGTACGGCCTGTTCGCGACGGTCTGGACCGGCGACCCGGCGCGGGGCCACCGCGTAGCGCGCGCGATCAAGTCCGGAATGGTCGGGATCAACATGCCGTTCACCGCCTTCCCGGGAATCCCCTTCGGGGGCTACAAGCAGTCGGGCTTCGGCCGCGAGCTCTCGATCGACACGCTCGACCTCTATCTCGAGACGAAGGGCGTGCTCTTCTCCACGAGCCCGAAGCCCTTCAATCCGTTCGGCCTCTAGGTCTTCTTCAGCGAGAGCGCGGCGCCGACCGCTAGCAAGGCGATGCCGAGCAGGCGCGGCCAGTGGAGGGCGATCCGCTCCGAGCCGAACAGCCCCCAGCGGTCGATCGCGGCACCCATGACGAGCTGGCCGGCGATGAGGATCCCCACGGTCGCCGCGACTCCGATGCGCGGGCCGGAGTAGGTGACCGTGAAGACGATGATCAGTCCCATGACGCCGCCGAGGAGCATCCACCAGGGCTGGTGGACGGCTCGCTCGAAGCCGACGACGCTCCCGCGTGCCAGAACGAGAATCACGAGCGCGATCCCGGCGGTGAGGGCGGTCGAGAAGGCGAGCGCCTCGACCACCCCGATGCGTTCGCCCAGCCGCGACATGAGCGCGACCTGCACCGAGCCGGCGAGGCCGGCCGCCACGGCCAGGACCGTCGCAAGCGCGCTACCGGACACCGGCGAGAACGCTACAGCCCTGATCCGTCGTCACCGCCCGACCTGCGCGAGGTACTCCGCGAGATTGCGCGGGTCCGGCGTCAGCCGTTGCCGGGCCGGAGGCTTGCCGGTCACGGGCTGGTAGCCGGCGAACTCCGAGTCGATCACGCCCTCGCCGCCTGTGAGGCCCGGGAGCTGGCGGCGCAGCTCCTGGACGCGCGAGGCGGACAGCGTCGCCTCCAGCACCGAGAGCTCTCCGCGGGTCGAGGGCGTCGTCGCTCCGGCGCCGAGGCGGCCAAGGGCCGCAAGCATCGCGCCGATCGCCTCGGTCGGCACCTCCGCGGCGATCCGGAAGACCGGCTCGCAGACGGCAGTGCCGGCCTCGGCGAGCGCCTGCATGAGGACGAGCGGCGTCAGCCTCTTCATGTCGCGGGTGGTGGGCATCGGCCCGCGCCGCGACGGCGGCCCGTCCGCGAGGCTGTACGCGATCTTCGTCACGGTGACGACGCAGTCCGTCACCTGCCAGCCGAAGAGGCCCTCGGTGAGCGCCGAGCTGCACGTACTCGCCCATGTGCTGCACGAACGCGTCGAAGGTCTTGAACGTGTAGAGCGGAGCGTCGCGTGGGTCGAGCCCGGGAGCCGCGACCACCTCGACGCCCGAGCCCGCCGCTGCCGGCTCGATGCGCAGGCCGAGGTCGGCGTGGAACGGATTCGTCGGCGTGTTGAGGATCTCGATGGCCTCGCCGCTCCCCGTCGGGCGCTCGACGCAGATCGTCGTCGTCTCGCGGAACGCGACTTCGAGGCGGTAATCGGCTGCGAGCGTCGCCTCGATCACTTCCCGCTGCACCTCGCCGTAGAGCGAGACCGAGATCTCCGCCCGCGTGTCGTCCTGCCGGACGTCGATCAGCGGGTCCTGCTCGGCGAGCTGCCCGAGCGCGACGCGCAGCCCGTGGCCGTCTGCGGGATCTGCGGGCTCGACGACCGACTCGAACGTCGGCGGAGCGAAGTGGTGATCGCTACCTCGGTGAGGCTCGCCGAGCCAGTCGTCGATCTGGATGTCTGCGAGGCCCCAGAGCTTCGCGATCTCGCCCGCCTGCACGGTGTCGCGCTGCACGGCGTCGCCGTCCGCGAACACCCGGATCGCGGTTACCTTGCCGGCCTCGAAACGGTCGCGGACCGTCACGCCTCCCGAGAAGAGCCGCGTGTAAGCGATCCGATCCCCATCCGGTCCGCGCTCGATCTTGAAGACGCGGGCCGAGAGCGGCGCGTCGTCGTCCCCGCCGCGGGCAGGGAGCAGCTGCGCGATCCCGCCCCTCACCTCCTCCACGCCGGCACCGGTGAGCGCCGAGCCGAAGAAGACCGGATGGAGCGTTCCCGCGCGCGCGCGCTCAGCGAGGTCGCCGTCGGCGGCCCCGAACGACGCGAAGGACGCTGCTCGTGAACCGAGCCCGTCGGTCGAGCCCATCGGCACGACGTCGGGCGTCAGGCGCTGCTCGATCTCGTCGAGCACGCGTTCCGGATCGGCGCCGACACGGTCGATCTTGTTCACGAACAGCAGGGTCGGCACCTCCAGCCGCTGCAGCGCACGCATCAGGATCCGCGTCTGCGGCTGCACTCCTTCGACCGCCGAGAGCACGAGCACGCAGCCGTCGAGCACGTTCAGCACCCGCTCCACCTCGGCGATGAAGTCCGGGTGGCCGGGCGTGTCGATCAGGTTCACCGTCACGTCGCCGATCGGGAACGAGACGACGGCCGACTTGATCGTGATGCCGCGCTGCTGCTCGAGCGCGAGCGAGTCGGTGCGCGTCGTTCCCTTGTCGACGCTGCCGACCTCGTCGATCACGCCGGCGGAGTACAGCAGCCGTTCGGTGAGAGTTGTCTTACCGGCGTCTACATGCGCCAGGATTCCCAAGTTCAGCAGTTTGCGAAGCACGCGTCCAAACCTCCAAGTAGGTCATTCCGGCCTCCTGAATGGCAATGAACGTCGTGCGCACGCCGCCTCCTTTGGGTCGATCCAACTGGCGCTTGCTCAAGAGAGAATAGTCGGCGTCATGCCGATCTTCCAGCCCGAGCTCGAAATGCTGCCCCGGCCGGAACTCGAGCGCCTCCAGGGCGAGCGGCTGCGCAAGAGGTTCGGCGTCGAGCTCGAGGCGGTGCCCGAGCAGCCGTTCCGGGTCAAGTCGGAGCTCCGGGACGCGTATCCGTTCGGGCTCCTGCAAGTGCCGCTCGAGGAGTGCGTGCGGATCCACGCGTCGTCGGGCACGCGCGGGAAGGCGACGATCGTCGCGTACACCCGCGCCGACCTCGCCGCCTGGGCGGACTGCTGCGCCCGCGCGCTCGCCGCGGCCGGAGCCGGGCCGGGCACCGTCGTCCACGTCGCCTACGGCTACGGCCTCTTCACCGGCGGCCTCGGCCTCCACTACGGCGCCGAGCGGCTCGGCTGCACCGTCGTCCCCGCCTCCGGCGGCAACACGCCGCGCCAGGCGCAGCTGCTCGAGGATCTCGGCGCGGAGATCCTCTGCTGCACGCCGAGCTACGCCCTCGCGATCGCCGACCACGTCTCCGAGCCCGAGCGGCTCAGGCTACGCGCGGGCGTCTTCGGCGCCGAGCCGTGGACGGAGGGCCTGCGGGAGGCGATCGAGGGCGCCCTCGGGCTGACGGCGGTCGACATCTACGGCCTGTCGGAGGTGATGGGGCCGGGCGTGTCGGCGGAATGCGTCGAGAGCCGGGACGGCGCGCACGTGAACGAGGACCACTTCCTCGTCGAGGTCGTCGATCCGCAATCGGGACGGCCTCTGCCGGACGGCGAGGTCGGCGAGCTCGTCTTCTCGACGCTGACGAAAGAGGCCCTGCCGCTGCTGCGCTACCGCACGGGCGACCTCGCGTCGCTCACGCGCGAGCCGTGCGCCTGCGGCCGGACCTTCGCGCGGATGTCCCGCGTCCTCGGCCGAACCGACGACATGCTGATCATCCGCGGTGTCAACGTCTTTCCGAGCGAGGTCGAGCGGGCGCTCCTCGCGATCCCGGAGCTCGCGCCGCACTACCAGCTTGTCGTCGAGCGCCCCGGGCACCTCGACGCGCTGACTGTTCAGGTGGAGGGAACGGCCGAGGCGGCGTCGGTGCGAAAGCAACTGCACAGCGTGCTCGGCCTGACCGCGCACGTCGAGGTCGTCCAGCCAGGATCGATCCCCCGCAGCGAGGGGAAAGCGCTCCGAGTTCTCGATCGCCGCGGGACGTAACCGGCCCGGAGCCCGTGGCTACGCCGCAGATTCGTCTCCCTGCCAGAGGCTGAACGCGTTCCCTTCGGTGTCGCGGCAGCCGGCGAACCAGCCGTGGCCCGGAACCGGCGTCTTGTCGCCCGCCTCGCCACCGAGCTCGCGCACCTTCGCGACCGAAGCATCGATGTCGTCGGTGTCGAGGTAGACGGTCAGGTGCCCAGGCTCCTGTCCACCGACGATCGCGCCGCCCTGGTCGTCGGCTGTCTGGAACATCCGATAGTCCATCTCCGGCGACATGGGCGGCCCGACCTGCCAGCCGAACACGCCGCTCCAGAATCCCTGCGCGCGGTCCGCGTCCGCCGCGCCGATCTCCACGTGCACGACCTTGCCTGCCATCGCTGCTCCTCTCTCGCTGCCCGGGTTATCGTCACTGGGCCAATTTCTTGGGCCAGCTGCCGAAAGGAATCCATGTATCGGGTCGCAGTCTTCTACGAGCAAGAGCCGGACGCGGGGGCGTACGCCGAACATGCGGCACTGTGCGCGCAGGTGCCGAACGGCGTCTTTCGTCACGGCAAGGTCACGGGCTCGCCGATGGGGGAGCCGGCGCACGCGTACTACGCCGAGTGGGAGTTCGCCGACGAGCAGGCGTTCCAGAACGCGATCCGCAGCGACGAGTTCATGGCGACGGGGAAGGACGCGTACAAGCGCGGGTTCCCGCAGCCGACGGTCGAGTTCGTCGAGCTGGGCTGACGATGGCGGAGGTCGAGGTCGCGCGCGACGGGGCCGTCCAGACGATTACGCTCAACCGGCCCGACAAGCTGAACGCGTTCACGCGCGGCATGCACGAGGATCTGCAGGCCGCGCTGGAGGACGCACGAGATCCCGAGGTACGCGCGGTCGTCATCACGGGCGCGGGCCGCGGCTTCTCGGCCGGCCAGGACCTGACCGCCTTCGGCGAGAGCGGGGACGTGGCGGCGATGTTGCGCGCGACCTATCACGTGAACGTCCTGGCGATCCGCTCGCTCGAGAAGCCGGTCATCGCGGCGGTGAACGGCGTCTGCGCGGGGGCGGGGCTCTCGCTCGCGTGCGCGTGCGACATTCGGCTCGCTTCCGACGCCGCGTTCTTCGTGCCGGGGTTCGTGGGGATCGGTCTGATTCCCGACTCGGGCGGCTCGTTCTTCATCCAGCGGTTGCTCGGGACGCCCCGCGCGTTCGAGTGGATGACCTCCAACCGGCGGCTGACGGCGGTGGAGGCCCATGCATGGGGGCTCGTCTCCGAGGTGGTGGAGGCGGATGCGTTTTCGGCGCGGGTCACCGAGCGCGCCGCGGAGCTCGCTGCCGCACCGACGCGCGCGATCGCAATGACGAAGCGGCTCTTCGACGAGGCGGCGACGTCGACGCTCGAGGAGCAGCTCGAGCGGGAGGCCGAAGCGCAGGCCGAGGCGGCGCAGACGGACGACTTCCGCGAGGGCGTCGCGGCGTTCGGGGAGAAGCGCGCGCCCGAGTTCCGCGGCCGCTAGCCGCTAGTGCCCGACGAGGCGCTCGACCTCGCCCTCACCGGGGAACCGGTGCTCGGCGTGCTTCGAGAAGACGAGCTCGCCGTCCCTGACGACGTCGAACTGACCCTTGCCGCCCGGCGTCGCTTTCGCCTCGACTCCGCGCTCTTGAAGCATGGCCACGAGACTCGTGGCCCGGGGCTCGTAGCCGCTTCAGGTCGGGCAATAGTGGATCTCGACCCCCACGTGGGGAGCCTACCGGGCGGTCCTGGCGCTACGCGGCCTGGGCGATCTCGCGGAGAGCCGACTCGATCCGCTCGGCAGTCTCGGGGTACTCCTGCTGCAGCCGCCGGAACTCCGTGCCGAAGAGGACGAGCACCTGCGCCGGCGATGCGGTCGTGACCGTCGCCGTCCGGCGGCCGTCGCCGAGGATCGCGAGCTCGCCGAAGAAGTCTCCCGGGCCGAGCGTCCGCACCTCGGTGCCGTCGACCGTGACGGTCGCGGTGCCGTCGCGGAGGACGAAGAACTCGTAGCCCGAGGCGCCCTCGCCCGTGAGGTTGACGCCGGGACTCACGTCCTGGCGCTCGAACCACGGCGCGATCGCCGCGCGCTCCTCCGGCTCGAGCATGTCGAAGAGCGGGATGCCGGCGAGATCGTCTGTGGCGGCGGCGGCCATCGCGGCTGACCCTACCCGGGGCGAGGTGGCGGTTCCAGGCCCGTCACCGGATCGTCACCACCGCGCGTGCGATACTCGGCTTCGTGGACGAGGACGATCTCCGCAAGCTCGAGGCGGCGGGCTCCGAGCTCTCGTTCGGCGCCGGGCAGATGCTGATCGAGAGCGGCAAGCCCGGCACCGGCCTCTACGTCGTGCTCGAGGGCAAGATCGTGGTGGAAGCGCCCGAGGGGACACGCGAGCTCGGCCCCGGCGCCGTGGTCGGGGAGCGGGCGCTTCTCTCGGAGGACGGAACGCGGTCGGCGCGCGTGCGCGCGCTCACCTTCGGAAAGGTGGTCGCCGTCGACCGTACGGAGGTCGAACGGCTCTGCGCCGAGGATCCCGGCTTCGCCGGGCGCCTCGCCGCGGTCTCCTAGGCCGGCGAGTCTTTTAGGCGGGCGCGGCGGCCGCCTGTTCTTCCGCGCTCTCCACTGCCGCGTCGAGCACGTAGCAGTTCATCCAGTCGAGCAGCGCTTCGTTCTGGGCGCGACGGTGGCCGATGGGGCCTCGCACCGATCCGCTGTGCGACGTGTTCGGGAAGCGGAGCATCTCAGCCGGCACGCCGTTGACGCGCAGCACTGTGAAGAACTGCTCCGTCTGCTCGGCCGGGCAGCGGTAGTCGCTCTCGTGCTGCAGGAACAGTGTCGGCGTCGTGCACCGATGCGCGTAGGTGATCGGCGAGCAGCGCCGGTAGACGTCCTCTGCGTCGTACGGTGTGCCGCCGAGCTCGCGGACGCTGAAGTCGGGTCCGACGTCGCTCGTGCCGTACATCGAGAACCAGTTGAAGACCGGGTTCTCCGGGCAGGCGGCCTTGAAGCGGTCGGTGTGCCCGATGATCCAACCGGTCAGGTTGCCGCCACCCGAGATGCCGCAGACGCCGAGCCGGTCGGCATCGGCCAGCTCTTCCTCGATCGCGTGGTCGACGCCCGCCATCAGGTCGGCGTAGTCGAGGTTGCCCCAGTCGCCCCTGATCGCGGTGGCGAAGGCGTCGCCGTACCCGGTCGACGCGCGATGGTTGACGAGCAACACCCCGTAACCCGCGCCGGCGAACATCAGGTGGTCGAAGTTGAAGTGGGCGCCCCAGCCGGCGTGTGGGCCCCCGTGGATGCTGAGCACCGTCGGCACCGGCCCGTCCGCCTCGGCCGGTCGCAGGAACCAGCCTTCGACCGGCGCCCCGTCGATGCTCGCGAAGCTCAGCGGGACGACGGTCGGCAACGCGAGCTCCGAGAGCACGTCGTCGTTGAGCCGGGTGAGTCGCTGCTCCTCTCCCGTGTCGAGGTCGGCGAGGTAGAGGTCTCCCGGCTCGATGAACCCGAACGCGCCGAAGAGGAGTTTCTGGCCCCTCGCCGCGATCGGGGTGCAAATCCGCGGGCCGTCGGCCACGACCGCGTGAGCCTCGGCGCCGTCGAGCGCGACTCTCACGAGCGCGACTTCGCCTCCGGTCTGCACCTTCACCACGGCGTCGAGATCTCCGTCGGTGAGCAGCAGCTGCCCGGCGCCCAGCCTCGACCCCGGGTTGTCGCCCTGGATGCCACCCTCGATGTGACCCTCGATGTCCGCGCCGCGGCGCACTCGCGTCCCGGACGCGGGATCGAGGACGTAGAGCGGCGCCCGGGAGCCGATCACCTTGTCCAGCTCGAAGTCGAGGACGTAGACGACACGCCCGTCGCTCAGCGGCGCGTGGGTCGCAACGAGGCCATCAGGCTCCGTGAGGTCGGTGACCTCGCCCTCGAGATCGACGCGCCGCAGCCTCGACATGAGCTCGTGCGAATCGGGGTCGTGTGATGCGACGTAGACGAGCGACTGCCCGTCGGCGCTCCACTTCGGCTGCGAATTGATGAAGCGGTCGTCGGTCAGCCGGCGCGGCTCGGCGGCGTGGTCGGTGGCGTCGAGGACGTAGACGTCCTGGACGGCATCGTCGATCACCCCGATCTCGTCGAAGCGCCACACGGTTCGGTCGATGCGATAAGGGCGTTCGGGCTTGCGCGGCTCTTCCTGCGGGCCAGCCGTGAACGCGATCTTGGTTCCGTCGGGCGACCATACGGCACCTCCGCCGACGCCCTGGGCGAGGTTCGTCAGCTTGCGCGCCTCGCCACCGTCGAGCGGGAGCAACCAGAGCTGAGCCTTCTCCGTCCGCGTCGACAGGAACGCGACCTCCGCTCCGTCGGGCGAGATCGCCGGCGCCGAATTCGTCGAATCGTCGAACGTCAGTTGCCGGACTGCGCCGCTCTCGACGTCGAGGAGATGCAGGTCGGAGTGCTCGACCTCGTCGTCGTCTTCCTTCTCACCAGGGGCGATTCGCGTCTGCGCGAACACGACGCGGGTCCCGTCGGGTGAAAGGTCGGCGGCGACGACGAAGCGGAACCGGAACAGATCGTCGGGAGCGATCGCGCGTGTCATCGGTGTCTCCTCGTGCTCGCGGATTAGAACGCCGGACCCATCCTGAAGGGTCTACGGTGCCGAGGTTGCATCACAGCCGTCGAGGCGCGAAGCTTCCCGGGTGGTGCACCGATGACGCGGTCGATCGTCTTCCTCTCGGACTTCGGGGTTCGCAACGAATGGGTCGGCGTATGTCACGCCGTGATCGACAAGTTCGCGCCCGGGTGCCCGGTCGTCGATCTCTCGCACGGCGTTCCCCCGATGGACGTCAGCGCAGGCGCGCTCCTCTTGGCCGACTCGCTGCCGTTCATCCGCCACGATGCGATCACTCTCGCCGTCGTCGACCCGAGCGTCGGGCGCGATCGCGACATCGCGATCGAGGCTGAGGACGGGAGGCTCTTCGTCGGCCCGGACAACGGCCTGCTGAGTCCCGCCTGGCGCGCGGCGGGTGGCGTGAGGAACGCCGTGTCGATCACTTCGTCGAGCATCCTGCTCGAGCCGGTCTCGCCTTCGTTCCACGCGCGGGACGTGCTTGCCCCGGCAGCCGCGCACCTCGCGCACGGAGCAGCACTTGCCGACCTCGGGCCGGCGATCGAGGCGGAGACGCTGGCCGAGGTGCAACTGGCCGAGCCGCTGGTCGAACCAGGGAAGATCACCTGCGAGGTGCAGGACCTCAACCGCTTCGGAAATATCCAGCTCAACGTGCGCAGCTCCCAGCTCATCGCGGCCGGGCTCGATCGAGCCGAGCGGATTCTCGTCGAAACTCCCGCGGGAGGCAGCGCTGTCGCAAGCACGGTCGCAACCTATGCCGACCTCCCGAGCGGCGAGTGGGGCCTGATGGTCGACCCGCGAGGCTGGCTCTCGGTGATCTGCGGAAATCCCGTCAACGCAGCCCAGTCCCTGGGCGTCGCCGGCGGCGAGGTCGTCTGGCTCAGCGCTGACCGCGGCTAGGCCGGCCGGGCGCTCGATCAGATCGTCTTGAACTGCTCGAACGGCTGGCGGCAGCTCTCGCAGTAGCGCAGCGAGCGGCACGGCGTCGGGCCGAAGATGTTCTCGAGCCGCGTCTCGGTCGAGCCGCAGTAGGGGCAACGGAAGACGTTCGTCTGGAGCTGAACGAGCTTCGGCGCTGACGCCTCGCGCGGCGCCGGCGGTGCGAAGCCTGCCGCGCGCAGCTTCTCGCGCCCGGCCGGCGTGATCCGGTCGGTCGACCACGAGTCGTCCGAGATCACCTCGACCTCGGGCTCGGCGCCGAGCCCGGCGACCTTCTCCTCCATGGCCCGCTTCATCACCTCGAGGGCGGGGCACCCGAGGAAGGTCGGCGTGAACTCGATTCGGACATGGCCGTCTGCGACATCGACCGAACGGATTACGCCGAGGTCCACGAGCGAGACCACCGGGATCTCCGGGTCCGGGATCTCTTCGAGCGCCTCCCAGACCTGAGCCTCCGCTACCACTGCGCTCCCGCCGGCGCGGAGCGCCGCACCATGGTCATCTCCTCCAATAACGGAGCGAGCTCGTCGGTATGCGTCCCGCGCTCGACCCCCTCGACCTCGTCGAGGCCGACCCGGGAGACCAGCTCGCCGCGCAGCTCGGTGGGGAGGACGCCGAGCGCATAGGGCCACAGCTCCTCGACCGCCGCCTGGAAGCGCGGCTCGTCACGTAGCCGGTCGTGCCACATCTCGGCGTGCATGCGGTGGTATGCCTCCTCGCGGTCGATCTTCGCCGCGAGACCCGCGACCGCGGGGTCCGCATCGTCCTTCAACGCCGTGATCCGGATCTCGTCTGCGACCTCGTAGAGCCAGCGGCGCGCGATCGTGGGCGCCCACTCGAGCAGGTGGAGCTCGACAAGCGGCGAGCAGCGGTACTCCTCGAGCTTGCGGTCGAACGCCAGAGCGTCCGGATCAGCGGAGAGAAGCGAGTAGACCGCGCGCGCGTGGCCGATCTCGTTCTGCGCGATCGAGGAGAAGGCGACGTCCTCCTCGAGCATGGGCGCGATGCCCGTCCACTCGGAGTCGCGCCAGCCGAGGACGAGCTCGTCGTCAGCCAGGCCCAGCAGTGCCTGCTCGTTCACGAGCCTCCTTCAGGCGGGCCTTGATCGAGTAGCCGTCGACCCGGCGGTACTTGAGGTCGAACTCGTCCGCCCAGTCCTCGACGTCGCGGATCGCGTCGCGCGGGACGAGCCAGAGCGCGACCGACTCGCCGCGACGCCCGTACTGCTCGCGCGCCCAGGCCTCGGCGAAGTCCGCGTCGGGAGCGACGACCGACCCGGCGTGCTCGAACGCGGCGCCGCGCTTCTCCTTGCGGAAGACCTCCCAAACCGCGTGTTCGCTCATGCGGCCAGGACGACGTTCCGCACCCACTGCTCCCGCTCGAGGAAGCCGCGGCGGAACGCGAGCCGCTCCTCGGTCTTCGGGCCGTGGCCGGTGACGACGTGCTTGAGCTCGGCCCAGTCGGGCTCGGTGTACTCCCAGACGCCGTCGTCGCGCCTGCGCAGCTTCGGGTCCGGAACGGTCAGCCCGAGCTCCCAGATCTGCGGCACGTATCCCTCCAGGAACTGCTGCCGCGCCTCCTCGTTGCCCTGCGACTTGATCCGCCACAGGTACATCGGGTCCTCGTCGGATGGGATCGGGTTGCCGTGGAACTGCATGAGCGGCCCCCACCAGCGGTCGAGTGCCTCCTGAACGAGCTCGAACTGCGCGGGCGTCCCGGTGACCATGGCGAGGATCACGTCGCGGCCGTGGAGGATGTGGAACGACTCCTCCCAGCAGATCTTCTTCATGATCCGCGCGTACGGCGCGTACGAGCACTTGAGGAGGGCCTTCTGGCTGATGATCGCGGCCGCGTCGACGAGCCAGGCGATGACGCCGACGTCTCCCCAGGTCTTCGTCGGGTAATGGAAGACGTTGTGAAACTTCGCCTTCCCGTCCACCAGATCGGCGAGGCACTGCTCGCGCGGCTTGCCGAGATCCTCGACCACGCGGTAGATGAGCTGCGCATGGCCGACCTCGTCCTGCACCTTCGCCGTCAACGCGAGCTTGCGTTGGAGCGTCGGAGCACGGAGGATCCACTCGCGCTCGGGCAGCACGCCCATGAGCTCGGAGTTGCCGTGCATCTCGATGAACTTGATCAGCTTGGCCCGGTAGTCGTCCGGCATCCAGTCGGTCGTCTCGACCTGGCCGCCAGACTGGACGTACTCGAGAAATGCCTGCTCATCCTGGGGAATCTCGACTGCCGCCACGCAGCACCACCTTCCGAACGATCGTTAGGTTTCGCATTGTAGATATGTCCGCCCGCCGCAACGAGCTAACGCGTACCGCCGCTCGCCTCTTCGCTGAGAAGGGCTATCACGGCACGTCGATCGGCGACCTCGCCGAGGCGATGGGCGTGCAGAAGGGCTCGCTTTATGCGCACATCGAGTCGAAGGCCGACCTGCTGTGGGAGGTTGCGCGCGAGGGCTCGGCCGCATTCCATGACGCGCTCGACTCGGTTCCCGAGGACGGGCCGGTGATCGAGCGGATCCGCGCCGCGCTGCGCGCCCACCTGCGGGTGGTCGCCGAGCAGCTCGACGTCGCCACCGTCTTCGTGCGTGAGTGGCGCTATCTCGAGGGCGCGCGCCGGGACGAGTTCGTCGCCGAGCGCCGACGGTACGAGGAGCGGTTCCGAGCGCTCTTCCGCGAGGGCCGTGAGCTCGGCGAGCTGCGCACCGACCTCGACGACGCGACCGCGGCGCTGCTTGCGCTGTCGGCCGCGAACTGGGCGTACACCTGGCTGCGCCGCGGCTCTGAGAACGGACGATCTTGCCGACCGCTTCACGGCCCTCCTGCTCGACGGAATGCGCGGGTACGCGACGCGATGAGAGTCGCGCTCGTCGTCAACCCGTTCGCCACCCGCGTCAGCGAGGAGCGGCTCGGTCAGGTGCGCACCGAGCTGGAGCGAGTCGCCGAGCTAGACGTCCTCCTCACCGAGCGCCCGGGCCATGCGACGGAGCTCGTGGCCAGGGCTTGCCGCGGCGGCGTCGAGGCGGTTGTCGTCTTCTCGGGGGACGGCGGCTTCAACGAGGCGCTGAACGGGCTCGAGTCGGACGTCCCGATCGGCTTCCTGCCCGGCGGCGGCGCGAGCGTGCTCTCGCGCGCGCTCGGGCTGCCGCGAGATCCCGTCATGGCCGCCCACCAGGTCGCGGACGCGCTGGCCGCGGGCCGGTCGCGCCGGATCTCGCTCGGCCGGGTCAACGGCAGGCGTTTTTCGTTCGCGGCCGGCATCGGGCTGCCCGCAGAGGCCGTGCGGCGGGTGGACTCTCTCGGGCGGAGCGGCGACGGACGTCGCCCCGGCGATCTCGCGTTCGCGTGGGCAATCGTCCGTGCGCTCGCCGAGCGTCGGGGACGCCTCGAGCCGCAGCTCGAGATCGAAGGTTACGGTCGGGCGGCTGCAGCCTTCGTCGCGAACGGGAGCCCGTACACGTACGCAGGCCCGCTCCCCCTTCCGATCGCGCGCGACGCAGAGTTCGATCGAGGCCTCGATCTGATCGCGCCTGTCGAGGTCGCGCCGCTTGCGCTGCCGTCGGTGGCAGCTCGTGTCCTGAGCGGCCGCGCTCACGATCGCCGGTTCCTCCGTGAGCACGACCTCGACCGGATAGAGGTCCACTGTGACGTCCCACTACCGCTGCACGCGGACGGCGAAGACCTCGGGGACGTCGAGCAGGCACTCTTCGAGGCCGAGCGGGACGCCGTCTCGGTCCTCGCCTAGGACGTTCAGGTCTTGAACCTAGACGTTCGGCTCTTGAAGGTTTCGACAGTCCGTGAGAGGATTTCCGTGAAGAGATGTCATGCGGCGCGGCCCGGCTCTCCGGAGATCGCCTCTCGAATCGGGTCGACGTGAAGAGGAAGGTAGGTAGTTCAATATGAGCAGAACGTCGAGCCGTCTTCTGGCGGCGGTCGGTGTGGTCGGGGCGGTGATCGTCGCGAGCCTCGTCGGTGGGGTCGGCGCAGGTCATGCCTCGACGTCGTTCACCGTCATCAACACAGCGCTGATCGGGACGTCCGGCAACGATGTCCCAGAGGTTTCCTACGGTGGCAAGATCGGCTTCGAGAGCACGGTTACGAACACGAACTCGAGTAATGCCACGCATGTGGAATTCGCCTTCCAGGTCCCCGGCGGAAGCTTCGTCGACGCGACCGACGCGAGCTGCGCGGCCCTCAAGAACGACTCGAGCACGATGATCTGCAGCCCGCTAGGTGGGACGATGAAAGCGGGCGACTCGTGGACCGTCGACTTTCGCTTCACCGCCCCGTCGAGCGGCACGAGCGTCACCACCAGGTCCGGTGTAACCGTCGCGGCCCAGACTAAGGGCAACCCGCTCAACAACGGAACCCTTGCGCAGGTCGGCAACCCGGTCGAGGTGACCCTCAACGCGGGCGGCTTCCAGAACGACACGTTCCTGCGGAAGAACGAGAACGCGTCAGCCGGCGGGCCGCAGAACTTCTCGGCTCACCTGCCCACCGCGCTGCTCGGGGACCCGTTCGGGCTGGAGCTGGGCATCCACAACCAGACCGGGCCTGCCGGGACGGTCTGCCCCACGTGTATCGGGTCGTTCACCGAGCTGACGATTCCCGCGGCTTCGCTCGTGGGAGCCGATACCCCCTTCGGGACGACCAACCCCTACAGCTGGACGATGAGCGCGACCACGGCGACGTCGTTCAAGCTGCTCGGCGTCTTCCACATCGACGACAACGGTGACGGCACGACCACGCCGATTCCCGCGTGCTCGACCCTCACCGGAGACGCGCCGACAGCGGACGACCCGGTCTGTTACGACACGCTGACCTCGAAGAACCACGCCGGAGTCCAGAACATCTCGGCGACCGGACGCGGTCTCGAGAACGGCAAGGTCACGTTCGGTTAGGCCGAAAGCCCGGATCTACCACTACGCGGGGCTCGCCGGCATGTCCGCGGCGAGCCTCGGCACTTGCTCGAGGACGATCGGGGTACCCTTTGCGTTCGCCAGTTCGCCTGCGAGAGCGATCAGCTCGTCGGCTTCCCGCCCGTTGCCCGCAAGGCGCACGACCGAGGCCAGGGTCGCCAGCGCGGCGATCTTGCTGACGATGTCGTCCGTCGGCTCCAGCAGCTCGACCGCTTCGCGCGAGAGCCGCTCCGCATCGGCCAGGTCGCCCCGAACGGCCGACACGCGGGCCTGTTGAAGGCGCCACAGCATCTGCGCGTCGACGTCGTCAGCCGCCGCGAGCTCCTCTACTTCCCTCGCGAGATTCTCGGCATCTTCCCAGCGTCCCTGCATGAACACAGCCTCCGCGAGTAGTCCTGCAAGCGACGACTGCACGTAGCGCTCGCCCACACTCGCGAAGTAGTCGTATCCCCGGCGTAACGCTGTCTCTGCCGCCACCGCATCCCCGGCCAGCAGCTCGACGCGTCCGGCGGAGAGCGCGACCGCTCCCGCGTCGACGACGAGGCCGAGCTCCTCGAACATCGCGAGCGCGCGCCGGCACAGATCCCTCGCCGGCTCGAAGCGGCCGCGCATCGCCTCCAGCTGGCCGAGTACGCAGTTCACGGCGGCTTCGGCCTGACGATCTCCGGCCACACGGGCCGCAATCTCCTCGCAGCTGGCGATGCACTCGTCGACGGGCATCGGGCCGTAGACGGCGGTTTGCGCGTACTGGGTGGAGGCACGCCGCTCTTGCCGGACATCTCCCGCTCGTCGTGCGTGCTCGATCGCCCGCCTGAGCGATTCAGCAGCGGGCTCGAAGCGGCCGGCGTTCAGACTGTTCCACGCGGTGAGGCGCCACGCCCGTGCCAGCCCGACCTCGTCGCCTTCGGCCTCGCAGAGCAAGATGGCCTCTTCGGCCGCGCGAGTTGCCTGCTCGGTCCAGTCCTCGGTCTCGCCGGCGAGGAGCTGCACGAAGAGTCGGACGAGCCGGGCGTTCGCTGCCAGCGCTCGCTCGCCTGCGAGTTCCGCGGTCGCCACCGCATCCTCCAGCAGGCTCTCGGCCTGCTCGAACTCGCCGAGCTGCATCAGGGCTTCGCCCAGGTCGGGGAAGAGCGCGAGACGCTGCGGGCTCTGGGGCGGCAGCGGTGCTGTTGCCCGAAGCAGGAGGTTCGCTGCCGCGCTCATGTCCCCGCGGACGAACGCACGGCGTCCGGCCGAGCCGAGTCTCCGACCCGCCTCGGCACCGACGGCGAGCGCGTGCTCGTCGACGATTCCGAGCTCGATGAGGTTGCGATGGGCCTGCTCGAGGTGATATCCGGAGATCTCCTCGAATTCGACTGCGCGGTCACCGTTCACACGGTCGCCCCACTCGACGAAGCGCTCGTGGAGCGTGGCACGCGCACGTTTCAGGAGCCCCTCGTAGACGCTGTCGCGGATCAGGATGTGCTGGAACCGATAGGCGGAGTCGTCGGGCAGAACGAGCTGTTTGCGCATCAGCTCGGTCAGCCGGCGGTCGAGCTGATCTCGGACGAAATCGTCGACGAGCTCGTGCAGCGCCGCTTGCTGGAAATACTGACCGATGACCGAGGCGGGATCGATCACCGCACGCTGCTCGCGCTCCAGTCCGTCGAGCCGCGCGGTCAGGAGCGCGTGGATCGTCGGCGGTACCCAGCCGGGCGGTAGCTCGCCGAGCACCCAGGTGTCGTCCTCGAATCTGAGCAGCTGCTCGTCGATCATCATCGACAGGAGCTGTTCGACGAAGAGCGGGTTCCCGTCGGCGGCCTCGACGATGCGCGTACGTGCGTCGTCCGCGATGCTCGCCTCGTCGAGCAGGTTGTCGATCACCCGCCCGACCGCGTCCGCCGACAGCGGCGCCAGGGCCAACGTCGGCACCTCGGCCCATTGCGGTCGGGTCTCGAGCAAGTCGGGCCGCGCGACGCAGAGGACGAGGGCAGGCGCATCGTCGGCAGCGCGGACGACGTGGTCGACAAGGTCGAGCAACGCCGACTCCGCCCAGTGAAGGTCTTCGAGCACCAGGACGAGAGGCCGTCGCCGCGACAGGATCTCGACGAGCCTGCGGCTCGCCCAGAACACCTCCGGCAACGGGTACTGCTCGTCCGAGAGCCCGACCGCCGAGGCAAGGCGCGCGGACACGTCCTCGTGCTCCGGACCGAGGAGCGCGGCGAGCTTCGACCGCGCAGCTGCGCGGTCGTCGGCATCCTCGATCCCCGATGCGGACCGAAGCGCCTCGACCAGCGGCCAGAAAGTGATTCCGTCGCCGTACGACAGACAACGGCCGCGAATCACCAGACCGCGCTCCGACGCCGCCTCGCAGACGTGCTCGACCAGGCGCGACTTCCCGACCCCGGCGTCGCCGGTGATCAGGAGCCTCTCGCACCTACGCGAGTCGATCGCACGCTCCAAGGCGTCGGCGACAGCGGTGACCTCCGCTTCCCGCCCGACGAGAGGTGGACGGTACGAAGCCTCGGTAGCACGTTCCCGGACCTCGACCAGGCGGAACGCCGGTACGCGCTCCGCCTTGCCCTTGAGCTCGAGCGGCTCGACGGCCTCGACCTCGACGTAGTCGCGCACGAGGCGGTACGTCAGCTCGCCGAGGAGCACCTCGCATGCTCCAGCGGCCTGCTCGAGGCGTGCCGCAGTGTTGACGGGATCGCCGGTGACCAGTCGCTGCCCCGTCGTCGCATCGCCCGCGACCACTTCCCCGGTGTTGACACCGATGCGGTTCTCGAGCGAGACCCCGTAGGTCTGTTCGAGACCCTCATTCAGCGCGCCGAGCGCGTCCTGCATCCCGCGGGCAGCGCGTACGGCGCGGAGCGCGTCGTCCTCGTGGACGCGCGGGAGGCCGAAGACCGCCATCACAGCGTCGCCGATGAACTTCTCGATCGTGCCTCCGTGCTGGGTGATCGAGGCACTCATCGCGTCGAAGTAGCGGCTCATGACTTCGCGGAGCGACTCCGAGTCGAGCCGTTCGCCCAGACTGGTCGAGCCCTTGAGATCGCAGAAGAGAATGGTCACGAGCTTGCGGACCTCCTGCGGCGGGGCCGGAGGAGCGAGCTCTGCGCCGCAGAAACCGCAGAGCCGGAACTTGGCGGGATTCGCCTCGCCACACGACGGGCAGACGGTGCTCTGCGGCTCCGCAGGCTGGGGCTCGACAGCCGCGAGCGCGGTGCCGCAGAAGCCGCAAACGCGGAACTTGTCGGGATTCTCCTCGCCGCACCCCGGGCAGATCTGCATGTTCCGAGTCTACGAGCCGGTTCCGACTGTCTCAATCGCGGGAGCCCGGGCCAAGGGCGATCTCGAGCCCCTCGCGCGCGATGAGCGGCGGCTCCTGGAGGCCTTGCACGGCCTCGGCTACCTCGTCGTAGAGCGCTTCGAGCTCGCGATCCGAGCGCATGGGATCGTGGTGGAACATTGCGAGCTGGCGTACGCCGGCGGAGCGAGCGAAGGCGGCTGTATGCGTGACGCTCGAGTGGCCCCAACCGAGCCGGCTTCGGTATTCCTCGTCCGTGTACTGCGAGTCGTGCAGCAGGAGGTCGGCGTTCGCCGCGAGCGCCCAGCCCGAGATCCATTGGGGTTCGTCGTCGAAGGCGGCGGTCAGATACGGCTCGTGATCGGGGAGGTAGGCGAGCACCTGGCCCTCCTCCTCGATCCGATAGCCGAGTGTGGGACCGCGATGCTCGACCGTGTGAGCCTCGATGACGGCGCTGCCGACGCGCCACGGCTCGCGGGGCGCGTCCTCGAACACGGCCTTCGCCGGGGCTTCCGAGAGCCCGATCGGAAACAGCGGCGGCGACAGATAGCGCGAGACCCGATCGCGGAGTGTCGCAGTCGGGGACGGGGGCCCGAGGAAGCTGAGCTTCCAGCCGGCCCTCCAGAGCGGCGCGAAGAAGCCGAGCCCTTCGACGTGGTCGAGATGGAGGTGGGTGAGGCAGATGTAGAGCTCGCCGGGGTCACGTTCGAGCAGCCGCTGCCCGAGCTCCCGGATCCCCGAGCCCGCGTCGAGAATCAGCGTTGTGCCGTCGGCGAGCTCGACCTCCACACACGACGTGTTGCCGCCATAGCCGACGGTCGCGGGTCCCGGCGCGGAGAGCGACCCGCGTGCTCCCCAGACGCGGACGATCACGGCGCCGCCGGAAGCTCCCAGAAGATCGACATCACTCCGACGACCTCGTCGGGGTGCGAGAAGAGGGGGAAGGCGGTGACGGTGATCTCACGCTCGCGCTCGTCCAGCCCGCGCATGACGAACGAGTCGTGGACGGGACGCCTCTCGAGCAGCGCAATGCCGCCCGGCGTCTGCTCCGCCGCCAGCGGCTCTTCGTCCAACGTTCGGGGGTGGAAGAGCTCCTGCCAATGCGACGCCTGCAGAGCGCCGATGTCGACGTAGGATCGCCCGAGCACCTCTGCGGCGGCGTCGTTGAAGTACACGAGATTGCCGCTTGCATCGATGATGAGCGTGGGGGTCGCCAGCTTGGTCGCGAAGGAGCGGGCAACGATCAGGACCAGGTCGGGCTGCTGGCGCTCCACGCGTGCGATCCTACGCCGCTCTTCCTCCGACTAGGCTTCGCGGCCGTGGCGAAGGTGGCTCCGGAAGAGCATGAGCTGCGGCGCGTGATCGACGAGGAGCGCGAGGTCGACGGTCTCGGCCCCGACGAGCTCCTCGCGATCTACCGCTCGATCGTCCTGCTCCGCACGTACGACGAGCGCTCGGTCGTCTACCACCGTCAGGGTCGGATCGGCACGTACGCGATCTTCTGGAATCACGAGGCGATGCAGGCCGGCTCGGTGCACGCGCTCGCCGACGGAGACTGGATCTTCCCCAGCTACCGCGAGTCGGCGATCGGCCTTCTGCGTGGGATCCCGGCGAGCACCGTCCTCCACTGGTGGCGCGGCCATCCGGCCGGCTGGTGGAACCCGGCGGAGTACCGCGTCGCGTCGATCTGCGTGCCGATTGCGACGCATGTCCCACACGCCGCGGGCCTCGCGTGGGGCGAGAAGCTGAAGGGCAACTCGACCGTCGCGATCACCTACTTCGGCGACGGCGCGACGAGCGAGGGCTCCTTCCACGAAGGCGCCAATCTCGCCGCGGTGATGCAGGCGCCGCTGATCCTCTTCTGCAACAACAACCACTGGGCGATCTCGACTCCCCTCGAGGCGCAGACGCACGCCGAGACGCTTGCCGACAAGGCCGTCGGCTACGGGATGCCGGGCGTGCGCGTCGACGGCGGCGACGTACTCGCGGTGTACGAGGCGACGCGCGAGGCGGTCGAGCGCGCGCGCGCGGGAGGCGGGCCGACGTTCATCGAGGCCGTCAGCTACCGGGCGGCGCCGCACGCGACCGCCGACGACCCGCGCGCGTACATCGACCTCGACCGTGTCGAGGAGGAGAAACGCAACGAGTGCGTCGGCCGCTACGAGGCTTATCTCCGCCGCCTCGGCGTGCTCGACGACGCGACCGCCGAAGAGATCAAGAACGAGGCGCTCGAGGCGATGCGGCAGGGGATCACGGAGGCCGAGGCCGCGCCGGAGCCCGATCCGGAGCTCGTCTTCGACAACGCGTATGTCCTCCCGCCGCCGAACCTTCGCGAGGGCTGGGATGCCTGAGAAGTTCCTCGTCGAAGCCGTGAACGACGCCCTCCACGTCGAGCTCGCCCGCGACGACACCGTCATGGTGATGGGCGAGGACGTCGGCCGTGCGGGCGGCGTCTTCCGCGCCACGGCCGGCTTGCGCGAGCGCTTCGGCGAGAACCGCTGCGTTGACACGCCGCTCGCCGAGGCCGGGATCCTCGGCAGCGCGATCGGGCTGTGCATGGCGGGCTGGCGGCCGGTCTGCGAGATGCAGTACGACGCGTTCTCGTATCCCTGCCTCGACCAGCTGATCACCCACGTCGGCCGCTACCGCTGGCGCACCGGCGGGAAGATGGAGTTCCCGCTCGTCGTGCGGATGCCGTACGGCGGCGGCGTGCGGGCGCCGGAGCTCCACGACGACTCTCCGGAGGCGTACTACGTCCACACGCCCGGCGTGAAGGTCGCGATCCCCTCGACGCCGGCCGACGCGAAGGGGCTCCTCGCGGCGGCGATCCGCGATCCCGATCCCGTCGTCGTGCTCGAGCCGAAGCTCATCTACCGCGGCGAGAAGCAGGAGGTGCCCGAGGGCGAGCACGTCGTGCCGCTCGGCCGGGCGCGGCTCGCGCGGCAGGGGACGGATGTGACGCTCGTCGCCTACGGCGCGATGGTGCCGGTGTGCGAGCGCGCCTCCGACGCACTCGAGGGCGAGGCCTCGGTCGAGGTGCTCGACCTCCGCTCGCTCCGGCCGCTCGACGAGGACGCGCTGCTGGCGTCGGCTTCGAAGACGGGCCGCGTCGTCGTCGTGCAGGAGGCGCCACGCACCGCCGGCTTCGGCGCCGAGATCGCGGCCATCCTCGCGGAGAAGGCGATCCTCGATCTCCACGGGCCGGTGCTGCGGGTGACCGGCTTCGACGTGCCGTATCCGTACTGGAAGATCGAGGATCGGTACATGCCCTCGGTCGAGCGGGTCGTCGGTGCCGCCCGAAAGCTCCTCGAGTTCTGAGCCGCGGCTGCGGATCTGGCTCGAGCGCGGCGAGTCCGGCTACTGGCTGCGCGACGCAGTGAGCGGCGACGCGATGAAGTGGGACGATCCGCGCGTGCGCGTGGTCAAGCTCGCCGGGGCCTCCTATCGCGCCGAGGCGCTGCAGGACGACGGCTTCGCGCCCGGGCGGCGGCTCGCGCTCGTCCGGGAGCCGGAGAACGAGCACGACCCGAACGCGGTCGCCGTCTGGGATGCCGAGCGGAGGCTGCAGGCCGGCTACGTCCCGGCCGAGGTCGCGCCGGAGTTGCACGGCGACGAGCAGGCGGTCTCGCTGTGGGAGTTTCGCGGCGAGGATGGGCAGCGGATCGGCCTGCGCGTCCTGCTCGCGCCGGCGGACGCCTGGATCCAGGAGCCGCGCGCGTGAGGGGCTGGTTCTCCCGCGAGTACGAGCCCGTCGAGACGATCGACCCCGGTGGCTCGGTCTCGTTCCAGGTTCCGAACGCCGGCTGGTTCTGGGACGCCGACGTCGAGCCGGAGCGGCCGGAGGGCGCAGGCCACGCGCTCTACGGCCCGGTCGAAGTTCGCGGCGCGCGCGCCGGCGACAGCGTGCTCGTCGTCCACATCGACGAGATCGTGCCGCGCCGCTGGGGACGGACGTGGGCCGACGGGGAGACGTTCACGTGGGAGCTCGACGGCGACACGTGGCGGATGCTCGACGGCCCCGCCTGGAGGGTGGGCGGCCACGAGGTGGCATCTGCGCCGTTCCTCGGCGTGATTGGCATGCCGCCGCCAGAGCCTGGCGAGCATTCGACCACACCGCCGCGCCGCTGGGGCGGCAACATCGACTGCAAGGAACTCGTGGCCGGGACGACGCTCTACCTCCCTGTCCCGGTCGACGGCGCGCTGCTCATGGCCGGCGACGGGCACGGCGCGCAGGGCGACGGCGAAGTGTCGGGCACGGCGATCGAGTGCCCGCTCGAGCGCGCGACGCTGACGCTCGAGCTTCAGGACCACGGCTTCCCCCGGGCGCCGCGCGCACGCACCGCCGACGCGTGGCTTGCGTTCGGCTTTGACGAGGATCTCGACCTCGCGGCCGAGCAGGCCATCGAGAACATGATCGACCTGATGCAGATCGAGCTCGGGCTGATCGAGGACCGCGAGAAGGCTCGTGCACTTGCGAGCGTCGCGGTCGACCTCCGCGTCACGCAGGTAGTCAACGAGGTCAAGGGCGTCCACGCAGTGCTTCGCGACGGCGCGATCAGGTAGGAATCGGCCGTGGCTTACGAGTTCAAGCTGCCAGACCTCGGCGAGGGCCTGACGGAGGGCGAGATCGCCCGCTGGCTCGTCGAAGAAGGCCAGGAGATCGCCGAGGACGCGCCGCTCGTCGAGATCGCAACCGACAAGACGACGGTCGAGATCCCGTCGCCGGCAGCCGGCACCGTCTCGCGGATCCTCGTCCCCGAAGGCGAGGTCGTCCCGGTCGGCACGGTCCTCGTCGTGATCGGCGGCGACCCTTCTGGACACGTCCAGGTGTCTGACCCCGAGACACGTCCCGAAGGGGCGTCAGTTCCCGCGCGCCCGCGCGACGAGGCGAAGGTGCGTGCGACGCCGCTCGTGCGCAAGGTTGCCCAGGAGCTCGGCGTCGACCTGGCAATCGTGACGGGCACCGGCCCGCAGGGACGGATCACCGAAGAGGACGTCAGAGCCGTCTCTTCTGGCCACGTCCCGGTGCCAGGCACCGAGACTGGTCCTGAGGGGACACGCGTCCCGTTGCGTGGGGTCAAGCGGCAGATGTTCGAGCACCTCACCCGCGCGCACCGTGAGATCCCGGCCGTGACCTGGGTGGAGGAGTGCGACTTCTCGGAGGTCGACTTGAAGCGTCTCGTCCCGCTCGTCCTCCACGCCGTCACCGAGTCGCTGCGCGAGTTCCCGGAACTGAACGCGCGGGTCGAGGACGGGGAGCTCGTGCTGCTCGACCGCTACGACATCGGCCTCGCGGTCCAGACCGAGCGGGGGCTCGTCGTCCCGGTCGTGCATGGCGCCGACAAGCTCTCGCCCGACGAGCTCGACGCCGAGGTGAAGCGTCTCGCGGAGTCCGCCAACGCCGCAGAGCTCAAGCCCGAGGAGCTGCGCGGCGGCACCTTCACCGTGACGAGCGCGGGCAAGGCGGCGGGACTGTTCGTCACGCCGCTGATCAACCATCCCGAGGTGGCGATCCTCGGCATCCACAGGATCGAGGATCGACCGGTCGCGCGCGACGGCGAGGTCGTCATCCGGCGGATGGGGAACGTCTCGGTCACGTTCGACCACCGGGTGATCGACGGCAAGCGCGCCGCCGACTTCGGGCTCGCCGTGATCGGTCGTCTCGAGAGCTAGGCGACGGCCTCTGCGGGCTCCGCCTCGGGGAGGTGGGGCTCGAGCATCGACTCGATCCGCGGCGCCGTAGCGCGGCCCTCGAGCCGCGACACCACGCGCTGCTCGACCACGAGGGCCAGCGACGGCACCTCATCCACGCGGAAGCGCTCGGCGAGGTCGGGCCGGTCGTCCACGTCGACCTTGCTCACACGGAGACGGCCGCGTTCCTTGCGGGCGATGTGGGCGAGCAGGCTCTCCATCCGCCGGGCGGGTCCGGAGCGCTGAGAGGTGAAGAAGACGAGCAGCGGGCGTTCGCGGGTCAGGTTTGGGCCTCCTTGCGGGATCTGCGGGAACAACGAACGAGAGGCGGCCGCGGTTACGGTTCCCGCATGGGCACGTGGTACTGGATCGGCGTGAGCGCGGGTCTCGGCGCGGCGATCGGCATCCTCCTCGCCGGGACCGCCGGCGGCCGCGGACGAGGCGGGAGAATCGCTGTCATCGTGCTGGCCGGCGCTGCGGGTGCCGGCATCGGCTTCGTGATCGGGAACTGGCAGGCGGGCGACTGGGGTGACCGCGCCGCCGGAATCGCCGGCGGGCTCGCCGGCGCGCTCTGCGCAACGCAGACCGTGAGCGGGGCGCTGAGGCGTGGCGGCACGCGGGTCGGCACCGGGGCGCTCGTCGCCTGCGCTGCGATCGTCGTCGCGGCGCTCGCCTGGATCCCGGCCGCCGGATACCTCGTCGTGCTGGCGCTGTTGGCGCTGGTGCCGCTGCTGAGGCGCTCGAGTCCCGAGCGTTACGCAGGTTTGCGGACGCTCGCCCGCGACGAGTAGGCGCCACGGCATGCGGAAGAAGCTCGTGCTCGTCGTGGTCGACGGGATGACTCCCGCGGCATTCGAGCGAGCGGTCGAGAGCGGCCGCGCGCCGGGCCTCGCCTTCCTTGCCGAGCACGGCGACTACCGGAAGGCGACCTCGGTCTTCCCGTCGCTCACCCCGGTCTGCCTCACCTCGATCGCCACCGGAGCCGGGCCGGGCGTGCACCACATCCCCTCGCTCGTCTGGTGGGACCGGCAAGAGCGCCGGATCGTCGAGTACGGCTCCTCCTTCGCCGCCCTGCGCGCGGCGGGCCTCTCGCAGTCGCTCGTCGACACGATCTTCAACATGAACGAGCGCCACCTCTCGCGCGACGCGTCCACGGTCTACGAGGCGCTCGAAGACGCGGGGCTCGTCGCGGGCGCGGTGAACATCACGTGCTACCGCGGCCGGCACCGCTACCTCCCGACAGTGCCGGGCCTCCACCGCGCCGTCCACGGCCCGCGTCGCTTCTTCTTCTACGGCCTCTTCGAGTCGGACCGCACGGGAGCCCCGTTCGCCGTCCGCAGCCGTCGCGCGGGCTCGGTCGACGCGTATGCGTCGGCGGTCGGGCGTTGGCTCGTCACGCGGGACGGCTTCGACTTCCTCGCGTACTACCTCTCGGGCTACGACTTCGCCTCGCATGCGGCCGGCCCGCACGGCGAGGCCGCCGAACGGGCGCTCGAGCAGGCCGACGCGGCGATCCGCGTGCTCCTCGACGCAGCGGGCGGACCGGATCAGTTCCTCGAGCGCTACGCCGTGGTTCTTCTCTCGGACCACGGCCAGACGCCGGTCGAGCACGCGGTGCGCCTGGAGGAGAAGTTCGCGGATCTCGAAGGGCAGGTGGCCGTGACCGCCTCGAATCGCGCCGGACAGGTCTACCTCCTCCCCGGTGCGCGCGTCGACCCAGCCGAGCTCGCCCGGCGGCTCGACGGCTTCCCGGCGGTCGACGTCACCCTGCGCCGGGAGGGGGAGGAGATCGTCGCTCGTCGGGACGGCGCGGACGGCCCGGTCGAGAAGCTGCTGAGCATCCGGATGTCGCGTGGCGCGCACGCTCGGCGCTCGCGAACCCGAACGCCGGTGAGCTGCTCGTGTCGGCGGCGGAGGGCTGGGAGCTCACCGACCTCGGCGGCCGTCATCACGCGGGCGGCGGGAGCCACGGCTCGCTCGTCGCCGGGGACTCGTTCGTGCCGGTCGTGACCGTCGGGCTCAAGGCAGAGCTGCACCGGATCACGGACGTGGCGCCGGCAGTGCTCGCGCACTTCGGCGTCGCGGTGCCGGAGTCGATGGAGGCGCTCGCCGGTGTCGGCTGACGAGCGGGCGCGGATGGTCGGGTCGCAGCTGCGCCGGCGTGGCATCGAGGACGAGCGCGTGCTCGCGGCGATGGGACGCGTGCCCCGGGAGCTCTTCGTCACGCCCGAGCTCCAGTGGTTGGCCTACTCGGACGCCGCGCTGCCGATCGGCGACGAGCAGACGATCTCGCAGCCGTACATGGTCGCGCTCATCTGCAAGCAGCTCGCGCTGCAGGGCAGCGAACGTGTGCTCGACGTCGGCACCGGCTCGGGCTACCAGGCGGCGGTGCTCGCCGAGCTCGCCGGCGAGGTGCACACGATTGAGCGGATCCCCCAGCTCGCCGAGGCAGCGCGCGCCAACCTTGCCGCGGCCGGCTACGAGGACCGCGTCCGCCTCCACATCGGCGACGGCACGCGCGGTCTCCCCGAGTACGCGCCGTTCGCCGCGATCGCCGTGGCAGCCGCCGCCCTCGAGGCGCCGCCCGCGCTCTACGAGCAGCTCGAGCCGCGCGGCCGCCTCGTCGTCCCGGTGGGCGGCTCGGACGGGCAGTGGCTCGAGGTCGTGGTGCGCACCCCCGAGGGCCCGGCTGTGCTCCGCACCGTTCCCTGCCGCTTCGTTCCGCTCGTGACGGGGCACTAGGCTGGAGGCGATGGGGTCGAGGTCAGCCACTGAGCTGCTGCAACTTTCGGTGCGGCTCAACGGGATCCGGCTCGGCCGGCCGGTCGACCTGCTGCTCGATCCCGCCGAGTGGCGCGCGCTCGGATTCGTCGTCCTCTGCGGCGACGAGAGCAGCCGCTTCCTCGTCTTCGCCGCCGCCGACCTGCGAGAGGACGCTATCGACGTCTCGTCGGCTCTACTGCTCCTCGACGACGTCGAGTTCTACCGCGATCGCTCACGATCCCTGCGCGACCTGCTCGGTGCCGAGCTGCGTGACCTCCTCGTCACGCCCGATGGCGGCGTGGAGGCACTCGTCGTTGAGCGGGACGGAGTCCTGCAACAGATCGAGCCGGCCGACATGCTCACGGCCTGAGCTACCCTCGCGGGCGACCGTGGGACGCCCGGCCGCCACTCTCCAGCCCGCCCGGCCGCGCCTGGTCGCGTCGCTTCTCTCCGTCCGGAACTGGCAGCAGCTCGGCAAGTTCTGCGTCGTCGGCGCGGTCGGCTATCTCATCAACCTTGCGATCTACGACGCACTGCTGCACGCGGGGCTCCACTATCTCGTCGCCGCCACGTGCTCGTTCCTGGTCGCCGTGACGAGCAACTACACGTGGAACCGGCTCTGGACGTTCCGCGAGCACCGCGGCCATGTGGGCGTCCAGGGGATGCGCTTCCTCGTCGTCTCGCTCGTCGCGCTGGGGGCGAATCTCGTCGTGCTTCACCTGTTGATCGCGAACGCGGGGCTCGACAAGCTCCTCGCGCAGGCGATCGCGATCGTGCTGGTGACGCCGCTCAACTTCGTCGGGAACAAGCTCTGGTCGTTCCGCCGGCGGAAGCACTGATTAGCCTTCGCGCGGTGAGGGGTCTCCTGACCGCTGTCCTCGCCGCGCTCGCCGTCGCGTTCCTCGCTCCCACGGCGTTGGCTTCGACGGGCACGACCTCGACGGGTCCGGTCTTCGACGGGAAAGGCCGTCTGGTCCAGACGCCGCTCGCGCCGCCGCAGCCGCGTGCGCAGCTCACGCGGAAGCAGGCGTTCGAGGCGTTCGAGCGATATCCGAAGGTCGCGTCGTGGCTCTCGCGCTACCCGCACTCCGGTCGCAGTCACGAGGCGACGTACGACTCCAAGACCAACGAGTGGACGGTCAAGATCTGGTGGGGGAACGCCGGCGAGATCGCCCAGGGCACGGTGGTGGACGCGACCGGGGCCGTGACGGAGGCGTGGACGGGCCCGCAGGTGGCGTGGGGGATGGCACGCGGCTCGCCCGGGGCCTTCGGCGGCACCGCGATCAACAACCCGTGGGTCTGGGGAGCGTTCTGCCTCATCTTCCTCGTCGGGCTCGGCGACTGGCGGCGGCCGTTCTCTCTGCGCAACCTCGACCTGCTCTTCCTCCTCTCACCGACCGCTTCGCTCTGGTACTTCAACCACGGCGACGTGTTCACGGCGGTACCGCTCTTCTATCCGCTGCTCATCTGGGTGGTGTTGCGCGGGACGTGGATCGGCATCCGCAACCGCGGCACCCCCGGAGCGCCACGCTGGCCGGTCTGGGCGCTTCTCGGCGCCACGATCTTCCTGGCCGGCTTCCGGGTCGGGCTCAACGTCGAGCGCTCGAACGTGATCGACGTCGGCTACTCGGGCGTGATCGGGGCCGAGCGGATCGTCCACGGCACGGCGCCGTGGGGCAACTTCCCCGTGGAGCACACGAAGAAGTCCTGCGGCCCGGCGGATTCCTCGGGCGAGATTCGTGACTGGATCCAGACGAACGGCCGCTGCGAGAGCGCGAACCCGGAGGGAGACACGTACGGGCCGGTCGCGTACGAGTCGTACATCCCCGGCTACGCGATCCTGGGCTGGACCGGGAAGTGGGACGACCTGCCGTCCGCGCACTTCACCTCGATCGCGTTCGATCTGCTCACGCTGCTCGGCCTCTTCCTCGTCGGGCTGCGTTTCGGCGGCCAGCGGCTCGGCGCCGTGCTCGCGTTCGCCTGGGCGGCGTACCCCTTCACCCAGTACGTGTCGAACTCGAACACGAACGATGTGATCATGCCGTGCTTCCTCGTCTGGGGCTTCTGGCTCGTCTCGAGACCCGCGGCACGCGGCGTGCTCTCGGCACTCTCGGGCTGGACGAAGTTCGCGTCCTTGCTGGTCGTGCCGCTCTGGCTCACCTACCCGGGACGGAGGCCGAGCTGGCGTTTCGCGCTGGGTTTCGCCGCCGCCACGCTGGCGGTCTTCTCCATCCTGCTCCTGGCCTCCGACCCGTTCCACGAGGCGCACGTCTTCTGGACCCGGACGGTCGGCTTCCAGGTCGGGCGCGCAGCGCCGTGGTCGCTCTGGGACTGGGGCCAGTACCACGCGCGTGGGCTCCCCGACCTGCACATCGTGCAGCACCTCCTGCAGGGCATGCTCATCGCCGGAGCGGTTGCTCTGGCCTTCTTCCCGCGCTTCAAGTCGCCGTTGCAGCTCGCCGCGTTCACGGGAGTGCTCCTCGCCGGCTTCGAGCTGGTGGTGACCTACTGGCTCTACACGTACATCCCGTGGTTCTACCCCTTCGCTGCGATCGCCCTTCTTGCGCCGGCGGTGCCGCTGCGCCGGCTGGTCACCCAGGAGCGCGACGAGCCCAGAGCGCAGCTAACCGACGAGACGTACTCAGACCGGGAAGTCGCCCTTCCGGGTCCCACGTTCTAAACGGCGCAGTCCGGTTACACGCCGTCCGGTGCCAGGCACCGGACATGCCCTGAACGGACGGCGTCACCAAACAACCGCCTGCAGGGAGAAGCCTGGCGCATGGGACATGTACGGAGAAGCCATGGCAGGTGCCTGGCACCGGACGAGGCCGTTCGGGGCACGTCAGGCGGGGATGCGGACGAGCTCGATCGCTTCTGCCCGTCCCTCGTCGGTGCACGTGACGAGGACGCCCTCCAGCCGCACGTCGCCTTCGGCCGGCTCGAACCGGACGGGTAGTCGGGTCCGCATCCGGGCGATCGCGAGCTCGGAGCGGACGCCGATCACCGAGTCGTGCGGTCCCGTCATCCCTGCGTCGCTGACGGCCGCTGTGCCCCCGGGAAGGATGCGCGCGTCGTTCGTCTGGATGTGCGTGTGCGTGCCGATGACGGCGGTGACACGGCCGTCGAGCCAGGTCGCCATCGCAACCTTCTCGCTCGTCGCCTCGGCATGGAAGTCGAGGAAGACGACCGGCGCCGCCGCCCGCGCCTCCTCCACCAGAGCATCGACCATCTCCCACGGTGAGACCGGCGTCGGCAGAAAGAGCTGGCCGAGCAGGTTGAGGACCGCGACCGCCACACCGTTCCGCGCCTCGACCACCGCGAGGCCGTGGCCCGGGGCCTCCGCGCCCGAGTTCGCGGGCCGGATCACGCGCTCACTCGTCGCGAGGTAGGAGGCGATCCCGCCGCGCCGGTAGGTGTGGTTGCCGAGCGTGACCACGTCCGCCTCGGACGCGAGCAGCTTGTCGGCGAGCTTCGCGGTGATGCCGGCCCCGTCGGCCGCGTTCTCGCCGTTGACGATCGCGAGGTCGGCGTCGTACCGCTCGCGCAGCCCCGGCAGGTGCTCCTCCACGGCGCGCCGCCCCGGGACGCCGAAGACGTCCGCGAGGAAGAGGATCTTCAAAGCTCGGGTTCCGTCCTAGCCGGTCGCGAGGACCGGGGCCGCGCGAAGCTCGATGGTCACGTGGTTCCCGGCGTCGTTCGTGTAGCGCGCGAGCGCTTGCTTCTCGACGGTGGCGAGGTCGGCCACGCGGCCGAGCTTCGTAGCGCCGCTGACGACGGGGGTGCCCACGGCGAGAGCCGGGTCGGCGACGAGCTGCGTGACCCCGACGACGACCGAAGGAGCGTTCTGGGGCTGGATGTCGATCTCGGAGCCGTACGCCTTACCTTCCACCACGAACGGCTTGATCGCGACGACCGTCCCGTCCACCGGCGAGTAGACGTCGCTGCCGATCGGCGCACCGACGTCGAGCGCCGACGTGCCGCCGGCCAGTTGGTACCACTTCGGCGAGCCGCCGCCGCCGCCGAAGATTCCGTGCACGACCCGCTGGACGAGGCCCTCGTTCGCCTGATGGCCGACCGGCTGAAGGGTGAGCGCGCCGGCGCCGGCCGAGTGGTAGCCGATTGCCGTCAGGCGGCTTTGCGAGATCGGGAGCTGAAGGCGCACCTGCCCGCGCTGGGCGACGATCTCCGTGGCCGGCCGCGTCTGCGCGGCGGTGGCCTGGCTCTGGCGGGGGACGATGGCGGCCGTCGGGGTCGTCGTCCCGCCGAACGCCGTCAGGGCGATGGCCACGAAAAAGACCGCGGAGAGGACGACGAGGAGGGCGACCAAACGCGCCCGGCGCGCAACGCGCGCCTGCCGGCGTTCGACCCGCCGCCTCCGGGTGGGGCGCGAGGACGGCATGTCGCGCGGCACCTTATCGAACTGCCGCGGCTCCTCCCAGAGAGAGAGGGCCAAATTTCCCCGGATACCGCCTCCGACGCCCTCTCTACCATCGCTCCAATGCCGCCGTCGGCGCCGGTCACGATCCAGATCCCGCGCTGGGCGCAGCTCGTGTTGCTGCCACTGCTGCTGCTGCTCATCTGGACGGTGGCGGGAGCCGTGCGTCACGTCTTGTTCCTGTTCCTGGTGGGGTTGCTCATCGCGCTGCTCCTCAACCCGCTGGTCCGGGGGCTGGGTCGGGCCCGGATTCCACGCGGTGCGGCGGTAGGGCTCGTGTATCTCGCCTTCGCAGCAGTCGTCGCACTGGCGATCCTCGTTCTGGCCACGGTGGTCGTGCAGCAGACGCGCAGCGCCGCCCACCGGGTCGACAACTACTTTACGGCCGAATCCGGACACCCGCCGCAGACCGGCGCCGAGCAGGATCTCGCGAGATTCCAGGGCTGGCTCGACCACCATCACCTCGGCAGCGTCCACGTCGAGAAGGACGGCCGGAAGTTCCTCGACCAGGTCGGGACGAAGGACGTTCAGAAGTACACGAGCAAGGCCCTGCACTGGGCCGAAGGGGCCGGGCTCACGGTCGTCACCCTCCTCTTCGACGCCATCCTCCTCGTCGTCGTCTCGATCTACATGCTCCTCGACATGCAGCGGCTCACGGACGCCGTCGACCGACGCTTCCCGCCACACGGACGCGGGGGGCTGATCGTGCGGATGGAGCAGGCGGTCGCGAGCTACGTCAAGGGCCAGTTCCTGCTCTCGCTGATCATCGGCGTGAGCGTCGGGCTCGGGCTGTGGATCCTCGGGATGGTGGGCCTCGTGCCGAACGGCGGGAAGTACGCCGCGGCGTTCGGCGCCTGGGCGGCCTTCACCGAGCTCATCCCGTACATCGGGCCCTGGCTCGGCGCGATCCCGCCGGTGCTGTACGCGCTCGTCCAGCATCCGCTCTCGGCGCTCTGGGTCGCCCTCCTCTTCCTCGGCATCCAGCAGCTCGAAGGCCACATCGTGGTACCGAAGGTGATGGGGCGCACGCTGCGTCTCCACCCGCTGCTCGTGATCTTCGGCCTGCTCGCGGGCGGGGAGATCTACGGCTTCGCCGGGATCCTGGTCGCGCTGCCGCTGCTCGCTGCCGGCCGTGCCGCCTGGGAGTTCTTCGCCGAGCGGATCAAGCTGGAGCGGTGGCCGGTCGACGCGCCGCTCGTGGAGATCGGCCTCGAGCCTCCGGGCGGAGGCAAGCCGGCGCCGCCCGAGACACCGCCCGCGCCTGCCGCCTGATCGACCGGCGGCGTACTCTTTCGGTCGTGAGCTCGTTCCCGGTCACCCGGCTGCGGCGTTTCCGCCGCACGGCTCCGCTGCGTGGGCTCGTGCGCGAGACCAGGCTCTCGCTCGACCAGTTCGTCATGCCGCTCTTCGTCGCGCCCGAGCCGCTTGCGAACGAGGAGCTGCCCGGAATGGCGCGCTTCGATATCACCGGGCTGTTGAACGAGGTCGAGGGACTTGCCGGGAGAGGTGTCCGGGCGGTGATGCTGTTCGGCGTCCCCGAGGTGAAGGACGAGGAGGCCACCGGCGCCTGGGAGGAGGACGGCATCGTCCAGATTGCTCTGCGCGCGCTGCGGCCGCACTTCCCGGAGCTCGTGCTCCTCACGGACGTCTGCCTCTGCGAGTACACGTCGCACGGCCACTGCGGGGTCGTGGTCGACGGCGACGTCGACAACGACCGGAGCCTCGAGCTGCTCGCCCGCACGGCGGTCAGTCACGTCGAGGCCGGGGCCGACATCGTGGCGCCGAGCGACATGATGGACGGCCGGGTCGGCGCGATCCGCGAGGCGCTCGACGACCACGGTCACGAGACGACGCCGATTCTCGCCTATTCCGCGAAGTACGCCTCGGCGTTCTACGGACCGTTCCGCGAGGCGGCGGACAGCGCGCCCGCGTTCGGCGACCGGCGCGGCTACCAGCTGGATCCGGCCAACGTCCGCGAGGCCATCCGGGAGTGCAAGATCGACCTTGCCGAGGGAGCCGACGCGATCATGATCAAGCCGGCGCTGCCCTACCTCGACGTGATCCGCGCTGCGCGCGAGGCGTTCCAGGTGCCGCTCGCGGCGTACAACGTCTCCGGGGAGTACGCGATGGTCAAGGCGGCCGCGCGTGCCGGCTGGCTCGACGAGCGCTCGGCGGCGCTCGAGTCGCTGACCGCGATCAAGCGCGCCGGCGCCGACCTGATCGTCAGCTACTGGACGCGCGACCTCCCGGCGTGGCTCTGACCGAGCGCTCGCAGCTCTATCGCCGCGCGCTCGAGCTGATCCCCGGCGGCGTGAACTCGCCCGTGCGGGCGATGCGCGCGGTCGGCCTCGACGAGCCGCTGTTCGTCAAGAGCGGCGAGGGCGCGTACGTCGAGACCGAGGACGGCCGACGGCTGCTCGACTGGGTCATGTCGTGGGGGCCCCTCCTCCTCGGCCACGCCGATCCCGAGACGGTCGAGGTCGTTCGTGAGGCGGCGCTCCACGGGACGAGCTTCGGTGCCGCGACCGAGGCCGAGGTGGAGCTCGCCGCGGAGATCGCCGACGCCGTGCCGTCGGTGGAGAAGGTGCGGCTCGTCTCGTCCGGCACCGAGGCCGGCATGAGCGCGCTGAGGCTCGCGCGCGCATTCACCAAGCGCGACCGGATCCTCAAGACGGCCGGGGGCTACCACGGCCACGCCGACGCGCTGCTCGCGAGCGCAGGCTCCGGGCTCGCGACGTTGGGAATCCCGTCTTCGCCGGGGGTGCCGACCGGAGCCGCCGCCGACACGATCGTCGTTCCGTACAACGACCTCGACGCCGCGGCGGAGGCGGTCATGCGCTACGGCGAAGGGCTCGCTGCGATCATCGTCGAACCGGTCGCGGCGAACATGGGCGTCGTCCCGCCCGAGCCCGGCTACCTGGAGACGCTGCGCCGGCTCTGCGACATCTCGGGTGTGCTCCTGATCTTCGACGAGGTGATCACCGGCTTCCGCGTCGCGCGCGGCGGCGCCCAGGAGCGCTTCGGCGTACTCCCGGACCTGACGGTGCTCGGCAAGATCGTCGGCGGCGGCCTGCCGCTCGCGGCCTTCGGCGGCCGGGCGGAGATCATGGATCTCCTCGCGCCCGCCGGTCCCGTCTACCAGGCCGGGACTCTCGCCGGGAACCCGCTTGCGACGGCTGCCGGTCTCTCGGTGCTGCGCCGGCTGCGCGATCCGGCCGTCTACGACGAGCTCGAGGCGCGCGCGGCGTTCCTCGAGCAAGGCCTGGCGCCGTTCGGTCGCGTCCAGCGCGTCGGGGCGCTGCTCACGCTCTTCATGACCGACGGGCCGGTGCGCAACTTCGAGGACGCCCAGGCGTGCGACACGGAGCGCTTCGGCGCGCTCTTCCGGCACGTAGCTCGAGCAGGACGTCTACCTCCCGCCGTCGCAGTTCGAGGCGCTCTTCCCCTCGACGGCGCATGGCGAGGAGGAGATCGAGCGCACAGTCGCGGCGGTGGCGGGCTTTGCTCGCTGACGTCTGGGAGACGATGGCCGTCGACGCGGCCGCCGAGAGCTCGCTCTGGGCCGACTGCCTGCTCGCGGAGCCCGAGCGCGACCTCAGCCTCGTCTTCTCGCCGCTCGGCGAGGCGCGCTACGCGTTGGGGCTGGAGACGATCTACGAGGGCTACCTCGTCCACTACGGCCGGTCACGCCTGTTCGCGCCCCCCGACGGCGACACGGCGCTGCTGCTCGGCGACTACCTCTACGCGCACGGCGTTGCCCGCATCTCGGCGCTCCACGACGTCGCGGCCGTCGCCGACCTCGCGGAGCTGATCTCGCTCTGCAGCCAGGTGCGCGCGGAGGAGTCGGACGGCGACGGCGCCCTCTGGGCGGCGACCGCCGCACTCCTCGGTCGGGACGCGCTCGATGAGGCGCGAACCGCGCTCCGGCTCCATGCCGACCCGCAGCCGCTCGAGGCGGCGGCGCGCTCGGCGGCAGGCGACGAGGCCGTCGACACGGCGCTCGCGGCCCACATGGTGCGCCGCGCGGCTTGATCCGGGGCCGCCGGTTCGCTTACCTCTCCGTATGACCACCGCCGTGCGGGAGGAACGCAAGGTCGTGACGGCCGTCTTCGCCGACGTCGTCGGCTCGACGGCGCTCGCGGAGCGGCTCGACCCCGAAGACGTGAAGCTCGTCATGGGCGAGGCGGTCGCGCGGATCGTCGGCGAGGTCGAGTCGCTCGGCGGCCACGTCAAGGATCTCGCCGGTGACGGCGTGCTCGCCTTCTTCGGCGCGCCGACTACGCGGGAGGACGACGCCGAGCGAGCTGTCCGCTGCGCGCTCCGCATCGTCGGCGAGATGGAGGAGTACGGACGCGAAGTGCGGCGCGGCTGGGGCGCCGAGGGTTTCGGCGTCCGAGTCGGAGCTGCCACCGGCGCGGTGGTGGTGGGGGAGATCGGCGCCGGAGCACGGGTCGAGTACGCGGCCTTCGGCGACGCCGTGAACGTCGCTGCGCGGCTGCAGTCCGCCGCCGAGCCGGGCTCCGTGCTGGTCGACGAGGCGACGCACCGCGCGGTCGAGAATCTCTTCGACTGGGGCGACCGGCAGGAGCTCGAGCTCAAAGGGAAGAGCGACGGCGTCGCAGCCTGGCCGGTCGCCGGTGTCGCTGCCGCCGGCCGGACGCAACGCGGCCTCCCTGGGGTCGAGACCCGGCTCGTCGGGCGCTCGCGAGAGCTCGGCCTGGGCCGCGAGGCGCTCGAGGCGCTTCGTGCCGGCCGCGGGGGCGTTCTCGTCGTCGCCGGCGACGCGGGAATCGGCAAGACGCGTCTCCTCAACGAGCTGCGCGAGCTCGCGGAGCGCGAGGGGAGCTGCTGGCTCGAAGGCCGCTGCGTCTCGTACGGCGAGTCGCTGCCGTACTGGCCGTTCCGCGACCTCCTGCGCGGCGAGTGGATCGGCGCGGCGCCCGAGGAGCCGGAACTGCGCGTCCGCGTCGGCCTGCGGCGCCGGCTCGAGCAGCTCTTCGGCGACAAGGCGGACGAGCTCTACCCGTACCTCGGCGGACTGCTCGAGGTCGCTCTCGAGCACGAGGCGGAGGCGCGCACCTCGCAGCTCTCGCCGGAGGCGTTGCAGTGGCGGACGTTCGAGGTCGTCGGCCAGCTGTTCGCCCGGCTCGCCGAGTCGGCTCCGCTCGTGCTCGCGCTCGAGGATCTCCACTGGGCCGACTCGACCTCGGTGCTCCTCCTCGAACAGCTTCTCTCGCTGGCGGAGGAAGCTCCGGTGCTGCTCGTCCTCTCGCTGCGGCCCGAGCGTGACCACCCGTCCTGGGGCCTGCGCGAGCACGCCGGCCGGGAGTTCCCCCATCTGCTGCGCGAGATCGACCTCGGTCCGTTGGGCGACGCGGACGGCGAGCTGCTCGCGGCGCTCATCGCGCCCGCGACGCTGCCGGTCGAGCTCGAGCGGCGCGTCCTCGAAGCCGCGGACGGGAACCCGTTCTTCCTCGAGGAGCTCGTCCGCTCGCTCGCCGACGTCGGCGCCCTCGTTCGCACCGACGACGGCTGGCGCTTCGACCACGCGGTGGAGGTCGAGGTGCCGCCGACGGTCGAGAAGGCGATCCTCGCCCGCCTCGACCGTCTGTCGGCGCCGGCGCGAGACCTCGTCACCGCCGCCTCCGCGCTCGGGCGCACGTTCGCGCTCCAGCTGCTCGAAGGCGTGCTCGGAGAGGTTCCCGCCGACTCCCTGCACGAGCTGCAGCGGCTGGGACTGCTACGCCAGAGCCGGCGCTGGCCGCAGCCGGAGTACCGCTTCCGGCACGCGCTCATCCAGGAGACCGCCTACCGGACACTCCTCTCCGAGCAGCGGATGCAGCTGCACCGGCGCGCCGCGGGGTGGCTCGAAGACCGGTACTCGGAGCGTGATACCGAGGTGCTCGGCCTGCTCGCCTATCATTGGCTGCGCGCCGAGGACGAGTCGAAGGCGGCCGACTACCTCCTTCGCGCCGGCGACAAGGCGCGCCTCGAGTACTCGCTCGACGAGGCGATCGAGCACTACCGCGACCTGCTGCCGTTGCTCGAGCGGCGCGGGGAGAGGCAGGAGATCGCGCTCGTGCTCTTCAAGCTCGCGCTCGCCCTCCACACGTCGCTCCGTTTCGCCGAGGCGAACGAGGCGTATCAGCGCGCGTTCGTCCACTGGACACCGCCGGAGCCGCGTGCAGCCACCGAGCGGCTCCGCCTCGCGACGAGTTACCTCCCGAACGATCTCGATCCCAAGAGCGCGATCGCCTGGCCGAACATCCAGACGTGCATGCAGCTCTACGACCGCCTCGTCGAGGCCTGGCCCGAGCGGACGATCGTGCCGTCGCTCGCAGACCGCTGGGAGATCTCGGACGACGGTCTCCGCTACGTCTTCCACCTGCGCGACGGGCTGAGCTGGTCGGACGGGACGCCGCTCACCGCCCACGACGTCGAGTTCGGGATCAAGCGCGTCCTCGACCCGGAGAGCCCGGGCTCCTCGGTCGCGATCTACTTCGCGCTCGAGAACGGAGAGGACACGTACCTCGGGCGCAACACCGATTGGGACGCCGTCGGGGTGCGCGCGCTCGACGACCGCACCGTCGAGTTCCGGCTCACCGCACCGGCGCCGTACTTCATGAGTGTCATGAACCGTCCCGACGGCGGGCCGCAGCCGCGCCATGCGATCGAGGGCGTCGCCGAGGCTCGCGTCGTGAGCGGCGCTTTCGAGGTGGCCGAGCGTGCGGAGGAGCGTGTCGTGTTGCGGCGACGTGCAGCGCGGCCGGGCAACGTCGCGGAGGTCGAGCTCTACCGGACGGCGATCGCGGATGCGCTGCCCGAGTACGAGCGAGGCGAGACCGATCTGATCCTCGTTCGCTACACGCCTCGGCTCGCCGATCTGATGCCCGGGGCGGTCCGCGAGGACGCCGTGCTCGGCTCACCCTCCTGGTCGGCGTACATCCGCTTCGACCATACGCATCCCGTGGCAGGCAACCTCGAGCTCAGGCGGGCGCTCGCGCATGCGATCGACCGCGACGCGCTCGCGGCGGTCTGCCCCGCGAACCTCGTCGTGGCGCGAGGTGGAGTCGTCCCGCCGGCGCTCCAGGGCCACACGCCCGACATCGCGCTCGGCCACAATCCCGACCTCGCCCGCGAGTGTCTCGCGAGGTCAGGGTTCGACGGCGGTATCGAGCTCGCGGGGATGATGGTCTGGGAAGAGATCCTCGAGGCGATTGCGGGTGGCTGGCGCGAAGTCTTCGGCGACCGGGTCTCGGTCTCCTCGTGGTCGTGGCGGGAGGAGGAGGCGCGGGAGACCGGTGAGCGCATCCAGACGGCCCCGATCCGGATCACCGGCTGGCTTCCGGGCTATCCCGACCCCGAGTACTACCTCCGGCTTCTCTTCCAGTCGACGAGCCGGACGAACGAGGGCGGCTTTGCCGATCCGGTCTTCGACGAGCTGATCGAGGCCGCGCGCCAGGAGCGCAGCGACCGCGGCCGCCTCGAGCGGTTCCACGAGGCCGACCGGTATGCCGTCGCGGAGCGCGTCGCCGTGATCCCGCTCGTCTACGGGCGCAGCACCGCTTTCGTGCAGCCGCGCGTGCACGGCTGGTGGGAGTTCGGGAAGAGCTCGGCGAACTTCGCGGACCTCGTCGTCGGTCACGAGGACTAGGTAGATTCCCGCCGTGCTCGCCGCCGTCTTCCACTTGCTGTTCGCCGAGGAGACGGCCGCGCAGGAGGGGAGCAAGGTCGTCGAGATCATGCTCTGCACCGGCCTCGTCTTCCTGCTGGTGATCGCGCTCGGCGAGCTCTCACACCTGAGGGCGAAGCGCCGCCGCGACAGCTAGGAGGAACCGGCGCTGCGGCGCCTTGACGCGACGTAGGTGGTGCTAGTACAACTAGTGCGATGAGCGCATGAGCGTCCTGTCTCCACCGGAGCCGCGCGAGGACGAGCTCGAGCTCCTGATCCGCGAGGCGCGGGCACGGCAGCGGAAGCGGTGGGTCGGTGCCGCGGCGCTCGTCGCCATCCTGGCAGGAACGGTGCTCGGGATCCGCTCGATTGCGACCGCCAAGCACGCGAGTTCTCCGGTTGCGACTGGAGGGGGAACGCGGGCAACCACTACGGGAACCCACTGCGGCTTTCGAGTCGCGGGAACTCGCGTCCTCGCTTCGGACGGCTCGGTCGTCTACCGCGATCCGTCCCAGAGCGCAATGTGGCATGAGCTTCGGTGCAGCGGCTCCGCCGTCTGGGTCGTCTTCGTCAACGGCGTGGGGATGAGCCACGAGGACTACGTCGGCGTCCGGTCCAGCGACGCCGGCCGCAGCTGGCGGGTTGTCTTCGCGGAGAGGTTCTTCAACGCAAAGGCTCCGCATCAGCTGGTCACCGGCTATCTCGGTCCGTGGACGCTCTCCGGCCCGCGCGAGGCCTATTTCACAGGCACTTGCGTGGCCTGCGGCCGCGGCACCGTTTCGCTGTGGGTGACAAAGGACGGCGGACGGACGTTCCGCAGGTACCAGATTCCGGCGCTCACCGGATACGGGCTGGGGCTAAGACGCCTTCGCGTCAAGGGCCAGGAGGTGATCATCTCGGCGCGGTCGTCGGTGCGGGGCGTCGAGCCGCCGCGCAAGACGGTCGCGGTCCACCTCGACTAACAACTCGCCGTCCGTAGACTCGCCGCGTGGCTACACGTGATCTCCGCGACTGGATCGCGCTGCTCGAGCGCGAGGGCGAGCTCGTCCGCGTCTCGGCCGAGGTGGATCCCGACCTCGAGATCACGGAGATCGTCGACCGCACGGTGAAGGCAGGCGGGCCGGCGCTGCTGTTCGAGAAGCCGAAGGGCTCCGGGCATCCGCTCCTGATCAACCAGTTCGGCACGGAGCGGCGGATGTGCCTCGCGTTCGGGGTCGAGCGCCTCGACGACGTCGCGCAGAAGGTCGCCGACGTCCTCGAGATGCAGCCGCCCGAGGGGCTGCTCGAGAAGGTGCGCGGACTGCGAAGGCTCAAGTCCGTCGCCGATTCCCGACCGAAGACGGTCGGCAAGGGCGTCTGCCAGGAGATCGTGCTGCGCGGCGACGACGTCGACCTCGGGCTGCTCCCGGTCCAGCGCTGCTGGCCGGGCGACCCGGCGCCGTTCATCACGCTTCCGGCCGTGATCACGCACGATCCGCAGACCGGCGGCCGCAACGTCGGCATGTACCGGCTGCAGGTCGTCGACCGGAACACGACCTTCATGCACTGGCAGATCCACAAGGACGGCCGCGCCGACTATCTCGCGACCGACGGTCGCATCGAGGTCGCCGTCGCGCTCGGGCTCGACCCGATCACGGCGTACTCGGCGAGCGCTCCGCTGCCGAAACACGTCGACGAGCTCATGATGGCGGGCTTCCTGCGGGGCGAGCCGGTCGAGCTCGTCAAGGGAGTCAGCGTCGGCGTCGAGGTGCCGGCGCGCGCCGAGATCGTCCTCGAGGGCTATATCGAGAAGGACGAGGTCGGCGAGGAGGGGCCGTTCGGCGACCACACCGGCTACTACACGGCGGCCGAGCCGTTCCCGGTCTTCCACGTCACCGCCATGACGATGCGGCGCGACGCGATCTACCCCTCGATCGTGGTGGGCAAGCCGCCGCAGGAGGACGCCTGGCTCGGCAAGGCGACGGAGCGGATCTTCCTCCCCGCGGTGCGCACGACCCTGCCGGAGATCGTCGACTACGACCTGCCGATCGCGGGCGCCTTCCACAACTGCTGCCTCGTCTCGATCCGCAAGCAGTTCCCTGGCCACGCGGCGAAGGTGATGCACGCGCTCTGGGGGCTCGGGATGCTGAGCCTCACGAAGTGCATCGTCGTCGTGGACGCGAACGTGGACGTGCACGACTACGAGCAGGTGCTGTTCTACGCAGGGGCAAACGTCGACCCGAAGCGCGACGTCCTCCTCACGGAAGGTCCGCTCGACCATCTCGACCACGCGCCGGAGCGGCAGTTCTTCGGCGGCAAGCTCGGCATCGACGCGACCGCGAAGTGGCCGGAGGAGGGCGCTCGGCCGTGGCCCGAGGAGATCGAGATGAGCCCCGAGATCAAGGAGCTCGTCACGCGCCGCTGGACCGAGTACGGGCTGGGCTAGTTCTCCCGTCGCAACGCCGGCCTTTGCGATAAGACTTCGATCTGGTGGAGCCCGAGCAGCCGAGTCCCGACACCGAGCAGGAGTCGCTCCACGAGGAGACGCATCTGCCGTCGCCGACGCTGTATCCGATCGGCTTCGCGATCGGCATCGTCGTCTTGCTGGTCGGGCTGATCATCAACCCGCTGCTGATCTCCTCGATCGGCGCTGCGATCGCCATCGTCTTCGCGATCCTCTGGGCGCGCGAGGCGACCGCCGAGCTCCGCGGGGAGCAGGTCGCCGTCGAGCCGGAGCGGCGCGAGACGACGGAGCCCGACCAGCAGGGGTTCGCCCCCGTGCCGCTCGCGGAGACACCCGTGTCGCGCAGCGTCTTCCTCGAGGGCACCACCCTCGGCCTCGGCGCCGCGATCGGCGCCTTGATCACCCTGCCCGTGGCCGGCTTTGCGCTCCTCCCGCCCTTCCTCGACCAGCTGCAGCACAAGGTCGATCTCGGTCCGATCTCCAACTTCCCGCTGAACGTGTGGTACATCGCCACCTTCATCGTCGACCCCGCCGAGGGAGAGGTCAGCCGGAGGACCGCCTTCGTCCGCAACAACGGCAACGTCCCGAATCCCAGCAACCCGCAGGAGCAGGTACCGAGCTTCACGATCATCTCGAACCACTGCGTCCACCTCGGCTGCCCGGTGCAGGCGAACGGGCCGAGCGGGCCGAAGTTCACCGGCCACCCGAAGATCCTCGAGCACACGCCGAACGGCCGGTTTGTCTTCGACCCGGTCATCCCGGCCGGTTACGGGTGCCCGTGCCACGGCGGCCAGTACGACCCCGAGGGCAACCGCATCGCAGGCCCGCCCGTGCGCGCGCTCGACCGCTACGGGTTCGAGATCGACCACGGCCGCCTGATCCTCCTCAGCCTCTACTCGGTCTCGCATGTCGTCGGCACGGGTGGGCAGGCGAAGATCTACAAGTACAAGGAGGCGGGGCCGGGCGAGCACCTCGACGGGCCCGAGCAGTTCTTCTATCCCATCCAGCCGCCGCATCACTAGACGCCGATGGCGACGACCTACAGACGGAAGCCGACGAAAGCCGAGCTCCGCCGCCAGAAGATGGAGGAGCTCGTCGTTTATCCGATCGACTGGCTCGAGGAGCGGTCGGGGCTGATCGGTGGCCTCAAGTACTTCCTCTTCCGCAACGTTCCGTCCGACATCAACTGGATGCAGACGCTCGGCTCGGCAGCGCTCACGGCCTTCCTCGTGCAGGCGATCACCGGCGTCATCCTCGCGATGTACTACGTGCCGTCGGCTGCGACCGACCCCCACACCGGCAATCCGGTCGCGTGGGACTCGATCGTCAACATCACCGACCACGTGTACATGGGCTGGCTCGTGCGCGGCATGCACAAGTGGGGCGCGAGCGTCTTCATCATCCTCATGTTCCTCCACATGGGCCGCGTCTTCCTGTTCGGTGCGTACAAGTACCCGCGCGAGCTGAACTGGATCGTCGGCGTCCTCATCCTCGTGAGCGGGATGATGGAAGGCTTCACGGGCTACCTCCTGCCGTGGGACCAGACCGCCTACTGGGCGAGCGTCGTCGGGATCAACCTCAACGGGACGGCGCCGTTCCTCGGGCCGTGGTTAGCCCAGTTCTTACGCGGCGGCCAGGAGATCAGCGGTGAAACGCTGACGCGCTTCTACTCGCTGCACATGCTGTTGATCCCGGGTGCGATCATCGGCCTGATCACGCTCCACCTCTATCTCGTGATCCGGCTCGGAGTCACCTCGCCGCCGTGGTCGAAGGATGCGGCGGGCGGCGAGCCCGAGGAGGAAGAGGAGCCGCGCTTGCGGCCCGGACTGACGCGGCCGGTGGCGCACGGCGCGAACGGGATGCGGGCCGAGCCGGGAGGCCGTGACTGATGGCCGCGATCCCGAAGGGCAAGGAGAAGCCGAGCCGCACCGACGCGCTGCGGGCGGAGTTCGCGCAGTACAAGGCTGACGTCAAGTCGCGCGGGAAGCCCTTCTTCCCGTACGCGATGTTCCACGACACGATCATGAGCCTCGTCGTCGTCTGCACGATCATCGGGCTCGCGGTGATCTGGAAGTGGTCGGCGTGGGGTCCGCACCACGACCCGACGCACAAGGGCCTGCTCGGGCCCGAGGTCGATCCGCCGGCGGATCCCGGCACGACGAGCTTCGTGCCGAGGCCGGACTGGTACTTCTACTTCCTCTTCTACCTGCTCCGGATCTTCAAGTGGCCGGAGTCGGTCTTCCTCGGCACGGTGGGCGTGCCGACCATCGCGCTGATGCTGCTCATCGGGCTGCCGTTCCTCGACCGCCGTCGCGCGCGCAAGCCCTCGCAGCGGCCTGTGGCCATGGTCGCCGCCGTCCTCACGATCATCTCCATGGGTGTGCTGACGTGGAAGGGCGCGACCGCGAAGGAGGCGCTCGCCTCCGAGGTCAAGCAGAACATCCCGCGCTGGATCAAGGACGAGCACCTGCCGGCCAACGCGAAGCCGGGGGTGGAGCTGTTCGCGACAGCGGGCTGTACGGCCTGTCACACGTACGACGGCGCGGGAGGCTCGAACCTTGGTGCGCCGGACCTGACCGACATCGGCTCGCGAAACCTGGGCGTCCCGTTCCAGATCCAGCACCTGACGTGCCCGTCGTGCGTCACCCCGGGCTCGCCGATGCCGCCGTTCGCCTCGCTCGGCGCCGACCGGCTGCGCCAGCTCGCGCTGTTCCTCGAAGCCTCCAAGGGCACGCACTAACAGGGACCAGCCACAATCCCGGAGAGTGCACGTCTTCCTCGGGATCACGGGTGCCTCCGGCGCGCCGTACGCGGCGCGGCTGGTCGAGGGGCTCGCGGCCGCGGACTGCGAGATCGGGATCTGCGCCTCCCGCGCAGGGATCGAGGTGCTGGCGACCGAGCTCTTCGGCGATCCGGCCCTGCCGCGCGACGAGGTGCTCGCACGGCTCCTCGAGCACGCCAACGGCGCCGCCCGCGTCTACGACCCCGAGGACTGGAGCGCGCCGTACGCGTCGGGCTCGGCGAAGGTCGACGCCTACGTGATCTGCCCCTGCTCGATGGGGACGGTAGGGACGATCGCGTCGGGCGCGATGTCGAACCTGATCCAGCGCGCAGCGTCGGTCGCGATCAAGGAGGAGCGCCGGCTCGTGCTCATGCCGCGCGAGACGCCGCTCTCGGCGATCCACCTTCGCAACATGCTCACGCTGCGCGAGGCCGGAGCGACGATCCTCTTCCTCGCCCCCGGCTTCTACCACGGCGCCGAGACCGTGGAGAACCTCGTCGACTTCATCGTCGCGCGCGCCCTCGATCTCCTCGGCCTCGACCACGCGCTGACGCCGCGCTGGGGGCAGACGTGACCGTCGAGAGCGGCCGGCTGCCGGCGGAGGGCGTGCAGCGGATGTTCGACCGGATCGCGCCGGTGTACGACGCGATGAACCGCGTCATGACCCTCGGGCTCGACCAGCGCTGGCGCAAGGCGACGGTCCGCGACGCCGTGCGCGAGGGAGACCATGTCCTCGACGCCTGCTGCGGCACCGGCGACCTCGCAATCGCCGCCTGGAAGAAGGCCGGCGCCGGGCACGTCGTCGGCCTCGACTTCTCCGGGCGAATGCTCGAGCGCGCCAGGCGCAAGGCGCCGGAGCTCGAGTTTGTGCAGGGCGACGTGCTCGCGCTCCCGTTCGAGGACGCGAGCTTCGACTCGGCCGTCGTCGGCTTCGGGGTCCGGAACGTCGAAGACCTCGAGGCAGCGCTCAGGGAGCTGCGCCGCGTGCTCCGACCCGGCGGCCGGCTCGGGATCCTCGAGATCACGACGCCCCGCGGCTGGCTCGCACCCTTCTACAAGCTCTGGTTCGACCGCATCGTGCCGCTGCTCGGCCGCCTTCTTCCCGGCGGCGACGCCTACACGTACCTGCCCGCGAGCGTGCGCCGCTTCCCGGGGCCCGAGGAGCTCGCGGAGCTGCTCGGCTCGTGCGGCTTCGAGGCCGTGGAGTTCCGACTCTTCGCCGGGGGTATCGTCGCCTTGCACGTAGGAGAGGCGGCTTCGTGACCACGTTGGCGGACATCCGGACGGTGCCTGGGCTCGACGACTATCTCGACGCGCTCGAGGAGCGACTCGCGAGAAGCGTCGCCACCCATCCGGGGCTCGTTGCCGCCGTTGGGAACGAGGCTCTAGCCGCGGGAGGGAAGCGGCTCCGCCCCACGCTCGTGTTCCTCGCCGCTCCTCCGGGAGCAGAGCCCTCCCTCGCGGCCGGCGTCGCGGTCGAGCTCGTCCACATGGCGACGCTCGTCCACGACGACCTGATCGACCGCGCCCATTTCCGCCGCGGCAAGGCCGCCGCCTGGTCGATCTACGGCCCGGCCGCCGCGCGTGCAACGGGCGACTACCTCTTCGCGCGCGCCTTCTCGGAGCTGAGCGCGACCGGAGACGCCGCCGGTGTCGAGATCCTCGCCGACGCCACGCTCTGCCTCGCGCGCGGCGAGGCGCTGCAGCGGACGCAGACTCGCGACCCAGCGACGACGGTGGACGCGTACCTGGAGCGCTGCGCCCTGAAGACCGGGAAGCTGTTCGAGGCCGCCTGCCGGCTCGGCGGCGGCTCCGGCGAGTACGGCCTCGCGCTCGGGATCGCGTTCCAGATCGCCGACGACGTCCTCGACTGCTCGGGAGCCACGATCGAGACCGGCAAGATCGCCGGCACCGACCTTCGCGACGGGACGCCGACCCTGCCCCTGCTGCTCGCCGCGCAGCGAGATGCCGTTGTCCGAGCCGCGCTCGCGGGCGGTCCGATGGACGGCGCGCTCCTGCGCGTTGCGGCGACCGGCGCTCTCGACGAGTCCCGCGAGGTCGCGCTCGACTACGCTAAACAGGCCAGGGCCCGACTGGACGGCGAGCTGCACAGAGACGAGCTCGAGGCCCTGACACACGCAGTCGTCGACCGGGAGAGGTAGCCGCAATGGCCGTTCTGGACACGCTCGACACGCTCGCGCCGATCCGGGAGAAGGTGCTGGCCGGCGAGCGGCTCGACTTCGACGACGGCGTCGCCCTCATGGAGACGGACGACCTGCTCGCGCTCGGCGACCTCGCCGATCTCGCGCGCCGGCAGCGCGGGGGCGGCGACGAGGTCTTCTTCGTCCAGAACATCAACCTGTACCAGACGAACGTCTGCCGCGTGAAGTGCAAGTTCTGCGCCTTCGCGAAGACGCGCAAGCAGGAGGACGCCTTCACGCTGACCGCCGACGAGTTCGTCGAGGATGCGGTCGCGCAGCACGAAATCCACGGCTTCACCGAGATCCACACGGTCAACGGCGAGAACCCGCACGTCGACCTCGAGTACTACGCCGGGCTCCTGCGCAAGCTGAAGGAGGCGCTGCCGGACGTCCATCTCAAGTTCTACACGGCGTCGGAGATCCACCACATCTCGCGGCTCGAAGGCTGCTCGCACGAGGAGGTCCTGCGCACGCTGCGGGACGCCGGCCTCGATTCGATGCCCGGCGGAGGCGCCGAGATCTTCGCCGACCGCGTGCGCGCGCTGATCGCGCCGGGCAAGGAGCATCCCGACGAGTGGTTCGACGTGCACAACACGGCGCACCGGCTCGGGATCACGACCCAGTGCACGATGCTCTACGGCCACGTCGAGACCTACGAGGAGCGCGTCGACCACCTGCTGCGGCTGCGCGACCAGCAGGACTCCACGGCCGGCTTCCTCTCGTTCATCCCGCTCGCCTTCCATCCCGAGAACACCGTGTTCGAGCGCCGCGGCTTCCGCTTCACGACCGGTGCCGACGACCTGAAGGTGATCGCCGTCTCACGGCTCCTGCTCGACAACGTCCCGCACGTCAAGGCCTACTGGATCATGATGGGCCTCCCGCTCGCCCAGGTCGCGCTCCACTTCGGCGCCGACGACGTCCAGGGCACGGTCGTGCGGGAGAAGATCTTCCAGGCGGCGGGCGCGAGTGCCGGCACGGAGCAGAAGGTCGCGGAGCTCGTGCGCGTCGTCCGCGAGGCGGGGCGGACGCCGGTGCAGCGCGACAGCCTCTACAGCGAGATCCGGCGCTGGTGAGCGTGCGGGAGGCCATCGTGAGCGCGGACCTCGACACGTTCGCCGAGGCGCTGGCGCCCGACGTCGTGTGGGTCGGCCGGTATCCGGGCGAGCTCTGCCGCAACCGCGAGGAGGTGCTCGGGATGCTGCGCCACGCCCAGGAGATGGGCGTGCAGCCCAGGCCGGAGATCGTGTTCGAGGAGGACGAGCTGTTCGTCGTCGATCCGCATCTCGACGGCCGTCACCAGGTGATCGCGCTGCGGGACGGGCTCGTGTCGGAGGTCAGGGCCTTCGTCACCCGCGAGGCGGCGATGGACGTCGTCGAGGGACGGCCGTGGTCCGGCTAGGGCGCATCTCCTACGTGAACATGGCGCCGGTCTTCTACCGGGTCGACGCCGAGGTGGAGGAGGTGCTGGGCGTCCCGACCGAGCTGAACCGGATGCTCGTCGCGCGGGAGCTCGACACCGCTCCGATCTCCTCGATCGAGTACGCGCGCAACGCAGACTCGCTCCGCCTCCTGCCGCGGCTCTGCGTCGCCTCGGAGGGAGCCGTCGACTCGATCCAGCTCGTGGCGCGCGTGCCGCTCGAGCGCGTCCGGACCGTGGCCGTGACGCCGGAGTCGGCGACGTCCGTCGCGCTGACGAAAGTGCTGCTGCCCGAGGCCGAGCAGGCGCCGCTCGAGACGTACGAGGCGGGGGAGGCCGAGGCGAAGCTCCTGATCGGCGACGCCGCGCTGCGCTCGGCGTTCGAGGATCCGACGCCGCACCACGATCTCGGCAGGCTCTGGCTCGAGCGGACAGGGCTGCCGATGGTGTTCGCGGTCTGGGCCTGCCCGGAGCCGCTCGCGGAGGGTCTCGCCGAGCTCGAGGACGCGCTCGTCTCGTCGGTGCGGTTGGCCCGTGCCGAGCCGGAGCAGCTGGCGTTCGAGGCGGCCGAGCGCTACGGCTATCCGGCCGGCTTCCTCGCGCGCTACTTCGAGAAGCTCCGCTATCGCTTCGGCCCGCGCGAGCGCGCCGGCCTCTACACATTCCTCGAGCTCGCCCGCGACGCCGGGCTGCTCGAGACGGTCCCGGAGCTCCGCTTCGTCCAGACCACCGGCGCGGCGGTCGCATGAGCGTCGCGGAGCGCACCCCCGTCGCCGCAATTCTCGAGCGCGCCGTCTCCGGCGACCGGATAACGGACGAGGACGCAGTCGAGCTCCTGCGCTCCCGCGACCTCGTCGCCGTCGGGCGCGCCGCGAACGAGATCCGCAACCGGCTGCACGACCCCGAGCGGGTCACGTTCATCATCGACCGCAACCTCAACTACACGAACGTCTGCGTCACCGACTGCGACTTCTGCGCCTTCTACCGCCGGCCCGGCGACCAGCGCGAGGGCTACCTCCTGCCGAAGCCGGTCATCTTCAAGAAGATCGAGGAGACGCTCGCGCTCGGCGGAACCGGCCTGCTGATGCAGGGCGGCCACCATCCCGACCTCGGGGTCGACTACTACGAGGACCTCTTCTCCTCGATCAAGGCGCGCTACCGGATCCACCTGCATGCGCTGTCGCCGTCGGAGATCGTGCACGCCGCGCGCCGCTCGAAGCTGACCGTGCCCGAGACGCTGGCGCGGCTGCGCGACGCCGGCCTCGACTCGATCCCGGGCGGCGGCGCCGAGATCCTCGTCGACCGCGTGCGCGACATCATCGCGCCGAAGAAGGTGAACACGAAGGAGTGGCTCGGCGTGATGCGCGAGGCGCACCGGCTCGGGATCTCGACGACGGCCACGATGATGTACGGCCACGTCGAGACGCTCTCCGAGAGCGGGTCGAGCACTTCCGGCGGGTCCGCGAGCTGCAGGACGAGACGGGCGGCTTCCGCGCCTTCTTCTCGTGGACGTTCCAGGACGACGGCAATCGCCTCGTCTCGCTCGTGCCGGCCGAGGCCCGGCCGACCTCGTTCGACTACCTGCTCACGCAGGCCGTGTCCCGCATCTACCTCGACAACATGCCGCACATCGGCTCGTCCTGGGTGACGCAGGGAAAGAAGATCGGCCAGGTCGCGCTCGGCTTCGGGGCCGACGACCTCGGCTCGGTGATGATCGAGGAGAACGTCGTCTCGGCCGCCGGCACGACGCACCGCACGAGCGCCGAGGAGCTCGTCCACCTCATCCGCTCGCTCGGCAAGACGGCGGTGCAGCGCGACACGCTGTACCGCGACGTCAAGGTCTGGGGCTAGCTACCGCTCCACTGCGCGGCCCACTCGTCCGCGTGCGGACGGCCGCTCTGCAGCGCCGCGGCCTGGACGTCCTCGACCGCATACGGCACCTGGCGGAACTCGACGCCGACCGCTCCGTCGGCGACGGTGACGAGCGCCCACTCCGCGAGCGTGCGCAGAACGGGCGGGTCCGCGTGCCGGTCGTACGAGATCCCGACGCTGCCGGGATTGATGTAGAGCGCGTCGCCGATCCTGCGCGTCCATTGCAGGTGTGTGTGCCCGCCCGCGAGCAGCACGGCGCCGTGACCGAGGAACGGCTCGAGCGCCTCGCCCGCGAGCTCGGGCAGGAGCACGTCGTCGTACGAGTGCGGCGAGCCGTGGAAGAGCAGTAACGGCACGCCGTCGAGCTCGCGGCGGACGACCGGCGCGAAGGAACGCATCTGCTCGAGGTGCGACGAGCTCAGCTGCGACAGCGTCCAGTCACGCACCTCGAGCTGCCGCTCGGTGACCGGCTCCGGCGAGTCGGCGGGAACCTCGAGGAGGAACGCGTCCGCGTTGCCGAGGACCGTCTCGCAGCCGAGCGCGGCGAGGCGGTCGAGCGTCTCAGCGGGCTCGGTACCGCCCTGCACGACATCGCCGAGGCAGACGATCTCGTCGACGCCGAGCCGTTCGACGTCGGCGAGCACGGCGCGGAACGCGACGTCGTTCCCGTGCTGGTCGGAGATGAGTGCGAGACGCATGGTCAGAGTCTGGATCGAACGCCGGCGAGGCCGCTCCGCACCCACTCCGGCTGGTCGGTGAAGTCGCCGTAGTGCACTTCGAACCACGGCCCGAGGCGATGGTAGATGAGCGCGCGCCGGCGCAGCTCGTCGTCCACGTCCCAGTCCGGAAACGGCCCGTTCAGGAGCCAGGCGTAGTCGATCGCCGGATCGCCGATCCGCGCGTCTCCCCAGTCGATCACGCCCGCGAGACGTCCGTCGCGCACGAGCAGATGCGAAGGGCCGAGGTCGGAGTGGGTCAGCGCCGGGCGGAACCCGGTCAGCGTCTCGACCTCTGCGAGCAGGCCCTCGCCGCGCGAGCGCTCGTCGGGGTCGAGCAGCGGCAGCACGACACGCCGGAACTCGTCCGCTTGCTCGCGGTAGGTCTCGAGCCAGTCCGGCCGCGGCGCGGGGACGCTTTCGAGGTCGACTGCGTGAAGTGCGTCGAGAAAAGCGCGAACGCCGTCCGGGTCTTCGGCCACCAGCGACTCGCCCGCGATCAGCGGGTAGGCGACGAGCCAGGGGTCGCGCGAGACGTACTCGAACCGAGGCACTTCCACGGGCAGAAACGGCGCGAGTACGGGCAAGAGCCCGACTTCCTGCTCGATCTCCTCCACGGCCAGCCGGTGGCGAGGCCACCGCACGACCAAGGCGTCGTCGACGATCAGGACCTTGAAGTCCCAGCCGGAGTCGACCTCGACCAGTGACGGCTCCACCGGCTCAACGCTACTCTGGCCGGCGGGTCGTGCTCTTGTTGCGGAAGCTTTCCATCAGCGTCGCGTTCGCGGCGATCATCGGTGCCGCGGTCAGCTCGGCTGCGATCGGGCTCCCCAGCCCGGGCTCGGTCTCGAGCTCCCTCCTGCTGCCCGGCGTGACCTACACCCGCGAGGTGGACTTCACGTCGCGTGGGCCGATCGTCCTCGACGTCGTGACGGCACCGAAGCCCGACGGCAAGCTCTACTCGCTCGCGCCCGCGCTCTCGAACGAACAGCTGCGCGGGACGGAGGCGCTGACGCGCCTCGAGAGCCGGGTGGCGGGCGGCGCGACCACCGTTGCGATCGACGGCGACTACTTCGACCACACCACCGGTGCGCCGAGCGGCATCTACATGCGGGACGGCGTGCTGGACAGCGCCCCCGCGACCGAGCGCTCGAGCCTCGGCATCGCTGCGGACGGCACGCTCACGACGGATCGCGTCTCCTTCGCCGGACTCTGGCAGGGCAGCGGCCAGCGGCGCCCGCTGTCGCTGAACACGCCGGCGAAGTCGGGGAAGTTCACGCTCTACACGCCGGCATATGGCACGGGCACTCCTCGGGAGCCCGGCGTCGTCGAGGCGGTGATCGGCAAGTTTCCGCCCGCTCGGCTCGGCCAGCCGCTCGACGGCACCGTGACGCAGGTGACGCTCGCCGGAGGAACCCGCATCCCGCCCGGCGGTGCCGTGCTCGTCGCGCGCGGCGCGGCGTCTACGGCCCAGCTCAAGGCTGAGGCGAAGGTCGGTCAGCAGGTCGAGGCCGTGCTCTCGCTCTCGCCGGACTGGAGCAATCTTGCGAGCGCGATCGGGGGCGGCCCGCGCCTCGTGAAGAACGGCAGGCCGATCTTCCACACGGCCGAGTTGTTCGCCTCCCGCCAGCTCAACGGCCGTCAGGCACGCGGCGCGATCGGCCAGTTGTCGGACGGGCGCATCGTCCTCGTCAGCGTCGAGGGAACCAAGCCCGCCTACAGCATCGGCATGTCGAACTACGAGCTCGCGGTCGAGCTCTCCCGTCTCGGGGCGACGACCGCGTATGGGCTTGGCGCCGGTTCCGCTTCGGGGCTCGCGTTCGACGGGAAGCTGCTCACGCGGCCTTCGACCGGCGTCACACCGAAGGTTTCCGACGCGCTCGTCCTCTCCTACAGCGGCGTCTACGCAGCGCCTCCCGCGGCACCGGTGATCTCGCCGAACGGCGACGGTGTCGGCGACACCGAGTCGTTCTCCTACCGCGTCACACGTCCGTCGCAGGTGGTCGCGACCCTCGCGGGGCCTGGCGGCGCGAAGATCACGCTCGCCGACGGCGAGGTGTCGCCGGGACTGCACGTGCTCGGGTGGAACGGGATCGTGCAAGGCTCGCCCGCGGCCGAGGGCAATTGGACGTTCACCGTCACGGGAACCGACGACAGCAAGGTCACGACGAGTGCGCAGCGCCCCTTCGCGCTCGACGACACGCTCTCCTCGCTCGCCCTCAAGACCGACCGCCACGGGCTCCCGACAGCGACGTTCCTGCTGACGCGGGCGGCGACGATCCTCGTGCAGGTCCGGCGGCCGAACGGCGTGGCGGTGGCGACGCTCCGCTCGGGGCAGCGGGCAGCCGGGCCGGAGCAGGTGAGCTGGCGTGGCCGGATCGGCCGGCACCGTGCCTCCGGCGGCCGCTACCAGCTGGTCGTGCAGGCGATGAGCTCAGTCGGCACGAGCTCGCTCGCGGCGCCGTTCTCATTGCCCGCTCACACGCGTCACTAGTATCCGCGCGGTGCTCCTCGCGAGCGTCTCCTCGAGCCTCACGTCGCAGGTCGCGCACCACGGCTTCTACGCCGTCTTCGGCCTGCTCGCGCTCGGCGCGCTCCTTCCCGTCGGAAGCGAGCTCGTCGCGGTCGTGGGCGGCGCCGTCGCGGCGGGGGTTCTCGCGGGTGCGAACGGCGTCTCGGTCTTCGGCGCCCACTTCGGCTCCGGAGCCGGCGCCTACATCGCGATCTCGCTCGCGGCGACGATCGGTTACCTCCTCGGCTGCCTCATCGGCTGGCTGATCGGACGCTGGGGAGGCCGCGAGCTGGTCGAGCGCCACGGCCGTTGGTTCCATGTGACGACCGATCGGCTCGACCGGGCGGACGCATGGTTCCGGCGCTGGGGCCGGCCCGGTGTCCTGATCGGGACGCTGACGCCCGTCGTTCGCTCCTTCGTCGCGATTCCGGCCGGGCTGTTCGAGATGCCGCTCCCGCAGTTCCTCGGCCTGGCTCTGCTCGGCTCGGCCATCTGGTCGTTCGCCTTCGTCGGCATCGGCTATGCGCTCGGCGCGAGCTACAACCACTTCGAGCACAACTTCCGCTACGTCGAATACGCGATCGCAGTAGGCATCTTGGCCGCGCTGGCGTATTTGGTCTATCGGTGGATGGCTCCGGCTAAAGTGGCCCCGCGTGCAGACGATTCCTCTCGTTGACGTCCGAGCCGAATACGAGCCGCTGATCCCCCGGCTCGAGGCCGCGTTCCGTGAGGTTCTCGACAGCGAGCACTTCATCCGCGGCACGAACTACTGGGCCTTTCAGGAGGAGGCGGCCGCCTTCCTCGGCGTGAAGCGCACGATCGGCGTCGCCAACGGCACCGACGCGCTCGTGCTCGCCCTCGAGGCGCTCGGCGTCGGGCCGGGCGACGAGGTGATCTGCCCGGCGTTCACCTTCTATGCGACGGCCGAGTCGGTCGCGCGGCGCGGCGCGACCCCGGTCTTCGCCGACATCGATCCCGGCACGCTCAACCTCGACGTCGAGGACACGGCCGCGAAGGTGACCGACCGGACGCGGGCGATCATCCCGGTGCACCTGTTCGGGCGGATGATGGACGTGCGGCCGCTGCTCGAGCTCGGCGTGCCGGTGCTCGAGGACGCGGCCCAGGCCTTCGGCGCCCCCGAGGTCGCCCAGCACGGCGCGATCTCGACCTTCAGCTTCTATCCCACGAAGAATCTCTTTTGCCTCGGCGACGGCGGGCTCGTGGCGACGAACGACGACGAGCTCGCAGAGCGGGTCAAGCTCCTCTCGTTCCACGGCTCCCAGGACAAGACCGACTTCGAGCTCGTCGGTTACAACTCGCGCCTCGACGAGCTGCAGGCCGCGTTCCTGCGCATCTTCCTGCCGGAGCTCGCGGGCTGGAACGAGGCGCGCCGCGCCGCGGCTGCCCGTTACGCCGAGCTCGGTCTCGGCGAGCTCGTCGAGATCCCGCAGGACGAGCCGGGCCACGTGTACCACCTCTTCGTCTGCCGGTCGCGTGAGCGCGACGCCATCCGCGCGGCGCTGAGCGAGGCGGGCATCGCGTCGGCGACGTACTACACGACGCCGCTCCACCTGCAGCCGTCCCTGCGCTTCCTCGGCTACGAGCCCGGCTCGCTGCCCGCGACCGAGCAGGCCGGCGCGGAGAACTTCTCGCTGCCGCTCTGGCCCGGGATCCCCGTCGAGGCACAGGAGCGCGTCGTAGACGTCGTGCGCTCGGCCGTCCCTACTCGCGTCTGATGCGCCACCTGCTCTCGCCGCACCGGCTCTGGCAGCTCCTGGTGGACGGGCTGATCGTCGCGTTCTCCTGGTGGGTCGCCTTCCAGCTCCGTTTCGACCACGGCCTGCCCCCGAAGTACTCGCTGCTCTTCAACCGGACGATCCTGCTCGTCGTCGGGATCAAGCTCATCGTCTTCATCGCCTTCGGCTTCTACAACCGCTGGTGGCGCTACGTCTCGATCCGGGACATGTGGGCGACCGCGCGCGGCGTCGTCGTCGCGTGCATCGTCGCGGATCTGACCGTCTACCTCGCGGCGCCGGTGCACGGCTTCCGCCTGCCGCGGTCGATCGCCGCCACCGACCTCCTGCTCACGCTCGGCCTCATCATGGGCTCGCGCCTCCTCGCCCGCACGGCCATGGAGCGCCCCGGGCGCCTGACCATGGTCGCCCGCGGCAAGGAGGTCGTCGTCATCGGCGCCGGCGACGCGGGTCGCCTGATCGTGCAGGAGATGCAGCGGTCGCGGATGCTCAACTACACGCCGATCGGGTTCGTGGACGACGACCCGCGCAAGCGGCACACGCGGATCATGGGCGTCCGCGTGCTCGGCACGATCGACGAGCTGCCGAAGGTCCTGCGCGAGCATCGCCCCGACGAGGTGCTGATCGCGATGCCGTCCGTCTCGGGCGAGGTGCGCCGCCGGATCGTCGAGACGGCGCAGCAGCTGCGCATCGTGGTCAAGACGCTGCCGGGGCTCTACGAGCTCATCGCCGGGGACATCGGGCTTGCCGGCCAGATCCGCCCCGTGCAGGTCGAGGACGTGCTGGGCCGCGAGCAGGTGGAGGTCGACTTCAGCGACGTCGCGGCCTACCTCGAGGGCCACACCGTACTCGTGACCGGCGCGGGGGGCTCGATCGGCTCGGAGCTGTGCCGCCAGATCGCGCGGGTCCGGCCGTCGCGGCTGATCCTGGTGGACAACGCCGAGGGGCCGCTGTTCGAGATCGAGCGCGAGCTCGTCTCCGAGCGCGACTTCACCGCCGCGTTGCCGAAGCTCATCGACGTCAAGGACCGCAAGGCGATGCGGCGCGAGGTGTTCGAGAAGTACCAGCCGACGGTCGTGTTCCACGCGGCCGCGTACAAGCACGTCGCGATGCTCGAGACCCATCCGCTCGAGTCGGTGCGCAACAACATCGTCGGCACGCGCATCCTGGTCGAGCTCGCCGCGGAGTTCGGCGTCGAGCGGTTCGTCTTCATCTCGACGGACAAGGCCGTCAACCCGAAGACGGTGATGGGCCAGTCGAAGGCCCTCTGCGAGTGGATCGTCGAGTCGTTCGGGCACCGGCGCGACGTCGCGACCCGCTTCGTCGCCGTGCGCTTCGGCAACGTCCTCAACTCGTCGGGCAGCGTGATCCCGATCTTCAAGAAGCAGATCGAGCGCGGTGGCCCGGTGACCGTGACCCATCCCGAGATGACGCGCTACTTCATGACCATCCCGGAGGCGGTCTCGCTCGTGGTGCAGGCGGGCGCGATCGGCGGCCGCGGCCAGGTGTTCGTCCTCGACATGGGCGAGCCGGTGCGGATCGTCGATCTCGCGCAGAACATGATCCGCCTCTCGGGCAAGGAGCCGCGCCTGCCGGACGATCCGACCGAGGGCTCGCGCGACGTCAAGATCGCGTTCGTCGGCTCGCGGCCGGGCGAGAAGATCCACGAGGAGCTGTGGAGCGACGACGACGCGGTCGGCGAGACGACCCACCCGAAGATCATGCGACTGAGCCGGCCGCCCGTCGACCCGAACTGGCTCGCCGACCAGCTCGTCGAGCTGGAGCGGCTCGCCGACGAGGGAGACACGCTCGAGGTCGTCGGGAAGCTCCGCACGATCGTGAACAAGCCCGAGCGCCTCGAGCCGCCCAGCCTCTCGGACACGGGCAGCTACGTGATCGAGATCGGCGACGAGCGCGTGGCGCCACCGCGCGCCGACTGAGCCGTCCGTTCAGCGGAGGCTGAACTGCGGCTCGGGCAGCGGAGAGGGCTGATCGAAGAGCGGGCACACCTCGAGGGTGGGACAGCAGCAGTCGGCGGCCTGCTCCAGCCACTCCTGCACGAGCTCGGCTCGTGCAATCGCCTCTCGGAGCGCGGGCAGGCGCCGCTCCGCGACTGCTCGCAGCAGCTCGACCCCCTCCGCGTCATCCGCTGACGTCCGAAGCAGAAGCCGGATGTCGTCGAGGTTGAGCCCGGCTCGCTGAGCCGTGTCGATTACCGCCAGCGAGCGCACCACGGAGGCCGGGTAGCGCCGTCGTCCGCTCACGCGGAGAGGCTCGGGAAGCAGCCCGATCGACTCGTAGTAACGGATGGCCGAGGCCGCCTTGCCGCTGATCCTCGCCACCTCGCCGATCGCGAGCAACTCGCTTGACATCAAGCCGACTTTAACTTGCAGGATGGGACTCCCGCAATCTCCGAAGGAGGCAGAGATGGAACTCTCCGAGCTCGTCGCCTGCACGTTGTCGGACACCGACCTGAAGAGCCAGCGAGACCGGTGGCTCGCGCTCGGCGACAATTTCGGCCTCGGTAGGCGAGAGACAGACGACGGCCTGCGCGTCAGCTTTCGCTACCACCCTGCGATCCGGCAAGAGCTCGACGCTCTCGTCGCGGTGGAGAACGAGTGCTGCGCGTGGGCGTCCTGGAGCGTCGAGCGTGAAGGCGACGCTCTTGTCATGGCGGCGCGCTCCGCCGGCACCGGCGTGACGACCCTGCACGGGATGTTCACGCAGTTCGGATGAATGTCCTCGGCGCCGTCGCCGTCTCCGCGATGGTGCTCGCCTATGCGCTCGAGGCCCGCCACAGGGCATTCGTCGGTGTCTTCGCCGCCGCCTGTGCGGCTTCGAGCGTGTACGGCTTCCTCATCGGCAGTCTCCCGTTCGGGCTCGCGGAGGCCGTGTGGAGCGCCGCGGCCTTGCGACGGCTGAGGACCCGTTCGTAAGCCTTGACCCTTGCGTGACGGTCCCCGGCCGACGGCGCCGCTAGCCTCGGCGACCTGGACGCGGAGAGGATCCTCGCAGGGCTGAACCCCGAGCAACGCGCTGCCGTGGAAGCGGCGCGCGGGCCGCTGTGCATCCTCGCCGGCGCGGGAACCGGCAAGACGACCACGATCACGCGCCGGATCGCGTGGCAGGTCGCGAGCGGAGCCTTCCCGCCGCAGCAGATCGTGGCGGTGACGTTCACCGACAAGGCGGCGGGCGAGCTCCGCGCGCGGCTGCGCGCGCTCGGCGCCGACGGCGTGCGCGCCTCGACCTTCCACTCGGCGGCGCTGGCACTGCTTCGCCACTTCGAGGGAGACCCGGGCCGGATCCTCCCCTCGAAGGCGATCCTCCTGCGCCGGATCGGCAACTCGCTGCCGGGTGCGTACCGCTTCCGCCCCGCCGGCGACCTCGCCACGGAGATCGAGTGGGCGAAGAACCGGCGGCTCACACCGGACACGTATCGCGACTGGCTCGGTGACCACGAGCCGCCGATCCCGCCCGATCTCTCGCTCCGGGTGTTCCGGGAGTACGAGCGGCGCAAGGACGCCGAGGGGCTGCTCGACTTCGAGGACCTGCTCGAGCGGACGGCGCGCCTCCTCGAGAGCGACGCCGAAGTGCGTGCTGCGGTGCACGACCGCTGGCGCGCGTTCACCGTCGACGAGTACCAGGACGTCAACCTTCTCCAGCAGTCGCTGCTCGATCTCTTGCTCGGCGACCGGGATGACCTCTGCGCGGTCGGGGACGATTATCAGGCGATCTACGGCTTCACGGGCGCGAGCGCCGAGTGGCTCGCTCGCGTTGCCGCGGCGCTTCCCACACGCCTGCATCGTGCGGCTCGAGCGGAACTATCGCTCGACCGCACAGGTGATCGAGCTCGCGAACCGCCTCGTGCCGCGGCTCGGCGGCTCGGCGAAGACGCTCGCGCCGACGCTTCCGGACGGTCCCGAGCCGGTGGTCGGTCCGGCGCTGAGCGTCGCTGCCCGCGTGCGGGAGTTGCACGCGGAAGGGCTGCCGCTCGAGCAGATGGCGGTGCTCGTGCGCACCAACGCGCGAACGAGCGAGTTCGAGGAGGCCTTCCACGACGCCGGGATCCCGTTCCAGGGCGCTTCGCTGCTGGCGCGCGACGCCGCTCGCCAGCTGCTGAAAGCGCTGCGCGGCCGGCGTGGGCCTGCCGCCGAAGTCGTGCGCGAGCTTGCCGTTCGCCAGGGACTCCTCAGCGAGGTGCCGGAGAAGCTCGGCGAGCGCGAGCAGACGCGGCAGGCCGACCTGGCGCGGCTCGTCCGGTTGGCGGACGAGCTCGACGGCGAGGTCGAGGACTTCGTCGCGCTGCTGCACGAACGCTTCGGCGCCAGCGCGGGTCGCGGCGTCCACCTGTCGACGCTCCACCGCGCGAAGGGGCTCGAGTGGGAGGCCGTCTTCCTGCCGCGCGTCGAAGAGGGCGAGCTGCCCGTGCGGCGTGGCGACGTCGAGGAGGAGCGGCGCCTGTTCTACGTCGGGCTGACGCGCGCCAAGCGGCACCTGCTCGTCACGTGGGAGGGCAAGCCGAGCCGGTTCCTCGACGAGCTGGGCGTGCGTGCGGCCGCGCCGCCTGCCCCGAAGCGCGAACGGCAGGCGCTCGAGCAGACCCCGGCCGTGCAGGCGCTCAGGGAGTGGCGGCTCGCGCGGGCGCGCGCGGACGAGGTTCCCGCCTACGTCGTCTTCAACGACCGAACGCTTGCGGAGCTCGTGGCGCGGACGCCGCGGACCCTCGCCGAGCTCGCGGCGGTACCGGGGATCGGCCCGGCGAAGCTCGAGCGCTATGGCCCCGAGCTGCTCGCGCAGCTCGCCGAGGTCGCGGCCTAGTCGGTCCACCAATCGCGCCGGCCGTCGACGTCGCCGCGCGGATCCTCGCCGAGATTGGGCGCGCCGATGACGAGGATCTCGAGACCCTCCGGCCCGGCCTCGTAGCCTCGCCACGTACCGGGCGGGACGCGCACCGCGTCCCATTCCCTGAGCTCCACGATCTCGTCGTCGAGCTTCATCCGCCCGCTCCCGCGCACGACGACGTACACCTCCTCCTGCTTCTTGTGCGTGTGGCCGTACGGAAAGCGATAGCCGGGCGGGACGCGCTGGTGGCTCAGGCCGGATTGCTCGAGCTCGAGCGCCGTGGTGGCCGCGCGGAACTCCAGGTCCGGCGCGCCGTCGAACACCGAGCCGATGTCCTCCAGATCCCCCTTGATGTTCCTGAGCGTGAACGGCACGATGAAATCCTTATGGCCGCGGAGGACTGCGGTCGCACTCCATCACTCTCCGGGGTCAGCGAACTGACCGGAAGGCCGCCCTCATCTCCTCGCTGAAGACTTGTGGCTCCTCCCAGGCCGCGAAGTGTCCGCCCTTGTCGACCTCGTTGAAGTAGACGACGTTGGGGTAGCTCGCCTCGACCCAGCTGCGCGGTGTCCGCCAAATCTCGCCCGGGAACGACGTGAAACCGAACGGGATCCCCGGAGGTGGCAGCGGCTGACCGCCCGTGGCGGGGGCATCGGGCCCATAGGCCTCCCAGTAGGACCGAGCCGCTGACGCGCCGGTGCCGCTCAGCCAGTAGAGCGTGATGTTGTCGAGGATCTGGTCGCAGGTGAGGTTGCCCGAGGGCTGCCGGTCGACGAAGGCGCGAGCGATCTTGTAGTAGGCGTCCGTGTCGTGGTCGATCATCCAGACCGCGAGGGCCAGCGGGGAGTCCAGTAAGGCGTAGCCGATGGTCTGCGGCCTGGTGGCCATCTCGACGAAGTAGCCGTTTCCGGATTGCCCGAAGGTGGCGATCTGCGCGGCTGCGGCGCGTTCCTCGTCCGTGTTCGTCGGCATGGTGCCGCTCAGCGCGGGCACCAGCAGGTTGGTGTGGATGGCGACCAGGCCCTCGGGTGCCTGACGGGCCATCGCATCGGTGACGCCGGCGCCCACGTCGCCGCCCTGGGCGACGTAGCGGGTGTAGCCGAGACGGCGCATCAGCTCGGCCCAGGCGCGGGCGGTTCGGTCCAGATCCCAGCCGAGCTCGACCGGCTCGCCGGAGAACCCGTACCCGGGGAGGGACGGCAGCACAAGATGGAAGGCGTCGTCGTCGCTGCCACCGTGCGCGGTCGGATCCGTCAGCGGGCCGACCGAGTCGAGTAGCTCGATCACCGAGCCCGGCCAGCCGTGGGTCATGATCAGCGGTAGCGCGTTTTCGTGAGAGGACATGACGTGGATGAAAGCTTGGATGTCCACAGCCGTCGATCATCCGACGACGGAGAACATCCCGGAGGCGCGGGTGGTGAAGACGCTTGGCCTAGGTATTCGGTCTGACAGTTCGTTCCCGGAGCTTGGGAGGCAACATCGTTGCCCTCCTGAAGAGCCTGATCGGGGGAGAGATCCGCTCTTACGTCAAGCTGAACGAGGATGCTCGTCGTCAAGCGATCGACCGCATGGTGCAAAACGCCGCCGCGATGGGAGCAAACGCGGTCACGCAAGCGGGCATTGGCGGGTGCTCGAGGAGGCGGTAGAGGCTGCGGGGCGAGGTAGCGCTTGAGGCAGCGGGTTGCTTCGCGGCGGGTTTTGCCTTCCTGGATTCGTCGTTCGATGTAGGCCCGTGTTGGCGGGTGCGTGCGTTTGCGGGTGACGAGGATCAGGTGGAGAGCGCGGTTGAGTTTGCGGTCGCCTGATCGGTCGAGCCGGTAGCGGACGGTCTGGCCGGAGGACGCGGGGATCGGTGCGGGGCCGGCGAGCCGTGCGAAGGCTGCTTCCGATCGGATCCGGCCTTGGTGTGACCAGGAGAGGACGAGCTGGGCGGCGGCGTGCGGCCCGACATCGTGTCGACGAACTGCGGCAGCGCGTTCGCGCGCGGCCTCGACGCGCCCGAAGCTTCGTACTCGTCTTCAGCTGCAGTAGCGGGCGAGCGCCCGAGCGTAGCGGCGAGCTGCACGCCGCTCGCGATCGCTCGCCCTTCGGGTCGAGTGGCTGCCATACGGCGCAGCCGTGGAGACTGCGTCAGCGGGCGCAGCTCACTGCGCAGCGGCTCGGGAGTTGTGATCAAGAGATCCCGTATCTGAGCGAGTCCGGCGCACTTCGCGTTGACGGCTCCTTCCCGTGCCGCCACCAACGCCTGCAGAGCTTGGCGTTCGCCGCCGGCCCGAGGCGTCGCAGGCCGCTCCTGGCCGAGCACGCTGCGGGCGGCGCGGACCGCATCGAGCGCATCGGTCTTGTCGCCTGAGCGACGCTCCCGCCGCAATCTGCTCACCTCGAGTACCGACTCGCCACGACCGTCAAAAAGCGCGTCAGACCTGCACCGAAGGAGCCGCTTCCCTCGATAGCGATCTCGCGCCGGCGCAGCGTGCGCGTCGACGAGCTGCAACGCCTCCCCGTAGCCCTGACTCGAAGCGGCAATCGTCGTCTCGACCACGATCGCGCCACTGAGCACATGCACGATCGCAAGCGCACGACTCTCTCGGTGCCGGTCGTCACCGGCGCCAGTGTCCACCTGATCTGCAAGCATCCAATCCACCTCCTAGACCTCGGTTGAGGGACCAACTCCGGTGTCGCTCTGGGGTGGAAAACCGCGCGCGGCACGACTGTGACGGTCACACCCCCACTAGGGCGGACAGGCTTCTGATCAGGCCAGCAAGCGGGCGCCAGGCCGGCACCGGCCACTCCTCGCCCGGACACATCACTCGCAAGACACCGCGACGGGTCATCCTCTCGCCGAGTCACAAGCAAAGAGCACCGGCACCAAACCTGACAACCGCCCCAGCGGGACCGCCACAGACTCACAGTCCTCTCGCCTGACCCGGTCTGGTCGCCTTTCAGGCGTCCAGGGCGGACAGCAGCAGCCGCAGCATCTCGGCCGGCGTCGCGGTGCACCCGGGTCGACGTCGCCCCGTCGCGCTTCGTCAGCTCGAGTGCACGCGGGTCGGTGAGCGGCTTCAGCCGCCCTTCCCGGATCAGCCCCTCGTCCACACCGCCGAGTCGTCCGCCGTACGTCGTGTACACCGGCACGCCGAGCGCCGCCGCCTCGCGGTTCATCGTCCCGCCCGCCGAGACGACGAGGTCGGCGAGCGCGATCAGGCTCTGCGCGTCGACGGCGCCGTCCGGAAGGATCACCGACGGCAGCTCGAGTCGCCGCACGTACGCGTGCTGCTCCTCGGTGCGCGGCAGGACGAACGCGTGCACGTCCTCGGACCGGCCGAGGTGCTCGAGGGTCTGCGGGAAGAGCGGGTTCGAGTGGCGGTGGTAGAGCGACACGTCGGGTGGCGGCCGCAGGACGACGAGCACGCGCGCCGAGTCGACGCCGAACCGCTCGAGCAGCGACCGGTCGGGTTCGAAGTCCGAGAGGTAGTACTCCTCCTTCAGGCCCGGGTACTGGACGAGCTTCGGGGGGCGAACACCGTACGGCCGCAGCCGCTCCGGAGGGATCGCATCCGGCACCACGACCCGCGTCGCAGCGCGGCAGCCGAGCTGGTGTTGCAGCGTCGCGAACTCGTAGTCGAAGGTGGTCGAGCTCGGTATACCGAGCCGCCGCGCGGAGATCGTGAGCTCGTGCGAGCCGTGCGCGAGCGCAACGTCGAAGTCGCGGCCGCGCGCCCACTTGCGGAGCGCCCCGAGCCGGTTGGTCATCTGCCGCGCTTTCTGCAACCGCGACCGGCCGCCGTGCCGCCCGATGATCTCGTCCGCCTCCAGGCCGTGCAGCTCGAGCAACTCGAGCGTCTGCGCGTAGTCGCGGGCGGTGATCTCGACCTCGTCGCCGCGCCCGCGCATGATCTCGACCAGCGGCCGGAAGACGAGGACGTGCGCTGGCGCGGTGATGTCGATCCAGACCTTCACGCCGCGAGCGCCTCCATCCGCGCCGACTCGAGCCGCGGCGGCTCCTGCTCGACATGCCGCTCGTACCAGAGCGTGAAGGCGAGCAGCCCCCACAGCTGGCGGCTCCAGTCCTCCCGGCCCGCGACGTGCTCGTCGATCAGCCGCGTGACCGGCTGCGCCTGGAAGAAGCCCTGCCGCTGGAGATTCTCCGGCGACAGCGTCTCGCGCGCGAACGGCTCCAGCTCGCCGCGCAGCCAGGCCGCGGCCGGGATCGAGAAACCGCGCTTGCGGCCGTGCACGATCTCGGCCGGTACCAGCGGCTCCACGGCCTTGCGGAGCAGTACCTTCTTCGCGAGACCGCGCACCTTGAGCCGCGTCGGCAAGGCGAAGGCGAGGTTCGTCACGAGCGGGTCAAGGAAGGGAACGCGTGCCTCGAGCGAGTGCGCCATCGAGGCGCGGTCGGTCTTCACGAGCAGGTCGTCGACGAGGTAGACGCCGAAGTCGACGTCCTGTAGCCGCGCGAGCTGCGGTGCTCCCGTCGTCTCGGCGTAGCGCGCGCGAAGGATGTCGACCGGGTCGAACGCGGCGTGGCGGCCGGTGAGCTCGTCCCGCGCCTCGGCCGAGAAGATCTCCTTCCAGCCGTGATGCCGCTCGAGCGGCGGCAGGTGCGCGGCACGGACGAACCGCTTTGCCTTGTAGTCGAGGCTCGCTTTGCGCGTGGATGCGGGCAGCGCCTCCACCAGCGGGCGGGCGAGGCGCGCGAGCGGCGCCAAGTGGTCTGCCGTCAGATCAGCGACATACGTGTAGTAGCCGCCGAACAGCTCGTCTCCACCCTCGCCCGAGAGCGCGACCTTCACGTGCTCGGCCGCCAGCTGGGAGACGAGATAGGTCGGGAGCGCCGACGAGTCGGCGAACGGCTCGTCGAACGCCTCGGCGAGCGCCCGCAGCAGCAGCTCCGGCTCCGGCCGCACGAGGAGCTCGTGGTGCTCCGTCCCGTATCGCTCGGCCACGAGCCGCGCGTCGGCGCGTTCGTCGAAGCTGCGCTCCGCAAAGCCGATCGTGAAGGTGTGCACCGCCTCCGGCGTCTCCTGCGCTGCGAGCGCAGCGAGGGCCGCCGAGTCGACGCCGCCCGAGAGGAGGACGCCGACAGGCACATCGGAGAGGAGATGCGCTCGCACCGAATCCCGCAACCGAGCGCGCAGCTCCTCGATCAGCTCGGCCTCGTCGCCGTCGCGCAGCTCGTCCTCCGTAGCCGGGCCGGGCCGCGCGTAGCGCTCGAGCGTGACCGCGCCGTCCTCCCAGACGAGGACGTGCCCCGCAGGCAGCTTGCGGACGTCGCGGAAGATCGAGTACGGGGCCGGGATCGAGTTGAAGGCGAGGAATGCCTCGAGTGCGTCGAGGTCGATCTCGCCGCGCGGAAGCGCCCGCAGCTCCGACGCGAAGCGCAGCTCGTCGCCGGCGTGCCGGTAGTAGAGCGGCTTGATCCCGTAGGGGTCGCGTGCGAGCACCAGCCGGCGGCGGCGTGCATCCCAGATCGCGACCGCGAACATCCCGCGGAGCCGTTCCGCGAAGCCGACGCCGTGCTCCTCGTACAGGTGGACGAGCGCCTCGGTGTCGCAATGCGTTCGCAGCACGTGTCCTGCGCGCTCCAGCTCGCGACGCAGCTCCGGGTAGTTGTAGATCTCCCCGTTCTGGACGACGACGCAGCTTCCGTCCTCGTTCGCGATCGGCTGGTCGCCGTGCTCGAGATCGATGATCGAGAGGCGGCGCGCCGCGAGGGCGACGCTCCCGTCGACGTGCTCGCCCGCGCTGTCGGGGCCGCGGTGGACGAGCCGCTCCGCCATCGCGCGCAGCGCCTCGACGTCCGCGACGCCGTGCGTCGTCGCGATCCCGCAGATTCCGCACACGCGTCTACCTTAGGCGCCGCGCCGCACGAGTCCTCCGACCGACTGCTTGAGCACGCGCCAGCCTGTTGCGATGACGGTACGGAGGTAGAGGCGGACCGACCGGTCGGCGATCCACTCGAGGTCGTGCGCGAGCTTCTCTCCCATCGACGTCTCGTAGCCCCGCCGCACCTGCGCGAGTCCTGTCAGCCCCGGCCGCACGACGAGTCGCTGCCAGTAGGAGGGAAGCTCGTGCGCGAGCTCGTCGAAGAAGACGGGGCGGATCGGCCGCGGCCCCACGAGGCTCATGTCGCCGCGCAAGACGTTGACGAATTGCGGGATCTCGTCGAGCTGCGTCGCCTTGAGCCACTTTCCGATCGGCGTGAACTCCGCCTGCGTGCGCTCGACGAGCTCTTCGCCGAGGTACTGGCCGAGCCGCCTCTCCGCGCCGCGCCGGAGCGTGCGGAACTTGTACATCGTGAAGACGCGCGCTCCGCGGCCGACGCGCTCGCCGCGGTAGAGGACCGGAGCCCCGCTCGTGGCGAAGACCGCCGCCGCGATCACGAGCGAGATCGGAAGCGAGATGAGCAGGAAGAGGGACGACAGGACCACGTCCAGGGCACGTAGGACGTGATCGCGCGGCCGCTGCGGCGTGTCGAGCGCGAGCTGGCGATAGCCGCGGACGAGCGTGTCCTCGATCCGCGTCGAGTCAGGCACGCGCCCGATCGTAAAGCGGCGAGCGGTCTCGGGGGTCGGCTATAAGGTGTTCTTATGGACACGAAGCAGCTCGCGGCCTTTTGTGCGGTTGTCGAGCGCAGCAGCTTCTCGCAGGCCGCCGACCAGCTCGGGGTGACGCAGCCCGCGGTCAGCCTTCAGATCCGGTCGCTGGAGCAGCGCGTCGGCCAGCGCCTTCTCGATCGTTCCGGCCGCCGGGTCGAGCCCACCGAGGCCGGGCTCCGGCTCTACCGCGGAGCGCAGCGGCTGCTGGCGCTCGAGCAGCAGCTGCTCGCAGATCTCGGCGAGGAGGCCGAGGGGGAGCTCAAGGGTCGGCTCGAGATCGGCGCTTCGACCGGGCCTGGCGGGAGCGTCCTGCCCGTCGTCCTCGGGGAGTTCCAGCAGTTGCATCCGCTCGTGACCGTCGCGCTGACGGTGTCGGACACGCAGAGGGTCGTCGAGCAGGTCGGCCGGCGGGAGCTCGAGCTCGGGATCGTCGGAGTGGCGGCCCGTCACCGCGGCGTGACGTTCGAGCCCTTCTACCGGGACGAGGTCGTCCTCGCCGTCCCTGCCGGGCACAAGCGCGCAGGCAAGAGCATGACCCTCGAGGAGCTGAAGGCCGAGCCGCTCGTTCTCATGCAGGAAGGCGCCGGCATCCGGCAGATGATCGACGAAGAGCTGCGCGAGCTCGGCCTTCGCCTGCGCGACCTGAACGTGAAGCTCGAGCTTGGGCTGCAGGAGTCGGCGCGCGCGGCGGTGCTCGGCGGCTTCGGCGCCACCTTCATCTCACGAATCGCGATCGAGGGAGATCTCGCAGCCGGGGCCCTCGCGGTCGCACGGGTCGAAGGGCTCGAACCGGCGCGGGACGTCCAGCTCGCCCGCGCGAGCGGCCGCGCCGAGACGCGCGTGGCTCAGGAGTTCGTCACGTTCGCGCGCGAACGGCTCGCGTGATCGTCCGCTGGGGGCTGGACTCGCTGCCGGAAGCCTGCGCCGAGGCGGGGGTCTCGTCGCCTCTACTCGTCGCCGGCCCGCGCTGGGACTCGCTGGAACTGCCCGTCGAGCCGACCGCCGTTTGGCAGGAGGTGCCGTCGGATCGCATCGACGAGGCCGTTGCCACCGCAGGTGGTGCGGACGGCGTGCTCGTCGTCGGCGGGGGAAGTGCGATCGACGTGGGCAAGGCGATCACCGCCGCGACCGGGCTTCCGCTCGTCTCCGTCCCGACGACATATGCCGGTGCGGAGTGGACCAGCTTCTTCGGCGTCCGCGATACGGAGCGGCGGATGCGGGGAGGCGGCGGGGGCGCCCACCCGGTCGCGATCGTCTACGAGCCCGAGCTCACCCTGGAGCTGCCGGCGGAGACGAGCGTGGGCACCGCGATGAACGCGCTCGCACACTGCGCCGAGGCGCTGTACGTGCAGGGACACAACGCATCCGCCGACGAGCACGCGCTGGCCGGCGCGCGTCTCATCGCCGAGTGGCTGCCGCGCGTCGTCGCCGCTCCACACGACCGTGAGGCGCGGACCGAGCTGCTCCGCGGCGCCTGCCACGGCGGCGCAGCGCTCGCAGGCTCGATGCTCGCCCTGGCCCACGCGATGGCGCAGGCGATCGGCGGCCGCTACGGGCTCCCGCACGGGACGCTCAACGGGATCTGCCTGCCGCCCGTGCTTCGCTTCAACACGGCCTTCGCACCCGACGCCGTGACGCGCTTCGGCGACGCGGTCGGCGATCCCGCCGATCCAGCGCGCCGCGTCGAGGCTCTCGCAGCGCTCGCGGGACCGACGCGCCTGCGTGAGCTCCGCGTGTCGGAGGGCGACCTCCCCGGGCTCGCAGTCGACGCGGCCGGGCGAGGCGGCAACCTCGCCAACCCGAAGCCGGCGAGCCCGGACGAGATCGAGCAGCTCCTACGCGGCGTCTACTAATAAGCGTTGGCTATGCGAACGATTAGGTATCGTTCCGGCGGATGCCGCCCTTTGCAGACGGATTCCTGGGCGTGCCCGAGCGGCCCGGCAAGCCACGTAGCAGCGGGCTGACGCACGTCATCGACAAGGGGCTGAACCTGCGGGAGATCGAAGGGCTCTTCGACACCGCAGGCTCGTTCGTCGACATCGTCAAGCTCGGCTGGGGCACCGGCTACGTCACGAACAACCTCGAGAAGAAAATCGCGCTCTACCGCCACTTCGAGACGCCGGTCGTCTGCGGCGGCACATTCTTCGAAGCGGTCTACGCACGCGACAAGATCGAGGAGTTCAAGAGCTGGCTGACCGAGTACCGGTTTTCGCACGTCGAGATCTCGGACGGCACGATCGAGATCCCGCGCGACCGCAAGCTCGAGCTGATCGCCGAGTTCGCGCGCGACTTCACGGTGCTTTCCGAGGTCGGCTCGAAGGACGCCGAGGTGAACATCGCCCCCTACCTCTGGGTGCAGTGGATGCAGGAGGAGCTCGACGCAGGCGCGTGGCGCGTCATCGCCGAGGGCCGCGAAGGCGGCACGGCCGGCATCTATCGTCCGAGCGGCGAGCTTCGCACCGGCCTGGTCGACGAGATCGAGCACTCCGTTCCCTTCGAGTCCCTGATCTGGGAGGCGCCGACGAAGGAGAGCCAGGCCTGGTTCATCAAGCATTTCGGCACGAACGTCAACCTCGGCAACATCCCGCCCGACGAGGTGATTTCGCTCGAGACGCTGCGTCTCGGGCTGCGCGGCGACACGCTGAAGGAGGTGCTGCTCGGTGGCGAGCCTGCAGCTGCCGGCTGACGTCGAGACGTGGCCCGCGCAGCGGGTCGTCGAGTTCGTGCTCGGGGAGTTCCCGGGCCGCGTCTCGCTCGCGTGCTCGTTCCAGAAGGAGGAGTCGGTCCTGCTCGACATGCTGTTCGAGCTCGAGCCGAAGGCGCAGGTCTTCGCGATCGACACGAACTACCTCTTCCCGGAGACGGAAGCGCTCTGGCAAGAGGTCGAGCGCCGCTACGACACGAAGATCCTGACGTTCGCGCCCGATCGGGTCGAGGACGGGCTCTGGGAGACGAATCCCGACCTCTATCTCGCGATCTCGAAGGTCGAGCCGCTCAACCGCGCGCTGCTCGATCTCGACTGCTGGATCACCGGCATCCGCCGCGACCAGTCGTCGCTACGCGCGGACGCTCCGAAGCTCGGCTGGGACTCCAAGCACGAGCTCTGGAAGGCGAATCCGCTCGCCGACTGGACCGACGAGGACTGCTGGGCGTACATCCGCGGGCGCGGGCTGCCGTACAACGCGCTCCACGACCAGGGCTACGAGTCGATCGGGGACACGCACTCGACGCTCCCCGGCAAGGGTCGCGAGGGTCGCTGGGCCGGCACCGAGCGGACCGAGTGCGGGCTGCACACATGAGCGCCCCCTCCGGGTTCGTCCTCTGGTTCACGGGCCTCTCGGGCGCGGGCAAGACGACGATCGCGAACAACGTCGAGCCCGAGCTCGAGCGGCGCGGCTTCGTCGTCGACCATCTCGACGGCGACATCGTGCGCACCCACCTCTCGAGGGGCCTCGGCTTCTCGAAGGAGGACCGCGACACGAACATCGCACGCATCGGCTGGGTGGCCTCGCGCCTGGCGCGCGCCGGCGCGGTCGTGATCGTCTCGGCGATCTCGCCGTACGAGGAGATGCGCCGCCACGCGCGCTCCCTCGTCGAGCAGCACGCGCCGTTCGTCGAGGTCTACGTCGCGACGTCGCTCGAGGAATGTGCGCGCCGCGATCCGAAGGGTCTCTACGCGGCCGCATTCGCGGGCGAGATCGAGGACTTCACCGGCGTCTCTGCGCCCTACGAGGAGCCGCTCGAGCCCGAGCTGCGGCTGGAGACGATGGGCCGCACGCCCGGCGAGTCGGCCGCGACGGTGATCGACCGGCTAGAGGAGCTCAACCTTCTCCCCGAGCGTGTGGAATCCGAGGTGTGAGCACGTCCCGCGCGCTCCCGACGGTCACGCACCTCGACGAGCTCGAGTCCGAGGCCGTCCACATCTTCCGCGAGGTCGCGGCCGAGCTCGAGCGGCCCGTGTTGCTCTTCTCCGGCGGCAAGGACTCGATCGTCCTGCTGCGGCTCGCCGAGAAGGCGTTCAGGCCGGGCAAGTTCCCGTTCCCGATCATGCACATCGACACCGGGCACAACTTCCCGGAGGCGATCGAGTACCGCGACCGGCGCGTCGCCGAGCTTGGCGAACGGCTCGTGGTCGCCTCGGTGCAGGAATCGATCGACAAGGGCCGCGTGGTGGAGGAGACCGGACCGCGCGCGTCGCGCAACCGGCTGCAGACGACGACACTGCTCGACGCGATCTCCGAGCACGCCTTCGACGCGGCGATCGGCGGCGCTCGGCGCGACGAGGAGCGCAGCCGCGCGAAGGAGCGGATCTTCTCCTTCCGCGACGACTTCGGCCAGTGGAACCCGCGCGCGCAGCGCCCCGAGCTGTGGAACCTCTACAACGCGCGCGTCCGCAAGGGCGAGCACGTCCGCGTCTTCCCGATCTCGAACTGGACCGAGCTCGACGTCTGGCAGTACGTCGCGCGCGAGCAGCTCGAGCTGCCGCCGATCTACTTCGCGCACGAGCGCGAGGTCTTCCGCCGCGACGGGATGCTGTACGCCGCCTCGGAGTACATCGAGCGCATGGAGGGGGAGGAGCCGTTCACCACGTCGGTCCGCTTCCGCACCGTCGGCGACATGACGTGCACCGGCGGCGTCGAGTCGACGGCGTCGACGATCGAGGCGGTGGTCGAGGAGATCGCGGCGACGAATGTCACCGAGCGCGGCGAGACGCGCGCCGACGACCGTTTCAGCGAGGCGGCGATGGAGGACCGCAAACGCGTTGGCTACTTCTGAGCAAGCCCAGTCCACGGACCTTCTCCGCCTCGTGACGTGCGGCTCGGTCGACGACGGCAAGTCGACGCTGATCGGCCGGCTGCTCTACGACACGAAGCAGATCTTCGTCGACCAGCTCGAGCACATCGAGGACGTCTCCCGGCGCCGCGGGCACGGGTACGTCGACCTCGCGCTGCTCACCGACGGCCTGCGCGCCGAGCGTGAGCAGGGGATCACGATCGACGTCGCGTACCGCTCATTCGTCACGCCGAAGCGGCGCTTCCAGCTCGCCGACGCGCCGGGCCACGTGCAGTACACGCGCAACATGGTCACGGGCGCCTCGACGGCCGAGCTCGGGATCGTGCTCGTCGACGCCCGCCAGGGCGTGGTCGAGCAGACCCGGCGCCACGCGTACATCCTCTCGATCCTCCGCGTCCCGCACGCTGTCGTCGCCGTGAACAAGATGGATCTCGTCGACTGGTCGCAGGAACGGTTCGACGAGATCTCGGCTCAGCTCGAAGGGCTCGGACTCCCTGACCTCGTCGTGATCCCGATCTCGGCGTTGCAGGGCGACAACGTCGTCGACCGCTCGGAGAACATGCCGTGGTACGACGGGCCGCTCATGCTCGAGCACCTCGAGAGTGTGGAGATCGCCTCCGATCGCGATCTCGACAGCCGGCGCTTCCCCGTCCAGTGGGTGATCCGCCCCCGGTCCGACGAGCACCACGACTTCCGCGGCTACGGCGGCCAGGTCGCGGGCGGCGTCTGGAGCGCCGGAGACGAAGTCGTTGTCCTGCCGGGCGGCGCGCGGACGCAGGTCGAGTCGGTGGAGACGATCGACGGGCCGCTCGAGTCGGCGATCCCGCCGATGTCCGTCACGATCCGCCTCACCGACGACGTCGACGTCTCGCGCGGCGACATGCTTGCCGACCCCGCCGATCCACCCACCGTCGCGCGGGAGCTCCAGGCGCGTGTCTGCTGGATGAGCGAGAAGCCGCTCGAGCCGGGCGCGCGGCTCGCGGTCAAGCAGACCACGCGCTCGGTGCGCGCGATCGCGGACGAGCTCGTCTCTCGCGTCGACGTCCACACCATCGAGGACATCCCGGCGCCCGAGCAGCTCGGGCTGAACGACATCGGCGTCGTGCACCTCCGGCTCTCCGAGCCGCTGTGCGTCGATCCCTACGAGGACAACCGCACGACGGGCGCGTTCGTGCTGATCGACGAGGCGACGAACGAGACCGTCGGTGCGGGCATGGTCCTCTCCTCGTCATGACCTGGCAGTTCACGCTGACGGGTCTCGGCCTCGGCCTGATCGTCGGCCTCACGGGCGTCGGCGGCGGCTCGCTGATGACGCCGATCCTGATCATCGTCTTCGGCTTCAAGCCGATCGTTACGCGGTCGGCACCGACATCTTCCACGGCGCGATCTTCAAGTCGTTCGGCGCGGTCCGGCACCGCCGCCTCGGCACGGTGCACAGCCACCTGGCGCTCTGGCTGTTCGCCGGCTCGGGGCCGCTGGCGATCGCCGGCATCGTGGTCTCGTACGTGCTCCGGAACTCGATCAGCAATGCGGAGAACGTTCTCGGCTACGCGATCGGCGTGGCGCTGATCGGCGGCGGCGCAGGCTTCCTCGCCAAGTCGTTCGTGAAGCGGGGAATCCAGCCGAGCGAGGGGCCGTTCATCATGAGCCGCCGCGACAAGCTGATCGCGCTCGGCACCGGCGCGGTCTTCGGCTTCATCGTCGGGATCACCTCGGTCGGCAGCGGCACGTACTTCGGGCTGATGATGGTGCTCGTCTACCCGCTCACGATGCCGCGGATCGTCGGTACGGACATCTTCCACGCCGCCGCGCTCCTCTGGGTCGCCGGCGTCGGCCATCTCATCATCGGCGACGTCGACCTTCATGCGACCGCCTGGCTGCTCCTCGGCTCGGTGCCGGGGATCCTGATCTCGAGCCGGTACACGGTGAAGGTCCCGGACATGACGATTCGCTGCGGTCTCGGCGGGATCCTGATCATCAGCGGGATCAAGCTCCTCAACACGCCCGGGGGGAACTGGATCCTCGGCGGCGGCCTCATCGTCCTCCTCGTCGCTCTCACGATCTACACCGTGAACGTGATGCTGAACGAGTCCCGCGCTTCGGCCGAGTCGCGCGCGACTGCCGAACACGCGGAGCCCCTGCACCTTCGTTAGAGGTTCTTAACCCGAGGCCCGTAGAATCGGCGGGCTTTGCAGCGGGTTCTCACGTCGGTCACCCTCCTGGGCCTGCTGGTGGCCACCGCTGCCGCCTTCGCGATCACCGAGTACCTCAAGCTGAAGAAGAGCCCGCTCTACGCGGTGCAGGTCTCGGCCGGGGCGACACCTCCGCTCCATCGCCCCCAGCCGGTCGTGATCTCGCCGGTCTGTCACTGCCTGACGAGCGTGGCCAGGATCGGGATCAGGCTTCGCCATCCCGACCGTGTGACGGTGACGATCGTCGACTCGGCCGGACACACTGTCGCGACGCGTGGCAGCGACCGCCTCCTGGGCGCCCATACTGGGCAGCACTTCGTCTGGGACGGCCGCACCGACTCGGGCGCGCTGGTACCGGACGGCGTCTACTACCCGTGGGTCCACCTCGCGAATGCGCGCCACACGTTCCAGTTCGCGAACAAGATCACCGTCGACACACACTTGCCGAGCGTGCTCTCCGCGACCGGTCTCAAGCCCGTCCTCCAGGCCGGGCCCGGCCGGTCGGTCGCGGTCAAGTACAACTTCGACGAGAAGGCTCACGCGCTCGTCTACCTCGGCAACCGCCTGATCATCTTCGGCCGCCGGACCCGCCTCAGCGACAAGATCAAGTGGAACGGCCGGCTCCACCATCGGCAGCTTCCCGCGGGAAGGTACGTCCTCTCGATCGGCGCGCAGGATCTCGCCGGCAACGAGACGCCCGCCGCTGGGCGCAAGCACGTCACGGTCGTTCTTCGCTACATCGACGTCACCCCGGGACAGGTCGCGGTCCGTAGTGGCAGGCCGTTCAAGGTGCACGTCGAGACGGCGTCCAAGCGCTACGCGTGGCGCCTCGGGCACAGGCACGGCGAGCGGCGCGGGAAGCGCCTGCGGTTGCGTGCGCCGACCACGCCGGGCACGTACCGCCTCGTCGTGACCGAGAACGGGCACGCCGCTACCGCGGTCGTGCGGGTGCGCGCGAAGTGATCGGGCTCGCGGAGATCGCCGGCCCGATCGCCTGCATCGGCCTCGCCGTCCTCCTCCTCGCGCGAACGCGCCGGAACCGGATCGCCGGCCTCTGCTACGCCGGAGTCGGCACCGTCCTGCTCGCGGTCTCGCTGGCTCCGTCGAGCGCGGCGGAGGTCGGAGGGGCCGTCGCAGGAGTGATCGTGCTCGGGCCGCTGCTCGCCTGGCTCTTCCGCCGCGAGCCGTGGCTCATCGCCTTCGCGACGCTCGCGTTCGTCCCGTTCCGGATCGGCTTCCTCGGCCACTCGCTCCTCGTGCCGCTCTATGCGGTCGCGCTCGGGGCCGCGGGCCTGCTGCTCTGGCAGCTCGTGGACGGGGACGAGCGGACGCGTGAGCTCGGCATCGTGTCGTGGCCGCTCGCGCTCTACCTCGTCTGGATCGGGCTCTCGGTCTCGTGGAGCGTCGACGTGCACACGGCGGCGATCGACCTGCTCGCGTTCTACGTCCCGTTCACGATCCTCGCCGTCTCGATCGCGCGCCTGCCGTGGCAGCGGTCGCGCGTCCGGATCCTCTACGCCGAGCTCGTCGCGATGGCGCTCGTCTTCGCCCTCGTCGGCTTCTACCAGTACGAGACCAAGACCATCTTCCAGAACGCGAAGCTGAACAACAGCAACATCTTCGAGGCCCTCTTCCGCGTCAACTCCGTCTTCTTCGATCCGTCGATCTACGGGCGCTTCCTCGTGGTCGCGCTGATCGCGACTGCCGTGCTGATCGTCCGCGGCGGGTTGTCTCGGCGCGCAGGCCTGGCGGCGCTGGCGTTCATCGCGGTGGTGTGGCTCGGGCTGCTCATCTCGTTCTCCCAGTCGAGCTTCGCGGCGCTGCTCGTGGCCGTTTTCGCGCTCTCTGCGATCGTCTGGCGCTGGAAATCGCTGTTCGCGCTGGCGGCTCTTCTCGTCGTCGCGGGCGGGATCGCCGTGACCCAGCCGAAGGTGATGCACGCGCTCCGTCGCCACACGACGTCAGGCCTCAACCACGCCACGAGCGGCCGGGCGACCCTGATCGCGGTGGGGATCAAGATTGCGAGGGCGCACCCGTCGCACGGTGTCGGCCTCGGGGGCTTCGAGCACGCGTACTCGAAACGCGAGGGCAAGAAGCCGAAGCAGAGCGCCTCGCACAACACACCGGTGACCGTCGCCGCAGAGGAGGGCGGGCCCGGCCTCCTCATCTTCTTCTGGCTCGTCGGTGCGCTGCTCCTCGCCGCTTACAGGCGGATCAACCACCGCACCTACGGCCTGCTGGCGCTCGCGGCAGGGCTTGCGCTGCTCGCGATCTTCGTCCACTCGCTCGCCTACAACGACTTCTTCGAGGATCCGACCACGTGGGTGCTGATCGGCCTGGTCGGACTCGTCTCGCCGGTGCGCGTGCCGGCACGCGCGGCGCGACCGGTGGAGACCGCCGACGAGCCCGTGCCTGCGATGATCGGCCGATGATCGAGCAGTGGCAGAGAGCGCTCGTCCTGGCCCCGCACACCGACGACGGCGAGTTCGGGTGCGGCGGGACGATGGCCCGCCTCGTCGAGGCAGGCTGCGACGTCCGCTACGTCGCCTTCTCGATCGCGACGCGCTCGCTGCCGCCGGGCTTCCCGCCCGACACGCTGGCGCGCGAGGTCGCCGAGGCGACGGCCGAGCTCGGGATCCCGGCCGAGTCGCTCACGGTGCACGACTTCGACGTCCGCACGTTCCCCGAGCGGCGGCAGGACATCCTCGAGCTGCTCGTTGCCCTCTGGGAGGAGTGGCAGCCGGACGTCGTCTTCCAACCGAGCCTCCACGACGTCCACCAGGATCACCGCACGGTCGCCGAGGAGGGCCTGCGCGCCTTCAAGCGCACGACGATCCTCGGCTACGAGATCCCGTGGAACAACTTCGACTTCGAGTACCAGTGGTACGTCGCGCTCGAGGAGAAGCACGTCACGCTCAAGATCGCCGCGCTCGAGCGGTACGCGTCACAGCACCATCGCCGCTACGCGAACGCCGAGTACGTCCGCAACCTCGCCCGCATGCACGGCGTGAACGTGAACCGCGAGTTCGCCGAGGTCTTCCAGGTCTACCGCGTCGTCGCTTGAGCTCCGGTTAGTTGCGGCCGATATCCACTGGATGCTTCGCGTGGTCAGCATTCCAGCCATTCTCGTCACGCTCTTCGTCGGCGCCTACCTCTCCACGCAGAGCATGCAGTCGAACGGCCCCACCTCCCCGGCGGGGCAGCAGGAGATCGCGCAGGCGCACTCCGCGACTGCGGGGTTGGACTTCAGCCAGGCCGTGCCCGCGCTGCAGGCCTACTTCGACGAGAACCACACCTACGTCGGCGCAACGCTCCCGCCGGGCAGCCAGGTCACGCTCGCGGTCGCCGGCGCGACCTCGTACTGCCTACAGTCCGGGACCGAGCACGAGGTCGGCCCCGGCGGCACGCCTCAGCCCGGCCCTTGCTAGCCCAGTGGTGGGTGTGAGCGCCGCCAGAGCGGCGAGCGCTGATATGCGGCCGCGGTCGCGCTCCAGCTCTTGCTGAGTGCGCCGAAGCGGGCGAGCTCGCGTCGGCCTGACGCCGTCGGGTAGCCGCCCTCGGGCTCGAGCAACTCGTAGCCGGAGCTCCGCAGGACGTCGCCGGCGACCTGCTCGAACGCGAGCGCGTCCTCGCGGCTCATCTGGCTGCGCCAGTCGCGGAGGCCCGGGGTCGGGGGCTGGGCGAGATTGCGGTGCTCGGGCATGTGCGCGGTATCGCTTGGGCGTGTGTGGTCTAGCATCACCGGCTCCCACGTCAGCGACGCGTGCTCGCAGACGAGTCGCAGGTTGCGCTCCGGTTCGTCCACCAGGTCCTCGTAGCGGAGCTCGAGGTAGCGGCTCCCGGCGTGCCGGCCGAGCCGCCGCGCGGCGAGGATCTCCGTCCGCCACCGCGCCGCGAACTGCCGGACCGTGTGCGGCAGCGCCCACGTCTTGCCCGAGAAGCCCTCCGGCAGCTCGAGGAACGAGAGCGCCGCGTCGCGGCCGTCGCGGACGAGGTGCACCCAGATCGCGTCCGGGAAGAGCCGCTCGAGCAGCGGCAGCTGCTGCATGTAGAGCGGCGTCTTGTCGCCCCAGCGCGGCTTCCGCTGCCGTTCGGCGTACGTCTCGAAGATCGCGGCGATCGCCTCGCTGGTCGCCATCCCCTCGTGCAGGCGCGGGCGGACGTCGTCCGGCTTGATGCCCCAGTCGTACAGCGTCCGCAGGCGTCCGAGGTCGTCGAGGAAGTCGTCGAGCTTCGGCCGCCGGCCGTGCCGGTGGGCGAGCTGCGGGACGAAGAACGTCTCGTAGGGGATCGCGAGCTCGCTGCTCCGGTCGAGCATCACGCGCAGGAGCGTCGTGCCCGAGCGGCCGACGCCGAGGACGATGACGGGCGGAGCCACGGCCCGAGACTAGAGGACCAGCTCGGCGAGTGTCTGCAGCGCCTCAGGCTGGGTGGTGCCGAGGACGAGTGTCGTCACGGGAGTCTCGCGCCAGGCCTCGAGCTGTTCGGCGATCCGCTCCTTCGGCCCGATCAGCGAGACGGCGTCGACGAGCTCGTCGGGCACCGCGGCGATCGCCTCCCGCTGCTTGCCGCCGAGGTAGAGCTCCTGGATCCGCTCGGCCTCCTCCTCCCAGCCGTAGCGGCGGACGAGCGAGTTGTAGAAGTTTCGGTCCTTCGCGCCCATGCCGCCGACGTAGAGCGCGATGTACGGCCGGAGCGCATCGCGCAGCGCGGCGACGTCGTCGCCGACGAAGACGCTCGCCGTCGCGGCGATCTCGAAGCCGGCCGGTGCGGCCGTGAGGCTCGGCCCGAAGGCGTCGTCGAAGCGTTCCGGCGCGACGAAGATCGGTAGCCAGCCGTCGGCGATCTCGGTCGTGAGCGCAATGCTCTTCGGCCCGAGCGCCGCGAGGTAGATCGGGATCTCGGCGCGCAGCGGGCGCACCATCAGCTTCAGCGGCTTGCCGAGCCCGGTCGCGCCCGGCCCGTCCCACGGGATCCGGTAGTGCTCGCCCTCGTGCTCGACGACCTCGCGCGCGCAGCGCCGCCCGCACGATCTCGACGTACTCGCGCGTCTTGCCGAGCGGCTTCCCCCACGGCTGTCCGTGCCAGCCCTCGACCACCTGCGGGCCGGAGTTGCCGAGCCCGAGCAGGAAGCGACCGCCGGAGAGGAGGTCGAGCGTAGCCGCCGTCATCGCCGTGTTCGCCGGCGTGCGGCCGGGGATCTGCATGATCGCCGAGCCGAGCTTGATCCGTTCGGTGCGCGCGGCGAGCCAGCCGAGGACGCTGACCGCGTCCGTGCCCCAGGCCTCCGCGACCCAGACCGAGTCGAAGCCGAGCCGTTCCGCCTCCTGCACGAGCGGGAACAGGTCGGCGGGGTTCGTGCCGGGCGGCGCGTAGCCGAGGCTGAGACCCAGCTTCACGTACCGATCCTACGATGCGTCCATGAGCGAGTGGGAGTGGGATCCGGACACCTATCTCGCCGAGATGGCCGCCGAGATCCCCGGCTACGAGGAGCTGCAGGAGGCGGTCACGGTGGCGACCGCGGGCATCCGCGTGGAGCGCGTGCTCGAGCTGGGCACAGGCACCGGCGAGACCGCGCTGCGCGTGCGGGCCGGGCAGCCCGAGGCGGAATGGGTCGGGATCGACTCGAGCGAGGCGATGCTCGCGCGGGCGCGCGAACGGCTCCCGGACGCCGACCTGCGGCTGCAGCGACTCGAAGACGACCTGCCGCCGGGGCCATTCGACCTCGTCGTCTCGGCGCTCGCCGCCCATCACCTCCCCGCCGCGGGCAAGCGTGACCTGTTCTCGCGCGTCGCGGACGTGCTGCGGCCCGGCGGCAGATTCGTCCTGGGAGATGTGGTCGTGCCCGCGGCGGGCAAAACAGGGCCGATCGAGATCGACTGGGTCATGGACCTGCCCGACAGCGTCGAGGACCAGCTCGCCTGGCTGCGGGAGGCAGGCTTCGAGGCGGAGGCTTCCTCCGTCCGTGTCGACCTCGCGGTGTTCCTCGCTAGGCTCAGCAGCCCGTGACGCACCCGGAGCTCGCAGCCGAGCAGGCGTACGTCGATCGCGCCTACGACCAGCTCGACCACATGCGGTCGACGGTCGCGCGCACGCAGGAGGCGATGGCCACCGAGTGGGCCGCGCTGAACATGGAGGCGTGGGTCAAGCGGCGCATGCGCACCTTCGAGGATGCCGAGCGCGGGCTCGTCTTCGGCCGCTTGACGCTCGACGGCACTCCGCGGCCGCTCTACGTCGGCCGCCGCTGGGTCCACGACGACGAGCACGAGTCACTCGTCGTCAACTGGCAGGCGCCCGCGGCCCGGCCGTTCTACACGGCGACGCCCCAGACGCCGCACGGTGTGCAGCAGCGGCGCCGCTTCCGCTCCGAGGGCAGGCGCCTCACGGACATCTCCGACGAGGCGCTCGACGGCAGTGCGGTCGAGGGCGCGAGCGTCTCCGACTTCCTGCTCGAAGAGCTCGAGCGCCGGCGCGACGTGCGCATGCGCGACATCGTCGCCACCATCCAGTCGGACCAGTACCGCCTGATCACGGCCGAGCCCACAGGCGCGCTCGTCGTGCAGGGCGGTCCCGGCACCGGCAAGACGGCGGTCGGCCTGCATCGGGCGTCCTGGCTCCTCTACACGCACCGCGAGAAGCTGCGGCGGGTGCTCGTCGTCGGCCCGAACCCGACCTTCATGGACTACGTCTCGCACGTCCTGCCGACGCTCGGAGAGGAAGCGGTCGAGCAGCGGGCGGTCACCGAGCTGGTCGACGGGATCGAGGCCCTTCGCGAGGAGGAGCCGGACGTCGCTCGGCTGAAGGGCGATCCACGGTTGCGCGAGGTCGTGGCGCGCGCGGTCGAGATCGCGGTCGTGCCGGCGCCGGAAGAGCTCGTCACGCTCGTCGACGGCGTCTACGTACGCGTGCGGGAGCGGGACGTCGCGACGCTGCTCGAGGAGGCTCTGGAGGTGGGAGACCCGCTCGGGCTCGCGCGCGACCGATTTCGCATGGCCGTGCTCCGCCGCTTCTACGAGCGCTACGGCGAGCTGTTCGGCCCTCGCGCTCTGCGCACCTTCGACGAGCTCGAGGGCGCGCTGCGGCGCGGCGGCTTCCTCACGCGCTGGCTCGACCGCGTCCTGCCGTTGCCGCAGCCGAAGAAGCTCGTCTCACGGCTCCTCACGTCGCCGGCCGCGCTCGAGGCCGCGTCCGCGGACGTTCTCGACGACGACGAGCGGAAGCTCCTGCTGCGCGACCGGCCGCGCCGCATGTCGGACCTGCGCTGGAGCGACCAGGACGTGCCGCTGCTCGACGAGGCGCAGGCGCTGCTCGACGGCGCGCCGCGGAGCTACGGGCACGTGATCGTCGACGAGGCGCAGGATCTCTCGCCGATGCAGCTGCTCGCGATCTCGCGCCGCGCGGTCGACGGCTCGCTCACGATCCTCGGCGACGTCGCGCAGGCAACCGGGCCTGTCGTCTACCGGCGCTGGCAGGAGCTCCAGCCGTATCTGCCCGACGAGGCGGAGATGGAGATCGAGGAGCTGCGCCATGCCTACCGCGTCCCGGCCGAGATCATGGACTTCGCGCTGCCGCTGCTCGACCGGATCGCGCCGGAGGTCGAGCCGCCGCTCGCCTACCGCAAGGGCGGCGACCCGCCGCGCCTCGTGCGGGTCGGCGAGGAGGAGCTGTTGGCCGCTGCGTTGCGCGAAGCCGCCGCGCTCGCGGAACAGGACGGGCTGCTCGCGGTGATCGTCCCGCGCTCGCTCGCCGGCTCGCTTGCCGCAGGGCGAGTTGTTCGACGAGATCTCCGTCCCGGTGCTGACGCCGCGGCAGGCGAAGGGCCTCGAGTTCGACCACGTCGTGGTCGTCGAGCCGGCGGCCGATCGCGGACGACGGAGACCGCGGGCTCCGCGAGCTCTACGTCGCGCTGACACGGCCGACGAAGACGCTCGTCGTCGTCCACGCGCGACCGCTGCCCGAGCCACTCGGCGAGTGAGCGCGGGCGCTCGCAAGCCGCTGCTCAGGCTGGCGGCGAGCGGCGGCGTGCTCCTGCTCGCGTTCCTCGTCGGTTGGGCCGCGCACTCGGTCGGGGTGTTCGTGGCAATCCTCGGCGTCGGCCTCGTCGCCGAAATCGTCTTGCGCTTCACGGTCTGGCGCTAGTCGACCGTCCCTCCGGGGACAGCAGGCTGTAGCCATAGCGGCGGACGCGGCGCTCGTAGCGGAGCGAGACGAGATCGAGATAGGCGCGCATCCGGAGGTCGCGCTTCAGGTCCTGCCACTGGCCGAAGTACTTCTCGTTCGCTCCGCCCTCGACGGGTTCGCTCGGGGCGATCGGGTCGAGCTCGAGGAACTCGAAGATCCCGCGCAGCACCCCGGGCGGGTCGCGCACCAGTTGCTCGTACGTGAGGACGTGCGCTCGCCCGAGGTGCACGCGGTCGGCTTCGAACAGCTCGTGGCAGCGAAGCCAGTGCTCGAACATCCGGTCGTAGCGACGCGTACCGCGCCACCTCGCGGTCGGGATCGAGACGGGGATCGGGTGGCGGACGACGACCACGAACGCCGAGCCGGGGAAGAGCGCTTGCAGGAACCGCGTCTTGAGCAGGTTCGGCGGCGACTTCTCGAGCAGCAGCGGCCGTGAGAGGTCCCAGTGCGGCGACCACTCCTCGAACAGCTTTCGCGCGCTCTCCTCGGAGGCGAGCGGCGAGCTTTCGGTCAGGTGCGACTCGGGCGCGAAGCCGAAGCGCCCCGGGCCGCCGTACTCCTTGGCCGCGGGATAGACGTTCTGGAGATGCTGGCCCTCGTCAGCCGGCACGCCCGTCCCCGAGAAGCCGCTGATCTCGGGGTGCGCGGCGAGGAGCCGAGCGAGCAGCGTCGTGCCGCTCCGGTGCAGCCCGGCGAGGAAGACGAAGCGATGCTCCACGGCGCGCCATCGTATGCGGCGCTTCGAGTAGCGTCGGGGAGATGCGCACGCGCCTCCTCGGCGAGGGCGGCCCGGAAGTCTCGGTCGTCGGCCTCGGCACGAACAACTTCGGCGGCCGGATCGACTACGAGGCGTCGCTGGCCGTGATCGACGCTGCGCTCGACGCCGGCGTGACGCTGATCGACACGGCCGACATCTACACCCAGGGCGCGAGCGAGGAGTTCATCGGCCGAGCGCTCGAGGGCCGGCGTGACCGCGTTCTCGTCGCGACGAAGTTCGGCAAGCCGATGGACGAGCGGCCGGAGGAGCGGCGCGGCAATCCCGACTACATCCAGTGGGCGGTCGAGAGCTCGCTGCGGCGGCTGCGCACCGATGTGATCGACGTCTACCAGCTGCACGAGCCCGATCCGGTGACGCCGATCGAGGAGACGCTCGGCGCGCTCAACGATCTCGTCCACGAAGGCAAGGTGCGCTGGATCGGCTCCTCGAACTTCTCCGCCGAGCAGATCGAAGCGGCGGAGGAGGTCTCACGTGGCGCCGGCTTCCATCGCTTCGTCTCGGTGCAGAACCACTACTCGCTCGTCGAGCGCGGGGCCGAGGACGAGGTCCTGCCGACGTGCGAGAAGCTCGGCATCGGATTCCTGCCGTACTTCCCGCTGGCGAGCGGTCTGCTCACGGGCAAGTACACGCGCGGCGAGGAGGCGACCGAGGGACGGCTCGCCGGCCGCGAGATCCCGGAGGCGCGGTGGGATCGCGCCGAGGCGCTGCAGGGTTACGCCGACGAGCGCGGGATCTCGCTGCTCGACGTTGCGGTCGGCGGCATGCTCGCGATGCCCGCAGTGAGCTGCGTGATCGCCGGCGCCACCAAGCCCGAGCAGGTGCGCGCGAACGTCGCCGCCGGCGCCTGGGAGCCGACGGGTGAAGACCTGGCGGCACTGAAAGCGCTGCGCTAGCTCCAAGGGGACCGGGCAGGCTGCCGAGCCCGCCCGGCCTTTTCCTTGGTCAGGTAGTAGCTACGAGCCGGTGACGTCGACGACGTAGCCCGAGAAGGAGCACGTCGCGTTGGCGCCGCCGGACAAGTTCGGCACGGCTTGATTGCCGAAGCCATCGATCACCACGGTGCCGGCGGCGTTCTCCCCCGCCCAGCTTCCGTCGTCAGGGCCGACGAAGGAATCGCTCGCCGAGTCGTTCTCGGCGATGTCTTCGCTGATTCGAACCGGCCCGTCGGCCACGTTCAGCGGCGTCTTTCCTGTGCCGGAGTAGCCCTGGGTGCGGGCCCCGTCCTCCGTTGTCTCGATGAAGGTCGCAGCGAACGTGTTCGCCCCGTCGTCCCAGCAGATTCCGTCGACCTTGAGCGTGCCGACGGTGGCCACCGTGACGATGCCGGTCCGGTCGCTCAGGTTGGTGAGGTCGGGCCCGCTGCTGGTGCCGACCACGTCACGGACCGTCGATGTGGTGTTCCAGCGGACCGTGTTGCTCGGGCCTGGAGGCCCCGGGGGGCCGGTCGTTCCGGGCGCGCCGGGCGCGCCGGGTGCGCCGGGTGCGCCGGCGGCCCCGGTCGCGCCTTTCGGGCCGCGGTGCCCGCGTAGCGCCTTGACCGCCTTACTCGTCAGCTTTTTCTCGGCGATGGAGTGGTTCTTGATCTTCGAGCCGGAGATGAGTCCGCTGGCCCACGCTGCTCCTCCGCCGAGAGCGACGAACAACGCAAGTGCGGCGATTACCGTTGCCGGATGCTTCAGATGCTTCACTTGGCTCCTCTCTGTTGCTTGACCCCGGGCCGCCGTTTCCGTGTAGCGCGGTACGGCCGGCCGCACCTGAGACGGTCACCGAGGCTCGGACTTGCAAACCTCAGTTGGTGACGAAGGGAACTTGACCGTGCTGATCCGGGATGCGGGCGCCGGCGACGCAGACGCGCTCCGCGCGATGTTCCGCGACTACTTCGCCTGGCTCGGGTCGGACTGCTGGCTCATCGACCCCGAAAGCGAGCTCGCCTCGCTGCCCGGCGGCTACGACGCGATCCTCCTCGCGCGAGACGGGGAGGAGATCGCCGGCTGCGTCGCGCTTCGGCCGCTCGAGGAAGGTGCCTGCGAGATGAAGCGGCTCTACGTCCGGCCGTCCGCGCGCGGCTCGGGGGCCGGCCGGGCGCTGGTCGAGGCATCGATCGCCCGGGCGCGTGAGCTCGGCTACACGGCGATGCGGCTCGACACGCTGCCGACGATGGACGCCGCGCGGGCGCTCTACCTCTCCCTCGGCTTCCGGCCGATCGAGCGCTACAACGACAATCCGATAGAGGGCGTGCTCTTCTTCGAGCTACGGCTCTGAGAGTCTGCAGCCGTGAGCAGTCCCGGGAACTCAGTGCGCAGCTCCGGGCATGAAGAGAAGATGGAGCCTTCAGACGCGAGTCTGTGGGCGCGTTCGCGCGCCGGCGATGCCGACGCGTTCGGCCTGCTGTTCGACCGGCACGCCAAGGCGATCTACAACTACTGCTTCCGCCGGATCGGCAGTCGGGCGACCGCGCAGGACTTGCTCTCGATGGTCTTCCTGGAAGCGTGGCGCCGCAGAGACAAGGAGCTGCCGCCCGACAAGGTGCTTCCCTGGCTCTACGGCATCGCCACGAACGTCGTCAGTCATCAGCGACGTTCGGAGCGGCGTTTTGCCGCGGCGCTGAGCAGGCTGCCGAGGGCTTGTGTAGAGCCGGAGTTTGCCGACGACTCTGCCGAGCGCCTCGACTATGAACGGCAGGCCCAGGAGGCGCTGCGTCTTCTCCGGGCGCTGCCTCAGAGGGAGCAGGACGTCTTCGTCCTCTGTGTCGGCATGGACTTGAGCTACGAAGACGCGGCGACGGCGCTCGAACTGCCGGTCGGCACTGTGCGCTCGCGGTTGTCGCGCGCTCGCGCACGCCTCCGGGAACTCGATCCTGGCTCCGGGCATGAGCGGGGTGAGAGCACGAACGCCGAGGAGGCAAGTCAGCCATGACCGACCAGATTTCATTCCCATCGCTGCACGATCTCTCGCCGGGCGAGCATGAGACGCGGAAGCAGCACCTGCTCAGCGAGATCAGTCGCGAACCGAGCGGCGACGCATCTCGTTGCCGACGATTCCTCCGCTGCGCTTCCGCGTCGCAGTGCCCGCAGCGGCTGCGGTCTGTGTGGCGGCGGTTTGCGCGGTCGTCTTCACCGGCGCACGCGGCAGCTCGGGCACCCATCGCTCCGGCAGCACCGTTGGGGCTCCCGCTTCGGCCCTCAGAATTCTGGCCCCGCGTCTTCGGGGCCAGGTGCAGTGCAACCCGACACCACGCCCTTAGGCAACGACAATCCCTTGGCGCCGACGGCAAACTCGTGACCCTGCAGCAGTTCGTCGCCGACATGGTTACGAAGGGGTACAGCTTCCGCTGCCCAACTCACCGCTGGCGACCTCGGACAACGTGGGGAACGGCTGGGAGAACACGGCAACCGGAGCGGTGATCGTCTACTACCCCTCGTCCGGGATCCAGCTCGACTACGGCGGCACGGGGGTCGCCTCTCAGCTTTCCGGCGGACGAAATTCAGACGATCAACGGGGTTCGCGCTCACGTGCTCACCCGCGGGCAGCCCGCTTACCTACTACTCACGGTGCTGCTCCCTATCCGACGACACCGGCCACATTCGGTAACCCTCTTCAACATGGACCGGTAGCGATTCTCGTGAGCGTCACGAAGACGATGTCGGCCAACACGGCTCAGTCGGAGGTGCCGGGTCAGCTGATTCAGTCGGAGGCTCAGATGAAGCAGCGCCGTCCCTCATTCTTCGCTGCGGCCATGTCATTGTGGCGGCGCTTGCCCAGCCGCCTCCTTGGCCACCCGGGCGCCAGACCGGGGCGGCTGCGAGGACACCGGGGCGCCGAGATCAGCGGAGGCACCGCAAGCGAGCGAGCACTACTACGCCGTCGTCGCCGGGTGCAGCCAACCGCGACCGGCAGATCGGATCTCCGGCAGCGGGAACGGTGGCCTTGCCTTTCACTCCGTTCCGCCTCGGGCCGATGTCGGACCGGAACGTTCTGGAACAAAGCGGTGTTCGAAGCTCAGTGCTCGGCCATGCCGTAGCCGTTCCGGGATCGGGCGAACGCGGCGGGCGACAGCCTGGACGTTCTCGATCTTTGGTGGAGTTATCGCCAACGGCATCAACCATGCAACCGAGCACGGCCCGCGACGCCACTCCCCTCGGCGGAGCCGGGTGATGCTGCCGCCGCTAGGCGGCTCTTCGACGACGGCGCAGCCAAGTCTGGCGTCTCTCCGGACGAGCTCACGATCTACCAGCCCGACGGAGTCGCGGTGGCGGCGACGTTCAAGAGTGACGATCCGGCGGCGTTCCTGCGTCCATCAGATGCGGCCGTTTCTCGACGCCCTCGGCGACCATTCGAACCTCGACGGCACGTACATCGAGCCTCGTGGACGGCAGCGGGCAGACCGTCTGGGAAACCTCGTGGAATGGCCGGATCTCCTCAGGATCGGTCGGCTCGCGCCCGGATCTGGCGGGATGCAGCCCTGTCTCGAATTTTAGCGGGTTCACAACGCCGCCCTGTCCAGCGAAGTAGCAGCCTAGGCAGCCGCGACGTCGCCGAGGCGGTAGCGCAGGTCGTTGAGCCGGTCGTGCCAGTCGTCCGAGAGTGCGGCCACGCACTTCATCGAGCGGCACGCGAGATCGACGAGCTCCGTCGGCGGGACGCCGTGCTGCTCCGCCCAGGCGCGATCCTCGTCCGAGAGGTCGTCGGGCGGCTCCCCGGCGGTCGAGGCGACGAGTTCCGCCGCTCGCACTGCGCGCTCGGCGGTCTCCTCGTCCGGCTCCTCGCACGCCGCGGCAAGCGACTCCTCGAGCGTCTTCCAATCCATCACGGGTCGAATTCCACCTGGTCGAAGAAACGAAGCACCGTGTGGCCGGGCCGTACGCGATCCTGGAGCGCGCGTAGCTCTGCGTCGGAGGCCTCGCCCAGCGCCCGCTTGACCGCGAGCCACGGGAGGTTGAAGTCCTCCTGGATCATCATCGTCGAGATGCGGGGGTTGATCTCGATCACCTTCTCGCCCATGAACTGGATGCTGAAGAACCACTCGAGGCCGAACTCGGCCACGACGCGCTCGGACGCCGCGACGAGCTCCGGTGCGTCGAGCGTGACGAAGTACATGCCGAGCCCGCAGCGCACCGACTCGCGCGTGCGCGTCGCCTGCAGGACGATGCGGCTGCCGTCCGCGATCCCGTCGACCGTTCGCTCGGGCTCGGTCAGGAACTCCATCACGAGCAGGTCGAGGCCGTCCTCCGGCAGCAGCTCGACCGCTTCCTCGAGCCGCATCGCCAGCGCGCCGGGGCGCTCGTTGAGGAGCTGGTGCGTGCGGTCGACGCTGGGGTCGAGCACGCGGAAGCCCCGCGAGCCGGAGGAGAAGACCGGCTTGAAGCAGACCGGGCGATCCGGGTAGCCGAGCTCACGCGCGGCCTCTTCGACGCCGGCCGCGCCGGTCACGCGGCGGAAGTCCGGCGCGCCCACGCCGATTCGCTGCATGGCCGCGAACGTCTCGCCCTTGTCGTTCGAGCGCTGCTCCGCTTCCGGGCCGCAGATCATCACGGGCACCGGAAACTCACCGCGTCGCGGCGCCAGGTGGTGCAGGTCGTGCGACGACTCCGGCAGGACGACGTCGACGCCCTCCTGCTCGACGAGCTTGAGCAGCGCGTCCGGAAAGGTCGGGTCCGCGCCCGGCGGGACGAGATGGAAGGTGTCGCACAGGTGGCGGCCGATCGCCCGCTCGGACATGTCGACGCCGACGAGGCGGATCTCCCGCTCGCCGTTCTCGCGCAGCGCCCGCAGGAGCCGGGCCGCTCCGGGCGCGCCGCACGCGGTGACGAGGATCGTCGTCACGCCTGCGCGAGCACCCACTGGAAACGCGCCGGGCCTTCGGGCTCCTCGAAAACGACGACCTCGTCCTCTTCGATCGAGAATCCCGCCTCGCGGACAAGGCGCGAATTGACCTCAGGGGGATAGCTCGCAAAGAAGGTCGGTGCGCCGAGCCACTCCCCGGTCCAGCCCGGATTGTCCGAGGTGCCGAACGCCACCATGAGCCGGCCGCCGGGAACGAGCCAGTCATGGGCGCTCGCAAGCAGCGGCGCGAGCAGCTCGCGGGGGACGTGGTTGAGGGTGTAGAAGGCGACGACGCCGTCGAGCGAGCAGGCGGGCAGCTGGAGCTCGGTGAAGTCGGCGCAGACGAACTTCGCCTCCGGAATGGCTGCACGCGCCCTTTCGACCTGGCGCAGGGAAATGTCCACGCCGGTCACTGCGAACCGCTGCGCGAGCCGTCTCGTCTCCGCGGTACCTGGGCCGCAGCCGAGCTCGAGCACGCGGGCCCCGTCCTGGAGTCGCGCAACGAACTTGCCCTCCCACTCGCCTCGCGGGTCGCCGACGATCTCCTCGCGCCAGGCGGCGAAGGTCTCGCCCATGGCGTCGTAGCCGTCGGCAACGATCTGCGTCCGAGGATCGGGCACGGCGCGATGGTACTTCTGAGAGGCCCACTACACTCGCGGGCGGGGTGAAGCGGGTGGTCAAGACATGAGGCGCCGGAGTGTGCTGCGGGTTTCCGGGACGCTCGTCGTCACCGGGCTCGCCGTCGCCTACATCCTCTGGCGCGTCGATCTTCGCGAGACGGTCCACGTCCTCGCGAACGCGAGCGCAGGCTGGTGGCTCGCCTCGTTCGGGATCTGGGTCGTCACGGTCTGGCCGCTCGCCTGGCGCTGGCAACGGTTGCTCGCCTCGAGCGGCATCCACGAGCGGCTCGGCTGGCTCGTGCGGACGACGTTCGTCGCCTACGCCGCCGCCCAGGTGTTGCCGACCTCGCTCGGTGGCGACGCGTCGAGGATCTACGAGACCGCACGGCGCCACCCCGGCTCGCGCGGGCCGGTGGCCGGCACGGTCTTGCTGGAGCGCGCGCTCGGCGGCGCGGCGACGCTGCTGCTCGCTGCCGCGGGCTTCCTGCTCGCGATCGGCCACTACGACGTCGGCGGCTACGTCTGGGTCGAGCTCGCGTTCGTCGTCCTCAGCGTCGTGGGAGCGTTCGTGCTCTTCTCGACGAGCCTGCACCCGATCATGCATCGGGCGCGACCCGGGCTACAGCGGCTCCGCGTCGAGGCGCTCCTGCGCGACGTGTACCTCGCGGTGCACGCCTACCGGACGAGGCTGCGACTGCTCGGTGGGGTGTTCGCGCTCACCCTCGTCGTGCAAGCGGCCCGTGTGCTCGCCATCTGGTGCGCCGGGAAGGCGGTGGGAGTCGACCTCTCGCCGCGGCCCTACTACGTGATGGGGCCGCTGCTCTTCCTCGTCATGCTCGTGCCGTTCACGATCAACGGGCTTGCGGTCCGGGAGTCGTTCTTCGTGAGCTTCCTCGGCACCCTGGGCGTCTCGGCCGATCAGGCCTTCTCGGCCGGCTTCCTCTTCTTCCTCGTCACGGTCGCGGCCGCCTTGCCGGGAGCCGTCATCGTCGCGCGGGAAAGCCTGCGCGCCCGCCCCGTGCCGGAAGCCGGAGCGGCGCCCTGAACTGGCTCGCGCAACCGGCCCTGGAGCTGCGGAGGCCGGCGGTGGTGCCGGCGGCGCCGGATGCCGTCTGGCGTCTCGTCGCCCCCGCTGCAGTCGTGGCCTTGCTCGGGATCTCGCGGCTCCTGCCAGAGACGGGGTTCGGGCTCTGGGTGCGGCTCGCGGCGGCGACGCTCGTCGTCCTGCTCCCGGGAATGCTCGTCGCGCGGTGCTTGGGGCAGCGGAGCGCCGCGGCCACGCTCGCCACGTCGGTCACGCTCGTGGGAGCCGGCCTTGCGCTGACGTTTGCGCTGGGCGCCTCGCTGGACGTGACGCTCGCCTTCGTGCTCGCCGCGGGCGCGGTCGCCCTCGTCTGGTCGCTGCTGGGCCGAGGGCTGGAGGGGGTACGGCTGCCCGGCGAGGCCCGTTTCGCGCGTGGCGCCGTGGGCCTGGCGGGTGTCGGGCTCGGCGTCGGCATCTGGTTCGTGCAGGGCGCCTTCACCGGCGACGTCTTCTTCCACCTCGGCCGCATCCGGAAGCTCGAGGCGCTCCATTCGCTCTCGCTGCACAACGTCGGGGAGTTCAGGCATGCCGGGCTGCATCCCGGCTACGCGTTCCCGATGTGGCATGCGTGGCTCGCGCTCGTGGCCCGGCTCGCCGGTGTCGATCCGACGAGCGTCGCCGCGCACCAGGCGAGCATTCTCGTGCCCGTCGCCCTCGTGCTCGTCTTCGAGATGGGCTGGGCGATCTTCCGCTCGGTCGGGCTCGCGGTCGCCGTCGTCCTCGCACAACTCGCCTTCAAGGTGTTCGCGCCGGGGCACGGAGGCGTATATCGCTTCCTCTGGGAGCCGGGGAGCGTCGCCACCCAGCTGCTCGTTCCCGCCGCGGTCGCGTTCTTCTTCTATTTCGTGCGCAAGCCCACCTGGCCGACCGGGCTCATGCTCGCCGCAACGTCCGGCTCGCTCGCCCTCGTCCACCCGACGTACGCGCTGTTCGTCGCGATTCCGCTGGGAGCGTTCGTGATCGCGCGCGCGCTGCTCACCTGGGGCAGAGATTTCCGCTCCGGCGTCCTCGCATTTGCCGTCTTCGGGCTGCCGATGGCGCTCGCCTTCCTCTGGCTGGAGCCGGTCGTCCAGCAGACGATTCCGGTCTCTCCCGGGCCGGCGCAGCTCGCGCAGAACCTCCACCACTACCGCAGCGATCTCGTCGTGCACTCGCTCGCGCGCTACAGCCTCGCCCCGAACCGCATCGACCGGAACGGGGCGGTGACGATCGTCGCGCTGCTCATGGTGCCCCTCGCGCTCCTCGCCCGGCGACGGCGCTGGGCCGCATTCGTGCTCGGCGGGACGGTCGCCGTGCTCGCGGTGGAGCTCTGGCCGCTCGTCTTCCCGCACTTCTCCAACCTGGTCTCGCTCTCGCAGTCGCGGCGCTTGTCGGGGTTCATCCCGTTCTCCGTGGCCCTCGCAGGCGGCGCCGCGATCGTCGCCCGCTTCTCGCGGACGCTCGCGCTCGTGGGCGGGCTGGCCGTGGGCATCTGGCTCCAGGTCGCGTTCGCGGGCGACTTCGGCTTGCGTGCCTCGAGGACCGCGCCCGCGATCGTCGTCTGGATCGCGCTCTACGGAGGCATCGCCGCGCTGATCGCAGGTGCGCTCCTCGCCTGGCGGCGCTACGGAGATCCACCGCCGCGGGGCTCTCGCCCGCGCGGGGGCACCGCGGCTCTGGCCGTCCTCTTTCTCGTCCTGCCCGTCGCCGTCCACGGCTTCTCGAACTGGACGCCGGAGGTCAAGCACGACCGGGACGCGCTGACGCCGGGGCTGATCCACTTCCTGCGACACGACGTCACGCCGCGCTCGGTCATCTTCTCGGATCTGGCCACCAGCTACCGGGCCACGGCGTTCGCTCCCGTCTACGTCGTTGCCGTGCCACCGACGCACGCTGCGAACACGCGGCCGAACGAGCTCGCCAAGCGGAGGCGGGGGGTGCTCCGGTTCTTCACGCATCCGAGCCTGGAGGAGCCGCAGGCCTGGGACGCGCAATGGCTCGTGCTCACGCGCTCCGGCCCGGTGCGCACCATCGAGCGCGACGGCCTGCAGCCACGCTACGAGGACAACCGGTTCGTCGTCTTCCGCGTGCCCGCCGGCTAGTACCGTTGCGCCGTTGAAGGTTCTGCTCGTGACGCGCCACTTCCCGCCTGGCGGCGGAGGCGGCGTCCAGAGGCCGCTCAAGTTCGCGACGCACCTCCCGGCGCTCGGGATCGAGACCCACGTGCTCGCACCCGACGTGTCCGGCTCCGTGCCGGACGAGGAGCTCGAGCTGCCGACGCAGGCGTGGATCCACCGCGTGCGCTACGTCGGGCCGCGCGCCGGCCGTCCGTCGGAGCAGCTGCTCGACAAGCAGGGCGTCTCGCGGCTCGGCACGCAGGCGGCGCTGCTGGGGCGCAAGCTGCTGGTGCCGGACGAGAACGCGCCCTGGAGCACGCTAGCGACGCCGGTCGCGATCCGGCTCGTACGGCGAGAGGGGATCGACGTCGTCCTCACCACCTCGCCGCCCCCGTCGCTCCACCTCCTCGGCGCTGCCGTGAAGCGGACGACCGGCGCGGCCTGGGTCGCCGACCTGCGCGACCCGCTCACCTCCCATCCCCATCGCCGCGGCTACGAGTCGCAGCTCGCGCGGCTGAAGGAGAAGACCACCGGCGGAGTGGGGAAGCTCGTCGCGTCTCAGGCGAGCGCCATCGTCGCCGTGTCGGACGCGATCGCCGAGGAGATGCGTGCGCTCGAGCCGAAGGGCAGGGTCGTCACGATCGCCAACGGCTGCGACTTCGACGACTTTGCGGGCCTGGTGCATCACGAGAGCAACCGCCTGCGAATCACGCACGCCGGGCACTTCCACGGCAAGCGCGACCCGAAGCCGTTCCTGCGGGCGCTCGCCGACTCCGGCCTCGACGACGTCGTGGCGCGTTTCGCCGGCGACTTCCGGGCCGCCGACCGCGAGTACGCGGAGTCGCTCGGCCTCGGCGACCGGATCGAGTTCGTGGGCGACGTCTCGCGCCGCCGCTCCCTCGAGCTGCAACGGGACTCCGAGGCGCTGCTCCTCCTGATTCCGGAGTCGGGAGGCCGCGGGCGGGGCGTCCTCACCGGGAAGATCTTCGAGTACCTCGCGGCCGAGCGGCCGATCCTCGCCGCCGTCCCGCCCGACGGCGCGGCTGCGGAGCTCGTGCGCGACACGGGGGCGGGCGTGGTCGTCCCGTCCGAGGACGAGGGCGCCCTGCGTGAGGCGCTGCTGGACCTCCACCGGCGCTGGAAGGCGGGACGCCTCGACGGCACGCCGCTCTCGGACGAGTGGCGCAAGCGGCTCTCGCGCAGCGAGCGCGTCGAGGAGCTCGCCGAGTTGCTGAGGGGCTTGACGTGACCGCTGCCGCAATCACGGCTGATCGGGCCGTCGCGGTACCGCGCACGCAGGAGCGCATCGTGACGGGGCTCTTCTTCGCCTCCCTTTTCGTCGCCACCTTCGAGAAGGTGCACTGGAACGTCGCCGGCAACATCGGGCTCAACGACATCACAACGATCCTCTTCGCAGTCGCGTACGTGGCGACCGAGCGCCGCCCGCTGCCGCGAACGAGCGCGATCGTGCTCGGATTCTTCGCTGCCTTTGCCCTGGTCTATCTCGCCGGGTTCTGGAACATCGACACGCAGCAGGGGCTGACCCAGTTCACGAAGGGGATGGCGAAGTTCGTCATCCACTTCGCCTTCCTCGTGGCGGCGATCGGCTACCTCGCGCAGCGCGGCGAGCGCTTCTTCTGGCAGGCGCTCGGCTGGTTCACGGTCGGCTTCGTCGCGAACGCCGTCTACGGGATCCTCCAGCTCGGTTCCCAGCTCGCCGGTCACAGCCTCGACAACCTCCTCCTCAACCCGCTCACGGGCGGCGCGGCCAGCATCAACATCTACGGCGCGATCGGCGGCCAGAACATCTACCGGGTCAACGCCCTCACCGGCGATCCGAACCACCTCGGCGTGATGCTGATCGTGCCGCTGCTGATGCTGACGCCGGTCTACCTGCGGTTGCCTCGCGGCCATCGCCTCAGGTGGCCGCTGGCGATCGCGCTCGTCTTCCTGCTGCTCGTGGACATCGCGACGTTCTCGCGCAGCGGCGGCGTCGGGCTCATCGCCGGCGCCCTCGTGCTCGTGGTGCCCTATCGCCGCTTCTTCCGCTCGAGGCAGTTTCTCTACCCGCTCGGCTTCGTCGCGGTCGTGCTCCTCGGCGTGCTCTACACCCACAGGCACTTCTTCGAGACCTTCCTGAGGCAGCGAGTCTCGACGCAGGGCAGCTCGGCCAACGCGCATTTCGCGGTCTACTCGTTCATCGGCCAGGTCTTGCACATGCACCCCTTGCTCGGGCTCGGCAACAACAACTTCGCCGTCTACTACGAGTTCGTGACCGGGAAGTCGAACTTCGGCGCCCACTCGTACTGGGTCGCCGTGATCGTCGAGTCGGGCCTGCTCGGCCTCGTCCTCTGGATCGTCTTCCTCCGCTATGTCTTCGTGCGGCTAAAGGCGGCGCGGCGGCTCGGCCGGCTGCTCGACCGGATCGGCGATCCGGCGGGCCCGCACGTGCGACCGCTCGCGTACGGCATGACGGCCGCGCTCGTCGGGACGATCGTCGCCAACTTCTTCTACCTCACGATCCAGTTCTATTACTTCTACGCCTTCCTTGTCTTCGCGCTCGCCCTGCCCGTGGTGTTCGGCGGCAGGGCGCGCGGGCAGCCCGATCCCTAGTGCGGGTCGTCGTCCTCACGACCTCGTGGCCGCGGACGGAGCGGGAGTTCGCCGGCCGCTTCGTCGCCGACGCCGTCGAGCGGCTGCGCGAGCGCGGGGTGGAGGTGGACGTGCTCGCGCCCGGATCCGGCTACCGGGACTACGGCCTGGCGTACGGCGGCGGCATGGCGGCGAACGTCCGGCGCCGGCCCTGGCTCGCGCCGCTCATGCTCCTCTCGATGTGGCTCGCGGTGAGGCGCGCGGCGCGCTCTGCCGATCTCGTCCACGCGCACTGGCTCCTGACGGCGTCGGTCGCGCGCTTCGCGGGGAGGCCGTGGGTCGTCACGCTGCACGGCTCCGGCTCCGCGGGGCGCTTCTCGGACGACGAGCTGGCGCGCGAGCGCCCGCGGCTTGTGCGCCGGCTGCTGCGTCCGGCCGCCGCCGTGATCTGCGTCTCAGAGACCCTCGCGGCGGCGGTGCGCGCGGCGGGGCTCGACCCCGTCGTGATCTCGAACGGGGTGCGGGTCCCCGACGAGGTGAGGCCGCCCGTCGAGCCGCCCGAGGTGCTCTACGTCGGCAGGCTCTCTCCGGAGAAGAACATCGACACGCTCGCTCGAAGCGGTCGGCGACCTGAACCTCGTCGTCGCGGGCGACGGGCCGCTGCGCGAGCGCGTCCCGCACGCGCTCGGAGCCGTGCCGCACGCGGAGGTGGAGCGGCTGCTCGAGCGGGCGTCCGTCGTCGTCGCGCCGTGCGAGCGGGAGGGTTTCGGCCTCGCGGCGGCCGAGGCGTTGGCGTTCGGCAGGCCGGTGGTCGCGGCGGCGGGAGGCGCGCTGCTCGACCTGGTCGCCGACGGCGAGACGGGACTACTCGTGCCCCCGCGCGACGCCCCGGCCATGCGCGCGGCGGTGCAGGAGCTGCTCGGAGACCCCGAGCTGCGCGAGCGGCTCGGCGCGGCGGGGCGCGACTTCGCCCGCGAGCGCTTCGGCTGGGAAGGCGTGATCGAGCGGACGCTCGGCGTCTACCGCGCTCTCGACTAACCCTCCGCGGCTGCCTAGGAGGCGGGCAAGAACTGACCTGTCGCCGCGGTTGGTTCTAGGGACGATGCCGAGCGCGCCAGACGCGCATCCCACTACCGCCGAGAAGGACGACGGCCGTGCCTGCGAGCACGAGCAGGAGTGCGGTCGGGCCTGAGCCGAGATCAAACGCGGAGCCAAGGGCGGTCGGCGTGCTCGACTCGCTGGTGGGGCTGGATGGCTGAGCGAGGCGCGAAACGCCGTAGCCGCGGACAAGCCCGGACAGGACTCGCCTCTGCCTGCCGGCCTGCTTAAGCGCCTTCATGGTCTGCGGCGAGACGTGGACGGCGGGAGGCGGCGAACTCGAGGAACTCTTGCCGGTGGGCCGACTGCTGCTGGTCTTGCTGCCGCCGCCTGCCAGGCACTCCTTATAGACGTTCGCGGCTGAGGGCCGGCCGTTGCAGGAGGCGAGGGCCACCGAGGGCGTGACGAGGGCGACGAGCAATGTGCCGCTCGCAATTGCGGCAACGAGAAGCCGGTTCGTGCCCCCGGACATGCCCGTTACTGTAGCGAGCCGTGGGGCCGACTGACGTAAGCAGACCGCAAAGTCTGGTCTTCCGTGACGCTGCGGCGGCTATCGGGGTCGCGGCCGCTGTTTTCGCGCTTTCGTATGCGGACGGCGGCTTCGCTCCGACGACGCGCTCGTACGCCGGCATCGCCGCCTGGTGGCTGCTGGGTGTAGGTGCAGCGATCGGAGTCGCATCGGCATGGGCGGCGATCGATCGGCTGGCCCTCGTTGCAGTCGGGCTTTTTGCGGCCTTTGCAGTTTGGGTCCTGATCTCGATCGGCTGGGCTTCTGACGCCGAGCGTGCATTCGCGCAGTTCAACCAGGTCGCGCTCTACGTGGCCGTGCTTGCGCTCGCAATCGTGCTGGCGCGGCTCTTACCGGCCCGAGTCCTCGTCGGCGGGGTCGCATTGGCTCTCTCCGCTATCGCCGCGGTTGCGCTCATCAGCCGCTTCTTCCCGAGTAGCTTCGGCCCGCAGCCGGGGTTGGCTCTCCTGCAGCCGCTCAAGTACCGGCTCAGCTTCCCGCTCGGCTACTGGAATGGGCTGGGGATCGAGGTGGCGCTCGCATATCCGCTGCTGCTCTCGATCATGACCTCGCGCCGTTCTCGGATCGCGAGCGCAGTGGCCGCGCTGCCTTTGCCCCTCCTCGCCGCCGTGATGTACCTCACCTCGTCGCGTGGTGCCTTCGCTGCGGCGGCGGTTGGATTCGTCGCCTTCCTCCTGCTCACGCCGAGACGGTGGGCGGCTCTCACCGGGGTGGTTGTGGCCGGAGCCGCGGCTACAGTCGCCGTCGCCGTGCTCGAGCCGAAGAAGGCGCTCGTCAACGGCGACGTGGACACCGCCATCGGCGTGCAGCAGGGTCACCATGCAGCGCTCTGGATCGGGATTGTCTGCGTCGTGACGGCCCTCGTGTGGGCGGGGCTGTGCGAGCTGGGCAGTCGACTGCCGACCCCCTCGCGGCGGGTCGGGCAGGCGACCGCGGTCGTGCTCGTCGTCCTCGCCATAGCCGCGATCGCCCTCGCGCACCCGATCGCGAAGTTCGACGCTTTCAAGAGCAACCCCGCGATCGCGAACACGCATGGAACCGACACGACCAGCCATCTGTTGAACAGCTCCGGCAGTGGGCGCTGGCAGTACTGGAGCGCTGCGGTCTCGGAGTTCCGGGCTCATCCATTGAACGGCGGCGGCGCAGGGTCGTGGCAGGCGTGGTGGCTGCAGCACAACTCGCTGAAGAGCGCCAGCGAGTTCGCGCACTCGCTCTACCTCGAGTCGCTCGCCGAGCTCGGGATCGTCGGCCTGCTGCTGATCGCCGCAGCTGTTCTGACCGCTGTCGTCGGCGCGGTGCGTTCAGCTCTCGCGCTCGCGAGCACGGAGATCGCCGCCGCGGCTGCTTGCGGCGTAGCCTTCTTCGTCGCCGGGGCGTACGACTGGGTTTGGCAGCTCGCCGGGATCGCGGTCGTCGGTGTCGGGATGCTCGGCGTCGCCCTCGGCGCGCTGCCGGCGACACGCGCGACCGCGTGGGGACGCGCGGGCATCGTCCGCCCGGCGATCGCGGTGCTTGCCGTGGCTGCGATCATTCCCCAGTTCGTCGTCCTCGCCGCGGGAAGCCACCTGCGCAACAGTCAGGATGCCTTTGCGGCGGGCGACGCGGCGAGGGCGCGGTCGGAGGCTCTCGCCGCGAAGGCGATCGAGCCCTGGGCGGCCACCCCGTACCTCTGGCTCGGGTTGGTTGCAGAGGGCGAGGGGAATCTCAAGCTTGCCTCTAGCCGGCTGGACGAGGCGATCAGCCGCTCGAGGCGGGACTACAGCCTCTGGCTACGCGCGGCGATTATCGAGACCAAGCGCGGCAACGCCTTTGCCGCGAAGCGCGACCTTGCCGAGGTTCGCAACCTCAATCCGAACTACCTGCAGCTTCTCTCCGGAGGCTCTTAAGTGGCGGCCGCCGCGAGCCGAAGCTACGGTGTGTACGCCCTTTCGGGCGTGTCTGTTGTCCCAGTGGAGGCCGCCGGATTGAGTGAGCGCGATATCGCCGCCGGAGTAGCCACCGGCACCGTGGGGGAAAGCCTCGTTGCCGATCCTGCTTCGGCGCCGTACGGTCCGGAACCGCTCCTGCGGCGGATGCTCGCCCTGGGAGATGTGCTCGCGGTCTCCGCGGCTGCAGTCATCGTAGGACTCTGGGCAAGCGGCGCGGCGGCAGCTCTGCTGCTCGTCCTCTCCGCCCCGATCTGGATCGTCACGGCGAAGCTCGCCGGACTCTATGACCGCGACCACCGCACACTGCGCCACCTGACGGTCGACGAGCTTCCGTGGCTGCTTGTCTGGACATTGAGTAGTACGGCGCTCTTGACGCTCCTGCTCGCGCCCTTTCCGGCGCTCGACCTGAGCCCCGATGACCGGCTCCTCGTCTGGGGGACCGTGCTCGGTCTCGGCTTCACGTTTCGCGCCGCCATGCGGGCACTCTGGCGACGCGTCACCCCCGCGCAGCGTGTGCTCATCGTCGGCGAAGGTCCTCTGGCGCAGGCTGTCGTCCGCAAGCTCGAGCTCTTCCCGGACATCCATGCGGAGATCACCGGCCGGATCGAGAGCTGCTCCGTCCTGCAAGACGGCCTCGACGGACTCGACCAGGCTCTCGACCGGATCGTGATCGCCTGCAGCGAGCTGAGCGAGGAGTTGCTCGAGAAGCTTCTGCCCTTCTGCCGGCTGAGACACGTGAAACTGACAGTCATTCCGCCGACGCGCGGAATGTTCGGCACTGCGACGCACCTCACGCATATCGCCGACCTACCGCTGCTCGACTACAACACCTGGGACATCTCGCGCGCGACCCTAGCGCTCAAGCGCTGCCTCGACACCGTGCTCGCGGTCGCCGTGCTGGCGGTCGCGCTGCCGCTCCTGCTTCTCGCCGCATTCGCGACGCTCTTCGACTCCGGTCGGCCGATTCTGTTCCGCCAGAAGCGGGAGAGCGCGGACGCCCCTTCCAGATGCTCAAGTTCCGGACGATGGTGCGCAACGCGGAGGCGCTGCTGCCCGAGCTTGTCCCCTTCGAGGAGCTAGACGCGCCGATGTTCAAGCTCAAGGCCGACCCGCGCGTCACCCGCGTCGGGCGGCTGCTGCGCAGGACGAGCATCGACGAGCTGCCGCAACTGATCAACGTGCTGCGGGGCGAGATGTCGATCGTCGGGCCGCGGCCAGAGCAGCTCGAGCTCGTCGAACGCTACGCACCCGAGCACCAGTTCCGGCTGCAGGTCAAGCCCGGGATCACCGGCCCCATGCAGGTCTACGGCCGCGGCGAGCTGACGTTCGACGAGCGGCTCGCGGTAGAACGGGATACGTCGAGAACCTGTCGCTCGCCCGCGACATCCGCATCGTCCTGATGACGCTTCCCGCGGTCTTCGGGAAGCGCGGCGCGTACTAGTCGCACGTGGGGAGGCTAGTTTTCCGAGCCGCTGGGCGATGAACGAGACGCACCTCCCCGCACACGGCATCCGGACTCGGACACGCGGCTCTTGCTAGTCGGGGTCCTTGTGGTCCTCGCGCTCGTGGCCTACCTCGCGGTCGCCTTCGCAGAGACTCACCCTTCTCCCGGGCCCGCTCTAGGCCTCACGAACAAGTTTGCTCCATGGGTACCGAAGTACCACTCGACGTTGGCTCTGGTCCCGCGCAGGAAAGGAGGGGGGATCGCTTTGCATGTGGCGCCCCGCTGGATCGGAGCCTACGGCGCCGTGGTTCCGACGCTCCTTTCCCAGCCGCCGTCCGGTCAAAGGGTTGTCGTGGGCCTCTCGCTGCGAGCGCCCAGAAAGACCCCGATCGAGGTCGTCGTCGACGAGTTTCCGGCACAGGCGAATCCGGACATCGTTCTGAAGACGGTGCCTGCGACGGCCAGGTGGCATCACTACACCTTCGGGGCGCGAGTCAACGGCAAGTTCCTGGGGCTCGGCATGTACCTCGGCAGTCACACGAACGGCGTCAAGCACAAGTGGTTCGTGGTTCGTGACCTGACGGTGGAAACGCGCCGCTGATTCCCTCCCTGGACACGGACGTCATCGTCGTTGGGGGAGGCATCCTCGGCCTCGGCTCGGCGCTCGCGCTCGCAGAGCGGTCCCGGGTCTTCGCCTGACTGTGCTCGAGAAAGAGCCCGCCCTCGCCGTCCACCAGACGGGTCACAACTCCGGCGTCGCCCACTCGGGCCTCTACTACGCGCCCGGCTCGCTGAAGGCGGAGCTCTGCCGCGAAGGCAGAGGTCTACTCGAGGACTTCTGCCGCGAGCACCGCATTCCGGTGCAGCGTTGCGGGAAGCTCGTCGTGGCCGTCGACGAGTCCGAGCTCACGCACCTTGCGGAGCTGCGGCGCCGCGGGACCGGAAACGGACTCGAGGGCCTCGCCGAGCTCGAGGGTGAGAAGTTGCACGAGATCGAGCCCAATGTGCGAGGGGTGCGGGGGCTCCATGTTCCTGAGACGGCGGTCGTCGACTTCCGGCTCGTCGCCGAGCGCATGGGCGAGCTCCTCCGCAGCCGCGGAGCGAGCATCGAGCTGGGGACGGGTGTCGAGCGGATCGAACAGAACGGCCAGGGGCTTGCCGTGACGACCACGCGCGGACGGTGGAACGCGGCGCGCTTGTCGCGTGCGCCGGCCTTCAAGCCGACCGGGTCGCAGCGCTCGCGGGAACCGACCTAGACGTCCGTGTCGTCCCGTTTCGCGGCGCGTACTGGATGCTGCGAGGCGCCGGAGCCGGCCTCGTCCGTGGTCTGATCTACCCGGTTCCGGACCCGGCCTTTCCCTTCCTCGGCGTCCACTTCACCCGCCGCTTCGACGGCTCTGTCTGGGCGGGCCCCAACGCCATGCCGCGTTTGCACGCGAGGGCTACCGCCGAGTGAGCTTTTCCGCGCACGACGCCGGCGACGCTGTCACGTGGCCGGGTCTCCTCCGCTTCGCCATGCGGTACGGGCGGATGGGAGTGACCGAGGTCTGGCGCGATCTCGTAAAGCCGGCGGCCGTGCGCGAGATGCGGCGTACCTGCCGGCGCTGAGCGGTAGCGACGTCACACGCGGCCCGTCAGGCATCCGCGCCCAGGTGATGACGAGGAGCGGCGAGCTCGTGGACGACTTTCTCTTCGCCGAAGGGCCTCAATCTCTCCACGTCGTCAACGCGCCCTCGCCGGGCGCCACCTCGTCGCTCGCAATCGGGCGGTACATCGCCGAGCGCGCCGGCGAGCAATTCGGTTTCTGAGCCGGGCTCGAACTCGCGGCCAGCGTCGTCTGCCGTTGCCGAGCACGAGATTGACCTTGGATCCGTCGCGGAGGTGCTTCCTGGTGGGGCCTCTGCGAGACGAGCGTGACGGGGTGGCCGCAAACGACGCGGAGCAGGTTGCGCCGCAGTGGACTCCGGCGGGACCCGAGGTCACCGATCCCGAACCGCTCCCGTTCTTCGAGACCGCGATTGACCCGTCCGAAGTCCAATTCTGGCACTGCACCCGCGTACATCAAGGCCGCGAGCTCTCGTCTCACGGGCCTCTCGCAGGCGCGGCCGACCGAGCGCCGCCGGTCGGGCGGGCTAGCATGGCCGACGTCCGCACGTACGAGGAAGGGAATGCCCGACATGCCGCAGATCGAAGGCTCGACCATCGCCGTAATCGGCGGCGCCGGATTCATCGGCTCGCACATCGTCGACCAGCTGCTCGACGAGCCCGTTGAGCGCGTGATCGTCGTCGACAACTTCGTCGCGGAACACGGGGGAATCTCGAGCGTGCCGTCCAGGACCCTCGGGTCGAGGTCCGCGAGCGGTCGATCCTCGATTTGCCGTTCCTGGAACGGGTGATGGAGGAGAGCGACTTCGCCTTCCACCTCGCCGCCTTGTGGCTACACGAGTGCGTCCACCACCCCCGCGACGCTGTGAACGTCAACGCACTCGGCACGTTCAACGTGATCGAGGCTGCGCAGCAGGCGAAAATCGGCAAAGTTGTGTACTCGTCGTCGGCCTCCGTCTACGGCGACGCGCTCTCGATCCCGATGACGGAGGAGCATCCGTTCAACAACCGGACGCTGTACGGAGCGACGAAAATCGCCGGGGAGCAGTTCTTCCGCGCCTTCAACGAGCAGCACGGCCTCGACTACGTCGGGCTCCGCTACATGAACGTCTATGGGCCGCGGATCGACTACAAGGGCACCTACGTCAGCGTGATCATGAAGGTGCTGGACAAGATCGAGGCCGGCGAGCCTCCAGCAGTACTTCGGGGACGCCGCCAGGCGACACGCTCGTCTGCACGTCGACGATGTCGCCCGGGCGAACGTGCTCGCGCTCAAGTCCGACGCGAGCGACGTCTTCCTCAACCTAGGGGTAGGCATTCAGACAACTATCAACGAGCTGGTGGAGCGGCTGCTCGCGCTTACAGGAGCGACGTGCGGCCCGGAGTACCTGCCGCAAGAGCAGATGTTCGTGACGAACCGGATCGGCAGCACCGAACTAGCGGAGCAGCTGATCGGCTTCCGCGGCGCCATCGAGCTGGACGAGGGACTGGCCTCCGTGATCGAGTGGCGGCGACGGGACAAGCTGGGCGGCGTTCCCGGTCTGGTCGCCGATGCGACAGATCCCGATCACGAAGCCCGTCCTCGGTGAGGCGGAGCTCGATGCCGTCCGGCTTCCGCTCGAAAGCGGCTGGGTCGTGCAGGGCCCACGCGTCGAGGAGTTCGAGGCCGGTTTCGCCTCGTTCACCGGCAGCCCCCATGCTGCTGGATCGGTTCGTGCACGACCGCAAAATAGGGTGCACTCGCGGCGCTCGGGCTGAAGCCCGAGGACGAGGTGGGCGTCCCGGCCTTACGGGATCTCGACGGCGAACGTGGTCGAGTACCTAGGAGCTGGATTCAGGTATTCTGCGACGTCGATCTCGAGACGTACAACATCGACGTTCGCCAGTGCGAATCGCTCGTGACGGAGCGGACCGTAGGAATCATCCCAGTCCATCTCTTCGGAGGCGAGGGGGAGATCGAGCCCCTCCTCGAGTTCTCGCGGAGCGCAGAGGGCCTCTGGCTCGTCGAGGACGCCGCCTGTGGTTTCGGCGCCCGACGGCGGGGACGTCGCGTCGCGGGCACCTTTGGGACGTTCGGGGCGTTCAGTTTCCACCCACGCAAGGCGATCACGACCGGCGAGGGCGGCATGCTCACGACGAAGGGTGCAGAGGTCGACCCTGCCCGTCCGCTCCTAGCGCGACCACGGCGCTTCGCGTTCGGGACCACGATCGGCCGAGGAGGATTGTTCCTGCTCGCCCAGTACCCGTACCTCAGCTTCAACTTCCGCATGACCGACATCCAGGGAGCCTTGGGCTGTGCGCAGATGGCGCGGGCCGACTGGATCCTCGAGCGCCGCCGCCCGCTCGCCGCTCCACTACGACGGAGTACTGGCCGGCGTCGAATGACTCTGCGCACCGGTTACGCCCGCGGGCGACGTCCCACGGCTACCAGGCGTACGTCTGCCTCTTCCGCGCCGGAGAACCACGGCGCCCTTCGAGAACGTCGACGAGTAGCACCGCCGCCGCAATAGGCGCATGTTCGCGCTCGAGGAACAGGGGATAGCGCGCGCGGCAGGAGGCGCCAGCCGTCGTGCTGACGCGCTACTACGCCGACGAGTACGCGATCGAGCCCACGCCGGTTGCCCTACGGCGCTGCTGGCAGATCGGCTCACGTTGACGCTCCCGCTGTTCCCGCAGTGGGAGCAGGAGCAGGAGTTACATAATGTCGGCGCTGCAACAGGTTCCGGAGCTCGTCCGCTAGTGGTGTTCCGTGGTTCGGTCGCCCCGATGAAGAGGGTTCTCGTCATCGCCGCGTCTGCCGTTGCGATGCCCGCTTCGCGTGCTCCACTCGCAGTACCTCGTCGGAGGGCGCGCGCAGCGTCTGGCGGCGGCCGAGCGCGAGCTGGGCGTGGACAGCTGGACTCACGTTGTCGAGCCGTCCCCGTACGGCTACGCGGCGGACGAGGTCGTCCAGGACAATGGTGACGGTCGCGTCGTCCGCGAGTTGAAGCGACTGCGGCTGCTGCCGCGTGTGCTCCGCCACTTCGACGTCATACACTTCAACTTCAGCTCGACACTCATGCCCGGCCGCCTGAGCCGCGATGCAGCCGGCGGATCGTTGCCCAGAGCCTGCGGATGCGGGCTCTCGGTGCGTATTGGGGACTCCTCTCCGGCAGCTTCGACCTGCCCCTGCTCGGCACGGGCCGGGAAAGCGATCTTCGTTACGTTCCAAGGCGACGATGCGCGGCAGGGCGATGTGGCCGGGCCCCGCTTGCCCCGGGACGTCGCCCGCGGAGCTCGGGCCTGGCTACTAGAAGCCGGAGTCGGATCGAGACAGAGCGCCGACGCATCGCCCGCTTCGACCGCTACGCGAGTGGGATCTACGCGCTGAATCCCGATCTGCTCGGGGTCCTGCCCGCCCGGGCGCGGTTCGTCCCGTTCGCCGACGTCCGACCTGTCGCGGAGGTCGGAGCCGTCGGCACCGAGGCGATCGAGTTCAGGTCCACGGGTCCTTCACGCCCCCACGAGCCGCCTGTTCATGGGGACGCGTTTCCTCGTGGGCCGTCGCGCGCTTCCAGGGGGAAGGTGTTCCCTGTCGAGTTCGAGCTCCTTTTCGACCGCGCTCGTCTGCGGTCGATTCCCCGATCGGCCGACGTAGTTCAGGACCGCTCCTGCCGGGCTGGTACAGAGCCTGGCGGTCGAGGCGATGGCTCTCGAGCGGCCCGTAGTCACGTCACACCGGGAGGACGATCTTCTCGTACGTTCCGGCGGAGATGCGCGCCAAGATCCCCGTCGTCCGGGCGGAGCCGGGCACGATCTTACGAGGTGCTCGAGCAGCTGTTGACCGAGCGGCGAGGCGAGCTCGCCGCGCTCGGGCGGCACGGCCGCGACTACGTCCGCCGTTCGGCACGACCCGCCCGCACGGTGCGCGCGCGAGCTGGTTCCCGAGTCCGAGGCCGCCGTGGCAAAGCGTCGCCACTAGCATCCATCGCGAGCTCGAAGCGTTTGAGCCAACGGACGAAGTTCAGCCAGCGCCACGCCGATGCGTCGACTGGGCGTTCTTGCCCGCGCGAATCGCCTGCCAGTGCGCTCGCGCTTGCGTAACACCGAGGCGGACCGGTAGATCGCGTCGGATCACCCGCGAAGACCGCGTCGACCCACGGGCTGAGCGTGCGGAGCCAAGCAGGCTGCCGGCGTCGCGAACCCGATCTTGTCACGTCGGGCCAGGATCGCATCGGGGACGAGCCCGCGGAGACTCTGCCGGAGCACGAGCTTTCCGCTCCCTCCGGCGCGATCAGGTAGTCATCCCGGCGTCCCCGGCTGCGAACTCTGCTAGCGAGGGCGTGATAAACGGCAGGCGACAATCGTCGAATGGGTCATCGAGTTCCCGGTCCTCGTAGCGAAGCAGGGCTCTGAGGCTCCCGGACACGGAGTCGAGCCTGAACTCCCGGAGAATCGTCACGACAGCACGTTGTCGATGTCGTCGACCGCGACCTCGTGCGCGGCGAGCCCCTCTCCGTCGAGCCGATCGGGCACGAGCGCCCTGCGCGAGAGTCGGCGGGCAACCGGCGCAGCGGTGAGCAGGAACGATGCTCCGGAGCGTTGCCCCAGCGACGTCAGCCGGGTTCCGTGCCGGGCAGGTCGCGCAGTGCCGACAGGAGCCGCACCGCGCTTCCGACCGCTCCGCGTGAGACGAGACATTACCGCCAGCCGTGCCGGCAGGTGATCGCGGTATCCGCGAGAAGAGTTCGTCTGCCCCCTGGCCATAGAGATCACCTTGATCCCTACCTCCTGCGCGAGCCGGGACGCGCAGTCTTGCGCATGATGCTCGTTCCGCCGAACGGCTCGCCCTGGACAGCGATCCCCCGTCGAGGCTGGCCTGCATCTCCTGCGGCGTCGCCTCGACGGTGTGCGCCACCACGTCCTGGTGCCGGGCGACGCCCGACATCCAGCGCTCCTCGCTCAGGGCCGGGTCGTCCGCAACGTAGCTGAACGTATGCAGTTCGAGGCTCGGCCCGCTCGAGGAAGCGCATCGCCGTTACGTTGGCCGAAGAGTCGATGCCTCCCGAGAAGGCGGCGCCCTAAGGAACGTCGCTGCGAAGGTGCAGTTCCGCGTTATTCCAGCTCGAGCATCGCCGCAGACCGCTGGGCGGCCTCGTCCAGCGACAATCCGTCGACGGGCAGCGGCTCGAACCACCAGTTGCGGTTAGCTCGACGATCCGGTCCAGCGCGTCAAGCGACAGCTCCGCGTCGTCGAGCGGGCTGGAGTTGCCGGTGTCCAGGCGAACATCGTGCTGCGCCTCATCGTCGCTCCAGACCGAAGCGGAGGTAGTCGTAGGTGCGCTGCGGATCCGCGCGGCGTGTGACTCCCGGAAGCTAGGGCAGGGGCGGTTTATCCGACGCGAAGGCGAACCGTCCCGGGGATGCGGATAATCGTCGAGCGGCTTGATCGCGAACTGGTCCCGCGCCAGCACCATTGTTCTCCGCGCGGTGTCGACGAGCGCGAAGGCGAACATGCCGACCAACCGCTCGAGCGCCCGCTATTTCCGCTCCGCCCAGGCAGCGAGCGGAACAACGGTGTCGCTCCCGGAAAAGAACTCGCGCCCCAGCGACTCGAGCTCCTGCCGGAGCTCGACGTAGTTGTAGATCTCGCCGTTGAACGAGAGGTGGAAGCGGCCGTCCGGGGTGGACATCGGCTGATGCCCGGCCGGAGAGAGATAGAAGATCCAGAGGCGCGTGTGGAGCAACACGGCGTCGCCCGCGAAGTCGTCGGGATCACAGTTACCGTCCTGACTCCCGAGCGGTCGAGCGTCAGCCAGCCACGGTCGTCGGGGCCGCGATGATGGAGCAGCGAGAACAGCCTCCTGACGAGTGAAGCGTCGAGGAGGCCGGGTAGTGCGTCGACGACACCGAGCAGGCCGCGCACACGCTCCGAGTCTAGGTGGTGGCCTTCACGCCCAGGCTCGCGTAGAGATCAACGAGCTTCAGGGACTCCGCCTGCCAGTTGAGTCGTTCTGCGACGGGTGCCGCGCCGCGTCGGCCCATCTCCTCGGCGTGTTCGACGTCCGTCGACGGCTGGCCCGTCGATCGCGGCCGCGAGCCCCGCCGGGTCGAGCGGATTGAGAGATACCGCGCAGCCGATCGGCTCGGAGCAGCTCCCGGAAGAACGGGAAGTCCGACACGATCACCGGAAGCCCTGCCGCCATGTACTCGAAGAGCTTCATCCAGATCAGACGACGTAGTTCCATTCGGGATCGAGGGTGCGCGGCCACCGCGAGCTTCACGCGCCAGCTGCGCGCCCAGCTGCAACCGCCCGAGCCGTCCCCACAGGAACTCCACACGTTGCCAGCCCGGGAGGGCCTCGGCCTCGCGCTGGAGCTCGAGGTTCTCGAAGTCGCCTACAAGCACGAGCCGAGCATGCGGGTTCTGCACCCGACCGATTGCCTCCACCATCTCGTCCAGGCCACGGGGACGGGTTATGCTCCCGACGTAAACGATGCCATCGCCGCGGCGATTCGCCTTCCCCGGGACGAGCTCGTCGAGCAACGGGTAGTTGAGGAGGGCGATCGTCCGCTCCGCGGGAAAGCTCTTCCCGATCGCAGGTGTCGCGGCGACGAACCCGTCGCACGTCCGCCGGGCGACGCTCTCCAGGAGCCGGAAGCCCGCGCTCCGCCCCCCGGAAGGTCGCGCTGAATACCTGACCGTGCTCAGATGGTCCTGGTCTGCGTCGTACGCGACACGGGCAGCCGAGCTTCATCAGGAGCGCAACCGGGACCAGCTCCGGCTCGTGGAACTGGCAGAGATCTGGCTGAAGCCTCCGCGCGGCCCGCCAGGCGCGCCACAGTCGGTGGAGGATCCGCACCGGCCGCGTGCCTTCGGGCAGGTCGAAGCCGTGCACCGTCACTCCGTCCCGTTGCGCGTGGTCGCCGCCCGGCGCGACGAGATGGACGTCGAAGCCGGCCTCTGCGAGCGAACGGCACTCCTTGAGGAAGATGCGCACGTCGTCTGGCGGATGTGAGCTCGTGAGGTGTACGACGCGCACGGCGAGCCACGATAACCCCCACACTCGTGGTTGACTGCGGTATTCCTGCTGCTACGGTCGGACCCGCGAAGGCCGAGTTCAAGCCCGCGAGCGAGGAGGGGATCTAGCGCCGTGTGCGGGATGGTGGTTGTATGCGATCTCCGGGGGGAGCCGGTCCCCAGCGGGCTGGTCGACCGGTTGGCGTCGCTGATAGCACGCAGAGGTCCCGACGGCGAGGGGCTGTACGCCGACGGCCCCGTCGGCCTCGGCCATCGCCGGCTCGCCATCATCGACCTGTCGCCGCCGGCCATCAGCCGATGGCGAACGAGACGGCCGATGTCGTCATCAACTACAACGGCGAGATCTACAACTACCAGAAGCTCCGCGTCGAACTCGAGGCGTACGGGCATCGCTTCCATTCGCAGACGGACACCGAAGTAATCATCCACGCCTACGAGGAGTGGGGGAGCGGTGCGTCGACCGATTCAACGGCATGTTCGCATTCGCTATCTGGGATCGCCGCGGCGCCGCCTCTTCCTCGCCCGCGATCGCTACGGCGTCAAGCCGCTCTACTGGTACTTGCGCGACGGCGTCTTCCTTTCGCCTCCGAGATCAAGGCCATCCTCGAGCATCCGCGCGTCACGCAGGACGTGTGCTATCCGGCCCTGAACGAGTACTTCACCTTCCAGAATGTGCTCACGGATCGGACGCTTTCGACGGAATCCGCTGCTGCCCGCGGGGTGCACGCTGACGCTTGAGGTGCCGAAGGGGCGGAGCCCAAGATCGAGCGCTACTGGGACTACCCGTTCCCGGCCGAGCCGGAAGAGCTGTCGACGAGGAAGCGACCGACCGGCTGTACGCTCTTCCGAAGCCGTTACCCGGCAACTCGTGAGCGACGTGCCGGTCGGCTCCTACCTCAGCGGCGGCATGGACTCCGGCTCGATCACGGCCGTCGCTCGCAAGGCGTCCCCGCTTCACGACGTTCACCGGCGGCTTCGACCTCAGCTCCGCCTCGGGTCTCGAGCTCGGCTTCGACGAGCGGGAGCGGCCGAGGTGATGGCGAACCTGTTCAAGACCGAGCACTACGAAGTCGTCATGCACGCCGGCGACATGGAATGGGTGCTGCCGGAGCTGATCTGGCACCTCGAAGACCTGCGGGTCGGCCAGTGCTATCCCAACTACTACGTCGCCCGGCTGGCGGGCAAGTTCGTCAAGGTCGTCCTCTCAGGCGCCGGCGGCGACGAACTCTTTGGCGGCTACCCGTGGCGCTACTGTCTCGGCGGAGGGAGATCGCGACGACTATCTCCGCAGCTACTACGCGTTCTGGCAGCGGCTCGTCCCCGACGAGGAGAAGCACCGGCTGTTCAACGCTTCCGTGCTACGCGAGCTCGGCGGCCACTCCGCTTACGAGGTCTTCCGCGGTGTCTTCGAGGGCTGGCCCGGCGAGCTCGACGGCCGGGACGACTATCTCAACGCGTCCCTCTACTTCGAGCTGAAGACGTTCCTCCACGGCCTGCTCGTCGTCGAGGACAAGTTAAGCATGGCCCACTCCCTTGAGACTCGGGTGCCGTTCCTCGACAACGAGCTCGTCGAATTCGCCGTCCGGGTGCCGCCGGCGCTCAAGGTTCCGGTGCTCGCCCAGTCTCTGAGCGTCGACGAAAACGCGATCGGGAAGCGGCTGCTGCCCGAAGTCGCGCGGGCCGACGGCAAGGCGATTCTGCGCACGCGATGTAACGGGTATTTCCCGACGCGGCTGCCACACGCCAGAAGCAGGGGTTCAGCGCCCCGGACGCGGGCTGGTTCCGCGGCGAGAGCATCGAGTACCTGAACCGGTTGCTGCGCGATCCCAAGGCGCGGATCTATGATTCCTCGAGCCCGCGTACGTCGAGCGGATTCTCGACGAGCACGCGTCCGGCCGGATCAACCGGCGCTTGCTGATCTGGTCGCTGCTGAGCTTCGAATGGTGGTGCCGCTCCTTCCTCGAGTCCTTCCCCCGGCGCGCACGCAAGGCGAGCTCTTTGCCGTCGTCTGACGCGGAGAGTGAGGAGCTAGTCGAGCAGCTCCGCGAGCTGCACCGGGAGCTCGCCGGAGAGATGCAGGCCCGCTGGCAGCGCGACCTCCCGCTCCCGGACCTGATCGGCGACCGCTGGGAACGGGCGAGCCGGCTACAGCTTCGGGGAGGGGACAAGCATCTACGACTCGAGCCACGTCTCCGGCGAGGTCCACGTCGGCAGGCACACGTGGATCGGCCCGTTTACGCTCCTCGACGGCAGCGGTGGGCTCCACCTCGGGGACTACTGCAGCATCAGCACCGGCGTGCAGATCTACTCGCACGACACCGTCGACTGGGCCGTCTCCGGCGGCGTCCTCCGATACGAGTACGCGCCGGTGCGGATCGGGTCGCGCTGCTACATCGGAGCGCAGACCGTCGTCGCGAAGGGCGTGACGATCGGTGAGGGAAGCATCGTCGGCGCCTGTTCGTTCGTCGGCGTCGACGTTCCGGCGGGATCGATCGCGGTCGGAACGCCCGCGCGCGTCGTCGGCTCCACCGAGTTCGACGGCGACGTGGTGGTCAGGCGCTACGACTTCACCAACGACGAAAGCGCAGCCAGGCCCAGGTTTGAGTCAGACGTACCCAAGAGAACTCGACTAGGACGATCTTTTAGGTACCAACGCCTCCGCATACCCCTTCAGCCGGCGGAAGACGACCAAGCCGAGAACCACGAGCAGCACGCTGAACAGGGTGGTGTAGCCGAGGCCGAGCAGGCTCGGCCAGCCGTTGTCGTAGAGGACCTCCCGGTACCCCTCGACGATGTACGTGAGCGGGTTGACGCGCATGATCTGCGCGAGCGGTTGCGGCACGTCGGATGGAGAGAAAGAGGATCGGCGTGATCAGGAGGACAACCTGGAAGGCGACGGGCAGGATCAAGACCAGGTCGCGCACGAACGCCGTCACGACCGCCAGAAAGAGACCGAAGCCGAGCGTAAAGAGCAGCTGCACCGCAACGAGTAGCGGTAGCGTCACGAGGCTCGCTCCGACGGACCCCCCGGAGATGGCGAGCAGGCAGCCGAGGGTGATCAGGCTGATCAGAAGCGGCGCGAGGCTCGCCACGACCGCCGTCGCGGGAAGCAGCTCGAGTGGGAATACGACATTCTTGACGATGGACGAGTGGCGGATCAGCGAGTTGGCGCTGTTGACGAGGCCGTCCTGGATCGCGAGCCATGGGGCCATGCCGGCGAGCACGAAGATCGCGTAGTCGAATTTGCCTCCGCTCGCCGCGCTGATATTCGACTTGAGGATGAAGGTCACGAGGACGACGTAGATGACGACCTGGAGGAGCGGGTTGATCACAGCCCAGTAGACGCCTGCCACCGACCCGACGTAACGGAGCTGGAGCTCTTGCCTGAGCTGAACCCGGAGCAGGCGCGCCAGACGCCGCGATGGGGCAGCTACGCCGACAGCGACCACTCGACGTCCTGGCAGTACGCGGCGTTGTAGGCGTGCGAGGGCTCCTCCACTGCGAAGCCGGTCTCACCTTGCGCGAGGGCGCTACCGTCCTGAGCCTCCAGCTCGAGGCGAACGCGATAAGTGAAGCGCCCCAGCCGCATCGGACCGAGGGAGATCATCAGCGGCGTCTCACCCGCGGCGAGGGAGACCGCCTTAGCGTCTCGGAATACGAGCATGCCGTCGCCGCGGACGAGCTCGATGCGGGCGCGCACGAGATCGAGCGCACGGCGACTGGAGACCAGCGCCTCGATCACGAGTGGTTCGTCGAGCCGGAAGAGGTGCACGGCCGGCGCGGCCGGAGCCGTAGTCGCAACGAACCGGTCCACCACGACGTCGCTGTCCCTGCCGCTCGTCTTGTTCAGAAGCGCGAAGCGGCGCGCATACTCGCGCTGCGCGAGCTCGTGGGCCACGACACGGTACGCCTCGACGACTTCGTCGGGATCGCCCTCCCCGGCGATCTGCCCTTCGTGGAGCCAGATCACGCGATCGCACATCTCCCGGATCGACTCGAGCACGTGGGAGACGAGGACAATGGTGGCGCCGCCATGACAGAGCTCGCGGATGCGTTTCCGGCAGCGGAGCGCGAACCCCACGTCTCCGACCGACAGCGTCTCGTCGATGAGCAGCACGTCGAAGTCGCCGCTCGTCACGATGCTGAACGCGAGCCGGGCCTTCATCCCGGAGGAGTAGGCGCGCACCGGGTGATCGATGAACGGGCCCAGACCTGCAAAGTCGACGATCTCCGGCTCTCTCGCGCGCAGCTCCTCGGCCGATCCGCCGTAAAGACCGCCCATGTAGTGAATGTTCTCGCGACCAGTCCGGTCGAGGATGAGACCGGTTTCGATGTCGAGCACAGCGTGAACGCTGCCGTTGACCTCGAGCGAACCACTCGTCGGTTTCGAGACACCGGCAATGAGACGAAGCAACGTGCTCTTGCCCGCGCCGTTGCTACCGACGAGCCCGACGACTTCTCCCTCCGACACGTCGAACGACACGTCGCGCAGGGCGTGGACGCGCCCGCGTGGACTTCCACCGCGTGCTGTCATCCGGCGGACCAGCCGCTCGAAGGGGAGCGCACCGTACGTCTTGTGAACGTCGCGGGCGACGATCGTCGCGTCGTTCACGCGAAAACCGCTCCGGTCGACCACGAGACGGGCAGGTCGAGCAGCCCCTCCTGCCGCGGTCCCTGGACCTGAATCAGGGTGTCGTCTCCGAGGAGCGGGTTCCACATGTCCAGGTGATGAGTCGGCCATGCCCCCTGCTCCGGTGCGGCGAACGCCACGTAGAGCGCATAGTCACCGGATGCGAGGGGCAGTGCCGGGTACCGGATCTCGACCGAGCCTTGCGCCGCGGCCGGGACGACGAAAGCGTCGTCGCCGCTCCAGGACGCGTGTACCGTCTGCCCGGTGTGGCGCTCCATGACGCCGCTCGTGAGGGTGAACGCCGTCGGCTCCTCCGCCCGATACCAAATTCGCATCGTGAGCGGCTCGCCCGAGGCGAACATCCGTCGCGGCTCTCCGTCGTCGCCTGCGACCTCGACTCGTTCGATCTCGACCTGCTTCGTCAGTTCGAACGCGTTCAGGTAGGCGAGGTACTCGTCGAAGATTTCGTGTGGCTCCGCGTCGGCGCGGATACGACCGCCCTCGAGCCACACGATTCGCGTGCAGAGCTGGAAGGTCTGGTTCCAGTCGTGCGACGCGACGACCGTGGCGCGCCCGGCTGCGGCGATTTCGCGGATCCGCTCGAACGAGCGCTCGGCGAAGAACTCGTCGCCGACCGCAAGGAGCTCGTCGAGCAGGAAGACATCCGGGAGGATCGAGGTGGCGATGCTGAACGCGAGGCGAACCTTCATCCCGCTCGAATAGGTGCGAACGAGGTCGTCGATCGCGTCCTCGACGCCGGCGAAGCGGGCGATCTCTTCGACGGCCTCGACCGCTTCGCGGCGACTCGCCCCCAGTAGTTCGAGACGCTGGACGGCGTTCCGACGCCCTGAGATGTGCGGGTTGAGGCCGGAATCAAGATCGAGAAGCGGATACACCGACCCGTTCGCCTGCACGGAGCCGCTCGTCGGCGGGGCGATCCCGGCCGCCACCCGGAGCAAGGTGCTCTTCCCGGCACCGTTTCGTCCGACGAGACCGACCACCTCACCGGAATCCACGGTGAGCGAGACATCGTCGAGTGCGACTGCCGCGCGACCGCTCGCCGCGTCGTGCCGACGCAGGTAGTCCAACGGTGTGCGATAGATCGGATAGATCTTCGTCACGCGTTCGAGCGTGAGGGCGTGCTGGGTCAACGGGACGCCAAGGTAGCCGACGACTGGGTCGGATCCGACGCTTCTCCTGGTGCCGTGCAGCGGTGCTGCGCTACGGTCTTGCGCCGTGGTCGAGCTGAGGCGGGACTCCCGCGAGGTGGGTTGACACGTGCGCATCGGTCTTGTCGGCGGGATGGCGAACGCCATGTACTGCTTCACGAGAGTCCTGCGTCAGCAGGGCTACGACGCGGAGTACGTCGAGGACGAGCAGGACGCGTTTCCGATGTCGCAACCGCTCTGGGAGGAGGTACCGCTGACGCTCGACTGGCGCCGCTTCGGCCCGGAGTTGCTCGACGTCCAGGGCTGGCAGGAGCTCGCCGGGAGGTGCGGGTGGCAGGAGCCCGCATGGATCGTTCGTCCGGAGGGCAGGCGCGCGAAGATCGACGTTCGCCGTCTTGTGCGCGCTGCGCGTTGGACAGGAGACCGCGACCTTCGAAGGCTGTATGGGTACCTACGGCGACTCGAACCGGTTGTGGAGCGGCTGAGGTCGTATGACCGCCTGATCGTTTGCGGCGTTCGCAGCATCGAAGCGATGATGTCGGGTACGCCGTACGTGTTCTGGCCACACGGCGGCGACGTGCACATTGTGCCGTTCCGCAGCGATACGCCCTTCGATCGGGCGTTCGCACGGCTGACGCGAGCGGCCATCAGTCGCGCCGAGGTGGCGGGGACCCACGATCCCATGATCGCGGCGGCGCTGCAAGAGATGGGCAGGAGAGAACCGATCCCCTACCTACCCTTCCTTGTCGACGACAACCGCTACTCGCCCGGTCAGCCACAGAGCTCGTTGGCAAACGGGATCGTCGAGCGCGCCGGCGGCCGCCGGATCCTCCTGCTCGCGTCGCGACAGGACTTCTTCTGGAAGGGCACCGACCGCTTCGCCCGCGCATTCGCGCGGACGGTCGCGGCGGGCGCGCCGCTTTACCTCGCCGTATCTCCGTGGGGCGCGGATGTCGAGCCGACGCGGGCCATCTTTGCCGAAGCCGGCGTTCTCGACTCGGTTCACTACCTCGACAGCGCCGTGTCGAAGCCGCTCCTGCGCGATCTCTTCCAGATCGCAGACCTGGTGGTCGACCAGTTCAACGTCACGGCATTCGGCGCGCTCATGCTCGAGGCGATGGCGTGTGGCACGCCGGTGCTGATCAACCTCGACCTCGACGCCTTCCGTTCCCGCTGGCCGGGTTACGTTCCGCCGCCGACACTGGCGGCCTCGACCGAGGCAGAAATCGCAGCGGTCCTCCGCGGGATCGCGGACGACGCAGTAGGACTGGAGGAGCTGAGTCGAACCGGCCGCAGCTGGATCGAGGAGCACCATGGCCCGGAGCAGGCGCGGCTCTACGTAGGCGAAGGCGTGGTGCAGCGTTGAGGAATGCGAGGGCGCGGCTGGGAGGGCTTGTCCACAGGCTCTTGCGGGGTCTGGTCGCCGCATTCGCGTACCCCATCCTCGTCGTGCTCGCAGTTCGTGAGGCGAGAAGGACTCGTGCCGGGAAGCCTCGCCTCTTCTGGGGGACCATCCCGCTGATCAACATGAAATACCACTCGCTCGCCATGCAACGGCTCGGCTATGAGTCGACGACGGTGGTGGACGATGTGTATTCGATCCACGCTCGGGAGGACTACGACGTCTTGACCTCGGAGGTCGTCGACCAGGCGCCGGTCGGCCAGCGGCTTCCGCGAACGGTCCGGCGGCTGATCGACCCGTACGTGACGTTCGGTTGGGCGCTCCGAAACTTCGACGTCTTCACCATCTACAGCAACGGGAGGACGCTGCGCGGGACGCCTCTGAGGTATCGAGAGCTGCAGCTGCTCCACCGGGCGGGCAAGAAAGTCGTCTCCTCGCCTACGGCAGCGACGTCCAGGTGATGAGCCGCTTCCGGGGCTTGCCCTTCAAGCACGCGATGTGCATGGACTACCCGGAGTTCACGCGTCACGAGGCCGAGACGCTCCGCAGCATGGAGTACTGCGTCGCTCACGCCGACCACGTCGTGAGCGGTGTCGACTGGGTCGACTACATGCCGCGCTGGGACACCCTGAACGCGGGGCATTTCGCGATCGACACCGCCGAGTTCACGCCAGCCCTCGAGCCCGACGAACGCGACCCAAGCCGGCCGGTCGTCGTCTTCCACGCGCCGAACCATCGCGAGCTGAAGGGCACCCGATTCTTGATCGCCGCCTGTGAGGAGCTCAAGGCCGAGGGGGAGCCGATCGAGCTGCACCTGGCCGAGAAGGTGCCCAACGCCGAGGTTCGCCGCCGGCTTGCCGAGGCCGACATCGTGGCCGACCAGTTCATCGTCGGGTGGTACGCCTTCTTCGCCATCGAGGCGATGGCGACCGCCAAACCGGTGCCTGCTACCTCCGCCCCGATCTCCTCGAGCTGTACACACTCTTCTCCTTCGCCGGCGAGTGTCCGCTCGTGAACGCGCCGCCGCTCGAGATCAAGGAGCGGCTGCGGGAGCTGATCCACGACGCCGCGCGCCGCCGCCGGCTCGGTCTCGCAGGCCGTCGTTACGTCGAGGACCACCATTCGCTCGAAGCCGTCGGAGCGTGGCTTGACGAGATCTACGGCAGCCTGTGGCCCGAGTAGTCGTTCGACGGCCTAGCCGCTCACAGCATCGAGCGAACGCCCTCGAGAAGTGATATCCGCGGCTGGACTCCGAGCAGGTCCTTCATCCGCGAGTTGTCCCCGATCAGATCGCCCTCCTGCTCGGGGTCGATGTGGCGGACGTGCGCAGGCTCTCCCGTCGCCTGCTCGATTACGCCCACGAGCTCGCGGATCGAGACGATCTCGTCACCCGCGACATTGAAGACGTCCGATCGGCGGAGCTCGAGTGCGGGAAGAAAGGCACCGACCGCGTCGCTGACGTGGATCGGATTGATGCGCTGACCCGGCGTCCCCGCGATCGAAATCTGGTCGCCCTTACGCACCTTCTCGATCAGGGTCGGAACGAGCATCCGCCCCTGGCCCGCGCCGTAGACGAAGAAGAAGCGGAATACGACCGTCTGGAAGAGCGCCTCGTAGTTCGCGACGAGCGACTCGGCGACGTGCTTCGAGGTCAGATAGAAGTTGAGCGGGTTCGCCGGGTCGCTCTCGACGAGAGCTTCGTAGCTGTAGCCGTAGATCCCGCCTGTCGAGGCGAGGACGAACGTTCGGGCGCCCGCGCCGCGTGCGTACTCGAGCAGCGAGAAGGTCGAGTGGACGTTGACCGCGTAGACGTCCTCCGCACCGGCGGGGAACTCTCGATAGCGATGCGACTGTGAAGGTGGATGACCGCGTCGATCCGCTCCGGCAGCAGCGAGAGGTCGAGCGGCTGGGTGAGGTCCTGAACGATCCATTCGCGCGTCTCGTCCGGAGCCTCTCGCACGACGGGATAGAGGTCGTGCTCGCCCTCGAGCTTGGCGAGCGCGTTCCTGCCGATGCTCGAAGCCGGCAGCCCCCGGTGAGCAGGATCCTCCAGTGGGCGAGGGTTGGCGGCGAAGCAACCGGTCCCTCGGCGCCGAGCCGGATCACGGTGATCCTCTCCTCCTCGATGCGTTCCCGCTCGATCTCGAGCCCTGCCTCCGCGCACCAGGCGCGCACCTCCTCGGGCGTCTGCCGATGGGCATTCACCGGCGCGTACCAGTCGTAGTTGATGTGGTTGAGCTCGTCGAAAGACAGGTCTGGGTGGTGGAATGCCTTCGCTACGTGCCAGTAGAAGAGACGCTGGATGTCGTACCGGCCGGCCGGAATCTCGAGCACGTCGACGTCTTCCGGCACCTCGACCTCAACCCCGAGCTCGCCGAGAGCGACCCCCAGCTTCGTCAGCGGCTTGACGGCCTTCCAGGCCTCCTCGGGACTCTTGTCCTGGAGCAGGCCACGGATGTAATCGTCGGTGAACTCCCGGAGCGGCCCTTTCTTCCGATAGACGTAGAAGAGAAAACGACCGCCCGGCGCGAGGAGCGCCGCGATGCGGTGAAGCGCGTTGCGCGTGGAGTCGGTGTGGTGGAGGACACCCTGCAAAGCGACGTCGATCAGAGCCCGGCTGCAACGGGAGCGTCGTGAGATCGTCCTGGATGAATGCCGCGCTCACACCGCGCTCAGCGCACCTGCGGACTGCAACGTCGACCGCGTTCGATATGTGCGCGGCGACGAAGCGAACCCGCTGCAGTCGCGTGCCGAAAAGGGCCAGCGATGACACCGCCGCGCCACAGCCGGCATCGAGCAGGACGGGCTCGTCGCCGTACTCGTCCCACCGAGCTGCGCTGGCGGCGTTCACCGTACCGCTCGAGCAGCCACGCGCGCGTCCGCCGGAGGGCCGGCTCGCTCTCGAAGCTGTCGATCTGATTCCACTTGAAGCCGAATGCGTCCGCTGTCTGCGCCTGATCGGCGGAAACGATGGTTTCCGCCCGCAGCACTCCGCCATCCACGACATAGCGCTTCCCGCGAACTTCGGGAGTCAAAGGAGGGTCCGGGAGGCGAGGGAGGCCCCAGAGTGGCGCAAACCAGTCGGGCAGAGTCGAATTGGACGCGGCCGCCAAGGCGCCCGATGATAGTCAGCCCGCCCCGGCTGACCACGCTTTCTCTAACGTGCGGCCGCGACGATGCCGAACGACATCCGCCGCGTGGTAGGTGACCTTTTGTCGGGGCACTACCTAGAGATCGATCGAGGCGCCGGGTTCCACCACCTTGCGAGCGCCTACTGGAACCTCGGCTGGGACGTGACGTTCGCGACGGTAGCGATCAGCCTCCTGTCACGTTTGAGGGGCGACTACCGCTTCGCGTATCCCGTCCCAGAGAAAGGGACCCGGCTCATCCCCGTGCGAGAGCGCCTCACGAGCTACGTGCTCATGACTCGGACGCATCCCGGGAATCTCCGCTTCGGGCTCGCCAACCGGCTATCTACGCCGTGGTTCGCGCGTTCGCGGACGTGTCGCTCGGGCCGCTCGAGCAGCGGCTGCGAGAGGCAGGATCTCGTCCTCTTCGAGGGAACGGCGGCGCTGCTGCTCGTCGAGCGGATCGGGGAGCTGGCGCCGCGCGCGCCGGCTCGTCTACCGCGCCTCCGATGATCTGCGCGCGATCGGCGTGCACCCGCTCGTCCTCGAGGCGGAGGAGCGGGCGATGCCGCGCTTCGACCTCGTGAGTGCGCCGACGCGGCAGATCGCCGAGACGCTTGCGCGGTATGGCCCCGTCGAGCTGCAGCCACCCGGGATCGACAAGGCTGCCTTCGACCGGCCGACGGAGTCGCCGTACGGCGACGGGCCGGCCGCGGTGTTCGCGGGCGTCTCGCCGCTCTTCGACTACGAGAGCCTCGCGGCGGCGGCGGAGCTCGCCCCAAACGTCGCCTTCCACGTCATCGGACCGCCGTCGCGTCCAGTGCCCGCGAACGTCGTGTTCCACCCAGAGTTGCCGTTCGAGGAGATCGTTCCGTTCCTCCTGCATGCGACCTTCGGGCTCCTCCTCTTCCCGCCCGGGTACGCGAGCTTGGGACAAGGGAACAAGGTTGCGCAGTACTCCTACTGCCTGCTGCCGATCGTCGCGCCGGCCCGGCTCCGAGGGCGGATCGGCCGAACCTCTGCTTCTTCGAGTCGAGGCGACACCGAGAGCCTGGGGCGCGCTCTCCGAGAAGGCGGAGCGGATGCCGCACTCGCCCGCGTTTGCAAGCGCGCGTCATGTCTGCGGGGGCTTACCGGGATCCGTTCTCGCCGGCGACCCTCTCCCATGAGAAAGCCCGTCAAGCGCGACCAGCGGCCGCCGGTCCAGCCGCTCCACGCTCGAGCCGACGACACCCCAGAAAGAAGAGGACGAGAATGAGGAACTGGACGATCCCCTGGTTGAGCACGTACGTCCGCCACCACTCCGCGAGGCAGTAGGCGATGACGAGGCTCGCGAGAAAGAGGTAGCCACGCGTACTGCGACGCGTGCCCGGCGATTACGCCCGCGACGAGGACCACGAATCCGAGTACGGCGAAGGCCAGTGCGCCGAAGACTCCGTACGTCAGGGCGAGCACGGAGTTCGTCGTCTGCGAGGAGGGTATCGCGACGACCGTCGTATAGCGGTTCTCACCGCGGGAGACCGAGGCGGGGACGCTCTTGTCCACGTAGGTCGGCAACAGGAATACGCGTGCACCGGCGGCCGCGCTCGCCGGTGCGGCGGGCCGCCTTCGACACGTGATTGCTCACGGCCATCGCCGCCTGGAAGGGGATGCCGACGTACCGAACTATTTCGTCCGCGTTCATGACGAGCGGATCGTGGACGCCGTACGAGCGGTAGAAGTCGGCGTCCCGCGAGTAGCTGAGCAGGCTGAGCGCGAGAAACAGCGTCACCAGCCCGAGTAGCAGCATTCCTGGTTCATTCGTGCGCGCACATGCGCCGCCTGGAGGTGCCGTGCGGCGAGGCCGGCGACCGCGATCGCGGTGATGATCAGCGACGCGCGTGACGCGATCGCGGCGGCGAGCAGGAGCAGCAGCACGTTGGCCACGTGCACGAGGCGGAAGTGCCGGCGTGCGAGCTCGAAGAGTGCGATCGCGCCGGCCAGCGACGAGGCGTAGCGGAGGGTCTGGGGGCCGGACGAGTACGGCAGGACGAGTCGCACGGCGTTGAACTGGTGGTGGAGGAACGCCTGGGAGATCGCGTGCGGCGACTTCGCGAGGACGTACGCGTACGAGTACGCGGTTCCGACGAGGCTGAGGATGCTGAGGAATACGTAGTAGCTCTCCCACGGAACCCGCTCGGCCCGCTGCAAGACCGGGATCCGCCAGGCCCAGCTGAAAGCCGCCGAACGCGACGACGAAGAAGAACGCGTACCACGCGAGCAGGAAGAGCGCGCCCTCCAGCGTCCACGGTTCCTTTTGCGCAAAGCCGCGCAGCGGCGCGGGAATGGCTCCTCCCCATGGGATCGCCCAGGCGAGGAAGCTCAGGATTGCGCCCGCGAGCAGCAGCGTGTGCGGCCGGACGGCACTCTCGAGAGTGACGTGGCGACGCGCTCGAGCCCGGACGCTCGCGGAGCCGGCCGCCGACATGCCGCTCAGTGTAGAAGCGCATCGCGGTAGACGGTGAGCGTCTGTTCGGCGGTCCGCTGCCAGGAGAACTCGGCGGCTCGCTGCCGGCCGAGCGCGACGAGATGGGCGCGCATCTGCTCGTCGGACGCGACCGCGGCGAGCGCGGCGGCGATCGAGTCGACGTCGTGCGGATCGCAGTACAGGGCCGCGTCGCCGTAGATCTCCGGCAGGCTGCCGGCGCTCGCCGCGACCACGGGAACTCCGAACTGCATCGCCTCGAGCCCCGGCAGCCCGAACCCCTCGGATGCCGAGACGAACACGTACGCGAGCGCTCCGCCATAGAGGGCTGCGAGCTCGGCCTCGGAGACCCGCCCCGGAAATACGACGCGTCCCGCGATACCGGCCTTCGCCGCGCACTCTCTCAGAGTGTCCCCGAAATGTCATGGTCGCCGGCGAGCACGAGCTTGTGGTCGCAGCCGCTGCGCGCAAACGCGTCGATCAGGCCGGCGAGGTTCTTGTAGGGGTAGGCCGCTCCGACGTAGAAGAAGAAGGGCGCGTCCAGGCCGTGCCGCTCGAGCACCGCAGGCTCCGGCTCGACCGCTCCCGGAGGGTCGGCCGCCTCGTACGTCACGGCGACCCGCTCGGGTTCGACACGAAGCGCACGCACGACCGTGTGACGCGTGTGCTTCGAGACGGCGATGACCGCCGGGCGCGACGCGCCTTGGCCAGCTCGATGTGGTAGCCGGCGAGCAGCGCGGCGCGGCGCAGGCGACTCCCGCCGGCGAAGATCGCCGCGTCGAGATAGTTGAGGTCGTGGACGGTGACGACGAAGGGCGTGGTCGAGAGCAGAGGCACCGTCAGGTGCGGGTAGTGCATGAGGTCGAGCCGCTCCCGCTCGACGAGACGTGGCAGCAGCACCTGCTCGCGAAGCGTGAACCAGGGGATCCCGGCCGCGACGGCGCGGAAGTTCGGGGCCGGCGCTACGTGGGTTGCGAAGCGCTCTCGATTCAGGAAGAGGACGTACTCGTTCTCCCGATCGATCCTGGCCAGCTCGCGGATGAGGGAGAAGGTGTAGCGACCGACGCCCGTGCCGTCGTTCCGCGCATCGATCCCGATCCTCACGGGTGCAACGCGGAGGCCGTCCAGCTGATCGGCCGTCCTCGCGCCTCGGCGGACGCCTCGTCGAGCCAGGCCCGCATCTGCTCCAAAAACCGTTCGGTCGAGAACTCGAAGGCCCGGCTACGGAGGGCCTGCCTGTCCCAGGACCCCGTCGCCACCTCCCGGACGCCGGATTGCAGCGCTCCGAGCTCGGCGCCTTCGATGAGCACGCCGTCGGTTCCGGGGCGAACGATGTCACGGGCTCCGCCGGCATTCAGTGCGACCACCGGCGTTCCGGCGGCGAGCGCTTCGACCATCGTGATCCCGAAGTCCTCCTCCGCGACGTGGACGAAGCCCGAAGCGCGACCGTACAGCTCGGCGAGCTCGTCGCGGGACACCCAGCCCAGCAGCTCGACGTTGGGTGGAGCCGCTTCCGCAAGCGTGCCTCGAGCGGGCCGACTCCGACCATCGTGAGGCGATACGGCAGGCCGCGGAACGCCTCCAGGACGAGTTCCGGCCGTTTGTACGGGACGAGCCTGTGCACCCACAGGAAGTGCCCGGGCTCCTTCTCCTGCGTCGCGTCGAGCGCCACCACATCGACCGGTGGGGGGATGACGGTGGCCTCGCGGCCGTAGAGGCGGCGGATCCGGTCGCGAACCGCGGCCGAGTTTGCAGCGAACGCATCCGGTCGCCGCGACGCTGCGAGGTCGGTTCGGCGAAGATAGTTCCGGAAGAGCCGCAGCCCGAGCGTGCCGACCGCGTCGACCGGCCCGGCGTCCGTCTGTGGGAGCCATGCGTAGCGCATCGGCGTGTGGCAGTAACAAACGAAGAGCGCGTCCAGGCGCGGGCGTACGTTGATCGCGCAGGCGTGCGACGAGGCGATGACGAGCTCGTACGCCGAGAGATCGAGGGACGCGAAGTAGCGCGGCATGTAGGGGAGGAGATATCGCCACCGTCCGGCTTCGCGCCCGACCTGGCGGATCCCCGGTAGCGAGCTGAGCCGCGACTCGCGGACGATCCGGCCCGCGAGCTCGTCCGGGATCACGCCGCGAGCCGCGGCGAAGGTGAGGATGTCGGGCTCGTGCTCGTCCGCGAAAAGGCCCGACCGGATCGTGTCGACGACCCGTTCCGAGCCGTGCATCCCCTGAAACCAGTCATGCACGATCCCCGTCGGTTCGTCGATTGCTGGATCTGCCCTGTCGACCACGAAGCCCGAGACGATAGATGCGGTCGCACTTCACCGGTACGGTGATCCGAGTGTCGCTCGAGACGTGTTTCGTCTGTGGATCCCCGCGCGTCAAGACCCAGTACGGCTCCTCCCGGTTCGCCGAGTGTCCCGCGTGCGGGCTCGGGCGTGTGCTGGGGTACGACGGCCGGTCCGACTACTGGGACACGAAGCACACGGGTGACCCATATTGGGGCGAAGCGAAGCGTCGCTATTTCCTGTCGGCGCTCTCCGTGCTTCCGCGAGGGAAGCTTCTGGATCTCGGCGGGGGCGTTGGCGAGTTCGCCGCGGTCGCGCTCGACGCCGGCTGGGACGCCTACTCCTACGACACCTCGCCGGAAGCGACCGTTGCAGCTAGGCAACGTCTCGGTGCGCGAGCCCTCACTGCGCCCGCCGCCGGCTTCGATGTGGTGACGCTGTGGTGCGTCGTCGCCCATCTCGCGGAGCCGGGAGAGCTGCTGGAGTCGGTCCGGTCGGCGCTCCGGCCTGGAGCAACGCTCTGGCTGACTACGCCGAACTTCGCGTTTCAACGTCGCTATGCCCGCCTCCTCGCGCTCGCCAACAGGCCGCTCATGTTCGGAACCGGGGACGACCACCTCTGGCATTTCACTGCCGAATCGCTCCGGCGACTCCTCGAGGCGCACGGCTTCGACGACGTTCGATTCCACTATCGGGGCATCATCGAATGGTGCTCCACGGGCAGCTCGTCGTCGAAACTGCTCATCGCCGGGAAGCGCGCTTGGAACTCTGCGGTCTATGCCGGCTACCGGCTTGGCGCGCCCCTCGCGACGAGTGAGCTTCAGGTGACCGCACGTGCGGGTTAAGGATCAGTAAGCGTTCGTACGGTCAGCCGACATCCCGGCTACGATCGCCGCCGGTGGGGTCGAGGGTCTTTCTGTCGCGGGCGGTATCCCCTGTTGCGTTCGTGCGCGTGACCGTGCGCTGGTTGTCCGCTTCGGCCGCGTGCGCGCTCGCCGTGTTCGCGGGCGCTACGTCGGCAGACGCGAAGACCACACGGCAGCACGTCATCTCTACGGGCGGCACGATTCCGCTTCGCACCGCTCTCCTCGACAGGAACTTCGAAGGCCCGCAGCAGGCGACCGCCTTTCCGATGGCTGCGGCCGCAGGCGCCACCTACGTGCGGCTGAGCCTGTCCTGGAGGGGGATCGCACCGGAGGCACCTCCCATCGGCTTCGTCGCCAGCGATCCGACTTCGCCTGGATACCACTGGGTGGGGATGGATACGATCCTCGACGAGGCCGACGCTGCCGGGCTGACGCCGATCCTCGAGATCGACACCACGCCCAGCTGGGCGTACAACAGGCAACCGAGCGGCGTCAACGCCGGCACGCCGAACGTCACCGACCTGGGCGACTTCGCGACGGCCCTCGCGGCTCATTACGACGGGTCCGATCCAGACCTCCCCGCCGAGCACGTCTTCCAGGTCTCGAACGAGCCGAATCGTCAGCCTCTATCTGAACCCTGTGAAAGCGAGCGTGTACCGGTCGATGGTCAATGCGGTTGCCGCGGCGGTGCACGGTGTCGACGCGGCCAATCTCGTCGTCGCCGGGCGGGCTCGACCCCTTTGGGCACCCGAAGAGCAAGAAACAGCAGTGGTATTCGGTTCGCACCGCTCGCCTTCATGCGCTCCCTGCTCTGCCTTTCGAAGGGCGCCCACCCGCACGCGACATGCCACGACCCGGTGCACTTCGACGTGTGGTCGCATCATCCGTACACGTTCGGTGGTCCGTTCGGGCACGCGAAGACTCCCGGACGACGTCGAGCTCGGCGACATGCCGAGGATGCGCGCGCTGCTCAAAGCCGGCGTGCGGCTGCACCACATCGTCTCGGCGAACCCGGTTCAGTTCTGGGTGACGGAGTTCGGCTGGGACACGAACCCGCCGCGGAAGCATGCAGCGTCGCTGAGTCTCGCCAGCCCGCTGGACGGCGGAGTCGCTGCACCAGATGTGGCTGTCGGGAGTCTCTCTGGTGACGTGGTTCCTGATCGAGGACTATCCGAGCCCGAGCCCGTACCAGAGCGGCCTCTACTTCCACGCGGCGTCGATCGAGAATGCGCGCCCCAAACCCGTGCTCACGGCCTTTCGGTTCCCCTTCGTCGCGTATCTCGGCAAGAAGACGGTCAGCGTGTGGGGCAGGGATGCGACGAGCGACAAGGAGACCGTCACGATTCGGCTCCGGCACGGGAAGAGCGGTAGCTGGCGGCGGGTCGCGGTCATCTCGCTCGAATGCGAACGGGATCTTCCAGGCGAACCTGAAGCTGAAGGCAACGAAGAAGGACTGGCTGCGGGCGAGCGCCACGGGGTCCGACAACTCGCTCGCCTTCTCGCTCACGGTGCCGCACGCGCCGAAGATCGGACCCTGGGGCAACTGATCCGCCGTCTGGCCCTCAGGGCGGGCCGGTGGGGTGTAAGGAGACGGCAAATCTCCGCACGGTCGGCGAGGGTTCGCGGATAGCGTGCGCGCCGTGGGGGGCACTGCACGGAACCTGGCGGCAATGCTCGCCATCTTCCTGCTCGTGGGCGTATCGACATCGGCCGCCGGCGCGGCCGGCCGCACGCGGACGTACTCGACTCCGGCCACGGCGCCGCTTGGTGACGGCGATCGTGGATCCAGCGCTCTTCGAGGGGAGTCAGAAGGAGACCGCGTTTGCGTGGACGCGGGCCGCCGGGGCGACGTACGCGCGTCTCATCGTCTACTGGCGTGCCATCGCGCCGTCCACGCCGCCGTCCGGCTTCGTCGCCACGGATCCGACGTCACCGGGATACTCGTGGGCGGGCACCGATGCGGTCGTCGAGGCGGCGCAGGCTGCGGGTCTCACCCCGATCCTCGACATCGTGCTACCTCCCGCCTGGGCATACGACACGCCGCCGAGCGGCGTCAACGGCGGATCGCCGAATGTCGCCGACCTGGGCGACTTCGCGACGGCTCTCGCGACCCACTACGACGGGCTCACCCCTGGGGCGCCGGGCGGGCACGTATTCCAGGTCTGGAACGAGCCGAACCTCAGCCTCAACTTGAGCCCGGTCACGGCAAGCGGCTATCGCGCGATGGTGAACGCGGTCGCCGATTCGGTACACGCCGTCGACCCCTCGAACCTCGTCGTCGCGGGGGGACTCGACCCCTTCGGCCACAAGAAGACCAAGGGTCAGGAGTGGTACTCGCTTCGGCCGCTGTCCTTCATGCGCTCGCTGCTGTGCGTCTCGAAGGGATCCCATCCGCACGCGACGTGCGACGACCCGATCCGTTTCGACGTCTGGTCCCACCATCCGTACACGTACGGCGGCCCGTTCGGGCGCGCGAAACTCGTGGACGACGTCGAGCTCGGCGACCTCCCCAAGATGCGGGCGGTCCTGAAGGCCGGCGTGCGGCTCCACCACGTGGTCTCTGCGCAGCCGGTCAAGTTCTGGGTGACCGAGTTCGGCTGGGACACGAACCCGCCGCGGAAGCATGCGGCGTCGCTGAGTCTCGCCGCGCGCTGGACGGCTGAGTCTCTGCACCAGATGTGGCTCTCTGGTGTGTCGCTCGTGACGTGGTTCCTGCTCGAGGACTATTCGAAATCGAGCTCGTTCCAGAGCGGCTTGTTCTTCCACACGTCGTCGCTCGAGAACGCCCGGGCCAAGCCCGTGCGCACCGCCTTCCGATTCCCGTTCGTCGCCTATCTGCACCGCTCGACCGTCAGCCTCTGGGGCCGCGTTGCGACGAGCGACAAGCAACTCGTCACGGTCCAGCGTCGCCACGGCAAGAGCGGAAGGTGGCGCACAGTTGCTCTCGTTCGGTCGAACGAGTACGGCATCTTCAAGGCGACTCTCAAACTGAGGGCGTCGAAGAAGGATTGGCTTCGCGCCATCGCGACGGGCTCCGGGAAGTCGCTCGCGTTCTCGCTCACGGTCCCGCACCATCCCAACATCGCGCCCTAGCACCCAGCGCTCGTCAGGCCTCTCGTGGACGGTGTAAGGAATCCGCAAGAAAGATCCCGCCGAGCCTGGATCGCGGATAGCGTGGAGCTGGTGGGGGTCACCACTCGTTACCTGGCAATCGGCGGCGCAACCCTGTGCCTTGCGGCTGCGACGGCTTCGGCCGGATTCGCGAGCCTGAAGCACCAGGCTCACGCCGCGCGCGGAGTCGCGACGTATTCGACTCCTGGCACCGCACCGCTTGCGACGGGTCTCTTCGATCCGTTGCTGTTCAACGATTCGCACGGCCAGGTCGCATTCTCGCTGTCTCGCTCGGCCGGAGCGACGTACGTCAGGATTGGAATCTCGTGGCGGGCGATCGCACCGTCTCCCCGGCCGAGTGGGTTCGACGCCCGCGATCCGGCGTCGCCGGGGTATTCGTGGGCTGGGCTCGATGCAACGCTCGAAGACGCTGCCGCTGCGAATGTCATTCCGATCCTCGACGTCAACGCGGCTCCATCCTGGGCGTTTGCGAAGCGCCCGACGTCAGGGTCTGCCGGGACGCCCAAGGCTGCCGCGCTCGGGGACTTCGCGCATGCGCTCGCCACGCACTACGACGGTACGAACGGGCTCCCGGCCGAGCATGTCTTCCAGGTCTGGAACGAGCCGAACCTCAGCCTCGATCTCGGCCCGGTCAGCGCGAGTGCGTACCGCGGGATGGTGAACGCCTTCGCCAGCGCCGTGCATGGCGTCGACGCATCAAATCTCGTCGTTGCCGGCGCGCTCGACCCGTTCGGCCACCCGAAGGGCAACAAGCAGAAGTGGTACTCCGTCTCGCCGCTCGCCTACATGCGCTCGCTCCTCTGCCTCTCGAAGGGCTCACATCCGCACTCGACGTGCCACAACGCCATCCACTTCGACGCGTGGTCACATCATCCGTACACGTTCGGCGGTCCGTTCGGGCACGCGAAGAATCCGGATGACGTCGAGCTCGGCGACCTGCCGCGAATGCGGTCGGTGCTCCAGGCCGGAGTGCGGCTCCATCACGTCGTCTCGGCGCATCCGGTCAAGTTCTGGGTGACCGAGTTCGGTTGGGACAGCAGCCCGCCGAGGAGGCACGCTGCCCCGATGGGCCTCGCCGCCCGCTGGACGGCTGAGTCGTTGCACCAGATGTGGATCTCCGGCGTGTCCCTCGTCACATGGTTCGATCTTCAGGATCGGCAGAGTCCCAGCCCGTACCAGAGCGGTCTCTACTTCCACTCGTCGTCGCTCGGGAAGGCGCGGCCCAAGCCGGTTCGCACGGCCTTCCGATTCCCGTTCGTGGCCTACCTCAAAGGGTCGACGGTCAGCGTCTGGGGTCGCGATGCGACGAGTAGCAAGGTTCGCGTCACCGTCCAGCTCCGGCATGGCAAGAGCGGGAGCTGGCGGACCGTCGCGTACGTCGGCGCGAACAGCCACGGGATCTTCCGTGCGAAGGTCCGGGTCCGGGCGACGAAGACGGACTGGCTGCGCGCGGTCGCACCGGGCTCCGGAAAGTCACTCCCCTTCTCGCTCACGGTGCCGCACGCCCCGCACATCGGCCCCTGGGGTAACTAGACCCCGGTCGCGGCGCTAGCGTTGCGGCCGTGATCGTGGCCGTCGTCCTCTTCTGGGGCTCGCTCGCCGCGCTCGCCTGGACGCATGCGCTCTACCCGCTCACGGTTGCGCTGGCGGCGCGCATCCACACGCGGCGGGTCGTGCTCGAGGGCGCCTACCTCCCGTCCGTCGCGGTGATCGTGACCGCCTACAACGAGGAGAGCGCGATCGAGCGACGGCTCGAGAACCTGCGGGCGCTCGACTATCCCACGGAGCTGGTCGAGCTCGTCGTCACGTCCGACGCGTCGACCGACCGGACCGAGGAGCTCGCGGAAGCTGCCGGCGCGCGCGTGGTCCGGAACCCGCGCGGCGGGAAGGTCGCGGCGCAGGACGCCGCGGTGCGGGCGACTGACGCGGACGTCGTCGCCTTCTCCGACGCGAACGCGACCTGGGCTCCCGACGCGCTGCGCAAGCTCGTCCGCAACCTCGCCGATCCGAAGGTCGCCTACGTCTGCGGACGGCTGCGGCTCGAGGCTCCGGACGGGTCGAACAAGGAGGGCGTCTACTGGCGGTACGAGCTCGTGACGCGGGAAGGAGAGTCACGACTCGGTTCCGTCACGGCGGGCAACGGCGCGATCTACGCGCTGCGCCGGTCCGACTACGCCGAGGTCGATCCCCGTTTCGGCCACGACCTCTCGCTCCCGTACCTCATGGTCCAGCGCGGGCGGCGAGCGGTGTACGAGCCGGCGGCGCTCGCCTCCGAGCGGCCGACGCCGACCAACGAGAGCGAGTACCGGCGCAAGGTGCGGATGTTCGAGCATGCGTGGCTCATCGTCTTGCGGGGGCGCATGCTCCGCGGCCAGCCGCCCGGCTACTGGGTCGCCCTGATCTCGCACCGGCATCTCCGCTATGCGAGTGGCCTCCTCCACTTGCTCCTGCTCGGGAGCTCGCTCGCCTTGCTCGGCCAGGGCGCGGTCTACGCGGTCCTACTCGGCCTCCAGCTCGGTCTGCTCGCGGCGGCGCTCGCCGGCGTCGGGATCGCCCGCTACTACGTGCTCATCACCTGGGCGACGGTCGTGGCGCTCTGGAACTACCTCCGGCGCGGCGTGCCCGCGACGTGGGCGCCGCAGCGCGAGGAGCTCGCATGAACCGGGCGGCAGACGTCGCGATCGCGGGCTCGGCGCTCGTCCTCGCCTCGCCGCTGCTCGCCGTCGCAGCGCTCGCGGTCAAGCTCGAGGACGGCGGCCCGGTGCTCTACCGGCAGACGCGCGTGGGCCGCGACGGTGCCGACTTCGAGCTGCTCAAGCTGCGGACGATGGTCGTCGGCGCCGAGACGATGGGGGCGGGGCTGTCGGTCAACCGCGGCGACACCCGGATCACGCGCGTAGGCAGGGTTTTGCGCAAGCTCTCCCTCGACGAGTTGCCGCAACTCTGGAACGTCGTCCGCGGCGAGATGAGCGTGGTCGGCCCGCGGCCGACGCTCCGCTACCAGGTCGAGCAGTACGACGAGCATCAGCGGCACCGCCTGGACGTCAGGCCCGGCATCACCGGCTGGGCGCAGGTGAACGGCCGGGCCGAGCTGCCGTGGGCGGACCGGATCGAGCTCGACGTCTGGTACGTCGAGCACCGCTCGCCGCGGCTCGACCTGCGGATTCTCGCGCGCACGCCGCGGGCTCTCTTCGGCGGCACCTACAAGGGAGAAACCGGAGGTTGGAAGTCGGAGCCGTGAGGAACCGGGGCTACTCTGGGAGCCTGTGGCGCCCCTGAACATCCTCGTCACGGGCGCTTGCGGCGTCACGCCGAGAGCCATCGCCCGTTCTCTGCGCGCGAGCCCCGCGTTCTCCGACGCGATGCTCGTGGGCGCCGATCGCGGCGGCAACTGGTACGGGTTCTACGAGGGGCTCTACGACCGCGTCTACCGCGTCTCCCAGCCCGGGGACCCCGGCTACACGGAGCTCGTCGCGGACATCTGCGAGCGGGAGAAGATCGACGCCGCGCTCGTCGGGCCCGAAGCCGAGGTGCTCTTCTGGAGCGGTCGCGAGTTTCCAGTGCCGACGCTGCTGCCGCCTCCCGGTCTCGTGGCGATCGCGATCAGCAAGGGCAAGCTCTACGAGGCGCTGCGCGAGACTGGGCTCGTGCCGCGCTACCGCATCGTGAGCCGGGACGAGCTGCTCGAGCGCCGTGGCCTCGACCTCGACGGCGGCCCGGTCTGGCTCCGCGACTACTCCGAGGCATCCTCCAGTGGGATCGGCTCCCTCCAGGTGACCGAGGCGGAGGAGGCGTATGCCTGGGCCTACCTGAATCAGAGCATCTCGAGCTTCATGGTCGCCGAGCACCTGCCGGGACGGAACATCGCTGCTTCGCTCCTCTTCCACGAGGACGAGCTGCTCAAGGCGGGCTGCTACGAGCGGCTGGAGTACTTCATGGGGCATCTCGCGGTCTCGGGGATCACCGGCAACATCAACCGCGGCCGCCTGATCAACGACGAGCGCGCGCGGACGCTCGCCGAGCAGGCGGTTCGCCTCGTCGCGGGCCTCACGGGCGAGCCGGCGCACGGTCTGCTCACCGTCGACCTCCGGGAGGACCGGACGGGCGCGCTCAAGGTGACCGAGATCAACGTCCGCCACGTCGCTGCGACCTCGGCGCTCGCCGACGGCGGTGCGAACATGGCCGAGGCTCAGGTGCTGGCGACGCTCGGCCGGCTCGACGAGATCGGCGAGACCGTGCCGCACTTCCCCGACGACAACGTGATCCTCCGCGACATCGACGGCGCTCCAATTCTCCTCACCGGCTACCGCGAGCTCGCGGTCGGGGAGCACGCGTGATCGTGCGCCTCCTCGTCGTGGCGGCTCTCGTTGCCCTCCTCGCCGGCTGTGGCGGGAGTAAGCACGCCGAGCCGCCGCCGGCGACGACGCACGCGAAGCCGAAGCCCAAGCCGAAGCCGAAGCCCACCCACGAGGCCCACACGATGACGAAGCTGGTCGTCACGATCCTCGACGGCGACAAGCGCGAGCGCGTGCGCGGCGCGCGGGTGAGCCTCTGGGGCAAGACCGGTCGCACCGACCGCCACGGCGTCACGACGATCACGGCGCCGCGTGGGCAGCACGAGGTCTCCGTCTCGGCGCGGGGCTTCGCGCCCGTCAGCACGCCCGTCGATTTCCAGCACAGCCGCTGGCAGACGGTCGACGTCTACCAGCCGGATCTGCAGTGGCCGCTGTACGGCGCGACGGAAGCGCGCACCCAGGCGCCGACCAAGATCCGGTTGCGGCCGCCGTTTCGGCTCGTCTGGAGCCGCGGCCTCGGCCATCTGATCGAGTTCCCGGCCGTCGTGACCGACGGCTATGCGTACATCGGGAACGCCCGCGGAACCGTCCGCGCGATCTCGATGCGCTCCGGTGACTTCGCCTGGACGCACCTGACGCCGGGCTTTCCGCGTATGGCCTCCTCGCCGGCCGTCGCAGGGGACGAGATCGTCTACCACACGATGGGCGGCGGGGTGTACGTGCTCGATCGCACCACCGGTCACCTCAAGTGGAGCTGGAACGCCGGCTCGGCGATCGAGTCGTCGCCAATCATCGTCGACGACGTCGACTACTTCGGCACCGCGAGCGGCGAGATGTACGCGCTCGACCTGCGCACGCACCGGCTCAAGTGGCGCAAGTACCTCGGCGCGAAGATCACGTCGAGCGCGGCGATCTCCGGCGGCCGCCTCTTCATCGGGGACTACGACGGCCGGCTCTGGGCGCTCTCGCCGGAGTCCGGAGCGACCAGGTGGGTCGGCCGTGTGAACGGGAAGATCTACGGGACGCCTGCGGTGGCGGGCGGCCGCGTGTTCGTGCCTTCGGTCGCCTACTCGCTGTCGGCCTTCTCCACCAGCGGACGGCACCTCTGGTCGGTTTCGACGGGCTCGTACGTCTACTCGTCGCCTGCTGTCGCGGACGGAGTCGTGTGCTTCGGCGCGTACAACGGCGTGTTCTACGGGGCCTCCGCTGCGAGCGGTCGCGTTCTCTGGCGCGTTCCCACCGGCGGCCCGATCTCGGGAGCGTCCGTGATCGTGGACGGCGTCGCCTACGTCGGTAGCTTCGCGGGCCGCATCCTCGGTGTGAATCTCCACACGGGCCGGCGCCTCATGACGTTCCCGCACGGCGAATACGTGCCGGTCTCGGGGAACGGGGCGCGCCTGCTCTTCAACGGGTTCTCGCGCATCTATGCCGTCGAGCCGCGCCAGTCCAAGCGGCGGCGGCTCGCGCGCTGACCGCTCCCTAAGAGCACCCTCATGACTGTCGGCTATCGTCGCCCCTCGTGACTGCGCCTGCTCCCCCTCAGCGCGGCTTCGATCCCGAGGCCGAGCAGGAAGTCGACTTCGCGCGGTACGTCAAGCTGCTGGGCGTCCGCTGGTGGCTTCTCGCTGCGGGTCTCGTCGCAGGCGCCGTGATCGGCTACCTCGTCTCGCTCGGCGGGAACCAGGTGTACTCGGCAGTCGCGACGGTCTATCTCGGCCAGCCGTACACACCGCAGGGCTCAGGCCTGATCCAGGACCCGCAGACGAACCCGTCCTCGGTCGGGCAGGTGGTCAACAACCAGGCCGTGATCAACGCGGTTGCACAGCTCTGCCACACGAAGCCGGGGGCATTCAAGAAAGGCATCTCGACGCAGGCGGTCGCCAGCGGCGCCTCTACAAAGGGCAACGCGGCTGCGGTCAACCCGCTCGTGAGGGTCAGCGTCCAGTCGAAGAAGGGGAAAGTCGCGGCGTGCGCGGCGAACCAGCTCTCCGCCAAGGTTGTGAAGGCGCTGGGCGTCTACCCCGCCGCCAAGATCGCGAACATCAAGGCCCAGATCGCAAGTGACGACGAGGGCATCAAGTCGATCCAGCAGGCCATCGCCGGAGGAAACATCTCCGACACCGACAAGCTGATTCTCCTGCAGACGCTGCGCAGCGACCAGCTCGACCGAACGACCAACTCGCAGCTGCTCCTGCTGGCGACGAAGGTCGAGTCGCCGTACATCCTCGCCAACGCAGCGTCGAACAAGATCACGGCGCGCAGCCGCCGCAACACGGTGCTCATCGGCGCGCTGATCGGGCTGATCCTCGGCGCGATCGCCGCGCTCCTGTGGGACCCCGTCGCCGCGCGCGTCACGCCGCGCAACGGCGAGTAGTTAGCCTCTCCGGGTGTTCGAGGGCAAGCGCGTGGGGGTCGTCGTGCCCGCGTACGACGAGGAGGCGCTGATCGCCGCGACGCTCGGCGGAATCCCGCCGCTCGTCGACCGGATCTTCGTCGTCGACGACGGCTCCACCGACCGCACGAGCGAGCGTGCGCTCGAGCTCGGCGACCCTCGCGTCGAGGTGCTCTCGCACGAGCGCCGGAGCGGTGTCGGCGCCGCGACCATCACCGGCTACCGCCGGGCGATGGCCGACGGGCTCGACGTCGTCGTCGTGATGAACGGTGACAACCAGATGGAGCCGGAGGACCTGCCGACGCTCGTCGAGCCGGTCGCGCGCGGCGAGCTCGACTACTCCAAGGCCAATCGTCTCTCCACCGGCCTGGCCTGGCAGCTGATCCCGAAGACGCGTTTCTTCGGAAACGCGATCCTCTCGTTGCTGACGAAGGTTGCGTCCGGCTACTGGCACGTCGCCGACTCGCAGTCGGGGTACACCGCGATCTCGCGGGTGATGCTCGAGCGGCTCGACCTCGACCACGTCTACACGAACTACGGCTTCCCGAACGACATGCTCGTCCACCTCAACGTCTGGAACGCCCGTGTGCGCGACTTCCCGTCGCGGCCCATCTACGGGGTCGGCGAGCGCTCCAACATGCGCTACCGCCACGTCGTGCCGCGCATCGCGTGGCTGCTCGTGCGGGGCTTCTTCTGGCGGCTGTGGGAGAAGTACGTGAAGCGTGACTTTCACCCGCTCGTGTTCTTCTACGTGATGGGGTTCATCGCCACGGTCGCCGGCGTGCTGCTCGGGCTCGTCGTGGTCGGCTACCGGATCGCGGGCTACTCGATTCCCATCGCCACGGTCGTCCTCGTGGCGCTGCTCGTGATCTCGGGGCTCCAGTTCACGCTGTTCGCCATGTGGTTCGACATGGAGTCGAACAAGGACCTCAAGTAGCCGCCGGAGCCAGTCTTGGCGGGACACGTCTAGGTGTCTGACACCAAGCCATGTCCAAATCGAACCGTTCCGCAGCGAAATCACTTTCCAGCAGGCGCGCTCGGTCCCCTTCGGCCACGTCTAGGTGTCTGACACCGGACGTGGCCGCCCGAGGCAGGAGTAGTCCCAGCTAGCATCGCCCCGTGCCTACGGCTCTGGTCACCGGCGGCGCCGGCTTTCTCGGCTCGCATCTCTGCGACTACCTGCTGGAGCGCGGCCATCGCGTGATCTGCGTCGACAACCTCGTCAGCGGGTCGCTCGCGAACATCGAGCACATCCGCGACGACGCGTTCGCGTTCATCGACCACGACGTCACCGAGCCGATCGTCGTCGACGAGCCGATCGACTTCGTCTTCCACTTCGCCGCGCTCGCGAGCCCCGACGACTACCTCAGGATGCCGCTCCACTCGCTCAAGGTCGGCTCCTACGGGACGCACAACGCGCTCGGGCTCTCGAAGTTCAAGCGGGCCCGCTTCCTCCTCGCCTCGACGAGCGAGGTCTACGGCGACCCGCAGATCCACCCGCAGCCCGAGACGTACTGGGGGCACGTGAACCCGATCGGGCCGCGCGGCGTGTACGACGAGGCGAAGCGCTACGCCGAGGCGCTGACGATGGCGTACCACGGCCAGCAGGGCGTCGACACGGCGATCGTGCGGATCTTCAACACCTACGGGATTCGCATGCGGCCGAACGACGGCCGCGCGGTCTCGAACTTCGTTCGCCAGGCGATCGCGGAGGAGCCGCTCACGGTGTTCGGCGACGGGTCGCAGACGCGGAGTTTCTGCTACGTGGACGACCTGATCCGTGGCATCGTCCTCCTCGCCGAGAGCGGCGAGCACCTGCCTGTCAACATCGGCAACCCCGACGAGCGGACTCTGCTCGATCTCGCGGAGATCGTGAAGCGGATCACCGGCGCGTCGAGCGAGATCGTCTTCGAGGCGCTCCGCATCGACGACCCGATGCAGCGCAAGCCCGACATCACGCGGGCGCAGCAGCTGCTCGGCTGGGAGCCCGAGATCTCGCTCGAGGAAGGGCTCTCCCGGCTGCTGCGCGAGCAGGGCCGCGAGCCGATCAGCGTCTGAGCGCAGAGCCTCTTCTCGTCCGCACGCTGCGGCGCGAGCCGGCCGAGCGAACCCCGGTCTGGTTCATGCGGCAGGCGGGCCGCTCGCTGCCCGAGTACCGCGCCCTGCGCGAGAAGCACGGCTTCTTCGAGATCGCAGGAACGCCGGAGCTGTGCGCGGAGGTGACGCTGCAGCCCGTGCGCCGGCACGGCGTCGACGCCGCCGTCCTCTTCGCCGACATCATGTCGCCCGTCCTCGGCATGGGTGTGGAGGTCGAGCTCGTTGAGGGCGTCGGGCCGGTCGTTGAGGAGCGGTTCGACTCGTCCGCGGCCGTCGAGCGGCTCCGGGTCGCCGACGCGGAGGAGTGGGCGGCGCCGATCCTCGAGGCCGTGCGGCTCGTGCGCGGCGAGCTCGAGCCCGAGCGCGCGCTCGTCGGCTTCTGCGGCGGCCCGTTCACCGTCGCCGGCTATCTCGTCGAGGGGAGGCCGAGCCGCGACTTCGTCCGCACGAAGACGCTGATGTACCGCGAGCCGGAGACCTGGCATGCGCTGATGGAGCGGCTGACCGAGCAGTTCGCACGGTACGTCGCCGCACAGGCGGCTTCCGGGGTCGACGCGATCCAGCTCTTCGACTCCTGGGTGGGCGCGCTCTCGGTGGCCGACTACCGGGAGTTCGTGGCTCCGTACTCGGCTCGCGTGCTCGACGCAGCCGGCGTCCCGACGATCCACTTCGGCACCGGCACGACGACACAGCTACTCGCCGAGCTGGCGGCCGCCGGCGGCACAGCGATCGGAGTCGACTGGCGTATCTCGCTCGACGACGCCTGGACCGTCGTCGGCGAGCAGCGGGGGATCCAGGGGAATCTCGAGCCTGCCGCGTTGCTCGGCCCCTGGGAGCGCGCGGAGTACGCTGCTTTCGACGTCCTGCGCCGCGCCGGTGGGCGGCCGGGCCATGTCTTCAATCTCGGGCACGGCGTCCTCCCGCAGACGGATCCCGATGTGCTGACACGGCTCGCCGAGCTCGTTCGCAACGCGTCGGCGGAGGCGGTCGGCTGATCTCGATCCCGCCGCGCGAGCTCGGCGCCGTCTTCGGCAGCAGCGAGCCGGCACAGGAGGTCGAGAGCCTGCGGCCGCGTTCCTTCGCATCCACGGTCGGGGTCTGGCGCGTGCGCTGCCGCGGACCGCGCGGCCGTGCTGAAGCTGATCCGACTCGGAGCCGCTCCGTTGCCGCGTTGGCCGTCCGGGCCGGAACCGTCCGATCCGTACTACTGGCGCCGGGAAGGTCTCGTCTACGAGTCCGGCCTGCTCGACGGTCTCGACGGGTTGCGGGCGCCCCGCCTGTTCGGCCTCTTCGAGCGGGAGGACGGCTCCGTTGCGTTGTGGCTCGAGGACGTTCCGGAGTCGCCGCCGTGGACCCCGGAGAGACTCGGGGCTTTCGCGAGGCGGCTCGGACGCGCCCAGGCCGCCCTCGCCCGCCGTCCGCCGGAGGAGGAGGAGTGGCTTTCGAGGCGCTTTCTCCGTCGCTATCTCCAGCTGCACGAGATCGAGGGCGCCGAATGCAAGGCCGTGCTTGCGCGGCTCGACGCGCTCCCTCACACGTTCGCCCACAACGATCTCCATCCGGCGAACGTCCAAGGGGACGGGGCCATCGTGCTGGACTGGGCCTTCAGCGGCATTGCCCCGCTCGGCCTCGACCCCGGGGTTCTCGTCGGCGACGGCATCGCGGACGACGTGATTCCCGCCGAGCAGGCCGACGCCGCCGGTACGGCCGTCTGGGAGGGCTACTCCGCCGGGCTTCTTGACGGAGGCTTCGACGGAGACATCGACGCGATCCGGTGGGCGTTTCTTCGCGGCACGGCCCTCCGTCTTTCGTGGCTCGACCCGGATACCGTGCGCGAAGACCGGACGAGAGAAGCTTGGCGGGCGGCGAGCGCGCTCCTGGCTCGCTGGTGTGAAATGGCCCGTGGGCTACCGTCCGAGCCGTGAAGAGCGCCGTCGTCCTCATGGCGTACGGCTCGCCGGAGCGGCTGGCGGACGTCCCCGCGTACTACGCCGACATCCGCGGCGGCCGCCCGGTCGCGCCCGAGCATCTCGCCGATCTCATCGAGCGCTACCGGCGGCTCGGCATCGAGGAGTCCTCGCCGCTCAACGCGATCACCGAGCAGACACGCGCGGCACTCGAGGCCGAGCTGGGCCTGCCGGTCTTCACCGGGATGAAGCACTGGACGCCGCACATCGCGGACGCGGCCGATTCTGCGGTCTCCTCGGGGGCCGAGCAGATCGTCGGTCTCGTGCTCGCGCCGCATTACTCCGCGCTCTCGATCGCGGGCTACCGCGAGCAGCTCGAGCGCGCGCTCGCCGGCCGCGCGGAGCTCCGCTTCATAGAGAGCTGGCACGACGAGCCCGGCTTCATCGAGCTGCTCGCCGACCGCGTTCGCGGCACCGACGCGCATGTCGTCTTCACCGCGCACTCGCTGCCCGTGCGGATCCTCGAGACAGGCGACCCCTATCGCGACCAGTTGCTCGAGACCTCGCGGCTCGTCGCCGAGGCAGCGGGACTGTCTGCCTGGAGTTTCTCCTTCCAGAGCGAGTCGCCGACGGGCGAGCCCTGGCTCGGGCCGGACATCCTCGACCATCTCGAGGCTCTCCGGCAACAGGGAGTCGAGCGCGTTCTCGTTTGCCCGGTCGGCTTCGTCTCCGATCACCTCGAGATCCGCTGGGATCTCGACGTCGAGGCGCAGGAGAAGGCGGCCGAGCTCGGGCTGCAGCTCGAGCGGATCGAGCTGCCGAACGCCGACCCGCACTTCATTGACACGCTTGGGCTCATTGTGCGCAGGGCCCTGTCGGTACCTTCACCTGCGTGAGCTCACGCACCTGCCCAGACTGGCCCGAGCTGATGGAGATCGCGCCTGAGCTTCAGTTCAAGCACTACACCGTCGCCGAGGCGAAGCTGCCGGCGGACGCGCTCATGCACGTTCAGGACACCTCGCTTTCAGCGGTCGCCATCTGCTGCGATCTCGAACGGCACGTCTTCTACGCGGGGCACACGGACGAGCTGTTAGCGGAAGCGCTCACGGCAAGCCACTGGTTCGAAGTGCGCGGCTGGGTCGCTGCCGGACGCCCGGGCGAGGGCTAGCCCGAGACCTCGTCCGGCAAGGGCTCGCCGCGAAGAAACGCGAGCACGTTGTCGACGAGCACCCGCGTCATCGCGGCCCGCGTCTCGACCGTGGCGCTCGCGACGTGCGGCGTCAGCACGACATTCGGGAGCTCGAGCAACCGCTCCGGCACGCGTGGCTCGTCGGCGAAGACGTCGAGCCCGGCCGAGATGCGGCCCGACACGAGCTCCTCGACGAGCGCCTCCTCGTCGACGATCGTTCCGCGCGCGGTGTTGACGAGCGTCGCGCCGTCCTGGAGGAGGGCGAGCCGCTCGCGCGAGATCAGGCCGTCCGTCTCGGGCGTCAGCGGCACGTGGAGCGAGACGACGTCGGCCGTGCGGAGCAGCTCGTCGAGCGGAAGGCCGCCCGCCCGCCGATGGAAGACGATCCGCATCCCGAACGCCTGCGCCCGGCTCGCGACCTGCCGGCCGATCCGCCCGAAGCCGACCACGCCGAGCGTCGCCCCTTCGAGGTCGCGGCCGAGCAGCTCGGGCCGCGCCCACCCTCGCCGCCAACGTCCCTCGCGGACGAACCGGTCCGACGCGACGAGGTGGCGGCGGCAGGCGAGGATCAGTCCCAGCGTGAGATCGGCGACGGCAGCGTCGAGGACGCCCGGCGTGTTCGTCACGGCGACCCCGCGCTCGCGGCAGGCGGCAACGTCCACGCGGTCGTAGCCGACGCCGTAGTTCGCGACGAGCCGGAGGTCGGGTAGGAGGTCGAGCTCCTCCGGGCCGACCGCGACGACGGCCTCGACGAGGACCTCGGTCCCGGGAAGCGGCTCCGCCGGCGGCCACGATTCGAGCAGCGTCACGTCCTGCAGCTCGTCCCACGCCGGCCCCGGGAGCGTCTGTGTCGTTGCGATGCGCACGCCGCAGTATCTCCGGAGCCGCTGGCGGAGAGTGCATAGTTGCCCGCGTGGCCACCGTCGTGATCCCGTTTGCGGGCGCGGAGGGCAAGACGCGGCTCCACTCCTCGACTCGGGTGCGCCGCGCGCTTGCGCTCTCGATGCTCGGCGACGTGCTCGCCGCCTGCGTGGTGGTGGGTCGCACGCGTGTCGTGACGCCGGACGAGGAGGGAGCGGAGGCGGCTCGGGAGGCCGGCGCCGAGGCCGTCGTCGACCCGGGCGGCGGCCAGGGTGCGGCTGTGCAGGCGGGCCTGGAGGGCGTCGAGCCGGGCGGCATCCTCGTCGTCAACGCCGACGTTCCCTGCGTGGTGCCGCACGATCTCCGGTCGCTGCTCGCCGCAACGCCGGCGGGTTGCCTCGCGCTCGTCGAGGCCCTCGACGGGACGACGAACGCGCTCAGCCTGCCGTCGCTCGACGCATTCGCGCCGCTGTACGGCCCGAGCAGCTCCGATCGCTTCCGCGCGCGTGCCGAGCTGCTCGGCCTGGAGGCCCTCTCTGTCGCGATCCCCAACCTCGCCGACGACGTGGACACGATGGAGGACCTCACGCGGCTGCAGCTGCGGGCCGGCCCGCGCACGCTGGCCTGCCTCGCGGAGCTCGAGAGGAGCGTCGCCTGAACGTCGTCGTCCTTTCGGGAGGCGTGGGCGGTGCGCGCTTCGTCCGCGGCGTGGTCGATGTCGCAGGCGCGGCTGCCACGAGCGTGGTCGGCAACGTCGGCGACGACGTCGAGGTGCTCGGCCTCCACGTCTCGCCGGATCTCGACTCGATCCTCTACGCACTCGCCGGCCTCGCGGACGAGCAGCGCGGCTGGGGGCGGAGCGGCGAGACGTGGGAGGCGCTGGAGACGGTCGGCTCGCTCGGCGGCGAGGACTGGTTTGCGCTCGGCGACCGTGATCTCGGGCTCCATCTCGTGCGAACACAGGCGTTGCGATCGGGCGAGCCGCTCTCCGCCGTTACCGCTCGCCTGGCGACGGCGCTCGGCGTTGCGGCGCGACTGCTGCCGGCGACCGACGACCGGCTCCGGACCTGGCTCGAGACGCCGGCGGGGGCGTTCCCGTTCCAGGAGTGGTTCGTCGCGCGCGGGCACCGGGACGAAGTTGATGCCGTCAGCTTCGAGGGGGACGAGGCAGCGCGGCCGGCTCCGGGCGTGCTCGAGGCGATTGCCGAGGCTGACCTGATCCTGCTCGCGCCGAGCAATCCATACGTCTCGCTCTGGCCGATCCTCGCGGTGCGCGAGTTGCGCGACGCCCTCGCGCAACGTCGAGTGCCGTGCGTCGCGGTCAGCCCATTGATCGGCGGCCGCGCGGTGAAGGGGCCTGCCGACCGGATGTTGCAGCGGCTTGCAGGCGGTACCTCACCTCGGCATGTAACAAGTTGTTACAAGGGCTTGATCGACGCGCTCGTGGTGGACGAGGCGGACGCGGACGATCTCGACGGGCTCGGGGACGTCCGGCCGATCGTGACCCGGACGCTGATGAGCGACGCCGACGCGCGCCGCCGGCTCGCCGAGGTCGCCGTGGGAGCGGTGCCGGCATGAGAGTGGCGATGGTCGGCGGGACGGGCGCCTTCGGGCTTGCGCTTGCCGCTCGCCTCGTCGAGGCGGGCGACGAGGTCGTGATCGGGTCGCGCGATGCAGAACGCGCCCAGGAGAAGGCGAACGAGGTCGGCGCGGCGGGCGGAGCCGCAAACGAGGATGCAGTCCGCGGTGTGGACCTCGTCGTTCTCACGACGAAGGCCGATGGCACGCTCCCCACCGCCGCGGCCCTCGCAGATGCGATCGGTGCGACGCCCGTGCTGAGCGTCGCCAGCGACCTTCGCTCGACCGATGCGCTCTCGCTCGCCCAGCGCACGCAGGACCTCGTCCGAGGCCCGGTGGTTGCCGGCCTCCACTCGCTCGCCGCGGGCAAGCTGGCGCACGGCCGCCCCGACGAGGACGCCTTCGTCTGCGGCGACGACGAGGAGGCCAAGGCACTCGCGCTCGAGCTTGCGGGAAAGGTGGTCGCCGGCCGGGCGCTCGACGCCGGGCCGCTGGCGAGGGCTCGCGCGCTCGAGGGGATGACGGCAGTGATCGTCAGCCTCAACAAGCGCTACAAGGGCCACGCCGGGATCCGCGTCACCGGTCTGCCGTGACGCAGGTCGTCGAGATCTCCGACCCGGCCGAGCGGTCGCGCATCGCCGAGGCGGTGCTCCGCGACCTGCCCGAGTGGTTCGGGATCGAGGAGGCCACGCGCCAGTACATCGAGGACGCCGCGACGCTTCCGACGTTCGCCGTAGAGCCGGATCTCGGCTTCCTCACCCTCAAGCAGCACACGCCGCGGGCGGCCGAGGTCTACGTCATGGGCGTGCGGAGGGAGCAGCATCGTCGGGGCATCGGGCGCGCACTCGTTCGCGAGGCCGAGCGGTGGTGCCGGGCGCAAGGCATCCGCTACCTCCAGGTGAAGACGCTCGGCCCCTCGCGCCCGGACAGTGGCTACGACGCGACCCGTGCCTTCTACGAGGCGGTGGGCTTCGTCGCGCTCGAGGAGCTGCACGGCCTCTGGAGTCACGACAACCCGGCGCTGATCCTCGTCAAGGACGTCGGGCCTGGGTTCTCGGTCACGCCGGTCGAGGGACTGCCGGAGCTGCGGGAGGGAGACGACCTCGCGGCACTCGTCGCCGAACGGGCAGAGCTGACGGACGGGGACGTGGTCGTCGTGGCGCAGAAGGCCGTTTCGAAGGTCGAGGGCCAGGTCGTCGCGCTCGCGGACGTCGAGCCGTCGGAGCAGGCGCGCGAGCTCGCGGCCGACGAAGCGGACCCGCGCCGGATCCAGGTCATCCTCGACGAGGCGGTCGAGCTCGTGCGAGTCCGCCCGCCGCTGATCATCGCGCGCACCCGCCACGGCTTCGTCTGCGGCTCGGCCGGCGTCGACGCCTCGAACGCCCCGGAGCCGGAGACCGTCGTGCTTCTCCCGCTCGACTCGGACGCCTCGGCGGCCCGCCTCCGGGAGCAGCTGCGCGAGCGGACGGGGGCCGACGTCGGCGTGATCGTCACCGACTCCTTCGGCCGGCCCTGGCGCGCGGCGACGACGGATGTCGCGATCGGCGCCGCCGGGGTCGAGGTGGTGCGCGACCTCGCAGGCGAGCGGGACCAGAACGGGTACGAGCTGCACGCGACGCGGATCGCGCTGGCGGACGAGATAGCCGGAGCGGCCCAGCTCGTCTTCGGCAAGCTCGACCGCGTTCCCGTCGCGGTCGTCCGCGGCCTCGACGTGCGCGGCGACGGCCGTGGCGCGGACCTCGTCATCCCGCCCGAGACCGATCTCTTCCGCTAGAACCCTTGCCGTGAGCGACGCGATCGAGCAGGCGAACGCCCTCCTCCGCGAGCGGGGCTATGCGGAGCGGGATCTCGCCGTGCACACCGGGCCGCGCGGGAAGGCGCTGCTCAAGGGGAACAAGATCCTCAGCCCGCTCAGCGATGAGGCGGAGGTGGTCCTCTGCGTGGTTCGCGATCTCGTCCCGACCGACGGCGAGCTCGGTGGCAAGATCCTGCGCCCGGCCGAGCTGCGGGCCAAACTCTGAGCGTGGAGGGGGAGGCTGAGCTCCGGCGCTCCGACCTCGCCTCCGATCCGCTCGAGCAGTTCAGGAGCTGGTTCGCCGAGGCGGCCGGGGCGCTCCCGGCGCCGAATGCGATGGCGCTCGCCACAGCGACTCGCGACGCCGCGCCGTCGGTGCGGATGGTGCTGCTCAAGGGCGCCGACGAGCGGGGGCTCGTCTTCTTCTCGCACTACACGTCGCGGAAGGGACGCGAGCTCGAGGCGAACCCGCAGGCCGCGCTCCTCTTCCACTGGTCGCCGCTCGGCCGGCAGGTGCGAGTGGAGGGGAGGGTCGAGCACGTCTCGGCGGACGAGTCGGACTCGTACTTTGCGACGCGCCCGCGCGACGCGCAGCTCGGTGCCCAAGCCTCGCGCCAGAGCGAGCCGCTCGGATCGCGAGCGGAGCTGGACGAGCGGGTTGCAGAGGTCGAGAACGAGGCCGGCGAAGGCCCGGTACCGCGGCCGGCCACGTGGGGCGGGTTCCTGCTCGTGCCGGCGGCCTGGGAGTTCTGGCAGCACCGCGCGAGCCGTCTCCACGACCGCTTCCGCTATGAGGTGGAACCGTCGGGCGCCTGGAGAGTCGAGCGGCTATTTCCCTAGTCCGTCTCCGTGAACCACTCCGGCCCGGAGGCTGCTGCCCAGACGTCGATTGCGGCGCCGAGCCGCTCGCGCTTGACCTGGTCGTAGGCGCTTGCCCTCTCCGGGCTCATCAGATCGTTGGACCAAGCCTCGATGACCGGAGAGAAGGCGGCGAGCATCGCGGCTCCGACAGGCTCGCGGGCGTCCTGCCACGAGTCGAGCGCGATCTCGTACTCCACCGTCCCTGTTCGGGCCCAGCCGCCCTCGCGCATCGTCGCCTCGACCGCGGCTCCGTGCGGCATGCTCGCGGCGAGGCGGGTAGGGCCCGGCACCTCGACCGGAGGCAGGTCGCCGACGTTCTCGGCGCAGGTACGGGCAAACCCTCGAATCGCATCCAGGTCCGCGGCCGGCTCGGAGGCTCCGTGTCCGTCCGAGCGCTGCACGACGAGGAAGGGCGTGCCGGTGAGCGAGCCGAGCGTCTGCTCGTGCAGGTCGTTGCCGATGATGCCGATCAGGCGTGTCTGCGCAGCCCAGGCGCGCCCGTGGCTCTCGGAGATCAGCTCGTCGCCGCAACGTAGGCGAAGTTCGAGCCCGTACGTGTGCGAGAGAAACCCGTCCACACCGCCTCGAGCGTGGTAGCCCACCTGGAGCATCGCATCGACGCCGTGCTCCGGTAGGTCCCAGACATTCCACGTCTCGAGCCGCGCGCCGGCAGGGAGCGCATTCGCGGCGATGTTCGCGGGGTTCCCGCTGGCGTGGTTGTCGAGCACGACGACCCCCGTTGCCCCGCCGGCAAGGAGGCCTTCGCAGGCAGCTGCGACCTCCTCTTCGTAACGGGGCTTTCCGGACTCCCAGTACTCAGGACACGCCGCGAGGATTTCCCGTGGCTTGGACAGCTGCGAGACGCCCTCCATGTCCGCGCTCAGCACGACGAGCATGGCGCAAGCATCGCAAGTCAGGTCTTCTTCGCCAAGCTGCGGCGTAGTGCAGCGAGCCGCTCGTCCCAGGCGGCGCCGACCGAGACCATCCACTCGACCGCGTCCTCGAGCGGGGCCGGCGTCACCTCGTACCGCGTCTCGCGGCCGGCGCGCGTCGCCCGCAGCAGGCCTGCGTCCGCCAGCGCGGAGAGCTGCTTCGCCACCGCCTGCCGGGTGACCGGGAGGTCGGCTGCGAGCTCGGTCGCCGTCGCCGTGCCACGGGACGCCACGGCCTCGACGAGCGAGCGCCGACCCGCATCACCCAGCGCGGCGAAGACGCGGTCTACGCCGCGGCCGCCGTCCACGCCATCGCGCGGAGCTCGAAGGCCGGAGCGAAATCGGGTGCGGACTCGACGACGTGTACGCGAGTCCCGTCGACCACGGGCTCGAGCTCGATCGCGACGCTGCCGCCGTCGTCCCAGTCGAGAACGAGCCGCTCCGCCTCCTCCAGCTCTCGGACGACTGCCTGCCTCTCGTCGCCGTCGCCCCAGCGGAAGACGCCCTGGCCACCGGGACGCGCGTCGAGCTCGACCTCCTGCGCAAACCACTCCTCGAGCCGGTCGGGATCGATCAGCGACTCCCAGACCTCGTCGGGCTCCTCCGGTAAGACGATCTCGCGTTCGATCTCCATTTGCGCAACCTCCTCGTTGCGTATTAATGTGCAACCGATGAGTAGCGTATCGAACCACCTCGTGCCCATGGTGGTCGAGTCGGACGGCCGCTTCGAGCGCTCGTTCGACATCTTCTCGCGGCTCCTGCGCGAGCGGATCATCTTTCTCGGCACCGAGGTCGAAGCGTCAGCAGCGAACCTCGTCGTCGCGCAGCTCCTCTTCCTCGAGGCCGAGGACCCCGACACGGACATCCGCTTCTACATCAACTCGCCTGGCGGGGACGTCTACGCCGGGATGGCAATGTACGACGCGATGCAGTTCGTGAAGCCGGACGTGCAGACGTACTGCATCGGGATGGCGATGTCGATGGGCGCGCTGCTGCTCGCGGGTGGCGCGGCCGGCAAGCGCTTCGTCCTGCCCAACTCGAAGGTGATGATCCACCAGGGCTCGGGCGGCTTCCGGGGCACACCGGCCGACATCCAGATCGCCGCGCGCGAGATCCTCTCTCTCACGCGCCGCTACGCGGAGGTGATCGCGCACCACTCGGGCCGGGACGTCGAGCAGGTGGTGCGCGACATCGACCGCGACCGCTTTCTCGGGCCGAGTGAGGCCGTCGAGTACGGGCTGGCGGACTCGGTCCTCGCCTCGCGGAACGGCGACTCCGCCGACTAGCGCGCCGAGTCGGGCGGCTCCCAGGCGACGCTGTCGCCGAGGATCTCGTCGATCCGCGTCAGCGTCTCGGCATCGAGCTCGACGCCGGAGGCGCCGGCGTTGTCGGAGACCTGCTCGGGCCGGCTCGCGCCGATGATCGCCGAGGCGACGTTCTCCTCGCGCAGCACCCAGGCGAGCGCGAGCTGGGCCATCGACAGGCCGAGCTCGTCGGCGACCGGGCGCAACTGTTGCACGCGCTCGAGCAGCCGCTGATCGAGCGCGCGCTGCATGAAGCCGCCCATCGAGTCGGAGCTCGCGCGCGTTCCCTCGGGCGGCGGCTCGCCGGGCTTGTACTTCCCCGTGAGGACGCCCTGGGCGAGCGGCGACCACACGATCTGGGAGATCCCGAGCTCCCGCGAGGCAGGAATGACGTCGCGCTCCGGGCCGCGCCAGAGCATCGAGTACTGCGGCTGGCTCGAGACGAAGTGCTCGACGCCCTCCATCGCCTGCGCCTCGCGGATCTTTTCGGCGGGCCACTCGCTGAAGCCGAGGTAGCGCACCTTGCCCTGGCGGACGACTTCGGTCAGTGCCTGCATCGTCTCCTCGAGCGGCGTGTCCCAGTCGTAACGGTGGCACTGGTAGAGGTCGACGTAGTCGGTCTGCAATCGCCGCAGCGAGGCGTCGAGCTGCGTAAAGACCTGCTCGCGGGAGAGGCCGAAGCCGCCGTCAGGCATGTTCCAGTAGAGCTTGGTCGCCAGGACGTACGAGTCGCGCGGCCGGTCGGCGAGCACCTCGCCGAGAAACGCCTCCGCCTGGCCGCGGGCGTACACGTTCGCGGTGTCGATGAAGTCGATCCCGACCTCGAAGGCCTTCGCCACGCATGCCTCGGCCCGCTCGCGGCCGACGCCGCCGCCGTACGTCAGCCAGGAGCCGAGCGAGATCTCGGACACCATCAGGTCGCTCGAGCCGAGCTTTCTCCGGCGCATAGCTTCGACGCTAACGGTTAGCGTCCGGGCTGTGCCGCAGCTCGATGCGATCGGAATCGTCTCGTCCGACCTCGCTCGCACGCGCGCCTTCTACGGCCTGCTCGGGATCGAGTTCGGGGAGGGCGACGACCACGTCGAGGCGACGATGCCGAACGGCCTCCGCCTGATGGTCGACACCGAGGACGTGATCCGCAGCTTCAATCCCGGCTGGAACCGGGCGAACGGCAACCAGCTCGCGCTCGCCTTCGCGTGCGACAGCCCGTCCGAGGTGGACAAGCTGTACGCAAATGTCGTCGGGGCCGGCTTCGACGGCGAGAAGGAGCCGTGGGACGCGTTCTGGGGTCACCGGTACGCGCAGCTCCGCGATCCCGACGGTGTAGGGGTCGACCTGTTCGCAGCCCTCTGAAGCTCGTCGAGGAGGACGTCGAGCTCGGGTACGAGCTGCGCCTCGAGATCCTCCGCCCGCCGAGCGCTGAGGAGTTGATCGACGAGGCGGCGTTCGACGAGGAGGAGTTCCTGCCGTACTGGGCAGAGCTCTGGCCGAGCGGTCTCGCGCTCGCGCGTCACGTGGCGGCGCGTGACCTGCGGGGCCTCCGCGTGCTCGAGCTCGGCTGCGGGCTCGGACTGCCGGCACTCGCCGCGGCGCTCCGCGGCGCCGACGTGCTCGCGACGGACTGGGCTGAGGACGCGATCGAGCTGCTGCGGCGGAACGGGGAGCGCAACCGCGTCCTCGTGCACGTCGCGCGCGTTCGTTGGAGCGAGCCGGAGGCCTTACTCCGCGCGGCTCCCTGGGATCTCGTCCTCGGCGCCGACCTGCTCTACGAGGCGCGCAACGCCGACCAGCTCGCCGAGCTCCTCCCGACCCTCGGCGGCGAGGTGCTGCTCGCCGAGCCGGGGCGGCCGCACGCCAAGGAGTTCCTCGAGCGGTTCCGAGCCGAGCCTGCCGGCGAGCGGATCTATCGGCTTCGCTAGCGCGACCGCGGCGCGTCAGTGGATGTACTGCTTGCAGGCGTCGGCCTGGTGGAAGGCCTGCTTGAGCTCGTCGCTGGGGGCGACGTTGTTCAGGTTCGCACCGGCGAGCTTGAGATCGCTCGCCATCGTTGCGAATGTCGCGCTGATCGTCGAGATCTGGGACAGGACGCTTCCAGACGCGCTCAAGGCGTCGTCGATCTTGTTCATGCCGTTGTCGAGGGTGGTCACCAGGGTGTCGAGGCTCTTCTTGGCGGCCTGGCCCTGTGCGGTTTCAGGCGTGCCGAGCTGCTTCAGCGACTGTGTCAGCGTCTTCGTCGCGTGATCGAAGTCCCGTCCCGCCTGCCGGATATGTGACTCCGAGGGCTGAGTCGTCACATCCGTCTTGATGCTCTCGAGCGAGTTCTTCCACGTGGTGAAGGACGAGCAGACCCCGCTCGCCCATGCCTCGGCCGATGTGCCGCCGGCCGCCGTGCTGGTCGTCGGATTGCCTCCTCCGCCTCCACATGCGGCGGTCAAGAGCACGAACACCGCCACGGCGGCTCCGCCGAGAAGGCGAGACGACATCACGTACATCCGATCAGCCCGGCCTGCCGCCCACGAGGAGGCGCGCACCTCTCCGGCAGGCAAGCGCGCTAGCCTGCGGAGCCGTGCTCGCCGCCCTCGCCCTCACGATCTCGCTCGCCGTAGCGCCGAAGCCGCATGTCGTCTGGAAGCCGATTCCGTACGGCCCGAAGCGGAAGGCGGAGATGGCTTCGTACGCCGAGAAGCACTACGGCATCCACTCCTGGCGCCTCCACCCGAAGGTGATCGTCGAGCACTACACCGCCAGCGACAGCTTCTCCGCGGCGTGGAACAGCTTTGCGGCGAACACGCCCGACCCGGAGCTCGGTGAGCTTCCCGGCACCTGCGCGCACTTCATCGTCGATCGGGACGGCACGATCTACCAGCTCGTGCGTCTGAGCGTCATGTGCCGCCACACCGTCGGGCTCAACTACGTCGCCATCGGCATCGAGCACGTGGGCACGTCCGACCGGGAGATCCTCCACGACAGGCCCCAGATCCGCGCCTCGCTCGAGCTGACGGCGTGGCTCGTCGACCGCTTCCACATCCGCATCCGCAACGTGATCGGGCACAGCGAGAGCCTCTCGAGCCCGTACCACAAGGAGCTGTACAAGCCCTGGGCACACCAGACGCACGCCGACTGGAAGCACGCCGACATGGATGTCTACCGCGGGAAGCTCCGTACCCTTTTGCGCGCGGACGCCGGACGATAGACTCGCCGCCATGCCGCGCTATCTGATCGTTCGTAGTTTCGAGGTCGGCGAGGACCAGATGCCTCCCGTCGGCCGGCGTTCGCGCTCGCTCACGGAGCAGGAGTTCCCCGAGATCACGTGGGAGCACAGTCATGTCATCGTCGACGACGAAGGGCTCGTGCACACGTACTGCGTCTATGAGGCGCCGAGTGAGGAGATGGTTCGCGAGCACTCGAAGCACCTCGGGCAGCACACGCTCGACGAGTTGTACGAGATCGCCGGCGACGTGACGCCGGCTGATTTCCCGCCCGTCTAGCCCTCCGACTAGGCGCTCTCCTCGCCGCCGAGCCCGAGCAGCTGCGCGTCGCCCACGTGGTAGACCGCCTGCTGGGCGACCGCGAGCCGCCGGCGGAGAAAGCGCACGCGATCGAGGTCGTCCTCGGGCGTCATGTCGAGCGCCTCCTTGTACAGCGTGACCGCGTACTGCTTCGCCCAGCCGCGCTCCGCCTCTTCGGCAGCCGCGACGAAGTGCTTGGCCGCATGCTCGAGCTCGCCGGCACCGCGCCAGTGGCGGGCGAGTGCCGCTCCGGCCTCTCCGACCTCGGGCGTCGACGCCTCGATGAACTCGGCGATGTGGCGGTGGCCCTCGCGGCGACGAGCGCGCGGCTGAAGCTCATACGCGACGTCGCGGATGAGCACGTGCTTGAACGACCACTGCACGTCCCCCTCGATCCGGGAGACCGCGTCCCGGTGGACGAGGTCGCGTCGCTCGAGCTCGGCGAGGACGACACCGAGGGAGTCGGGGTCGCGCGCGATGCGCTCGAGCGCGCCCCTCCAGAAGATCCGGCCGACGATCGAGGCGTCGAGGATGACCTCCCGCTCCTCGGACGGGAGCGCGTCGAGGCGCGCCGAGACGAGGCCGCGGATTGTGCCGGGCAGGGTCTCGGCGGGCGCTCCGGTCTCGCTCATCACCGCTGCGAGCTGCTCGATGAAGAGCGGGTTCCCCTCCGCGGCCTGTGCCACCTGGGCGGCCTTCGTGTCGGCGCCGAGGAGGTGGAGCGCGAGCTGCGCCGCGTCGCCGCCGGTGAGCGGCTCGAGGGGCAGGGCGTTATAGGCGAGCAGGCCGCCGCCCCAGGCCGGCCGTGCGTCGAGCAGCTCCGGCCGTGAGAGTGTGAGGAGCAGGACGGGCAGATCGTGCAAGCGCGCGGCCAGGAGCTCGATCAGGTCCAGGAGCACCGGGTCCGCCCAGTGGACGTCCTCGAAGACGAACGCCGTCGGTTCGTCTCGCGCGCCGGCTTCGATGAAGACGCGCACCGACTGGAAGAGGCTGTCGCGGTCGGGGGTCGTCGTCTTCGTCTCGAATCCGAGCAGGATCGCGAGGTGCCCGGCGACCGCCTCGGCCTCTTCCGGGCCGACGAGCCGCTCGACCAGCGTGCGTAGCTTTCCCGTCGCCACGTCGACGTCGTCGCTGTCGAAGATGCCCGCCAGCTCCTTCACCTGCGACGCGAACGCGCCGTACGCGCTGCGCTCGCGATACGGCAGGCAGCGGCCTCTCACGACGCGGCCGCCGCGCGAGGCGATGCGCTCCATGAATTCGGCTGCGAGGCGCGACTTGCCGACTCCAGGCGGGCCGAGGACGGTGATGAGGTGGGGTCGGCACTCGAGCTCGACACGCTCCCACGTCGCATCGAGCAGGCCGATCTCGCGATCACGCCCGACAAACGGGGTGGTGGAGAGGTCGCGCTCGCCCAGGGCGGAGGTCGCCCGGAGTGCGCGCCACGCGGTGAGCGGCTTCGCCTTGCCCTTCGCCGTCACCGGCTCGACCGGCTCGTACTCGATCGCGGCGCGCGTGGCGAGGTGCGTCTCTGCGCCGACGACGATCTCGCCGACCGGGGCGTGCTGTTGCAGCCTCGACGCGGTGTTCACGACGTCGCCCGCGACCATCGCCTCGCCGTGCGAGGGGCGCGCCGAGAGCGTCACGACCGCCTCGCCGGTGTTCACCGCGCCGCGGATGCTGAGCTCGAGCTCGGGCCGCTCCGCATTGAGGGTCGTGACCGCGTCGCGAACGGCGAGCGCGGCGCGGACCGCGCGCTCCGGATCGTCCCCGTGCGAGGTCGGCGCGCCGAAGACCGCCATCACGGCGTCGCCGACGAACTTCTCCACGAGGCCGCCGAAGGACTCGAGCTCGTCTCGCACCGTGGCGTGGTACGGACTGAGGATCGCACGCACGTCCTCGGGGTCGAGCTGCTCCGACCGCGACGTGAAGCCGACGAGGTCGACGAAGACCACGCTGACGATCCGCCGCTCCTCGCGGTGTGGAGCCTCCTCGACGAGCGGGGCTCCGCAGGAGAGGCAAAAACGCGCAATCGCAGGGTTTTCCTGGGCGCACGCGCCGCAGACTGGCATTCCCGCATCCTGGCAGCGATCCGGTTCCATAGCAACGGATTCGCGAGTTAGGCCGTTGACGGATTGACGCCTCGGGTGCGCTGCGTCAGCCCTTGCTGACGACGAAGCTGATCTTCGCGTGCTGTTTCAGCCGCTTGCCGTGCTTGGGCTTCTGGGAGAGGACCTCTCCCTTGGCCCTGGAGGACGCGACGGTCGACACCTTGCCCACGGAGCAGAACGCCTTCTTGACCGCGGCCTTGGCCGCGGCGAGGGTCCTGCCGACGAGGTTGGGCACGACACACGGCCGGAAGACGAACTTCCCGGTGACCGCGACGCTGTCGTTCGTGGTGACCTTGCACCTGTGGCTGCCCTTGCAGGCGCCCGACCAGCCCGCGAACCTCGAACCCTTGGCGGTCTTCGCCTTCAGCGTCACCGACGTCCCGTAGGCGTAGCCGTGCGTGCAGGTCTTGCCGCAGGTGATCCCCGCGGGCGAGCTCGTCACGGTGCCCTTGCCCGACTTCGAGACCGTGATCGGGTTGAGGAAGAGGGCGCTCGCGGCCTTCGCCCGCGTCCCGACCAGGTTCGCCTGGTAGTCCTGGACGTAGGCGAAGCGGAACCTCGTCGACCCTCCCGCCGGCACCTTGCCGGCCTGGTGCAGCGTGAACTCGCTGCCGAGGGTCGTGACGGAGGTGAACTTCGCGGCGGTTGCGGTCCGGTCGTAGACGATCGCGCCCTGGCCGGTTCCCGGGTCGCCGTCGGCGGCGCCGTGCATGCGGATGAAGATCGAGCCCGCAGACGGCGGAAGCGAGACGGTGCCGCCGGTTGCGTGCGTTGAGAAGCTGCTCTCGCCGGGGAACTCGTACTCGAGCTTCGACGAGTCGCCGGACGCGCCGAAGAACTGCTCGTTGTCGTCCCAGAGCAGGTCGATGGCATGCGCCTTTCCATCCGTGCTCTTGAAGACGTCGGTGACCCAGCTGATGTGGCCGTCGTGATCCTGGGTGACCGTGCGGTCGTCCGTCACGCCCGTGGAGACGAAGGTGCCGCAGCTGGCCGTGGTCGGGGGATACGTCGCCGTGCTGCATCTCACGATCGGGTCCGTTTCGTGGATCACGACGTTGCCGGTGGCCTTGTCGACCGTGTACGTGTCGGTCAGCGAAGGGAGCCCGGCGCCGCCCGAGTTGATGAAGAACGCCTGGGTGGGCGCATACGCGTTCACGCTGTCGACCTGCAGCTCCGAGCGCTTCGGCGTGGACGGCGAGTCGGCGCGTCCGAGGCCCGCGTTGCAGGCGAACGTGACCGTTGTGTTCGCGTAGGTCGTGTCGTAGAGGAAGCCGTTGTGCAGGCCGCAACTTCCGAGGGAGGCGTAATCGAACGCGGCGGTCAGCTGCTGGGCGCCAAGCACGTAGTCGTAGGCCTTCCCGTCGTTCGAGCCGCCGCTGACCTTGGACGACTCGCGCTCGCCGACGCCGACGACCGGTCCCGAGAACGGCGTCAGGTCCGCGGGGTTCGTGCCCGCCGGAACGGCCCTCAGCTGACAGGTGAGCTCGAGGAGCTTGTTGAGGTCGGCTGCGGCGACCGAGAACGAGCCGTTCGAGTTGAGTGGCACGTTGCCCTTGATCTTCACGGACGTTTCTGCGAAGTAGCACCGGATGTCGACCTTGTCGCTGGAGGGACTGCCGCCGCTCGTCGTCCCTGAGATCGCGAACGTCTGCGAGCTTGCATCCTCGTCCGCGATGAAGAACGAGGGGTTGGCCGGGCTCGTGATCTGCGACGCCGTGATCGCCGCGTGCGCAGCCGGGGTGACGACGAGGCAGCCGACGACGAGCGCGGTGGCGAGAGCTGCGCCCGCGATGCGGGAGCTAACGAGAAGAGGCCCCATTCGGGGCCCCTTCGACCTCGGTCACGCCTTTCCTAGCTGCAGCCGGTGTTCGTGCCGCAGTCGCGGCACGTGTAACAGCTGCCGGTGCGAACCATCCGGCCGCCGCAGCGGGCGCACTCGACGGCGTCCTCCCACGAGTTGAAGAGGGCCGTCTGGCCGGGCGGCGCAGCCTCGGTGGGCTCTGCCGGTGCGGCCGCCTCGCCGTTTGCGTAGCGCTCGGCCATCCGCGCCTTCACCTCGGGCGAGAGGATCCCGGCCTCCTCCTGCTGCTCGGGCGTGAGGAACCGCTTGCCGAACCAGCGGAAGATGTAGTCGACGATCGACTTCGCCGTGCGGATGTCGGCGTCGTTCGTGAGGCCGCTCGGTTCGAAGCGCATGTGGCTGAGCTTCGAGACGTAGACCTCGGGCGGCACGCCGTACTGCAGGCCCATCGAGACGGCGAGGCAGAGCGAGTTCATCAGGCCGGCCATCGTGGTGCCGTCCTTGGCGATGTCGACGAAGATGTCGCCCGGACTGCCGTCGTCGTAGAGGCCGACATGGATATAGCCCTCGTGATCGCCGACCTGGAACTTGCGGCCGACCTCGGTCCGGTCGAGCGGCAGCCGCTTCCGCTCGTGCACCTGGACGGGCGGCGTCGCGACCGCCGTCTGGCCGCCCTTGCCGGAGCTCGACAGCGGCTGCGCGACCTTGCAGTTGTCGCGGTAGATCGCGATCGCCTTGACGCCGAGCTTCCACGCGTCGACGTAGAGGTCCATGACGTTCTCGACCGTGGCCTCCTCGGGGAGGTTCACCGTCTTCGAGATCGCGCCGGAGATGAAGGGCTGGACGGCGCCCATCATCTTGACGTGCCCGAGGTAGTGGATCGCCCGCTCGCCGACGGCGCAGTCGAAGACCGGGTAGTGCTCGGTCTTCACGTACGGAGCGCCGACGACGCCGTTGCGCTCGTCGACCCAGGCGACGATCTCCTCGGTCTCGCGTGGCGCGTAGCCCATCCGCTCGAGTGCCATCGGCACGGTCTTGTTGACGATCGTGATCTCGCCGCCGCCGACGAGCTTCTTCGACTTGACGAGCGAGAAGTCGGGCTCGACCCCGGTCGTGTCGCAATCCATCATGAAGCTGATCGTCCCGGTCGGAGCGAGGACGGTCGCCTGCGCGTTGCGGAAGCCGTGAATCTCGCCGAGGTCGAGCGCGTCGTCCCACGCCTTGCGGCAGTGGCCGAGCAGGTCGGCCGGCACGGAGTCCGCGTGCTCGATGTTGCCGACGGCGGCCCGGTGCTTCGCGATCACGCCGACCATCGGCGCCCGGTTGACCTGGTAGCCGTCGAAGGGCCCCATCCGGGCTGCGATCTCCGCCGACTTGCGGTAGGCGCGGCCGGTCATGAGGCCGGTGATCGCCGCCGCGTACGCGCGGCCTTCGTCGGAGTCGTACGGGAGCCCCCGCGCCATCAGCAGTGCGCCGAGGTTCGCGTAGCCGAGCCCGAGCTGCCGGAACCGCTTCGCGTTGCGCCCGATCTCGGGCGTCGGATACGACGAGTAGCCGACCAGGATCTCCTGGGCAAGGAAGACGACGTCGACCGCGTGCTCGAACGCCTCGACGTCGAGCTCGCCGTCCTCCCGGCGGAACTTCAAGAGGTTGAGCGAGGCGAGGTTGCACGCCGAGTCGTCGATCGACATGTACTCCGAGCAGGGGTTCGACGCGTTGATGCGGCTCGTGTTCGGCAGCGTGTGCCACGAGTTGATCGTCGTGTCGTACTGGACGCCGGGATCGGCGCACTCCCACGCCGCGTGCGCGATCTGGTGCAGGAGCTCGCGCGCGTCCTTCGTCTCGAGGACGGTGCCGTCGGTGCGGGCGGTGAGGTTGAACTCCTCGCCCTTCGTCGCGGACTCCATGAAGGCGTCGCTGACGCGGACCGAGTTGTTCGCGTTCTGGTACTGGATCGAGGCCCAGTCGGGCGAGTCGAGCGACATGTCGTAGCCGGCCTGCTCGAGGACGCGCGCCTTGCGCTCCTCCTTGGCCTTGCACCAGATGAACTCCTCGACATCGGGATGGTCGACGTCGAGGACGACCATCTTCGCCGCGCGCCGCGTCTTGCCGCCGGACTTGATCGTGCCGGCGGAGGCGTCGGCGCCGCGCATGAAGGAGACGGGCCCGGAGGCGTAGCCGCCCTTCGACAGCTGCTCCTTCGAGGAGCGCAGCCGCGAGAGGTTGACGCCCGAGCCGGAGCCGCCGCGGAAGATCACTCCCTCGCGCCGGATCCAGTCGAGGATCGACTCCATCGAGTCGTCGATCGAAAGGATGAAGCAGGCCGAGCACTGCGGCGTCGCTTCGAAGCCGACGTTGAACCAGACGGGGCTGTTGAAGGAGGCGTACTGGTTGACGAGGATCGCCTTCAGCTCCGCCTCGAAGGCGTCGGCCTCGTCGGTGTCGGCGAAGTAGCCGCCTTTCTTGCCCCAGGCGACGACTGTGTCGACGACGCGGCCGACCATCTGCTTGACGCTCGCCTCGCGCTCCGGTGAGGAGAGGCGGCCGCGGAAGTACTTCTGCGCGACGATGTTCGTCGCGGTCTGCGACCAGAACTTCGGGAACTCGACGCCGCGCTGCTCGAAGGCAGGGCCGTCACGGCCCGGGATGATCGCGTCGCGCGTCTCCCATTCGATCTCGTCGAACGGGTCGCGGCCGGGAATCGTGAAGAAGCGCTTCACGCCGAGCCGGGCGCCCTCCTCGACGACCGTGTTCACGACCTCCTCGGCCGTGGTTTCGCTGCCCTGAATCTGCTCGACGCTTGCCATCTTCCCCTCCCGGAACTCTAGTCTCGGACTGCTACTCGACCGCGCCGCCGGCACGCGATTCCGCCGACGGGGAACGGGACCGTAGACCCCGAATCGGACGGATACAGGAGGCGGCTGCTGGAGCTAGTTTGCGCCGAGGATGACGACGAGCGGAACGCGTGCGTACTCGGGTGCGACGCGGCCGTCGAGCGTCGCCACTGCGGGGATCTTCACGTCCCGCGCAAGCCGCTTCGCCTCGCGCTGCCAGCCGGGCCTGAACAGGACGAGCGACCGCGCGTAGTCGAGCTGCGGCGCGTCGCCCGGGATGGCGTGGCGGTAGCCGCGGGCGAGGATCGCCGTCGCAGCGGTGCCGGCCGCACCCGAGACCCCGTTGCCGTTGAGCACGAGCACGGAGATTCGGGAGCGCGGCCGTGGCGGGGGCAGCGCGGGCGCTTTCCCGACGTGACCGGGGCGCGCCGCCGGACGGGTTGCTCCGGGCCGGTTGACGAGCGCCACCACGCTCCCGGCCCCGAGCGCGAGAACGCTCGCTGCGAGCGCGACAGTGCGCCAGGGGAAGGCGCGATCGAGTGGCTGGGCGTGCTCCACGGACCGTCACGGTTCGCCCTGCGAACGGTCGCTCCTCCTGCCGTAGAGTCGAGGAGTGTTCGTTTCGTTCGAGGGAGCCGACGGCTCGGGGAAGTCGACGCAGGCGGAGCTCCTGCGCGCGGCGCTCGCCGCCGAGGGGCGCGACGTCGTGCGCACACGCGAACCGGGCGGTACCGAGCTCGGCGACGATGTCCGCGCGCTCGTCCTCGTGGGCCCGGCGATGGGCGCCTGGGCCGAGGCGGCGCTGTTCGCCGCATCTCGCGCCCAGCACGTCGAGGAGGTGATCCGGCCCGCGCTCCAGCGCGGAGCGGACGTTATCTCCGACCGCTACGTCGACTCGTCGCTCGCCTACCAGGGCATCGCCCGCGGGCTCGGTGTCGACGCCGTGCTGGACCTCAATCTCGCAGTGACGGGAGGGTTGCTTCCCGATGTCACGTTCCTGCTTCTGCTTGATCCCGGCGTCGCTATCGGCCGGCAGGCAGAGCCCGACCGGCTGGAGCGGGAGGGTCTGGAGCTTCAGGCGAAGGTCGACGCCGCGTACCGTGAGCTGGCCGAGCGGTTTGCAGAGAGAATCGTCGTGATCGACGCGGCACGAGCGCCGGACGAGATCGCGAGGGAGGTACGTGAGCAGCTTCGAGACCGTTCCTGAGCAGCACGAGGCGAAGCGCCTGCTGGCAGCAGCGCTGCAGGAGGGCCCTGCGCACGCCTACCTCTTCCACGGCCCGGCCGGAGTCGGCAAGCGCGAGCTTGCGCGGCGCTTCGCGGCCGAGCTGCTCGGCGACCACGCGCGCGTAGAGCGCGGCAGCCATCCGGACCTCTACCTCCTCGAGCCGCTCGGCGAGCAGATCCGGATCGACGACGTCCGGGAGCTGCGCCGGGATCTCCACATGCGCCCGTTCGAGGGCGAGCGGCGCGTCTACCTCGTCTTCGGCGCCGACTCGCTGAACGAGGATGCCGCGGACGCGCTGCTCAAGGATCTCGAGGAGCCGCCGCCGTACGCCGTCGTCGTCCTCGTCGCCGAGCGCCTGGGACCTTTGCCCGAGACGATTCGCTCGCGTTGCCAGCTCGTGCCGTTCCGGCGCCTCTCGGAGCCGGCGGTGCGGCAGGCGATCCGCGAGCACGCGCCCGACCTCGGCGAGGAGGAGCTGACGACGCTCGCGCGCGTTGCGGGCGGCCGTCTCGGCCGCGCGCTCCAGCTCCTCGATCCGGCCGCGGTCCAGAGGCGGGAGACGCTGATCGGGGTCGCCCGAGCGACCTATGTCGATCCGGCGTTCGAGCCGGCCGACGGCGCCGAAGAGCTGCTCGCCGGCATCGCCGAGCGTGGGGCGGAGGCGAAAGCAGCCGCCGAGCTGCAGGTCGAGTCCCTCGAGCTGACAGGTAGAGAGGCCGAACAGCGCGTGCGGCGCGCGCAGCGGGGCGCCGAGCGCGAGGAGTTGCTCGCGCTGCTGGAGGAGCTCGAGTCCTGGTACCGCGACCTCGTCGTCGTCGCGGCGGGCGCCGAGGCGGCGGCCGTCCACGTCGACCGGCTCGAGGAGCTGCGGACGGACGCCACGCTCGAGCGGATGCACGCTGCCGAAGAGGCATGCGAGCTCGTGCGCGCGGCCTGGCGCGAGGCCGAGGAGCTGCAGGTGTCCACGCCGCTCGCACTCGAGGCGCTGCTGATCCGGCTGCGAGGTGAGCTCGGAGCCACGGCAGCGGTGGTCTAAGCATCGATCGGGGTCGAGACCGGCGAGTCCGCAGCACGAAGTCGAGTTCGAGATCTCGGACGATGCGGTGGCGGTGATCCGCACGTAACGACGAAGGGCCGGGATTCTCCCGGCCCTTCGGCACTCGTGTATGACCTCTCGTGCCTAGGCGGCGAAGACGAGCTCGTCGCCCAGCGCGAGCTGGAGCCGCGCGAGGGCGTCGCTCTCGAGCTGCCGGACGCGCTCCCGCGTCAGGCCGAGCTCCTTGCCGATCGTCTCCAGCGAAGCGGGCTCGGACTCGAAGCCGAAGCGCAGCTCGATGATGCGCCGCTGCCGCTCGGGCAGGTCCGCGACCGCGCGCTGGACGCGCTGCCGGCGGACCGACTCGACGGCCTCCTCGGCGGGATCGACCGTCGACTCGTCGGCGAACAGGTCGCCGAGCTCCGAGTCGCCGTCCGAGCCGAGGCCCTGGTTCAGGGAGACGGAGTCGACCGCGTCGAGTGCCTCGACGACGTGCTCGAGCTTGAGCCGCGTCGCCTGGGCCAGCTCCTCCGCCGTCGCCTCACGGCCGAGCTTTGCCTGCAGCTCGGCGGAAGCGCGGTTGAGCTTGATGCGGCGCTCCTGGACGTGCACCGGGATGCGGATCGTCTTCGACTGGTTCGCGACCGCGCGCTGACAGGCCTGACGGATCCACCAGGTCGCGTAGGTCGAGAACTTGTAGCCCTTGCGCCAGTCGAACTTCTCCGCGGCGCGGTTGAGGCCGATCACACCCTCCTGGATCAGATCCAGAAGCGGCACGTCGTGCCCCTGGTAGCGCTTCGCGATCGAGACGACCAGGCGCAGGTTGGAGTTGATCATCTTCTCCTTCGCTGCGAGGTCGCCGCGCTCGATGCGCTTCGCGAGCGCAACCTCGTCCGCGGCCGTGAGCAGCTTGTGACGGCCCGCTGCGTCCATGAAGAGCTGCAGCGGGTCGAGCGTGCCCGTGACCGGTGCGGCTGCGACCGGACGCGTCTCTTCCGGCGTCTCCTCGCGTACGACAACGTCCCGCTCTTCGAGCGCGGCGCGGAGACCGGTGACATCGTCCTCGGTCAGCTCGTGCTCGTCGGCGAGAGCCTGAATGTCCTTCTCCTCGACGAAACCGCGCTCGGCGGCCTCCTCGAGCAGGCGCTCGACAGGCGAGAGGTCGTGCAGGTGAATAGTGTCGCTCAGTGTTATTCCTTTCGGTCGTAAGGGGCTGCCGGATTGCGGCGCCCCCGGGGCGGCGTGTTACGGATTACTACTGCGGCGTCGCCACCCGTACGAGTTATAGAACGGCGTTGCACCGAAGTCCATTCCCAAACCAGGTGTTTTTCTATTTCCGTACAAAGTCTCATTCCCTGCTTACGCGGGAAAATTCACCGCTCGACCGCCCGTCCCGAGACTTCGGCGAGGCTGATTCGCACGACGACGACGTTCGGCCCGAGCGGGCGCGGCTCGGAGGGCCGGCCCGCAGTGCGCGCGAAGCGCTCTCTCATGAGGGCGAGCGCGGGCTCGACAGCGTCGCCAGCGAGCTCTTCGTAGGTCCCGTGGGCGATCACGCTCCGCCAACTCCCCTTGCCGTCGGTGTCGTACTCGTCGATTTCGACGCAGACGCGCGGGTTCTCGCGGAGCATCGCGGTCTTGCGGCCCTCGGTGGTGACCGCGACGACCGCGCCGTCTTCGTACGCGTAGATGAGCGGCACGACGTACGTGGTTTCGCCCGCGTGGCAGCCGAGGCGCGCAATCCGTTGGTTGAGCAGAAATTCCTCGACTTCGCCGCGTGAGAGCTCGCGCGGGACGCCTCTGCCGGCCTCGGGACTTGGCATCTCGTTCGGAGCGTAGGACATACTGAAATCATCGTGTTGCGCAGGTGGTTCCTGACAGCGCTTTGTCTGGGCCTTGTCGTCGGGGTCGCCGCCGTGGCGGCGCTGCTGGCCTGGCCGAGCGTCGGCGTCGCCGCGTCGGAGAGCGGCCTCGCGGGCATCTCGCTGCCCGGCTTCTCGGGTCATGTCGAGCACCTGTCGGTGACGGGCCCCCACGGGAAGCCGCTGCCGGTCGTGCTGCGCGGCGACACCGTCTGGCCGCGCGCCCGGCTCAGGCCCGGCGAGCGCTTGACCGTCACCGTCGAGATCGAGCGTCCGAGCTGGATCGGCTGGCTCGTCGGCCGGCAGGAAGAGCGGACGATGACGGTCGTGACGCCGGCGGCGCACATCCGCTCGACTTTGCTCCGGCCGAAGCGGGGTACCGCCGTGATGGTGAGCTTCGCGGAGCCCGTGAGCCGGATCGCAATCGGAGACGGACGGCTGCAGAGACTGGGGACCGGCCGGAGCGTCGTGCCGCTCGGCATCCGCGCCGCGGGGCACGCGACTGCGGGAACGACGACGGTGGCGGCGGCGGTCCGGCCCTGGGAGACGCTCTCCGAGCCCGCCCACGTCTCGTGGTTCGTTCCCGGCTCGCGGACGAGCGTCGTCGCAGAGCCCAGTGCCGGTAGCCGCATCTCACCGCTCGCCCCGCTGACCCTGACGTTCGCCCGGCCGGTCTCGTCGGTGCTCGGCTCCCGGCTGCCCCGGATGGAGCCCGCCATGCCCGGCCACTGGGAGCAGGTGAACTCCAACACGCTCTCCTTCCGGCCCACTGGGCTCGGCCTCGGTCTCGGCGGCACCGTGCAGGTGTCGGTTCCGGGCAGGACGCTCGCCTGGCACGTGGCCCCCGGCTCGACGCTGCGGCTGCAGGAGCTCCTCGCCCGGCTCGGTTATCTCCCGGTTCGCTGGCAAACGCCCGCCGGCTCGCCTTCGACGCCCACCGACGAAGTGGCAGCCGCGGTCTCGGCGCCGCACGGGACGTTCTCCTGGCGTTTCCCAGGCACACCCACTTCGCTCCAGGCGTTGTGGAAGCCGGGCGCCTGGAACGTCGTCACCCAGGGCGCCGTGATGCGTTTCGAGAACGTGCACGGCATGGGCACCGACGGGGTGGCCGGCCCGCAGGTCTGGAGAGCGCTGATGAAGGACGACCTCGCCGGCCGCCGCTCGGACGCCGGCTACAACTACGTCTTCGTCCACGAGACCGAGCCGCAGTCGCTCAGCCTCTGGCACGATGGCCGCGTGATCCTCACCTCGCCCGGCAACACCGGCATCGCCTCGGCGCCGACCGCGCAGGGGACGTGGCCCGTCTTCGAGCACATCTCGGTCGGGACGATGAGCGGGACGAATCCCGACGGCACGCACTACCACGATCCCGGGATCCGCTGGATCAGCTACTTCCACGGTGGCGACGCGCTGCACGAGTTCCCGCGCGCGTCGTTCGGGACGCCGCAGAGCCTCGGCTGCGTCGAGCTCCCGGAGGCCGCGGCGGCCGCGGTCTGGCCCTACACGCCGATCGGAACGCTCGTCACGATCGAGTCCTGACTGTCACGTCCTGGTAAGGGCCAACCCCGGGGAACCGCACCTGCGGTGGGAGTACGGCAGAATCAGTTCGTGTGGTGAGTGTGAGGGGTCTCACTGGGCTGTCTCTCGCGGTCGGCGCCGTGTTGGTGGTGGCGGGCGCTGCCGCAGCCCATCGTTCCGGTCCGCGGCCCGTTCCCGGCCAGCGCGCCGCGCTGACGGCCGTGAAACGGGCGCTCGCCGCTGGTCGGTTGACCGGGGCTGAGGCCAGGTCGGACCGAGGCGTGATCGCCCGGTCGGTGCACCTCGTCCGAGTACTGCCGTTGGCGCGCGGGGCGCGCGTGGAGGTCGCGCTCGGGCAGGCGGCAGCTCTGGGCAAGCGCTTGACGGCTCCACGTGCGGAGGCGGTGTTCGGCCAGCTGCAGGCGAACGACGACTACTTCGCGCGCCACGGGCTACCGCGGGGCGGGACCGACATCACCGATGCGGACGGGATCGTCTACCGCTACTTCGCCGGCCGCTGCTTCGAGTTCCATCCGCTCGCCAATTTCTCCGCGCTCAACGCTCATGCGACTGCCAAGGACGTCGCCGGGACCGAGCGGCTGGCGACAGCGCTGATCGCTCGCGCGGTGCCCCGCAGCGGCGGGGTCGCCTGGGAGTACTACTTCCCGTACGGGGGCGGCCGGGCGCCGTGGGTGTCGGGCATGGCCCAGGCCGTCGCCGCGCAGGCCTTCTCCCGTGCCGCAGCGCTCGTGACCGACGAGTCCACGACGTTCTCGCACGACGCCGACCTGGCGTTCGCCACCATCCCACGGCTGACGACGAAGGTCGCGGGCGGGCCTTGGATCCGGCTCTACTCCTTCAGCTCGATGGCGGTGCTGAACGCGCAGCTGCAGTCGGTGCTCTCGCTCGAGACGTATGCGAAGGCGTCGGACGATTCTGCGGCCGCGACGCTCGCCTCGCAGATGGAGCAGGCGGCCGCCGCGAGCGTGTCCCGGTTCGACACCGGCTACTGGACGTATTACTCGCTCGGCGGCGGCCCCACTCCGCTCTCGTACCAGAAGTTCATCGTCCAGCTCCTGCACAGGCTCGCTCCGGACGACGCCCGGTTTGCCGTTGCGGCCGCTCACTTTGCGGCGTACCTGCGACAGCCTCCCGCCTTCAAGCTCGCGAGCGCCTCCGGCGGGACGCTTCGCTTCTGGCTCTCCAAGCCGGCTTCGGTCAGCGCATCGACGTCGGCTGGGCGCACGGTGCGGCTCGGCCTCCACGCCGGCTGGCACACGCTTCGCTGGCACGAGCCGAAGCGCGCCGGGTTCTACGCGATTCACGTGACCGCCGTCGACTGGGCGGGCAACCGTGCCTCGTTCACGGCGCTCCCGATCGTCCACGTCCCCGCGTCCGGACGGTCGTTGGCAGGCGCGCCGCGGCCCTCGGGAGCAGGCGGCCCCACCGGCACGTCGCCGCTCGCCACGGGTGTCGGGATCGACGACTCCGGCCAGGCGACCCTCGCGGGCTCGCTCGGCTTGGGCCTCGTCCGCATGACCGTCGCCTGGCAGCCGGGCCAGACGGCGCCGGATCCTGCGGTCGCCCAGTCGCTGCAGGGCCTTCCGTCCGGTGTGGAGCTCGCGCTCGAACTCGACGCCGGGCAGCTCCCGACCGACGATGCCGGCCGTACGGCGCTGGCCGACTATGCGGCTTCGCTCGCGCAGCAGACCCCGGCGCTGCGCGACCTCGTCCTCACGCCCGCGCCGTCTCGCGAGCTCGCGACACGCTATGCCAACGCCCTGGCCGCGGTGGGAGCCGCCGTCAGGTCGGTGAGGACCGATGTCGCGGTCGGGCCGTTTCTCGACGGCTCGACGCCGAAGCCGCAGTCCACCGCACTCGCGCTCGCGCGCCAACTCGCACAGGATGGTGCTCAGCCCGGGCCTCGTCTCGTTCCTACCGGCCCCCGTTCCCGGTGCCGGAGCCTGGGCGGTGGGCGATCTCGGCAGCCTGGAGTCCACGCTCGCCAAGGGGCTCGGCAAGGCGCCGCCGGTCCTGCTCGACGCCGTCCCCACGCCCACGACCGTGCCTTCGTCGGAGCAGGACTCGTACCCGGGTGGGGCGCCCCCGCAGGAGGGTGCCGTCGACCCGGCGACGCAGGCCTCGACCTATGCCGCGGCGATCCAGGGGGCCTCGTGCCTGCCGGACGTGAGCGGGCTGCTTCTCGACCGGCTCGTGGACGACCACACGGCTCCGAAGCCGCCAACTGGGCTCTACTACGCGAGTGGCGACGCCAAGCCGTCGGCGCGCGCCGTCGAGCAGGCCATCGGAACCGTCGGGCGCGGAGCCGTCGTCTGTCCCGGCCTTGCGGCTCGCGTCACGCCGACCACCCTGACGTTCCCGGGGCAGCTCTCCCGATCAGCCGCGGCGTCGGTCGTCCTCGGGTGCAGCCGCGACTGCCTCTATCTCGTCGCGCTTGACCGGGCCAACGGGCGGCCGCTCATCGCTCGGCGCGGGAGCCTGAACGGGGGCGATGTGCCGAGGACGATCATCCTGCCGAAGCGGAAGCTTCCCGCAGGCAGCTACCGCCTCGACGTCCGGCTCGTCAGCCGCGTCGACCCCGGCGCCGTCGACCGCGAGCGGAGCGGCCTGCTCAGCGCCGGCTGAGGCGCCGGCGACCGAATCCGCCCGGGCTAGACTGCAGGCCCCCGCCGACGTAGCTCAGTTGGTAGAGCACATCACTCGTAATGATGGGGTCGGGAGTTCGAGTCTCCCCGTCGGCTCTCCGGATTTGCAGGGATTTCTTGTCGGAGCGGCTCTCTTCGGAGGGCCGTTTTTCTGTCGAGGGGTCTACGCGGGGTCTACGCGCGGCGGCGGTTCGTGCCGTCCGGATCGCCTGTGCGATCGGGACGCGGCGGCGGCGTGAGCCGTCGCGCATGACGTGCGCGTAGGTGCGGGCGGTGAAGCCCGGGTCCGAGTGGCCGAGGTGCTCGGCGACCTCGTTGAGCGTGCGTCCCTCGTAGAGGAGCAGGGTCGCGCAGGTGTGGCGGAGGTCGTAGCTGCGGAAGTAGGAGACGCCGGCGCGCTCGAGCGCGGGGATCCAGACGCGCCGCCGCCAGTTCTGCCGTCGCAGGTGGCTGCCGGCGGCGTCAGGGAAGACGAGCGCGTCCGAAGGCGGGCGCCCCTGGGCGAGGTGGAGGGCGGCGAGCTCGCGCGCGACCGGCGTGAAGAGCTCGGGCTCGCGAGCTCGCGCCGACTTCGGCGTCGTCACCTCGCCGTCAGAGAGCGCGGTGCGGACCATGAGGCGCTTGCGGGCGCGGCTGCGGTCGTCGAGGACGTCTCCCCAGGTGAGCGTGTAGGCCTCGCCAGGTCGCAGACCCTCGTAGGCGAGCACGCTGACAAGCGCCGCGTTCTGCTGGTCGAGCTGCCTGCGGATCGCCTCCACGACCTCCGGCGTCCGCGCGTCGATCGTCGTGGCGCGGCTGTGGCTGAGTCGCCTCGTGCCGACGACGGGGTTCCAGGCGAGACGGCGCCACTCGACGGCGCGGTGGAAGACGCCCTGGAGCAAGCCGAGCGCGCGGTTGACGGTCGGGACGCCCGCGCCGTCGAGCCGCAACTGGGCGCAGTAGCCGTCGATCGTCTCGCGGGTGACCTCGCGCAGGCGCTTGCGGCCGAGGTAGGGGACGATCCAGCGGTCGAGCAGCGTCGTGTAGCCGGCCAGGGTGTTCGGGCGCAGGTGCGTGACGGCGTAGGTATCCCACCACTCGACGAGGAACTCCTCGAGCGTCGCGTTGGAGCCGATCACCTCGGACGAGAGCTGCCCGAGCTGGCGCGCCCGCCGGAGCGACGCCTCGAAGAGGTCGGCATCGCGGCGCCGATCGAAGGTGCGTTTCCGGCGTCTACTGCCGCGTCCGCTCTCGTACCAGCGGACGACATAGACGCTCTTGCCGTCCTTACGCCTGAGCCGCTCGATGCTCATGCTGGCGTGAGCGTAGGCGCTCGGCGAACGAGACGCGCGCGCCGCGCGAGGCGCGGACGCGGTCGGCGAGCACGGTCGGGGCTGCTGCCGCCCTCTGCTTCTCCCGCTCCGTCAGCGCGGCGACGTCGCCTGGATCGAAGCGGACCGCCGAGCCGAGATGGATCGCCTCGAGCTGGCCGCGCTCCACCAGGCGCTGAACCGTCCGCGGGTGGACGTGCAGCAGCGCGGCCGTCTCGCTCGTCGTCAACAAACCGGGCGCGACCTGCAACTCGTCGACGGTCGCCGGCTCGACCTGCCCGGGCTGTGCGTCCTCGGGGGCGGCTGCAGGCTTCGGGAGAGGCTCGACCGGCGGCGAGTCGAAGAGCGGGAGCGAGAGCTGCTGCTCCGGTACCGACATAGGTGCGTAACTTATCAGTAGCGCGATGCCGAGTCAACACGGAGGTAGACTCGGGCGGCAATGACGGCCGCGCAAATCATCCGGGAGGCCCGCCTGCGGGCGAGCCTGACGCAGAGCGAGCTGGCGGCGCGGCTCGGCCGCGAGCGCGCTCAGGTCGCCCGCTGGGAGGTCGGCGGCCAGGAGCCGAGCTTCGACAACCTCCGCGCGGTCGTCGCGGCCTGCGGCTTCGAACTCCGGATCGAGATCGGCGAGCGCGAAGAGACGCCGGCGCTCGACGCCGAGCTGGAGACGAGCCTGCTCGAGGCCCCGCAACAGCGCGTGCAGGCGCTCCTGGAGCGTCTCGAGGGGGATGAGTGACAACGCAGCCGCCGTTCGATCCCTACGCGCTCCTGGCGGCGCTCGACCGCGAGCGAGTGAGCTACGTCGTCGTCGGCGGCTTCGCCCGCGTCGTCAACGGGAGCGGCGAGACCACGCGCGGGCTCGACGTCGTCCCCTCGCTTCGCGAAGAGAACCTGCGCCGGCTCGCCCGCGTACTCGAGCAGCTCGAGGCACCGGTGAATGCCGACCAGCTTGCCTCGGTCGAGCCGGTAACCGCCTCGACGCGCGCCGGCGAGTTCAGGATCGTGCCGGCGCCGTGGGGGACGCGCGGGTACGACGACCTGCGCCGCCGCGCCGACCGCGAGAACCTCGGCCGCGGGCTCCGACCCCAAGTCGCCTCCGTCGTCGATTGCGTGCGAATGCTCGAGGCGAGCGAGCGCGAGGTCGACGCCGACCGCCTCGTGAGGCTCCGCCGGATGATGGAGCTCGAGCGGGAGCTCGTCCCCGAGCGCGGCTTTGACATCGACCTCTGAGCCGCTCAGGTGGCGATGTACGGTGCGGGCGTGAACCTGCACGTCGCGTTCGAACCGGACGAGCAGGGCTGGGTTCGCGCAACGATCGAGGAGCTACCCGGCGTGATCACCTGCGCACCGACGATCGACGAGGCGCGCGAGCTCGTTCCTGACGCTCTCGAAGAGTGGCTGACCGCGCTCACGAGCGCGGGACGTCTCTCAAACGGTCACCGCGCCCGGCGAGAAGCGCTGACATTGAGTGTCGCGTGGGTCTAGAGCTCGGGCCCCTGCCCGAGATCCGGCTCGATTGTCCGCGCCCGCTCGACGCGCTCGCGAAAGGCGGGCGGGTCGATGGCGGGGAAGCGGTAAAGCTGCGGCTCGATCTCTTCGAAGTAGCGGCTTAGCCGCTCCGGGTCGACGAGGCCTGAGCGAATGAGGGCGCGGACGTCGTCCCGGTCGCGAGCGTGATCGCGCTCGAGCTTGGCGAGCGCCTGCGCGTAGGGATCGAAGTGGTAGAAGGCGAGCCGTTCTCCTTGCTCGGCAAGCAGGCTGCGCTCTTCCCAGCCGGCCGGCAAGGGGATGAAATCGCCCGGGGCGGCGAGCTCGACGTTAACTTGCAGTTCGTCCTTGAGGCCGGGGATGGCGCGGAGCACGGCGTCCTGTTCGGGGACGAGCTTCAGGTCGACGTCGATCGTCGTCCCACGCCAGCCGAGAAGCACGGCGGTGGCGCCGCCAGTCAGATAACAGCGCCCCGTTTGCTCGGCGGCCTCGTCGAGCGCGGCCAACAGGCGCTTGATCCGCTCGGTGTCCGCTAGCTCGCGGATTCGGCTGCCCGTTCGAAGCTGACCAGCCGACGGACCAGCGCGTGGTGCCGGCCGTGGGCGGCGTCGGGATCGTCCCGCGCCAGCAGGAGGTAGAGGCGCTCCTCGGCGTCCTCGAACGTGGGGGGCACGTCGAATCCGAGCCGACGAAGCCTGGGTGCGCCGATTGAGACGAGCAGCGATTCGATCGTCACCTCGCCTGCCTCGAGATCGGCGAGTCCCTGCTCCACGAGCTCGCTTCCCGGCAGCGCGCGCTCAATGTGGAGGCGCTCGTCAACCATGCAGAGACGGTAGCCGATCACCTTCGCAGGCTCACGAGCCCGAGCTCACTCTGCACGCCGCGACTCCGATCCGCTCATGGCTCTCAGCGGGCTGGACGTCGGCTCCATGGGACGCGCTATCAGCCGCAGTAGCCAGCGAGACACAGATGCACTTTGAAGTGCGGCCTGTCTCGCGAGGCAACGCGAGCATCAGGATGAGCTTCTATGTCAAGGCGTTCACGGAGTCCGTCCATCTGCTTCTCGCTTCCAGTGCCAGTGACCGCAGCGCACCACTGCCTAGATCCGCTCTGCCGTTTCGCGGGCCATCGACACGAGTCGATCCGCGCCAGCTCGCGCGCAAATCGCTCGCGCGATGCCTGTGGTCATCTTGGTGCCCGTTCGGTGGCCGGCGGTGACCCCCGTCGGCAGCGGTTCTGGCATCCGTGGTTCAAGTCCGCCTTGGTTCGTTTCCATTGCGCCCATTAGACCGCTCTGCCTGGAATGGGGCAAATCCCTATTGTCCGGCCGACCTTGACAATGGGCAGCCGCTTGGAGTAGTAATGGCGTCAAGCCACGAGGGGAGACACGTGCGGCGCCTGATTATCGTCAATGCGGCTGGGAATCTGAGCCGGTTGACCGTGCGCCGATCTACCCTCCTAGCCCTTTCCCTTGTGGTCGCGCTCGGCGTCTTGATCGGTGGAGCCGCGGCTCTTTGGGTGCTTCCGGCTAGCGCGGCGACGCAATATTGCAAATTCGTCCCCTATGAGGAAATCCACTATCAAGTCGAGCAGACTCCGCCGAACCCGCACTACGGAACCAAGGCGGATATGTATCGCGAGGGTCTTACGCCGGTTTGCCTTCAGGTCATAAGTGTTACCTCCTACGACAGCCTAAATCAGACCGGCACAGGTAGCTGGGCCGAGGCTGGGTCGATCAAGATAGCGGACGGCGTCCAGTGGACGAACTGCGACGTTGGCACCATCACCGGCGACAATACCTGGCACGAATTCCGAACATATCTCCGGGACGACGGCATTCACTGTGGACAGTGGGCCTCGATTGGTGCTGGTTCTGACAACTTCAGCGTGGGGGATCAATACGGCAACGCCAACTGGACGTTTAAAAAGAACGGCAATCCGCTGGGAACTAACCCGGTCTCGTCCGATTTCAAGCTCAGTATGTCGATCACCAATAGCGAGCGCTACACCCCGGATCCGATATACTCTTCTGCCAAGCAGTCAAATCATGCGCTCTTCGGAAGTGCTCTTGGAGCCGGGACGATCCAGTATTTGCCTCTGAATGGTTCATGGACCAACTGGGCTTCAGCAAGGTGCCTCGACGGAGGCGGTGGCGATCCTGGTTTCGAGAACGATCCCGATTGGCACAGTCAAATTACCCAGCCGCATAACAACATCCCACTCGGCATTGCAGTGACGCAGAACGGGTCGGTCTGCCCATGAGAGAGATGTCGCCTGGCATGTGGGCGCGAACGGGGCGGGCGCGAGCGGTCATCGCAATCGCCGGCCTCGTCGTCGTAGCTGCAGCCACCTTCTCCGTGGTCCGAACCGTCGCCGGTCAGCCGACTCGCGGGTCGCTCACGCCTTCCCTCTCGCTCGGTCCAGCCTCGTTGCCGACGGTGGCTCGTCCGTTGCCGGCGGGTTCGAGCCAGGTGTCGTTGGGGCGGGCGGCGAATGTGCTTGGGGCGTCGCTGACAGTTCCGAACTCGGCGCAAGCCTCTGGCGTTGGGGCGGTCTGGTCATCGCGTGCTGCCCATTCGCCGGTGGGTCAGAGCGTTGCCGTGACGTTTCCCTCACAAGGCTTCGATGTCCGTTATACGAGGCCGGTCCCCTACGAAGATCCGCTTGCAAACTACGAGAGCTACGTGCACAGCACTCCGAGTGCGCAGGTGGTCTACCTAGACGGTGTCCCAACCTTGACTGACACCTCGAGTCGTCCGGACGGCTCGACCTGGAACTCCGTGGAGTTCGTCAGCCACGGAACGATGATCGCCGTCATGGGCACCGCTGACCAATCGACCCTGCAAAACGCCGCACAATCGATCCTCAGTTCACCGTAGTCGGACGACTGGGGCCGTTCCGGCCGGGAACGTTCTCGGCAACTGCGGGAAACTGAGGACTGTGGGGGCTTCTTTCGACCAGGTATTCGAGGCTGAGTATGAGCCTCTACGGGGGTATCTGTACCGGCGACTAAGGAGTTCCGTGGCGGACGACCTGGCGGCCGAGACGTTCGCGATCGCCTATCGACGCTGGGCCGATCTCGATCCCTCGCGGCCGGTTCGGCCCTGGCTCTATGGGATCAGCGCCAATCTACTTCGGCACCACTGGCGCAAGGAACGGCGAATGCTGCGCGCCTTTGCCCGCTCCGGCGTCGACCCACTCATCCCACAGGACGACGAATTGAGCGTTGAGCGCCTAGACGCGCATGCTAGGAAACAGACTCTCGCTGCCGCGCTTGCGGAGCTTCGGCCGGTTGAGCGCGACGTTCTCCTCCTGCACGCGTGGGCTGACCTGACAGATGCCGACATCGCGCAGGCTCTCTCAGTGCCGATCGGCACTGTCAAGTCGCGGTTGCACCGTGCTCGGATAGCGATCCGGAACCGACTCTCCACCAGCGGGCAATTCGAGTTGGACGATCTTTCCGCGACCAGAGAGGAAAACTGATGAAGAGCGACGAGATCCAGCTAGTACGGGAGTTCGCGAGTGAGCTCCCACCGCTCGACGAGAAAGCGAAGACGCATGCCTACCTTTACGCGACGGGCCAAGAGCGCTCCCATCCGGGAGTGGGGCGTTGGCCTCACTCGAGCAAGCGAGTGAAGTACTACGCGGCCATCGCTCTAGCCTGCACAGCTGCCGTGATCGCTGCCGTCTCCCTGACCGACGGTAGAACACCGGCCAACCAACTCGGGTCGAGCGCCCTCGGCGTCAGCTCCTTGCCGACGGTGGCTCGTCCGTTGCCGGCGGGTTCGAGCCAGGTGTCGTTGGGGCGGGCGGCGAATGTGCTTGGGGCGTCGCTGACACTTCCGGACTCGGCGCAAGCTCCTGGCGTTGGGGCGGTCTGGTCATCGCGTGCTGCTCATTCGCCGGTGGGTGAGAGCGTTGCCGTGACGTTTCCCTCACAAGGCTTCGATGTCCGTTATACGAGGCCGGTCCCCTACCAAGATCCACTTGCAAACTACGAGAGCTACGTGCACAGCACTCCGAGTGCGCAGGTGGTCTACCTGGACGGTGTCCCAACATTGACTGACACCTCCAGTCGTCCGGACGGCTCGACCTGGAACTCCGTCGAGTTCGTCAGCCACGGAACGATGATCGCCGTCATAGGCACCGCTGACCAATCGACCCTGCAGAACGCCGCACGATCGATCCTGAATCAGGCAGCCTCGTAGTTCAGTCTACCTCAGGTCGCGGAGATGTCGATTGGCGGCACTCGGGCGTAGGGGTCGCTCCGCCAGTCGGCTACGGATTCGGATTTCCCTGAGGCGAGCCTCCGAGCCTGCAGGCGTGACCGGACCTCGGTCTAGTTCGGCAGCGAAGCGCTGCCTGCCTCTAGCTGCTCAGAGAGACACAGCGCTTTGGACCAGCCTGTCGGACCTGCGGCCGCCCAGCTTGACGGAGAGCTTCTTGGGCCTCGTGGCTGGTCGTGAGAGAATGGAGAGGAGGTGGGCCAGAGGTTCGGGAGGGTTTGAGGGCTGTCCGGTTAGGTCCAGCGATCCGGACACGATTTGGCGATGACGATTTTCTTCCCGGTCAGGTGACTCAGGGGTCTACGCGGGGTCTACGCCTCTGTCATTTGGGGTCTTCGGCCGCCATCGCCGCCGCTTGAATCCCTCGGAGCCGTGCGGCTTCGTGCGACTACGCCCGTCCTCGGACGACAGTCGATCAGCCCTCGTAATGATGGGGTCGGGAGTTCGAGTCTCCCCGTCGGCTTCCTAGCTCGCCGGAGCGGCGAGCGGGAGCACGAGGCGAAAGGTCGATCCGGCGCCGGCTGTGCTCTCGAGCTGAATCGTGCCGCCGTGCGCCTCTGCGATGACCTGTGAGATCGCCAGGCCGAGGCCGCTGCCGGGGATCGCCTTCTCGATCGCATTCGTCCCGCGGAAGAACCGGTTGAAGAGGTCCGGCTGCTCGGCACGAGGGATGCCGAGACCGGTGTCCGTCACCTCGACGACGGCAGCGTCGCCTTCGCAGCGCGTCGCGAGGCGCACGCTGCCGCCGTCCGGTGTGAACTTGACCGCGTTGGCGACGAGGTTGTCGACGATCCTGATGAGCTGCGGCCGATCGGCGAGCACTCCTTGCGGCGCGTCTCCCGCGATGACCAGGGAGATGTTCTTCGCGGCGGCCGCCGGGCGGGCCGTCTCGGCGGCCTCGTTCAGGATGTCGGCGAGGTCGACGGGCTGCCGGTCGAGCTCGAGCGGATGCGAGTCGGCGCGGGCGAGGAAGAGGAGCTGGTCGACGAGAGCGGCGAGCCGGTCGGCGTTCCGCTGGACAATTCGGAGGTGGCTCTCGCGGGTCGGCGAGAGCGGGCCGTCGGCCGGGTCGAGCGACATCTCGAGGTAGCCGCTGAGCGACGTGAGCGGAGTCCGCAGCTCGTGCGACGCGGTCGCGACGAACTCGTCCTTGAGGCGGTCGAGCTCGAGGAGGCGTTCGTTCTGGGCGGCCAGCTGGCCGGAGGCGCGGGTGAGCGAGTCCGTCTGCTCCTGCAGGAGCGCGGTGCGCCGGCGGGAGTCCTGGCTGAGGCGCTGGACCATCAGTCCGGTGACGGTGGCGACGGTCGTCAGGACGAACGCGCCGCGCCAGCCCGAGCCCGGATAGCCGGGGCCGCCTGCGAACGCGAGCGGAAGGGCCTGGGCCGCTGCCATCGCGACCAGGATCGTCGCGAGCTCGCGACGCCCCGCGGTGACAGCGAGCCAGAGGACGGGCAGCAGGAAGAGCCCACCGAATCCCGATGCCGATCCGCCCGCGGCCTCCCGGAGGAACGCGGCGAGCAGGATGTACCCGATTGGGATCCCGAGAGTCGCGAGCCGCGGAAAGACCGGCCAGAGCAGGGTCAGTCCGAGCAGGGCGGCACTGAGCCCCGCCGCAACGCAGACGTCGCCGTATTCGAGCCGGATGCCCGTGGGCAGGAACAGCAGCCCATACGCCGTGACGACCGCGATCAGCGTGAACTCGACCGCGTGCTCCGGCGGCCGGGTCTTCGTTGTCGCGTCGGCGCGCGGGCGGCCCAAGCGGGTTACGAACTCGGCGGTCGACGCGGTCATCTCCCGCTGTAGATCGGCCAAAGCGCAGGAGTCCTGGACCGTTCGGTGGAAAGAGACGCGATGGCGGGTTCCCAGATTCTCGTCGTCGACGACGACGACGACATTCGTGGGCTGGTGCGCACGCTGCTCGAACGGGCCGGACACGACGTCTCCGACGCGTCGGACGGGCGCGAGGGCCTGCGCGAGCTCTACGCGGGCTCGCCGGACCTGGTGATCCTCGACGTCGCGATGCCGGGCCTCGACGGCTGGGCAACGCTCGAGCGGATCCGGGAAGTGTCGGATGTCCCTGTCCTGATGCTGACCGCGCGAGACGGGGAGCTCGAACGCGTCCGCGGCCTCAAGGGCGGAGCGGACGACTACGTGGTCAAGCCGTTCGGACGCCAGGAGCTCGTGGCGCGAGTCGACGCGCTCCTGCGCCGTCCCCGCAGCCGCGGCGCGCAGGACACCTACGCCGACGCACGGCTCAGCATCTCCTTCGCGCAGCGCGCGGTGCGCTACGACGACCGGGAGGTCGCCCTGACCCGTCTCGAATACCGGTTGCTATCCGCGTTCGTCCGGCACCCGAATCAGGTGCTGAGCAACGAACAGCTCCGCGAGCTCGTCTGGGGCGACGCGACGGCCACCTCCCGTGACGAGGTGAAGCTCTATGTCGGATATCTGCGGCGGAAGCTCGACCCGGCCGCACCAGGGAGTACCCCAATCGAGACCGTTCGCGGCTTCGGTTACCGCTACAAAACGCCCGTTTAGCAGCGGTTTTCCGGTCACCACCCGCTTCCAGCTCGACTCATCCCGGTTTCCTACTCACGAGGCCGATCCAGACGCTGCCACAAACTTCCCCAGGAAAGGACTCGCACACATGCACAGTCTGCGGCAGCGTCTCGCTCGCGACGAGGGCTTCACCCTGATCGAGCTCCTCGTCGTGCTGCTCATCATCAGCATCTTGCTTTCGATCGCCATCCCGTCGTATCTCGGGATCGAGAAGAAGGCGCAGGAGACGGCGGCGATGTCGGACGTCCGCGCGGCGGTTCCCGACGCCGAGGCGTTCTACTCGGACGTCGGCAGCTACACGGGCCTGACCGCCACCGCCCTGCACAACACGTACGACTCGGGGCTGATCATCTCCAGCAGCGGCTCCCCCGGCATTGTGACCGCCATCCCCAGCCACATCGACAGTCAGCAGTTCTGCATCTCCGCTGTCGACACGGGCCACTGGGCGTACATCGCCGGCCCGGCCGGACAGGTCGTGAACGCCACGACTGCGACGTCGAACCCCTGTACCGGGTTCTAGTCTCGAGCGGTAACCGAGGTACCGGGGGCGCGAAAGACCGCACCCTCGTGCGCGCGCCGTCGAGGCGCAAACGCATGGGCACGGCTGGATCGGTTTCTCGGACCGGCGTTTGCAGCACAATGTGCGAGTCGTGGCAGAGAACCAGGGTCGTAACGGGAGAGGGCCGCAGCGCCGACAGCCGTCGCGCTCGGACATCGAGTTCGAACGGATGCTCTTCGCTCGGCACGGCCGGCTGCGCCGGCGTAACCGGAAACGCCGCAGCATCCTGCTGTTCGGGGCCCTTCTCCTGGCCTCCCTCATCGCGCTCGGGCTCGCCACCGTCGCCTTCACCGGCCAGCAGATCCTGCTCTCGCAGTGCAACCTGTCTGATCTTCATCAGCTTGCGCTCGCGGAGAACTCGTTCCTCTACACCGACAACGGGCAGAAGCTCGGAGTCGTCCCGTCGGCGACGAATCGCCAGCTGCTGCCGCTTTCGCAGATCTCGCCGTCCCTGCCGCAGGCCACGGTGGCGATCGAGGACGCCCGCTTCTGGCAGCACGGCGCCCTCGACTATCAGGGCATCGCCCGCGCGTTCTACCAGGACGTCACGAAGGGCCACATCGTGCAGGGCGGCTCGACGATCACCCAGGAGCTGGTCCGGAACCTCTACATCGGGAACAACCAGCGGACTCTGTCGCGCAAGGTCAAGGAGGCCTGTCTCGCCACGAAGGTCTTCGAGCAGAAGACGCGCAAGCAGATCCTCGCGGATTATCTGAACGAGGTCTTCTACGGGCATCACGCCTACGGCGCTCAGGCGGCCTCACGGACGTACTTCTCCAAGCCCGCGTCGAGGCTGACCCTCGTCCAGGCGGCGGTGCTCGCCGGCCTGCCGCAGGCGCCGACGGTGTTCGACCCGCTCACCAACCCGCACGCGGCGCGGGTCCGGCGGAACCAGGTGCTGCATGCGATGTTCAAGAACGGCTACATCACCGCGTCCAAGCTGCGCAGCGCGACTCGGAAGAAGCTCCAGCTCAGGCCCGGCCACCTCTACACGCGACAGCTCCAGCCGAACTTCTTCGGCTGGGCGACGCAGCAGCTCCCCGACCGCCTCGGCAAGCACGGCCAGCGGCAGGTGGAGCTCGGCGGCCTCCATGTCCACACGACGCTTGACCTACGGCTGCAGGGCCTGGCGACCCATGCCGTCAGCTCGGTCCTGCACACCCCGACCGATCCGGCCGCGGCGATCGTCTCGATCGACCCGCAGACAGGCGCCGTGAAGGCGATGGTCGACTACCTCCCGAGCGGCCGGAGGATGCAGTTCAACCTCGCGACCCAGGCTCACCGGTCGACGGGAAGCGCCTTCAAGCCGATCACCCTCGCGACCGCGTTGAGCGAGGGCGACTCCGTCTACTCGACCTTCTACGGGCCGCCCGCGCTCAGCATCACCACGCCGGAGTGCAGGCAGGGGAGCGGGTACTGGGAGGTCCACAACTCCGCCGACGAGGCGGCGGGCACGATGAACCTCCTCTCCGCGACGGCGCAGTCCGTCAACACGATCTTCGCGCAGCTCATCGCGAGGATCGGCGTGAGGAACGTGCAGTACATGGCGCGCAACCTCGGGATCACGGAGAAGATTCGCGGCCAGTACTTCCGGCAGGCGTGCGCGATCACGCTCGGCTCGGTCGGGTTCACGCCGCTCGAGTTGACCGACGTCTACGCGACCTTGGCCTCCGGCGGCATCCAGCACGACCCGCAGGCGTTCGAGAGCATTCGCGGGCGGAACGGGAAGCTGATCCCGCTGAAGTCGACGGGTCGGCGTGTCATCACCGCGAACGTGGCCGCTCAGGTCACCGGCGCCTTGCAGGGCGTTGTTACGGGCGGCACCGGAACGGCGGCCGCGCTCGGTTCTCGCCCGGTTGCCGGTAAGACCGGGACCGCCGAGAACTTCCAGGACGCCTGGTTCTGCGGTTACGTGCCCCAGCTCGCCACCTGCGTCTGGGTCGGGTACCCGAAGGGCGAGATCCCGCTGCTCAACGTCGAGGGCGTCGGAGAGGTCTTCGGCGGCACGCTGCCCGCCGAGATCTGGCGCAAGTACATGGAGGGGGCCGTCGGGAACCTGCCGGTCAAGAGCTTCCCGACGCCGGACTACAACGGCGGCACGTACATCACCGGCGACGGCACGTACAGCACGTACGTCTCGCCGACCGGGTGACATTCCTGCACGGCGCGGGCATGAGCGCGTCGTGGCCCCATATCCCCTCAACCGCCTCGACGATCTCGTCGGGGAGACGATCGAGCGGATCGTCCGCGCCCACCACGCCCGGCGCCTGAGGCGCCGCGGCAGCGCGGAGGCGATGGATCCGCCGCCCGACGGCGGCTGGGCGGGCACGGCATCGTTCGCGCCTCGCTCGGGCTGCCGCGTAGAGCCGTTCCTCGACGGCGCCGAGGCTCTGCCGCGCATCGCGGACGCGATCCGCTCGGCGCGCTCGCACGTCCACCTCGCCGGCTGGCACTTCGACGCCTCGTTCCGGCTCGAGGAGGACGGGCCGACGCTGCGCGAGCTCCTGGCCGAGGCGGCGGAGCGAGTCGACGTGCGAGTCCTCGCCTGGGCGGGCGCGCCGCTCCCGCTGTTCCACCCGGACCGCGGGGAGGTGCGGCAGGCGTGTCATGAGCTCGCCGGCGGCACGCGCATCTCGATGGCGCTCGACTCGCACGAGCGGCCGTTCCACTGCCACCACGAGAAGCTCGTCGTCGTCGACGACGAGACGGCGTTCGTCGGCGGGATCGACCTGACCGCTCTGTCGGGGAACCGGCTCGACTGGAACGAGCACCCGCCGCGCGACGGGCTCGGTTGGCACGACACCGCCGTGCGACTCGAAGGGCCCGTGGTCACCGACGTCGCGCGGCACTTCCGCGCACGCTGGCACAGGGTCGCCGGAGACGGGCTACCGGAGCCTGGCGCGCCGGCCGCGGTGGACGGAGGGGTCGAGGCGCAATTCGTGCGGACGGTGCCGGCCGGGCTCTATGAGCCCTGGTGCGACGGCGAGTGGTCGATCCTCGAGAGCTACCTGCGCGCGCTGCGTGCGGCCGAAAGGTTCGTGTACCTCGAGAGTCAGTTCCTCTGGTCGCCGGAGGTCGCCTCCGTGCTCGCCGAGAAGCTCCGCCGGCCGCCTGGTGACGACTTCCGTGTGATCGTGCTCCTCCCGGCGCGGCCGAACAACGGTGCCGACGACAGCCGCGGGCAGATCGGGATCCTGATCGATGCCGACCAGGAGTCCGGCGACGACACGACGCGGTTCCTCGCCTGCACGCTGTACCAGCCGGGGCCGGGCGGCAACCCGGTCTACGTCCACTCGAAGGCGGCAGTCGTCGACGACGCGTGGCTCACGGTCGGCTCGGCCAACCTCAACGAGCACTCGCTCTTCAACGACACCGAGGCGAACATCGTCGTCCGCGACCCGGCGCTTGCGCGGGAGGTGCGGCTCAGGCTGTGGGAGGAGCACCTCGAGCGGCCGCGCGGGCAGGTCGACGGCGACCCCGCGCGCGTGTTCGACGAGCTGTGGAAGCCGCTCGCCCAGCGGCGGCTCGAGCAGCGCAGGCGCGACGGCTGGGCGGACGGGAAGCTGACGCTGCTGCCGCACGTCTCCCGCCGTAGCGAGGGGTTGTGGGGTCCCCTGAACGGGTTGTTCGTGGACGGCTAGGGCGAGCTAGAACCCGGGCTTACACGGCTTCCCGCCCGTGCGGGTCGCCACGGCCGGCTCCAAGGACTCGAGCGCGTCGAAGCAGTCCCGGCAGAGCGCCGACGCACTCTTTGCCCTGCGGATGAGGAGCGCCCGCTCGTCCGGAGGCAGCACGCCGATCGCAAGCAGGAAGCGGTTCAGCTCGTGCTCCAGAGCGGGCGGCCCAACCTCGTGCACCGTCTTCAGCGGCGCCTCGAGGCGGTGCATCTGGACGATCATCCGCTTCGCCTGCACGATCACGCGGCTCTGCTTCGCCGACAAAGTGCACTTCGGAGGCCCCGGTGCCGCGTGTGTCGTCGTCGGCCGCTGCGAGCCTCCGCCGCAGCCGGCCACCGCCGCGGCGAGAGTGGCGGCGAGGATCGCGATTACTGCTGCCTTCCCTCTCAGAGTTGCCAGGTCCCTTCACGGATCAGCGGAATACGGCGGCCGCGCGCGTTGAACCCGGTCGCCTCGAGATCGGGGCCGCCGATCATGACGTCGAGGTGGATCGTCGAGCGGTTGAGCCCGCGCGGCGGGATCTCGGCGCGAGTGCCGCCGAATCCGCTGCCGAAGGCGATGTGTGCCGCGGCGTTCTCGTCGAGGAGCGTGTTGTAGTAGGTGCGCCCACTCTGGCCGATGCGCGACGAGGCGTCGACCAGCGCGACTTCGCCGAGCCGCCGTCCCGCCCGGTCGGTGTCGATGAACTCTGCGACGAAGTCGCGATCGTCGTCCGAGTCGGCCTCGAGCCGGACGAGCCGCCCGTTTGCGAACTCGCCGCGGAGCCCGTGGATCAGCCGGCCGCGGAAAGAGAGGGGGAACGTGCACGTGAAGGTCCCGGTCGTCTGGCGCGGGTCCGGGCTCGTGAAGACCTCCTCCGTGGGCATGTTCGATGCGAGCGTCCGGCCGTCGGCGAGCGTCTCGAAGCCGCCGAGCCAGCGTGTGCCCTCGACGAAGCCGATGTCGAGCTCGGTCCCGGGGCCGCGCAGCTCGAGCCGGGTCAGGCCGAGCTTCGTCAAGCGCGCCGAGCGGCGGCTGAGCGTGCGCACGTGCTTGGTCCAGCCGCTTGTCCCTTTCCCGTCCTCGTTCTCGAGTCGGCAGAAGCGGACGAGGTCGCGAGCCAGGCGGCGTTTCGCCTTCAACCGCTCGAGCCCGGGATAGACCTGGCCGGCCCAGTGATCGGTCGGCCAGCCCGCGATGATCCAGCGCGCCTCCATGTTCAGCTGTGCGCGGCGCAGGAAGCCCAACTGCTTGGCCCGCGCCGCGTAGTCGGCGGCGAGCCGCGCGGGCGAGATGCCGTCGAGGTAGCCGGCCTCCCCTTCGCCGGCGATGTGGGCGAGAGCGCCGTTCGGGCGCGCGACTTCCCGGAATCGCCGGAGAGCCCACGGCGACATGGCGCCGATCGCGTCGTCGCTGCCGTGCCTCAACCGCGCCCGCATGACGAGGGGGTCCCCGGTGACCACGTCGACAAAACGCGCACCCGCGCGGTACGCGGACTCTGCTATGGCGACGAGCAGCTCCCGGTGCTCCGGCTGGCCGTCCACGACCAGGGTGTCGCCTTTCTCGATGCCGAGCGAGGCTCGCACGATTGCGTCCGCATAGCGCGCGAGCGACGCGGGTGGGAGCAAAGGTTCGCGCACGGATCAGGGAGCCGCTTCGAGCGCCTCCGCGACCGTGTCGTGGACGAGGAAGTGGCGGTCGAGGCCGGAGACCTCGAGCGCGCGGCGAGTTTCGAGGCCGGGTGCGGCGAGACGGAAGCCACTGCGGTCGGCCATTCGCGAGCGCGCCTCGATCAGCACGCCGAGTGCCGTCGAGTCGATGAACCGGACCTCTTCGAGGTCGACGACGAGCACCGGCGGCTCGCCGGCACACGCGTCGAGCAGCGCAGCGCGAACCTCCTCGGCGTTGTAGAGGTCGAGCTCGCCGGCGAGCGAGAGGACGACTGCGCCGTCGCGACGGTCGACTCCGGTCACCGCCGACTCGCGTCCTCCGGACGCCCCGGAGACCGATGCTGCGCCGTCCGTCAAGATCTCCTCCTCCCTCAGCTCGGTCGCGGGCGGCCGCCGCCCGCGCGGCCATTCAAGCAAGAATGGCCGGGTGGAGCTCGCCGAGATCGCAGCGCGCGCCGCCGGCGAGAACTTCCCCGTCGGCTCGGTGCTCTTCCCGCGCCCGCTGCGCCCGCACATTCGCGCGCTGTACTGCTACGCGCGGCTCGTCGACGAGCTCGGCGACGCCTACGAGGGCGACCGGCTGGCGGCGCTCGACGAGCTCGAGCAGGAGGTCGAAGCGGCCTTCGCCGGCGAGGCGACGTGGCCGGTGCTGCACAACGTGCAGCCGACGATTCGGGAGTTCGAGCTGCCGCGTGAGCCGTTCCTGCGGTTGATCGAGGCGAATCGCATGGATCAGCGGGTGAGTGAGTACCGGACGTGGGAGGACTTGAAGTACTACTGCGTCCACTCGGCCGACCCGTGCGGCCGCCTCGTGCTCGGCGTCCTGAGGCGACTCGACGACCCGGAGCTCGTCGCGGCGAGCGACTCGGTCTGCACCGGTCTCCAGCTCGTGAACTTCCTCCAGGACGTGCCGCGCGATCTCGAGCTCGGGCGCATCTATCTGCCGGCGGACGACCGGCGCACCTTCGGCGACCCGCCGCTCGACCGGCCGACGGAGGAGCTGCGCGCACTGCTCCGGTTCGAGGCGCAGCGCGCCGTGGAGCTTCTCGCCGCGGGAGAGGTGCTGCGCGAGCGGATCGGCGGGCGGCTCGGCCGAGCCGTTGCGCTCTTTTCCCGCGGCGGGCTCGCCGCGCTCGACGCGCTCGAGGCGGCCGGCTGGGACATCTTCAGCGGCCGCCCACGCCCGTCGCGCGCGCGCCTTGCACGCGAGGCCGCGCTCGTCCTCGTGCGATGAGCGTTCAGGAGGCGTACGCCGAGGTCGGCCGCATCACCCGCCGCGAGGCCAAGAACTTCGCGTACGGGATCATGGTGCTGCCGCGCGCGAAGCGGCAGGCGATCGCCGCGATCTACGCCTACGCGCGGAGGGTGGACGACGTCGCCGACGGCGAGCTGTCGCTGCAGGAGAAGCAGACTCAGCTCGAGGCGCTTCGAGCGGCGCTGGAGAACGAAGACCCGGCGGACCCGGTGTTCGTGGCCCTGCGCGATGCCCGCGAGCGCTTCGGCATCCCGCGCGAGCCGCTCGAGGCGCTGATCGACGGCGGCTTGCAGGACACCGAGCAGGCGACGTATGCCGACTTCGCCGAGCTGCGCGGCTACTGCGAGAAGGTCGCGGGCGCAGTCGGCCTCGCCTGCGTTCCCGTGTACGGCTCGGACGACACGGAACATGCGATGACGCTGGGGATCGCGCTCCAGCTGATCAACATCATCCGCGACGTCGACGAGGACCGGCAGCTCGGCCGCGTCTATCTCCCGCAGGACGAGCTCGCAGCCTTCGAGGTCGACGAGCTGGCTCCGACCCCGCAGTTTGGAGAGCTGATGGCGTTCGAGGCAGAGCGGGCGCGGACGTACCTGGCTCTCGGCCTGCGCCTGCTCGACTCGCTCGACCGCCGCAGCGCGCTCTGTGTCGGCACGTTCGCCGGGCTCTACCGCGAGACGCTCGACCGGATCGAGGCCAACGGCTTCGACGTCTTCGGCGAGAAGACGAGGCTCTCGACGCCGCGCAAGCTCGCGGTCGTGGCGCGAGGGCTCCTGCCGTGAAGGTCGTGGTCGTCGGCGGGGGCCTGGCGGGGCTGGCCGCGGCGCTCGACCTCGTCGACGCCGGGCATGCCGTCACCGTCTACGAGGCGCGGCCGACACTCGGTGGTGCCGTCCAGACGCTGCCCGACCGCGAGGATGATCCGGAGCCGCCGCCCGACAACGGCCAGCACATCGCGCTCGGCTGCTTCACCGAGTACCTGCGCTTCCTCGAGCGGGTCGGCGAAGGCAGCTCGTACCTGCGCACGCGGCTAGCCCTGCCCGTGCTCGACACGGACGGCACGGTCGCAGCGATCGAGCCGCGGCTGGGCTCGTTGCTGCGCTACCGCCACCTGCCGCTGCGCGACCGCATCCGGATCCCGCTCGTGACGGCCCGCTGCCGGAACACGCGCGCGAAGCCGGGCGAGACGTTCGGTGCGCTGCTGCGCCGGCTCGGCACCTCGGACGCCGCGATCGACCGCTTCTGGGACGTGTTCGTGCGCCCGGCGCTCAACCTCCGCTGCGACGAGGTCGACGCGGAGGCCGGGCTCTTCACCGTCCGCACCGCGCTCCTCGGCCCGCGCGCGAACAGCGACCTGATCCTCCCGACGGCCCCGCTCGGCCGGATGCACGGCGAGGCCGCCGGAGTCGCGCTCGAGGCCGCCGGGGCGAGCGTGCTCACCGACGCTCGCATCGCATCGCTCGAAGATCTCGATGCCGATGCGATCGTCGTCGCCGTGCCGCCGCGTGAGAGCGCGCGCCTGCTCGGTGAGGACGAGCCTGCGCTCGAGGACTCGCCGATCGTGAGCGTCCACCTCTGGTTCGACCGGCCGCTGCTCGAGCAGCCGCTCGCGGCGCTGCTCGGCTCGGACGCGCACTGGGTCTTCGACCGTGGCGCGCTCACCGGCAGCCCGCCCGAGCAGGGCCAGTACCTGACTGTCGTCTCGAGCGGCGTGCCCGAGCTGCTCGAGGTGCGCGGGCGCGAGCTCGTCGAGCGGATCGCCGCCCAGCTCACCGAGCGGCTCGGCGAGGCGGAGCTCCTCTGGTCACGAGTGAGCAGGGAGCCGTACGCGACGATCGCGCTTCGTCCCGGCGTCCGGCGGCCCGGGGTCGAGACCCCCCGCCCCAACGTCGTCCGCGCGGGCACCTGGACCGACACCGGCTGGCCGGCGACGATGGAGAGCGCGGTCCGAAGCGGTCGCAGGGCGGCTCAGCACATGCTGAGCATGCCTTCCGCCAAAGTTACGGCATGACGACCGGCGGCGTGGATGAGCGCGACGGTTGAGCTGACCAGGCTCGACGCTGCGATCGAGCGCGGCACGCGTCGCTTGCTCGAGCTGCAGCGGCCCGACGGGATCTGGGTCGGCGAGCTGGAGTCGAACGTGACGATGACGGCGCAGCATCTCTTCTGGCACCACTACCTCGACCTCCGCACGCCGGAGCTCGATCGGAGGATCGCCAACGAGCTCCTCGCGCGGATGCGCGACGACGGCACCTGGTCGATCTGGTTCGAGGGACCGCCCGACCTCTCCACGACGATCGAGGCGTACGTCGCCTGCCGGCTCGCAGGCGTCGACCCAGGGCCCCGAGGCGCTCGCGTACATCCAGCGCGAGGGCGGGATCCCGAAGAGCCGGATGTTCACGAAGTGCTTCATGGCGCTGATCGGGCAGTGGCCGTGGCAGCGGATGGTGCCGATCCCGCCCGAGCTCATCCTCCTGCCGTCCTCGTCGCCGGCCTCGATCTACAGCTTCTCGTGTTGGGCGCGCCAGACGTTCGTGGCGCTCTCGGTCGCGAAGTCGCTCCGCCCGGTGCGGCCGTCGGACGTCGACCTGAAGGCAATCGGGGCGATCCCGAACCGGACGCGGCCGCCGGTGCGGCCGACTCCGCTCCGCCGACGCGCTGTGGCGATTGCCGAGCGCTGGATCCGCGACCGCCAGGAGGCGGACGGCTCGTGGGGCGGGATCCAGCCGCCGTGGGTCTGGTCGATCATCGCGCTCACAGCACTCGGCTACGGGCTCGACGACCCGACGCTCGCCAAGGCCGTCGAGGGCTGGCAGGGCTTCATGGTCTCCGACGGCGAGCGGCTGCGCCCCGAGGCGTGCCAGTCGCCGGTCTGGGACACGGCCCTCGCGCTGCTGGCGCTCCGCGCCTGCGGCGTGCCGGACGATCACCCGCAACTCGTCCGGGCCGGGGGGTACCTGCTCTCCCAGGAAGTGCTCGCCAAAGGCGACTGGTCGATCCGGAACCCGCGCCTCGCGCCGGGTGGCTGGGCCTTCGAGTACGAGAACGACAACTACCCGGACATCGACGACACCGCCGTCATCCCCCTCGCGCTCCACGGCATGGGCATCGGCGAGCAGGAGGCGATCCGCCGCGGAGTCGACTGGCTCGTCGGGATGCAGTCGCGTGACGGCGGCTGGGGCGCCTTCGACGTCGACAACAGCGCGATGTGGCTCTACAAGATCCCGTTCTGCGATTTCGGCAAGGTCACCGACGAGCCGAGCGCCGACGTCACCGCGCACTCGCTCGAGGTGCTCGGGGCGCTCGGCGTCCACGAGGACCCGGCGGAGCGCGGTGTCGAGTGGCTCCTCGCCGAGCAGGAGGAGGACGGGTCGTGGTTCGGCCGCTGGGGCGTCAACCACATCTACGGCACGGGCGCCGCCCTGCCGGGCCTCGAAGCCTGCGGCGTCCCCCACGACCACCCGTCGATGCGCCGCGCAGTCGCGTGGCTCGACTCCGTCCAGCAGGAGAGCGGCGGCTTCGGCGAGGACATCCGCTCCTACGCCGATCCCGCCTGGCGCGGCCGGGCCGATTTCACCACCGCGTCCCAGACGGCCTGGGCGCTACTGGCCTACGTGGCCGCAGGAAACGCTGAAGATTCAGCCACCCGCAGGGCGGCAGACTATCTCTGTGCGGCGCAACGCACGGACGGTGACTGGGATGAGGAGCACTTCACCGGCACAGGATTCCCGCTCGATTTCATGATTCGGTATCACCTCTACCGCATCACATTTCCGCTGTTGGCACTCGGACGACTGAGAGAAAGGTTGGCTGGATGAAATTCCCGCTCGCATCGACGGTCTCGATCGGCAAGTACGTCGCGGCGCAGCAGCGCAAGGGCGAGCGGTATCCGCTCGTGCTGATGCTCGAGCCGACCCTCGCGTGCAACATCGCGTGCATCGGCTGCGGGAAGATCCGCGAGTACGAGTCGAATCGCGCCCGCCTCTCGGTCGAGGAATGCGTCGATGCGGCCGTCCAGTGCCCGGCTCCCGTCGTCTCGATCTGCGGCGGCGAGCCCCTCGTCTACAAGGGGATCGACGAGGTCGTCCCGCAGGTGCTCCAGCTCGGCAAGACGATCGAGCTGTGCACGAACGCGCTGCGGCTCGAGCAGTGCCTCGACTGGTTCGAGCCGTCGAACCGGCTGACCTTCGTGATCCACCTCGACGGGATGCGCGAGATCCACGACTACGTCTGCGACTACCCGGGGCTCTGGGACATCGCAATCGAGGCGATCAAGACTGCACGCGACCGGGGCTTCCGCGTCACGACCAACACGACGATCTTCAAGGAGACCGAGGTCGGCGACGTGATCGAGATGATGCGCTACCTCACCGACGAGGTCGGCATCGACGGGATGCTCGTCGCGCCCGGTTACCAGTACTCCCAGATCGACCCGGCGCTGACGATGACGCGCGACGAGCACGAGGAGAAGTTCCGGGCGATTCGCGCGGCGACGAAGGAGCACGGCTACCGCTGGATCGCGTCGCCGATCTACCAGGACTTCCTCACCGGGCAGCGCGAGCTCACCTGCGCGCCGTGGGGCTCGATCACGCGCAATCCGTACGGCTGGAAAGGCCCCTGCTACCTCCTCACCGACGGCATCTTCCCGACGTACGAGGCGCTGCTCGAGGGGATGGACTGGGAGGCGTACGGCCCGGGCAACGACCCGCGTTGCGAGCACTGCGGCATCCACTGCGGGTTCGAGCCCTCGGCCGCATACGAGGCCTCGCAGAGCTTGCGGGAGACAGTCAGGAGTCTCGCGTGGACGCTGACGGGCTGACGTTCGCCGTGGCGACGACTGCGGAGGAGCGCGTGGCGAAGCGCCTCGGGCTGACCACGGTGCGCGTCGGCGTCTGCGTCGCGAACGGCGTTCCCGAGGGGAGCCTCGTCTCGTTCGGCCTCGCCGGCTCGCTCGGCGAGCTGCAGGTCGGCGACGTGCTCGACGCGACGCGCGTGGTCGACGAGACAGGCACGACGCTCTGGGAGGGGCCCGGGCTCGGCGTCCGTGGCGCCCGCGCCGGGGTCGTGCTCGGCGGCGACGTCCTCGTCCACGACCCGGCCGACCGTGCCCGCCTCCGCGAGGCGAGCGGCGCCGACGCCGTGGACATGGAGAGCGGCGTCCTCGCGCGCAGCGGCCGGCTCGCCGGTGTCGTCCGCGCGATCTCGGACGACGCGGGCAGCGCGGTCGAGGGCGTGGACCGGACGGTGCACGCCGACGGCCGCACGAACGTCGCGGGCCTGCTGCGTTGGGTCGCGACCCGCCGCGGTGACGCGATCCGCTCGATTCAGGACGCGCTGAAGGCGCTGCATGCGCTCGAAGAGGCGGTGGCGACATGAGGGGCCGCGTCCTCCTCGCGGCGCCACGTTCCTTCTGTGCGGGCGTGGATCGAGCGATTGAGATAGTCGAACGCCTGCTCGAGCAGTACGGGGCACCGGTCTACGTCCGGCACCAGATCGTCCACAACGAGCACGTCGTGCGCCGGCTCGAGAAGCTCGGCGCCGTGTTCGTGGAGGACGAGAGCGAGATTCCGGAGGGCGAGATCTGCGTCCTCTCCGCGCACGGCGTCGCTCCCGCGGTCAAGGAGAACGCGCAGAAGCGCGGGCTGCGGGTGGTCGACGCGACGTGCCCGCTCGTGAACAAGGTGCACGCCGAGGCGCGGCGCTACGCCGACAGCGGCCATCTCGTTGCGCTCGTCGGCCACAAGAACCACGTCGAGGTGATCGGGACGCTCGGCGAGCGGCCCGACTCCACGGTCGTGATCGAGTCGCCGGAGCAGGCGCTCGAGCTCGACACCGAGAAGCCCGTCGCCGTGATCACGCAGACGACACTCTCCCTGGACGACGTCGCGCCGATCGTGGACGCGCTCGAGGATCACCTCGGGACGCTGCGGCGGCCGCATGCCGACGACATCTGTTACGCGACGCAGAACCGGCAGGACGCGGTGAAGGCGATGGTGTCGCAGGGCGCAACGCTCGTGCTCGTGATCGGCTCGGAGACGAGCTCGAACGCGCAGCGGCTCGTCGAGGTCGCGCAGGGGGCCGGGGCGCAGGCGACGCTCGTCGACGGCGAGAGTGGGCTCGATCCCAAGCTGCTCGACGGCCACGAGACGATCGGCCTCACGGCAGGCGCGTCGACGCCCGAGGAGCTCGTGCGGGCGACCGCGGCGCGACTGGCCGAGGTCGGCTACGCGCTGCCGGAGGAAATCGAGGTCGCGAAGGAGGACGTCCACTTCCGGCTGCCAAAGGAGGTCGCACAGGCATGACGACCGTCGAAGTTCCGTACTCGATCGCCGCGGCCCTCCCGTCGCTGTCGGTGATGGACATCACGAACGACGTCTCGCGCGAGGTCTCCGAGTCGGAAGTCAGCTCGGGCATCGTCTACATCCACACCTCGAGCACGCGCTCACTCGTGCGGGTGCAGGAGCGGGAGACGGGCTTCTTCGAGGACCTCGAGTCGCTGCTCGAGCGCGTCGTGCCCGGAAACCAGCGCTCGCGCGAGCGCCTCCTCGGGTTCCTGCTCGGCCCGCGCTCGGAGCAGGTGCCGTTCGCCGACGGCGCGCTCTGCCTCGGCCAGTGGCAGCGGATCCTCCTCTTCTCGCTCGACGCACAGCACCGCCCGGACTGGACGCTCACACTCCTCGGGTAGGAGTACCGTCAGGACCGCGATGCTTGTCCTGACCCGCAGCGACGTGGAGGAGCTGCTCGATCTCGACGCGCTCCTCGACGCGCTCGCGGCCGCGCACGCGGAGCTCTCCGGCGGGAAGGCGTCGCTCGTGCCGCGGGTCGGCTCCCGCGGCGAGCGAGGCGGCATCCTCGGCGCCATGGTCGGCTACGCGCCCTCCGCCGGCCTCGGCTGCAAGCTCGTCACGCTCTTCCCCGAGAACCGCGACCGTCCGACCCATCAGGCGGCGATTGCGCTCTTCGACCCGGAGACCGGCACGCCGGTGGCGCTCATGGACGGGACGTACATCACTGCGATGCGCACCGCTGCGGCGGCCGCGCTCGCGACGCGCTTGCTCGCCCGGCCGGACGCCTCCGTGCTGGCGATTCTCGGCACAGGCGTGCAGTCCCGCTCGGCGCAGGAGATGTTCCCGCTCGCGCGGGACTTCGCCGAGGTGCGGGTCGCCGGGCGCGGCGAGTTCGAGGACGCGGTCCGCGGTGCCGACGTCGTCCACGCCACCACCGCTGCGCAGGAGCCGGTCGTCCGCTTCGAGTGGCTGAGCCCGGGGGCGCACGTGAGCTCGGTCGGCTCGAGCATGGACGGAGGCTCGGAGCTCGATCCGGCGATCGTCGAGCGGGCGGACATCGTCGTGGTCGAGCAGCGCGACTCCGCCTTCGCGCCGCTCCCCGCCGGCGCGCCCGAGCTCGATCCGCGCGGCCGCGACGGAGTCGTCGAGCTCGGAGAGATCGTCGCCGGGACAGCGGCCGGGCGCAGCTCCGACGAGCAGATCACGCTCTACAAGTCGGTCGGCGTCGCCGTCCAGGACCTCGCCGCCGCGGCGCTCGTGCTCGCGGCGGCGCGGGAACGCGGTGCCGGCCAGGAGATCGAGCTGGAGGAGATTCACGCATGAGCAGCAGCGACTTCAAGCCGGGCCTCGAAGGCGTCGTCGCGGTCGAGACCGAGATCATGGAGCCCGACCGCGAGGGCGGCACGCTGCGCTACCGCGGCGTGGACGTCGAGCCGCTGATCGGCGAATATCCCTACGAGAACATCTGGGGCCTCCTCGTCGACGACGACATCCAGTCTCGGATGCCGCTTCCGGAGCCGTTCGAGCCGGTGGGCATCACCGGGCATGCGCCGGCGGATCTCCAGGCGCAAACCGCGCGGCTCTCCGGTCTATGGGGGCTCGGCAAGCTGAACGAGATCTCGGACGACCAGGCTCGCGAGGATCTCGGCCGCATCTCCGGTCAGATGATGTCGATCGTCGCCCGTTCGGCACGGCTGGCGGACGGGCACGAGGACGAGGTCCCCGCCAAGGACGTCGAGCAGGGCCAGACGGCGGCGGAGCGGTTCTTGATCCAGTGGCGTGGCCACGCCGATCCCAAGGCGGTCAAGGCGATCGACACGTACTGGATCTGCACGGCCGAGCACGGTGTGAACGCGTCCACGTTCACCGCACGCGTCGTCGCCTCGACCGGGGCGGACTGCGGTGCGGCGCTCTCGGCGGCGGTCGGCGCGCTCTCCGGCCCGCTGCACGGTGGCGCGCCCGCGTACGTCAAGCCGATGCTGGAGGAGGTCAGCGCGATGGGCGACCCGGAGAAGTGGGTGCGCGACACGCTCGACGCGGGCAAGCGGATCATGGGCTTCGGCCACCGGGTCTATCGCGCAGAGGATCCCCGCTCGCGGATCCTGAAGCAGACGGCCCGTGAGCTCGGGTCGCCGCAGATCGAGATCGCCGAGCGGCTCGAGGAGGCGGCGCTGGCAGAGCTCGAGCGGCGCAAGCCGGACCGTCCGCTGAAGACGAACGTCGAGTACTACTCGGCCCTCGTCCTCGACATCGCCGAGGTCCCGCCGCCGCTCGCCCCCGCGATGTTCGCCTGCTCCCGGGTGGCCGGCTGGTCGGCCCACATCCTCGAGCAGAAGCGGACGGGTCGCCTCTTCCGTCCCTCTGCGCGCTACGTCGGGCCTGGCCTGCGCACGCTGCAGGAGGCCTAGGCTCTCGTTGTGAGACGGCTCGCACTCGTGGTCGTTGCCGGGCTCGCGCTCGCTGCGTGCGGCTCCTCGTCGTCGACGACCGGAGACGCGGCGGCGAAGGCGCAGATCAAGAGCGCCTACGAGAAGTTCTTCTCGGGCCAGTCGTCGGTCTCCGAGCGTGCGGCCGTGCTCCAGAACGGGTCGAGGTTCAAGCCCGTCATCCAGGCCTTCGCAAGCAACCCGCTCGCGAAGAACGTCAGCGTCACGGTTTCCTCCGTGTCGCTCCAGGGCGCGGACAAGGCGAAGGTGGTCTACACGGTCAAGCTCGGCTCGGCGGGGCTCCCGAAGCAGAACGGAACCGCAGTGCGCCAGAACGGCACGTGGAAGGTCGGGTACGCGAGCCTCTGCCGGCTCGTCGCGCTCCAGGGCAGCACTCCGTCCGCCTGCAAGCCGTAACGTCTTCCGCGTGAGCCCGGTCGCGCTGTTCCGGCAGCGTCACTCGCGAGGAGCCGCCCTGGCGGCCCTCTGCGCGATCCTCTTCCTCACCTTCCTCGACAACACGATCGTCAGCGTCGCGCTCGCCGACATCCAGACGTCGCTCAGCGCCAGCGTCAGCGACCTGCAGTGGGTCGTCGACGGCTACATGCTCACGTTCGCGGCGCTGATGCTGACCGGCGGGACGCTCGGGGACCTGTTCGGGCGGAAGAAGGTGATGCTCGCCGGCGTCGTCATCTTCTGCGCGGGCTCCGTCGTTGCGGCGGTCGCGCCTACCTCGGGCATCCTCATCGCCGGCCGGCTCGTGATGGGCGTCGGCGCGGCGGCCTCCGAGCCGGGGACGCTCTCTCTCATCCGGCACATCTACCCGGAGCGGGCGGCGCGGGCCCGCGCGCTGGGTGCGTGGGCTGCCGTCTCCGGGCTCGCGCTCGCCCTCGGCCCGGTGATCGGCGGCGTGCTGGCGGACGGGCCCGGCTGGCGCAGCATCTTCTGGTTCGGCTTCGGGTTCGGCGCGCTCTCGCTCGGGGTGGCCGCCGTCACGCTCACCGAGAGCAAGGATCCCGAAGGACGCACGCTCGACGTGCCGGGTCTCGTCACCGGAGCGTGCGCGATCACGGCCGCGACGTTCGCCGTGATCGGCGGCGAGAACCGCGGTTACGGGACGTGGTGGATCGACGGGCTTTTCGTCCTCTCGGCCGTCCTCGTTGTCGCGTTCGTCCTGATCGAGCGGAGGTCGCCGGATCCGGTTGTGAGGCTCGAGTTCTTCCACAACCCGACCTTCGCCGCCGCGAACGTCGTCGCCTTCGCCACGAACCTCTCGGTCTTCTCGGTCTTCTTCTTCACCGCGCTCTACCTGCAGCTGATCTCGAACTTCACGGGGAACCAGATCGCGCTCGTCTTCACCTCGCTGGCGGTGGCGATGATCGTGGCCGGCCTCGCCGCCGGCCGCTGGACCGCGCGGATGGGGCCGAAGGTGCCGATGGTGGTCGGCTGCGGGCTCGCCGGGCTCGGGCTCCTGCTCGTCGATCGGCAGCTCACGGTGACGACGAGCATCTCGGCGCTGGCCTGGCCGCTCGCGATCGCCGGGGTCGGCTTCGGGATCGCGCTCGTGACGATGACTGCCTCCGTGCTCGCCATCGTCCCGCCGGAGCAGTCGGGGATGGCCGCGTCGACCGTGAACACGAGCCGCGAGCTCGGCGGCGTCTTCGGCGTCGCCGTGCTCGGGGCCGTCGTCAACACGCAGCTGACGAGTGGGCTCGACGAGAAGCTCTCCAAGCTCCACATCCCGCTCGTCTACCGCAAGGTCGTGATCGACTTCGTGACGACCGGCGGCAACATCACCAGCGCCGAGAACAGTCCCGGGGTGAAGGGACACACGAGGCTCATCGCCAGGGTGCTCGTCGCCGCCGAGGACTCCGCCGGGCACGGCGTCCACCTCGCGCTCCAGATCGCGGCCGGGATCGTTCTGGCGGCCGGCGTCGTCGCCGCCTTCGCCGCGCGGCATAAGGTGGCGCAGGTGGACGAGGTGGAGGTCTAGTGCCGCGGGCGGTGCTGATCGGCGGCACGGGCATGATCGGCCGCGCTGCGGCGCGTGCGCTGGCGGCGGACGGCTGGAAGGTGGTGGCCGTGTCGCGCTCCGGCACGTTGCCCGAAGGGCTCGCGGAGCTCGGCGTCGAGTCGGTCGTGGCAGACCGTGGGAACGACGCAGAGCTGCGGGCGGCAGTCGGAGCGGGCGCGGACGTCGTCTTCGACTCCGTCGCGATGAATCGCGAGCACGGCGAGCAGCTCAACGGCCTCGAGGGGCTCGTCGGCTCACTCGTCGTCATCTCGACCGCCTCGGTCTACGCAGACGACGAAGGCCGGGCGTTCGACGGGGAGGGCGGCGATCCGCCGCGGCTGCCCGTGCCGATCCTCGAGACCCAACCGACGGCGGAGCCCGGCGACGCCACGTACTCGACCCAGAAGGCCGAGCTCGAGCAGACGCTGCTCCAGGGGCCTCTGCCCGCGACCCTCATCCGCGCCTGCGCCATCCATGGGGAGGGGGCGAAGAATCCGCGCGAGCTCTTCTTCGTCAAGCGCGCCGTCGACGGGCGCCGCCGCGTCGCGCTCGCCTGGAGCGGCGAGAGCCGCTTCAACACTGCATCGGTGGCGAACCTCGCCGAGCTGATCCGCCTCGCAGCAGCGCAGCCCGGCGACCGTCTGCTCAACGGCGGCGACCCCGATCCTCCGTCGACGCTCGAGATCTGCCACGCGATCGGCAACGCGCTCGAGTACGAGTTCGAGCCGGTTCTGCTCCCGGCGGACGAGTTCAACAACCCCTGGGGCGTGCCTTCCTCCTCGCCCCTCGTGGTTTCGATGGACGCGGCGGAGCGCGAGCTCGGCTACCGCCCGGTGACGACGTACCCCGAGGCGGTGAAGGAGACGTGCGCCTGGCTCGTCGGCGAGCTCGAGCGCGGCCGCAGCTGGGAGGGCACGTACATCGCGGACACGCTCGACTACGCGGCCGAGGACGAGGCGCTGGCGGCGCACGAGTGATCGACGCCGCCGAGTATCGCGACCGCTTCCCGATCCTCGAGACCTGCACGTACCTCATCAACCACTCGCTCGCCGCGATGCCGGCGGCGGCCGAGGACAACCTCCGCGAGTACGCCCGCACCTGGCGCGAGCGCGGGATCAGGGCATGGGCGGAGGGCTGGTGGGAGATGCCGGTCACTGTCGGCGACCAGCTCGGGCGAATCCTCGGCGCGCCGCCGGGCTCGATCGTGATGCACCAGAACGTGACCGTCGCCGAGGCGATCGTCCTCTCCTGCTTCGCGGGCGGGGGTGAGCGGAACCGGGTCGTCTACGAGGAGGCGAACTTCCCCTCGGTGCGCTACCTGTACCAGGCGCAGCGCGGCCTCGAGGTCGTCGCGGTCACCGACGACGCCGCGATCGTGGACGCGATCGACGAGCGGACGCTGCTCGTCCCGATCAGCCACGTGCTGTTCAAGAACGGCGAGATCCAGGACATCGAGCCGATCGTCCGCCGCGCGCGGGAAGCCGGCGCGTACGTGGTGCTCGACTGCTACCAGTCGGCGGGCGTCGTGCCGTTCGACCTGACGGAGCTCGGCGTCGAGTTCGCCGTCGGCGGCAGCGTCAAGTGGCTCTGCGGCGGGCCGGGCGCCGGCTGGCTCTACGTGCGGCCGGACGTCGCGGAGCGGCTCGAGCCCACGCTCGTCGGGTGGCAGGGACACGCGCGGCCGTTCGCCTTCGAGCCCGAGCTCGAGTACGCCGCAGGGGCGCGACGCTTCCTCACCGGCACCCCGAACGTCCCTGCGCTCTACGCGGCGACCGCCGGCTACGACGTGATCGAGGAGGTCGGCGTGCCGCGGATCCGCGAGCGCTCGCTCGCGCTCACGCAGCTGCTGATCGACCTCTGCGACGACGCCGGCCTCGAGGTCGTCTCGCCGCGGGAGCCCGAGCGGCGCGGCGGCACGGTCACCGTCTCGACGCCCGACCACGCCGCCTGCCACAAGGAGCTCGGCGAGCGCGGGATCGTCTGCGACTTCCGCCCAGATCCGCTGGGAGGAGTCCGTCTCGGGCCGCACTTCTTCAACACGGAGGACGAGGTGCGCCACGCGGTCTCCGAGCTCGCCGACATCGTGGCGAGCGGACGTTTCGAGCCCCATCTCGGGGCGCCCTCCCCCTACTGAGGGTTTTGCTGCTACGAATCGCGGGCCGATGCTTGGGGGAATGCGGCGGCTCGTTCTTCTCGTTTTGCTGGTCCTGGCGCTCAGCGCAGGATCCGGTGCTGCGCGCTCGCAGTCGGCGACGGTGGGCGTCTACCCGTCGGGGACGACCTTCTCCGCCTCCGGCGGGGCGCCGGCTCACCCCGCGTCCTCCGTGTCGCTCGCGATGCCGATCGGCGGAGTCGACGACGCCACGCTTCTCGTCCGCGGAGCGCAGAAGGTCTCGCTCGACGCGCCGACTCTCGACGCGCCGCTGCAACTGAGCCTCTTCTTCGCGCACTACGTCTCGGTCGACGGGAAGGCGGTGCCCGACGCGCTCATGCCGTGGGACGGCTCGCAGCGCTCGACCGAGCACACGAATCAGCCGCTCTGGCTGCAGGTCACAGTTCCCTACGGCACGGCTCCGGGCACGTACCACGGCTCGGTCGTCGTGGGAGCCGACGGCACCCGGAGCGTCGTCGCGATCACGGTCACGGTCGCAGCCGTCACCCTGCCGCAGCAGAGCCGGGCCGCCGGAAGCCTGCTCACGGCCTTCAACTTCGCCCCGCAGTCGTACGCGAACAAGGCGGCCGACCTCTACGGCGTCTCGCCCGACTCGACGCTGCCGGGCCTCTTCAGCTTCCTCGCCTCGTACCGGCTCTCGCCGAACAGCTGGGGCTACGGCAACCCCAAGGTGGCCTCCGGCTACACGAGCGACCGGCGCTGGTGGCTCGACAAGACGGCGCAGATGATCACCGCAGCCGGCCAGCCGGGGCGGTTCGCCTCGATGTGGATTCCCATCTCGAACAACCGCTGGAGCCCGAGCACGTACGTCGGCGGCCGCTCGCCGTACAAGCCGCAGACCTGGTGCTCGTACCTCAAGTCCGTGCACGGGTTCTGGGAGAAGCACGCCTGGGCCGGCGCGTACCCGTACCTGTACGGAATGGACGAGCCCGGAGCGACGCAGTTCAGAACCGTGGCGAAGCAGGCAAAGGTGACGCACTCCTGCTTCCCCGGCAGCCACGTGCTCGTCACCGGCAAGCCGACCGCCCAGAACCACTTCCTCTGGAACGGCGGCAAGGACGACGTGGACGCCTGGGTCGTGCTCGCAAGCCGCTACTACGGCACGTACACGAACCCGTCGCTCTCGCGCCGCGGCATCTCCCATGCCAGGCGGGAGCTGGCGCTGATCAACTCCGCGCGGCGTCACCACAAGCAGATCTGGACCTACACGTACGACGCCTCCTCGCACACGACCCCCGGCTTCACCGCCACCGAGCCCGCCTCCGACGCGCGGGTCTTCGTCGACTGGGCGGCCTTCGAGGGCATTTCCGGACTCCTGTACGGGCAGGGGACGACGACGTACGCGAAGGGCAACCCGCTCGTCTCGAACGACAAGGCCAAGGGCTCGTACGTCCTCCTCTATCCGGGCAGGAACGGGCCGATCGCGAGCGCGCGCCTCGAGGTGCTGCGCGAGGGGATCGAGGACTGGGAGATCCTGAACGTCGTGCGGCACAAGCACGGCGCCGCGGCGGTGCGCAAGCTCCTCTCCGGCCTCTTCTCGTCGACGGCCAAGGGCGCCAAGCTCGGCTGCACGATCGGGTGCCCGATCAAGACCTCGACGCCGTACTCGTGGCCGACGTGGTCGCACAACGCGGGCACGCCGCGGACGGTCGCCTCGATGCGAGCCGCCGCGCTGCGGGCCGCGTCCTAGCCGGAGATCTTCATGTCGCGGCGGATTGGCGCCGCCGAATGCGGGAGAATCGCAGGCATGAAGAAACTTCTCGAAGTCCTTGTCTGCTTCATCCACCCGCTCGCCGTCGTGCTCGGCTGGATCAACCTCGCCGGCCGGAGTGATCTGAGCGGCGGCCAGAAGCTCGCCTGGGCCATCTTCCTGATCTTCCCGCTCGTCCCGTTCGTCTACGTCCTCACCGGCGGCGACCTCTGGTGAGCCGGAGCGAGGCCCGCTAACGTCCGTCTGTCCGCGTTCTTGCGATCAGGGGGAGGCCATGACGACACTCGAGAACCGCCCGAACACTGCACTGCTCGTGATCGACGTGCAGAACGGCGTCGTGGACGGCGCCTACGAGCGAGACACCATCGTGACAAACGTCGGCACCGTCGTGGAGAAGGCTCGCGCGGCGGACGTTCCGGTGGTCTGGGTCCAGCACTCGAGCGACAACCTGGCCCAGGGAAGCGAGCAATGGAGAATCGTCCCGGAGTTGAGCCCGGACGAGAGCGAGCCGCTCGTCGAGAAGCGCTATCCGGACTCGTTCGAGGAGACGACGCTCGAGTCCATCCTCGACGACCTCGCCGTCGGCCGCGTGGTCGTCGTCGGTGCGCAGACGGACGAGTGCGTCCGTTCGACGCTGCACGGCGCATTCGTTCGCGGTTACGACGCGACCCTGGTGAGCGATGCGCACACCACCGAGGACCTCTCGCCCTGGGGCGCGCCGCCGCCGGATCTCGTCATCGCGCACACGAACCTCTACTGGGGCAACCATGAGGCGCCTGGGCGCACGGCCGGCGCGGTCGAAGCGAAGGACGTCGACTTCGCGGCGTCCTGACGGCGGCTAGGTCTCGAGCAGCTCGCGCAGCTGAGCGGCGTGGGCGGGCGCTGCCGGCTCGTCGTCGTGGCGGAAGTAGACGTAGACCGGCTCCTGCGCCGCCGCGACGGCTGCGGCGAACGCCGCGTCCGGCGCTTCGCGACGCCGGAGGTAGCGGAACGGAGCCGGATGGTCGAGGTCGCCGACGCGGACCGCTCCTGCTTCGGAGAGCCGCGGCTCGATCCCGTCCCAGGACGGATGCTCGAGATCGAACGCGAGCCGCAGCGACGGGTCGAGCGAGCCCAGCAGCAGCTCGAGCATCCCGTCGTCGCGCTTCCTCTTCAGCGAGATCCGCACCGGGCCGAGGCGATCGCCGAGGTGGCGGACGCGGCTCTCGAACTCGGCGACGGTGCGCGGCCGCTCGCCCGGAAGCTTCGGGGCGAACTCGAAGCCCTCGGGCACCTGCTCGGCCCAGCGCCGGAACTGCTCCTCGCCCGGGAGCCGGTAGCCGGTCGTGTTCAGCTCGACCGTCGAGAAGCGCTCGGCGTAGAAGGCGAGGAAGCGGGACGGATCGAGCCCGGCCGGGTAGAAGCCGGGCCGCCAGCTCGGATACGACCAGCCCGAGGTGCCGGCGCGCGCGTCAGTCATCGGACTGCTCCAGCGCCCGGAGCAGATGCTCGACGTACCGCCGGTCCCAAGGCTCGCCTCGCGCCGCATTCGTGAGCGAATACAGCGCATCCGCCACGAGACGCAGCCGGAGGAGGTCGTCGAACAGGCCGAGCTCGCCGGGTCCGTCGGCCTCGGAGTACGCCTCGACGAAGCGCGCCGTGCGCCCCGGGTCGAGCCGGTCGCACGCTTCGTCCTTGCAGACCTCCCACGTTGCGTTCGCGAGCTCCCACGCCGGCCAGTCGACGCGTGCGTCCTCCCAGTCGAGGATGCCGTGGATCCGGCGGTCGCGCACACGGAGGTTTCCGCGGTAAACGTCGCCGTGCACCGCGCCGCGCGTGAGCCACGGCGCGGCGGCGAGCCACGCACGCGACCGCTCGTACGCCCGGGCGAGGACGGGTGGCATCTCGATGATCCGTAGGTCCCACCAGGCGTTCAGCTCCAGGTCGAGGTCCGCAAACGCCGGACGGTCGGGTCGCGGCCGCTTCCATACGCGCCCCACCCAGTGGAGCCGGGCGAGCAGCCTTGCGACCTCGAGCCGTTGCGCCGCGTCGTCGCGGTCAAGCGGGACCCCTTCTACGAACGGTAGGACGGACACCACTACGCCGTCCGTCTCTGCGAAGGTCGAGCCGTCGAGGGCCGACAGCGGAGTCACGACCTCGGGGACGTCATGGGAGAGGAAAGCTGTGAGCTCGTGCTCCCACGCGACGCTCTCCGGATCGCGCTGCTCGAACCGTAGGACCACGTCTCCGTAGCGCAGCAACGTGTTCTTGTGGCCGCCCTCGAGCGGCTCGACCGGGGGGAGCGGAGCGAGCCCCCAGCGCTCCGCGATACCGTCCGGATCCGGAAGTACGGTGCCTGGTCCTTTGGCCACGATGCAGAGCGTGACAGTTCCCGTCGAGCGCTTCACGGAGGAGGAGCAGGCGCGGCTCGCTCCGCACTTCACGAACCTCGACCGGCCGGTCTTTGCGCTCGTCAACCTGCCGGAGACGGTCAAGGGCGCGCTGTTCGCCCGCTATTCGCGCTACGCGGGCACGCTGCGCCGCCTCTTCCTCGACGAGTTCGCCGAGTCCTTGCCCGATGTCCCGGTGGTGGACCTTTCAGAGGGCGAGCGCGCGGCGAAGCTGTACGAGACGATCTTCCTCGGCTACGGCGACGACTCCGTCGCGCAGCTCGGCGGCGCGCACATCGCCTGCGAGTGGACGTCGAACCTGCTCACGAAGATCCTGCAGCGACCCCGGCTCGCCGCTTACCTCGAGCAGTCGACGCGGTACATCGCGTACGACGCGCAACTCGAAGGCTTCGGCTATCGCTACCACCGGGACCCGCGGTTCGGCTCTGCCTACGAGGCCGCGATGGACGAGCTCTTCGCCACCTACTCGGCGCTGCTCACGGGCGTCTCCGCGTCGGTGGACGAGAAGTTCCCAGCGGCAGAGGGAGAGTCGCCGGCCGCCCACCGGCGCGCCGTTCGTGCCAAGGCGCTCGACCTCGTTCGCGGGGTGCTCCCGGCAGCGTCGCTCTCGCACGTCGGGATCTACGCAACCGGCCAGACGTACGAGCAGCTCGTCCTTCACTTGCTCGCGCATCCGCTCGCCGAAGCGCGCGCCTACGGCGAGATGCTGCTGAAGGAGCTCGAGGCCGTGATGCCGAGCTTCGTCGCGCGCGTGCCGCGCCCGGACCGCGGCGGCCGCTGGATCGAGTACCTGCGCGAGCGGAGCGAGGCGGCCGCTGCCGTTGCCGCGCGGCTCGGGCTCGACGAGACCGACGAGCAAGTGACGGCTCCGTCCGTCCGTCTCCTCCGGACGCACGGCAGCGAGGAGGAGCTGCTCGCCGCTCTGCTCTACGAGGCCTCGACCGCCGGGGAGGAGCGGGCGCTCGGTGCAGTTGCCCGCCTCTCGGCCGAGGAGCGTGCCGCGCTCGTCCACGACCTCGTCGCCGAGCGCGAGAACCGGCGCCACCGGCCGGGACGCGGCTTCGAGACGCTCACCTATCGCTTCGAGATCGTCTCCGACTACGGCGCCTTCCGCGACTTGCAGCGGCATCGCCTGCTCACGTGCCAGTGGCAGCGGCTGTCGCCGGACCTCGGCGCCGACGTCCCGCACGAGGTCGAGGAAGCCGGCCTCGGCCCGGAGTACGCGCGTGCGCTCGAGACCTCGCGCACCGAGTACGAGCGGCTGTGCGGCGAAGGTCTCGCCGACGAGGCGCCGTATGCGCTCTGCCTCGCGTATCGCATCCGGTACGTGCTCGAGCTCGACGCACGCGAGGCCCTTCACCTGATCGAGCTCCGTTCCGGTCGCGAGGGCCATCCGTCCTACCGGGCCGTCGCCCTGCAGATGCGGGAGGCGATCGCCGCCGTCCACCCGAGCGTCGCCGCGGCGATGACGTTCGTCGACGAGTCGACCGAGCCCCGGCTCGAGCGGCTGCTCTCGGAGATGCGCAATGAGGCCCGAGCGGGACGCTGAGCTCGAGAACGAGATCTACGAGAACGAGAGCTTCCGCGGGCTGGATCTCTCCGGCCTCCGCACGACCGGGTGCACGTTCCGCGGCTGCGACTTCACGCTCGCCCAGCTGAATGCATCCGAGCACGCGGGCTCCGACTTCGCGAACTCGACGTTCGAGAGCGCGAACCTGTTCGGCGCGAGCTTCTCCGAGTGCAGGCTGGTGGGGGCGAGCTTCGCCGGTGCGACCCTCACCGGGCTCACGGTCGAAGGCGGCGACTGGTCCTATGTCCTCCTACGCGGCCAGGACCTCGCCGGCATCGACCTGCAGCGGCTACGGCTGCGCGAGGCCGATCTTTCCGGAGCCGACCTGACGGATGCGGACCTGCGCGGTGCCGACCTCACGCGCGCGCGTCTCCACAATGCGACCCTCGCCGGAGCCGACCTGCGCGACGCGACCCTCGACGGCGTCGACCTTGCGGCGGCCCGGATCCCGCAGGCGCGCCTCGACCTGGTCGGCGCAGCCCAGCTCGCCCGCTCGCTCGGGGCCGTGCTGGACTAGGACCTAGGCCGTGACCGGGCGCAGGACCGTCTTGCCCGGCTCGACGCCGCCCGCGCCGGGCCGCGTGACGATCCAGGAATCGCCCTTGTCCAGCGTGTACGGCGAGTTGAGCGACACGGTGACGGGGCGGCCGGCGCGGGTGACGCGGAACGTCCCGCAGGAGCCCGAGAGCTGTCCGTCGCGGATGAGGTAGACCTCGTAGTAGTTGTGCGGCGGCAGCTTCGGGAGACCGACGGCGGTGAGCGTCATCGGCCAGTTCCCGTCCTTGCGGTGCCAGACCTCGAGGCTCGCCCGGGCGCCGCGCGGTACGGCCGACGTGCCCGCGAGCTCGAGGCTGACCCTCGCCGACTTGTCGCTCCCCTTGCGGTTCCCGACGGCGTAGCCGCCGAGGAAGATGAGCAACAGCGCAAGCGAAGCGGCGAGGAGGAGCAGCGCGCGCTGCCTCACGACCCGCCGGCGCTTCCCGACCGTCATCTTGAGGTTAGGCCCCGCCTCGAGCTCCGGGCTCAGCTCCGGCGGCGGGCCTGCCTCGAGGAGCAGATCGTGAACGTGCTGCAGCCGCTCCCGTTCCGCGCCGGTGGCGTCGGCGCCGACGAGCTCGTCCAGATTCGGGGTGCGGCTCATTAGAGCTCTCCCTCCAGCTCCGACGCGAGGTGCGCAAGAGCGCTTCGCGTTCGGGTCTTCACCGTTCCGAGCGGGAGGTGGAGGTACTCGGCCACCTCGCTCTGCGACAGGCCGCTCCAGTAGGCGAGCTCGATCACTTCGCGCTCGCGTGGCTGGAGCTCTTCGAGGGCGCGGTGCACGCGCCATGCGACGGCCGAGTCCTCGGCCTGCTGGGCCGGGCCTCGCTCGGCAGACGCGAGCTCTGGCAGCTCGGCGTCGGCAGAGGGTCCGTTGCGGCGCAGCCGGTCGACGATCGCGTTCCGGGCGACCGTGTACAGCCAGCCGCCGGCCGCGCCGCGTTCCGGCCGGTACGTCGAGGCAGAGCGCCAGATCGCCGCGAACGCCTCCTGGACGGCGTCCTCGGCGTGGCCGCGGTCGCCGAGCCTCCGCAATGCGAGGCCGAAGACCGGCCGGACGTATCGACCGTAGAGGATCTCGAAGGCCTCGCGATCGCGCTCGCCGACGCGCGCCAACAGCTCCGCGTCGGTAGCGGAGTCGTCGGGCGGCGCGGGCTCCGAAGGGACAGCGCGCAGCCGGGGCTGGGGCACCTCGAGGGCAATCTCCATATCGCCGTCGTTCTTACGCATTTGGCCCTGCTTCGGATTGTTGCAGCGCTGCGAGCTTGCGCTGCGCGACCCTTGCTAGTTCTGCGCCTCCGCGAAACGCCGCTCGACCTCTTGCCAGTTGACGACGTTCCACCAGGCTTCGAGGTAGGCGGGCCGCTTGTTCTGGTAGGAGAGGTAGTAGGCGTGCTCCCAGACGTCGATCCCGAGCAGCGGGACGTCGCTCTGCATGATCGGCGAGTCCTGGTTCGGGGTGGAGTACACCGCGAGGCCCGTGCCGTCCCAGACGAGCCAGGTCCAGCCGCTGCCGAAGCGCTTCACGCCGCCGTCGTTGACCGCGGTGCGCAGGTCGTCGAAGGAGCCGAACGCGTCCTCGATCGCCGAGCGCAGCGCCCCGCCGGGCTCGCCGCCTCCGTCCGGGCTCATGATCTGCCAGAACATGGAGTGGTTGGCGTGGCCGCCGGCGTTGTTCCGGACGGCGGTCTGCTTGTCCTCGGGGAGGGACTCGAGGTTCGTCAGCACCTGAACGACGGACTCGTTCGCGAGCGGCGTCCCCTCGAGCGCTGCGTTCGCATTCGTCACGTACGCACCGTGGTGGAGGTCGTGGTGGATGCGCATCGTCTCCGCGTCGATGTGCGGTTCGAGCGCGTCGTAGGCGTACGGAAGGTCGGGCAGTTCGAAGGCCATCTCGGGGGCTCCTTTGTCGGCTCAGCGCTTCTGCGACGGAGGATATGCTCCGCGCTCGTGTCCACGCTCGTCTACAGGTTCGAGGAGATCGCCCCGCGCCCGCTGCGGCCGGAGGTGTACGAGCTCGACGGGATCTCCCGCGCGTCGGTCGAGGCGCACTACAAGCTGTACGAGGGGTACGTCGGCAAGCGGAACGAGATCCTCCGCAGGCTGGCCGACGCCGACTCGACCGCCGCGAACCAGGTCTTCTCCGAGTTCCGGGCGCTGAAGGTGGATCTGACCTTCGCGATCGGCGGGATCAAGAACCACGAGCTCTACTTCGGCCACCTCGGCGGCGGGGGCGGAGCGCCGGAAGGCGCCTTCGGGGAGCTCGTCGACCGCCACTTCGGCTCGGTCGACACGTGGCGCGCCGACCTCAAGGCGACGGGCATGGCGGGGCGCGGCTGGGCCTGGACGGCCTACGACTGGGACGAGGGCCGCCTCTTCAACTACGTCGGCGACGCCCAGAACACGTTCGCGATCTGGAATGCGACGCCGCTCGTCGCGCTCGACGTCTACGAGCATGCGTACTTCCTCGACTACCAGACGGACCGCGCCTCGTACATCGACGCGTTCTTCACCAATCTCGACTGGGACGTCGTGAACGGCTGGATCGAGCAGTACGGAATCCCCGTCTAGGGGCGGGCCTTCGGCATGCTCACCGCCGCGTTCGTCGTCGCCGGCTATCTGAGCGGCTCATTGCCGTGGGGCTATTGGCTCGTCCGGATCTTCCGCGGCGAGGACATCCGCACGAAGGGAAGCGGCAACGTCGGCGCGACGAACGTCTGGCGCGTCTACGGCGCTCGGCTCGGGCTTCCGGCCGCCATCCTCGACGTGGCCAAGGGCTTCGTGCCGGCGTTCGCGGCGACCGTCGTCGTCGGGCACGGCACCGGCGTCCTCGCGGGTGCGGCGGCAATGCTCGGGCACGCGCGGCCGATCTTCCTCCGCTTCCAGCGCGGCGGGAAGATGGTGGCGACCGCCGGCGGCGCCTTCCTCGGCGTTGCGCCGCTCGTCGGGGCGGCGGCCGCCGGCGTCTGGATCCTCGTCTTCGCAATCACGCGCTACGCGTCGGTCGCGTCGATCACGTCCGCGGCTTCGCTCGCGTTCTGGGCGTGGCTGTTCGGCTACCCGTGGCCGGTGATCGCATTCGGCGGCGCGGCAGGCCTGGGAGTCGTGTTCCTCCATCGCGCGAACATTGTGCGGCTCTGGCGCGGCGAGGAGACTCGCCTCGAGCTGCGGCGGAGGAGGAGCGACCCTACGCGCGCAGCCAGTCCCTGAGGACCGTATGCGCGGCGGGGCCGTGGTCGGCGCCGCCGATCTCGGCGCGGAGCTCGCCGACCGTGCCGTGACGTTCGGCCACGACCTCGTGGGCGTGGATCGTCTCGAAATTGACCTGGCGCGAGAGGACGAAGTCGCCGTCGCCGAGCCGGGGAAGCTCGTCCAGCACGGTCTTGAGCGCGACGCGCACGGAGTCCTCGACGAAGCGCGGCTGCAGGTGCGCGTGCTCGACCACGAACAGCTCGTCGGGCCGCTTGAGGAGCTCGTAGATCGGCGAGCTCATCGAGCCCTCGACGATCTCGACGAGCCGCTCGGCGTTGAGGCGTTCGGCCGTGCCGACGAGGAGCGTGCCGCGGCCGCGCTGGTTGTGCGTCGCGAGCGGGACGAGCTCGAGGATCCGTTCGACGTCGCCGTCCTCGAAGCCGGCTTCGAGCAGACGGTCGGCGGCCGCACCGCGTACGAGGCCCTGTGCGCACGGGCAGGCGTTGATCCCGGTCGCCTCGACGCCGACGACACGCCGGACGCGCTCACGGGAAGCCGCGGCGATCCCGATCAGCGAGACCATCTCCTGCGTCGCGAGCTTCGTTACCGGTGTCCGTCGCTCGTACGGGTAGCGCGCGGTGATCCGCACCTCCGCGAGCAGTGCCTCCTGCCGGTCGACGACGCGTCGCGCAACGCGCTCCGCGAGCTCCTCGACGAGGAACGCGTCGTCCTCCACCACGCCCTCGACCGCTTCTTCGAAGAGCTCGGGGAAGCGGGACATGTGCACGCCCTTCTGCCGCGGGTCGAGGTCGACCGTGCAGTCGATCGTCGCCGCGATGAGCTTCTCGCCGCGGCCGTCGCCGACCCGAACCGCTTTCTGGACGCCGGTGACGCCGACGCTCGACAGGCCGAGTGCGACTTCCGGCACAGCCGCCTGCAGATCGGGTGCCTCGGTCCGCTCCATACGGCAAGGTTAGACCCGCCTTGACCGACGACAGTGAATTCGCCCGGCTCGTCTCGCTCGCCTGCCACGACCTGCGGACGCCGCTCGCGACCGTGCACGGCTTCGCGACGACGCTCGAGCGAGGCGGCGGCCTGGAGCCGCCAGCGGACCGGTACGTCGAGATGATCAACGCCGCGTCGGCGCAGCTCGCGGAGCTGCTCGACGAGCTGTCGCTGGCGGCGCGGATCGAGTCGGGCCGCTACGACCCGACGTCGCACGAGGCGGACACGCTCGAGCTGGCACAGGCGGCCGCGGCGCGGCTCGGCGAAGACCGCGTGCGCGTCACGGGCTCCGGGGCGAAGCTCGAGACCGACCCGGAAGCCGTCGAGCGTGGGCTGGCGGCGCTCTTCCAGTCGGCCTTGCGCCACGGCGGGCTCGACGAAGTCAGCGTCGAGGTCGACGGCGCCGAGATCCGGCTCTCACGGGTCACACCCGCCTCGGCTCCCGTCGTCCTGGGCGACGACCTGCGCGATCTCGGCGCGGCGGTCGCGGTGCGGCTCGTCAGGCGGCTCGGCGGCTCCGTCTCCGTGGACGGAGAGACGCTGAAGATCCAGCTCGTCTAGCCCGCGGCGAAGACGGGCGCCGCGAGCTCGTGGCACATGCGGCAGCGCGCCTCGTACTGCTCGAGCGCGCCGACGACGATCGTGTCGCCGTCGGCGGCGGCGGGCGCGCCGTCGACGAGTCGCTGCGTCATCGTCGCCGGCCCGCTGCAGCGGTGGCAGACGGCCTGGAGCTTGTCGACGAGCTCGGCGCGGCAGAGGAGCTCCGGCATGGCGCCGAACGGGAGCCCGCGGAAATCCTGGTCGAGCCCGCACGCGACGATCCGCTTCCCGCCTTCCACGAGACCGTCGAGCACCAGGATGATCTGCGGCGGGAAGAACTGGATCTCGTCCACGCCGACGACGTCGTAGCCGTCGACGAGGCCGGGGATGTCCGCAGGGTCGTCGACTGCGACCGCGCGCATTCGCGCGCCCGCGTGGCTGACGACGTGTGCGATGTCGTAGCGGTTGTCGATGCGCGGCTTGACGATCAGCACCCGCTGCCCGGCGATCTCCGCCCGGCGCAGCCGCCGGATCAGCTCCTCGCTCTTGCCGCTGAACATCGGCCCGCAGACGACCTCGAGCCAGCCGCCGCGATTCGGGAAGAGCCTGATCACGCGACCGACCCTAGAGGGCCGGTCCGACGGACTCGGCTAGCCGACCGACTCCTTCGGGTGCTCGAACTCGTATTGCGAGAGGCGGCGGAGGCTGACGATCCCGAGCAGGCGGCCGTCCTTCGACACCGGTAGGTGCCGGAAGTTGCGCTCGAACATCATCTTCGCGGCCTCCTCGATCGGCGTCTCGGGCTCGATCGTGATCACGCTCTCGGTCATCCACTGCCGCACACGCGCCTCGGCGGCGCGCGCCCGCTGCGCCACCGCGCGGAGGAGGTCGCGCTCGGTGATGATCCCGACCATCCGCACCATGTCCTCCATCACGACGACGGCGCCGACGCCGCCGTCCATCATCTTCTCGGCGGCTTCGCCGATGGACGCCGTCGGATCGACGGCGAGGACGTCCTTGGTCATGATCTCCGCGACCGTTGCCATGCTGAGAGCCTAACCGAGGGCACGGATAAAGAAGGGTTCCCCGGCGACCTCGCCCTTCTGTACGAAGCCGAGCCGGTCCGCCAGGGCGAGCGACCGCAGGTTCTCCGGGTGGATGAGAAGCGTGGCGACCGTGTGCTCGGTGTCGCGGCTCAGGTGCCCGAGCAGCAGCGCGACCGCCCGCGAGGCGTAGCCCTTGCCGCGCGCCGTGGGGAAGAGGTAGTAGCCGACGTTCACCTCGCTGGGCTTGAGCCAGTCGTGGTCGGGGTCGCGGTCGTAGTCGACCCAGCCGACCAGCTCATCGTCGACCCAGACGCATGCGACGGGGCGGGGACCCGTCGCACCCGGCCCGAACCACTTGAAGAACTCCTCGTCCCGCCCCGCGACGAGCAGCTCGACGTCGCCCGGCCCAGGAGCGCGGAGCGTCACCACGCCGTCGGTTGCGATCACCGGAGCAGCCGCGAGAGCCGCCGGTCCTTGAGGACGCGGCCGCCGGTCTGGCAGGTCGGGCAGTAGAAGATCGTGTGCTCCTCGAAGTCGACCTGGGCCGAGCGGCGTCCCGCAGACGTGGCACGGCTCGCCGAGCCGCCGGTGGACGCGGTACGTCTTCTCGTCGGAGGCGCCCGCCTCGCGGAGCTCGAGCCCGCGCTCGAGCTCGGAGTCGATTGCGGCGGCGAGCCGTTCCACCTCTTCGTCGTCGAGGTCGCCCGAGAGCGCATACGGAGACAGCTTCGCGGCATGGAGGATCTCGTTCGCCCAGGCGCGGCCGATCCCCGCGATCAGCCGCTGGTCGCGCAGCAGCGCGTGCAGCCGGCGCGATTCGCCGTGGACGATCTCGCCAAGGCGGTCGGGCCCGAGCCCGAGCGCCTCCGGGCCGAGGTGCGCAAGCTCGGCCTCCGCCGCTTCCGGCGTGAGCAGCCAGACGCCGGCGCGCTTCTTCCTCGCGTTCTCCGTGAGGACGAGCTTCGAGCCGCCCTGGAACTCGAGCGCGAACGCCGGAGTCTTCGGGCCCTTCTCGCCGGCCTGGAGGAACTTGAGCCGACCCGCGGTCATCAGGTGGACGAGTAGCACGAGCTCGCCGTCGTCGGTGGGGAAGAGGAGGCGCTTGCCGCGCCGCTCTGCGCCGCGGAAGTGCCGGCCCTCGAGCGCGTCGAGCGGTGGGTCGAAGGTCTTCAGCGTCGCGATGTGCGCCGGCCCGGCTTTTGCGATCGGGAACGCCGACACGGGGTCGTTCAGCTGACGCCGCCACGCCTCCATCTCCGGAAGCTCCGGCATGTGGCAAGGCTAGTCGTCAGGAGTCGTCGAGAGCGACCGACGCCCCGGCGCCGGCGATCGCACCGCTCTCGTCGAAGCCGGAGGTGGCGGTCGGAGCGAGCCCGGCCTCGCCCGCGGCGATGGTGGCCAGCGGCTCCTCCGGCTCGGGCATGGCCTTCAGCTTGCGGATCGGCGAGAGAACGATCGGGATCGTGCTCGTGAAGCCGCCCACGGCGCCGACCATCAGCGCCGTCCTAAGCCCGAAGCTCGTGGCGATGGCGCCGCCGACCAGGGAGCCGAGTGGGATCGGCCCCCACACCAGAAACCGCATCACGGAGTTCATCCGGCCCTGCATCCGCTCGGGGGTGATCGCCTGGCGCAGCGACACCTGCTGGATGTTGTAGACCACAGCGCCGAAGCCGCCGATGATCGTTCCCGCGACGAGGAACGGCACCGGGAAGCTCTTGGGTGTGAGCGCGACGAGCAGCGTGCCGGGCCCGCTCAGCGCGGCACCGAGGATCGTCGCTCCGCCGACACCGAGCCACCGCTGCATGCGCGACGCGCTCGCCGCGCCGGCCAGCCAACCGATGCTGCCGAGCCCGAAGACGACGCCGATCAGGCCGGTGGACATGTGCAGCGTCCGCACCGCGAACACGATCACGATCGAGAACGCGACGTTCGTGAAGAAGTTCGAGGTGCCCGTCGAGATCGCCTGCGGCCGCAGGTACGGATGCTTGACGACGTACACCAGCCCTTCCCACAGCTCGTGCCGCATGCCGGCGCGGCGCCCGTCCTCCTTCTTCTCGAGCGGCGGTTCCTTCTTGCGGATCGCGAGCAGGAATGCGCCCGAGACGAAGAAGCTCACCGAGTCCCACACGACCGCGTACGGGGCCGTCAGGAGCTGGATCAGTCCGCCCGCAACCGGCGGGCCTGCGAGCTGACCGGCAGAGCGCGTCACCTCGAGCTTCGAGTTGCCGTCGATGAGGAGCTCGCGGTCGACGAGGGCCGGCAGGTACGACTGGTACGCGACGTCGAAGAAGACGGTCAGGACGCCAGTGGTGAAGCCGACCACGAACAGCTGGGCCAGGGTCAGGTGGCCGGACAGGTAGGCGATCGGCACCGAGCAGAGCAGCAGTCCGCGGCCCACGTCTCCGACGATCAGCACCGCCCGGCGCGGCAGCCGGTCGACCCATACGCCGGCCGGCAGCGTGAAGAGGAGGAAGGGCAGGAACTCCACGGTGCCGAGCGCGGCGACCTCGAAGGGAGATGCGTTCAGCAGCTTGATCGCGATGATCGGCAGCGCCAGCTGCGAGATCGACGAGCCGAACTGACTGATCGTCTGGCCCGTCCACATCTTCATGAAGTCGCGGTGGTGCCAGAGAGGGCTGGCCGGACTACGCATCGTCGGTCTCCGTGGCCCAGATGCCGGCCGTCAGCGAGCTCGGGGTCCCGCCGACCTGGTCGGCGGCCCGGAAGTCGTCCATCAGCTTCTTCGCGCGGCGCTCGAAACGATCGATGTCCTTCTGCGTCAGCCGCGCGCGGACGAGGCCGAAGCCGGTCACCAGCGGTGCCAGCTCGACCTCGCCCGCCGCTTGCCGGAGGGTGACGGCGGAGATCGCCCGGCCGTCTGCGGGATCCTCGGTCTGGTAGAGGAAGAGGCGCGCCGTGCGGCCGTAGAACTTCTCGGTGAGCGCCCGCACCTTGCGGGTGCGGACGACGCGGATCAGACCTGCGCGCTCGAGGACCTTGAGGTGGTGGCCGACGGTGCCTTTCGGGACCGAGAGCTCCTCGGAGATCTCCTGCGTCGAGCGCGCCCGGTCGCGTAACAGCTGGATCAGCCCGGTGCGAAACGGATCGGCCATCGCCCGCAGCTGCGCGGGGTCGGCAACGAGCATCGTGTCCTCGGCCTCGTAGTCGTACCCGTCAATGGTCGGCATATCCCGACCATACTGCAAATGCCGACCATTCGCCACGGCGCGTAAGGTTCGCGCGCGTGAGCGAGCCGATCCTCGTCGAGGTGCGCCGGAACGGAGCCGTCGAGGCCGTGCATCGGGTTCGCGCGGTGGCCGTTCGTGACGGCGACGTGGTTGCGGCGGCCGGCGATCCGGCCCTGACGTGCTTCATGCGCTCCTCCTCCAAGCCGCTGCAGGCCCTCCCGCTCGTGCGTGCCCGCGACGACCTGCCGGACGACGAGCTTGCGATCGCCTGCGCCTCCCATCACGACACGCCGGAGCAGGTCGCCGCCGCGCGGGCGCTGCTCGCGCGGGCCGAGGCGACGGAGGCCGACCTCGAGCTCGGCCCGCAGGAGGGCCGGCCGCCCGAGCTGATCCACAACAACTGCTCGGGCAACCACGCCGGCATGCTCGCTCTCTGCCGGGCGCGCGGTTGGCCGACGCAGGGCTACCGCCTGCCCGAGCATCCCGTCCAACGGGCGTGCCTGGAGATCCACGCCGAGGCGGCCGAGGTCGAACCGGAGGCGCTCGAGACCGGCACCGACGGCTGCGGCATCGTCACCTTCGCGCTCACGCTTCAGCGGATGGCGCATGCCTTCTCGCGTCTCGAGTCGCTACCCGGCGGGGCGAGAGTCGCGGCGGCGATGCGGTCGCGGCCGGATCTCGTCGGCGGCCCCGACGGCGCGGACTATCTCCTCATGCGCGATGCGCCCACCTGGCTCGCGAAGGGCGGAGCCGAGGGGCTCCTCTGCGCCGCCGGCCCCGACGGGATCGGCGTTGCACTCAAGACCGAGGACGGCGCGAGCCGTGCCCACACGCCGGCGCTCGAGGCCTTCCTCGACCGGCTCGGGATCTCCTTGCCGGAGCTTGCGACCCGGCCGGTCCTCAACACGCGCGGAGAGCAGGTCGGCGACGTCGTCACCCGGCGTTGACAAGTTCTTTACGAATTGGCAAGTCCTGACTAGTATCCGGCTCTGCGGTTGAGGGAGGACCGGGACGAGTGGGGGAGGCGAGTCTCGGTCGGCTGTAGCAAGTCTGTCGTGCAACCTAGGCCGGGGAGGTTCGGGGACGTGCTCACCGTCGACATCTCGCTTCCTGACGTCGAAGAGCTCCACAAGCTCGTCGCGGAAGGGAGGGAGAAAGGCTTCCTGTCCTACGACGAGATCGCCACCGCGTGCGAGGACGTGGAGCTGACGAAGGAGCAGGTCGAGGACTTCTACACGTACCTGATCGAGCACGGCGTCGACGTCGTCGAAGGCGAGCGGCACAAGGCTCCGCCCCACGAGCCCCCGCCTCCCGAGGACGAGAAGGTTGCCGTCGCACCGAAGCTCGACCTCACCGTCGAGCCGTCGCTCGACTCCCTCCGCCTCTATCTGCGCGAGATCGGGAAGGTCAACCTCTTGACAGCCGACCAGGAGGTCACGCTCGCGAAGCGGATCGAGCGCGGCGACATGGGCGCGAAAGCCGAGATGATCGAGGCGAACCTCCGTCTCGTCGTCTCGATCGCCAAGGGCTATCTCGGCCGCGGGCTGTCCTTTCTCGACCTGATCCAGGAGGGCTCGCTCGGCCTGATCCGCGCGGTCGAGAAGTTCGACTACCGCAAGGGCTACAAGTTCTCCACCTACGCGACGTGGTGGATCCGCCAGGCCGTCACACGGGCCATCGCCGACAAGGCGCGCACGATCCGGATCCCCGTCCACATGGTCGAGAAGCTGAACAAGGTCGTCCACATCGAGCGGCAGCTCGTGCAGCGGCTTGGACGCGAGCCGAGCCCGGAGGAGATCGCCGAGGAGCTCGAGATGACGACCGCGGAGGTACGCGAGATCCAGCGCATGTCGCAGCTCCCCGTCTCGCTCGAGAAGCCGATCGGCGAGGAGGAGGACTCCTCGCTCGGCGACTTCGTCGAGGACGACGCCGCCGAGTCGCCGTTCGACACCGCCCAGCTCCTGCTGCGCCGCGAGGACGTCGTCAACGCGCTCAACGCGCTCCCGCGGCGTGAGCGCGAGGTGATCGAGCTCCGCTACGGGCTGCTCGGCGGCGAGCCGCGCACGCTCGAGGAGGTGGGCCGTGCCTTCGGCGTGACCCGCGAGCGGATCCGCCAGATCGAGAACAACACGCTGAAGAAGCTCGAGCACCTGCCCGAGGCCCAGGCGCTCCGCGACGCGGTCAGCTAGTCGTCAGGATCCCGGCTGAGGCCGGCGTCCGTTGCCCGCTGGAGCGGGACGAAGAGCTTGCAGTGCGGGCACTTGAAGCCGAGGTAGCGGGCTGCGCGCCCGCCCTCGATCGGTTCGCCGGAGAACGTCTTGTGGCAGTGGGGGCACTCGACCTCGAAGCCCTGTTCTTCCCTGACCCCGCTCACGGAGGCGACATACCCGGCGCGACTCGTCCTCACGCATTGGTGCCGTCCGGTGCCGCTCGTAGCCTTTCGGCCCGTGGACCAGGATCTGATGCGTCGCGGAGTCGCGGAGTTCGTCGGCACCTTCACGCTCATCTTCATCGGTGGCGGCGCGGGAATCGTCAGCCACTCGGACATCGTGGCGGTCGCACTCGCGAACGGCCTTGCGATCGGGATCATGGTCTCGAACCTCGGCCATATCTCCGGCGGCCACTTCAATCCCGCGATCACCCTCGGCTTCGTCTCGACGCGCCGGATCACGCTGCGGCTCGCCGTCTCCTACTGGATCTTCCAGCTGCTCGGCGCGATCTCGGCCGCGTACATCCTCCGCTACCTGTTCACGCAGACCCTGGTCAAGCTCGGCGCAGCCCCGGCGCCGAACACGACCGACGCCAAGGCCCTGATCCTCGAGGGGATCATGACCTTCTTCCTCGTCTGGGCCGTGTGGGCGACAGCCGTCGACGCGCGCGGCACGTTCAAGGCGATCGCGGGCCTCGCCATCGGCCTCACGATCACGATCGACGTGTTCGTCGGCGGCCCGGTCACCGGCGCTGCGATGAACCCCGCCCGCGCGTTCGGCCCCGAGCTCGCCGGCAATACGTGGACCGGCTGGTGGATCTACTGGATCGGCCCCGGCGCCGGCGCCCTCGTTGCCGCACTCGTCTACGAGTTCCTCTATCTCACTCCGCTGCGGCCGCAGGTGGTCGGCACGCCCGAGTCCGGCGTCGACGAGCCGCGTCCCGGCGAGACTGCGGCCAGCTAGTCAGTCCGCCGCGAGCCGCGCCGAGACACTGACCTCGGCCCCGGCGCGCTTGAGGAGCTGGGAGAACGGGCAGCCGGCGTCAGCCTTCTCGACCGCCGCCTGCAGCGCCGCGTCGTCGATGCCGTCCACGCGCGCGACCATCTCGACCCGCGAGCCGACGATCTGGTGGCCCTGCCCCTCGACCTCGTCCATCACGATCGTGACCGTGACGTCGAGCCGGCCCGGCGGAGTGCCCGCGGCCGTCAGCTCGCCGGCGAGGGACATCGTGATGCAGCCGCCGTGCGCGGCGGCCAGCAGCTCCTCGGGGCTCGTCTTGCCGCCGGGATCGCCCACGCGCGACGGGAGGGAGAACGGCAGCCGGGCGAACGCGCCGCTCTCGGCGTCGAGCGTGCCCGCTCCGCGTGCGAGGTTCCCGTCCCAGCCGACGTGCGCGGTGCGCTCGATGTGCGGCATCAGCAGCCGCCCGCCACGACGGCGGCGGAGCCGTCGGGGTAGTAAGCCTCGGCCGGCGAGCCCGCCGGGCGGAAGACGCCCAGCACCTGCATCTCGCCGGGGCCGTGGTTTTCGAGGCAGTGGATGAGCCGCGCAGGCAGGTGGATGCAGGAGCCGGCGCGCAGCGCCGCGCTCTCGCCGTCGACGTGGAAGGCGCCTTCGCCTGCGAGGACATACACGACCTCGTCGTAGCGGTGGAAGTGGTCGGGCGCACGCCCGACCGGGATGTAGCCGCGGAACTGCGTCACGGACTCGCAGCCGTTGTCCGGGTGCGCGAGCAGCGTGAACTCGCGGCCCGCAGTCGCCGTACCGCGCTCACCGCCTGCGATCACGGCATAGCTCGCTTTCGCGGGGAGCGGCTCCTCGATGAGCACGGAGAGGAGCTCCAGGCCTTCGGCCGACTCGACCTGCCACGGGGTGCCGCGCGCGACGAAGACGCCGGTCCCCGGCTCGAGCTCCTGCTTCTCGCCGCCGACCGTCGCCACCGCACTCCCTTCGAGCACGTAGAGCACCTCGTCGCGCTCGTCGTCGCGGTGTTCCCCGCCGCCCGTCTCGAACCGCAGCAGGCGCTGACGGAACTCGGGAACGGTGAAAAGCGGCGTGACCTCCCCGCCTGCTTCTTCGGCCTGGATGCAGTAGCGCACAGGGCGACCCTATACGGCTCCCCCTCTTCCTCTGCTGGGCACAGCGGAGTAAAGTCGCGGGCCTAGGTCGTTCGCCGCGGCGCAAACCTCGGGCGAAAGTAAGCGTCTAACACCCGTGAGGGGCGACATACAAGGAGGGCATGAATGTTGAAGAAGATTGGATTGGTAGCCGTTCTCGCGGCTCTGATCGCGGTTGTCGTTGCGACCACCGCCTGGGGCTCGGCCAAAGCGCCGAGGACTGCGGCGGCGGCGACGGCAAGCGTCAAGTGCGGGAAGCGGGTCTCGATCGGCGTGGCCTATCCCGCGACGGGAGGCGTCGCCTTTCTCGGCGTGCTCCAGTACGACTGGGCCAAGTACGCCGTGAAGCGGTGGAACGGCAGCAACAAGCTGAAGATCAAGCTCGTGCAGGGCGACACCCAGCTGACCACGAATGCGGCGGCGAACCTCGCGGTTGCGCACTCGTTCGCCTCGAACGGCAAGGTCCTCGCGGTCACGGGGCCGGCGGGAAGTCAGGAAGTACAGGACTCCGCAGGCGTCTACAAGGGTGCCGGTCTCGCGCCGGTCTCCGGCTCGGCCACGCGCATCTTCCTGACACGGGCGAAGCCCGGTGATCCGCGGGAGACGTCGAAGGGCTTCTTCTACCGGACGGTGCCGAACGACGGCCAGCAGGGTGACGCGGTCGCCAATTACATCCATACGAACCTGAAGAAGAAGCGCATCTACATCATCGACGACGAGGAGGCGTACAGCCAGGGACTCGCCGACCAGGTGCAGCAAGACCTGAAGAAGGTCGGCATCAACGCGACACGCAACCACGTCGCCCAGAACGTCAGCGACTTCTCTTCGTTGATCGCGTCGATCCCGAGCAACACGCAGCTCGTCTACATCCCGTGGCAGCAGGCTGCCGAGGCCCAGACCTTCGCCTCGCAGCTCAAGGCCAACGGTAAGAACGCGATCGTGATGGGATCCGACGGCATTGACGCCCCCGGCCAGTTCGAGGCCAAGGGTGCCTACGTGTCGGGCTTCCCGGTCGACGCCAGCAGCTCGGCGTACAAGACGTTCACGAAGGCCCACAAGGGCCAGCCCGAGACGTTCGGGCTCCCGACGTACACGTCGGTCTGGGCCAACGCCACCGCGATCAAGATGGCCTGCAAAGCCGGCCACGGCAAGACGACGCGGAAGGCGGTTCGCAAGGACCTGCTGAAGGTGAAGCTGACTGCCAAGCAGTCGCTGCTCGGCTTCCCGGTGCAGTTCCTGAACAAGAACAAGAGCACCTTCCAGGGCCCTGGCGATATGGGCGGCGCTGCCGACTTCGCCATCTACCACATCACCAACAGCGGGACCTACGTCCGCGTCAAGTAACTCGCGTCACGTGTTCTACGAGCGGCCCACTCCGGTGGGCCGCTCGCGTTTGCCGGGCTTTCTGAGAAGCTAGGCACTTGCACCCCGTGCTCTTCAGCGTCGTCGACAACATCCGTTCCCTGGGGTGGGGAGGAGCGTTCCAGCTGTTCAGGAACGGCCTCGTGCTGGGCAGCCTCTACGCGCTGATCGCCCTGGGCTACACGATGATCTACGGGATCCTCAAGCTCCTGAACTTCGCGCACGGCGACGTGTACATGGTCGGTGCGTTTCTGGGCTACGGCATCCTGACCCGGCTCAACGGCCCGCTCAACCTGGCGGTCGGCATCGTGCCCGCCATCGCGCTCATGTTCGCGGTCGCCATGGCCGGCTCGGGGGTCCTCGGCGTGGCCATCGAGCGGTTCGCCTACCGCCCGTTGCGCAACGCTCCGAGGATCGCGCCGCTGATCACCGCAATCGGCGTCTCGTTCTTCCTCGAGAACAGCGTCCAGCTTCTGACGAACGGCTTCCAGTACACGTACGACCCATTCGAGCTCGGCAAGTCGGGCAACGAGGAGTTCGGGCCGCTCTACCACACCGCCTTCTCCGTCGCCGGCAACCCCGTCACCGTCGTGCAACTGTTCGTCGTCGCCACGGCGCTGGTCCTGATGGTGGCGCTCGTCCTGCTCGTCTCGCGCACCCGGTTCGGAAAGTCGATGCGCGCGACCGCATACGACCGGGAAGCTGCGTCGATGATGGGGATCGACACCGATCGGGTCATCGCCCTGACCTTCTTCATCGCTTCCATGCTCGCCGGCGCGGCGGGAGTGATGTTCGGCCTCTACCTTGGAGTCACGTACTACTTCATGGGATTCCTCGCGGGCCTCAAGGCCTTCACGGCGGCCGTGATCGGCGGCATCGGCAGCATCCCCGGTGCCATGCTCGGCGGCCTGATCATCGGGCTCGTCGAGTCGTTCGCGATCGGGTACGTCGGCGGCCAGTGGTCGGACATCGTCATCTTCGGCCTCTTCATCCTGTTCATGCTGTTCCGTCCGAGAGGGCTGCTCGGGTCGCGCGCGATCCAGAAGGTATGAGCGAAGACCCCAACACCCCCATTTCGCAGTCGCCCGACGAGGAGGAGAAGACGCGGATCGGCGTCGACTCGTGGGTCGCCGAATCCGAGGATCGCCAGGCGCGAACGCGCGGATTCTTCGGGCCTGCGGCGCGGGGCTGGGACGCCTCGCCGGATCCGGTCAAGCTGTTCCTCTTCATAGCCGTCGCGGCGACCATCCCGTTCTGGATGAGTGAGGGCGATCTGTTCGTGTACGGCCTGTTCACGGTGCTCTACGCAACCCTGGGACTCGGTCTGAATGTCGTCGTCGGCTTCGCGGGCTTGCTCGACCTCGGGTACGTCGCCTACTTCGGCATCGGTGCGTACGGCTACGCGCTCGTCTCGTCGGACCACTACGGAATCCACTGGCCGACCCTGGCTTCGCTTCCCGCCCTGACGATCTTCACCGGGCTGATCGGGCTGCTCCTCGGTCTCACCTCGCGTCGGCTCGTCGGCGACTACTTCGCGATCGTCACCCTGTTCTTCCTGCAGGCCTTTCTCGTGTTCACGAACACGGCGAACCCCGTCATCGCCGGGATAGGGCTCACGGGCGGCTCGAGCGGGATCGGCAACCTCGACCCGCTCGAGTTCTTCGGCCACTCGCTCACCACGACAAAACAGCAGTACTACTTCTTCCTGATCGTGCTCTGCCTTGCTACGGCCGGCCTCTACTTCGCGAACCGATCGCGAACAGGGCGCGCCTGGCGTGCGCTCAGGGAGGATCCTCTCGCTGCCGAGGTGATGAGCATTCCGGTCGACCGGCTCAAGCGTCTCGCCATCGTCATGGGTGCGGCGCTGGCCGGGCTCTGCGGCGGGATCTTCGCGGCCATCCAGACGGCGGTGACGTCCAGCAACTTCACTCTCAACGTCCTCATCTTCATCTTTGCGGTGGTCATCCTCGGCGGGATGGGGAGCATCGCCGGGCCGATCCTCGGCGCGATCGTCATCAACGTGTCGTTCCAGTTCCTCCAGCCACAGAACGACCATCCAAGCATCAAGCGCTGGCTCTTCTACGGGGCCATCGTGCTGTTCATCGCGCTGATGAAGCCGTGGTATCGGGCCGTCGTCGTTCTGGTGGGGACGGTGGCGTTCGGCTTCGCCGTCCACGCGATCGTCTCGGCGACGGCCGCCGCCTCATGGACGGCCGGCACGGTGACCGATGCAGGATCTGCGTCGGCGGGGAGGGCCATCGCGGACTGGGTGGTCATCCCGAACCAGACGCTTCACGGCGGCTTTGACACCTATGCCTACATCGGGCTCGTCGTCCTCGTCTGTGTGGTGCGCAGTGTGAGTGGATGGTGGAGGACACTCGTCCTCATTCCCACGCTCTACATGACCGCGGTGGTGTGGGAGAACGTGCTCGCGCCGAGCCCCGCCGTTACCGCGGAGATCCTGTTCGGTGTGCTGCTGATCGTGATCATGACCGTCCGTCCGCAAGGGCTCATCGGCACGGCGCGGGTGGAGATCATCTGATGGCGACGCCTGAGCCGAAGCCAGAGCCGAGGCCGTTGCTCGAGCTCGCGGGCGTCTCGATGTCGTTCGGCGGCCTCGTGGTGATCGACGGCCTCGACCTGGTGGTGAACGAGCACGAGATCGTGAGCGTGATCGGGCCGAACGGGGCCGGCAAGACAACGCTTTTCAACCTGATCACCGGCATCTACTCGCCCAACACGGGGGAGATCCGGCTCGACGGCGAGAGCCTCGTCGGGATGCCGCCCCACAAGATCGCCCGGCGTGGCGCCGCGCGCACCTTCCAGACACTCCGGCTCTTCCTGAACATGAGCGTGATCGAGAACGTGATGGCGTCGCAGTACGGGCAGACGAAGGTCGGCGTCGCCCGAGCGATGATTCGCACCCCAGCTATGCGGCGGGAGGAGCGGGAGATCCGGGCCCGCGCCGAGGAGAAGCTCTCCTTCTTCGGAGAGCGCCTGATGGGCTACCGCTGGGATCAGCCCGCCTACTCGCTCTCGTACGCCAACCGGCGGAGGCTCGAGATCGCGCGGGCCATGGCGACAGAGCCGCGGATCCTCCTCCTCGACGAGCCCGCCGCCGGCATGAACCCCACCGAGACGCACGAGATCACGGAGCTGATCGGGAAGTTGCGGGACGACGCCGGCTACACGATCCTGCTGATCGAGCACGACATGCACGTGGTCGAGGGCATCTCGGACCGGGTCGTCGCGCTCGACCACGGCCTCAAGATCGCCGAGGGCTCGTTCGACGCGGTCGCGACCGACCCGCGCGTGGTGGAGGCGTACCTCGGGACGAAGGCGACGGCGAAGTGAGCGAAGCGAGCGGCAGTGAGAACGGTGCGGCGCCCGAGCCCTTGCTGCAGCTCGAGTCCGTGGACACGTTCTACGGGCAGATCCACATCCTCCAGGGCCTGAGCCTCGAGGTGCAGGCAGGCGAGCTCGTGTGCCTGCTCGGCGGCAACGCCTCCGGCAAGTCGACGACGCTGAAGACCGTGCTCGGGATCGTGCGGCCGCGGAACGGCACCGTGCGCTTCGGAGGCGAGGACATCACGTCCCGCTCGACGAGCTACCGAATCTCCAAAGGCATAGCGATCGTCCCCGAGAACCGGCGGCTGTTCGGCCCGATGACGGTGCTCGAGAACCTCGAGATGGGCGCGTACCTGCACGGCAAGGGAGCAAAGGAGGACTTCGATCGCGTCTACGAGCTCTTCCCGCTCCTCCACGAGCGGCGCTCGCAGCTGGCGGGAACGATGTCGGGCGGCGAGCAGCAGATGGTGGCCATGGGGCGGGCGCTGATGGGGCGGCCGAAGCTGCTGCTGATGGACGAGCCGTCCATGGGGCTGGCGCCGATCCTCGTCGAGCGGAACTTCGAGATCATCCAGCAGGTGCACGAGTCCGGGGTCGCGGTGCTCGTCGTCGAGCAGAACGCGAACGTCTCGCTCTCGATCGCCGACCGCGGGTACGTGTTGTCGACCGGCCGGCTCGTGCTCGAAGGCCCCGCCGCCGAGCTCCGCGAGCACGAGGATCTCCGCAAGGCCTATCTCGGCAGGTAGCTCGCCCTCGCCCGGCTAGATTGAGCCGATGGACGAGACGCTGCAGCAGGCCGCCGTCGCGACGGTGGTCGCGACTCGGAGCTCGGCTCCTCGCCCGGTCGGGTCGAAGCTCATCGTCCGCGGCGACGGTAGCTTCGAGGGCTCGGTCTCGAACGGCTGTGTCGAGGGCGACGTGATGCTGGCTGCGCAGGAGGTGCTTGGCGGCGGGGAGCCACGCCTGGTCACGTACGGCATCACCGACGAGATGGCGTTCGGCGTCGGGCTGCCGTGCGGCGGCGAGATCGACGTGTTCATCGAGCCGTATCAGGGCGCTGAGTCCGACGTCGTCCTGACCGTGATCGCAGGCGGGGAGGCCGGCGAGAAGCTCCACGATTCGGAGCTCGAGCAGGCCGCGCGGCGCCGAGGCCGCAGTCACGTGTTCGAGCACGAGGGACGGACGGTCTTCGCCGACGTGAGCGTCCCGCCTCCGCGGCTCTTCGTCTACGGGGCAATCGACACGGCCGAGGCGCTCTGCGCGGCTGCGAAGCTGATCGGGTGGCGGACGATCGTGGCCGACGCCCGCCCGCGCTTCGCCACAGCCGAGCGGATGCCGAGCGCGGACGAGATCCTCGTACTCTGGCCGGACGAGGCGCTGGCGCAGGTGATGCCCGATGCGGCGACCGCTGTCGTCGTCGTGACGCACGACGACAAGTTCGACCTTCCTCTCGTGCGCGGCGCGCTCGCCACCGAGGCGTTCTACGTCGGCTGGCTCGGCTCCCACAGAAACCAGGTGCGGCGGCGCGGGCTGCTGCTCGAGGAAGGCGTCGCCGAGGAGGAGCTGGATCGCATTTCAGGCCCGGCCGGACTCGACCTTGGTGCATCGTCGCGCGAAGAGACCGCAATCTCGATCCTGGCGGAGATCCTCGCCGTGCGTACCGGCCGTTCGGGCGGGCCGCTTCGGGAGACGAATACCCGCATCCACGCGTAGGATCGCAGCGATGCTGCTGCGCGAGGTCGAGTACGCCAAACCGGGGTCCGTGGCGGAGGCACTGGAGTTGCTGGCGTCGAACGACGGCGCCCGCGCACTCGCGGGCGGGCAGACGCTGATCAACGTCATGAAGGCTCGCGCCGCGTCGCCCGACATGCTCGTCGACCTGAACGGGCTCGAGGAGCTGCGCGGGATCGAGCTCGCCGGCGACGGGACGCTCACGATCGGCGCGATGGCGACCTACTCCGAGCTGATGGCCTCGGCGGAGGCGAAGGCGCGGCCGATCCTCGGCGAGGTCTGCGCCACGATCGCCGACGTCCAGGTGCGCAACCGCGGCACGATCGGCGGCAACGTCTGCTCGAACGACCCGACGAACCACCTGCCACCGCTGATGGTCGCGGTCGGCGCGCGGATGACGATTGCGGGCGCGGGCGGGGAGCGGGAGGTGACGGCGGAGGAGTTCTTCCTCGGCGTCTACCTCACTGCGGCCGGGCCGGGCGAGCTGTTGACTCGCATCTCGATTCCTGCCGGCAAGAAGGACGGCTTCGCCGCGGTCACGCTCGGCGCCGACGGGACGTGCCTCGCCAACGCCGCGGCCTCAGTCAACGGCGCCGTTCGCGTCGCCATCGGCTGCGTCGACGCCGTGCCGGTGCTCGTCACGGCCGACACGCCGGAAGGAGTGGCCGACGCGGTGCGCGGCGCGAACCTGATGCCCCCGTCCGACGTTCACGCCACGAGCGAGTACCGGAAGCACCTCGCCGAGGTGCTGGCGACGCGCGCAGCCGAAGAAGCGGCAGGCCGCTGATGGACGTCACGGTCACTGTCAACGAGACGACGTACGAGCGCGACGTCGAGCCGCGCAAGCTCCTGATCCATCTCCTGCGCGACGACCTCGACCTCACCGGCAGCCACGTGGGCTGCGACACCGGCAACTGCGGCGCGTGCTCGGTCATCCTCGACGGGGTCCTCGTGAAGAGCTGCATGCTGCTCGCCGTCCAGGCGAACGGCGCGAGCATCGAGACCGTCGAGGGGCTCAGCGAGGACGGGGAGCTGACGCCGCTGCAGCAGGCTTTCAACGAGCATCACGCCCTCCAGTGCGGCTACTGCACACCGGGCATGCTGATGAGCGCGACCGCGCTGCTGCGCGAGAACCCGAGCCCGTCCGAGGACGAGATCAAGAAGGCGCTGAACGGCAACATCTGCCGCTGCACCGGCTACTGGAACATCGTCGAGGCCGTGAAGTCGGTGGCGAAGTGACCAAAGCGAGCGAGACGACCCTGGCACCGGCACCGGTCGAGGTGCAGAAGGGCTGGGGCGGCCAGAGCGTCCGGCGCAAGGAGGACAAGCGGCTCCTGCAGGGCGAAGGCGTCTTCGTCGACGACATCAAGCGGCACGGGATGGGCTACCTCCACTTCGTGCGCAGCCCGTACGCGCACGCGCACATCACGCGCGTCGACGTCTCGGCCGCCGAGGCGATCGACGGCGTCTACGGCACGTTGACCGGCGAGGAGGTCGCGGCTCTCACCGATCCGTTCTTCCAGATCTCGAGCGCGCCGGGCGCCAACATCAAGGACTTCTCGCTCGCGGTCGGCAAGGTGCGCTTCGTCGGCGAGCCGGTCGTGGCCGTCGTCGCCGAGACCCGCGAGCTCGCGCGGGACGCGTCCGAGCTCGTCGAGGTGGACTACGAGCCGCTCCCGGCGCTCGTCGATGCGCGCAAGGCGCAGGACTCCGACGCGCCGGTCCTCCACGACGACGCCGACGGGAACCTCATGTGGTCGGGTCTCTACTCGTGGGGCGACCTCGACGCCGCCTTCGCCGAGGCCGACCGGGTCGTGAAGATCCCCGAGCTCCACTTCCACCGCTTCAACTCGACGCCGCTCGAGTGCGACGGCGCGCTCGTCGAGTTCAACCGCGGCGTCGGGCAGTGGACGATCCACACGAACAACCAGTTCCCCGGCTTCGCCGCGATCATGATGGGCCCGGCGATGAAGGTGGGGCTCGACAAGCTCCGCTTCGTCACCCAGGACATCGGCGGCGGCTTCGGCAACAAGATCACGTCGCATCCGCAGCTCGTGGTCTGCTGCCTGCTCGCGCGCAAGCTCAAGCGGCCGGTGCAGTGGACGGAATGGCGCACCGACTTCCACCTCTCGATGTCGCACGGCAACGAGCGCTGGTTCCACGACACGGAGGTCGCGGTCAAGGACGACGGGACGCTGCTCGGCTTCCGCACCAAGGCGCTCGACGACGCCGGCGCCTGGCTGCGCTACGAGCCGCTCGGCGGCGTGATCTGGGCGCAGGTCACGCCGGGGATGTACCGCTGGCGCCACATCGAGCTCGACTTCACGCAGGTCGCGACGAACAAGGCGCCCGTCTCCCCGAACCGCGGCTACTCGCGCATGCAGCACCTCTGGTTCACCGAGCGCGTGATCGACATCGTCGCGCGCGAGCTCGGCCTCGACCCCGTCGAGGTGCGGAAGAAGAACTACATCCGCGCCGAGGACATGCCGTACGAGACGCCGAACGGCTGCGTCTACGACTCCGGCGACTACGCCGGGATGCTCGACCTCGCGCTCGAGCTGATCGACTGGGACTCGATTCCGGGGAAGAAGGCGGCGGCGAAGGAGCGCGGGAAGCTGCTCGGCGTGGGGATCGGCTCCACCCTCGACTCCGGCACGAACAACTTCGGCCAGTCGCGGCTGATCAACCCGGAGCTCCAGTTCTCGGGCAACAACGAGGTGGCGACGGTCAAGCTCGACATCTTCGGCGAGCTCGTGGTCACGCTCGGGACGACGCCGCAGGGCCAGGGCCACGAGACGACCGCCGCGCAGGTCGTCGCCGACATCCTCAACTGCTCGGTCGACGACGTGCACGTCCGCGCCGGCCACGACAGCTACTGGAACTCGCACGCCGGCTTCTCGGGCACGTACGCGAGCCAGTTCGCGGTCACCGGCCTCAGCGCTGTGAAAGGCGCGACCGAGATGCTCGCGGCCGAGATCAAGAAGCTCGCGGGGGCCGTCTTCGGCGGCGTTCCGCCGGAGGGGCTCGAGCTCGCGGACGGCGGCGTCCGGATCAAGGAGAGCCCGGATGCGTTCCTGCCGTTCATGGCCTGCGGCGCGATCATCAACGCGAACAACGCCGGCCTGCCGGAGGACCTCGACGTCACGCTCAACTGCCGCTACGTCTACCGGCCGCCGTTCGAGGTGCCCGACGTCGAGAAGAAGTTCGGCAACCTCACGCTCACGTATGCGACCCAGATCCACGTCGCGGTCGTGGAGGTCGACCCCGAGACCGGCGCCTACGAGATCGTCGACTACGCCGCCGTCGACGACTGCGGCAAGCGGATCAACCCGCAGATCGTCGAGGGCCAGGTGATGGGCGCGACCGCGCAGGCGCTCGGCGCCGCCGTCCACGAGACCTACGAGTACGACGAGGACGGGAACCTGCTGACGCCCAACTTCTACGACTATCACGTCCCGCACGCGCTCGACATGCCGCCGCTCGCGACCGGCGCGCTCGAGAGCCCGTCCCCGTTCACGCCGCTCGGGACGAAGGGCATGGGCGAGGGCGGCGGCGCGGGGATCCACGCCGTGTGCGCGGCGATTCAGGACGCGACCGGCCAGGTCGTGACCGACAGCCACAACCCGTACCAGCGCGTCTGGCGGCTGCTGCAGGAGGCGAACGCATGAACGTCTCCGGCGAGCGGACGTTCGAGGCGCCGCGGGCGACGGTCTGGCAGGTGCTCAACGACCCGGAGGCGATGGCGCGGACAATGCCCGGCGTCCAGAGCTTCGACGTCCACGACGACCGGCACTGGACGGCCAACGTGAAGATCCCGCTCGGCCTCGGCGGCCTGAAGATGACGGTCGACATGGAGAAGCTCGAGGAGCGGGAGCCGGAGTTCGCCAAGCTCGCCGTCAAGGGCAGCGGGGTCGGCGCGATCATGAACATGGAGACCTCGTTCACGCTCTCCGACGCGGATGCGGGCAGCACGGCCATGGCGTGGAGCGCCGAGGTGAAGATCCTCGGGCCGGTCGGCTCGATGGGCCAGCGCGTCCTGCAGCCGATCGTGAACCAGCAGGTACAGCACGTCCTCACGGCGCTGGACGGCCAGGTTCAGGAGGCGATGGGGAAGACGACCTGATGGCGCCGCCGCTCAAGTTCGGCGTCATGCAGCTCACGATGGAGCCGCTCGACGAGATGCTCGCGTCGGCGCGTGCGATGGACGGCGCCGGGATGGACACGATCTGGCTCGCCGAGGCGTATCCGTGGTGGCGCAAGCACGGGATGGAGGCGCGCTCGTCCACCGGCGTCGGCGCGCTGATGGCGCGCGAGACGGAGCGCCTGACGATCGGCTGGGGGATCATCGCCGCCTCGACCCGCCATCCGGTGCAGGCGGCGATGGACGCGCGCGTCGTGCAGGAGGCGGCCGGGCCGGGCCGGTTCATCCTCGGCTTCGGCACCTCGAAGATCTTCCTCAACAACACGAAGACGCAGACGAAGAAGACGCTCGGGCCGATGCGGGACGCCGTCACGATCGCGCGCGGCGTCCTCTCCGGCGAGCGGTTCGACTACGACGGCGACACGTGGAGCGCGGACGTGCCGGCGCTGACGGCCGACGCCAACGCACCGCGCGAGGTGCCGCCCGTCTACGTGGCGGCGACAGCGCCGAAGATGCAGCAGCTCGCCGGCGAGATCGCCGACGGCTGCCTCACTCCCTCGATCACGACTCCCGCCTTCGTCCGCTACACGCGCGGCAACGTGGGCGACGAGATCGACGTGGGCTGCACCGTCGTCGCCTCGATCCACGAGAGCGACCGCGACGCCGGCCGCGACGGCGCGCGCGAGATCGCCGGCATGTACCTCGCGAACAAGGTGCAGAACATCCAGGGCGCAGCCGACACGCTGCTCGAGCTCGCGGGGATCGAGCAGGACGAGATCCGGCCCGTCGCCGAGGCGATGGAGCGGGGCGGACGCCTCGCTGCGAAGGCCGAGGTCTCGGACGCGCTCCTCGACAAGTGCCGGCCGATCGCGGGCACGCCGTCCGACTGCATCGAGGCGATCGAGGAGTACCGCGACGCCGGCTGCACGCACGTGATGCTCGAGCTCTGGGGCGCGGACCGGCACGAGCAGATCCGGCTCTTCGGCGAGAAGGTGCTACCACGGTTTCGCACGTAGACCAGTTGGTCGCCGAGGCCCGCGCCCGGATCACGCGGTACACGCCCGAGGAGGTGAGGGCGGATCCCGATCTGCTCGTGGTCGACATCCGGTCCGCCGACGAGCGCGAGCGGACGGGGGTCATCTCCGACTCGAAGCACGTCCCGTACTCGGTGCTGCCCTGGCGCGCCGACCAGACCTCGGAGTGGCGCGACGAGGAGCTCGCCGGCCGTCGCCTCTGCCTCGTCTGCGCGCACGGCCACTCGTCCTCGCTGGCCGCCGCCCAGCTCGTCGAGCTCGGTGTCGATGCAGGCGACCTGATCGGGGGCTACGAGGCGTGGTGAGCGTCGACCGCGACCGGCTCGTGGACACTGCGACGCGGCTCGTCGACGTGCCGAGCTTCACCGGCGACGAGGAGGCGGCGGCGCGGCTGATGGTGGAGATCTTCGAGTCGCTCGGCCTGCAGGTGCAGTGGCAGCAGGTCGAGGAAGGACGGGCGAACGCGCTCGGCATCTGGCCGGGTGCCGGCGGCGGCAAGTCCCTGATGTTCAACGGGCACCTCGACACCTCCTATTCGGGCCGCGAGCCGTGGCTCCGCAGCGTGCCGGGCTTCCAGCCGCAGGCGTTCGAGCGGGACGGCCGGCTCTACGGGCTCGGCATCTCGAACATGAAGGGTGCGGTCGCCTGCTACGTCGAGGCCGTGCGCGCGCTACAGGATGAGGGCGTGCGGCTGCGCGGCGACGTCCTGATCGCGGCCGTCTGCGGCGAGATCGAGAAGACGCAGCAGGGCGCGGAGCAGGGGGCGCAGTACCGCGGGTACGCGGCCGGAACGAGGTACCTCGTCTCGCACGGCGGCGTCGCGGACATGTGCCTGCTCGGCGAGCCGACCGAGGGCAAGGTCGTGCTCGGCCACTTCGGCGCGCTCTGGCTGCGCATCCGTGTCCACGGCGACTTCATCCACACGGCCTTCAGCGAGGGGCGGCGCGACCGCAACTCGATCCTGCGCGCGCGCGAGGTGCTCGACGCGGTGCTCGAGTGGATCCCGGCCTGGGAGGACGACCCCGCGAACGCGTACCGCGGCGCGAAGGCGATCGTCAACGTCGGCGCGATCGAGGGCGGCTTCGGCTGGCGCGCCTCGCGCACGCCGCACCACACAGACCTCTTCCTCGACGTCCGCGTGCCGCCGACGAAGGAGATGGCGGTCGCGCGCGGCGAGGTGCTCGAGATGGTGCGCGGGCTCGCCGAGCGCTTCCCGGACTACGGCGTCGAGGGCGAGGTCTTCGTGACGGCTCCGGGGGCGGAGATCGAAGAGGGACACGAGCTCGTCGCCGCAATCGACAAGGTGCACGCCGAGGTCTGGGGCGAGACACCGGCCCGCGACGTCACGCGATGGTTCAGCGACGCCTCGGCGCTGACCCGCTACGGCGTCCCGACCGTCAACTACGGCACCTCCACCGGGCTGATGGACGTCGAGCTGGGCGAGAACCTCGAGATCGACGCGCTCGTCAAGACGGCGGAGGTCTACGCGCGCGTCGCGATGGAGGTCTGTGGCCTCGCCTGAGTGGACCGTCGAGCGGCACCTCGAGGCCGGCAGCGAGCAAGGCCGCGACCTCTGGCACCGTTTCGCCGACCTCGTCGCCTCCTGCGGCGAGCACTCGCTCTCGGTCGCGAAGACGACGGTGACGTTCAAAGGGCCGAAGCGCGGCTTCGCCGGGGCGCGGCCGAAAGGCGACGAGCTCGTCGGCTACTTCGACGTCACCTACAAGGTCGAGGATCCGCGGATCCGGAGCGCCTCCCCGTACCAGAAGGACCTCTTCGTCCATCACTTCCGCGTCTCATCGATCGACGACGAATTCGCAGGCTGGATCCGGGACGCATACGAGCAAGTCGGATGTGGCCGGCGATGAAGCTCGTCACGTACGACGACGGGAAGGTCGGTTACCTGTCGACGGCGAGGAGATCGTCCGGCTCGATGTCCCGACGATGCGCGAGTGGTTCGAGCGCGGCGGCGCGGACGAGACCGGCGAGCGGACGCCGCTCGCGGAAGCGAAGTTGCGCGCGCCGATCGTGCCGAAGAAGTTCTTCCACACGGCCGGCAACTTCCGCGAGCACGAGGAGGAGTCGAAGAACGTCAACTGGACGCACCGGATCGCGCCCTGGATCAACTTCTTCCAGAACGTCGACGCGATCATCGGCCCCGACGAGCCGATCGTCTATCCCGAGCACCTGACCGAGGAGCTCGACTACGAGCTCGAGCTCGCCGTCGTCCTCAAGCACGCGGGCAAGTGGTTCTCGCCGGAGAAGGCCGCGGACTACATCGGCGGCTATGTGATCTTCAACGACATCACCGCCCGCGACATCCAGCGCGGCGAGATGCGCTCGGGCGTGTTCAGCTTCTGCAAGGCGATCGACACCTTTTGCCCGCTCGGGCCGTGGATCGTGACGCCGGACGAGATCCCCGACCCGCACGATCTCGCGATGGAGCTGCGCGTGAACGGCGAGCAGCGGCAGGAGTCCAACACGAGCCACATGAGCGTGACGATCCCGGAGATCCTCAGCAACTTCTCCGCGCTCGGCTACAGCGCGGGCGACGTGCTCTCGACCGGCACCGTCGCAGGGGTCGCCGGCTTCAAGTCGGAGGAGGAGCGACGGCGGCTCTACCTCAAGCCCGGCGACGTCGTCGAGGCCGAGATCGAGCGGATCGGCGTCCTGCGCAACCCGGTGATCTCGTGGCAGGAGGGCCACGGCGAGCCGGCGCCGCCGCGCATCCGCCCCTGGGGCGACGACGTCTAGTCGAAGTCGAACTGCGTCGCGTTGCCGGGGTAGCCGCGCTCGGTCCACGCGTACACCCGCTTCGGGCGCACGACGAACCACGGGTCGGCCTCGCCGGAAGACTCCGGTGTGAAGTCGTACTTCGGCCCGTAGGCCCCGTCGACACGTTGCTCCAGCGCGTCGTCGACTACCGGCTCGGCGCGCCCTTCGAGGATCACGGTCTCGTCGCCGCTCTCGAGATGGACGACGATCGCGGGGTTCGCGGCGAGGTTCCGCGACTTCGCGGAGTTGCGACCGCTGCCGAAGAAGAACGCCCCGTCGAGCCAGATGCCCCAAACCGGCATCGCATGTGGCCGGCCGTCGGGCCGCGTCGTGGAAACCCAGTAGTTCCGCGCTTGGTCGAGGCGCTCCACCGCCCACCCCCACGGCAGCATGCCCTCCTCTGTCGAGGGGACGCCGTAGCCCTTGAAGCGTGGGCGGCGGCGACGCGGCTCCATCGCGTGAGCCTACGTAAGATCGCTTGGTGCCCTGGCCGCGCGATGAGGCGAAGCTCGACCGCGTTCGTGTGCTCATGGCGGAGGAAGGTCTGGATGCGCTCGTCGTCCGCGCGCCCGACAACGTCCTCTACCTGACGAACTTCTGGGGGATGAAGGGCTACGACGCCTGCGTCTTCCCGCGCGAGGGCGAGCCCGTGCTGATCACGATCGAGGCGTCGGAGGAGGACGCCGCGCGCACCGCCTGGACCGAGGACGTGCGGCTGATCCGCGGCTACGACCCGGCGGATCCGCGGCCGCCGCTCGCGCGGACGCTGGACGCGGCCGCCGCCGCGGCGCGCGACTACGAGCGCGTCGGCCTCGAGCTCTCGCTCGGCACGCAGGCGTCTGACCGCATGGTCGGGGAGCCCACGACCTTCACGGCCGCCTGGTTCGACGCCTTCCCCGAGGCGGCCGACGCTACGCCGCTCCTCGTCCGCGCCCGCTCGCTCAAGACCGAGCAGGAGCTCGAGCGGCTGCGGCTCGCGAACGAGCTGGCGGCGGCGGCGATGGACCACGTCCGCGAGCTGCTCCGTCCGGGGATGCGGGAGGCGCAGGTGGCCGCGCTCTGGCAAGGGTTCGTGCACGGCGAGGGCACGGGCTACCACGGCCAGGTCGAGCTCGCGCTCCCGTTCTCGCTGATCTGGGCGGGTCGCGGGATCAAGACGTTCACGGCGACGGGCGATCTGCCCGTCGTCGAGGGCGAGCCCGTCCTGTTCGAGATCTGGGTCTGCGCCGATGGCTACTGGGCCGACCACACGAAGAACCTCGTCGTCGGCGAGCTCAAGCCGGACTATGCCGAGCTCGAGACCGCGCTGATGGACGTCTACGACGGCGCGCTCGAGCGCATCCGGCCCGGCGCCCCGATGGCGGAGCTCGACCGCTGGGTGCGCGAACAGCTGCACGAGGCCGGCTACGCGGGCCAGCCGACGCACCCGATCTGCCACGGCGTCGGCGCGCGGGCGCACGAGCCGCCCTATCCCCACCAGGCCGGCGGCGGCGAGTTCGAGGAGCGGATGGTGCTCGCGGTCGAGCCCGGCGTGTACTGGCCGGGAGGCGGCGGGCTCCGCGTGGAGGACAACTTCCTCGTAACCAGCGGCGGCGTCGAGAAGCTCTCCTCGTTCCCCGACGGGGTGGTGCGATGTCCGACCTGATCTGGACGGGGTCGCTCAACGACCGCTACGCGATCCGCGGCGAGGTCGGCCTGTACGACACGACGCTGCGGGACGGCGAGCAAACGGTCGGCGTCGTCCTCTCGCCGGAGGAGAAGCTGGAGATCGCGCGGCTGCTCGACGGGCTCGGGATCGAGCGCATCGAGGCCGGCTTCCCGCGCGTGTCGGAGGACGACCGCCGCGCGGTCGAGCTGATCGCCGGCGCCGGGCTGAGCGCGGAGGTCTGGGGCTTCTCGCGCGCCGTCCCGGCCGACCTCGAGCTCCTCGTCGAGCTCGGCGTCGAGGCCTCGGTGATCGAGTCGCCGATCTCCGACCTCAAGCTCGATGCGATCGGCGTCTCGCGCGAGAAGATGCTCGAGCGCATCGCGAGCGCCATGCGTTTCGCCGACGAGCACGGGATCCGCGCGGCCTTCTTCGGCGTCGACTCGACACGCGCCGAGCCGGACTTCTACCGGCAGGTGTACGAGACGGCGGTCGAGGCGGGCGCGAAGGAGGTCGCAGTCGTCGACACGCTCGGGATCGCTTCTCCCGAAGCCGTAGCGGATCTCGTCGGCGCAACGCTCCAGTACGTCGACGGGGCGCCCGTGCACTTCCACGGCCACAACGACTTCGGGCTCGCCACCGCCTCCGCGGTCGCAGCCGTGCGTGCGGGCGCGACCTGGATCCACGGCACGATCAACGGGATGGGCGAGCGCGCGGGGAACGCCGACCTCGGCGAGATCGCGATCGCGCTGCGCGCGCTCTACGGCGTCGAGACGGGCCTCCGCTTCGACCGGATCCGCGCCACTGCCACCCGCGTCCAGGAGCTGTCGGGCTACGGGCTCGCGCCGTGGAAGCCGCTGACGGGCGAGACCCTGTTCCGCCGCGAGTCGGGTGCTGTCGCTTCGCAGTTCCACGACCCGCCGTCCATCGAGCCGTACTCCTCCGAGCTCGTCGGCGCAGAGCGCGCGATCGTGCTCGGCAAGAAGAGCGGCCTCGACTCGATCCGGATCAAGGTCTCCGAGCTCGGTCTCGACGTCCCGGAGGAGCGGTGGCCGGAGCTGCTCGCGCAGGTCAAGGAGCTCGGGACGCGCAAGCGCGGCCTGGTCACCGACGACGAGCTGCGGGAGCTCGCGGAGAACTGATCGCCGAGCCTGTCTCCTTCGGACATGGCCGGTGCCAGGCACCGGCCATGTGGGTAACGGACACGTCCGGTGCCAGGCTCCCGCCTTGTCTGTGGCGGCCAGTCCACGGACCCGACACAGGTGCCCCGGCGCGATCGTCGCTGCGATGATCCCCACGTGTCCGACTTCGACGCGGTCATCGTCGGCAGCGGGATCAACTCGCTCGCGTGTGCGGCGCTGCTCGCGCGCGCCGACTGGCGGGTGTGCGTGCTCGAGCGCAACGACTGGTTCGGTGGCGCGGTCAAGACCGAGGAGCTGACCGAGCCGGGGTTCCTCCACGACGTCTTCAGCGCGTGGCACCCGCTCTGGGTCGGGGGCGCCGCGCACGCGGAACTCGGCGACGAGCTCGAGACGCGCGGGCTCGAGTACCTCAACACCGAGCTGCCGACAGCGACTGCTTTCCCGGACGGCGGGGCGGCCTTCCTCCTGCGGACGGCGGAGGGCAACACGCAAGAACTCGGCCCGGAGTGGCCGGGGATGCTCGAAGCCTTCTTCCCCAACGCCGATCTCGCCTTCGGCGCCCTTGGCACCGAGCTCTGGTCGCCGGCCGGGCTCGCGCTCGCCGCGAAGGCCGTCCGGCGGCTCGGCCGCGCGGGTGCGCTCGCGTTCCTGGGCGAAGCTCTGCAGTCGAGCCGCGACTGGCTCGAGACGACCTTCGCCTCGGAGCGCGCGCACGGCCTGCTCGCGCCATGGGTCCTCCACACCGGGCTCGGCCCCGACCAGGCGACGTCCGGCTTCATGACGCAGGTGATCGCGGTCGCGGTGCAGGAGGGTGGGATGCCCGTGCCGCGCGGCGGCGGCGCGAAGCTGGCCGACGCGCTCGTGCAGCTGATCCGCGACCACGGCGGCGTCTGCGAGACCGACCGCGACGTCGAGCGCGTGCTCGTGCGCTCCGGCCGGGCGGTCGGCGTGCGCCTCACCGACGGCGAGACGATCGAGGCCGAGCGCGCCGTCGTCGCGAACGTGACGCCGACGCAGCTCCACGAGCGCCTGCTGGCGGACGCCGACGTGCCGGCGCCGGTCGCGGAAGGTGCGCGGCGCTTCCGCTACGGCCGCGCGGAGATGCAGATCCACTACGCGCTCTCAGAGCCGCCTCGCTGGGAGGGTGACGAGCGCCTCGCGAGCACGGCGATCGTCCACGTCACTCCCGGCCTCGACGGGGTCTCGCGCGCCGTGAACGAGGCAGAGCGTGGCTTGCTTCCGGCGGAGGCCACGATCGTCGTCGGCCAGCCCCTCACGCTCGACCCGTCGCGGGCACCGGACGGGCGCGGCCTGCTCTGGATCCAGCTCCAGGAACTGCCGTGGCAGGTCAAGGGCGACGCCGGTGGTGGGACCTACTTCGGCCGCGGCGAGTGGACGGACGCGTGGCGCGAGCACTACGCAGACCGGATCCAGGCGCGCCTGGCGCAGCACATCCCCAACCTCGAGTCGTCGATCCTGAAGCGGGTCGCGCTCGGCCCGCACGACCTGCAGCGCGCGAACGTCAACCTCCGGCACGGCGACCCCTACGGCGGTTCGCTCGCGCTCGACCAGAACTTCCTCTGGCGGCCGTTCGGGAGCAGTCCCGGCCATACGACGCCGGTCGAGCGCCTGTGGCAGATCGGGGCGAGCACGTGGCCAGGGCCAGGGCTCGGCGCAGGCTCGGGGACGATCGTCGCGCGGAAGCTCCTGGAGCCGCCGCTGACGCAGCGTGCAGCAGCGCGCGCCCGGGCGCTCGCCGCCCGGTGGTCGTAGCGTCTTGAACAGAAAGCCGTTTCCGTGACACCATCACGGGTCCGGGTGACGAGGGAAGCGCAGCAGCAGCCGCTGTTCTCGATCTCGCAGGTGAGCACGCTCACCGCGAGCTTCGTCGACGACGTGCGCGCATACTCGGAAGCCGGGGTCGACGGGATCGGAGTCTGGGAGATCAAGCTCGGCGAGGGCTCGCTCGACGAGTTCCGCGCGAGCGGGCTCGGCTCGGCGACTGCGGTTCCCGCCGTTCCGTCGGTGCACCCGCTGCCGCTGCTTCCCGGTCCTGGCACCGTGCGCGAGCGTGTCGACGCGCTGCTGCGCTCGCTCGAGATCCTCGCGCCGTACGAGCCTCCGGCGATCCTCTGCTTCACCGGCCCCGGCGACCGTGAGACAGCGGTCCGTGGCGTGCGCGAGGTCGCGCGCGAGGCAGAGCGGCTCGGCCTTCGGCTGGCCGTCGAGCCGTTTCAGCTGGAGGGGATCGAGAGCTGGTCGATCCTGAACACGCTTGCCGATGCAGCCGACTTCGTCGACGAGGTCGGCAGCGACGCCGTGGGAATCCAATTCGACGTCTGGCACCTATGGAACACGGCAGATGTGCTCGACGAGATCCCACGCTACGCCCACCTCATCGCCGGCGTGCACGTGAGCGATTGGCGTGAGCCGACGCGCGGCTGGGCGGACCGGGTGCTCCCGGGCGACGGCGTAGCAGACTTGTCCGCGATCCTCGGCGTCTTAGAAGACGTGGGCTGGGACGGCTTCTACGACCTCGAGATCTTTTCCGACAACGGCGCCTTCGGCAGCGCGTATCCCGACTCGCTCTGGGATCTCGACGCCGCCGGCCTCGCGCGCCGCGGGCGGGACGCTTTCATCCACACATGGTCGAAAAGGAGGGTCCCGGCAGAAGCCGCGGGCCGGAGAGGAGAAACATGAGGGCAAGTAAGGGGGCGCGTTGGGCGCTCGTGGTCGTGGCGGCTGCGGCGCTGGTCTTCGCTGCCGCTGCCGCGGCTCGAACACACTCTGCGGCGAAGAAGGGGCCGATCGTCATCGGCTGGGCTCACGACAGCACGGGTGCGATGGGGCCGTTCGACGGGCCGGCGCTCGCTGCGGCGAAGCTCGAGGTCAAGAAGGTCAACAAGAAGGGCGTGAACGGCCGCAAGGTTGTGATCAAGACCTGCGATACCCAGGGCAACGACTCGTCGGCCGCCAAGGCGTGCGCCGATCAGCTGATCAGCCAGGGCGCGAAGATCATCTTCACGACCTGTGACGTGAACTACGCCTCGCCGGTCATCCAGGAGGCGATCAAGAGCCATCTGCTCACGGTCGCGCCGTGCATCGGCACCGATCAGATGTCGCCGAAGTTCCCCTTCTGCGGGGGAACCAAGCTCTGCTTCAGCTTCGGCAACGTCGCACAGGACGAGGGGTCGGCGATGGCCCAGGTCGCGTGGAACCACGGCTGGAAGACCGCCGACCTCGCGAAGGACAACACGATCATCTACTTCGACGCCGTCGTGAACGCCTTCAAGGCGCGCTTCAAGCAGCTCGGCGGCAAGATCAAGTTCGAGACGACGTACCAGGATCCCACGGTTCACCCGGGCTCGGTCAACTACCACGCGGCGGCCACGCAGTTGATCGCGCACCCGGCGAAGGTCTTCGTCACGGCGACCGCCGGCGCGTACGGGGCTCTCGGCCCGATGATGGACGACCTGCGGACGGCGAACAACCACACGCCCGTGCTCAACTCCTGGGCGGGCGACGGGACGTACTGGACGGATCAGAACGTCACGAACTACTGGTTCGTGACGTACGCGAATGCCTTCGGTCACGACCCGAGCAAGGCCGTGAACAAGCTCGCGAATGCAATGAGTCCCCACCCCGCGACGGGTGGGTTCATCACCGGGCCGGCTGCCATCGACGGCGTCGTCCTGGCGATCAAGCGGGCGCACGGCTCGCTCGTCGGCTCGAAGCTGGCGACGGTGATGCAGAAGTTCCACAAGGTGCCCACGATCTCGGGCAAGGTCAGCTTCTCGCCGAAGCTCCACTCGGTGTTCGGTCGCGCCTACCGCGTGATCGAGCTCCACAACAAGACGGTGACCGCGAAGGGCACGATCGTCGCGAAGAAGGTCCCGCACAGCCCGGATCAGCCGTAGGGCTTGGCGGCGGTCTCTCAGACCGAAACGCAGAGGAGGCCCGGGGGATCGCTCCGGGCCTCCTCCGTCTCCCGTTCTTTCGCGGGCGTCCAGGCGCTGCGCGACGTCTCGCTCGAGCTCCGGCAGGGGGAGGTCGTCGGGCTGATCGGGCCTAACGGCGCCGGCAAGTCGACGCTCGTCAACATCCTGAGCGGGTTCGACCGTCCGACGAGCGGTCATGTGCTGATCGAGGATCGGGACGTGACCCGCTGGCCCGCCTTCCGTCGCGGCCGGCGAGGGCTCGCGCGCACGTTCCAGCACAGCCACGCCTTCGGGGGCCTCTCGGTGCGGGAGAACGTCGAGGTCTCCGCACTCGGAGTCGGGGCTTCCCAGCGAGAGGCGACGAGGCGGGCGAACGAGCTGCTCGGACTGCTCGGTCTCTCGAACGCACGCCGACCAGCCTGCCTCCTCGCTTCCACACGGCGACGAGCGGAGGCTGGGGGTGGCCCGGGCTCTGGCGACGCAGCCGCGGTTTGTGCTCATGGACGAGCCCGCAGCCGGCCTCCCGGAGGTTGAGATACCCCGTTTCGCGACCGCGGTCGGCACCGTCCGCGAGCGCGGCGCCGGTGTGCTACTTGTCGATCACAACGTCGCTCTCGTCCTCGAGGTGTGCGAACGGATCCATGTGCTCGACCAGGGGACGACGCTCGCCGAAGGCACGCCCGCCGAGATTCGCTCCCATCTCGGGGTCGCCGCTGCCTACCTCGGCGAGAGCGCCGCGGAGGATCTCGAGTGACCGCCTTACTGGTCGAGAACCTCTCGGTCCGGTACGGCGCGGTCGAGGCTGTGCGGGGCCTGTCGCTGGAGGTCCGGCCGGGCCAGATCGTCGGCCTGATCGGGCCGAACGGCGCCGGGAAGTCGTCGACGCTTCACGCGATTATGGGCTCGGCCCCGATCACCGGCGGTGACGTCCGGCTCGACGGGACATCGGTCGTCGGACGCCGGCCGGAAGAGGTGGCGCGGCGCGGCGTGGCGCTTGTACCAGAGGGACGCCGCATCTTCGGCGAGCTCACGGTGGAGGAGAACCTCCGCCTCGGCCTCGCCGGCCGCAGAGCGGGCACGAACGGCGGTGGCCTCGCGCGAGCCCACGAGCTCTTTCCGATCCTGCGCGAGTTCCGCTCTCGCCAGGCGGGTGTGTTGTCGGGTGGCCAGCAGCAGCAGCTCGCAATCGGGCGTGCACTGGCCGCCGACCCGGAGATCCTCCTGCTCGACGAGCCGTCGCTCGGGCTGGCGCCGAAGATCGTCGACGTCGTCTTCGAAGCGCTGACCCAGATCAGGGATTCCGGCCTCGCTGTTCTCCTCGTCGAACAGCGCGCCCAGCGGACCGTCGCGCTCGCCGACCAGTCGCACGTGCTCGCGAACGGCGAGCTCCGCCTCACACTCGGGCCGGAGGACGCGGCCGACACCGACCGCCTCGTGGCCGCGTACCTCGCATGATCCTCGGTTTCCTCAATCTCATGCCGCTGACGTGGCCGACGTTCGCGGACGCGCTCGCCCTCGGCGGCGTCTACGCGCTGATGGCAGTGGGGATCGGCCTCGTCTTCGGTGTGCTCAGGCTCGTCAACTTCGCCTACGGGCAGCTGATCATGGCCGGCGGCTTCGCTCTCGCGTACGGCGCGATCTGGAACCTTCCGACCTGGGAGTCGATCCTGCTCTGCTTCGGCGTCGTGCTGGTGCTGTCGGTGCTCATGGACAGGCTGGTCTTCCGGCCGCTGCGGACGAGTTCCCCCACCGTGATGCTCGTGGCCACGTTCGCCGTCGCGTTCCTCCTCCAGAACGTCGCGCTGCTCAAGTTCGGCCCGCTGTCGAAGAACGTCGGCTCGCTCGCGCAGCTCAACGCGCCCTGGGACATCTTCGGCGTGGAGATCAAGGAGATCGCCGTGATCGCGGTCGCCACCGCGGCGGGCTGCCTCGTCGTCCTCCAGCTTTTGCTGACGCGGACGCCGCTCGGGCTGCACATGCGGGCCGCGGCGATGGACTTCCGGACGGCTCAGCTGCTCGGTGTTCGCGCCAACCGCGTGATCGGCACCGCGGTGATCATCTCCGGTCTGCTCGCCGCCACCTCTGCGGTGTTACTGAGCGTGCAGGAGAACAGCATCTCGTCCACGTTCGGCCTCCAGGACACGATCATCGTGCTCGCCGGAGTGGTGGTCGGCGGGATGAACCGGCCAATCCCGGCGACACTCGGCGGCTTCTCGATCGGCTTCGCCACCGGGATCCTCGGCGGCGTGCTGCCGGCGGACAAGACCCAGTACCTGACGAGCTTCATCTTCGCGGCAGTGATCGTGGTGCTGCTCGTGCGGCCGAACGGGCTCTTCACCCGCGGCGGGGGCGCGGTCGAGCGCGTATGAATCTCGCTCGGCGGCTACCGGAAGTGCTGGTCCCCGCGCTGCTCGTGCTGGCGACCGCGTTGCTCGGGCTCGCCGTCTCGAGCTACCTCGAGGGGTACTTCGTCAACACGTTGGTCAAGGTTGCGATCGTCGTCGGGCTCTACGTCTTCATCGGCAACTCGGGCGTTCTGTCGTTCGGGCAGATCAGCTTCGTCGCCGTCGGCGCGTGGACTGCGGGCGTGCTCACCGTGCCGAGGGCCGACAAGCCGATCGCCATGCCCGGTCTCGCTCACTTCCTCGTCACAACGAATGTCGGCAACATCACTTCGCTGGCGCTCGCGGCCGCCATCGGCGGTGCGTTCGCGTTCGCGGTCGGACTACCGTTGATGCGGCTCTCGGGCCTGGCCGCCGGTATTGCCACCTTCGCCGTGCTCGAGATCACGAACAACGTGCTCAATTACGAGGGGCTGATCAGCCCGGCACTGAACGGCTTCTCGTCGGTTCCTCCGACGACCGGGATCTGGCAGGCGACGATCGGCTGCCTCATCTGCATCGCCGTGGCCTATGCCTACCAGCGCACGCGTTTCGGCAGGATGCTGCGGGCCACGCGTGAGGATCCGTCGGCCGCGGCGGCGGCCGGAATCTCGATCCACCGGCAGCGGTTGGTCGCCTTCACGCTCGCCGGCGCGCTCGCGGGCTTCGCCGGCGGCCTCTACGTCCATCTGCAGCCGCTGGCGGCGAACGACCTGTTTCTCGATCTGACGTTCATCACGCTGGCGATGCTGGTGGTCGGGGGCTCCGGGAGTCTGCTCGGCGCCGTCGTCGGCGCGCTCGCCGTCAACGGCATCTACACCTTCTTCACGGCTGCAGTGAACACCGTCGACGTCTTCGGGTGGCACCTGCACGTCCGCGCCGGAACGGCAGACATCGTGCTCGGCGTGCTGATGGTGGTCGTCCTCATCCTGCGGCCGAGCGGCATCACCGGTAGTCGCGAGTTCTCCCTGCCACGGCGGCGGCGCCCCGTGGCCGACCTCGAGAAAGCGAGGGCCACGACATGAGGTTCAGCATCTACACGGAGGTTCAGAGCTGGCCCGGGAAGTCGCCCGACCGGCTCTACGGCGAGGTGCTCGAGCAGATCGAGAACGCCGACCGGCTCGGCTACGACGCCTACGCCGCGATCGAGCACTTCTTCTTCCCGAAGTTCTCGGCGTCGGCGAACCCGTTCGGGCTGTTCGGGATGGCCGCCGCGCGCACGCGCCGGATCAAGTTCCGGACGATGCTCCACGTCCTCCCGTACCACAACCCGCTCGTGTTGGCCGCGATGATCCACGAGTTCTCGCTGCTCACCGGCGGCCGCTACGAGTTCGGCGTCGGCCGCGGCCACGGCTGGATCCCGCTGCCGGCCGGGATGCCGCTCGACGAGACCGCGCGTCCGCGCTACGAGGAGGCGCTCGACCTGTTCGTCGAGGCGCTGCACAACGACGTCGTCAGCTTCGAGGGCGAGTACTGGAACGTGAAGGACAGCCAGGTCATCCCGTTCAGCGGCCACAAGTTCCGCGTCGTGCTCGGTGGGACCTCGGACCGCACGTACGACCTCGCGGCGAAGCACGGCTGGGCCGTCGCCGTTCCGCCGCTTCTCCCGTACGTCGCGCTCTCCGAGCAACTCGACCTCTACCGCGCGAAGTGCGCGGAGTACGGCACGACGCCGGACATCATCTGGATCCACGCCTGCTACATCGACGACGACCGCGACCTCGCGCTGCGCGAGGCGGAGCAGCACATGCGGGGCTTCCTCGCGGGGAACGCGTCGCCGCTGACCGACCACCCGGTGCCGCCCGTCGACGCGCTCAACGCCGCCGGCTACGGCTTCTACGCGGCGGGGATCATGGAGAAGCTCGCCGCGACGCCGTACGACGAGATGGTCGCCGGCGACATCGTCTGGGTCGGCACGCCGGAGGACGTGATCCAGCGGATCCGCGAGACGCTCGAGGTCTGCGAGGGCGTGACCGAGATCGCGATCACGACGAACCCCGGCGGCGTCGACCACTGGAAGGCGATCAAGGCGCAGGAGCTCTTCGCCGAGCACGTGATCCCGGTGATCCAGCGCGAGACCGGGGCGGTCGCGGTCGAGGCGTGACGAAGGTCGTCGTAGCGGGCGCCGGCTCGATCGGCTCCCTTCTCGCGGCGCACCTCGCGCGGGTCGCCGAGGTCACCGTGCTGACGCGGCGGGAGGAGCACGCCGCTGCGCTGCGCGAGCAGGGGCTCCGCGTCTCGGGGCGCAGCGACTTCACCGCGCCGCTCGATGCGACCGCCGACACCTCCGCGCTGCCCGCCGACGCCGAGCTCGCGATCCTGGCGTGCAAGAGCACCGACCTCGAGCCGCTCGCGGCGCGGCTCGAAGGCGCGCTCCCGACTGCGACCCTGATGACGATCCAGAACGGGCTCGGTGCGGAGGAGATCGTGGCGGCGCACGGCGAGTGGCCGCTCCTCTCTGCGGTCACGTTCATGAGCGGCACGCGTCACGGCGACGCACACGTCGAGTACGTCCTGGACACCGCCACCTGGATCGGGCCGTATCGCGGCACGACGGAGGCGGACGCGCGCCGGGTCGCGGAGCTGATCGTGGCGGGCGGGCTGAAGGCGGAGGCGTTCCCCGATCTGCGCCCGGCGCAGTGGTCGAAGCTGATCTTCAACGCGACGGTGAACGGCGTCGCCGCGCTGACGGGCCTCCCGCACGACTTCCACTTCGCCCAGACCGAGGAGCTCTCCGACCTCGGTCATCTCGTTCGGGATCTCGTCGACGAGGGCAAGGCGGTCGCCGCCGCCGCGGGTGTCGAGCTGCACGACGACCCGTGGGAGATGAACGTGCTCGCGACCCAGCGCGGCCACCGGCACTTCCCCTCGATGCTCGAGGACGTCGAGGCGCGGCGGCCGACCGAGGTCGAGCTCATCAACGGCGCCCTCGTGCGTGAGGCCGAGCAGCACGGGGTCGAGGTGCCCCTCCAGTCGGCGCTCTATAGGCTCGTCAAGGCGAGGGAGGCGAGCTACTCCGAATGAGGATTGCGGTCGTGGGCTGTGGGGCGGTCGGGTCGCTGTTCGCGGCGAACCTGTCGCTGCTCGACGACGTCGAGGTCTGGGCGTTCGACCTCAACGAGCTGCACGTCGCCGCCGTCAACCGCGGCGGCCTGCGACTCTCCGGCGCGGGGGACGTGGTCGGGCATCCGCGGGCGACGAGCGACGCGGCCGTGATCCCGCCGTGCGACTTCGGCATCGTGGCGACGAAGGCGATGCACACCGAGGCGGCGATCGCCGCGACGGCGCACGCCTTCGCAGACGGCTGCGTCGCGACGGTTCAGAACGGGCTCGGCAACGAGGAGACGATCGCCGGGCATGTCGAGCGGGTGATCCGCGGCACGACCTTCCCGGCCGGGAAGCTGCTCGAGCCGGGCCACGTGCAGTGGGACGTCCAGGGCGACACCACGTTCGGCCCGTACGACGAGCGGACGCCGTTCGCCGAGGTCGACCGGCTCGCCGACGCGTGCACGCGCGCCGGAATGCCGGCGAACGCGGTCGAGGACGCACGCGGGCCGCAGTGGCGCAAGGTCATCTTCAACGCGTCCACCAATCCGATCGGCGCGCTCACCGGCCTCACCCACGGCCGGGTGTGCGAGCGGCCCGACCTGCGCGCTCTGGTCACAGGCCTGGTCGACGAGGGGAAGGCGGTCGCCGCAGCGCAGGGCATCGAGCTCGACGCCGATCCCGAGGAGCTGATCGACCACGCGGCCAGGCCCGAGGTCGCGTACGACCACAAGGCCTCGATGCTCCAGGACGTCGAAGCCCGGCGGCAGACCGAGGTCGACTATCTCAACGGCGGCATCGTCCGCTTCGGGGCGGAGCACGGTGTTTCGACGCCGCTCAACGCCGCGATCCAGGCGCTCGTGAAAGGAGTGGAGGCTTCGTGGACGCAGAGCTGAGCGCCCGCCACGCGCGGGTGCGCGAGGCGCTCGAGCGCGACGGGCTCGATGCCGCGCTGGTGTGCGGCTCCGAGTACACCGGCTTCGAGGGCGCCGTCACCTATCTCTCCGGCTTCCAGATCGTCCATCGCTACGCGTATGTCCTCGTGCCGCGGGAGGGCGAGCCGGCGATCGTCTTCCCGGCCGAGGCGCGCTACGTCGGCGAGCACGGCGACTCCCAGATCGCAGACCAGGTCTTCGCCGACCGGCCGGGGGAGTGGCTGGCCGACCGCCTGCGCGGCCAGCGGGTCGGCGTCTACGGGCTCGACTACGTGCTGACGGTGCGCGACTACGCCGCGCTCGCCGGCGCCGCCGAGCTCGTCGGCGTGGGACGAGCAGTTCGACCTGGCCCGCGCGGTGAAGTCCGATGCCGAGCTCGAGTCCGTGCGCGAGAGCGTCAAGATCAATGTCGACGGTTTCCACGCCTTCCACCGGGCGTGGGCGCCGGGCCGCACCGCCGCCGATGTGCTCGCGCCGGCGGAGGAGCTGTTCGTCGAGCGCGGCTGCGGGCGGCTGACGATGAACATGGTGCTCGTCGGCGCCGAGTTCGCGATCGCGCGTGACGACACGGTCTTCGGCGAGTTCACGATCCCGTCGCTCGAGATCGCCGGGCCGGGCGGGCACTGGGTCGAGGTCTCGCGAGCGCTCGGCACGGCGAGCGCCGAGGTGCAGAAGATGGTCGATGCGTACGAGGAGTACTACGAGGTCGCGCAAACGGTGCTGCGCGCGGGCGCGACCGCGCACGACGTCCACCGCGCGGTCTCGGCCGGCTTCACGCAGCGCGGCTACCACCTCGGCCACGTGACCGGCCACTCGATCGGGATGACGATGATCGAGCACCCGCGGATCGGCGAGGGCATCGAGACCGAGCTCGCCGCGAACATGGTCTTCTCGATGCATCCGCACGCGATCGCGGCCGATGGCCGAGAATGTCTCTACATGCAGGACACCTGGCTCGTGACGGAGGATGGTGGCGTTCCGCTCGCCGGACTGGAGATGCGGATCTGGTGAGCGCTCCCAACGCGGACGAATTCCAGCCGATCCTGCCCGGCGATGGCGCGAGCGACTACGAGCGCTACCTCCGCACCGACGAGCTCCTCGCGCTCCAGAAGGGGCCTGATGAGTGGGTGCACCGCGACGAGCTGCTCTTCCAGACCGTCCACCAGTCGTCGGAGCTGTGGCTGAAGCACGCGTGGACGGAGGTCGAGGAGGCGACGCGGCTGATCGAGGCGCGCGACGTCGCGGCGCGCGCTGCGGCTGCTCGGCCGCGCGAACCACGCGATGCGTTACGTCATCTCGTTCCTCGAGCACCTCGAGCTGATGTCGCCGTGGGAGTACCAGGACGTGCGCCGCGTGCTCGGCCACGGCTCGGGCTTCGACTCGCCCGGCTTCCGCGGGATCCGAGAGGTCTCGCCCGGCCTCTACGCCGCCTTCGACGCGCTGCGCCGCGAGCGCGGGCTGACGCTGATCGAGGTCTATACACAGGGCCGCGAGCACGAGGATCTCTACCAGCTGGCCGAGGCGCTGATCGACTGGGACGAACAGGTCGGCGTCTGGCGCTTCCGCCACGTGAAGATGGTCGGCCGCGTCATCGGCGAGGACGTCGTCGGGACGCAGGGCACGCCGGTCGAGCTACTCGCCGGGCTGATCAAGTACAAGCTGTTCCCCGAGCTCTGGACGGTGCGCACGGACCTGACCGAACTGGCCAAGGAGAGCGACTGACGGCCGGTGATCGCGCTCGACGAGATCCGCCGGGCGCGCGAGCGGATCGGCGACGAGGTCATGCGCACGCCGCTCGTGCCGCTGGGCACGGACGACCGGATCCTGCTCAAGCTCGAGTGCCTCCACCCGATCGGCTCGTTCAAGTTGCGCGGTGCCTTCTCCGCGATTCGTGCGGCTTCTGATCAGGAGCTCGCGAGCGGAGTCGTCACCGCGAGCGCCGGGAACATGGCTCAGGGTGTCGCCTGGGTTGCGCGCGAGTCGGGCGTGCCGGCGCGTGTGATCGTCCCCGCGGACGCTCCCCGCGCGAAGCTCGACCGGATCGAGGCGCTCGGCGCCGAGGTCGTGCTCGTCACGCACGAGGAGTGGTGGCAGGCGATGGTCGACCGGGGCCGGGAGGGGGTCGAGGGGCTGTTCGTCGCTCCCGCCGCCGAGGAGGCAGTGATGGCCGGCAACGGGACGATCGGCCTCGAGATCGCGGAGGACGCGCCGGAGTTCGACACGGTGATCGTCCCGTGGGGCGGCGGCGGGCTGACGACGGGCATCGCGAGCGCGCTGAAGGCGCTACGGCCTGGGGTGCGCGTCGTGACGGCCGAGCCGGAGACCGGCGCGCCCCTCGCCGCAGCACTCGCGGCCGGCGAGCCGCGCGAGATCGAGTTCACGCCCTCGTGGGTGGACGGCGCCGGCGGCCGCGCGCTGCTGCCGGGAATGTGGGAACGGGCTCGAGGGCTGGTCGACGAGGCGGTCGCGGTGCCGCTCGAGGACGCAGCCGAGGCCGTGCGGCTCCTCGCCTCGCGCGCTCACGTCGTCGCAGAAGGGGCCGGAGCCCTCGCGCTCGCCGCTGCGTTGCGCCGGGACGACCGCTGTGTCTGCATCGTGAGCGGCGGCAACATCGATCCAGACGTTCTCGCCCGTCTGCTTGCGGGCGATGCATGAGCCGCTGGGCGGCCAGTCGGATCACGGAACTGCCCGTCGTGTCGGACGGCGAGCCCGACGATCCGGTCTGGTATCCGCTTCAACATGCCCTCGGCATCGACACGTTCGGCGCCAACGTCTTCGTCGCCCGCCACGGCGATCAACTGCTCGTCGAAGAGCACGATGAGCGGGAGAGCGGCCAACAAGAGCTCTACGTCGTCCTCGACGGCGCGGCTGCCTTCGAGCTCGACGGCGAGGAGGTGCGTCTCGATCGCGGAGAGGTCCTCGCGGTCACCGACCCCACGGTCCGCCGTCGCGCGAAGGCGCTGACAGCCGGAACGGTGCTGCTCGTCGTCGGCTCCCCCGATGGGCCGTTCGCGTCCTCCTGGAACCCCGCGCACTTCGCGGACATCCCACGGTCGGACTAGCAGCCTCAGTCCGGCAGTAACGGCATGGAGAAGCCGGGATCGCGGCCGAGCAGGACGGCGCGCGTGATCGCCGCGCTGCCGTAGCGGTCGCGGATCGCGTCGACGGCAGCGTCGAGCGACTCCTCCGGTCCGAGCAGGAGCTGACGTGGCCGTTCGGCCTCGAGCGTGGCGACCGAGCAGCCGACGAGCGTGACCCCACGCCGCTCGATCAGCGGCGTCGCGGTGGCGAGGAGGGCGCGAGCCGTGACGAGGATCGCCTGCGTGTTGGCGGTCGCGAACGGAAGCGTGTGCGAGCGCGTCGCGCGCTCGAAATCGCCGAAGCGGAGGCGCAGGACGACCGTCCGCCCGACGCGCCGTGCCGCGCGTAGGCGCCGTGTGATCCGGTCGACGATGCCCACCAGCGTCGCGTCGATCGTCTCCGCCGAGTGACGCCCGAGCCCCAGCGCGCGCTGCGAGCCGATCGAACCGCGCCGCTTGCCGGGCTCCACCCGCCGGAAGTCGCGGTTGTGCGCGAGCGCGCTGAGCTGGCGGCCCATCGCCTGCCCGAGCATCGCGACGAGCGTCGACTCCGAGAGGCCGGCGAGCTCGCCGACCGTCCGCACGTTCCACGCCTGCAGGCGCTTCGCGGTCGCCGGGCCGACGCCCCAGACGCATTCGACCGGCAGCGGGTGCAGGAACGCAAGCTCGCGGTCGGGCGGCACGGCGATCAGGCCGTCCGGCTTGGCGACGCCGCTTGCGACTTTCGCCAGGAACTTGGTCCGCGCAATGCCCACGGTGACGGGTAGCCCGACGCGCTCGCGCACCGCAGCTCGCAACCGCACGGCGATCTCGACGGGCGTACCGGCGATGCGCTCCATCCCGCGTACGTCGAGGAACGCCTCGTCGATCGACAGCCCCTCGACGACGGGAGAGGCGTCCTCGAACACGGCGAACATCGCGCGGCTCGCCTCGGTGTACGCATCGTGGCGCGGCCGGACGACGATCGCGTCGGGGCAGAGCCGGCGCGCCTGCCGCCCGCCCATCGCCGTGCGGATCCCGTACGCCTTCGCCTCGTAGCTCGCCGCCAGCACGACGCCGCCGCCGACGATGACCGGCCGGCCACGGAGCCGCGGGTCGTCCCGCTGCTCGACCGACGCGAAGAACGCGTCCGCATCCGCGTGCAGCACGAACATATGTTCGCTACGGTACTAGAGCGCTGCGAGAGCCGCGTTGAACCGGTCGATCTCGTCCGCGGTGTTGTAGTGGATCAGGCCGACGCGGATCGCGCTGTCCGGGTACGGGAGCTTCTCCCGCAGCCCGAGCGAGAACCAGTTGTCGTGCGCCCACACCCCGAAGCCCTCGTCGGAGAGCCGCTTCACGGCGTCCACGGCATCGACACCCTCGAGGTTGACGAGGAACGTGGCGACTCGGCCGTCCATCGTCTGCAGCCCGTAGACGGTCGCGCCGTCCGGCAGGCCGTCGAGGAAGCGCTGACCGAGCTCGCGTTCGTAGGCGGCGATCGCCTCCATACCGCCGATCGAATCGAGGTAGGCGAGCGTCGCGGAGAAGCCCGCGAGGAGCTCGTACGGTGCCGTTCCGACCTCGAAGCGGCGGCCGACCGGCTCCGACGCGGCCGGACGCGCCTTGTACGGACGCCAGGACTCGAGCAGGTCGTGCCGGCCGTACGCGACGCCGACGTGCGGCCCGCAGAACTTGTACGCGGACGCGATGAAGACGTCGCAGCCGAGCGCCTGCACATCGGTCGGCACGTGCGCCGCGTACTGCACGGCGTCGACCCAGCACAACGCGCCCGCCTCGTGCGCCAGCTCCGACACGCGCGCGACGTCCACGATCGTCCCGATCGCGTTCGACGACCCGACGCACGCGACGACGCGCACGCGCTCGTCGAGCCGGTTCGCGAGGTCGTCGTAGTCGAGACGCAGATCCTCCGTGACGTTCACCCACTCGACCTCGAAGCCGCGGTCGGCCGCGAGCTCGATCCACGGCGCGACGCCTCCGTCGTGGTCGAGGCGGGAGACGAGGATCCGGTCGCCCTCCTTCCAGTCGCGCGCCGCGGTACGCGAGAGCGCGAAATCGAGCCATGTCATGTTCGTCCCGAAGATCACGTCGTCGGACGAGCAGCCGAAGAAGCGGGCCGCGTCCTCGCGCGCGGTCGAGAGGATCTGCTCGACGCGCTTGCTCGTCTCGTAGGTCGCGCCGATGTTGGCGCTCGCCTCGCGCAACGTCCGCGCGATCGCGTCTCCCACCTCGTCCGGCACCTGCGAGCCACCCGGCGCGTCGAGGAAGACGAACCCGCCGTCGCGCAGCGCCGAGAAGCGCGAACGCGACGGCTTCGACGTCCAATAGGGTCGCTGCCATGGAGCGAGCCTACCCCCGGGTGATCCTCGGTTGTGGCAACTTCGGCGGCATCGGCTCGGCCCCGGCCTTCTTCGAGAAGGGCGAGACGCTGGAGCAGGCGCTCGAGCTCATGGACGCGGCCTGGGAGGCGGGCATCACCTGGTTCGACACGGCCGACGCCTACGGCGGCGGCCGCAGCGAGACGTACATCGGGGAGTGGGTCCGCTCGCGCCGCCCCGACGGGCTTCGCATCACGACGAAGACCTTCAACCCGATGGCCGAAGGCGAGGATCACGGGCTTGCGCCGGACCGCGTGCGGAGGCAGATCGACACCAGCCTCGGCCGGCTCGGCGTCGAGCGCGTCGACCTCTATCTCGCGCACGCCTGGGACGAAGACGTCCCGGCTGCCGAGCTCGCCGGCGTCTTCGAGGAGCTCGTCGCCGCCGGCAAGATCGGCGCCTACGGCGTCAGCAATGTCGACGGCACCCAGCTGCGCCAGGCGCTGGACGCCGGCGCGTTCGCCGCCGTCCAGGACTCCTACTCGCTGCTCGACCGCGAGGTGGAGGACGAAGTGCTGCCGCTCTGCGCGGAGCACGGCCTGTGGTTCCAGGTGCACTCCCCGCTCATGGGCGGCTGGCTCACGGGGAAGTACCGCCGTGACGCGCCGGCGCCCGAGGGCTCGCGGATGACCTTGCGCTCGGGCCCGTACGAGCACCTGCGCACCGATGCCGTCTACGAGGCGCTCGAGGCGCTCGAGCGCCGGGGCGACCCGACGACGCTTGCGCTCGCGTGGCTGCTCGCGGACGAGCGCGTCTCCGTCGTCATCGGCCCCCGCCGTCCGGCTCAGCTCGAGCCCGCGCTCGCCGCCCTTGCCGCGCCGCTCGCCGCCGACGAACGCGAGGCGCTCTCCGATGAGTTTCGCCTCGTCGCCGGGTCCTGAGATCGACAGCTAGGAAGGAGCGACCGATGGAGCAGATGCTCGACAGCTACGCCGCAGCCGTCCGCGCCAAGGACGTCGATGCGTTCGTGGGTCTCTACGCGGACGATGTCCGCACGTTCGATCTCTGGAGCGAATGGTCGTACGACGGGAAGCCGGCGTTCCGGGAGATGGTCACGGAGTGGTTCGGCTCGCTGGCAGACGACGAGGTCGTGGCGGTCGAGTTCGACGAGATCCGCACTCAGGCCGGGGAGGACGTCGCCGCGGTGAGTGCGTTCACCACCTTTGCGGCCGTCGCCTCCGACGGCACCGAGCTGCGCTCGATGAACAATCGCCTGACCTGGATCCTCCGCAAGGACGCCGACGGCGGCTGGAAGATCGCCCACGAGCACACCTCCGCGCCGGCCGGCGACGAGGGAAAGGTGCAGCTCCGCCGCTAACGAGCCGCTCGGAGACTGCCTCCTCTGGACACGGCTCGGTGCCAGGCACCGAGCCATGGCTCCTTCGGACATCGAGTGTGTCGACTTGGCTCGGACTGCGCGACAGGGATGTTGGCCATGTCCAACTGCGACACGTCCCCGTGCCTGGCACCGAGACGTGGCCGGAGGGGCCGTGTCAGTTTCCGAGCTCCAGGCCTAGCCGCGCTGCGCCAGTGGGACGAAGTTGCGCTCGTCGTAGCCCGTGTAGATCTGCCGCGGCCGCGCGATCTTCTGCTCGGAGTCCGAGAGCATCTCCTCCCACTGTGCGAGCCAGCCCGGTAGGCGACCGAGCGCGAACAGCACCGTGAAGTAGTCGGTCGGATAGCCCATCGCGCGGTAGATGATCCCGGAGTAGAAGTCCACGTTCGGGTAGAGCTTGCGCGAGACGAAGTAGTCGTCCTCCAGCGCGATCCGCTCCAGCTCGAGCGCGATCTCGAGCTTCGGGTCGATTCCGGTCTGCGCGAAGACGTCGTCGGCTACCCGCTTGATCAGCTTGGCGCGCGGATCGTAGTTCTTGTAGACGCGGTGGCCGAAGCCCATCAGCAGACGCTCGTGGTTCTTCACGCCCTCGATGAACGCCGGCACGTTCTTCACGTCGCCGATCTCGTCGAGCATCCTCAAGACCTGCTCGTTCGCGCCGCCGTGCAGCGGCCCGTACAGCGCCGCGATCCCGGCCGAGACGGCCGAGAACGGGTCGACCTGCGTCGAGCCGACACCGCGCACCGCGTTCGTCGAGGCGTTCTGCTCGTGGTCGGCGTGCAGGACGAGCAGGATCTCGAGCGCCCGCTGCAGCACGGGATTCGGCTCGTGGACGCCGCCGATCTCGAAGGTCATGTTCACGAAGTTGCCGATGTAGTCGAGGTCGTTGCGCGGGAAGACGTACGGCAGGCCGCGGCTGTGGCGGAAGACCCAGGCGGCGATGGTGGGGAACTTCGCGATCAGCCGCACCCGCTGCAGCCGGCGGCTCTCCTCGTCCCCGATCTCCTTCGCGTCCGGGTAGAAGGTCGAGAGCGCGGCGACGGCGCCGAGCAGCATCCCCATCGGGTGCGCGTCGTGGCGGAAGCCGTCGAGGAACTGCATCACGTTGGTGTGCACGTACGTGTGGAGGCGGACCTCCTCCTCCCACGCCGCGAGCTCGTCGCGGGTGGGCAGCTCGCCCTCGAACAGGAGCCATGCGGTCTCGAGGAAGCTCGCGTGCTCGGCGAGCTGCTCGATCGGGTAGCCGCGGTAGCGGAGGATGCCGGCGTCGCCGTCGATGTAGGTGATCGAGCTGCGGGTCGAGGCGGTGTTGAGGAAGGCCGGGTCGTACGACATCAGCCCGAGCTGGCGGAGGTCGGTGGCGTGGATCGTGCCGTCCGAAATCGGGATCTCCACCTCGTTTCCGGTGCGGTTGTCCCGGATCGTCAGCGAGTCGTCGGCCACGAGCTGACCTTACCGCCGGCACGACTACGATCGGCTGCATGGAGCCGCCGATCGTCTGGACGCCGAGCCCCGAGCGGATCGCTTCCGCGGCGATCACCCGCTACCGGGAGTGGCTCAACGAGACGCGCGGGCTCGCTCTCGAGGGCTACACCGACCTGTGGCAGTGGTCGGTCGACGAGCTCGAGGAGTTCTGGGCGTCGATCTGGGAGTTCTTCGACGTCGAGGCGAGCGAGCCGTACGAGCGCGTGCTCACCACGCGCGAGATGCCGGGAGCCGATTGGTTCCCGGGCGCACGGCTCAGCTATGCGGAGCACGTCTTCCGCGGCCGCGCCGACGACGACGTGGCGATCCGTCATGCCTCGGAGCTGCGGCCGCTGGGCGAGTGGACGTGGGGAGAGCTGCGCGCACACGCCGGGGCCGTCGCGGGCGCGCTACGAGAAGCAGGGGTCGAGGCAGGTGACCGCGTGGCCGCCTATCTCCCGAACATCCCCGAGACGATCGCGGCCTTTCTCGGCTGCGCGAGCATCGGCGCGACGTGGTCGAGCTGCGCGCCGGAGTTCGGCGTCCGCAGCGTCGTCGATCGCTTCGCCCAGATCGAGCCGAAGGTGCTGCTCACCGTCGACGGCTACCGCTACGGCGGCAAGGACTTCGACCGCAGCGAGACGATCGCGGCCCTGCAGGAGGCACTCCCGACGCTCCGGCAGACGCTCGTTCTCCCCTACCTCGCCGGCGGGGAGTGGGAGCTGCCCGCGGCCGAGCTCGAGTTCGCGCAGCTTCCCTTCGACCACCCGCTCTGGGTGCTCTACAGCTCGGGCACGACGGGGCTGCCGAAGGCGATCGTCCACGGCCAGGGCGGGATCCTGCTCGAGCACCTGAAGAAGCTCCGCCTCCACCTCGACGCGCGCGCCGGCGACCGGCTGTTCTGGTTCACGACGACCGGCTGGATGATGTGGAACTTCCTCGTCGGCGGCCTGCTCTCGGAAGCGTCGGTCGTCCTCTTCGACGGGAACCCGGCGTACCCGGATCTCGGGACGCTGTGGGATCTCGCCGACGCGGCGGGCATCACGTCCTTCGGCACGAGCGCCGGCTACATCGCCGCCTGCCAGAAGGCGGACGTTCAGCCGCGCGCCGGGCGAGACCTCTCCCGCCTGGACAGCGTCGGCTCGACCGGCTCGCCGCTCGCTCCCGAGGGCTTCGACTGGGTGCGCGACCGGCTCGGCGAGGACGTCTGGCTCTTCTCCACCTCCGGCGGCACCGACGTCTGCACGGCCTTCGTCGGCGGCGTTCCCACCCTCCCGGTCTACCGCGGCGAGCTGCAGGCGCGGGCGCTCGGCGCGAAGGTCGAGGCGTGGAGCGAGGACGGGGCGTCCGCTCGTGGGCGAGGTCGGCGAGCTCGTGATCACCGAGCCGATGCCCTCCATGCCTCTCTATCTCTGGGGCGACGAGGACGGGTCGCGCTACCGCGAGAGCTACTTCTCCACGTTTCCCGGCGTCTGGCGTCACGGCGACTGGATCGAGATCACCGAGCGGGGCACCGCGATCATCACCGGCCGCTCCGACGCGACGATCAACCGGGGCGGCGTGCGGATGGGGACGAGCGAGCTGTATCGCAGCGTCCTCGCGCTCGACGAGGTGCTCGACGCGCTCGTGGTCGACGTCCCCGACGGGGAGGGAAGTCGCATGACGCTGTTCGTCGTCCTGCGCGACGGCGCCGTCCTCGACGACGGGCTCGCAGCGGAGATCCGCCGCCGGATCCGCGAAGACTGCTCGCCGCGCCACGTTCCGGACGCGGTGCTCGCCGCCCCCGAGATCCCGCGCACGCTGTCGGGGAAGATCCTCGAGGTGCCGGTGAAACGCCTCCTGATGGGGGCGTCGCCCGACGAGGTGACGAGCCGTGATGCGCTCGCAAATCCGGAGGCGCTCGACTGGTTCGCCGGCCTGGTGGCCGAGCGCGGCTAACTTTCCTTACAACGTCCCGTCAGAGACCTTGAGGAGAACGTGCAGCTTCCTGAGACAGTTTGTGCTCGCGCCCGCGAGTCCGTTTCCGCTCAGCTCGACGGTGAGCTGTCGGCGCACGAGCTCGACCACCTCGAGAACCACCTCCTGATCTGTCCTGAGTGCTCGGTGTGGGCCGAACAGATACGCGGCCTGACCGCACGGTTGCGAGAAGCGACTCTCGAGGTGCCGGCAGAGCGCTTCGGGTTGTCGCGGCGCCGGGCCAGCTGGAGAGTCGGCTCCGCGGTCGCGGTCGCATCGGCCGCAGCTCTGGTCGCGACGATGTTCTTCGCTCCCGGCCGGCACGGAACCCTGGGTGCCCGGAACGCCGGACGCTCGAGCGTGCGGTTCACCGGCCATGAGGTCTCGGACGGTCGCGTGCTGGAGGACGGCGTATTCGTCGCCCCCTCCGTGAACACGCAGAACCCCAGCTTCAGGCCTGTTTAGACCCATTCGGCGCCGCACTCTTAGGGGCTTCTAACTAAAGCTGGCCGCCGGTCGTCTAAAGCATTTGACGGACGCTCGATCGAGCGTCGGAGCGAGTTGGCGCCGCCGTCCGAGGCTCCCGGCGCGCACCGAACGGAGGGTAATCCAATGCATAAACGGGTCTGGTTCCTCGTGGCCGCGGTCGCTGCCGTGCTCGGGCTGGCTGGCTCCGCTGCCGCGATGACGGTCAACAGCACGAGCTCTGCTCGGGCTGCGACCCCGTTCGCGAAGGCGCTTTCGAACGTTCCGCGCACACCGTCGGGACGTGCGGCGAAGAGTGTCGTCAAGTTCGCCATGGAGCAGGACGCCGGTGGCTTCAACCTCGCCAACGAGAACTTCACCGGTGCTTGGGCGGCGTACTTCGGTGAGACGCCGGTCATTCGCGGTAACTACATCATCGATCAGAAGGGCAACTACCACCTCGACATGGCGAAGAAGGTCGTCGCCACCAAGAAGTATCTGAAGATCTGGATCAAGCCGAGCGCGAAGTGGAACTGGATCGGCCACGGGCTGCATCCGGTCACCGCTGCTGACTACATCTACACGTGGCAGCAGTTCGTGAAGCCGGGCAACGCGGTTGCCTCCACGACGGGCTACGACAAGATCACGAGTGCGAAGGCCAGCGGCCATGGGAAGGTCGTCACCTTCCGCTGGAGCACGCCGTTCGCCGACTACCGTGACCTGTTCGGCTACATCTATCCGTCCTACGCGATCAAGGGCCAGAACTGGAACACGCTGTGGGCCCATTGCGTCTGCGGTAACGATGGCAAGCCGATCTCGGACGGCCCGTTCTACCTGTCCAGCTGGACTCCGGGCCAGGGCCTGATCCTCAAGGCCAACACGAAGTGGTACGGCAAGAAGCCGGCCCTCAAGGAAGTCGTCGGTCAGCTGATCAACGACGAGAACTCCGAGGTCCAGGCAATGAAGGGCGGAGAGGTCGACGCGATCTTCCCGGGTACGCCGACCACCGCTCTGTCGTCGCTGCTGTCGCAGAAGAATCTCGCCAGCGTCGTGACTCCGGGCTACGTCCAGGAGCACATCGATGTCGAGTTCGGACCGGCCGGCAGCGCCGCTGGTGGCACGCACACGGCGGCCGGCGCGGTGCTGCTCAAGAAGCAGTACTTCCGCGGCGCGCTTGCCATGAGCTTGAACCGGCAGCCGGTGATCAACACCGTCTACCAGGGCATCGTTCCCAAGAACAAGCTCAAGCCGCTGAACAACCCGGAGTGGGAGACTGGTGCTCCCGCGACCGGCAAGTACGGCTACTTCGGGATCTACAACTACAACCCGAAGAAGGCCATCAAGACCCTGAAGTCACACGGGTGCACGGGTGGTCCGTCCACCCCGAGCAAGAGCAACTCGAAGGTGTGGACGTGCGCCGGCCAGAAGGCCGAGCTCAACCTCTACACGACCACTGCTCCCGCCCGTGAGCTGAGCGTGCAGGTGTTCCAGCAGCAGGCGATGGCTATCGGGATCAAGCTCGACATCAAGTACTTCACGGCGCAGCCGGACTTCTTCACGAACCTGCTGCCCACCGGCAAGTTCGACCTGGCCGAGTACGCCTGGAGCGGAGGCCCGGATCCGTCCGGCTTCGACTCGATCTACCAGTGCGTCGACACCGCCAAGAACCTGGGTGGCCAGAACTACAAGAACTACTGCAACCACAAGGTTGACAAGCTGCTCCGCAAGGGCGACGCTGAGCTCAACCTGACGAAGCGGCAGTCGTACTACGAGGCAGCTGCGAAGATCGAGTCGCAGCAGGTCGCGATCATCCCGCTCTATGCTCGCCCCGTGATCCTCATCTACAAGAAGGCGATCCAGGGCATGAGCAAGTCGGACAACCCGACGTCTGAGGGCCCGACGTGGAACATCGAGAACTGGAAGTGGAGCAGCTAGCGCTCTAGGCTCCTAGGCTAGGTACTACCGTACGATCGACATATCCGGATCCGCGCCCGTCTCGGGCGCGGATCCGGTGTCGATTTCCCACCACAAGCGGAGAAGAGCCCTTGCTCACCTTCATCGCCAGACGAGTGCTCTACAGCATTCCGGTGTTGTTCTTCTCGACCTTCTTCAGCTTCCTCTTCGTCTCGTACGCCTCGAACCCGCTCGCGACGGTCCGTCAGAACCCGCGGGCCACCCCGCACCTGATCCACCTGCTGACCCTTCAGTACCACCTCAACCAGCCGGTGATCGTCCGCTACTTCTACTGGGTGCAGGACGTGTTCACCAACAAGCTTGGCAAGTCGCTCGTCACGCTGCAGCCGATCTGGCCCGACGTCCAGCGCACCATGGGCCACACGGCGCAGCTCTGCATCCTCTCCGAGTCCGTGGCGATCATCGTCGGGATCTCCGTCGGGATCTACTCGGCGATCAAGCAGTACTCGTTCTTCGACTACAGCTTCACGACCGTCAGCTTCCTCGGCTTCGCGATGCCGGTGTTCTGGCTCGCGCTGCTCCTGCAGATCGCGTTCACCGACGAGTACAACCACTGGGGCGTCCGGATCTTCTACACCTCGGGCCTGAACAGCATCCCGGGCGAGAGCTGGTTCACGCTCGACCGGCTGCAGCACCTCGCCCTGCCCGCGATGACGCTGTTCATCATCAGCTTCGCGCTCTACAGCCGCTACATGCGCGCGTCGATGCTCGATGTGATCAACAGCGACTACGTACGGACCGCGCGAGCCAAGGGCGTGTCTGAGCGGAAGGTGATCATGCGCCACATCTTCCGCAACGCGCTGATCCCGATCACCACCGTGGCCGCCCTCAATATCGGCGGCCTGCTCGGCGGCGCGATCGTGACGGAGACGGTGTTCACGCTCGACGGATTCGGCTTCTACTTCGTGCAGAAGCTCGGGCAGGGCGATACGTACGCCGTCATGGCCTACCTGCTCGTCACGGCTGTGATCATCATCGTCTTCAACCTGATCGCCGACATCACGTACGGTTTCCTCGACCCGCGCATCCGCTATGACTGAGTTCACCCGTCCCGACGGCTCTTCAGGGCTCGTACCGACTGCACCGACTATCGCCGGTGCCGAGCCGCTCGCGCCCGACGCCGGGATCGACCGCGCCGTCGAGACCACCACAGAAGCCGGCCTCGAGCTCAAGGCCCGCAGCCAGTGGTCGTACGCGCGCATGCGGTTCTTCCGCCACCGCCTCGCGATAGCCGGCCTGATCGGGCTGACCATCATCTTCGGCGCCGGAATCTTCGCCCCGTGGGTCGCGCCGTATGGATTCGCCGAGCTCGACCTGTTGCACTCGCTGCTGCCCCCGACGACCACGGCCCAGCACTACTTCGGCACCGATCTCGCCGGCCGCGACGAGTTCAGCCGCGTCATCTACGGCATCCGCACCTCGATGGAGGTCGGAGTGTTCGTCGCCGCCGCCTCGACGATCATCGGCCTGATCATCGGCGCGGTCGCGGGCTATCAGGGCGGCTGGATCGACAACCTCCTCATGCGCGTCACCGACCTCGTGCTCACCCTGCCGGCGCTCGCCATCCTGCTCGCCTTCACCGCGCTCGTCGGGAACGGCGGCCAGTGGGACCTCTCCTTCATCCTCGTGGCCTTCTTCTGGACCGGCATCGCGCGCGTCGTCCGAGGGCTCTTCCTGTCGCTGCGCGAGAAGGAGTACGTGGAGGCGGCGAAGGCCTCCGGCGCCGGCGACTTACGGCTGATGTTCCGGCACATCCTGCCGAACACGATGGGCCCGATCATCGTCAACGCGACCCTCGCGGTCGGCGTTGCCATCCTCACCGAGTCGGCGCTGTCCTTCCTCGGCTTCGGGATCAAGCCGCCGACGCCGTCCCTCGGCGAGCTCGTCGCGGACGCGCAGGCGAACCCGGACCAGTGGTGGCTGACGGTCTTCCCGGGACTGACGATCGTCCTGATCGTCCTTTGCGTCAACTTCGTCGGCGACGGCCTCCGGGACGCGCTCGATCCGCAGCAGAGGCGAGTGCGTGCCTGATCCGCTGCTCTCGATCCAGGATCTCGCCGTGGAGTTCAACACCGAGGACGGGGTCGTGCACGCCGTCGACGGCGTGTCGTACGAGCTCTTCCCCGGCGAGATCCTCGGGATCGTGGGCGAGTCCGGCTCGGGCAAGAGCGTCTCGACGCTCGCGCTGCTCGGCCTGATTCCGCAGCCGCCCGGGCGGATCGTCAGCGGCACCGCCATGTTCAAGGGCCAGGACCTTCTGCGGCTGAAGAAGAAGGAACTGCGCCGCGTCCGCGGCAACGAGGTGGCGATGGTCTTCCAGGACCCGATGACGTCGCTCAACCCCGTCCTCACCGTGGGCAACCAGCTCGGAGAGGCGATCAAGACGCATTTCCCGGACGAGAAGGACGACGTGGTGAAGCAGAAGGTGATCGACCTGCTCACTCTCGTCGGTGTCCCGAATCCGGAGCAGCGCTACTCGCAGTACCCGCACGAGTTCTCGGGCGGCATGCGCCAGCGCGCGATGATCGCCATGGCGATCTCGAACTCACCGTCGCTCCTGATCGCCGACGAGCCGACCACCGCGCTCGACGTGACGATCCAGGCGCAGGTCCTCGAGGTGCTCAAGCGGGTGCAGCAGGAGACCGACGCGGCGACCATCCTGATCACGCACGACCTCGGCATCGTGGCCGAGATGTGCGATCGCGTGCTCGTCATGTACGCCGGACACATCGTCGAGTCGGGCGACGTCGCGACGATCTTCCGCTCGCCGCGCCACCCCTACACGATCGGGCTGATGAACAGCCTGCCGAAGCTGACCGAGGACGAGGAGTGGCTCGAGCCCATCACCGGCGCGCCGCCCTCGCTCATCAGCCTGCCCCCGGGCTGTCCGTTCCATCCCCGCTGCTTTCTCGCCCGCGAGCGCTGCCGGCAGGAGAACCCGCCGCTCGCTCCGGTCGAGGGCTCCGAGCACAAGAGCGCGTGTCACTTCTCGGAAGAGCTGATCGGTCGGAAGTCGAAGTTCTCGGAGGCGGTCGCGTGAGTGCCGAGGCTGTCCCGACCGTCCACCAGCGGGCGGAAACCGGCGAAGAGATCCTTCGTGTCGAGAACCTCGTCAAGTACTTCCCGATCCGCGCCGGGATCCTCAAGCGCACCGTCGGGCAGATCCACGCCGTCGACGGCGTCGACCTGTCGATCAACGCCGGTGAGACGCTCGGGCTCGTCGGCGAGTCCGGCTGTGGCAAGACGACGCTCTCGCGCACGCTGATCAAGCTCACGGAGCCTACGGCGGGCAAGATCGTCTTCAACGGACGCGACATCACGGGCCTGTCGCGCCGGCAGATGCGCGACGTCCGCAGCGAGATGCAGATCGTCTTCCAGGACCCGTACGCGTCGCTCAACCCGCGCATGACCGTCCGCGACATCGTCAGTGAGCCGCTCGTGATCCATCATCGCTCCCGCGGCGCCGGCGGGCGGGCGCGCGTGGACGAGCTCCTGCGCGTCGTCGGCCTCTCGCCCGAGCACGCGAATCGCTTTCCCCACGAGTTCTCCGGTGGACAGCGCCAGCGGATCGGCGTCGCGCGCGCGCTCGCGCTCAATCCGCAGCTGATCATCCTCGACGAGCCCGTCTCGGCCCTCGACGTCTCGATCCGCGCGCAGGTGGTCAACCTGCTCGAGTCGCTGCAGCGCGACTTCGGCCTCACCTACATCTTCGTGGCGCACGATCTCTCGGTCGTGCGGCACGTGTCCGACCGAGTCGCGGTGATGTACCTCGGCAAGGTCGTCGAGGTCGGCACCAAGAAGGACATCTACGAGCGGCCGTCGCACCCGTACACGCAGGCGCTGCTGTCGGCTGTGCCGATCGAGGAGCCGGGTCAGCGCGGGAAGCGTATGCGGATCGTGCTCGAGGGCGACGTGCCGAGCCCGGCCAACCCGCCGTCGGGCTGCCGGTTCCGCACGCGCTGCTGGAAGGCGCAGGCGATCTGTGCGGAGCAGGAGCCGGAACTCGTCGACCGCGGCACCGGCCATCCGACTGCGTGCCACTTCGCCGAGATCGTCAAGCCACTCGACGTTGCAGCGAGCCCTGCTCCCGCCGGCGCCGTAGCCGACGAGAAGTCTTAGGAAGCAGCCGCTTCGGACAGCGCGGCGTCCGCAGTGAGCGCGGCGTCCGCGGCGGCAGTGAGGTCCGTCGCATTGGCGCGCTCCGACTCCTTGACGGCGCGCACGAGTAGTTCGTGCTCTACGCAGTACGTACTCAGCGTGAAGGTCGAGCACCCCGGGAACGCGCACCCATGAAGCATCGGCATTAACAGGATGTTAACGGCTCGCGGCCTTCTTTGCGAGGCTAGTTTGGGGCGGATAGCGGGTAGATGGTCAGGGTGCTGAGGATCCTTTCGGGGGCGGCGCTCCTCGTGGTCGTCGCGGCCGGCTGCGGCGGTGCCGCTCCGCAGGGATCCGCTGCCCAACGGTTGCCGCGGGCCCTGGCGCAAGACTGGGAGGCGCGGGCCTCGGCGATTGCGACCGCCGCCGACGCCGGCAACGACTGCCGAGCTATGCGGCTCGCGGCCTCCCTCCGCGCCGAGGTCGCGGCGTCCAGGCACAGGCTGCCCTTACGCCTGCGCTCTCCGCTCCTCACCGGTGTGAACGACCTCGCCGCTCGCATCAGCACCTGCACGCGGGTCGTGACCGTGCCGGTGCAGCCCAAGCCGCCGAAAGGCCGGAAGCCCAAGCCACCGCCGCACGAGCCCCCCGGCCACAAGGGGCACGACGAGCACGGCCATGGGGACGACAAGTGAGCGCCATGACGCGCGTCGCCGGTCGCTACGAGCTCGTGCGGCCGCTCGGCCACGGGGCGATGGCGACGGTCGATCTCGCTCACGACGTCGAGCTCGACCGGCCCGTGGCGCTGAAGCGGCTGGCCGAGAACCTCGCCCGGGACGAGGAGCTGCGGCGGCGCTTTCTCCGCGAAGCACGCCTGGCGGCGCGGCTCGCGCACCCGAACGTCGTGCGCGTCTTCGACGTGGGCGAGGACGACGGGCGGCCCTTCATCGCGATGGAGTACGTCGAGGGTGAGACGCTCGCGGAGCTCGTCGCGCGGCGGGGCAGGCTACCTGCGGGCGAGGCCGCGACGCTCGGCATGCAGATGTGCGCCGGGCTCGCCGCCGCTCACGCCGCTGGTCTCGTCCACCGCGACGTGAAGCCGCAGAACCTCCTGCTCGGCACCGACGGCGTCCTCAAGCTCGGCGACTTCGGCATCGCCGCCGGCCACGAGGGGACGCGCCTCACGCTCGCCGGCACCGTGCTCGGCACCGCGGGATATCTGGCACCCGAGCAGGCCCGCGGCGAGCAGGTCACCGCCGCGGCGGACATCTACGCGGTCGGCGCCGTGCTCTACGAGCTGCTGACGGGAGAGCCTTCGCGGACGGCCGGCTCGCTGGCCGAGCTGGGATCGGAGGACGGCTTCGAGCCTCCCGACCTCGGCCGGCCGGGCTCCCGATGCTCCGCCGGAACTCGTCGCAGCCGTGATGTCCTGCCTGACGCTTCGCCCCGAGGACAGGCCTCCAACCGCCGCCGCGCTCGCGCGAATGCTCGCTCCCGTCGCCTCCGAGGCCGAGACGCTGTCACTACCGCCCGACCCCGCGCAGCGCGCGACCGAGATCCTCGCGCGGCCCGGCGTCCGGAAGACGCGGTGGCCGACCCGACGGCTCGCCGCGATCTCCGTGCTGGTGGCTGCTGCCCTCGCCGGCCTCATAGCCGCCGTCGCCCTGAGCAGCAGCGGTGGGCACGCCTCGCGGCCGGAACAGACCTCCAACGGCGTAGCCCCGCCCGCAGCCGGGACGAACGTCGCCGACCAGGCGCGCAACCTCGCGGCCTGGCTCCGGCAGCACAGCCGCTAGAACCGGTCAGCTCGCTCGGGCAGAATGGCGGAGATGGGCAACGCGTTGATCGCGTACTTCGCTGCCGCCGTGGCGGCCGCTTCCCACGCCGCGGCGCCGCCGCACGGCGCGACGGCGGCGCTCGCCGCGAGGCCGCTGCACAGCAGCGTCGTGCTCCGCGCCCGGCCGAACGGACCGCGTCTCGTCAAAGTCGGGCCACGGGGCCCGCTCGGCGGCCCGCTCGTGTTCGGCGTCGTCGGCGTCCGTGGCCGTTGGGTGAAGGTGACGGCGGAGGCGCTCCCGACCGGCCACTACGGCTGGGCCCGATTTGGCCGTGACGTCTCGGTTCAGCCCGTCGAGTGGGCGCTCCGCGCGTCGCTCTCGCGGCGCGAGCTCGACGTGCTGCGGGACGGCCGGCTCGTGCGCACGATTCCCGTCGGGATCGGTGCGCCAGACTCGCCGACGCCCACCGGCCACTTCGCCGTCGCCGAGAAGGTGACGGGCCCCTTCGGCCCCGCTTACGGCTGCTGCATTCTCGCGCTGACCGCGCGCCAGCCACATCTCCCGCCCGGCTGGAACACGCACATCACGTACTACGTCGCAATCCACGCCGGCTCCGGACAGGGAGCGGCGGTCTCGGCCGGGTGCCTGCACGCCACCGAGGCCGACGTCCGCTATCTGATGCGGACCGTTCCGCTTGGGACTTCTGTGCAGATCTTGCGATGATCGGCGTGTGATGAGCGCGGCGATCGAACTCCACGAGCACTCCGACGAAGAGGACCTCCCGGCCTGGAGCCTGCCGGCGGAGGCGGTCGACCGGATCCGCGTGCCCGTGACGCTGCCCGAGCAGGTGACGCGGGAGTGGGCCTGGGGCGGCTCGACCGGCGCCGGTGTCCGCGTCTGCATCCTCGACAGCGGCGTCGAGCTCGAACACCCGCTCGTCGGCCGCGTCGACCGCTCCGTGGCGGTTCTGCGCGACGACGACGGCGAGCTGCAGGTCGTCGACGACGCGGAGGGCGACCTCTGCGGGCACGGAACGGCCTGCGCGGGAGTCGTCCGCTCGCTCGCTCCTGACGCCGAGCTGACGAGCGTCCGCGTCCTCGGCGCCGGCTACAAGGGCGGCGGCGAGACGATGCTGCGCGGGCTGGCGTGGGCGATCGAGGAGGGGTTCCAGGTCGTGAACATGAGCCTCTCGACGACGCGGACGAAGTACGTCGAACGGCTCCATGAGCTCGCGGACCACGCCTACTTCAAGCGTGTCCTCCTCGTCGCATCGGCCCACAACATGCCCGTGGAGAGCTTCCCGTGGCGCTTCGCGAGCGTCATTTCCGTCGGCAGCCACGAGGAGACCGACCCGCTGACCTTCTACTACAACCCCACACCCCCGGTCGAGTTCTTCGGACGCGGCCTCGATCTCGATCTCGCGTGGCTGGACGGCGGGACGCTGCGCGCCACCGGCAACAGCTTCGCCACGCCCCACATCGCCGCCATCTGCGCGCTCATTCTCGGCAAGCACCCCGCCCTGACGCCGTTCCAGCTCAAGAGTGTCCTCTACCAGACAGCCTCGAACGCAAGGGAGGCAGCATGAGCGATCTCGAAGCGGCCGTCGCCGCCGGCGTGCTCGGAGCGGATGAGGCGCACCGCGCGCTCCTGCAGGCGACCGTGGAAGTAGCGCGCGCGATCTTCGGTGCCAAGGCGGCATCCGTCTTCCTCCTCGACGAGGAAGCCGACGAGCTCGTGTTCGAGGCCGTGGCGGGCGAGGGAGAGGGCGAGCTGATCGGGATGCGCTTCCCGGCCGGCAACGGGATCGCCGGCTGGGTGCTCACGACCGGCGAGCCCCTCGTGGTCGACGACCTCACCTCCGACACGCGCTGGTCGCGCTCCCAGGCGGAGTCGACCGGCTACGTGCCGAAGAGCATGATGTCGGTGCCTCTGCTCGTCGATGAGCGCGCGCTCGGCGTGCTGTCGGTGCTCGACCGGCCGACCGAGTCGAAGCTGAGGCTTGCGGAGGTGGACCTGCTCGGCCTGTTCGCGAACCAGGCCGCGATTGCGCTCGATCTGCTGCAACGGGCCCGGCGGGCCCGTGCCGCCCTCGCCGGCGAAGGCCGCCTCGCCCCACTGGCACGGGTGGCGGCGCGGCTCGAGGAGGACGAGAGGGACACCGCGTTCGAGCTGCTCGCGGCCCTCGACCGGTTGCTCGCCAAAGTCTCCTAGCCCGCGAGGGCTCCTGCAGGGAGGCGTGAGGTCACGACGTTCTCGGCGACGGCGAGGGTGGGGTCGTGCCCGGTCACGCCGACCAGGAACTCGTCCCTCTCCACCGCGAAGAGCCTGAGCGGTTCGAGCGCCCGGACGGTGGCCGTCCGGGGCACGTCCCGCAGAAGCGCGATCTCGCCGAAGAAATCGCCAGGCCCGAGCTCTCGGGTCGTGCCGTCGTCGCGCTCCACAGCGGCCTTGCCGCTCGCGATGGCGTAGAAGTGGTTGCCGACCTCACCGCGCGAGACGACGACACCGCCCGCGGCGACCGAGATCGCGGTGGCGCCCGCCGCCAGCCGCTCGAGCACGGGCTCCGGCAGCTCCGCGAAGATCTCGATCCTCCGCAGCAGCTTCAGCGGCTCCTCCGCGATCACGGACTCGGCGTCGACCCGCCGCAGGGACGGCAGAAGCGGGAGGAGGAGGATGGGAGCGGACACGCCCACCGCGATCAGCGCCCCGCGAGACCCGAGCCAGCTGACGATGCCCGGCGTCACGAGTGAGCCGATTGCGAGCGCGCCCAGCATGAGGCTCTCGAGCACGGCGAAGACCCGGCCGAGCACCTCGTTGTCGGCGGAGCGCTGCACCAGCGTGACGCTGTTGACCTGGACGAGGATCGAGCCGACGCCGAGGGCTCCGACGAGGATGAGCGCCGGTGGGAGAGTGGAGACCGCGGCAGTGAGGGCGAGCGGGATCGACGAGAGCAGGATCCCCAGCGCGAAGCCTCCTGCCAGGCTGCGGCGTGTCACGAAGGCGGCGGCGACGAAAGCGCCGCCGATGCTGCCCACGCCGATGGCGACGTTCAACCAGCCCAGGCTGGCATTGCTGCCACCCAGCACGTCCAGCGCGAGCACGACGAGCAAGACCTCGAGTGCTCCGTCGACGAAGGTCACTGCCGCGGTCAGCCCGACCACGACCCGAAGGGCGGGCTTGCCCAGCACCGCGCTGAAGCCGGCCGTGAGCTCTGGTATCAGGCGTGGCCGCTCGGTGCGCTTCGGCCGCTCGTCGCGCGGCACCATGGCGATGAAGATCGCCGACCAGACGAAGAGCGCACCGTTGAGCGCGAATGCGGCGGCTGGGCCGCTCAGCGCGAGCAGGACACCGGCGATGGCCGGCCCGGCGAACATCCCCACGCTGTTGATGGTGTTGCCGACGACGTTCGCAGCCGTCAGCTCCTCGGGCGAGTCCACGAGCGACGGCATCAGCGCCGCCTGGGCCGGGGGGTACGAGCCGGAGATGATCGTCGAGCTGATGGCGAGTGCGTAGACGATGTAGGCGCTCCCACCCTGGATCGCCGCCGCCGTAATGGCGGCGAAGATCGCGGCGCGGACGATGTCGGCGGTCAGCATCAGCTGGCGCCGCGACCAGCGGTCGGCGAGGAGACCGAGCCACGGTGCCGCGAGCGCGGCGAGCACGAAACGCGCAAAGAACAGCACGCCGACGGCGCGCGCTCCGCCGGCGTGGAAGGCGTAAATCGGCAGGGCGACGCCGTACGCCCACGTTCCCAGCGTCGAGCCGACGTCTGCGATCTGGACGTTCCGCACCCGTGGGTTCGAGAAAACTTGCGCGAATGCGCGCAATGAAGCCGCATAGCCCTTCACGAGACGCAGGATCGCAGGCCGGGTTGCGAATTTGAAGGGCCGGTGGGAAGATTCGTGCTTCCAGGCACGTCTAGAGAGTTGAAGCGCCAAAGACGAGGCGCGAAAGCTTCTAAAAGGAGGAGCAATGTCGGAGGAGCAGCACAACGAGGAGACCGAGGTCGAGGCTCACGGCTCGCGTGTCAGCGGCTCGAGGGTAAGCGGCTCGAGGATCAGCGCCAACGACGAGCCCGGCGACGACTTCGAGGCTCACGGCTCGCGTGTCAGCGGCTCGAGGGTCAGCGGCTCGAGGATCAGCGCCAACGACGAGCCCGGCGACGACTTCGAGGCTCACGGCTCGCGCGTCAGCGGCTCGAGGGTCAGCGGCTCGAGGATCAGCGCCAACGACGAGCCCGAGGACGAGGTCGAAGGCCACGTCTCGAAGGCCAGTACCCCGAAGTACAGCTGAGAGAGGCGGCACGATCTTTGAAAGGGCCCGGCACGCGCCGGGCCCTTTCGGTTTCCGCAAGGACGGAAGATCGCGGCCTCATCGCACGTCTAGGAAGTCAGAGACCTGACGCAGGCCAAGGAGGAGCAAGAAATGTCGGACGAGCAGCGCAAGGACGACGACATCGAGGTCGAAGGCCACGTCGGCGAAGTACGCGTCATCGACGAGCCGGCCGAGGACGACGAAGACGAAGTCGAGGTCGAGGCGCACATCCGGCTTCCGAACGTCCGGATGGAATAGCAACGCCCAGTAGTTCCTGACCCGTCACGCGAGAAGGCCCGGCTCCGGTCGGGCCTCTTCGCGCCGAGAGTCGCTATAGCGACCTGGCTGCCGTTTCGGCGGCGGCGACGAGGCGATCGGCCTCTTCCACCCGCGGGTCACCCTGAAGCGCGGTGAGGTTCGTCGCCACGAGCCCCCGCGCCCCACGTGCGACAGCTGCCGCAAGCGCGGCGGCCGCCGCAACGTCGGCATGCACGCGCGGCTCCACTCGCCCGGCCGCTGCGGCGCAGAGCTCCGCCAGATCGACGGCCAGGCGGACGAGCGCGAGCGGTGGTTCGGCGGCTGCAGCGGTGACCTGCCCGAGGGCCCAATCCCGCTGCTCCGGCCTCGCAGCCTCGTCTGCGGCCGCCCGCGCCTCGAGCGCCAGGCGGTAGGCCTCGGCGTCCTCGTCGACGAGCTGCACCGCGCGGTCGCGCAGAGCCTCGGCCTGGGCCGCTACCCCGGGCGCGTCGGCCCAGCTCCCCGGAGAAAGGCGCGCCGCCATCTGCACGACGGCCGCTGCCGCCGCGAGAGCCGCCGCAAGCGCCGAGCCGGCGCCTGGGACTTCGCTCGGCGCTGCCAGCTCCTCGAGCAGCGCGGGAAGGGGGAGACCGGTGAGCACTCTCGGAAGTGTCTCAGCCGGCACGGACCCGCGTGAGTCAGACCTCCTCGAGGAGCCGGCGCAGCCGGGAAACGACGAACGGCGACGGGTCGTAACCGGCGGCGGCAACCGCACGCTCGAGGTCGGCCCGGAGCTGGAGCCGGAATTCGGCGTCCTGTTCGGCCCGCGCGACGAGCTCATCGAGCGTCGCCCGCGCAGCCGGCAACTCCTGTGCCGCACGCACCCAACCCTCAGGTGCAGGCGGAAGGAGGCGTAGCAGCCTGCCGATCTGTTCCTCGTCGAAACCGTTCATCTCTCTCATGACGGGCGAGAGGCCCGACTCCTTCCATCGAGTTCGGCACGAACTTTTTCGAGGCAGCGCGAGATCCGGCTGGCGATCGTTCCGGCGGGGATGTCGAGCCTGTCGCCGATCGTCCGGTAGCTCTCGTCACGGCAGAAGAAGCTGTCGAGGATCTCCCGGCACGGGTCGCCCACCTTGTCGAGCGCGGCGCGCACCGCCATTGCGTCGTCGAGCTGGCCGAGCACGTCGTCGACCGCCGGCTCGTCGAGCTCGGCCTCGGACGGAGTGTCGCGGGCGTTCAGGCGCAGCCGGTCGATGCAGAGCCTGCGCGTGAGCATGGCGAGCCACGGCCGGACGGCGTCGTCGCTTCGCAGCTCCGACAGCCGCTCGAACGCGCGCGCGAAGACCTCCTGGAACACGTCCTCGGCGTCGTGCTGTGGCAGGCGGAAGCCCCGTCCGCAGATCGCGTAGACATAGCGCGAAAAGCGCTCGACGAACTCGTTCCAGGCCTCGGGGTCGCCGGCCCGGCAACGGGAGACGAGCTGCGCGTCGGTCTGTTCGACGGCCATACGCTCGGAAGATACGTCTTTGCGGGGGAAGATCAGCCCAGAATCCGATCGAGCGCCCCTACGAGCAGCTCCGTGTGTTCATCTGTGAACACCAGCGGCGGCCGGATCTTGAGCACGTCGCCGTGCTTCCCGGTCCTTCCGACGAGGATCTCCTGCTCCCGCAGCTCCTCGGTGACGCGCTCGGCCAGCTCGCCGCTCGAGAGCTGAACGCCGGCGAGGAGGCCGCGGCCTCGCACGTCGACGATGTCCGCCTTGCCCAGGCGCGCCACCGCCCCGCGCAGCCGCTCGCCGACGCCTGCGGCGCGCTCCGGCAGCCGTTCGTCCTCGAGCACGTCGAGCACGGCGAGCGCGGCGCTCGCGGCGACCGGGTTTCCGCCGAAGGTCGAGAACGTCCGCCCCGCGTACGGAAACCGCTCGGCGAGCTCGCGCCGCGTCACGACCGCGGCAACCGGGTAGCCGTTGCCCATCGGCTTGCCGAGGGTCACGACGTCCGGAGCGAGGCCGTGGCGCGCGAACGACCACAGCTCCGGCCCGAGCCGTCCGTGGCCCGCCTGCACTTCGTCGGCGACGTAGAGGCCTCCGGCGGCGTGCGTGCGCTCCACGAGCAGGCGGAGCTCGGAGGTCTCGGGCACGTGGATGCCGTCGCTCATCAGCGACCCGTCGAGGAAGGTCGCGGCAAGGCGGCCGTCGATTCTCTCGAGTGCTGCGCGCGAGGTCGGCGCTGCTCCCCGGCGGCGGGATGCGAGCCACGTGCGCCGCAGGAGGCGGACTCGGCCAGTCCTCCGGGGAGAGCGCGGTTGTCGCCCAGGTGACGCCGTGGTAGGCGTTCTCCGTCACGAGCGCGCCGTCGTGCCCTGTCACTCCGCTGGCGAGACGCCAGGCGAGGTCGTTCGCCTCGCTGCCGGAGTTGACGAGCAGCACGGTGTCCAGCGCCGCCTCCGGCGGGAACGTGGCGAGCAGCCGCTCGGCGAGCTCGACCAGCGGCTCGGCGAGGTATCTCGCGTTCGTCGCGGCGAGCCGCGTCTGGCGGACGACCGCCTCCGTCACCCGCGGATGGCAGTGCCCGACGACGGGGACGTTGTTGTAGGCGTCGAGAAGTCGGCATCCGTTCGGCTCGTAGATCCAGACGCCCTCGGCGCGGACGGCGTGGACCGGTCGCGCGTAGCGTGAGCGGTGTCAGGAGCGCGCCGAGCGTCTCGTTCGCGCCGCCGCGCGAGCTCCTGGGTCGCCGTCGAGCTGCTCCGAGCACCGAGCTCGCGCGCGACGTCCTGCGGGGCAAGCCCGTCGAACAGCTCGAGCAGCTGCCAGGAGTCGTCGTCCCAGGCCTCGATGTAGGCCGCGTTCTCGGGGAAGCGGTGCGAGCGCCACGCGCTGATCGAGACGATCGCCGCGAGCCGCGCCGCCACGAGGTCGCCCAGCACCTCGAGCTCGAGCGGCTCGAGCGGGTAACGGGAGGCGAAGCCGTCCAGCGCGATCCGAGCGACCCGGAACGCGTCCTCGGGGGGCCGTCCGCGCAGGAACGACGCGAGCGCGACGGCGAGGTCGGCGGCGAGCGCCGTGTGGCAGCAGTCGCCGAAGTCGAGGATCCCGGTGATCCCGCCGCGCTCGTCGACCAGGAGGTTGTCGAGGTTGAAGTCGCCGTGTACGACCTGTCCGCGCAGACGCTCCCATTGCGGCAGGACACGCTCGTCGTAGCGTTCGAGCATCCGCGCGACGAGCGCCCGCCGTGCGGGATCGGCGATCTCGTCGAGCAGCGGACGCAGGCGCGGCGTTGACCGGAGGTTCCAGAGCAGCTCACGGCCGGCGGCCGGGTGGAAGAACGAGCGGAGAGCCAGGCAGAGGCGGGCGTGGACCGCGGCGATCTCCCGCACCGCGGCGTCGCCGAGCTCGGGCCCCGCCTTGTTGCCGTGCCGCCGCTCGAACAGGCGCACCTGATGGCCTTCGAACGTCGCCCGTGGCGCGAGCTGGCGGGCCAGCGGCAGGTCCGGATCGACTGCCGCGACGTGCGCGATCGCGGCCTCCTCGAGATCGAGGACGGCCTCGTCCTCGTGGGGGTTCGAGATCTTGAGGACTTCGTTCTCCAGCAGGAACGCCTGGTCACGCTCGCTGCCCAGCGCGGAGGCCGTTCCGTGGACGCCGAACGCGTCGGCCGCGATCCGCGCAGCCTCCTCCGCCGTGAACTGCGGCGGCGCCGAGTCGAGGACGGAACTCACGGCCGAGTGATCGTACGTGGCGGCGCCGCTTCGGCAGCCGGTCGCGGCGCGGTCAGACGGGCAAGATCCCTCGATCAAGCGAATCGGCTCCCCCTTTCGCGGGAGGATCGTTCGGCGACGGCGTCCTACGTTCTGGCGACTGATTGGCGGCTACGGCGGCATGTTCTGCGGCATCAGGACGGTCGCGACAAGGAGGCAGACGTGGGGGCGAACCTCACCACGCGCGACGGTTTTCGACCCAGGAGCTGGCAGGCGGGTCTCTTCGCACTGTTGCTGGCCCTGGTATTCGGCGGGATCCACTCGGGAGCCTCGTGGGGGGCTTCCGGCTACGACCCGAACACCGACCCGTACTCCATGCAGAACATCACCGCCGGCGACGGCGTGCAGGCGCTGTGGAACGCCGGTGACACCGGCAAGGGTGTCGACGTCGCGGTCATCGACACCGGCGTCACACCGGTCCCGGGGCTGAACGCCTCCGGCAAGGTGATCAACGGGCCCGACCTGTCGCTCGAATCGCAGAACCACAACCTGCAGCACCTCGATACGAACGGTCACGGGACGTTCATGGCCGGCCTGATCGCCGGCAACGACGGCCAGCCCGGTGGCTACCGCGGCGTCGCTCCCGACGCGCGCATCGTTTCCCTCAAGGTCGGCGTGGCGGACGGCGGTACCGATGTGAGTCAGGTGATCGCCGCGATCGACTGGGTCGTACAGCATCGCCACGACAACGGGATGAACATCCGGGTCCTCAATCTCTCCTACGGCACGAACTCGGCGCAGGCGTACGGGATCGACCCGCTGGCGTATGCGGTCGAGCAGGCCTGGAAGGCAGGAATCGTGGTCGTCGCGGCGGCCGGGAACTCCGGCTATCAGACCGGCGCGAGCGCCCAGGGCCTCGCGGATCCGGGCTACGACCCGCAGATCCTGGGGGTCGCCGCAGCGGACACGATGGGAACTGCGACGCCGTGGGACGACCAGGTCGCCTCCTACTCGGCGAGTTCGGCGAGCTGCAGCAACAGCTGCCGCGCACCGGACCTGATCGCGCCTGGAACGCACATGCAGGGCCTCCGCGTCCCCGGCTCGTACATCGACCAGACGAGCCCGACCGGCGCTCTCAGCGACCGCTACTTCCGTGGTAGCGGGACGTCGGAGGCGGCGGCATTCGTCTCGGGCTCGGTCGCCGACCTGCTGCAGCGCTATCCGCAGCTGACGCCGGACCAGGTGAAGGCGATGCTGACGTCGAGCTGCGACAAGCTGTCTTCCTACAACTGGAAGCAGCAAGGATGCGGCGAGCTCGACCTGAACAAGCTTCTGAACGCGTCGGTTCCCTCGGTGTTCGCCTCGCAGCAGTACAACGCGCCGTCCATGGGAACAGGCAGCCTCGAGGCCTCGCGCGGCAGCGACCACGTCTCGATGAACGGTGTGGTGCTCCAGGGCGAGGAGGACATCTTCGGCCAGCCCTTCAATTCGGCGGCCATGGCGGCGCTCGAGGCGGCCGGCTCGAGCTGGTCGGGCGGAGTCTGGAACGGCTCCAGCTGGTCGGGGAGCTCGTGGTCCGGCAGTTCTTGGAGCGGCTCCAGCTGGTCGGGTAGCTCGTGGAGCGGCTCGAGTTGGAGCGACCTCCTCTGGTCGGGCAGCTCCTGGAGTGGCTCGAGCTGGTCGGGCAGCTCCTGGAGCGGAAGCTCTTGGAGCGGAAGCTCGTGGAGCGGAAGCTCTTGGAGTGGCTCGAGCTGGAGCGGCTCGAGCTGGTCAGGCTCGCAGTGGCTCGGAGCGAGTTGGGGCTGATGGGCAACGAATCGAGACACAAGTGGCGCGGCGCCAGCTGGGGCTGATGCGTAGCGGGAGGGGCCGGTGATCGTTCGCCGGCCCCTTACCGTCTCGCGCCGCGCGCCGGGCGAGGTCTTGGGCCCGCTCGGCGCGTCTGCGCGTGAGGCCCTCCGCGCGCCGCGCCGCGTCTGGGCCTTCAACGGTGTGCTTGCGCTCGCCTGCGTGGCCGTGTGGACGGTCGCACTGCGCGGCACTCCCGACGCTCCCGCGTTCGGGAAGACACCCGTCCTCGGCTGGTACTGGCTTGCGCTCGCGTTCTATCTCGCCGAGGTCCTGGTCGTCCACCTGCAGTTCCGCAAGCAGGCACACACGCTCTCGCTCACGGAGATCGGGCTCACGCTGGGCCTGCTGCTCTCGGCTCCCTCTTCGCTGCTGTACGGGCAGCTCGTCGGCACGTTCGTCGCGCTGGTCGTCAACCGGCGCAGGAGTCAGCTGCGTCAGCTCGCCAAGTTCGCCTTCAACCTCGCTGAGCTGCCGCTCTGCAGCGGCGTCGCCTTGCTGGTCTTCCGTTCGCTCGCCTCGCCGGCCGACTCGGCGCCCCACCTGTGGGTGCTCGTCCTGCTCGCGTGTGCCGTCGCCCACGTGGTGGGCATCCTGCTCGTCTCGGCCGTGATCGCGATCGCCGAGGAGCGCCTCCAGGCGCCGCAACTGGGACGCACGCTGGTCACCTCGACGCTCGGTGCGCTCGCCACCGCGTCGCTCGGCCTCGCCATCGTCGAGCTCCTCGAGGTGCGCCCGGCGGCCGTCCTCCTGCTCGTCGTTCCGGTGCTCGCGACCGTCGCGGCGTTCCGCGGCTACATGGAGCAGCGCGAGCAGCGGGAGCACGTCGAGTTCCTCTACGAGTCGATGCGTGCCACCCAGGGCGCACCGGAGTTCGGTCTCGCGATCGGCCAGCTTCTGGTCGCCGCGCGTCGGCTGCTCCGCGCGGAGTACGCCGAGATCCTGCTTCTTCCGGCCTCCGACGAGGGAGGACCCTTGCGGAGCGTCAGCGGCGCGGAGGGTGAGTTGCTCATGCATCCCGAAGAGCGGTTTGCCCTGCAGGACGCGGCCGCGTTCGCCGAGATCGCGTCGATCGGTTCCGCGACACTGCTTGCCCGTCGCCGCGCCGCCCACGCATTCGACGGGTTCCTTCGCTCCCGCGGGCTGGAGGACGCGATCGTGGCGCCGCTCCGCGGCGAGGATCGGACGTTCGGCTTGCTCGTGGTCGGGGAGCGCCTCGGCGACGTCAGCACGTTCGCCGAGCCCGACGTCGAGCTGCTCGTGACCTTCGCCGGCCATGCGAGCATCCTGCTCGAGAACGGCCGGCTCGAGCACTCGCTCGCGGAAGTGACGGAACTCAAGGAGCAGCTCCGCCACCAGGCGTACCACGACGCGCTCACCAGCCTGCCGAACCGGCCTCACCTGCTCGAGGCGGTGGAGGAGGAGCTCCAGGGCGCGGCCGGGTCGACGGCCGTCCTCTACCTCGACCTCGACCGCTTCAAGACGGTCAACGACACGTGGGGTCACGGCGCCGGCGACGACCTCCTCACCGAGTTCTCCCGCCGCCTGGCCGGCGCGGTCCGCGACCAGGATCTCGCCGCTCGGCTCGGCGGCGACGAGTTCGCGGTGCTCGTCCGGGACGCGGACGCCGAGACGGCCGTCTCTGTGGCGCGTCGCATGCTGGATTCGATCGACGGGACATACAAGCTCCGTTGCGGCGACGTCAGCTGCCACGTGAGCGTCGGCATCGCGGTCGGCGCCGCCGGCATCACGAGCGGCGAGGACCTCATCCGCAATGCGGACATCGCGATGTACAGCGTCAAGCGGGCGGAGCGCTCGTACACGCTCTACGAGGCGGACCTCCACGAGAAGCTTCGCGCCCAGCGGCAGCTCGGCCTCGACCTCGAGGCGGCAATCGAGCGCCGAGAGATCCTCGTTCACTACCAGCCGGTCGTGCGGCTCTCGGACGGGGCGATCGAGGGAGTCGAGGTACTCGCGCGCTGGCCCCACCCGACGCGCGGCCTCCTCAGCGCGGCGGACTTCCTGCCGGCTGCCGAGGAGACGGGGTTGACGATCGAGCTCGGGCGACTCGTCCTCCAGCAGGCTCTCGAAGCTGCGCGCCGCTGGCCCGAGAAGTTGAGCATCTGGCTCAACCTCTCCGCGGCGGAGCTGACCAACGAGCGGCTGGTCGAAACTCTCTCCGAGGCATTGAAGGGCAACGGCGTCGACCCGAGCCGCCTCGTGATCGAAGTGACCGAGTCGGGCGTCATTCAGGGAAGCGACGGCGCGCTCGTCGCCATGCGGCGCTTGCGCGAGCTCGGGGTCGGGCTGTCGATCGACGACTTCGGCACGGGCTACTCGTCGCTGAGCCGTCTGGCCGAGTTCCCGATCGAGTCCCTGAAGATCCCGAAGCCGTTCGTCGACAAGCTCATCGGCGAAGGCGCCGACGAGGCGTTCGTCGACGCGATCTTGCGCCTCGGCGAGTCGTTGGGCCTCGCGACGGTGGCCGAGGGAATCGAGGATCCGGCCCAGGCCGAGCGCCTGCGGCAGATGGGCTGCCGCTTCGGTCAGGGCTATCTCTTCGGTCGCCCCGCGCCGGCCGAGGAAGTCGAGCGGCTCCTGTATCACGAGTCGCAGTCCAGGCCGCAGCTCTCGCTCGTCTCGACGCCTCGTACCGCCTGACAACGCGGTTCAAGCGCGCCATTCCCACAGATCCCCCAAACGGGGGAGGCCCAGCGGGACCAGGGAGCGAGATGATCCTCTTGACTCCCGCTCGGGGCTGACGGCAACAACTCTGCGGCGGAGTTTGGAAGCGGCGGGCCTAGCCCGCCGCTTCGGCCCTTCTGAGAGCATGAATCCGAACAGCGCGCTCCTTTGTCTAGAGTGACGGCAATGGCTACGCGCAGGCACTCCCCCCGGCTCGCCGTCGTCGCTGTCCTCGCCGCAGCGGTCGCGATCGTCGCAATCGGCTGGACCGGATCGGCCAGCTCCAAGGCGGCTGCTCAGCACGCCGCGAACAAGGCCGCGACGGTGCAGACGAAGACGCTCAAGAAGCTGGGGACGATCCTCGTGAACAGCAAGGGCAGGACGCTGTACATGTTCGTGCCGGATCACCAGAAGAAAGTGACCTGCAAGGGCTCGTGCGCGGCGGCCTGGCCGCCCCTCAAGCTGAAGAAGGGCGTGAAGCCCACGGCGGGCGGTGCCGCGAGGAAGAAGCTGCTGGGCATGGACGGCCGCGTCGTCACGTACAACCGCTGGCCGCTCTACACCTACATCGGCGATTCGAAGCCCGGCCAGGCAAACGGCCAGGCGCAGGATCTCAACGGCGGTCTCTGGTACGTCCTCTCGCCCTCGGGCAAGGTCATCAAGAAGCACTAGCGCGGAGCAAGAAGCACTAGCGCGGAGGAGGCGCTACCCCGTGACGACCTTGGTCACCGCCGAGCGGGCGCTCGAGGTGCCGGATCCGGCGCGCGCGGTGACGAGGACGCGGAGCCGCTCCCCGAGCTCGCTCGGGCCGAGCTGCACCGTTCGCCTCGTTGCGCCCGGAATGGGCCGGCAGTCGCTTCCGTGCCGGTTGCAAGCCAGCCACTGGAACTTGTAGCCGGTCGGCGAGTCGCCGTTCCAGACGCCCCTCGTCGCCTCGAGCCGGTGGCCGAGGCGCACGGTCCCGGTGATCCGCGGCAACGTCGTGGCGGACGGGAGGATCGGGAACGCGGTCTTTGTCTGGACGTGCTTGAGCGGCGAGGTGACGACGATCGGGCCGCTGTGAGCCCGGCCCGGAACGGTGGCCACGAGCTTGCCGTCGTTCACGATCTTGAAGCGGGCCTTGACGTCGCCGAAGCTGACGCCTTTCGCCGCGGCCAGACCCTTCCCCTGCAGCGTGACGCGAGAGCCGATCTTCGCCTTGCCGGGCGCCACCTTCTTCAGGATGAGCGGCTCGACGAAGTGGTAGACGTGGACGTCCCACTGGGCGAAGCGGTCGCTGAACGAGCCGGTCGAAGCGGTGATCGAGCGGTTCTCGGTGTAGACGCTGGCCCGATGCGCCCAGCGCGGCAGCCCCTTGAACTTCACGGTCCTCATGCCGGCCCCTTTGCGGGCCGCGATCAGCCAGAGGTCGTCGATGGACGTCCCTTCCCTCACCATCGTCTCGGTGCCGGAGCCGGCCGTGGTCACGTGCGGGGTCCTGGCCGCGTTGACGAGCGCGGGCGCGATCGCGCTCGAGGCCGAGAGCTGCTTCACCACCGGTTCGAGGACGCTTTGCCAGAACGACCAGTTCCACCCGTACGTGGCGTCGCTGCCGCTGAAGCAGTTGACGTTGTTGCCGCCGAAGAAGGTGAGCGCCTTGGCCCCGTTCAGGATCGCGTCATAGGCCATGAACCGCTCTTGCTGGTAGGTGGGGACGACGTAGTTGCCTGTCGTCTTGTCGACGCTGCCGCTCGCGCAGATCTGGATCGTCGTCCAGACCGGTGCCAGCGGCGTGATCGAGGAGAGCGACGCCGTCCACTGGCCGACGAGACCGAGGTTCGGCAGCGGGTGAGCCAGCGTCACCGGGTAGATGTCGACGCCGTGGACGTCGGTGACGCTCGTATACGGAGCGAGGTCGTCGACGCTACCGCGGGGAGCCTCGATGGTCACCCAGAGCTGGCTCGGGTCGAGCGGATTCTCGCCGTCGCACCAGGACGGGTCTCCGCGCGAGGTGACGCGGCAGTACGCGAACTGGAGCGCCGTGGGCGCGATGTCGCTGAACCAGGGCTCGTCGCGGCCTTTCCAGAAGGCGATCGCGCTGCCGCTCGGATCACTTGTGAGCTTGTTGACCACGTCCGCGAGCCCGACGTCTTCCGCCGAGCCGGGGAGCGCCTGCGAGTAGCCGCCCAGGTTCGGCCAGGTGTAGACGTGGAGGGCAGCCGCCGCGCGGTCCCAGGCGAGCGCGGAGCTGATGTCGCCGTCGCTCCAGATCCCGCCGGTTCCGGTCCGGTACACGTTCGCCCCGGCCGTCGCGGTCTCGGTGAGGCCGTCGGCGCCCCAGGGCGTCTTGGTGCCCAGCGGCGGTCCCGGCGAGAGCACGAGCGGGAACGTCGGCTCACCGTTGAAGAGGATCGTCCGTGTGCGGTTGAACGACGTCGTCGCCGCACGGGCGCCCACGGCGAGATACGCCAGCGAGGCGCTCGCTGACAGCACGACCACGAGCACTATCCCGATCCGTCTTCCCAACGACGACACTTCCTTTTGCCCCCGAATGCCTCTCTCTAGGGGAGGGTAACCCGGCATCGGCGCGCCTGCTGGTGGCCTTTACCGGATGCTTACTCCTGTTGTGCTCAGTGTCCGGACAGCTCAGTGTCCCGACAGCCGCCGCAGCAGCGGCACCGCCGCCAGCAGCGTCCGCTGCTCCTCCGGGCTCAACTCGGCCGCGATCGCCGCGGCGAGCCAGTCCTCGCGCCGCCCCCGTCCTTCGAGGACGCGGTCGCGGCCCTGCTCGGTGAGCTCGATCCGGCTGCTCCGGCGGTCGGCGGGGTCGGGGCTGCGCTCGATCAGGCCGGCCGCCTCGAGCTCGGTGAGCGTCTGGGCCATGGACTGCGGCCGGACGTGCTCGGCGGCGGCGAGCGCGCTGGCGGTCTGCGCTCCCTCGCGGTCGAGCCGGCTGAGGACGCTCGCCTGTGCGACGGGGAACGAGTACTCGGCCCTGAGCCTCCTGACGAGCTGGCCGAGCACCAGCCTGAGCTCGCTTGCGCCCTTCACGACCTGCGTCGAGGGATGCGGCATGCGGAGATTGTAGACAGGTAACCTGAGCAGGTTGCCTGTCAAGCGGGGGAACATGGACTACAAGTGGGTCGCGCTCTCCAACACGACGCTGGGCGTGCTGCTCGCGACGATCGACGGCTCGATCGTGCTGATCGCGATGCCGGCCATCTTCCGCGGCATCCACCTCGACCCGCTCAAGCCCGGCAACAGCTTCTACCTGCTGTGGATGATCCTCGGCTTCCTCGTCGTGTCGAGCGTCCTCGTCGTCAGCCTGGGCCGGCTCGGCGACCAGTTCGGACGCGTGCGGATGTACAACGTCGGCTTCGTCGTCTACACGCTGGCGTCGCTGCTGCTGACGATCGACTGGCTCCACGGCCGCGCGGGTGCCGACTGGCTGATCTCCTTCCGGATCGTGCAGGGGATCGGCGCGGCGTTCCTGGTCGCGAACTCGGTCGCGATCCTCACCGACGCGTTCCCGGCGAACCAGCGCGGGCTGGCACTCGGGATCAACAACGTCGTCGGCATCAGCGGCATGTTCATCGGCCTCGTGCTCGGCGGCCTGCTCGCGCCGATCTCGTGGCGGCTCGTCTTCCTCGTGTCGGTGCCGACGGGCATCGTGGGGACGATCTGGTCGTATCGGAGCCTGCGCGAGATCGGCGTGCGCACCCGGGATCCGATCGACTGGCTGGGCAACCTCACCTTCGCCGCGGGGCTCGTGCTCGTGATGGTCGGGATCACGTACGGGATCCGGCCGTACGGGAACCACCCGATGGGCTGGACGTCTCCGACCGTCGAAGGATGCCTCGTCGCCGGGGGCGCTCTGCTCGCGCTCTTCGTCGTCGTGGAGCTGCGGTCGAAGGCGCCGATGTTCCGTATGCAGTTGTTCAAGATCCGAGCCTTCACCTTCGGAGTCCTCTCGAGCTTCCTCTCGGCGATCTCGCGCGGCGGCCTGATGTTCATGCTGATCATCTGGCTGCAGGGGATCTGGCTACCCGAGCACGGCGTCAGCTTCGCCTCGACGCCACTCTGGGCCGGAATCCGGATGCTGCCGCTGACGATCGGGTTCCTCATCGCCGGCCCGATCTCGGGGATCCTCTCCGACCGCTACGGCGCGCGGCCGTTCGCGACCGGCGGGATGCTCGTCTCCGCGCTCAGCTTCTTCCTGCTCGCGATGCTGCCGGTGAACTTCTCGTACGCGGAGCTCGCGGCCATCCTCCTCTTGATGGGACTGTCGATGGGCGCCTTCGCCTCGCCGAACCGGGCGGGAGTGATGAACAGCCTGCCCGCGCAGCACCGGGGAGCGGGCGGCGGGATGAACCAGACGTTCCAGAACTCCGCCCAGGTCTTGTCGATCGGGATCTTCTTCACGCTGATGATCGTCGGGCTGTCGGCGACCTTGCCGCACTCGCTCGCGACCGGACTACAGGCGCACGGCGTCTCCGCCCACGTCGCGACGCGCGTGAGCAAGCTGCCTCCCGTCTCGGTGCTCTTCGCCGCGTTCCTCGGCTACAACCCGGCGCAGAAGCTGCTCGGCCCGCACGTGCTCGCGCGGCTCCCCGCACACAGCGCCGCCGCCATCAAGGGACGTGCGTTCTTCCCCCACTTGATCGCGGGGCCGTTCCGCAGCGGTCTCGACGAGGCGTTCGCCTTCGCGATCGTGGCCTGCCTCGTCGCGGCGCTCGCCTCGTGGTCGCGCGGCGGGCGGGTCGTCGCCCCCGAGGAGTCCGCGCTCGAGCAGCCCGCGGCGATTCGGGACTAGACCCCTAGCCGGCCGCCGCGACTTGCACGACGACGAACACGGCGTAGAGGACGATCAGGAGGGCGCCCGCGCTTCGGCCGGCGCCGCCGCGCTTCCCGAACAGCACGAGCGCCGCGACGGTCATTCCGAACAGCCACGCGAGGCTGAACACGGCGAGATGGGAGAAGCTGACAATCGCGCCGAGGCGGCGGGTAGGGCGATCCCCGCCACCATGTTGATCGAGTTCGAGTTGAGGGTCTCGCTGATCAGGGCGGAGCCGCGGCGTTGCAGGCCGAAGCGCACTCCCGTCCATGCGTTCGGCAGTGCAGTCAAGACCGCGAGGCCGAGCACCCCGACGAGCTCGTCCGGGACCGACCACGCGTGGGCGAGCTCAGTTGCCGCTCGGACCGCGCCGACGCTTCCTGCCACGATCAGGCAGAGCGCGGCGATCAGGACGAGTACGAGCCGTGTCGCCTCGCGGTGGGAGTCGAGGGGCTGCACGCGCCGATGCGGCTCGCCGAGGCTCCGCTGGACGAAGCGCGACTCCTCGGCGCCGAGCCGCAGCCGCCGCACGAGTCGCGGGCCTGCGGCGAGCAGGGCGACGTAGGGAACCGCGACGACGGCGACGAGCACGATGCCGGCCGTGCCGCCGAGGACTCCCGCGGCAACCGCGATCGCGATGCCGATCATGCACAGCCCGACGAAGGCCTCGACCTCGAGCGCCTCGTGTCGCACCCGGACGCGCGCAGTCACTACGGCGCTCAACCCGAGCATCGCAGCGAGGTTGAATGCGCTCGCGCCGACGGAGACGCCGACCGCGACGGCGTGGTGGTTCGTGATGAGGGCAGTGACCGCCGAGGCGAGCTCCGGCGCGTTGGCCGCGAGCGCAGTGAGCAGGCCGAGGAGCGTCTCGGGGAGGCCGAGCCGTAGCCCGATGTGGTCGAGCCGGCGCGCGAATACCGCAGACGCGAGCAGCATCAGCGCGATGGACGCGACGAAGAGTGGGATGGCGAGTGCGGGCGTCATCGGCTCACGCCGACCAGCCTTCCCGGCACACCGGGCAGAACGCTACCTCAGGCGCGGCCTAGGGAGCCGGATCCTCCGGCGCCTCGGTCTGCTCCTCCAGGCCCTCGGCCGCTTGGGCGTCCTCGAGGCCCGCGAACCCGGAGACCCCGCCGATGATCCCGCCTGGCCCCGGCTCTCCGACGGCTCCCTCGCCGTACTCCTCGCGCAGGATCGCGTCGTCCTCGGCCGATCCCGTGGACGGGCCTCCGGAGAAGAGGCGGCGGAACCAGCCGGTGACGCCCATCGCCCGGGAGCATACGCGATGATCGGAGCGTGATCGTCTCGCTGCACGTCGCAACGGGAGCGGCGATGGGAGCCGTCGTCCGTTCGCGTCCGCTCGCGCTGCTCCTCGGCCCGCCGCTCCACGTCGCCGGTGATCGCGTGCCGCACGAGGACATCCCCGACCGGAGCTTCGAGATCGGCAGCGGCCTCGCGGCGCTCGGGCTGCTCGCCGCGTGGCGTGGCCCGCTCGACCCCGCCGTGCTCGGCGGCGCGGCCGCCTCGATGCCGGACCTCGAGCACCTCGTGCCGTGGCTGCGTGTGCGGGGGGAGAAGATCTTCCACCGCGGAGGAGGCCGTCACGGCGTCGGGATGTCGACCGAGACACAGCTCCTGTTCGCAGGCGCGGTCTTGGGGCTCCTGCTCGCGCGCCGCCGGTAGCCTCGGCCCGGATGAAGGTCGGCATCGTCGTCCCGTACTCGTGGTCGTTCGGCGGCGGCGTCGTGGACCACGCCGACGCGCAGGCTCGCGCGCTCGAGGCGGTCGGGATCGAGACGCGGCTGCTGATCGGCAACGACCCGCCCGGCTCGTTCAGCCGCGTTCTTCACCCGCGCGAGGGCCGGCCGGGGCCGCCGCCCCCAAGCGTGATCCCTCTCGGCCGCTCGGTGATCGTGCCGGGCAACGGCGCACTCTCGAACCTCGTCCTGAGCCCGCGTGCGCTGACGCAGATGCGCCGTGTGCTGGCCCGCGAGCGCTTCGACCTCATCCACGTGCACGAGCCGCTCGCGCCGATGCTGAGCCCGGCCGCTCTCGCGCTCTGGGCCGGGCCGGCGGTCGCGACGTTCCACGCGGCCGGCAACTCGTCCTGGCGCCGGTTCGCGGAGCCCCTGTGGGGGTTCCTGATCCGCAGGATCGACCTGCGCATCGCCGTCTCCGAGCAGGCGCGCCTCGCCGCGTCCCCCTATGCGCCGGGCCATTATGAGGTGATCCCGAACGGCGTCGAGATCCCGGAAGGGATCCACCCGGGCGACCGCGCCGACCGCATCGTCTTCGCGGGCCGCCACGACCCGCGCAAGGGCCTGCCGGTGCTGCTGCGGGCGTGGCCGCGCCTGCGCGGCAGTGGGATCCGGCTGCGTGTGCTCGGCGCCGATCCTCTCGCTGTGCGGTTGCTGCTCACGCGGCTCCGCATCTCGGAGGAGGGGATCGACATCCTGGGCTTCGTCGACGACGACTCGATGACCGAAGAGCTCGCGACGGCGAAGCTCCTCGTCGCGCCGTCGCTCGGCAACGAGAGCTTCGGCATGACGATCACGCGAGCGTTCGCGTGCGCGACGCCCGTTGTCGCCTCGGATATCCCGGGCTACCGCGACGTCGTCACCGAGGAGACCGGCGACCTCGCACCGCCCGGCGATGCCGACGCCCTCGCCGAGGCGATCGTGTCACTGCTCGCAGACGAGCCCGCGCGGGCCGAGCGAGGCCGAGCCGCGCGCGAGCGCGCCGAGAGCGAGTACGCCTGGCCCCTGCTCGCCCGACGGCTCGCCGACTGCTACGAGCGCGTCGTGGTCGGCTGACGGAGCCCGCGGCCCGGCTCAGCCGGGTGATGCGCGTGCTCAAGGAACATCCGGTGCGGGGCCGAAAATAGCCGCGTATGGCGCGTCGCTTGGTCGTCGCTCTGGTCTTCCTGTGCGCACTCCTGCTGCCGGGACGCGCCTTTGCGTGTTCGCATGACGACTCGAACTACTTCGAGACGTTCGTCGACTCGAGCTGTCTTCAGGTCCCGTTGACGAACACGACGCTCGATGCTCTCGGCGGCCTCCGCCTCGTGACGAACGGCACGCCGTTCGTCACCCCTTGGGACACCGACACCGACTTCGACAACGGCGTCAGTTACCAGAGTCAGCTCTTCCCGCCGGTCGGGGTGAGCACGCTGCAGAGGTCGGGGACCGGCGCGGCTGCGACGCTGAAGCTTCCCTCGACGCCCCTCCCGCTGACCCCGGACGCAGCCGACCCGGTGGTCGGGCCGACTGCCTCCACCGTGGGCGACGGAGACGACGTCGACGACCCGACGGTGGTCAAGGTCGGCACCACGTATGACATGTGGTACACGGGCTATCCAGAGGACGGAAGCGCGCCTGCGATCTACCTCGCGACCTCGGCCGACGGAGTCAACTGGGTGCGCGGCAACGGCGGTAACCCGGTGCTGAAGGGCACGGCCGGAGCGTTCGACGCCGACGGCGTCTTTGGCGCCGACGTCGTCTACGACCCGTCAGACGTCATCGCGCCGTACAAGATGTGGTTCTCGGGTCGCCAGGGCGCGTTCGGCGGAATCGGCTACGCGAGCTCCCTCGACGGCCTGACGTGGACGCAGTACGGCGGCCCCACGCCGCTCCCGGTGCTCGGCCATGGTCTCCCCGGGTCGGCCGACAGCTTCAGCGCGGCCGATCCATCCGTGCTCAAGGACGGCTCGACCTGGAAGATGTGGTACACGGGCGACGACTCGAACAAGAAGCGCATCGCCTACGCGACCTCGATCGACGGCATGACCTGGGCCAAGGGCGGCAAGGTGATCGCACCGGAGGATCCGGGCGTCAGCGCCAACATCCAGTTCGGCGCCTTCGCGCCGACCGTGTGGAAGACGGCGAGCGGTTTCTCGATGCTGCTCACCGGGCGCAAGGTCGTGGGCGGCGGGGTCTTCCAGACCAAGATCATGGAGACCACCTCGTCCGACGGGCTCGTCTGGGCGGGACCGAGCCCCGCGCTGAATCCCTCCGGCACGGACACGAACTTCGACTTCTCGAATCTGAACTCACCAGACGTCCTCTCCGACCCCGGCACCGCGAGCCCCTACAAGCTCTACTACTCCGGGAACACGATCGACGCGAATGGAAATTTCCACACCCGGATCGGGCTTGCGACCTCGAGCAACGGCAGCTCGTTCAACAAGGTCAATGGATCGAAGACGGGCGGCTCCGTGCTCGACGTCGGTACCGCCGGCACGGCATTCGATGCGCGACAGGCCTCGGGGATCTCGGCCACGGAGCCCGGCGGAACGGGCCCGAAGTTCATCGGCTTCTACTGGGGGACGCGTGGCAGCGACTTCAAGCCGCGCCTCGGCGAAGCGACCTCGGCCGACGGGAGCACCTGGACGAAGGTCGCCGGAACCGCAGATGGCGGGTCGATTCTGGCACTGCCGAACGGAAACCAGTTCAACAAGGGCGGCGAGCGCGACCCGAGCGTCCTCTACGACTCGGGTGCCGGCACGTACGACCTCTACTTCACGGCGCTCGACTCGGGCGGCGTCCAGTCGATCGGCTTCGCCTCGACAACCACCGTGGGCTCGGGCTCGAACGCGCCTGACAACACCAACTGGTCGAGTACGGCGACGCAGCTGTTGTCGCCCGGCTCCGGCTTCGATGCTTTCGGCGTGAGCCATCCGTCGGTGATCAAGGACGGCGCGAACTACGTCATGTACTTCACCGGCACCGCTTCGGGCGGGGTGACGAGCATCGGCCAATCCACCTCGACGAGCGCGGGGAGCGGGTTCGGTGCAGGCGGTGCAATCTCTTTGACTCCGACTCTGCCCTTCGACTCGGCCGGGGCGAAGGACCCGGTCGTGGTCGAGGTCGGCACGGGCGACTACCGGATGCTCTTCACCGGGGTCGACGCGGACGGCATCGAGCGCGTCGGTTACGCGACCTCCGGCGACGGGTCGAACTGGACGAATCACGGCGTCGTGCTCAACCCGAGCATGACCCCGTTCGCCGCCGACGAGAGCGGCGCCGAGCCGACCGGGATGCTGGTCGACGGTTCAACGCTGCACGTCTGGACGAGCGCTATCGATCGCACCGGCCGCACTCGCGGCGACCACGCCACGACAAGCTTCCCTACGGCGAGCGGGTCGATCCCCGGCGGCTGGGCCACCTATCAGCTCGGCAGCTCCTCGACGACGATCGAGGACTTCCGCCAGATCGCTCGCACGTCGAGCGGCCCCGTGTCGCTGTGGGTGAGCTTCCTGCAGCCGTACTCCTCCGGCGGCACTGACTTCTGGTCCCAGTATTTCCCCGTCACGATGTCGTCACCGAGTGAAGCCCTGAACTTCCTCCTGACGGTGCACGCGATGCGCTGGCGTGCGCAGCTGACGACGCCTGCGTCGAGTCCGAGCCTGAACACGGTGCAGGTCACCTCCGCTCCGGTCAACTTCGCTTCGAGTGGGAGCGCCGGCTCCAACCCCATCGGAGCCCCGACCGGAAGGATGGTTACAGCCTGGGGCTCGCTGGTCGTCAACACCTCCCTCTTCTCGCCGGGAGGCTCGGGTACCGGGAGCGGAACGGTGCAGGTGTTCGACGCAAGCACCAACCAGCAGCTGTCGAGCACGCCGCTCAACACGGGCGGTACGACGACCGTCAGTCTCGCGTCCATTTCCGCCGCGAGTGACCCGACGCTCCGCGTCGTCTTCGCTCTGCAGTCCAGCGGCCAGGCGACGCCGCTCGTGCACTCGTTCACCGTCTCGTACACGAGTCAGGCGGCCGTGCCCGGCGTGACGCTCGTCGCGGCTCCGTTGAAGGTTGTCTTCGGCAACGCCGTCAAGTTGAGCGGTCTTCTGAGCCAAGGTGGCGTCGGCGTAGCCGGGCCCGTGACGCTCGAGGCGAAGCCGTTCGGCGCTTCCACGTTCACGCAACTCTCGACGCTGACGACAAGTAGCACCGGCACGTACGCCACGACGACGAAGCCGAAGAAGCAGACCGTTTATGAGGCGACCGCTACCGGAGTGACGGCTCCGCCGCTGGTGACCGTCAAGGTCGCTCAACGGCTGAAGCTCTCGGTTCGGCGTCGCGGCGGCAAGGTCTACTTCAAGGGAAGTCTGGGGCCGAAGAAGCGGCGCCGCGTCATCGTGATTCAGGTCCGCGCCGGAAAGCGCTGGAAAGTGCTGGCGCGGGTGAAGACCTCGAAGCGCTCCACGTTCAAGGGTGCCCGGTCGTTGAAGCCCGGCCACGCCTACAGCTTCCGCGCAAAGACGGGTGCCTACCCGGGCCTCCTGAGCGGGCAGAGCCGGACCGTACGGCTGCGAAAGTAGCCGGCTAGCCGGCTAGCTTCGAGGCGCCCGCGAGCCGGAGCACCGTCGGCCCGACGATTCGCAGGAGCCTGCTCGGCGTTTCGACGATCGGCTCGCCGTCCTCGCCGCTCAACTCCGCGATCGCCGCGTCCACGCGGCGCTTCACCTCGAGCACGCCCTCCCGCAGCCCCAGCTCGTCGAGCCGCACGGCGAGCCGCTTCATGTTCATCACGTAGTAGTAGAGCGAGTCGACGTCAGGCCCGTAGGACTCGGCCAGATGCGCGTCGATCAGGCCGTGCGACGCCTTGGCACGCCGCACCATCCGGTCCGCGAGATCCATGTAGTAGGTGCTGATCCCGAGCAGGCGCTCGGGAGCGTCCTCGAACTCCTCGAGGAAGCGATGGGTCGCGAGAACCGCGATGCGAACGTGACGGCCCTCGTCGCGCCGGACGTTCGTCTGGCCTTCCTTCATCCCCGGTAGGTGGTGGACGTCGTAGAGCGCGTTGCCCTTGGCCCGGCGGATCACGACGTCGCTGTTGGCTACGACGTCCTCGCTCAGCACGCCGTAGATGAAGATCGCGGTGTAGACGTCCTCGATGGGGCGGTTCGCTCGCAGGAGGTGCCGCATCTGGTCCTCGAACTGGTCGAAGAGGATCTCGGCGACGAAGTTGTTGTACTTCCGCGCCACGCGGTCGGCGTCGGCAGCGTCGATGCCGAGCACCTCGGTCGCGACCCGGAGGAGGCTGCCACGGTGCATCCGCTCGTCGTGCTCCTGGGTCATGAGCGCGGCCCGCATCGACTCGTAGCCCGGCTCCCGCGGCAGCGCCGCGACGATCTGCCCCATCCAGTCGTCGACAATCGATTCCGCGCGGAAGATCGTGCCGAAGACGCGCTTCACGGCATCCTGCTTGCGGCGGGAGAGCTGCCTGTAGCTGGCGGCGTCGGTGGAGAGGTCGACGCTGTAGGCGTCCCACGTGTGGGTATGCGCGGCGGCGACGATGTCCTCGAAGGTCCGCCAGCCGCCCGCGATTTGCCGGTCGGCGGCTTCGTCGTCGGCGATCAGCGCGTCGATTTCGCCCAGCAAACGCTCGATCTTGCCGCTGGCGGTCACGGTCACGACGACAACTCTACGCGGCGCGACCGTGCAAGAAGTGGTGGAGGATCCGCCGCCTGGGCGACGGGGATCCTCCACCGGCCTAACTCAGGAGTGCTTCCACTGGACGGAGAAGGAGCCCGAGTTGATGGGGCCGGGCACGGCCTTCACCGTCGAGCCCGATTGCATGGTGATCGGGTCGATGTGCGGGGTGCTGCTGGTGAGCAGACTCCCGTTCGCGCTGGCGCCGCTGAAGCTCACGGTGCCGAAGTTCGCGAGCGGCAGGACCCCGCCGCTGCTCGACGGAGCCTCCGCGATCACCTCCGCCGACGCGAGCTTGGCCGACTTCAGCTTCGCCGTCGTCGTGTTGGTCCACCCCTGGGTGCTATCCGAGATGGTCAGCGTGAACGAACCGCGGCCGTTCGTCGTGACGGACGCGGACAGGTGGTCTCCCGGCTTCACCGTGCCCTTGAGGTTGACCGGGAACTTCGGATACATCTCGTACCACGCGTAGTACTGCGGCGTCGAGCCCGAGCAGTCCGCATCCGTGCCGGTCTGCTCGACAGTGCCGGACGTGTCGCCGTCCAGGCCGACCCAGAAGCTCGAGTACGCCGTTCCCGAGCACGTCGCCGTCGGTTCCGTCCACGAGGACGAAACGCTGGTGAAGCGGCTACCCGTGACCGCGTAACCGGACCAGTTTGTGCTGGTCGAGTTGCTGATCCTGTGCATCCGACCGTGCAGCACGCTCGGAGCCGCTCCGCCTGCAGTTGCCGAGAGCGCAGCTGCAGTGACGAGGACCCCCACGAAAGCGCCGCAGATATAGCGCCTTCTCATCACTCCTCCTTGGTCGACTACAAACAGTGTCCGGAACGTAGACGGCAGAGCGGTCGAGCACAAGCCCCGCACGGGGTGTTCGGCACCCGCCGAAGGTCGCGGAGTACCCTCGGAAGGTGACCGAGGACGGGGGGCTGACCGGGGCAGCACTGCGCACGGTGTTCATCGCGCTGATGCTCGGCATGTTCCTCGCCGCGCTCGACCAGACGATCGTTTCCGTTGCATTGCCGACGATCGTCGGCGACCTCGGCGGGCTCAACCACCTCTCCTGGGTCGTCACGTCGTACCTGCTCGCCTCGACGGTCTCGACGCCGATCTACGGCAAGCTCGGCGACATGTACGGGCGCAAGCCCGTCTTCCTCGTCGCGATCCTGATCTTCCTCGCCGGCTCGATGCTCGCGGGGCTGTCGCAGTCGATGGCCGAGCTGATCGGCTTCCGGGCGCTGCAGGGGATCGGCGCCGGCGGGCTCATGGTCGGCGCGCAGGCGATCATTGCCGACATCGTCCCGCCGCGCGACCGGGGCCGCTACATGGGCCTGATCGGCTCCGTCTTCGCGATCGCGTCGGTGGCCGGCCCGCTGCTCGGCGGCTTCCTCGTCACCAGCCTTTCGTGGCGCTGGGTCTTCTATGTGAACGTGCCCATCGGCATCGTCGCGGTCGTGATCGTGACCACCCGCCTCCATCTGCACACGCCGCACAGGCAGCACCGCATCGACTACCTCGGCGCGGCGCTCCTCAGCGGCGGTGTCGGCGCGCTGATCCTGCTCGCCACCTGGGGCGGCACCGAGTACGCCTGGGGCTCGAACGAGATCATCGGGCTCGGCATCGTCGGAGTGGCCCTGCTCGCGGCGTTCGTCTGGCAGGAGCGCCGCGCGGCCGAGCCGATCCTGCCGCTCGAGCTGTTCCGCTCTCGCATCTTCAGCGTTGCGAACGCGATGGGCTTCACGATCGGGATGGCGATGTTCGGCGCGATCATCTTCATCCCGCTCTTCCTGCAGATCGTCTACGGCGTGAGCGCCCAGAGCTCGGGCCTCCGGACGATCCCGCTGATGGCAGGGCTGCTTGGCTCGGCGATCCTCTCCGGGCGCGCCATCAGCCGCATCGGCCGCTACCGGCCGTTCCCGATCGCCGGCACGGCGGTGCTCGTGGTCGGCATGTTCCTGCTCTCGCTGCTCGGCGTCGACACCCCGCCGTGGGTCGCCTCCGCGTACATGGTCGTCGTCGGAGTGGGGCTGGGCCTCGTCATGCAGGTGCTGGTGCTCGCCGTCCAGAACGATGCTCGGCCGCAGGACGTCGGGGTCGCGACCGCATCGGCCACGTTCTTCCGCAGCATGGGCGGCGCGTTCGGAGTCGCGCTCTTCGGGACGATCTTCGCCACGCGGCTCTCGGACGAGCTCGCCGGCCTGCCGCGACGCGTCACGGCACACCTCGGCAGCGGCGTCCAGCTCAACCCGACGCAGATCGATCAGCTGCCGCCGAGGATCCATGACGAGGTCCTCAACGCGTTCGCCCACTCGCTCAGCGGTGTGTTCCTCTTCGGGATGGTGCTGGCGCTCGTGCCGTTCGTCCTCTCGTGGTTCCTCAGGGAGAAGCCGCTCCGGACGTCGATCGTCCGTGAGGCCGAGGAAGAGCCTCTCGCGACGGCCGGTCAGTTCGCGTGGGAGTCGCCCGACAGCTGACGCAGGGCCGCCTGGGCGGCGTGGAAGCCGCACATCCCGTGCACGCCGCCGCCCGGCGGCGTCGACGCCGAGCAGAGGAAGACGCCCGGCAGCGGCGTCGTGTACGGCGAGACCCGGGCGACCGGGCGCGTGAAGAGCTGCGACAGGGTCGCGGCACCCGCGTTGATGTCCCCGCCGACGTAGTTCGCGTTGTAGCGCTCGATGTCCGCCGGGCCGAGCGCCGAGCGGGCGAGGATCCGCTCGCGGAAGCCGGGGGCAAAACGCTCGACCTGCGCCTCGATCCTCTCCGTCATGTCGACGGTCGAGCCGTTCGGGACGTGGCAATACGCCCAGGCGGTGTGCTGCCCGGCCGGCGCTCGCGTCGGGTCGAAGAGGCTCTGCTGGGCGAGGAGCACGTAGGGCCGCTCCGCGATCTTGCCTCGTCCCGGCGCCGCCTCCGACGCCGCGATCTCCTCCAGCGTGCCTCCGAGGTGGACGGTCGCGGCCCGCGCGCACTCCTCTGCTCGCCAGGGGATCGGCCCGTCGAGCGCCCAGTCGAGCTTGAACACGCCGGGGCCGTAGCGGTAGCGCTCGAGCCCGCGGCGATAGCGGTCGGGGAACCGCTCGCCGGCCAGGGCGAGCAGGCCGCGCGGCGTCACGTCGAGGAGCACTGCGCGCGTGTCGCCGAGCTCGGCGAGCGACTCGACACGCCGTCCCGTCTCGATCTCGCCGCCGAGCGCGCGCAGATACGAGGCGAGGGCGTCGGAGAGCCGCTGCGAGCCGCCGCGCGGGAACGGCCAGCCGACCGAGTGGCCGAGCAGGCCGAGCATGAGGCCGAAGGCCGCGCTCGGCGGGCGATCGAGCCGCAGCATCGAGTGGGCCGCGAGGCCCGCGAAGAGGCCGCGTGCCTTCTCGCCGCGAAACGAGAGCCGGGCGAGCGTCGTCGCCGGAGGCGCGGCCCGCACGCCGAAGCGGGCCAGCGCGATCGGATGCGCGGGAACGTGCACCGGCGCGAGGACATCCTCGAGCAGCGGCTCGGCATCGCGGACGAGCGGCGCGAAGAGCCGCCGCCAGCGCGCCTCGTCTTCGTCGAGCCCGCGCACGACCGCCTCTGGCGAGCGCTCGAGCAGCGCCGCGGTTCCGTCGTCGAACGGGTGCGCGAGCGCCGCCGGCGGCTCGATCCACTCGAGTCCGTGCTCGGCGAGCGGAAGCGTGCGGAAGAACGGCGACGCAACGCCGAGGGGGTGGATCGCCGAGCAGACGTCGTGGACGAATCCGGGCAGCGTGAGCTCGGCCGAGCGCGCGCCCCCGCCGACCGTGTCGGCGGCTTCGAGCACCCGGACCGACAAGCCGGCGCGCGCCAGCTCGATCGCCGCCGCGAGCCCGTTCGGCCCTGCGCCGACGACGACCGCGTCCGGCGTTGTCACCGGCCGAGGGGAGTAGTAGGCTCGCGCGGTTCCCGATTTGAAGGGGTATTCATGCGGCGGCGTGCGACTTCAGTCCTGAAATGGTTCTCAGCCCTCTACGTGGTGCTGATCGTGATCCAGGTCTATCTCGCAGGCGAGGGGATCTTCGGATTGAACGTGATCAAGCACTCGGACGACTGCGACAAGACGGGCGCCAATGTTGTCAGCACGCTCTGCGCCGGCAACTCGAAGCCGCTCGATGCCCATCGCGCGCTTGGGTTCTTCCTGACGTTCCCGGGCGCAATCCTCTTCCTGATCGTCGCGCTGGTCGCATGGCACCCGAACACTCGCATCCGGGCCATCTCGATCCTGGTGCCGATCTTGACGTTCGTGCAGCTAATCCTGCCCGGAACGGGCCGCTGGGGCGCGGCGCTCCATCCCGTGAACGCGATCCTGATCCTCGGCATGTACCTCTGGCTCTTCCTCACGCTCCGCAAGGAGGCGCCGGAGGTCGCGACGGCGCCGGTGGTCGAGCCGAGCGGGTAGAGCCCACGGCAAGAGCCGGTTGCAGTCCCCATTCGCATAGGGAGATCAACCCACTCCGGGGGCTCCGATCTTCGGCGTTCTGGGGAATAATTCGGTCCTTCCAGGATGATGTGGAAACGGCGACCGGCGGATGGGATTCAGGAGCTTCCGGAGGAGCGGAAGGCTCTTGCCGAGCGCTACACCATCGACGCCGAGGAGGCGCAACGGCGTTCGGAGCTCGCCGCCGCGGAGATCGAGGAGCACGCACGCCGCGACGCCCAGGCGGAGCTCGAACGCAGGGCGGCCGAGGAGGAGGCCCGCCGTGCCGCCGAAGCGGAGGAGCGCGAACGCCGGGCTGCCGAGACGGAGCGCGAACGCAGGGCCGTCGAGGCCGAGGCGCGCCGGGCTGCAGACGAGGAAGCGCGTCGGGCGGCGGAGGCCGAGGAGCAGGCACGTCTAGCTGCGGAGGCGGAAGAGCGTGCACGCCGCGCTGCCGAGGCGCAGGAGGAAGCGCGTCGGGCGGCGGAGGCCGAGGAGCAGGCACGCCGAGCCGCCGAGGCGGAAGAGAACGCGCGCCGGGTAGCCGTGGCGGAGGAAGAGGCTCGTCTCGCGGCAGAGGCTGAGCAGGCGCGCCGCGCTGCCCAGGCGGAGCTCGAACGCAAGGCCGCTGAGGAGGAGGCGCGACGTGTTGCGGCTGCCGAGGAGCAGGCCCGTCTGGCCGCGGTGGCCGAGCAGGAGCGCCGCACTGCGGACGCCGAGCTCGAACGCGAGGCCGCGGAACAGGATCGTCGCCGTGCTGCCGAACTCGAGCTCGAGCGAGCGGCAGCCGAAGATGCGGAGCAGGTGACCGAGCCGGAACCGCAGCCCGCGCTCGTGTCCGAGTCCGCGGCGACCTCGGAGCTCCCGATCTATCGCTGGTTCGACGGGACCTAGGCGATTCGCCTCGGCCCGCGGGCCGGGCACGGCACCGAGTTCTTGTGACACGTCCTGACCCGCCGGGTCCGAGGAGACATCACCGTCAGTGGATGCCGTGCATCCGTCCGCGTCTGCTTTCGGTTTCGACAGATCCGCGGCATTCCAGGCAGGACCTAGGTCTGGTCCGGCCAGGACCTTCGGTCGAGGGCCGCGGACTACTGCGAGGCGAACTTCGTGGAGGCGAGCAGCGCGTCGAGGCTCTTCTGTTCTTGCGCCAGCCCCGGCCCGCGCAGACAGGCGGTCATCTCCGTCAGGGTGGAGGGTAGAGGCCCCGTCTGGATCCGGACGTCGACCGTCCGGTCGGCGCCGATGCTGCGACAGATTCCGCCGGTCGTGTCCACGCGCCTGGCCTCGCGCCCGTCGACCTGAATCCGCGAACCCGGCCCGAGCGCGACCGCAGGCGGGTTGCTTGCGTTCCAGGTGACGAGCACGCCGCCCGGCTGAAGTTGACCCACCGGGAAGCCGCAGGAGGTCGTGTTCCCCTTGGTCGAGCACGGATCCTGAACCGGCTGCGTGCTCAGGTAGACCATCGGGCGGAAGTGCAGCTCGCCGCCCCAGCGGAACGGGTACGCCTTCCAGCCGGCCGGGTGGCTGAAGCTGAGGAGCGAGTTCGAGTAGGTCCCGAGCTTCGGGTCCGTCCTCCTCGCCGCCTGCGCTTCGGTTCCGCCACCGCAGCCGCTCGTCACCGCGACGAGAGCCACGAGCGCGGCAGCGCCCGTGAGGAGGCGCCGCTGAGTCAGGCGGGCTTCCATATCTCTCTTCTGTAGCGCCGGACGCGAGCTTTCGACCGGCCCGAACGACCAGGCTCCGCCGCCTTATCGATTGGCCGTGCTGGAGGGCTGGATCTCATCGCATCGCGTTCGCCACGAGTGACATCGCGAGGACGAGAATCGTGACGGTCACGAAGACCACCGCGAGGTGCACGACGCGAGAGACGAGTATCGCGCCCAGAGACGCTTCGAACGGCTCGACGACGGCAGCCGCAGGAACCTCCACAGCCCGCCGCGGTGGCGTCGCCCAGACCGGCGCGGGAAGGCAGGCGAGAGCCTGGGCGCGTAGCTCCGGCGAGAAGACGAGCACGAGTTCGGGCGAGAGCGGCTCTTCCGGTGTCAGCTGGTGAACGTTCACGGCCAACCCACGAACTTCGCCGTTTCGCCCCTGATTCCGCCTTGGGCAGGCGGCGCGTCAGGAGTCGCGTCGGCGTGCGCGAACCACGACTGGTTGCAGCTCGCCGGCGGACGGTTCCGCCGCGAAGGCCCACAGCTTGTTCGCCGCGAAACTGAACGGCGTCGCGAGGACGATCGCCACCGCCTGCGCGGGCAGGTGACCGGCGCCCGCAGCTACGAGCACGAGCAGGAAGAGCTGGTTCGCCCCGAGTGACAGCGCCGAGACGAGGAAGGCCCGCGCACCCTGGCTGAGGACGGGGGCGTCGGACGTGCCGAACGTCCACGTGCGGTTCCAGAGGTAGTTGCTCGCAGCGGCTACGAGGAAGGCGATCGCCGATGCGGCGAGATAGTGGAGACCGAGCACGAGCAGCGCCGCGTAGACCGCGAGGTTGATCGCGTAGCCCGAGGCGCCGACCGCGCAGAAGCGGACGAACTGGTTCTCGAGCAGCCGGCGCGTTGCGCGGATCGCCACCTCCTCACAGTGGCCTGCACGCGGCCTGTATTCGTCGGCCGAACGGCTGGAAATGGCCCTCCGGCAGTCGGGTGCGGTGCCGTTCCCTCGTAGCCGAACCGGGAGCCCGGTCCAGCCCAAAAGACTGGTCCCAGGCCGGGCGTAATGAGAGAAGGTGAGGTGTCGTGCTGCGGTTGCGGAGGCTTGCGGTTGGCTGTGCGCTCGGCTCTGCCGGCGCAACCCTGGCCCTCGTGCTCGTTGCGAGCCTCAACTTCGCGTATCGCGCTCCCGCACTGCACGTCGCGCTCGAGACGACGGCCGCGATTGCCGCTTCGGCTGCCGCCTTCCTGCTGTTCGGTCGCTTCTGGCGTACGGGCTTTCTCGACGAGCTGATTCTGTCTGCCGGCCTCTTCCTGCTCGCACTCGGGAACTTCGCCTTCGCCACGCTGCCGGCGGTCTTCGACTTGCAGTCGAGCCGCGCCTCTGTGTGGGGCATGTTGTTCACGGCGTTGGTGGCCGCATTCCTCACCTGCGTTGCTGCGCTTCTCCCGCGGCGCAGGATCGCTGTCGGGCGACGCTGGCCCCTCGTGATCTTTGGCGGCGTGCTGGTGCTTGCAGTGGCCGGGTCTCTTCCGATGGTCCTGTTCCCCAGCCTCCTCCCTCACGGCATCGCGGCGTCGGTCGCGACCGGCGACGCGCACCCGAGCCTGGCCGCTGGTCTGCAGCTCGCACTCGCGCTGCTCTACATCCTGGCGGCTTTCGGCTTCGCGCGGCGCAACCGTCTCACCAACGACGAGCTGAGCGGGTGGCTCGCGATCGCCTGCATCCTCTCGGGGGCCAGCCACATCAACTACTTCTTTCACCCGGCGGCGCTCTCGAACTGGGTCTACACCGGTGATGTGTTCCGCCTCGGCTTCTATCTGGCCTTACTCATAGGAGCTGCTCGCGAGATCGCCTCCTACTGGACGAGCGTCATCGCGGCCGCGTCCCTCGAGGAACGGCGCCGGCTCGCCCGCGACGTCCACGATGGGCTCGCCCAGGAGATCTCGTTCATCGCCCGGAACGTCCGGCTTCTCAGCCAGCACGGCGCGGAGCCCCAGCTCGTCGAGCGGATCCTGCGCGGCGTCGCTCGGGCGCAGGAGGAGTCGCGGCGCGTGGTCGGTGCGCTGGCGGCCAGACCCGACGAGTCACTGGACCAGGCGCTCGCTCAAGCCGTACAGGAAGCAGCCCAACGCTACGGCGCCTCCGTCGACATGGAGCTTGCAAGCGGGATCGCGCTGTCGCCAAGGGAGAAGGAGGCGGTGATCCGCATTGCGTCCGAGGCCGTCGCAAACGCCGCCCAACACAGCGGCGCAGAGGTGCTGCGGATCTACCTCGAGCGCGCCGACGCCGGCATGCGACTGGGGGTCGAAGACGATGGATCCGGCTTCGACGAAGAGCAGCCGAAGCGTGGCTTCGGGCTCGTGACGATGAAGGACCGCGCCGAGGCGCTCGGAGGGAAGCTGCATATCGACTCGCGCCGTGGCGCCGGCACCAAGGTGGAGCTCGAGCTGTGAGCTTCCTGGCGCATATCGCGGCGCAGCAGGCCGAGCCCCTCCGTGTACTCGTCGCGGACGACCACGCGCCGACCCGCGACGACGTGTGTCGTGCGCTGACAGACGGCGGCTTCGTCGTATGCGCGGAGGCGGCTGATGCGCCTCGGGCGGTGCAGCAGGCGCTCGAGACGAGGCCTGACATTTGCCTGCTGGACGTCCGGATGCCCGGCGGTGGGGTCGCCGCGGCCTGGGAGATCGCCGCCCGTCTGCCCATGACGAAGGTCGTGATGCTCACGGTCTCCGAAGAAGACGGAGACCTCTTCCGCGCACTGCGTGCCGGCGCGGTGAGCTATCTCACCAAGGACATCGACTTCGAGACGCTGCCGGAGGCGCTGCTCGAGGTCGCCGAGGGAAAGGCGGCAATTCCTCCTGCGCTCGTCGCTCGCATGGTCATGCAGTTCCATTCCAGCGACCCGCGCTTCCGCACGACCGAAGTCGGCGCGGAGCTCGGCCCGCGCCTCACGAGCCGAGAGTGGGACGTACTCGCCGGTCTCGCGGAAGGACTCTCGACGCGAGACATCGCCAAGCGGCTGCAACTCAAACCGAGCGGCGTCCGTGCCCACATTTCGGCGGTTGTCCAGAAGCTCGGAGTCGCCGACCGCCGCGAGGCCGTGGAGTTCTTCCAGCAAGCCTCGAACAGCTGACCGGGACTGAATCGGTTTCCGAAGCGGCGCTGCGAAGCACAAGCGCCCTGTCTGCCTCCTGACCCCTTGTAGTCCGTAGCGGTCCGCGCGACGCTGAAATTGTCCACAGGTCTGTGGATGGCGGCCGAGTCGAGCAATGCGGCGGCGCGACGCCTGGCTGGGGGGAGGGAGAGGTGCATAGCAAATGGCTAGGAAAGTAATCGGACCGACAGGAAGCCGGCGGAGACGCTGGCTGTTCCTGTGTACAACGGCCGTCGCGGTTGCGATGGCGGTGCTCTTTATCCCAAGCGCATTTGCGGTCCACGATGCGGCGTTCCAGCTGGATGGGGACGTGAGTGCGCATGCGTATACCACGGTCAACACGAACCAGGTCGACGACTGGGGTGGCAACTGCGCCGGGGACGAAGGCAGCACGACTCAGGGGTGCCAGGCGAACGGACTCTTCCACGTGACCGACACGGGCACTGCGCCGACGGGGACAGAGGCGGTCACGAACAACTCGGTGCTCATCGGAGCCGGCAAGACGTTCGGCGCTGCGAGCTTCGCGCGCGACTTCCAGTCGGGCTCGAGTTGCACCCTGGACTCGCTGTCGACGACGTTCTGCACCAACGACAACTCGACCTATGCGACCGGCAGCAAGGACACGCTGGGGATCGGCAACGGTGGTTGGCAGTGCAACAACGACCACAACGTCAACAGCAAGATCGACATCATGAACGCCTACTCGGCGTCCACCTCCATCCCCGTGCCCAGCGACCTGGTGAACCCGATCCACCACGTCGTCTACTTCGGGCTGGAGAAGAACAAGGACAACGGCACGAACGACGTCGGCGTCTGGCTGCTGCAGGGGACTGCCAGCTGCTCGGTTACCAGCGGCCACAAGAACTTCACCGGCCAGCACCAGAACAAGGACGTCCTCGTTGTCTCCGAGTTCTCGAACGGCGGCGGCGTCAGCTCGATCAAGGCGTTCCAGTGGGCGGCGGCCGCCACCGGTCCGCTCTCGGGTGACGGCGGCTGCATCGACTCCAACGACAACCCGGACACGAAGACCGGCGGCTGCAACGGGCTGCCGATCGGGACCAGCACCGGCGATTGCAAGGTCACGGGTGGCGGCGACTCGCTCTGCGCAACGACCAACGCCCACTGCACCGACACGACCCTGGCCTGCGGCAAGCCGTGGAACAGCACCATCGGGACGCCGTGGCTCACGTCGGACGCCACGGGCGGCGTCGGACGGAACAAGATCGTCTCGCCGGACTTCTTCGAAGGCGGGATCGACCTCACGCAGCAGTTCCAGCAGGCAGGCGAGACCGCGCCAAGCTGCTTCAACACGATCGTGCCGGACACACGCTCGTCGAGCACGATCACGGCGACGCTGTTCGACTTCGTCACCGAGCAGCTCGGCGAGTGCCACTCGACGACGGTGACGAGCCCCGTCGACGCGACGGACCACTCGCAGCCGCCCGCGTCGGCGATTCCCGCCGACCCGGCGGACTCCGCTGTGACCGTCCAGGACAAGGCCACGGTCACCGTCACGGGCAGCTCGTTCAGCGGGTCGATCGCCTGGCACGTTTGCGGGCGGACGGACCCGGCGAGCACCGCGACGTGTGACAGCGGCGGCGTCGATCTCGGCTCCACGACTGCCAACGCGTCCGGGGACTACTTCTCACCGGTCACGACGATCACGGCGGCGGGACGCTACTGCTTCCGGGCCGAGTTCTCGTCGACCACGACCGGTGTACCTCCCTCGAGCGACCACAGTGCGGGTGAGTGCTTCACGGTCGCACCGGTCACGCCGACGATCTCGACCCAAGCGGGCGCAGGCCCGGTCGACTTCGGGAGCGCGGTCACGGACACGGCAACGCTGAGCGGCACGGCGCATCAGCCCGGAACCGGCGGGCCCGCCGGTGCTACTCCCGCTGGGTCCATCAACCCGACGACTCCGGGTGGTGACGCCACCGGCGACATCACGTTCACTCTCTACAAGGCCGACTGCACGACCCTGGCGACAGGGACGGGCACGAACCCGCAGACGGTGGCCATCACCGGCGATGCCCAGTACGGGCCTGTCAGCTTCACGCCTGACGCACCCGGCACGTACTACTGGGCCGCGTCGTACCCGGGCCAATCGCCGAACACAAACCAGGCGACCGACAACTCGCCCTGTCCGAGTGCCAGCGAGGCAGTAGTCGTCCGGACGATCGGCACCGACATCAAGACCAAGCAAAGCTGGATCCCGAACGACACGGCCACCGTCAGTGCGGAAGTGGGCAACCTCGCCGCCGGCGGTAGCGTCGCGTTCGCTCTCTACGACAACAGCACATGCTCGGGCAGCGCGCTCTACAGCCAGACGGTGAGCGTTGCAGGTGGCGCCCCGTCGAGGGAGGTGGGCACGAGCAATGCCGGCAGCGGGTCCGGTGGGCTCACGATCACGAGCGGCTACAACGACGCCGCAGGGTCGATCGCCGGCCCGTACTCGTGGAAGATCACGTACACGCCTGGCGCGGCAGACACCGCACACAAGGGCTCACAGAGCACGTGTGACGCCGAGCACTTCGGCATCACGTACACGAACGACCCGGGACCCGGGACGGATCTGCCCTAACGGGCACTCCGAAGGAGCCCATGACAGTGAGAGGCCCCGCTTCGGCAGGGCCTCTCACTTAATTCGTGTTTCGCCGGCCCGACGCCCTATGCGTTGACCGTGAAGCTGGTCGAGGCGAGCACCTTCCACTTGCCGTTGTTCGCGAGCATGCCGAGGTCCGCCGTGCAGTTGGCGGCTCCGCTCTGCCAGGAGGGCGAATAGAGGCCGAAGTTCTGGTTCGTGCCTCCCGGGAAGAAGGCCGACCAGCTGTTCATGACCAGCGCGCCGTTCTGGTAGCAGTTGACGTTGACGAACGGGTTGCTCGTCGCGGTCGTCGAGACGTTGAAGGTAATCGTCTGACCGAACTGCGGCGCGACAGCGGCGGCGTCCGTCGGCGACGACCCGCTCACGAGAAACGGGCCGGCTATCGACGATGAGGCCGGCTTACCTGCGAAGGCCGTACCTGCAAAGACGAGAGAGACGGCGATCGTTGCTGCAACTGCGATCTTGCTCAACACGGGAGTTCTCCTTTCGGTGCGGCTCCGAACAGGTGCGAACGAAACGTGTTGAGTGAGGATCGTCACGATCGCTCGGGTTCAACGATCCCTGAAGGTGTGTACCCCAAAAGGAAGGGCGGCCCATTTGGCCGCCCTTTCCAATCCCCACACCACCCCGCGAGGGGGCGAAAGATGACTTACGCGCCGACCTGGAAGCTCATTGACGCGACCTGTGACGTACCGCCGCGCTTAGTAGTCATGTCAATCGATGCGGTGCAGTTGGCGGCTCCGCTCTGCCACGACGGCGAATAGAGGCCGAAGTTCCGCGTCGGGTTCAGCGCCTGGTCGAAGAAGCCGTTCCAGCTGTTCATGACCTGGACGCCGTTCTGGTAGCACAGCACGTTCACCTAGCGGCTGGCTCGTGGCGGTGGTCGAGACGTTGAACGTGACGGTGTCGCCGCAGTTCGCGAGTCCGTTCCCGTTGGGTCTGTGACTCAGCACCGGGCCGGCTGCTCGAGCTGGAGCCCCCGCCGGCCTCCACCGGGTTTGCCCTTGCCGGCGAATGCGGCGGGAACGAGCGCGAGCGAGAGCACGAGTACGACCCCTGCGAGCACGACACCTGCCGGAGTCTGCTTCTTGATCTTCATCTGGAACCTCCTGGGCGTTGCCGGACCCCAGCGGCACCCGTAGCGGCTGACTACCGGCGTCTTCGGCAAGTGTTCCGCGGCACTATTCACTCGCTCGAGTGAAATCGCTTCCTGCCCGCCGCGCGCTTTACACGGTCTTTGCGTACGAGCGCCGAGCCGCCTCGAGGCAAAGGCGCCCTCCTACGGCGCAACCCTTGTAGCGGTCGGGCGCTGGGAAACCCGAGCGCTTTTGGGGTTTTTCCCTCTGGACGGTCGGTCCAGCGAGTGGGACGCTACTTGTGGCGTCCGGCCATCCAGGCTCGGTCACCTGCGGTACGTACGCCGTCGGACGCAGAGACGGCATACCTCAAACCGAGCGAGAGGTGAGGAAATGCGGAAGAGATTAGGCCTACGGTCGAGAATCGTCGGCCTCCTGACAATTAGCGCCGCCGCCCTGGCGGCGATCTTCTTGTTTGCCGGGCCATCGGCGGCAGCGAGCGGCGCCAACTCGTTCGACTGGAACGGTCAGAACGGCGCAACAGCGTGTGCGCCCACTACGACCGGGACGATCCTGTGGATCTTCAACCCGCACGACTCCAGCGTGACGCCGCAGGACCTGACGATCGTCTGGACGGACGGGGCCATCACCTACTCGCCCTGGCAGCAGATGGGCAGCGGCAGCTGGCATATCACCATCGACATCCCCCAGGGCGACACGTTCGCCGACATCGTTTCGGCCTCGCTCAGCTATGACGGGGACCTCGGGAACAAGCCGATCCTGACGATCTCGGGTTGTAACGAGGGCGGTGGTCCGCCACCGGCGGCTGCGCCGACCATCTCGAAGACCGCCTCGCAGAACACCCACTTCGCGTGGGGGATCACGAAGGCAGTCGACAAGAGCGAGATCGATGTCATTCCCGGAACCTCGGCGACGTTCCATTACACGGTCACGCTGACCGGCACGGGGACGACGGGCGACGTGACGGGCACGATCACCGTGTTCAACAACGCGGGCGGCGACATCAACCTCGCCACCCTCACCGATCAGCTCTCGGACGGGACGCCCTGTACGGTCGACACGACGGCGAACCCGACGCTGACGATTCCTGCCAGCGGGTCATCTGACTTCCCGTACTCGTGCGGACTCAGCGCCCCGCCGGCCGATGCACCGAACACGACGAATACCGCCACGATGACGTGGGACGCCCAGGACCTAAGCAGCCAAGAGCACTTGGCGGCCGGAACGGACTTCGCCACGGTTCCCGTCGATTTCACGGTCAGCGACAACTGCGCGACCGCGACCGACACGTTCAACGGCGGGGCTGCGGACGCGCTCGGCACCTACTGCGCGGATGACGGAAGCGCCGACACGACCGGCGTGACGCTCGACAACTTCTCGCAGTCGTACACCGCGCCGACGTGGACGATCACGTACTCGCGGACGGTGCCGGCGCCGACAACGCTCGGCACCTGCCAGGAGTACGACAACCACGCCGACTTCACGGACAACTCGAATCCGCAGACCTCGCGATTCGGCATCTGCGTCAGCGACGGTGTGCGCCTTCAATTCTCCGCTGACGATCGGGTACTGGAAGACGCACATGTCCCTCTGCGGTCCGCACGTGAAGACCGGGACGAACGGCTGCAACAACAACGGCCCGTTCACCTCGGCATTTCCTTGGACACACGATCTGCAACGGCACCTGCGTCGCCGGCAAGCTGAGCTCGTTGTACAGCGCTGACACGACCACTAAGGCGCTCGCCGTCTTCAACGGGAACAACTGCGCCAACTCAGGCGCATCCAACTCGAATGCGGCGGCGTGTCTCGCCGCTCAGCTGCTGGGAGCAGAGCTGAACGTCGCAAACATCGCGAATCCGTGTATCTGCGACACGATCAATCAGGCGATCGACTTCCTGACGCACGTCGGATACAACGGCCCGGGCAGCGCGGTCACGTTCAACGCGACCTACACCCGCGCCGGCGCGATCGCGCTCAAGACCGCGCTCGACAACTACAACAACGGACTCGGCTGCCCGTAACGGCCGCTGACCAAGCAGTTCCTGGAGGGGCCCCAGACCGGGGCCCCTCCACTTATGGGCTCGGTGCGGTGACCGAAAGCGTGAACGAGAACGAACCTTTGTAGCCCGAGCAGGTGACGACGTACCTGTAGGAGCCGGCGGCGAGACTGGGAACGCTCAGCTTCAACGGCGAGGACCGTCCCGACGCCTTGGCGACGACCATGCCGCCCCCGTCCAGGAGCTGCAGCGTAGCCGTGCCTCCCTTCGAGAAGGTGAGCGTCGCGTCGGCCTCGCCGGCACCGATCGCGACCGGGAAGCCGAGCGAGCTCGTGCTCTTGTTGAGCGTCCCCGAGAAGCTCAGGCTCTGGCCGTTGCTTGCCACCGGGGCGGTCGCCTGACTGGTGGCGGCGGCTGATCCCGCCGAGTTCGAGGCCGAGACGTGGACGCGCATGCTCGAGCCCGCGTCGGCGGAGGTCAGGGTGTAGGTGCTGGAGGTGGCGCCGGAGACATTCACGCAGCCGGCTCCGGACGAGTCGCACCGCTGCCACTGGTACCCATAGCTGAGCGGAGATGTGCCGGTCCAGGAGCCGGTGTTGCTCTTCAGCATCTGGCCGGTTGCGTCGGTGCCCGAGACGGCCGGTGGCGCCGTGCTCTGGGGAGGCACGGCGGCGACGACCGTGCTCGGCGCGCTTTGCGCAGTTGCGGAGCCGCCTGCATTCGCCGCTGTAACCGTCACTCTCAGCGTCGAGTCCACGTCGGTCGAGCCGAGTGGATAGGAGCTCGTGGTGGCCCCGGAGACGTTCGCGCAGCTCCCGCCGGAGGAGTCGCAGCGCTGCCACTGGTACGCGTAGCTCGTGGGGCTACCTGACCAGGATCCTGTCGAGGCCGAGAGCGTCTGTCCATCTTGTGCCGTTCCCGAGACGACTGGCGGCGAGGTGTTGACCGGGGCGGCGGTGGTACCCCCGCCGCCCCCGACAGGCTGAGAGACCGCGGAGTCCACGGTGGTCGAGCCGAGGTTGTTCTTGACCGTGATGGAGAGCTTGAAGCTGTAGCCGGAGTCGCCCGGCTGGACCGTGTACTTGCTCGTGGCGGCCACTACGGTGCAATTCGCTCCACTCGAGTCGCAGCGCTGCCACTTGACCGCATTCAGACTGAGCGGCGCCGAGCCAGTCCAGCTGCCCTGGCCGCGCAGCAGCACCTGCCCGGGCTGAGGCGCGCTCGTTCCCAGGGGCGTGTAGTTCCAGTCGCCGTTCGTCTCCACCAGAATCTGCGGCTGATCGCCGTTCGCGGGAAGACTTGACGGCTGGGGATCCGAGAAACCAAGCGATTGGAGCGCCGCGAGCGCGTCGACTCTGCCGTGCGCGATGGAAAAGGTGACGGGTGCAGCCGTCTGCTCGAGCGTCTGCTCGACCTGTGTATTGGTCAGATTCGGGTTGGCTGACAGGAGAAGACCGGCGATCCCGGCAGCGAACGGCGAGGCCATCGAGGTGCCGCCGACCGGGGCGTAACCCGGGGAACCGTTGATCGTCGGCCAGGCCGTCATGTCCCCTTCGGGTGCGGCGACCGCGACCCAGTTCCCGAAGTTCGAGTCGCCGGCCTTGTTCCCGCTGTTGTCGACGCCGGCCACGCCGATCACGTTCTGATCCGCGGCCGGGTAGCTCTTGCAGTCGCAGTTCGAGTTTCCGGCGGCCGCGAACAGCACGACCCCCTTCGAGTGCGCATAGTTGATCGCACTTTGCACGGTGGACGAGTCACTGGTCCCAGCCCAGCTCATGTTGACCACGCGGGCTCCGTGGTCAGTCGCCCACGTGATGCCGCTGGCCAGGTCCGACCAGGACGCCCCGCCGTCGGTTCCGACGACGACCGGCATGATCTTGCACTGCGGACAGACGCCGGCGTTGCCGACACCGTTGTCCGCCCTCAGTCCTAGTACGCCGGCGACGTAGGTTCCATGGGACTGATTGGTGCTCGTATTGCTCGAATTCGTGAGCACGTTCCAGCCCGGTACGAGTTGCCCGTTGAAATCGTCCAGGCCGGCCGACACGTTCATGCCGGTGTCGAGGACGGCTACGACGGTTGACGCGCTGCCCTGCGTGATGTCCCAGGCCTGTGTCGTATGCGTCGCAGACCAACCCCAGGCTCCCCCGCCCACGGCGAACTGCTGGGGGAAGGAGGGGTCGCTGGGGAGCTGGTCTTGTGGCTTCAGGGTGCCGTCCGTCTCGGCGAACGAGACGAGCCTGCTGCTGCGAAGCGTGCGAAGTGCGGCATCTGCGGCCTTGGCTGGAACGCTGACGATCCTCTCGCCGAGGTCACGGAGCGTTCCGACTTGTCGTCCTCCGGCGGCGGCGAGCACGCCACTCGGCTGATTCGCCGTTGCGGATGCCTTGAACTTCACGAGGAGACGCGCGTTGGCCGAACCCGCGCCGGCGACAGGGGTGCCAAACACGCAGGTGAGGATCAGGATCGCGGTGAGAGCCTGGACAGCGAGGCTGCGACGCGAGCCAACTGCGGCGGCTCGACGAAGGGTGGGGACGGAGCCAAGGCGGCGTGAGCGCATGGATGGGTGCTCCTAGGGAGTTCAGGCCCCCGGATGACCCAGGCCGGCGGCGGCGGCATTGTCGGTCTCGTTATCGACCCGCCCCCTCTTCGTCGTAGCAGGGGATCCCTTGAAAGTGGGAACCCGTTCGAGGGTCAGGCGACCGGCGACGCGATTCAGTGAGCCCGCACGACGCGGCCGCGGATCTCGCCCTTGCGATTCTTCTTCGTCGAGACGATCACCCAAGCGGTCCGGGTCAGCAGCGCCTTCGTCGACGGCTTCAAGATGGGATTGATGACGCCGTGGGCCGCGCCTTGCACGAGCGGCAGAGCTGGACGGTAACGGTGCCCTGCTTTCCGTTCGCGGGGACGACTAGCTCCGCCCCGGTCACGCGGCTGCTCATGTGCCGGTACGTGAGTGACCAGGTGAGCTTGGAGCGACCGTTGCTGTGGCGCACCATCGTTCCCCTGAAGTGGCCCGAAGCCTTTGTCACCTTCACCGACTGGAGCTTCGCCGCCTGCTTCGCAGTCAGCCGCGCCGTCATCTTCACCGCTGTCGCTTGCCTGGCTCCCGCAACCCCTGCCAGCGCAGCGAATCCGATTGCGCACGAAATGAGTGTCAGTAGCGTCCGCTTCATTCTCATACCGCACTTGGTCGGGCCTCTTCGCACAGTAGCGATGAGCCTTGTTCACCCGGGCGGGGGATTGCCCAGCGGGACGGCGAAAAGCATGCTCTGGAAGCGTTTCGGGCGCCGCGTCCCGAGCTAGCCACACCGGCAGTGCGGCCTATGGACCCCTCGTTCACAGATCAGGCACAAAGTCGCGACTCCGCTTCCGCGGAGCCGGGAGCTGACTCGCGCACGGTTGTCCTGGCGGGGGGACGGTCGCTCGTCCGGGCGACGCGGCGCAGCGTGCTCGAGCGCGCGGGCCTCATCGTTGCCGCCGACGTCGAAGACGCGGCGCGCGCTGCCGAGGCGGCCGAGGTCCACGGGGCCCGGCTCGCGTTGCTCGACTCCGCGATCGCCGGCGGGTCGATCCTCGCTGTCCGCCGCATCACCGAGCGGTCGCCCGGCACGGCTGTCGTAGTCGTCGCGCCCGCGCTCGACGAGGAGGCTCTGCTCGCCGCGGTTCGCGCCGGTGCCGACGGGTTCGTCCTCGAAACGCTCGGCGCCAGCGGTCTCGTCCGCGCAGTCGAGGTCGCGCTCGCCGGCGACTCGGTCTTCCCGCGCGCCGGCGTCGGCACGCTCATCGACCAGCTGCGCGGCGCCGCCCAGGAGCACGCGTCGGTCTACGGGCAGCCGCTGAAGCTCACACGCCGAGAGGCCGATGTCATCGCGCGCCGCCGTCAAGGAATGACCACGAAAGAGATCGCCTACGAGCTCGAGCTATCGGACGTCACGGTCCGCCGCCACCTGTCCTCGGTCGCGAGGAAGGCAAGGCAACGACAGGCGCGCCCCCTGACTCTCGCGCTCGAATCGACGTCCTGACCCGCACGGGCCCAAGGAGATCTGACTGTCTGCGCGGGGGCGCACCTGTCAATTGCATTCAGCCGTACGCTGCCGCCGCCGCCAACGGCTGGAGGTCCTGCTCGGGGTCTACGCAGGTCCCGTTCAGGGCATGATCAGCGCTGCCAGATCGCAGCGCCTGAGCGGCTTTGAGCGTTCTCAGCGCCGGCCGTAGGCGCGCAGAAGTCCGACGGCTTCCTGACGGTTCTTGGCGCCCAGCTTGTTGACCAGCAGCCCGACGTGACGGCGCACGGTGATGGGCGAGACCCCGAGAGTCTCGGCGATCTCGGTGGTGGACCGACCCTCGCGAAGCAGCTCTCCAACTTCCCACTCGCGAGGGGTGAGCGTCACTGGGCCGTCGGGTAGCGCCAGCCGCCGAGACGACCCGCGGCGGATCTCGTCGACGAGGTACGGCACGAGCGAACGCGAAAGCGGGGGTTCTCCGTGGTATGCGGCTCGCAGCGTCGAGGCCAGCCGCTCGCCGCTGATCCCCTTCAACAGGTAACCGGAGGCGCCGCGCGTGAATGCGGTCACCACGTCCTCGGGTCGATCCGACCGGCTGAGGACGACGATCATCGTGTGGGGCGAGGCCTTGGCGATCCTCCCGATCGCGCTCAGTCCCTCGAGCGGTAGCTCGATCTCGATCAGGCAGATGTCCGGCCGCAAGCGGGTCGCTGCGCCGATCGCGGCGGCGGCGTCACTCGCCTCGCCGACGACGACGAATCGCCGCGCCTCCAGCGCTTCCCGGACCTCACGGCGGTGCAGTGCGTCGTCGTCCGCGATCAGGACGGACGGGTTTCCGAGTTCGGCCATCCCCCCGGTGGGTCTGCCGTCAATCATCTTCCCTGCTTCCGGTGGGAGCGTTCAGGTCAATGTAACGCCCCCGCGAATTCGGCGCTCGCGCACCGAGCTGCCGCGTGTACCGGCTCTCGCTTGGAATGATCGCGCTGGTCATTTTCGCCCAGTGGAAGGAGAGTCTCTTGTCCGGACTTCGGCCACGTTTCTTCGTGCGCTCGGTCGTCCTGTTGGCGGTCATTGGTGTGGTAGGTCTCGGCGCCGCTTCGGCGAGCTCCCAGAGGCCGGCGACGCATCGGCTGCCAGCCGCAACGCCCACGATCACCGATTCTCAGCTCGTGTCCGCGGACACGACGCCGCCCAGCGAAGCTCAGTGCCTCGCGATGGGTCGGCGCTGCTTCACCGCAAGCTCGATGGAGAACTCCTACAACCTCGGGCCGCTGTATGCGGCGGGTGATGAGGGGCAGGGAGTGACGATCGCGATCATCGATTCGTTCGGCAGTCCGAACATGGCGTCGGACCTGGCGAACTTCGACACCCAGATGGGTCTCCCGCACATGTGCGGGGAGACGGGCCACGTATGCGCCAGTGGTGACCCCAGCTTCAAGCACGTGTACTGGAACGGTCAGACTCAGGTGAAGTCGCCGCCGGCCAACAGTCAGGGCACCGGCCTGCAGGAACGCGACGGCTGGGTGGTGGAGACCGCGCTCGATGTCGAGTGGGCCCATGCCATGGCTCCGAAGGCGAACATCCTCAACGTGACCACCAACCCCGCGGAGACGCAAGGGGTTCAAGGCCTGCCGCAGATGATGAACGCCGAGCAGTACATCGTCGACCACCACCAGGCCACGGTCATCACGCAGAGCTTCGGGACGACCGAGGAGAACTTCGACGGCACGACGTCGCTGTTGAACCTGCGGCACGCGTTCATCTCGGCCGCGGCGAACGGTGTCACCGTTCTCGCCAGCACGGGCGACTTCGGCACGGCCAACCCGGGCGCGACGCCGGTGAGCAACCCGGCCACGATCCCATTCCCGACGGTCAACTGGCCCGCCTCCGACCCGCTCGTCACCGCCGTGGGCGGCACGTACCTGTGCACCGACCCGGTCACGGGCACCAGCGTCGACTCCACCGACCCGCCGACCAACTGCCAGTCCGAGCCGGGAGTCAGGGAGATCGGCTGGATCGACGCGGGCGGCGGCTTCAGCCACATCTTCCCGAGGCCCGCCTACCAGGACACGTTGCCCGCCGGATCGACTTCGATCGGGGACATGCGCGGCATTCCGGACGTGGCGTTCCAGGCCAGCTCCCGTACCGCGCCTCTGGTCTACGCGACCTTCGACGGCGGGGGAGGCTGGTTCCTCGTCGGCGGAACCTCCTGTTCGTCGCCGCAATTCGCCGGCCTCGTTGCGATCGCCGACCAGATCGCCGGCCATGGTCTCGGTCTGATCAACCCGACGCTGTACAGCCTCGCGTCCGGACCGAACTACGGCACCTACTTCTACGACGTGACTACCGGCAACAACCAGGCCGACCCGGATGTCACCGGGTACCCGGCGACGACCGGATGGGATCCTGTGACCGGCCTCGGGACGCCGAACGCCGCGACTCTGGTTCCTGCGTTGGCTGCTGGGTAGCAGTCTCCGAAAAGCGGTATGGCGAGAGGCCGCTTGCGCGGCCTCTCGCCGTTCCCAGGTAGTGCGACTCGCTCAGGCTCCGATCGCGTTGGCGATTGCCGTTGCAAGCAACCGCTGACCCGTGGGGGAGGGGTGGATGTTGCACGTCCCGTCGGGCAGCTTGATGAGCAGTCCGGCAGCACACGGGTCACCGCCGAACGCGAGCGACGGCCCCTGAAAGGCCGCGAACCCGTCGGCGACGATCCCGCCGTTCATGGTCGTGACGCCCGCGATCACCGAGTCGAGGAACTGGGTGCCTGCGACTGTCGTGAGGTCGCTGTAGCTCAACGAGTAGTACGTCAGCGCGACGATCGGCCCCTGGTAGCCGGCCACGACGCGCAGGTCGTGGAAGATCGTCCCGAGGTTGCCGGCGATCTCGCTCGCCACACCGGCGAGTTCGCCGGGGGAGGTGCAGTGATCGAGCGTGGTCTCCTGACAGAGAAAGACATCGTTGGCGCCGATGTCGATCGTGACGAGACGCGTGTGATGGTGTGCTGCGAGATAGTGGAGCGCGTAGTCCATCTGCGTTCCCTCGTACTGCACGTGCAGCGGAAACAGCGTCCTGTAGCCGACGGGCGAGCCGGGTGAGTTCTCGCAGCCGTTGCTCTGCGCACCGGCGACGACCATGCTCGCCGCCGTCTCACCCGGACATGTCGCATTCGAGACGCGCTCGTTCAGCTGCTGGGCGAGGTACTCGGGATAGCCGATGAATGAGTGTGCGTCGAGGTAGTTCGGCGCGGGAACGGCTGCGGGAGGTACGTAGCCGAACCCGACCGAGTCACCAAGCGCGAGGTAGGTGCCGTTCGCGTCGGAACCGTTGACCGGATCGGCCAAGGTCACTCCGGCGCCGACGGCGGCGATGACCGCGACGACGACCACGGAGGCGGCCAGAGCGAGCAACCGCCGAACCGCGAGGTGCGTGGCGCGCATGTTCTCTCCCCCCTTCTCTGGTGGGCCGCCGGGCCGACTCGTCCGGCGGGAAAGGCAGGGAACTATTACGCATTGAACCGTCGGTCAACGGGCTCGAGCGCGCTCAGGGCGCGAACGCCGGCCGGGGTTGGTCGCTCTCTCGCTTTGGACAACCTCGCGGCGTGGGTTGCGCCGAGATGTCGGGCGAGACGCTCTGACGGAGGCACCGTGAGAAGAGGATCTCGCTGTCGATGACGCAACCCACGCCGCGACTACCGCTTGTTTTACATCGGGATCCGGCTCGTGGCCAGCAACTGGGCGCTTGGGCTTCGCAGCGGTACTCGCCGGCCTGGCTAGTCCCCGACTCGCTCTACGACGAGGATGTTGTACGGCGAGCGAGGCACTCCCGGCACATGTTCGAGAAGTCTGACGCGCCACGGGCCGGACCCGTTCGACAGATAGAGCTCCTGGCCTTCCACCGGCTCTTTGTCGGGAACGCCGTAGCTGTAGTTCTTCATGACCACCGGGCCATCGAGCGATCCTTCGCGGACGGTCCATGTGTACTGCGCCACGTTCGGATTCTGGCAGGTCGCCCCTAGGACTTGGTGGAGACCGGGTGCCCCCGCGGGGTTTGCCACCGATGTCGCCGAAGTAGCCGTGGACGACGAGCCGCTCGGGGCTAGTACTAGTTGCCCCAGGGGCCGTAACGGAGCTTGGGCGAGGGACGCTTGAGCGAGAAGGCAAGCGAGTTCCCCGACCCGGGTGCTGTGGCGCGCAGCGAATCCCGAGTCGAGGCGTGCAGCCGCAGCTTCGCGAGGAAGATGCCGTAACGATTGGTTCGGATCTGGGCGATGTTGCGCCAGTGGCCGCGTCCGCCATGCCGGCGCTGAATCGTGACGACCGTCTTCGTGCTCGTGGCGTCGCGCCCCCAGACGCTCGCTGCGCCCCGCTCGAGGTACGCGACGAACGGGAACCGGAAGGAGGTGCGCATCGGCTTCGCACGCGCGTTTGCCAACGAGCTCGTATGGAGGTACAGACCGCTCTGGTACGGGCTCGGGTTCGGCTGGTCCTGCAACAGGAACCACGTGACGAGCGAGACCCCGGAGCGCCACATCTGGTACAGCGACTCCGCCGTCCAGCGGGCTTCGAGCGCCGTCGGGGCGGCGTGCTCCCGAGGCGGGTTCGTGTCCCAACTGAACTCCGTGACCCAGAACTGGACCGGATGTGTCGAGACGACGCGATGGAGCCTGACTCCCGCCTGGAGCACCGCCCTCATCTTCGGCAGGTCGCCGAGCGAGACGTCGTCCGGGTGCCCGGCGTGCCCGAAGGGGCCGTTGAACGTGTACGGGTGGTGGGCCCAGACGTCGAAGTGGACAGAGGAGCGGCAGGTCGAGTGCGGATGCCTCCCCTTCGAGATACAGAGGAACGAGCGCATGAAGGCCAGGGGAGCCATCGTGTGGAACCGCTTCGCCGTGTTCGCGAACGGATCGAGGTCGCCCGCGACGACGATGTTCGACGGGTTCGCGGCATGCACCGCACCGGCGAAGGCGTTGACCATCGAGCGATACGCCGATGCACTCACCGGCTCGAGGTAGAGACTGACGTTCGGCTCGTTCCAGACCTGGAAAACATGCACAGGCGGCGCCCCGTGCTCGCCGTCGTAATGGGTTGCGATCGCGGTCGCAAACTTTCCGAGTGCTTCCGCGCTCGGGATACCGGCCCCATGGGCAGTCGCCGGCACCGCGAGCCCCCATTGCGGAGCGGAAACGACGTCGAGAATCGGCGTCAGTCCGGCCGCCTCGGCTGCGGCGACAGATGAATCGAGGGCCTCCCAGGAGTAGCCCGCTGATGCCGGGTCCGTGGCGAGGAAACCGCGGGGCGAATGCGCAGGCGCGATCACATTCCAGGCTGCGACGAGCCGGACGTAACGGGCCCCGGCGTCATGCGACATCGCGAACGCGCTGGAGGGCTGCGAGCCGCCGAACGCGAACGGGTCGAACAGGGCCGTCTGCAGCGGCCGCGTTCCGGGTGTCGAGTACGCGCGTACGCCGTGCGCCGCCGCCGAGACGGCGGTCAGCAGGCATACGCCGGCGAGCCCGCCCGCGAACGTTAGGTAACGCCAGGGGATTCTTAACCTCACGCGAATCACGCTAAAGCTTCGGTCGGCGAGCCGTGCCCCCCGTTTGAGCCCACTTGCGACCGAGCGCCCGCGACGGATACTGGTGCGGTGGCCCGACCTCGATCCTGCCCCGCCTGCGGCGGGACGCTTGCTTCGGCGCGCAACGCGCTTCTCCTGTTCTGCAGTTCGTGCGGCACCGGCGTGGCCGTGGACCCGCCTCCCGCTGGTTCGGCCGAGCTCTACGCCCAGCCAGCCGCACGCCGCCTCGCGGGACCGCGCGCCGCCGTGCTCGCACTCGGCACGCGCGAGCAGCTGCGACTCCTCGGCCCCCTCGACACGGGGAGCCGTGTGCTCGACCTGGGAGCGGGAGATGGGCGCCTGGCGGCCGCGCTCGCCCGTGCCGGCCACCGTGTGACGGCCGTAGAGCCGTTCCGCGAACTTCCGGCCGCGCCCGGCCTCACGGTCGTGCGCGAGACCGTCGGCGAGGTCGACCTGCCCGAGAGCTCGTTCGATGCTGCGGTGCTCTGGCACGTGCTCGAGCATCTCCGGGAGCCGCTCGCCGCGCTGGAGCGCGTGCGGCGGTGGCTTGTCCCCGGCGGTCGCGTGCTCGTGGGCGTCCCGAACCTGGCGAGCCTGCAGGCTGGCTTGGGTGGGGAGCGTTGGTTCCATCTGGACATGCAGCGGCACGTCGTGCACTTCACGCCCCGTGGCCTTCTCGTCCTGCTCCGGCGGGCCGGCTTCACCCAAGTGCAGCACAGGCCCGTCCTCGTCGACCAGGCTCTCGCCGGCATGTGGATGACGCTACTCGACCGGCTCACGCGCGACCGGAACGTCGTGCGCCGTTACGTCCGCCGCGAACCCTTCACGAAGGGCGACCTTGCGTTGAGCGCCGCCCTTGCGCTGCCGCTACTACCGCCGGCCTTGCTCCTCGAGCTCGGCGCAGTCGCGGCCGGGCGTGGCGGTGCCCTCGCCGTCATCGGCCGGACGCCTTGAACGCGACGATCATCGTCCCGACTCGTCTCGCCGGAGGCCGGCTCGATCGCCTGCTCGACTCGCTCGCGCGCCAGACCGTCCGGTCACGGACGATCGTCGTCGACAACGCCGCGCCCGAGGGAGTCGCGGAAATGGTGGCGCGGCACGAGTTCGCGGAGCACCTGCGACTCGAGGAGAACGCCGGCTTCGGCCGCGCGGTCAACCTCGCCGCCGCACTGAGTGACGAGGACGCTCTCGTGCTGGTGAACGACGACTGCGTGTGCGAGCCGCGCTTCGTCGAGGAGCTCGTGGCCGTGCTCGATCCGGCGGCGGGCGTCGTGATGGCGGCCGGCGTCCTCGTCGAGGCGCACGACCCGGAAACGGTCGACACGGCCGGCATGGAGCTCGACGAGACGCTCCTCGTCTTCGACTACCTCAACGGAATCCCGGTCTCGTCGCTCGGCCCCGAGACGCCGGCGCCGATCGGCCCCTGCGCCGCGGCTGCGGCGTTCGATCGGGCCGCCTTCGCGGAGGCCGGGGGCTTCGACGAGAACCTGTTCGCCTACTGGGAGGACGTCGATCTCGTCCTACGCCTCGTGCGCGCCGGAGGCCGCTGCGCGCTCGGCGCCGGCGGCGCGCGCGACGCACGAACACTCGGCGACGCTCGGCTCCGGCTCGCGCGAGAAGAACTACCTGACGGGCTTCGGACGGGGGTACGTCCTGAGGAAGTGGAGCGTCCTCGAGTCTCCGCGCCGCCTCGCGCGGGTGCTCCTCGGGGACGGCGTCATCTGTGGCGGGCAGCTCTTCTTCGACCGCACGCCGGACGGCGTCCGCGGCAGGCTCGACGGCTTCTCGGCCGCAGCGAAGGAACCACGGCAGCCCTACCCCGAAGGGCTTCTCCACGACCGACGAGCGCCGTCGTCTTCACTCGGACGCCGGCTACGACGCCGGAGCCGACTTGGGCTGCGCGGCGACTCGTAAGCTGCGGAGTCCGATCCTGGCTACTGTCCTGCGGTGGATATCGTCGTCGTCGCGTACGGGCCGCACGACCGTCTTCGGCGCTGCCTCGAGTCGCTGAGAGCGCACCCGCCGTCCCAGCAGCACGGGGTCGTGGTGGTCGACAACGGCCGCGACCCGCAGACGGAAGCGGTGGTCAAGAGCATCCTGCCGGCAGCGGTGATCTCGCCGCGCGCGAACCTCGGCTTCACGCGGGCCGCGAACATCGGCATTCGCCGTGGCCGCTCCGAATACGTCTTGATCCTCAACCCGGACACGGAAGTGTTCGCGGAGACGCTGGACCGGTTGGTCGCCGTCCTCGATGCAAGGCCTCAAGTGGCAGTCGTGGGGCCGAGGCTCGTGCGTCCGGACGGCTCCTTCGATCATGCGGCGCGTCGCTCCTTCCCGACGGTGCTCGGCGCTATCGGTCACTTCCTCGGCGTCGGTCGCCTCCTCCACGGCGGCCCGCTCGCGCAGTACCGAGCACCGCACATCGAGGCGGGGCCGGTGGAGGCGATCAACGGCGCCTTCATGCTCGCCCGGCGGAGCGCGCTGGAGTCGGTCGGCCTCCTCGACAAGAGCTACTGGATGTACATGGAGGATCTCGACCTCCTCTACCGGCTCAAGGAGGCCGGGTGGTTGACGTGGTACGAGCCCTCGGCGCTGGCCCTCCATTTCAAGCGCGGCACGACCGCCGGACTTCGCTCGCCGCGGCTCGTCTGGGCGTTCCATTACGGGATGTTCCGCTTCTACAGGACGCACTACGCGCCGCAGCGTGGCGCCTCGGTCAATGGGCTCGTCTATGCGGGAATCGCGGCGCGGGGGGCCGGTGTGCTCGCCTGGTCGGTCATGGTGCGACCGGCTCTGAAGCACCTGGGCCTGAGGAGGCACGATGTAGCGCTGCCAGCCGGCAACCCGATCGCGCTCCGTCGGATGCGGCAACGGTGAGGTAGCCGCGAACCTGGGCCACAGCCTCGTGCTCCCTTCCATGCCGACCTAAGCTGCGGAGCAATGGACGCCCACTCGACACAAGCGGAGTTCGACTCGGCCTTTGACAAGGCGGAGCCGACGATCCCTGTCCTGCGCCCTCGCCTCCCTCCTGCTGAGCGCCTGTTGCCGTATCTGCGCCGGATAGACGAGACGCGCGTTTACACGAGCTGGGGCCCGCTCGCGCTCGAGCTCGAGGAGGGTCTCTGCCGTCGCTTCTCGCTCCCGCTTGGTGGCGTCGTCTCCGCCGGCTCAGGGACGTCCGCGCTGACCGCTGCCATCCTCGCCGCGGCTGGTCGGGCCGCAGGCGGGCGGCGATTCGCGATCGTCCCGGGGCTCACTTTCGTCGCCACTGCGGTGGCGGCGGAGTCGTGCGGCTACACGCCACGGATCGCCGACGTCGACCCGGAGACGTGGCAGCTCGATCCGGAGCTACTCGCTGCGCGAGCTGATCTCGACGACGTGGCGATCGTGATTCCGGTCGCCCCCTTCGGGCGCCCGGTGCCACAGACGGCCTGGCTCGAGTTCCGCGAACGAACGGGTATTCCGGTGGTGATCGACGGCGCCGCTACGTTCGAGGCCGCCGCCGGCCAGGAACGGATCCTGGGGGAACTTCCGGTCGCCATGAGCTTTCATGCAACGAAGGCCTTCGCGACCGGCGAAGGCGGGTGCGTTGCATCGACCGAGACCAGCGTGGTCGAACAGATCGGCCAGGCGCTGAACTTCGGGTTTGCCGGCAGCCGGGACTCCGCGACCCCGAGTCTCAACGGCAAGTTGAGCGAGTATCACGCGGCGGTCGGACTCGCCGAACTCGAGGAGTGGAACGTGAATCGAGCGGCCACGGCCAGGGTTCTCGATCTGTATCGGAAGAGCTTCAACAGCCTCGGCCTGGCGGACCGCCTCGTCTGCGGGCCCGACGTCGCCTCGATCTACGTGCTGTTCCAGGCAAGGACGCAGCGCGAGGCGGACGACGTTGCTGAGAGCCTCGCGCACGACTGCGTTTCGCACCGGCTCTGGTACGGGGGAGGCCTACAAACTCATACGCATTACGCAGGTTGCTCGTCTGACCCGCTCCCTGTGGCGGAGAAGCTCGCGCCCCGCCTGCTCGGGCTTCCCTTTGCCATCGATCTCGACGAGCGGGCCGTGGAGCGGATCGGCGCGTCGGTCGCGCGTGGAGTGGGACGGCAGTGAGCGGAAACGGCGGGGAAGCCGGATGTTCGGCCGCCGTGATGCAGCCGTATTTCTTTCCGTACCTCAGCTACCTCCAGCTCTTGGCGCACGTCGATGTCTTCGTCGTCTACGACGACACGCAATACGTCAAGCAGAGTTGGATCAACCGCAATCGCATTCTCGAAGACGGCGCGGCCACCTACCTCACGCTGCCGGTGGCCAGCGGGAGCCACGGCGAGCTGATCTGCGAGAAGCGCCTCCATGAACCGGGTTATCACCAGCGGAAGCTGCTCGCGAGGATCCGGCACGCCTACCGCGCTGCACCACATCTCGACTCCGTGTCGGCGTTCCTCGGGCCGCTCTTCCCCGGCAAGGACGAGACCGTCGCGTCCTTCAACATCCGCGCCTTGCGCGCACTGCAGGAGTCGCTGGGGCTGAGCACCCGGCTCGTCCTCGCCTCCGAGCGCGCCTACCCGCGCTGCCGCACCGCACAGGAACGAGTTATCCGCATCTGCCTGGAGGAAGGTGGGGCTCGGTACGTCAACCCGATCGGCGCCCGATCTCGCGGCCTCTACAGCCAGGCCGCATTCGCCACAGCGGGACTCGAGCTGTCATATCTGAGCACGAATGCGGACATCCGCTACGACCAGAACGGCGGGACATTTGTCTCTGATCTGAGCGTCATCGACGTTCTGATGTTCAACTCCCCGGCGCAGATGCGCGAACTGCTCGACCGCTTCGTGCTCAAGCCGCCGCAATCACCCGGAGCGGTGGGCGATATAGAGACCTCGCCCCCAAGGCCCGTCCGGATCCCACTCAATGATCGTGAGATCGGCTGAGGCGAACGCGTGCCGGTACTGCGCGTCGGTGAAGAGTCCCGCCTCGTGCACCTCGACGAAGGCATCGACGCCGTCCGGCGTGCCGACGAGAAAGTGGTTCTCCCAGTGTGCTAGGTCGCCCACCCGCTCGTTCGTATACATCCAGGCGATCTTCAGGTCAGGCTTGTCGACGACGTTCAGTTTCAGCTCGCCCTCGCGGTGCGCATCTGGCTCCCAGAGGGGTTCGACGAGTAGGAGGCCGCCCGGCGCGACGTGACGTGCCAACGCCTCGATCGATCGCTCCATCGCCGCAAGTGTCCGCGCGAAGGTGATCGAGCCGAATAGGACCGTGACCACGTCGAACGTGCGGGAGAGGTCGAACGCCGTCATGTCCTCCTCGTGGAGCGTGATCCCGGGGAGCCGGTCCCGTGCGATGTGGAGAAAGCGCGGGTTGACGTCGAGGCCCTCGACCTCGAACTCCCGGCGCAGATGCTCGAGATGTCGCCCTGTCCCGCATGCCACGTCGAGGAGCGAGCGCGCAGTTGGATGGTGCCGGCCAATGACTTCGACGAGGTAGTCAGCCTCGCCCGCATAGTCCTTGACGGCGAACATGTCGTCGTAGAAGGGAGCGAACCGGTCGTAGATCGGATTAGTCACGAGCCGGAGAATGGTAGGGCGGAAAGAAGGCTGTCGGCCCGGACGCTTCAGTGCCTGCAGCGGCGCAGAGCCGCCTGAACCGAGTCGGCGCGAAGACCTGCTTCAGGTGCAGCAAGGGCCGCGTACTCGCACCGAACAGCTGCTTCGACTGCTCGACATCGTCGCCGGCACGCACGCCGCCGCCGATGTTGAGAAGCGAGATGCCTCGTGTCCCGAGGCGCTCCGCCCCCTCGATGAGTAGCGCCGTCGCCGCATCGCGGCCTTCGGGAAGCGAGATGTTGAAGAGAGCGTCCGCTGTGCCGTCGGCCCAACCGAACAACGTCACGGCGACGAGCCGGTCTTCGCGGAGCGCGCCGAGGAGCTCCACCCGGTCGCTGGCTGCCAACGCCTGCCACGTCGCCTCGGACAGGAAATAGTTCGGAGCAGCTCCGACCCGCCGAAAGAAGCCGTCGGCAGACTCGAGAACGAAGCGGAGCAGCACATCGCGGTCCGTACAGAGCCAGCCCGGGACTCGCCAGCGCTTGAGCTGGCGTCTTCGCAGTCGCGAGAGTCCTCGGTGCAGTCCATCCGGATCGTCGATTGAAAGCCAGTAGAGGTTTTGCGCCGGCTCGAAGGCGCTCTCGGCCCAGAAGCCGTCCGGGCGGAGTATCGGATTCTGGCCGATATACGCGCAAACCCACCCCTGGCGCGAGGCGAACGCACGCCATTGCTCGTCGAATCCCGCACAGTGCCCTTGGCCGGCGAAGCCCGAGAATCCGAACGGCGTCGCGACGTCGGGCTCCCCGAGGAACCGCCGCTCCATCAGCGGGCAGACGATGCGACCCTCGGGAGATTCGGCGAGGTAGAGATACGTCGGCAGATGGGTCGTCAGCGAGAAGGCCTGGCAGCTGTCCCATGTGTGGCCGAAGCCGTGCGCGAGGCCGGCGAGAGCGGAGCGCCAGCGGTCGCGTTCGTCGAGCCCGATCAAGCTATGGCGTATGTCCGCGATGCCTCTCCCGCACACGATTGACCCAGGCCGTCGCCTGCCATCATGTCAACGGTGGACGGAACCGAGAATCATCGGCTGCCGCGGCACTGATGGCGCGTACACGGAAGGTGACGTTCCTCGTTCCCGCGAGCGCCACGCCTGGATTCCTCTCGCAGATCGCGGCTCTCCAACTCGCACTTCGACGCCTGCCGTGGACGCGGTGGCAGGCCGACATTGTCGCCTGCATCGGTGACCGTCCGGGGTTGGAGGCGACCTTCCAGCTTTCCCGCTGGCTTCCATACCTCGACGACGTCACCATGATTTTTCCCCGCGAACGGGCGACCGACCGGGACTACGACGGCCAGATCGACGAGCTGTACCGTGCGGCGCCGGCCGACGCGGACGTCCTCGTGCGCGCCGACGCCGACACGCTGCCGGTCGCGAGCCTCGAGCCGCTTCTCGACTTCGTGCTCGAACGATCCGCGATTGCCGGAGTCACCGCGCACTACCGCTTCCCGGCGCCTCCCGGAGTCGGCAATCGTGAGGCGTGGGACGCCGTCGCGCACGAGTTCCTCGATAAGCCGCTGAAGTTAGACCACAGCTATTCGCTCGTCACGCCCGACGTATCCGAGGAGGAGCAGGCATGCCCCTTCTACCTGAACGACGGCTTCGTGGTGTTCGCACGCGAGTACTTCGACCGATTCGCGCCTCTCTACCTCGATACGCGTCCACAGCTCACGGGACGCCTGGTCGACCCGTACTACGCCGGCCAGGTCGCGCTCGCTCTCTCCGCCGCGCGAATCCCGCTGCCGTCGGTCGCTCTTCCGCTGCGCTTCAACTTCCCGAATGATCTCGTGGCCGCGGATCAATTCCCGGAGGAACTGGAGAACGCCGCAGTTTTCCACTACCTCCGCGATGACCAGTTCGACCGGCAGCAGATCTTCCGTTGGCGCGAGACGTATTCGGTCTTTCTTGCCCGGCCGCTCAACTCGGCGAACGCGCGGTTCCGCGATTCGGTGCGCACGCTCTTCGGGGAGGGCTATCCGTTCGACCACCCGCCCGAGGAGCATGACCCACCCGAGACCCACGAGACGAGGCAGTCAGGAAGAAGAGAAGACCAAAGCGCCTTGGGCGCGAGCCTCAGCGCAGAGGAGGCCCTGCTCGGGAGGTTCCGCGAGACCGGAGCGCTCGAGCCGCTGATGAAGGCGAAGCAATCCCTTGTCGCCCGCTTCGGCGTGGAGGACGGCTGGAGACGACACAAAGACCTGCTCGGATTGCCGCCGACAGCCCAGATTCGCTACGCGACACTCGCCGGCCAGGGCGAGTACGCACGTCGCCTCGGAGGACGTTTCGTCGAGACCTTCGCCGGCGGCGCCCCATTCCGAGTGGAGGCGCTATCCGTCCTCGACGGCGCCAACTCTCCCGCGATCGATTCGCGTGCCCGCTCGACACATCTCGCCCGTCTCGAAGATGTCTACGTTCGCGAGGCGTCGGCAGCCATCGTGACTGACCATCACGCCCTGCTCGACTTCGAGGACCCCGAGTTGGACATGTTCGACTGCGAGTTCGACATCGACCCGTCGTTCTTCTCGGCCAATCGTCACTCGGCGTGGGTGGTTAGTGCCGAAGACGACCCGTCTTGTCTCGAGATCGACGAGGCGTTCACACTGCTGGGGCCGCAGCTCAGCGCTTTCGGCGACTTCATGCTGCAGTATCTGCCCCGCTACCTCTGGGCGGACATGTCCGGGGAGCTGCCGCCCGTCCCGGTCCTGTCGTCCAGCAGGCTTCCTCAGACCATTCGCGACGCCATCCGGCTCGTCGTCCCGCCCGAGGTCGAGATCATCGAGGTCGAGCCCCTGCAGCCGGTCTACTCGCGCCGGCTCTGGTGTAGCGCGAACCTCACCTACGCACCGGCACGGGAGGTTATGGATGAACGCTATTCGACTTTGCACAGCTATCCGTCCCCAGAACTGATCGTGCCGGTCCTGTCGGAGCTCAACCGGCGTGTCGCCCCGCATGTCGTGCGCGGCAACGGGGCAGAGAGTGTCTTCCTCGCCCGCCAGCCGTGGCGTTGGGGACACCTGCTAAACGCCCCCGAGATCGAGGCCGTGGCGCACGAACATGGCTTCACCGTCGTCTATCCGGACGAGCTGACCTTCGTCGAACAGGTGAACCTGCTCGCCAACGCGAAACGCGTACTCGCGACCGAGGGATCAGCGCTATTCCTCTGCTACTTCGCCTCGCCCGGGACGAGGCTGCTCATTCTCGAGAACGCAGCCATCGAGGGCGCCAACGTATACCGCGCACTTTTTCCGAACTGCGAGCCCACGGCAATGGCAGGGACCATTGTCGACCGTGACCACAGCTTCCCCCACCGGTCGAGCTTCCGCCTCGACCCCCAGCGCTTCCGCGACGTCCTCACGGAATGGCAGTAGACAACCAGCCGACACACGAGGCTTTCGAGGGCCTGCGACATCCGCGTGACATGGACGACGCGGATCTGGCTCGCGCGAGCACCGAAGCCCCGCGACGAGATCTTCTCGCCGACCTCGTCGCGACGGGGAGAGCCGTCTTCGGTTTCTTTCCCAGCCACTATCCGCAAACGCTCAACTACCCGTGGGTGCTCGAGCGGCTCGAGCCGCTCCCGCCGGGGGCGCGGGTGCTGGACATCGGCGCCGGCGTCAGCCCTCTACCGATCGTCCTGGCACAGAGAGGCCTTCAGGTCGAGTGCATCGACAAGAGCCCGACCTCGCGCACGATGCCTGTCACGGCGGAGTGGAACGAATGGGGCTTCTTCGACTACTCGGCCGTCGATGTGCGCATCCAGTCATACCAACGCGAGGCGCGCGAGCATGTGCCAGCCGAGCCCTACGACCGCATCTACTCGGTGAGCCTCGCCCACATGACCGCAGCGGAGCGCGAGGAAACAGTCGATCTGATCCCGCGATGGCTCAAGCCGGGCGGGCGACTGCTCCTGGCGATCGATCTCTTGCCGAAGAGCGACTTCCTCTGGAATCGCTCGGAGGGAGTCGAGGTCGAGCCGCCAACCGAGCACGGCACCGTCGATGACCTCTTCGGGGCGATCGAAAGAGCGGGCCTGCGCGTCACGGAGAGAAGAGTCCGCCGAACCGTCTACGCATCGCGGTCAGACCTGCTGTTTCTGGAGGCGGTCAGACCTAGCCGAGCCACAGCGAGCTAACGATCGCCACAACCAGAGCCCGCCGTCCGCCTGCACGGCGTCACAGTCGTCGAAATCCCGCGACCCACTGTATGACTCAGCCGCGAAACCGAGGCTATCCTGCCGCAATGGCTCTTGGGGGAGGCCGGATGCTAGAGGGCGGAGGCGCGGCGGAGGTCGGCACTCAACACGAGCCTCAACCAGGCCGCGCAAGGGAGCAGCGAGCGACCGCCATCGTCGTCGCCGGGATGCATCGGTCCGGGACGTCGGCGATCACACGAGTCTTGAGCCTGCTGGGAATCGACTTGCCGCGACACCTCGCGCCCGGCATCCCGAACAACAACGATCTCGGCTTCTGGGAGTCTGTTCCGATAGCCGAGGCGCACGATCGCTTTCTCGCGTCGATCGGTTCGGCCTGGGACGATGTGTCTCCGATTCCTCAGTCGGTCTTCGCCTCAGCAAAGGCAGACAGCTTCGTTGGCGAGCTCGCCGCACTCCTGCACGCAGAGTACGGCGACTCCTCGCTCTTCGTGGTCAAGGACCCGCGCCTGTGCCGGCTGTTGCCCTTGTGGATCGGCGCGCTCGACCGCTTCGCCGCCCGGCCGTCATTCGTAATCACAACGCGGAACCCACTCGAAGTCGCCGGCTCCTTGAAGGCACGGGATGGCTTCAGCGGCACCAAGTCATGTCTTCTATGGCTGCGCCACCTGCTTGATGCGGAGCGCGATAGCCGTGGCTTTGCCCGGGTCTTCGTGTCGTACGAGCGTCTGTTGAGAGATTGGGTTGCTACAAGCGAGCGGATCGCGCGCGAGCTGCACCTCTTCTGGCCGCGGGCCGGTCACGTGACGCACGTCCAGATCGAGGACTTTCTGTCCTCGGCTCTGCGCCATCACTCATTCGACTACTCGGAGCTGCGCGCCCGCAGTGATGTCGCCGAATGGGTCAAACAAGCATTCGATGCCGTATCCCGCGCTGCAACTGACGCAGAGGAAGTCGACAGTGAGCTGTTCGATGAGATTCGTGGGCAGCTCGACCGTGCGGACCAGGCGTACGGTCCGCTGCTGGCAGAAGCGAGGGCTCAAGTCACCGAGCGTGAAGCCGAGCGCGGCGAGGTCGAATCCCAACTCGCCGTAGTGGCGGACGAGCTCGTCGAGCGGGTGGACGAGCTCAAATCGCTCAAGACCGACAACCAGCTCGTTGCCGCGCGCCTGGTGGAGGAGATCGAGACAGTCGCCCTTCTACATCGCGTGGTCGACGCACTCGTGGAGGCTCTACAAGAGCTCGGCCGCGGGCTCAGCGACGCCGGAGCAACCCTGCTCTCCGCAGACGGAGGCCCGTTGACGCTGCGCACGGCTCTCGAGCAGTTCCTCGGCGAGCTGCGCCAGCGCGCGACGCTTGACGACGAGCCTGAGTCGGTGCGCCAGGCCGTGGAGAGCGCGATCACGCGTACCGAAGAGTTCTTCTCCGTACTCGACGACGACAGAGTCCGGCTGCTCGCCGCTCTTGCCGAGCGCGACGCGCTAGCAGAGGACAGAAAACAGCAGGACAAGGCGCTCGAGGTCGAGACCCAGCGGATCGCTGAAGCGCTCGCCACACGCGAGTCCGAACTGCGGGACGCACTGCATCGCGCGGAAGCAGCCGAGCTCGACGCGGCAGTGGGCACAGGCGCGCTACGCACCGCTGCCGAGGAGCGCGACCAGTGGAAGGAGGAAGCCATACGCCTTTCGGCCGTCGCAAGCGAGCACGAGGAGTCGATAGCGCACTGGACAGGCAAATACGAAACCCTCCACACCGAAGCACAGCGCCTCGCCGTCGCGGTCGCGGACACCGAGACGGAATTCGCGGACACCCGGCGCCGCCTGGACTCCGCTACGGCCGACGTCGGAGACGCACGCGACTCACTCGCCGAGCGCGAACGCACACTCGCGGACACCCTCGTGCGGCTCGAGGCCGTCGAGAGCGAGGCGAGTGCGCGAGCTACAAGGCTCGCGGACCTCCAGCGGTCATTCGATGCGCAGGGGAGCGAGCTCGAGAGTGTGCGTCTCCAGCTGGCCTCTGTCACAGCTCAGCTGGAACAGGCGGCCGCGGAGCGAAAGGCGCTGCTAACGGAGGAAGAACAGCTTCAGGCAACGCTCGGCGATCAGCGGGAGGCGCTTGCAGTGACGCAGGCCGAGAGTGCGGAACTCGGGCGCGTCCTGAGCGACCTCGAACGGAGTCTCACGCAAGTGCGCGAGGAGGCTCGCCAACTCGCGGTCGCACTGGCAGAAGAAGGGGAGGCACTCTCGCGCCGGTCGGCGGAGTTGCACGAGCGCGACGAGCAGCTGCATGTCGTGAAGTCCGAGCTTGTGGAACGGGACGAGCTGCTCACGCGCCGGTCTGAGCAGGTCGAAGGCTTGTCGACGGAGCTGCGGCTCCGTGAAGAGACGCTGGCCCAGCAATCGGAGCTCCTGGCATCTTTAGATCTGATTGGTCGGGCCAGGGGCCGCCGCTGGCGCTCCTTCACGCAGTTCTGCTCGTGGCTCTTCCCGCCCACCGCCGAGCGTCTCGGTTACGTCAAGGCGTACCTACGCTTGCGTCGCTCTCACCAATTCGACGCCGACTACTACCTCTCGCGCTATCCCGACGTGTCGCACGCCGGCCTGAATCCGCTGATGCACTACGTCGAGCACGGTCGCCGGGAAGGTCGTCAGCCCGTTGGCTCGTCGCTGGAGCTGTCATCTCCCAACGTTTCGCCCCCGGGTTCAGCTGCTCCAACGTTGGCCCCTCCCGTCGCCCCCAAGCGGGAAACGCTGGAGCTCGAGAGCCGACCGGAACATGTGCCATCAGAAGAGAACGACTTCGCCGCGAAGCTCCAAAGAGGGCTCGCCGAGCATGTTCCCGAGACTGCGGTGATCGCAGTGGCTACCGGCGGCGATGAGCACCTCCTGTCGCTGCCGAACTACACGACCCTTCCCTTCCCTCGCCGCTCCGACGGCACGTATAGAGCCAACGGTGCGAGGGGCGACACGTCGCTGATCGCCAACCTGGAGGCAACCCGCGCCGCCGGTGCCGAGTTCCTGTTCGTGCCGGCAAGTCAAAGAGCACTGTTCGAGCGTAATCCGGGGTTCCGTGCACACGTGCTCCGTCATTACTCGCAGGCTCTTGACTCGGAGGAGTTGGGACTATGCCTCGCGTTGCACTCGTCGGATCTGCGCGGCGGGTGGCGCCGGCAACTCGTTGACCTCGTGGAGTGGATCGAGCGTGAAACGAGCCGTGAAGCCTCGATTCTCGACTGGGCCACTGGGCTAGGGCTCGAGGAGCAGTTGCCTGCATCCGCCGTATTCGGGTTCGCCCAGGCAGAACTCCCTCATCTCGACGGCAGCGTCGACATAGTTGCGCTCGTCACGAACTCCGAAGAGCGGCTCGCCGAGGCGATGCGGGTTGCCCGGCACGCAGTGCTCGAGGTTCCGGCCGACGGCGGGCCTCCGCGCCTCGCCGCGCTGACCGCTTTCGTCGAGCACGTGCCGACCGTCTCGATCGTCATCCCGTGCCATGAGCAGTTCGCACATACAAAGGCGTGCATCCATGCACTCGAGGAGACCATCCCCACCTGGTTCCGCGGGGAGATCCTGATCGTCGACGACGCCTCCAGCGCCGACACGGTCGCAGACCTCCAGCAACTGGCGAACTCCAGTCCACACGTGAGCCTGCTTCGGAACGAGGTGAACTCGGGCTTCCTCGGGTCCGTCAACCGCGGCGTTGAGGCAGCCAGCGGTGAGTTCGTAGTCCTGCTGAACAACGACACGATCCCGCTCGCCCGTTGGCTGCCGCCACTTCTGGCTCCCTTCCGCGCTCGGGATGACGTCGGCGCCGTCGGCGGCCGGCTCGTCTACCCAGACGGCCGGCTCCAGGAGGCAGGGGGCCTCGTCTTCCGCGACGGTTCTGCCGCGAAGTTCGGGTACGGAGACCCGGATCCAGACTTCCCACTCTTTACGGTGCCGCGCGAGGTCGACTACTGCTCGGGCTGCCTGCTCACCTTCCGTCGCGACTTCTTTCTCAAGTCGGGTGGATTCGACCCGGCGTACGGATTCGGCTTCTATGAGGACACTGACTTCTGCTTCCGGGTTCGTGCGCTCGGACGTCTTGTCCTATACGAACCGGAGAGCGTCATCGTCCACGTGGAGGGAGCGTCCGCGGGTATCGACCTGACGCAAGGAGCCAAACGCTTCCAGGCACGCAACGCTTCGCTATTTGCCGAGCGCTGGCAGGAGGCGCTCACGCGCCAGCACGACAGGCCCGCAGAGCTCGACCGCGAGGCTCTGCAGCAGCTTGCGAGACGGAGCGAGAGATGACTACGTCCCGCGCCTTCGTCTCGACTTACGCCGTTCCTCAGCTGCACCGCGACTCGGGCTCCAAGCGGCTCTTCGACCTGATGCGCCTCATGCGTGAGCGAGGCTGGGACGTCACCTTCGTCGCCGCGACCGGCATCCACGACGAGGTCGACTCGCTCCGCTTGCGACGGCTCGGGGTGACCGTTTACGACGCGGACGTCATCAACGTCGGGTCGCTGGCGGCCTCAGCGCGATTCGACATTGCCCTCTTCGCCTTCTGGCAGATAGCCGAGCACATGACTCCGCTGTTCCGAGCGCACTCACCCCGCACACGCATCGTTGTCGACTCGGTCGACGCGCAGTTCCTGCGCGACGCCCGTCGCGCTTTCCGCGTCGGGCCGTCGGGGGCCCCGGCGGCGCTTCTCGGTGTCGACTACGGGGACGAGATCGTAGGCGAGCTGAACGTCTACGCCGCCGCCGACTGCGTGCTCACCGTCTCGCAGGCGGAGGCGGAGCTGATCGGCTCGCTCGCAAACGACCTCACGCTCACCCATACCGTCCCTGATAGCGAGCGGCCGGAGGCGGCGTCGGTCGGGTTCGAAGCACGGTCGGGAATGCTCTTCGTCGGCAGCTTCCAGCACCCGCCGAACACAGATGCCGTTCGCTACGCGTGCGAGGAGATTCTGCCTCTCATCCCAGAGGAGCTCCGGCGCCAGCACCCCCTCTACGTGGTTGGCGACTCGCTCGGTGAGACCGTCCGCGCCTACGCCGACGGACTCGACCACGTTCGCTTGGTGGGATGGGTCCCCACGCTCACGCCGTACTACGAGCAAGCGCGCGTCGTGCTCGTGCCGCTCCGCTACGGGGCCGGAACCAAACGCAAGGTGATTCAGGCGCTAATGGCGAAGGTGCCCATGGTCGCAAGCTCGGTCGGTGCTGAGGGCCTGCATCTCGAGCACGAGCGGGACTTTCTACTTGCTGACGATGCTGCATCTTTCGCCGCGGCGATCGAGCGTCTACTCAGAGATCGCTCTTTGTGGGAGAGGCTTGCACACGCCGCAACAGACGTGGCCGAGCGGCACAGCGAAGAGACTGTCGCCGATGCGCTCTTCACCGCACTCGACGCCGCACTTGCCCGTGAGCCGAAGCCCGCTTCGCTCCCGCTCTCTACGCGGCAGCAGCTCAACCGGCGCATTCTCTACCAGGCGGCACAGAAGGTCGTGCCGAAGATCGAGCGAACGCTCGCTGACTTCGTCGCCCCGGAGGCCACGGTCGTCGTTGCCCACGAAGGGCTGTGGGAGCTGCTTCGTCTCCACGGCCGCACGGTGCTGCCCCTTCCAGAGAACGGCTCGAAGACGGAGGAGGATGTGCTGGCCGCGCTCGAGCGGTCGGCGCGCGAGGGTGCAGACGTACTGGTCGTTCCGAGCGTGTCGCTCTGGTGGAACGACGCCTTCAACGCGCTCCAGCCGGCGATCCGCGACCGCTTCCGGGAGATCGCCAGCACCGAGGCGTGCAACCTCTATGACCTCCGACGTCGCCCGGCTCAGCCCGGCCAGATTTCCGTGAATGGTGGCCGGCCGTCTGCCGTCCGCGGCGACGGTGACGGCGACGCACTGAAGGTGATCGCCTTCTACCTTCCCCAGTTCCACCCGATTCCCGAGAACGACTCCTGGTGGGGCGAGGGCTTCACGGAGTGGCGCAACGTCGCTAACGCGCGGCCCCTTTTTGACGGTCACTACCAGCCGCGCCTGCCCTCGAACCTCGGCTTCTACGACCTTCGGCTTCCAGAAGCGCGCGAAGCGCAAGCCCAGCTGGCACGCGCCCACGGCATCACCGGCTTCTGCTACTACCACTACTGGTTCTCGGGAACGCAATTGCTCGAGCGCCCGTTCGAGGAGGTGCTCGCCAGCGGCCGCCCCGACTTCCCCTTCTGCCTCTGCTGGGCCAACGAGCCGTGGTCGCGGCGATGGGATGGTCAGGAAGAAGACATTCTCGCGCCGCAGAACTACAGCGAGGAGGACGACCGTCAGCACATCGCCTCACTCCTTCCGGCTCTTCTCGACGAACGGGCGATCCTTGTCGAGGGCAAGCCACTCTTCCTCGTCTACCAGGGCCGCGCGCTGCCGGACCCCGCGCGGACCGTCGAGATCTGGCAGGGAGTGGCGCGCAAGGCCGGACTGCGAGGGATCCATCTGGTGTCGGTAGAAACCGGTTGGGACGAAGGCTGGGACGCGAGCCAGGTCGGCTTCGACGGGAAGGTGCTCTTTCAACCGCAGTTCTCGATCCTCGGCCGGCAGCCGCGGCTCGACCTCGGCCCGGCGGCAACCCGCATTTACGACTATCAGCAGGCGTGGCGCGCGCTTGCCGAACCGCCGCCGGTCGACTACCACCGGTACGAGTGCGTCTGCCCCTCGTGGGACAACACGGCCCGCCGCGGCGAGGACGCCTGGATTCTCCACAATTCGTCACCGGCCGCGTACCAGGAGTGGCTGGAGCTAGCGATCCGGCGGACGCTGGAGCGGCCCGGGCTGGATCGTCTCCTGTTCCTCAACGCCTGGAACGAATGGGCCGAAGGGGCCTACCTCGAACCGGACCAGCAGCACGGGCTCGAGTATCTGCAGGCGACTCGCGAAGCGCTCGACCAAATCTCGGCTCTTAGCAGCTCGCTACTGAAGGCCGCCCCAGCGTGACCGTGGTTGCGATCTGCGAGTCGCCGATCTTCATCATCGGCTCACCACGCTCCGGCACGAGCATTCTAGGGTGGTCGCTCGCGCAGCACAGCGAGCTCGCCATCGGCCACGAGTCAGACATGTTGTTCGAGCTTACGCACCCGCAGAAGCTCGAGGATGTCTACCGGAAGGTGACCGGGCGACCGAATTCACTCGACTGGCTGCGTCAGAACGGCGTCGACGAGGACGAATTCCTGGCTTCGATCGGCCTCGGCCTGAACGCCCTCCTGACGAGCCGCAGCGGTGACCGCCGCTGGATCGACCAGACGCCCGCAAATACGATCGTGGCGTCAACACTCGTGCGCCTTTTCCCTGGAGCGCGATTCCTCCACATCCTGCGGGACGGCCGCAGCGTCGTGAACTCGATGGTCAACTTCATCGGCGCGGTTCCAGAGGAGGCGCGAGAGCAGTTCATCGCAGGCGGAGGACTTCCCGAGTTCGCAACCGACTTCCGGTGCGCCTGTGAAACCTGGGTCATGTACGTCACAGAAGCTCTGCGGTTCGCGGAGAACCACCCGGCCGTGTGCATGACTGTGCGAAACGAGCAACTGCGGGATGACCCTGTCGCGGGCTTTGACAGAGTCTTCTCCTTCCTCGAGGTGCGCCCAGAGCCGGCACCCGCCGAGTTCTTCCGCACCGAGAAGCTCAACTCCAGCTTTCCGGAGCACTTGCCGCCCGGCGGGGCAGACGCGCCGGGGTCCATGTGGGATGCCGGCGATCAAGCCCTCTTCGAGACGATCGCCGGTCCTCTTCAAACGCACCTCGAGGGCGCGATGGCCCATCGTCGAGCCGAGTCGAAAGTGCGCCTATGACAAGCGTCGGCACCTGCGACCTGTGCCTGAGCCGCTCGATCACCTGCGACCGGTCGGTGGTCGCGGAGTGACGCCGAGCGAGAGCGTCGTCACAGCTACGGATCTCGTCGAGGCCGCGGCCGATGCCATTCCGAAAGACGCTGTTATCGCTGTCGCAGGAGAGTTGCCCCAAACGGAAGGCAGGGGCAAAGTCTTCGTTCCGTTCGAACCTGGGTCACTCGACAGCGCCGGTGCGATCGTAGAACTCGAGCGAAGCCGAACGAGGGGCACAGGCTTCCTAGCCTTGGCGGCACCGACGAATGCGTGGCTCGACGAGCTTCCGCTATTCGGCGATCACTGCCGCTCCCGTTACGACGTCATCTTCGAGTCGCTCGACCTCGGCGCTGTGCTCGACCTGCGTCGTCCGGCGGCGGCGGACAGCGAACGCAACGAGGAAGCGCAAGCGGAAAACCTCGGCGACGGCGATGCGACGAGCAAGCCTCAAGAAAATGTCGATGCGCTCGATGCGCTTGCCGTTGCCCTCGCTCGGATCGTGCGCGATGGTCGTTACTCAGGCGAGGAGTTCCGACGCTTCGAGCGCCACGGCGTCCACGTCACGCCTGTGCACTTCTATAGCCCAATCCCCGATACCGCGCACCTCGGCGACGACATCTGGCGAAGAGAGTCAGACCTGGTGGGCATCGACATGAATGACGAGATGCAGCTACACCTCGTCTCCGAGGTCTTCCCACAGTTCCGCGACGAATACGAAGCCCTTCTGTCGTCCCCGAGTGAGGATCCGTCGCGGTTCTATCTAGGAAATGGCCTTTTCGATGGGACAGATGCCCTTGTCCTTTACTGCATGCTGCGACACCTGAAGCCCGGGCGCGTGATTGAGGTCGGCTCCGGCTTCTCGACCCGTCTCGCGGCACAAGCGGCGCTTGCGAACGGCTCAACTGAGCTCGTGTGCGTGGATCCCTTTCCCGATCCCGCTTTGCAGGAAGGCATCCCCGGCCTTACGACGCTCATCCCGTCCCGCGTGGAGGAGCTGCCGCTCGACCTCTTTCTGGACCTCAAAGAGAACGATGTCCTCTTCATCGACTCATCACACGTGGCACGCATCGGCGGTGACGTCACTTTCCTCTTCCTCGAGGTCCTGCCTCGTTTGCAGCCCGGCGTCGTAGTCCAGGTGCACGACATATTTCTCCCGTTTGAATACCGTCGAGACTGGGTCGTTGACGCCCTCCGCTTCTGGGATGAGCAGTACGTACTGCAGGCCTTCCTGACCTTCAACTCCGCCTTCCGCATACTGCTGGCAAATAGCTACCTCCACGCCCGCGATTCCGAGGCGCTGCGAAACACGTTTCCCACTTCCCCCTGGTGGGGAGGCGGGAGCCTCTGGTTTCAGCGGCGGCTCGACTCTCCTGAGGAATAGTCAGGCCGAGGAGCGGATCCGCGCCTCGCGCGGACACACCGAGGACGAGAAGAAGCGACGGCGCGGTCTCCGAACAGTGAAGCTCTAAAGAATCATGTCAAGGCGGCGCTTCAGCTCGCGAGTGTCGATCTCGAATGTCTGCCGCTGGGCACCAGGCGTCCAGTGCGCGATCGTTCCCTCGCTCGGCATCAAGTAGCCGATACCGTGGCCAAAGCAAGCGGCTATTGCCGCTTGGATGCCGTTGGCTCGGCCGAGTGCGATAACACTTGTTCCCGGTAGGCAGAACATCGCGCCATGGAGAGCGCTGCACTCGATGCCAATGACATGGCCCGCGTGGAAGAACATGCGAACTTGGTCGTCCCAGCGGAGTTCTTGCGGATGTACGAGCTCGAACCCGTACTGAGCTGCAATCGAGAAGGCTTCGGTCTCGTTCCCGAGAGTGCGGAAGCCCTGAACGTGTTGCCGTGAGAGAAAGAGCCGCTTCCCAGAGATACTTGGAGGCGTGTCAAGGAGCGAGAGGGCCGCCGCCAGCCGCCAGATCGCGCTCACAATCCAGCCGTGCTGCTTTGGGCGGCCTGTGACGGAGCCGCTGAGCGAAGGGAAGATCGCAAGTGGGGCGCGCAGTCGTTCGCTCTTGCTCTCGTAGGTCATCAGCTGGTCGCCGTCGAGAAGCAGTTCGACGATCGCTGAGACCGGAGGAGCGTCGGTTGGGAATGCGACCCGTACGCGGAAGCCGAGCTGCCACAGCTCCCGCGCGAGTAACAGTTTCGGCAAGACCTCGAGCAGGAAATGGCCGTACGTCCGCATGTTGAAGTGGCTCAGGCAGAAAACGGGCTCGTCGATGGAGCGCACATCGTCGACTTGCGGAAAGTCGAAGCGGTCCTCAACAATTCCATCTTGGTAAGACTTGGCGACATACGGCGGGAACAGAGCTGAATCGTAAATCGGCTGATCGTCTCGATAGCCCATAAAGTCAGATCGCAGCTCGACGTCGGGCAGCGCGATTAGATCGATCGCCGGAAGAGGAAGGCTGTCGTCATCCTGTTCCAGATAGCTTCGACATAAGTTGTCTGACCAAAGGTACGTGGGACCGCTCCAAGCGCCATGGCCCTGACACAGTCGGAGCGCTGTTGGCTCTCGCGCATCGAGAAGGTCGTGAAGGCTGCCAGCGCGTAAGAACCTGCCGAACTCGAAGGGCGTTTGTGTCGAAGCACCGGTCATGGGCATGAGTGGATCTTGAAGGCCGACACGAATCGAGGCTCTAGTATCTCCCTCTCACGTGCTTCCACGAGAGTACATCGACTCCAAACGCGGGGTAATGACGGCGGCCGTGGGCCCGGTGTAGGAGGCGTGGTATTCGGCCAGAATCTTGTCGAGCTCTCCCTGCTCTCGCACGCGACCCTGGTCGAGCCAGACGGCGGTGTCGCACTGGCTGCGGAGCAGATCGTCGCCATGGCTGGCGAGGACGACGATGCCTGCCGACGCCATGAACTCCCGCAGCCGCTCATCGGCACGGTGCGCGAACTCCAAATCAGCGGCCCCGAGTCCCTCGTCGAGGAGGAGGATGTCCGGCCGCAGGGAGGTCAGGATCGAGAAGCGAAGGCGGGTTTGCATCCCGGTCGAGTACGAATAGACGGGATGGTCGATCCGGGCCGCGAGCCCGCTGAACTCCGTCACGTCGTCGATCCGCTCCCGCATGACGGCGGGCGTCTCGCCCAACTGCACGCCGAGGCTCACGACGTTGTCGCGACCCGTAGCCTCTTGATCGAGTCCCTCCGCCGCACCGCCAAGTAGCGCGAGCACGCGACCGTGTACTTCGACGCTGCCGCTCGTCGGGGGCAGCACGCCAGCCATGATCGCAAGCAGCGTCGACTTGCCGGCTCCGTTGGCTCCCACGAGTCCGAGCCGCGCGCCGTCCGTCACCTCGAGGTCGATGCCGAGCAGGGCGTCGATCGTTACGGGAGCGACGTTCTTCCGACGGATGGTCTCGACAAGGCGATGCTTCAGGTTGTAGTCGAGGACCGAGAGCAGCTCGTACTGGGCGTGAACCTTGCCGAGGCGGATGTGTGCCATTACGCCACCCAGTAGGGAAGGCGGGAACGAGCGCGCGTGAACACCGCCAGGCCGAGGACGACGTTGATCATTGTGAAGACCGCGGTACCGATGTAGTAGGACGGCAGGAGCGGGGCGCCGATCAGGGGCGCTCGGAACGCTTGGATCACATACGTGAACGGGTTCCACGACAGCACGAGAACCTGGATCCCCGGACTCAGTTTTTCGGGCATGTACAAGACTGGGGTGAAGAAGATGATCACCCCTAGGATCGAGTTGATGAAGGGCTGCACGTCGCGGAATCGGGCTACCGCGATCCCGAGCCACAGACCGACGAACAGCCCATTCACGGCGATCACCGCTGCGACCGGCAGGGCGATTAACATCTTCGGGCTGAATGGCACGAGCCCCGCCACCAGGAAAACCAGATAGAGCACGAGGTTGTGGCCGAAGTTGATGAACTCGACGCCGACGTCACGCAACGCAAGGTTGCTGAGGGGCTGACGGGTGCTCTTCAAAGTGCTCGAGCCGAGGACGAACACACCAGTTGCCGAGTTGGTCAGGCCAACGAGAAGGCTGAAGACGATGTATCCGACGGCGACGTACGGCAGGAATTCCCTCAAGCCTCCTGCGTTCGTAAGGTGCCCGAAGACGATGGAGATACCGGTTACGAAGACCCCCATCTGTAGCGTCAGCCACCAGGGCCCGAGCACTGTCCTTCGATAGCGGTTCTTCACGTTCTCGACCGCGAGATAGGTCCAGCTCCGCCGCCGTCGCAACCCCTCCCGGATGTCGCTCACGGCCGCCTGGAACTGCACGCGTGCGTCCGCGTCCAGCGGCGCGTAGCCGGTCCAGCTGTCGGGCGACATCGCGGTCATCAGTGCGACCGCACCGTCGAAGCCGGGCCACGGAACGCCAGGCGCGTCCGAGAGCGCCTCGTCAGGAGCCCACGCACCGCTGCCTCGACCTGGCCGGCCGCGTTCCACGCAGCGGTCCCGTCGGCCGGAGCTACCGAGCCCTCGCTTGCGAAGGCGGCGAGCGTCGTGGTGGTCGCGAGGAAACCCAGGCGACCTGATGTCTCAGTAGGGAGATCTTCCATCACTCCGCCGGCAGCGACCACGTCCGGGGACAGAGCTGCAGGAAGTGGGAGCCGGCAGGCTTCGAGCCGCATCCGCATCCATGCCCACGCTCCGGTGACCTGTTCGGCAGGGGCGCCGGACGCAAGCCGCAGGCGCAACCGTCTCCACGCCAGACGGACGGCAAGCAGGCGAGCCGCCAGCGCGAGCGCAACCAGCAAGATGCCCGCAAGCACGTACAGCCAGACCCGGGAAGGCGACGTGTGCTTCCCGTGCGCGGCGTGCTTCGGCGGCGGCGTGTGCGTCCTGGCGGTCGAGGGCTTCTTGCTCGTGCGTGGATGACTCTTGGTCTGATGCTTCGGGCTCTGTGGAGGAGGCTGACGTGCCGTCTCACGCGGCTGCGGCGGAGGGCTCACCGAGTTCGCTGCCCGACCGAGAGGGTCGCTCCAGGGCGGCTTGATGTGTGGGTAGTTCTGCCCGGCAGCCAGGGCCTCGGGTTGCCTCGGATCGCGCTGCGCCTGTAGGAGCACCACTCCCGCCGCGACCGCGCCGACGAGCAACGACAGCAACACGAGCGCAGGCGCGCGTCGCGGGCGAGCAGTCCAGTTGCGCCGCGACTGCTCGATCCAGCCGAGCGTCAGCGCCGCGCTGACGGCCGCCGCCACCGCAACACCGCGCACTTCGCCGCCCGCACCCAGCAGTAGCGCGCCGCACACCGAGGCAGCCACCGTGAGAAGGAAGAGCGCGGGAGAGCTCGACCGCGCCACGACGACCGCGACGAGCGTGCAGCCGGCCGCCACGAACGTGGCGCGCGCTGCAGGCCCATTGGCGGTGCCGCTCCAAACATTCACGAGCTCGGACCAGCCGAGCGCGAGGAGCCCTCCGAGAATGAGGGCGATCGCCGACGCGCGTCGCGCTGCGAGAAAGGAGCCGAGCACCGCAGCCACCATGACGGCGGGCAACACGAACACGACGAGCGCGAACGGCGTCACCGCCCCTGCGTTCGTCAGCGCGGCGAGAAGGCACGTCATGACCACGGCGACGTTCTGGGCGCGCGTGATCACGCCGCCGCCAGGTCCTCGGCGCAATCGATGTCGAGCACGCGCAGGCCCGGGAGCAGCTCCCGGCGCCGCGAACCGACCCGCACGACCGTCAGAGACGATGTGACCGGTGCCACCGCACGCATCGCCGCGACGACGTTGAACCCCGGCGTGCCGGTGACCAACACCACCAGCCGGGAGCGCGTCCGCCGAACGAGCGGGACGATCTCCTCCGGAGCGGTCTCGACCGGCGGCACCGCGATCGCAGCCGTGAAGGCATCGAGCAAGGCGTCCGTCGCCCCCGCCGATGCAGAGGTCATCGAGGTTCCGCGCGACGTCGTGACCACGTGCACCTGTTCGACCCGATCCGCCTGAGCAATCGCGAGCGAAGCAGCCGCCTCGACGGCAGCTTCGAAGCGTTCCTCGATCCAGCCGCTGCCGAACTGGTCGTCGGAGCCGTACGCCGACGCATCTGCATCGAGCACGATCATCGTGTTGTTCGGCGCAGGCGACACCTGTTGCTTCACCACGAGCTTTCCCGCACGCGCCGACGACCGCCAGTGGACGGTTCGCGGCTCGTCGCCGAGCACGTAGTCGCGCAAGGCGTAGAAATGCTCCTCTCCACTCCGGCGGCTCGCCGCGTCGGAGTCTCCCTGCTGCAGCGCCGGCAGGGCCGACCGCCGCACGGAGACCGTTCGCGGATGCACCGTGAGGACACCGCCTTCTGCACGGACCGCGACCCGCCGGACGATCGACCATGGGTCGCCGTGCACGACCGCATATGGGCCGATCGGCCGCTCGCCGCGGGCCGACGTGTCGACCGGCAGCCTCAGGCCGATCTCGCCGCCGGCGTCGGGCCTCCCCAGTGGCGAGGTTGCCACAGGCGAGGACGGCGAACCCTCGACGATGCGGAGCCAGCGCCACCGCCATCGTCGCGGAAGGTGCACCGTCATCCGTACTGTGGCCGGCTCGCCTCGCACGACCCGCAGCGCCGCCTGGTCGAGCGCCGCCTCCACTCGCGGCGCACGGCCAGCGATCACGACGACGAGCACGACGAGTCCGATCGCGGCCGCCCCGAGCGCGGTGAGCTCCGGCCAGCCCGCATCCCAACCGAGAGCCACGAGCCCGGCTCCGAAGAGCGCGAGGCCCAGGGCGCGAATGGTCATCGGTGCTGCTCGCTCGGCGGTGCGGGTACGGCTGCGATCGCCTCTTCGATCGCTTCCCCCGCCCTCCCGCCTGACGCTTCGAACGACGGCGACAGGAGAACGCGATGGCCGAGAACCGGTTCCGCAAGCGCCTGCACGTCCCCGGGTACGACGAAGGGGCGTCCGTGCAACGCTGCGTAGACTCGACTCGTCCGCAGCAGCCCCAGGGCACCGCGCGGGCTCGCGCCGAGCCGGAACTGCGGCATCTGCCGCGTACGGCCGACCAGTCGCACGACGTAGTCGAGAACCGAGTGCGCGACATGCACGGTCCTGGCGGTGCGAACGAGTCGCTCCACCTCCTCCGGTGTGCTCACGTGCCGGACGTCGTCCACGCCCGCCCCGGAATGCTCGCCGACCAGGACGCGCACCTCGGCCTCGTGGTCGGGGTAGCCGACGTTCGACTTGACCAGGAACCTGTCGAGCTGGGCCTCCGGCAGTGGGTACGTCCCGTCCATCTCGATCGGGTTCTGCGTGGCGATCACCAGGAACGGCCGCGGAACGGGGTAGGGCCGGCCGTCGACGGTGACCTGGCGCTCCTCCATCACCTCCAGCAGTGCCGACTGCGTCCGCGGCGACGCCCGGTTGATCTCGTCGGCGAGGACGACGTTGGCGAACACCGGGCCCGGATGGAAAACGAACTCGATTGCGTCCTGGTGGAACACCGATACGCCGGTGACGTCGCCAGGCAGCAGATCGGGTGTGAACTGGATCCGCTGCCAAGGCGTCCCGAGCGCACCGGCGAGGCTACGCGCCAGCGACGTCTTGCCGACGCCGGGAACGTCCTCCAGCAGAAGGTGCCCCTCGGCGAGTAGGCAGACAAGAGCAAGGTCGACGACCTCGGACTTGCCCTGGATGAAGCCGTTGACTGCGGTCGCAATCCGGCCGGCTGCTTCCTGGAACTCGGCCGCACCGGTTTCCGAGAGCGGAGAAGGGCTCGCCGCAACTGCCTCGAGATTGACCGCGCCCTCGCTCATCCGGCCACGCTCTCCGCAGGCACTGGGGACGGCGAGACGACTACCCGCTCCTCTGCCTGCTCGTCGATTCCGACCGCATCCCGGACCGCCTCGAGGTACGCCCGTCCGAACCGCGCGTCGGGCTCCAGATGCGCACCCTCGGCCCACTCGTTCCAGGCGTTGACGAAGAGCAGCGGCGGCCCATTCCCTCCAACAGCAGCACCGGAGGCCCGAGCGAGCCAGCGCCGGAACGACAAAGGGTTGGCGCCGTGGAAGACATAGGCCGACTCGCGGCGTCGCGGCGTGTTGTCCCAGCCGGGCATGACCCCAGGATGGACGCGGAGCCCGTGCGGGCCGGTCGTCGTGAGATCGGAGCTGTTCACGGCGGCGTCGTAGGCGTAGACATCACCTTTGAGCTTCACGGAAACTCCAGGGGCGAAGTTCCTGACCGACTTGAGCCCGATGCCCGCGAGCGGAGGGAACCGTACGAGACCATCGAGGGAGTTCTCGATGCCGCGGGGCAGTCCCTCGAATTGCCTGGAGTGCGCGACCGCGAGGACGTGTAGTCCGCCGAGGCCGTCGCTCTTTGCACGTTCCTTCCATCGTTCGATCGCCGCACGAGCATCCTTGATGTGCCCGATTCGGTAGAGGGCAAGCAGAGGCAGCCCGTCAACGGTCAGGTAACGCTCGTCCTCGAGCGCCGGGAGGATGTCGTCGTAGAACCGATCCGCCCAGCCTTCGCTGTAGTTCTGGGCGATGAGAACCTCGGAATCGAGGCCGTCCCAACGGCGGGTCCAGTTCTCGTTCGCCCAGCACAGCGCGAACGGGAACTCGATCGTGGGGTCGTCGAGCAGGTTGCGTAGCGGCTGGTCGAGGAGCGGCCGGCCGTCGAACCAGTAGTGGTGCATGACGAATCCATCGACTCCGTGGCGTGCCGCGAGCGCTGCCTGCCGTCGCATCACGTCCGGATCCGACAGGTCGTAGCGGCCCAGCTCGCCGGGCTCTGCCGGCTGCCGATGGCCGTTGTAGAGCGGGCCGGCCCGGTCGACGTTGAACCAATCCGTGAACCCGGTTTCCCACCAGGCGTCGTTCTCCGGGATCTGATGGAACTGCGGCAGGTAGAAGGCGAGGACCTTCGGTCGGCGACCCGGCTTCCGCCGCGCACGATGCAGCCGCGACGCCACCTCGTCGGCGTCGACGAGATCGAGCCCCGATGCCTGCGCCACTACGCCGACGAAGCGCTCCAGCGCGTGCGCCGTCGACCCGTCGACGTGGCCCGCCTCCGACTCGAAGTGCTCGCGGCCGAGCTCGAGATCCGCGAGCCGGCGGAGAACCCATGGCCGCGCCCAGTACATCGACCCGGCCGGGTAGCGCAATTGGTCGGGATCGAAGGCAAAGGGAACGCGGGCCGCGAGCGCCTCGACCAACACCTGGTTCGAGCCCCAGGTCTCGGGGCCGTGCAGGCTCCCGCTCGGCACGACCAGCCCGACGGAGTCGTCGCGGCGGAGCAGCTCGACGATCCGGCGGATGCCTTCGGGCGAGGGCAGCACGCCGTCGAGCAGCGCCACGCGCCAGGCATCCCCGTCGTGGCGGTGCGGGCTGCGCTTGGTGTGCACCTTGAGGACGGCGTCGTAGCCGTCGAAGACCCCGGCGTTTGCCAGCTCGACGAGCGAGCCGAGATCGCGACCTGCGTTCGGAACGTGGTGGATGATCGCCTGTGGCAGCCGGACGGCGATCTCCGGCTCGAGCACCTCGGTGCGGCCCTCGACCAACGAGATCACGAGGTCGTACGGCTCCGGGATCCGGACGAGTCGGTCCTCGATGTCGAACCAGACCTCCGGGTGATACACGTGTGCGACCACGAGGACGCGCGCGTCAGAGCGCGAGCCTCGGAGCTGCGGCTCGACACGATCAGTCGCCGGCTGCGGCCGGGCCAGCAACGGGCTCGCAGCCGTGACGAGACCGCCCTGCGACGGCACTGCCGGCGGGAAGAGCCCCACAGTGGAGAACGCGGCGCCGGCGGGAGCCGAAGGGCGGTGGGTGAGCCGGTCTGGCAGCTGGCGGATCCGGCGGCGGAACAGCCGTGCCTGCCCCGCAACGCCGCGAAGCGGCGCAGTGACGCGCCACGACGACGAGTTCAGGAGCCCCGCCATCTGGCGCCGGTACTCATCTCTGGTCGCCTCGAGATGCGCGACCCGCACCAGCAGGGCCTCGTTCTCCTCGCGCAGCGTCTCGAGAAGGTCGTCCGGATTCAACCCCACCACAGGACTGTAGCCTCGCCTCCGATGTCTTGAACCACGCTGCTGCTGGTGCAACGAGCCGCTTCAGGAGGCGCGCAACCCCGAGCCGGTGCGGTAAGCGCGGCGTGTCGGACCGAACGGGCTGGGGCGTGACCTCGGGTGAGTCCGTCAAGCCGTTATCTCCGCGGTCGCGCGCACGGAAGACGCGATCACAGCCTCGACCTCCTCGTGGGTCAACTCCGGAAAGAGCGGCAGGCTCACGACCGAGTCGGCTAGCCGCTCGCTGACGGCGAGCGATCCCGCGCGGCCGATGTCGCGGTAGAGGGGCTGGTCGTGCACGGCCCGCGGATAGTGGACGTGCGTGGCCACGCCCGCGTCCGCGAGCTTTGCCCGGAATCGGTCGCGCTCCGGAACAGCGACGACGTACAGGTGGTAAGCATGGATACCGCCGTCGGGATCGGCCGGTAGCGCGAGAGGCGTCTCCGCGAGAACCTCGGTGTAGCGTGCCGCGATCTCCCGCCGCCGCTCGCGCCATGCGTCGGCGTGCCGCAGCTTGACCGAGAGCAGCGCAGCTTGCAGCGTGTCGAGCCTGCTGTTCGTCCCCCGCCGCGTCGAGTCGCAGCGCTCGTACTCGCCGTACCTGCGCAGCGCGGCGGCTTCGGCGGCAACCTCGGCGTCGCCCGTGACGACGGCGCCGGCGTCGCCCAGAGCGCCGACGTTCTTCGTCGGGTAGAAGCTGAACGCACCCGCGTCGCCTAGTGTCCCCGCAGGCCGGCCTCGCCAGGTTGCGCCGTGTGCCTGCGCGCAGTCCTCGACGACCTTCAGTCCGTGTTCCGCCGCGACCGCGAGCACGGCATCCATGTCGGCACAGCGGCCGTAGAGATGGACGGGGACGATCGCGGCCGTCCCTTCTGTCACCGCAGCCTCGAGCGATTCGGGGTCGATCGTCATGGTCGTCGGATCCGCGTCCACAAGCACAGGCGTCGCTCCGGCACCCTCGATCCCTGCGATCGTGGGGACGCAGGTATTCGCCACCGTGATCACCTCGTCGCCGGTGCCGACGCCCACTGCGCGGAGCGCGATCTCGATCGCGTCGGTGCCGGACGCGACGCCGACGACATGACGGGTCCCGACCCAGTCGGCGAATTCCCGTTCGAATCGCTCCACCGGCTCGCCACCGATGAAACGGCCGGCGTCGAGCACCTCGGCGATTGCGGCATCCAGTTCAGGCCGCAGCACGGCGATGTGACGCGACAGATCGAGGAACGGGACGCGCGTCACGACCAGTACGCAGGCCCGTGCTCGCGGTAGAAGTCGAGCGAGCGCCGCAGTCCGTCCTCGAGACCGACGCGTGGCTCCCAGCCGAGATCGTCTCGGATGCGTGTGAAGTCGCCGTAGTAGTCGCCGATGTCGATCGCCTTCCGGTCCTCCGGGAACGGCACGACCCTAAGGTGCCGCCGCCGTACAACTCGACGAGCTTCTCTGCAAGGTCGAGGAGCGACACGACCTCCGAGCCGCCGAGGTTGTAGACCTTCCCCATCGCCTCGTCGCGCGCCGCGGCGAGCAGGAAGGCGTCCACGGCGTCGTCGACGTAGTTGAAGTCCCGCTTCTGCCGCCCGTCGCCGAAAACCGCGATCTCCTCTCCGGTGACGATCTGTCGGAGCCAGTGGCCGAGAAAGGTCTGCCGGGCATCCTTGACCCGCATCCGCGGCCCGTACGTGTTCGTCAGGCGTAGGACGCAGACCGGGATGCCGTACACCTCTCCGTAGAGCAGGTGGTACCACTCGCCGGCCGTCTTGTTGATCCCGTTGACGTCGACGGGGTGGATCGGGTGGCGCTCGTCGACCGGCAGGTACTCGGGACGGCCGTAGATCTGCCGCGTGCTCGCGAAGACGACGCGAGCGCCGGGGTTCGTGAGCCGGCAGGCCTCGAGCATCGACAGCTGGGCGCGGCAGTTGATCTCGAGGTCGGTGTACGGGTCCGCCATCGAGTCGAGATGGCTCGTCTGGCCGGCGAGGCTGAAGATGACGTCCCGACCGCGCACGAGGTCGGGGAGGCTGTGCACGTCCCGCACGTCGGAGATGTTGACGGTCACGACGTCCTCGATTCCCGCGATGTTGTCGAAGTTGCCGCCGTACTCCGGAACCAGCGAATCGACGAGCAGGACGTCTGCCCCGACGTCCACCAACCGCCGCGCGAGGTTCGAGCCGATGAAGCCGAGGCCGCCGGTGATCAGCACTCGATTGCCGCGCAGAGGTTCGGCGATCACGCGCACGCCTGCTCGCCGAAGCGGATGCCGCGGATGTCACCCTCGAAGCGGAACGAGGCAAGGCCCCTCCGACCGCGGCGCGAGGCGGCTCGCTCGCGATCCAAACACAGGGGGCTTTCGGTCACCTCGTGCCGGCGTCCCGGACAGGATCCCACCAGGCTGGACCGGCCGCTGGAGAGAAGCTCGCAGTCCCTCGCCTCACGACGCCTCCTGTCGGACGGCTGCGTCGCGGGCCGAGAGGATCGGGTCCCCGACGCTCCAAAGGTGCTTGATGCGCGGGTCGTCCCACGGAACACCGTGTTCGTCCGGCTCGGCGGCGTCGTACTCCTCGGTGACGAGGTACGCGAAGAGGGAGTCGGTCAGCGCCTCGTAGCCGTGGGCATGGATGCCCGGGACGTAGATCGCGACCGGGTTCTCGTCGCCGATGTCCTCGCTGAAGGCTTCGCCGCTTGCGCGGTCGAGGACGACGACCCGCACGGTGCCGGCGAGACAGACGAAGAGGTCGTCCTGGCCGCGCTCGTGATAGTGGAGGCCGCGGATCACCCCGCGGCGGGAGCGCGAGAGGTTCACCTGCCGGATCGGCTTCGACAGCGCGCTCGCCCGCGCGAGCTCGGCGAACCAGCCGCGCTCGTCACCGTGACGCGCGAGCTCGAAGCGCCGCAGCCCCTCGATCATCGGCGACGCCCGTTCCGGACGAAGTCGTTGACCGCGTAGTAGTCGTCGATCGACTCGCCGGCGTCGCCCCAGAAGCCGTCGAGCACGTCTGCCTCCATCTCGCCGCGCTCGACATACCAGTTGTTCAGGTCCGTGATCTCGAGCTCGCCGCGGCCTGACGGCACGAGCGTCGGGAGGATCCCCCAAACCTGATCGTCGTAGAAGTAGGCGCCGGTGACGGCGTAACGGCTGGCGGGCTTGGCCGGCTTCTCCTCGATACGGACGATCCGGTCCCCGTTGAGCTCGCGCGACGCCGAGGTTTCGCAGATGCTCCTCGCTCGGCGACCTCGGACAGGACGACACGCGCACCGCGCTCCTGGGCCGCGAAACGCTCCACCACCGGCCTGAGCGGCCGCTCGAAGACGTTGTCCGCGAGCAGGACACAGCAGCGATCCCCGCCAACGAAGCGTTCCGCCAGCCCGAGCGCCTCCGCGATGCCGCCCGGCCGATCCTGGTAAGCGTAGAAGAGACGGTCGATCCCGTACTCGTGCCCGTTGCCGAGCAGCCTGAAGAACTCGCCGGCGTGGGTACCCCCTGTGACGAGCATCAACTCCGTGAAGCCGGCCTCGACGAGGGCCTCCACCGCGTAGGTCACCATCGGCCGGTCGTACAGCGGCAGCAGGTGCTTGTTCGTGATGCGCGTCAGCGGCACGAGCCGGCTCCCCGATCCGCCGGCCAGGATCACACCCTTCATCGCTGCCTAAATATCACGTCGTCGCCTCCTGGTAACCCATCTCGCCGCACGTCCGCCGTCTCGCGCCCTACCACCCAACGTGCCTCCGAGGTTCGCCGGTTCAAGGCCCTAGCGGCCGAGTAGAGCAAGCATCGGCCCTAGGACTTGGCGGAGACCGGGTGCCCACCGCGCGGCTTGCCGCCGATCTCGTGCAGGATCCGGCCGATCAACCACACCCAGCTGAGCAACAGGTACGTGAGCGCCGGAATCAGGAGCACCAACACGACGTAGGGCTGCGATGTCGCGCGCCGGGAGAAGCGGCAGCACAACGCTCAGCAGCGCGGGCAGTAGCGCGAAACCGGCGAACGACACGATCACGTGCGCGACGGCCCGGATCAGCGAGCCTGGCCGCAGGCGCGGACAGTTCACATAGGTCCACACGGCGACCGCGCCGAGTCCGATGAGCATTGCCGACTCGAGCATCTCCTGCATTTCTGCCTTGAATCGGCTTTCCAAACGCACGGCTGTCGAGGCTCGGGGCGAGCCGATTTGAATGGCATGCTGAACCGGTGACCGAGAGACGCTTCCCCCAGCTGCCGAGCCGCTCCGACGCGGATCGCCGTCTACGTCGTGCTGCTCGCCGTCGTGCTCGGTATCAACTACTGGGGCGCTCACCGGGTGATCCAGGAGACGCGGATCCGCGTCCCGTACAGCCCGTTCTTCCTCGAGCAGGTTCGCGCCGACAACGTCGTCACGGTCACCTCGACCGCTTCGGAACTCCAGGGCGACTTCAAGCACGCGACGAAGCCCGCAGGGCTCGTCGACGGCCTCGGTGCACTTCGTCACCGAGATCCCGTCGTTCGCCGACACGAACCAGCTCTCACGGCTCCTCGAGGAGCACGGCGTCGTCGTGAACGCCAAGTCAGCCGGACGGCGTCCCGTTATGGAAGAGCCTCGTCTTCGGATTCGGCCCGACGATCATCCTGCTGCTGCTCCTGTTCTGGCTCTTCCGGAGGATGAGCGGCTCGCGGACGGCGGGCGCGCTGGGCCGCTCCCGAGCGCGCCGCTACCAGCCGGGCCGCGAGACCGTGACGTTCGCCGACGTCGCAGGCATCGACGAGGCCAAGCAGGAGTTGACCGAGATCGTCGACTTCCTGCGCGACCCGGACAAGTACCGCCGGCTCGGCGGCCGCATCCCGCGCGGCGTCCTCCTGAGCGGGCCGCCCGGAACCGGCAAGACCCTCCTCGCGCGGGCCGTCGCCGGCGAGGCCGGCGCGCCGTTCTTCTCGATGTCGGCCTCCGAGTTCGTCGAGGCAATCGTCGGAGTAGGCGCGTCACGCGTCCGCGACCTGTTCCGGCAGGCGAAGAAGGAGTCACCGGCGATCGTCTTCATCGACGAGCTCGACGCGGTCGGCCGGGCGCGCAGCAGCGCCGGCGGCTACGGCGGCGGGAGCGACGAGCGCGAGCAGACGCTGAACCAGATCCTCACCGAGATGGACGGCTTCGACTCGTCCACGGCCGTGATCGTGATCGGGGCGACGAACCGCACCGACGTGCTCGACCAGGCGTTGCTGCGCCCGGGGCGGTTCGACCGTCGCGTCGCGGTCCTGCCGCCCGACCGGGAGGGACGCCGCCTGATCCTCGAGGTGCACACGCGTGACGTGCCGCTCGCCGCCGACGTCGACCTCGACCGGATCGCCGCGACGACGCCCGGCATGGTCGGCGCCGATCTCGCGAACCTCGTCAACGAGGCGGCGCTCCTCGCGGCGCGCTCGGACCGCAGCGAGGTCAACTCCGCCGACTTCGCGCAGTCGCTCGAGAAGATCCTCCTCGGCGCCGAGCGCAAGATCATGATGACGCCGGCCGACCGCCGCCGCACCGCGTACCACGAAGCCGGCCATGCGCTCGTCGGGATGCTCACGGCGGGAGCCGACCCGGTGCGCAAGATCACGATCGTGCCGCGCGGCCAGTCGCTCGGCGTGACTCTTTCGTCGCCGGACGTCGACCGCTTCAACTACTCGCGCGCCGAGCTCGAGGCGCGGGTGAAGATGGCGCTCGGAGGCCGAGCGGCCGAGGAGCTCGTCTTCGGCGACCAGACGACCGGCGCCGAGGGCGACATCGCCCAGGTGACGGCGCTCGTGCGCCACATGGTCGGCCGCTGGGGGATGAGCGAAGCGATCGGGATGGTCGCGGTTCTGCCGAGCGACGGGGGAATCCGTGGGGCGAGCTGGCCTCGCCGCGGACGCTCGAGCTCCTCGACGAGGAGGTGCGCCGGACGGTCGAGGCAGCATACGACGAGGTCGTCGCGCTGCTTGCCGCCGAGCGTCCTCGTCTCGACGGCGCTTGCGGAGGCGCTGCTCGAGCGCGAGACGCTCGACCAGATCGACGCCTATCGCATCGCCGGCCTTACCGAAGCCGGAGCTCGCTGCCCGTCGACTGATCAGGCGGGCCGGTCGTCGACGGGCCGGGTGGCCGTTGGCCTTGAAGACGCGCTCCTCGTCGTCGTAGCGCACGCGCGCCCACTGGAGCTTGTGCTCCTGGAAGCTCTGCGACACGGCCTCGATGAACCCCTCGGTCTCCTGCCGGCTCTTTGCGCCGAGGCGGATGACGCCGAAGCCCCTCCACGACTCCGCCCGCGCCTTGACGGGCAGCCGTTGGGCGATGAGCTCTGCCTCGGCCTTCGAGGCGGCCTCGATGGTGACGCGAACCATGACCCCTCCCCTGTCGTGCGGACGACGCTGCAGCGGTCCTGCTGATGCAGGTGGTCGTGCTGCCGCAGTGAGACTCGGTGCCGGCGGGACTAGCGGCTCAGGCGCCGGCTGCGGACGCGCATGTACGCGAAGAGCAGGACGACGAAGATGACTGCCAGGATGACGTAGAGAATCATTGAGCCTCCAGTTCTGACCGAAACGATGCTTTCCTGCGAAGTATCTTCGGGTTTCGGAGCAATGTCCTACCCGTCCGGGGGGTCCGTGATCCGACGATGGGGGTGATGCGCCCGGCGGCTATTGCTCGAGCGCGCTCTGGACCGCAGCTTGCACGATCTCCCGCGGTGACGTGTCCTCCGCGCTCACGCGATGGCTGAGCACGAACGGCGCGAGCCAGGTCACGTCCTCGAGCTCGACCGAGCTTACGGCCCTGAGCCGCCGCCCGCGCCTTCGCCGCTGTCAGCAGGTGCCGCGACGCGCGGGGGCTTGCGCCCAGCTCGATGCCCTCCGTGGTGCGCGTCTGGCGCACGATGCGCACGCACAACCGTGCCGCCTCCTCGCTCACGTGCACCTCGTCCACGACCTCCTGGGCCACGAGGAAGGCCCGCTCTCCGAGGAGCGGGGAGATGTCGCCGAGCATGTCCGGGATGACACCGCGGTGTGGAAGGTCGAGCGTGCTCAGCTCGGCGTCCTCGTCCCCGTACCCGAGCTCGACCTTGACGAGGAACCGGTCGAGCTGCGACTCCGTGATCGGGAAGACGCCCTCGTGCTCGTACGGGTTCTGGGTCGCCATGACGAAGAACGGAGGGTCGATGAAGTACGTCCGACCGCGCAGCGTCACGTGGCGCTCCTGCATCGCCTCGAGCAGGCCCGCCTGCACGCGCGGCGGCGTCCGGTTGATCTCGTCGGCGAGTAGGACGTTGGTGAAGATCGCGCCGCGCTCGAGCACGAGCTCGCCGCCGCGCATCTCCATCGTCCCGATCAGCTCGCTCGGGGTCGTGTCGGGGGTGAACTGGACGCGCTGGAAGTTCGCGCCGAGCACGCGTGCCATTGCCTGGGCGAGCAGAGTCTTCGCAGTTCCGGGCGGCCCCTCGAGGAGGATGTGGCCGCGGGCGAGGGCCGAGATGAGCATCAGGTCGACGGCCTCGCTGTAGCCGACGACGGCCTTCGAGACCTCGACCCGCGCGCGGGCGAGCAGTTCGCTCAGCCGCTCGGCTGCGTCCTCCTCGCGGATGAGATCCGGGTTCTCAGCGATCACGTCTGCCATCGATGCTCCTTAGCCGAGGAAGAAAGCGAGGATCCCGCCGAGGGCAAGGAACGGCCCGAACGGGATCGAGTCTTTGCGCGCGGAAACGCCTCGCGTCGCCAAGATGTACAACGCTGCGACGAGTAGACCGGCGAAGGCGATCAGGGTCGCTCCGAGCGTCTTCGCGCCGAGCGCGAGCCCGAGCAGGAAGCCGAGCTTCGCGTCGCCCATCCCGAGGCTGCCGGGGAAGAATGCTGCGAAGGCGAAGAAGAAGCCGCCGAGTGCCAGGCCCGCCAGGAGGTGCGCGACGAAAGTCCCCTGGAGCGCTCACGGCCACGATCAGCCCGACCGCGAGGCATGCCGGCAGGATGATCGCGTTCGGCAGCAGCTTGTGCTTGAGGTCGATGACTGCGAGCAGAATGAGTGCCGGGCAGAAGACGGCCCCCAGAAGCGCGTGGCCGCTGAAGCCGTACCTGGCGAAGCTGCCGACGATGAGGGCGACCGAAGCCACCGCGACGGCTACGCGGAGCGTGCCGGTGGGCAGCAGGTCGCGGAGCGGCGCGCGCTCGACCTGCGCGGGCGCCTCGGACGCGGGCTCGGGTTGGGCAGCGGGCTCGGTCACTGGGACGGTCGGGACGCTCATCCAGCCTCGGAGCGCGTGGAAGATGGACACGATGGCCGGCCCGAGGATGACCACGAACAACGCCGGGAAGATCATGAAGACGAGCGGGAAGAGCATCTTGATCGGTGCCTTCTGTGCCTGCTGCTCGACCTGGGCCCGGCGCCGCTTGCGCATCTCGATCGCGAGGTTGCGCAGGATCTGCCCGATGGCCACGCCGAGCAACTGGCCCTGCGTCATCGCGCGCGCGAATGCCTCGACGGCGGGCGTCGGGCAGCGGCCTTCCATGTTCTCGAGCGCCTGCACCGGGTTGAGCCCCATCCGCTGCTCCTGGAGCACGATGCGTAGCTCGTCGCCAAGAGGGCCTTTCATCCGCTCGCCCGCGAGCTGCATGGCGGCGCTGAGGCTGAGTCCGGCCTCGACGCTGACCACGAGCAAGTCGATCAGCTCCGGCATGCTGCGGTCGATCCGGTGGAGGCGCGACTCAGCCCGACGCTGGACGACGAAGCCGGGCGCGAACCAGCCGATGAAGGCGAAGAAGACCGCCGCGAGGATCGCCAGCGCTGTGGAGGCACTCGCGCCGACCGCGAAGAAGAGCCACACCGTCGGCAGTGCAATTCCGAACAGGAGCTGGTAGCCGATGAGCGTCCGGGGCGAGGTCCGGTACATCCCCGCGGAGATCAGCGTCTTCCGCAGCCGCTCTTCGTTGATCAGGTGCAGCTCCTCGGTGAAGAGACGGCCGATTCCCGCCGCGGCAGAGTCGATGTAGCCGCGTAGGCCGCCGATCGGCCTGAGCTCCGGCGTACCGGCGAAGCCGTAGTGTCCGATCTGGCCGATGTTGTCGGCTGTCCGAAGCCGGGCGGCGATAACGCCTCGCGTGATGAGCGCGACAGCCGTTCCGAACAGAACCAGGGCGATGAGCAGGAAGATGATCACGTCAGCACCTCAGACCTCGATCTCGACGATCCGCTTGATTACGAACGACCCGGCTACGGCCCAGGCAGCGGCCAAAATGAGGACGATCCTTCCGAACAGCGTGGACGTCGAGCGGGTGGAAGTAGCTCGGGTTCTCGAGATAGACCACGACGACCACGAAGATGGGCAGCGCCGTCACGATCCAGCGCGACATACGCCCCTGCATGGTCAGAGTCTGGATCAGCCGCTTCAGGTCGAAACGCTCCCGAACTGTCGCAGCCACGCGTGTCGATCACCTCGGCGGCGTCGCCGCCGGCCTCACGCTGCAGCTGCGCTACGAGCGCCAGTTGCTCCACATCGCGGCTGGCCATGCGCTGGGCGACGACGTTGAGCGAGTCCTGGATCGGGACGCCGAGCTGCTCGTCGGCGACGACGCGCTGCATCTCGCTCTTCATCGGCTCGGACGCGCTCTCCACGACGACGGCCAGAGCTCCGGCGAAGCTGTGCCCTGAGCGGAGCGCAGACCCGATCACCTGCAGGGCGTCGGGAAGCTGCTCGGCGAACTTGTTGCGCCGTCGAGCCAGTGTCCGAAGCACCCACTCGCGAGAGAGGTATGGGATGACGAACGCCAAGAGCGCCCACCACGCCGAGCCTGTCGCCACATAGATGAGCAGGAACGTCAGCCCTGTCGCGGCGACGGTTCCGGCCACGATCCACTCGGGCTCTATTTTGATCTCGGCGATTTCGAGCGTCTCCTCGAACCGAGTCCACAAGTCGTTCCGCTCGGGCTCGTCATCGTCCGTCGCCGCGGCGCCTTCGCCCTTGTCTTTCTGTAGGCCGCGGATCGAAACGAACTCCGCCATGCGCGCAGGCAGTGTGCTTCGTTTCGGTTGCAGGAGCGCGATCACGAGGAAGGCGATGACCCCGGCTCCGAGGAGCGCGAGCAGGATCATCGTGATCCAGGAGCTCTCGATGCGGGCTCCGATCGACGGCTCGTAGGGCGGAGGCGCGGTGGTGTTGACCGTGAGCGCTGGTGTCCGGTAGGCCGTCCACGCGGTGCCGACTCCACTCACCTGCACCTTCACACGAACAGGTTTGTCCGGACCCGACGGCGACGTGTACTGGAGCAGGTATTCGCCCGAGATCTTCTGGCTCAGCTGGTCGAAGAGCGGCGCCAGGTCTTGCGCCTGGGCCTCGGCATACTCGCCGTGGCCGGCCGCTGCGAGCGCCTTGAGGGTGCCAGGCTTGTACGTCTGGTCCTCGAGCCCGATCGTGTAGATCTGGATGTGTGCTGCCCGTGCGGCCTTTGTAACCCCGGCTAGGTCATGTGTTCCGCCGGTGTTGGCGCCGTCCGAGAGGACGACGATCGAGCCGGAGCTGATGTTGGCGTCCTTGAGCATCGCCTCGGCCTTGCGCTACCGCGTCGTAGATGAACGTGCCCGTGTCGATCTTGGGGGTCTTGATGAGCGCGTCGTGAATCTTGGAAGCGGAGTCCGTGAGCGGGAGCACGACCGTCGGTCGTGTGGTTGAAGTTGATCGCGCCGAGCTGCTCCTTCGCATTCCGCCGAGCTGCGAACGCCTGCTCGGCGGCAAGAGCAGCGGCGAGAGGTGCTCCGGTCATGCTGTAGCTCGTGTCGCCCACGAGCACGACCCCGAACGTCTTCCCCGAGGTCTGGCTCGCTGGGACGACCGTCTTATGGAGGACGCCGTCGCCGTTCTCGGTCACCGTGACCTCGTTCGGGGTCAGCCGTTGGCTGCTCGGCAGCTTGAGTACGTAGCTCCGCACAGGGAAGGCAGGACCCTTTGCCTCGATCAGGGTCGGCTTGCCCGACGACGACCCCGCTCCCATGGCCGTTCCGGCGAGGACGCCGACGACGAGGACGAGCGAAACGATGAGCGGGAGTCGCTTCACCGACCGCCGTCCCCACGGCAGCCGCCGCCCCGAGATCGGGCTCGCGCCCCTGGAAGAGCCCGAGCGGCAGCGCGATGCCGCGCTTCTCGAACTTCTCGAGGAAGGCCGGCCGCAGACCGGTGGCCCGGAGACCGCCCACGATCGTGCCGTCCCGCGTCACCTCGTCGATCTGGAACTTGAACAGCTCCTGGAGCGTGATCACGTCGGTCTCCATCCCCTGCACCTCGGTGACCGAGGTGACGCGGCGGGAGCCGTCCTCGAGCCGCTCGAGGTGGATGATGCACTCGAGCGCCGAGGAGACCTGCTCGCGGATCGCGCGCACCGGCAGGTCGTAGCCGGCCATCAGCACCATCGTCTCGACGCGGGCGAGCGCGTCACGCGGAGTGTTCGAGTGGATCGTCGAGAGCGAGCCGTCGTGGCCGGTGTTCATCGCCTGGAGCATGTCGAGCGCCTCGGCGCCGCGAACCTCGCCGACGATGATCCGGTCGGGCCGCATGCGCAGTGAGTTCCGCACGAGCGTCGCGAATCGGGATCTCGTTCTCGCCCGCGAGGTCCTTGGGACGCGACTCGAGCCGCAGCACGTGATCCTGGTTCAGCCGGAGCTCGGCCGCGTCCTCGATGGTGACGATCCGCTCCTCGTTCGGGATCGCGGTCGAGAGCGCGTTCAGCAGCGTCGTCTTGCCCGAGCCGGTTCCGCCCGAGATGAGCATGTTGAGCTGGGCCTTGATGCAGCGCTGGAGGAACTCGACCGTCTCCTGGCTCAGCGTGCCGAGCTTGATCATGTCGTCGAGCGTCAGCCGCTTGCGGCTGAACTTGCGGATCGTGATCAGCGGACCGCTGAGCGAGAGCGGCGGGATGACGGCGTTGACGCGGCTGCCGTCGGGCAGGCGCGCGTCGACCATCGGCGACGACTCGTCGATGCGGCGTCCGACCTGGGCGACCATCTTGTTGATGATCCGGCGCAGGTGCGACTCGTCGTTGAACACGACGTCGCGTCGGGGAGAGCCGGCCGCCGCGCTCGATCCAGATGTCGTAGGGGCCGTTGACCATGATCTCGGTCACGCGTCTCGTCGGCGAGGAGCCGCTCGAGCGGGCCGTGGCCGAGGATGTCGTCGGTGACCTCGAGCGCGATCCGCTGCCGGTCGTCGCGCGAGATCCCCGTCTCCTGGGCGAGCTGGTCGCGGACGTCCGCGAGCACCCGCTCGCGGAGGTCCTCCGGGTCCATGCTGACGTTGTAGAGCTGCGGCCCGAGGTCGCCGATGACCGTGAAGTGGACGCGGCTCTTGACCTCGGCGAACGGGTCGTTCGCTCCCGAGATCGGCTTCGAGGTGTTGAGGCGCTCGTGCAGTTCCATCTAGCGTCTCCTCCCGATCAGTGCCCGGACGCCGGTGGGTGAGCTCTGCAGAGGCGCCGGCTTGGGGGCCGGCGTCTTCGCGTAGCGGTCGGCCAGGCTCCGGAAGGCCTTCGCCGCGCCCGAGCTCGGCCTCGAGCGCCACGATCGGGGTTCCCTCGTTGACGGAGCGCGGGATCTCGCGGTCGCTCGGGACCGAGACGTCCGGCCCACGGCCGACGATCGTCGAGACGTCGTCGGGCGTGATGCCAACCCGAGAGTCGGCCCGGTTGAGCACGAGCGAGACGTGATCGGTGTCGTATCCCATGAGGTCGAGCGTCTCGAGGCCGAGCTTCGTGTTCTTCAGCGAGAGCGAGTCGAGCATCCCGACCATGCAGATCTCGGACGAGACGTCGATCGTCGCGATCACCTCGGGCGTGAAGCCGGGCGGGGTGTCGACGATCACCGCGTCGCACATCGTCCTGAGCGAGGCGTAGATGTCGCGCAGGAAGTCGATCGAGACGGCGCTCGCCTGGTCGGGCCGCGTCGGCGCGATCAGTACCTTGACCCCGGAGGAGTGGCGCGATCAGGTGCCGGTCGAGCTTCTCGTGGTCGAACGGCGGGCCGGCCTTCATCAGGTCGTACATCGTCCGCTCGGGCGAGAGCCCGAGGGCGAGGCCGATGTCGCCGAACTGGAGGTCGAGGTCGACCAGGACGACGTTCGCGTCGCGCTGGGCGAGCGCGACCGCGAGATTCGTCGCGATGAGCGTCTTCCCGGTGCCGCCCTTCGGTCCGAGGACGGCGATGATCGGGGCAGCCGCCTTACCGGGAATCGCAAGTCCCTTCTTTCTCGCGATGACCTTCTCGAGTGTGAAGGCGACTTGCTCCGGCGACTGCGGAAGCGTGATCACGTCGTCGGCGCCCGCTTCGAACGCCTGCCTGAGGAAGCCGTTGGGTGAGGCCTCGCTCATGACGACGACCGGCCGGTCGGGCCGGTGCTTCACGGCATGGTCGACAATCTCCGTCACGCCGTCGTCGTGCCCGTAGCAACCGACGACGACGACGTCGCCGGGCTGCTCGAGGAACTGGCGCCAGTCCTCGAGATAGTCGGCGTACCCGACGACCTCGAGCGACGGCTCGTTCTCGAGTGCGGTCTCGGCGAGCTGCCGGTCGGCCTGCTCGGCGAGGATGACGAGGGTCCGAATCGTGTCAGCCATCCTCAGCCTCCCGTCACTTGGCTGGCGCCGATGACCGGCGGCTTGGGAGTCGTGCCGATGGTCGGCCGCAGCACGAGCCAGATCGAGTCGTTCGACGACGCGAAGATCAGCTGTCCCGACTGGGTCGGCGTCGCTCTGAGGGTGACGTTCGTGCCGTTGAACCCCAGCACGTACATGTCCTGGAACAGCAGCTTGGCGATCGGCCTCGAGACGCCGCCCGCCGCCCTGAGCGGCGCTGGTCACCCAGACGTCGACGTGGCTGCCGGTGCCGATCTGGCCGCCGACAGCCTGTGGCGAGCCGAGGTCGACGACGACGGCCCGCTGGTTGGGACCGAGCTTGTACTGGACGCCCGATGCTGCGCCGAACTGGTCAGCCGTCAGCTGCTGAGTTGGGGTTGATGTCGGTCAGCGCAACCTGGCCGGCGAGCGTGGCCGAATCCGTGATCGCGCCGCTCTTGACCTGGTCCTTTGGAAGCTGCGTCACCTCGTAGAAGCTGGTCGCCTTCGCGAGGACGTCCCCCGACGTCCCTTGCGGGATCGCCTTCTTGGCCACCAGCACGCTCACAGGCGGAGGGCTGACGCTGCTCCGGTAGTGGTTGAGGTACACGATCAGCGCGATGGCCGCGATGATCGCTGCGATCACGCCGAGCAAGATCGTGCCCTGCCGCGTCGTGAACAGCTTGCTCGATGTGATGTTCTCCACTTCTTCTTCCTCCTACTAGCGTGTCAGTGCAGGGACGCAGTTGGTCGGCGTGGCGCCGGCGGCGCAGAGCTGTCCGTTGGGCGTTCCGGCCGTGTCTTCGTAATTGATCCAGTGGCCCCAGACGGCGCCGTTGTCCGAGTTGTTCTTGTGCGTTCCGGGATATGCCTCGTTGCCTGGATGGCCTGGACTGCCTGGGCATTGCGGCTTGATGCTGTTGTCCCAGCCGGTGACGTAGAACGTCGCGAACTTCCGGATCGGGAGCCAGGACTGCGGAGCTCCCGCGCCTGAAGCGAAGTCGGCGGTCGAGGTGACGATCATCTGGACCGCGCGCGGGTCGCCCGGCAAGATGTTCTTCGACCCATCGATCTTCGACCAGTTGTTGTCCGGGCACGTTCCTGTGGCATTTCCGCCGGTGCAGCCGGTGCCGAACGGGTTGTTGACGATCCTGTCGACGAGCGCGCAGATGATTATGTTGCGGCGCTGGCCCGGAGTCGTCTGGACGCAGTCCTGGTTGTTGCCGTTCGGCCAACCCGTCGTGTTGCCGTCGGTCGCCGGACTGCAGTCGCTGCCGGGCGGGCGCGAATAGACGAAGAGCGGATTCATTCCGGGCGACCAGCGGATTGCCGGGGCCGCAGCCGTAGTAGACGACCTGAGCGTCGTTGTTCCCTCGAGTTGCCCTGCCCGCAGTCGACGAGCCCGGTCTGATGGTTGGTCGAGTTCGCGAAGCGCAGGACGGTCGGCGGGTCCGCGGGTGCGGCCGTGTTGAGGCCGGAGAGCCTGAACGTGAACACCAGGTTGTGCGTCGAGCCCCCGGCGAGGCTGTTCGAATCGTTGCCGACGCCGGGCTCACTGATCTGCGAGAAGACAATCGGGCCCGAATCGTCGGGCTGGGTAGCAGCCGTTGCAGGCGCCGAACGACTGCGCCTGGACGCCGAAGCTGCCCTGGCAGACAGCTGGGGTCGGGTTCCCCTGGCAGCTGGTCCCGTTGATCGTGTCGCTGGTCTGCTTCCAATCGATCACGAGCTGGGTGTTGCCGCTCTGGTCGTCGATCGTGGGATCCCCGCACCAGGCAGGAGGCAGCGGATTGTTGTTGGGACAGCCTGCCGTTCCCGGTCTCTTGAGGGTCGTCTGCGGGCCGAGCACCCAGGCGCCGGCTACGGGGTCGTACGTGCGCAGGCGGACGAAGACGTTCTGCCCTCCGTTCCCGACGTTGCCCGCGAACGTCACGCCCGCGTTGACCGAGATCGAGCAACCGTTGGTGATGCCACTGCTGAAGTACTGCGTCCCATTCGTGTTTAGTGGCGGCGAACATGCGGTCGTGTTGCTGGTCGCGTACACGCCGGTGGCATTGAGCTGAGGCGGGCTGCCGTTCGCCACCGTCGGATTGGTCGCCGGACGGTTGTTGATCATCAACAGGCCCGTGGGGCCCGGGTTCGGGCTCGGGCCGTCGTCGTAGATCACGCCGTTGCCGTTGCAGTCGCTGAGGAACGGCTGGACGTAGACGTTGTCGGAAGCCGGCATCGTTAAAGAGGCGGGTGCGGCCGTGTTGTTCCACTCGACCGGCGCCGTGGGATTGAGGGGGTCCGGCGGCTTCTTCGTGAGCGTGACCGTCTGGATCAGCGTGTTCGTGGTGGCGTTGACCAGGCGGGCGGAGACACAGGGGATTTGGCCGGTATCTCCGACAGCGATCGGAGCTGCATTCGTGCTCGCCTCACCCTCGAGCGCGGCGCGCGCGTGGGCGCTGATCGTGGGCTGGAACCCGAACAGTGGGAAGAAGAGTCCGAGGTGCGCCTGCGTGAGACGCACGTCGACCATCGCGCCGACGTTTCCGTCCTCGTCCCGCGAGCTGCAGAGGGCCGTGGTGTCGGTGTGTCCGGCGGTCCCCATGTCGTAGTTCACGCCGGTAGGCCAGTACTGCATCGAGTTCAGGAGCATGTGGAAGTTCTGCGGCGTCCCCTTCGTCAGGTTCGGCTGGTTCTGTGTACGGCCCCAGGTACGCCGGGGGCGGGAGATTTACGCCGGGCGTTCCGGCCGGCGGGCCTGCGTACTGCTGAGCGACCTGCGCGATCGCATTGGTCTGGGTGGCTCGTGGGGCTGTTGAAGCAGGTCTCCCCGTACGCCACTGCAGCTGCCATCGCGGCGGCGTCCGCGCGATTTTGCAGGTTGCGGCTGTAGTCGAACCAGTGCCCGACCTCGACCCCGAACGCGACGAAGAGGATGAGGACCGGAAGCGTCACCGCAACGAGGACCATCGCCGCGCCGCGCTCGTCGCACGTTTGGCCGGGATGAAGGTCCGCGCACACATCAGCAGCCGTTGGTGTTGTCGTGCTGGTTGACAGCGGCGTAGTTCACGCCGCTCGGCGGCACGACTTCGGCGCGCTCGGTCTGCGTCGAGCTCAAATTGAGACCACCGAGGGCACCTCCAGCCAGGCCGACAAGCGGGAGGAACTTGAAGTGGTAGCTGACCGTGACGGTTACCGGATCGCCGACCTTCAGTCGGTAGCTGCGTGATGCAAACGACTTCTCCGTTCTTCAACTCGGGCTGCGCGGTGTACTGCGTCGCGAGCTGGTTCTGAAGCGAGAAGCCACTCGTAATCGCGGTGCCATCCGGATTTCGGTTGACCACCGCGGCTCGAGCCCCTTGCCCGGCCAGCTGGGTGACCTGGTTGTAGTAGTCGAGTGCGCGACCGAAATCGATGATCCCGAAGAGCAGCAGGAAGAGAAGCGGCGCAATCAGCGCGAACTCGACGAGCGCCGTTCCGCGCTCGTCGCGCCGAAGCGCGCGTGGCCGCCCGCGCGGCCGAGGGCGCCGCTCGAGAGCCGGTCCGATCACCGGGCGACCCCTGAGAGCTCCCTTGGCCACGCGAACGTCCTTCCTTCTTCGACCTGGTTTAGAGGTCGTTGTTGATCTCGTTGAAGATCGACGAGACCGAATGACCGAGCGTGCTCAGGATGGCCACAGCCGCGACGGAGACGAGCGCCAGAATGAGCGCGTACTCCACCATCGCCTGACCCTCTTCGCCGTTGCGAAGAGCCGTGAGCGCGAGGTACATCCGCATAGGGATCTGCTTCGCCCTCTCCACTTGGTGCCTCCTTTCGGGCTCCCACGTGCCTGCATCCGACGCCGGACCGTGGGATCCCGCTCGATTCAGGCCACGGATTCGTGGCCTATTGGACTGATAGACCGCCGAACTCGCAGATGCTTCCGCTGGAAGGCTGGGTCCGGTCAGGTCCTTCGTCCCGACTAGAAATCCGCATTGACCTTGCTGAAGACAGAGGTGGGGAAGCCGCCGATCGCCGACAGGAGCGTGAATGCCGCCGTCGAGACGAGGACGAGGATGAGCGCGTATTCGACAAGCGTCTGTCCCTCTTCGCTGTACCGCAGGCGCAAAAGCGCGCGCACGACCAGTTGGTTGATCAAAGTGCACTCCTGTTCGAGACGTTGACTCTGGTGATAGCCGCGGACAGGCTCGCGTTGAAAACGGCTGGACGGGTGGCTGTTCCAGTCCGTTCGGCTCTGCCTCCCGGCCCGGTCTACGCCTGATTGGTGGGTCTGAACCGGCCCTTGGTCGGCGGCGCGGCCCGCTGCGGATCGCTTCAATTCGACTCGTGCACCGGCTAGACGCTTTCGGCGACCGCCTGCGCTCGTTGGCGCAGCCGTGGGAGTTCGCCTGCTTCATCGTCGTGCCGGCGATCGGTATCGCGTTCGCGGCCTGGGAGGAGCTGCATGTCCAGGTGGCCCTCGAAGACTTCGGGATCTTCCGGACGGCCGCCCTGAAAGTCGTTCACGGCCACTCTCCGTACGTTGCCCCGAACCCGTCCGCGTACCTTCACTTCGACCGGTTCGTCTATCCGCCGGTCGCCGCCCTGCTCTTCGCTCCGTTCGCGGCCGTGCCTTCGGGGCCGTCCCGCGCCTTGATGTTCGCGCTCGGCCTCATCGCCATCCTTGTCGCGCTCCGCGTAATGCGCGTCCAGGACTGGCGCTGCTACGGCATTGCGCTCATCTCTGCGCCGGCCATCAATTCGGTCGCCCTCGGCACCCTCACGTCATTTCTTCTCCTGGGCACGGCGGTCTGCTGGCGCTACCGCGACAACCCGGTCGTGGCGGGCGTGGCCACTGCCCTTACTGCGCTTCTCAAGCTCTTCCTCTGGCCGCTCGGGGTCTGGCTCCTGGTCACGAGGCGATGGCGGGCCGCGATCATCTGCGCCGGCGCCGGACTCATCCTTCTTGTCGGAGGCTGGGCGGTGATCGGCTTCGCGGGGCTCCGCAGTTACCCGACGATCCTGCACGTGCTCGAGAAGGTCGAGGTGCCTGTGAGCTACTCGCTGGTCGGGCTCTTCGGTCTGAGCGGAAGTGCGGAGACGGCCGTGACGGTCGTGCTCTCGCTGGCAGCGGTCGTCGCCATCTGGTGGTCGGCCCGGGGTGCGGATGGTGACCGTCGTGCCTTCGCCGTGGCAGTCGTGGCCTCGCTCGTGACGACGCCTCTTCTCTGGATGCACTACCTCCTGCTGCTCTTCGTGCCGATCGCCTTCTACCGTCCGCGGCTGTCGGGTCTCTGGTTCCTGCCGCTGCTGCTCTGGCTGACGCCGTCGAGCAACTCGCATGGAGAGACATGGCGGATCGTTCTGGCCCTCGCCGTCCTGGCTGTCGTTGCCGTACGGACTCTGTTCAGGTCCGAAAAACCGGCACTCAGCGGCGCCGGCGCAGCACCACGACCTGCGGCGAGCTGAAGACCACCCGCGCCGGCAAGGCGCGGCGGAGCGACCGCTCGAGAGCGTGGTCGGTGCGAGGGTCGAGCACGAAGACGTTGAAGCCGCGCGCGGTCGGCAGCCAGTTGCCGACTCGGGCCTGGAAACGCGCGATTCGCTGGAGCTCTGTCTGCGAAAGAAGCTCGAACCGGGCGTCGTACGCGACCCGGCCGGAGAGCTCGGGCCGACTCCAGAGCAGCCAGTCGGCGTAGGGGCTCGAGGCGTACACGCGTCCGTGTGACCCCGCCGCGGACGCTGCGGCCTTCGCCGCCGCAGTCGGGAACCCGCTCGTGAACCAGCTTGTCGACTTCGCCGCCACTCCGGCGACCGCGATGAGGAGCGTGGCGAGGATCGTCACGGAGAGGATCCGGTTCATGCGCGCCGGCTCTTCAGCCGGAGCACCGCGCAACCGGTCGACGAGCGGCGGAAGCACCGCGAGCGCGACGAGCCCGATCCACGCGGTGTTCCGCACCGCCTCGAACGCGAGCACCGAGGCGAGCACGAATGCGAGCTGGTCGAGCAGCGGTACGTTGCGGCCCGCCCGGCCGAGCAGCCAGAGCCCGCCGAGCACGAGCAGGTAGACGGCCGCCGTCTGCGCGGTGAGCGTCGTCGGCCTCCACTCCGTCACGAACTGCTTGAAGTCGCCGCCCACGAGGATCTTCTCGTAGTACGCGGGGAGATGAGGACCGTACGGCGAGGCGAACACGCAGGCCCAGGGCGCGATTAGGAGCGCAAGGCCGCGTCCGCTCGGTCGCCGTTGCTGAACCATGCCGACGAGGCCGTCGAGAGAGACGAGCATCGCCCCGAGCACGACCGAGCCGTGGAGGTTGGTCCAAAGAACGAGCAGCGGCAGGGTCCAGAAGACGCGGCGCGACGGTTGCCGCGCGTCGGCGAGCACGAGCCACAGCACGGCTGCGAACAGCGGGAAGGCGAACGACTGTGGACGCATCACGGACGCGACCGGGTAGTAGGCGATCAGAACCGGGATGGCGATCCAGGTCACCGAGCGCGCCGACGCCCCGCGGGTGCGCGCGAACACTGCTGCGCCCGCAAGTCCGCCGGTCACCAGCACCGCGTGAACGAACAGCGCGAGCTTCACGCCGCCGAGGTGCCATAGCCCGTAGAGCCCTAGCTGCGCGAGCCACTGCTGGTCGATCCAGCGGTGTCCGTGCGCAAAGACGGTGAGCGCGTCGTGCGAGGGAAGGCCGTGCTGGACGATCCAGCGGCCCGAGACGATTGCCATCCAGCCGTCCACGACGAGCTGCTTGTGAAGGGAGAGGACGAACACGATCGCAAACGCCCCCAGGACGATGACGATGAGGCCGTTCTCCTCGAGCAGGCTTGCGAATCTGCCGCTGACCGGCCGGTCGGCCGTCGCCTGGGTGCTGTTCATCGGTCGCATCGAAGTCGAGCCTGGCTGATCTCGCAAGCCTCCATCGGCTAGGCGCCTTCCGCGAGATCGTCTAGTGCCTCGGCGGAGCTCACGCAGGACGATGAAACGCGTGATTGGCGCGCTGCGTCGCTTTCGGCATCCCTTGGAGCTCGGCGTGTTCGGGCAAGTGCCTGCGATCGTCCTTCTTTGGCTGGGGTGGTTCGTGTACGGCCACGGTGGCGGCGGAGACTTCGCGATCTTTCGCCGTGCGGGGCAGGCAGTCCTCCACGGCCGCAGCCCGTATGTACATCCGACCCTCAAGCTTCTCGCCGCGAACGACCGCTTCGTGTACCCGACTCCGTTCGCGCTGCCGTTCATCCCCTTCGCGGAGGCGCCCGAGAAGGTTGCGGCGACTGCCTTCCTGGTGCTGTCGGTGGCGGCAGTGCTCGCTTCGCTGTGGCTCTTCGGCGTCCGCGACTGGCGCTGCTACGGGGCCTCGCTGCTCGGGGTTTCCGTGATCGGAGCGCTCGGCGTGGGCTCGATCGGCCCCGTCCTTCTCCTGCTGTGCGCGCTCGGGTGGCGCTACCGGGACAACACCGTCGCCGGGGTGCCGCTCGCGCTTGCCGTCGCGGCGAAGCTCTTTCTCTGGCCGGTTCTCGTGTGGATGCTCGTCACCCGTCGCTTCCGCGCGTTCGCGGCATCCCTCGCGACGATCGCCGCGACCCTCGCGCTTTGGGCGAGCATCGACGCGAACGGCATGCGCCGCTACCCGCAGACGGTCCGGCTGCTCAACGACGTGCAGCGGTGGAAGTCGTACTCAGTGCAGAGCCTCTCTATTTCCCTCAATGTGCCGGCCTCGACGAGCGAGCTCGTGGCCGGCGCTGTCGGCGTCGCCGCAATCGCCGTGCTCGTGCTGCTTCGCCGCCGCGGCGACGAGGTCGTCTTCTCCGCCGCGATCGTTTCCGCGTTGGTCGCGACGCCGATCCTTTGGAACCACTACCTCGTCCTCTTGCTCGCACCGATCGCTCTCGCGCGCCCGCGACTTGCGCCGCTGTGGCTACTGCCGCTCGTGCTGTGGGCGACGCCGCACCCGGAATCTCTTGGTGCCGTCTGGCGAATCGTCCTCGTGCTTGCGGTGATCGCGCTCGTGGCGATCCAGACCGTGCGGCGGAACTCGCCACGGCCCCTCACCGAACGGCTGGCCGGGTTAGCTCGTTCGGGCGCAGACGCGCCACCTCGGCCGATATAGCGTCCGGCTGTGGATACAGACGCCGCCACGACGCACGGTCCGAACGATCCGCTGAAAAATGCGCTGACTCATGGACTTGCGTTCTGGGCGGTCGTGGCGCCTCTTTGGGTTTTGGTGTTCGCAGCGCTCCGCGGCGACTTCGCGCTCGACTTCCACTACGCGTACCTCCATGCCGCGCATGCGGTCTTGCACGGAGCGTCTCCCTACGGCGGCCTCTCCGCCAAGGCGCTCGCCAGTGAGCCCTTCATCTATCCGCCGCTCAGCGCGTACCTGTTCGTTCCGTTCACGCTGCTTCCGACCGTCGTCGCCGACGTGATCGCGGTTGTGCTCGTCGCTGCGGCGGTGCCTGCGACGCTGCTGCTACTCGAAGTTCGCGACTGGCGCTGCTATGCGATCGCGTTCCTCTGGTGGCCGACCATTATCGGCATCCAGACCGCGAACGTGACGCTGCCGCTGCTGGTCGGGCTGGCGCTGGTCTGGCGCTACCGCGACCGGAAGGTGGTCGCCGGGCTGGTGTGTGGCCTCGTCATCGCGCTGAAGCTCTTCTTCTGGCCCGTACTCCTCTGGCTCGTGGCCACCCGCAGGTACCGAACGGCCGCGGTCGCTGCCGCATCTTCGGTGGTGCTGCTCTTCTTGCCGTGGGCCGGCATCGGGTTCGCGGGGCTGCGCGGATACCCGCACCTCATGTCGAAGGTCTCGACCAGGGAAGGACCGGGCGGCTATTCGATCGCGGCGCTGCTCCATTCAGTGTTGTCGAGTTGGACCGTGGACGTTGCCTTGGAGACGCTGATAGGGGCAGGTGTTCTCGCGGTTGTCGTCCTTGCCGGCAGACGGGGGCGCGATCGGGACGCGTTCGCGCTGGCGATTGTCGCCATCCTCGTGCTGTCGCCGCTGCTCGAGATGCACTATGTCTCGCTACTGCTCGTCGTCGTCGCTCTCTACCGGCGGCAGTTCGGTCTTGCCTGGGCCGCGCCGCTTCTCATCTGGGGCGCTTCCGCCAATGCGGCCGGGTCACCAGCCCAAGTGGTGCACGTTCTCGCCGCCGTCGCGGCAGTGTGCGCGGTCGCGTACTGGAACTGGCAGCCTCAGGCTTTGGCCCGAGCTCTGCACCTGGGACGGCGTAAGGCTGCCGATCCGGCGCCGTTGAGCTACTGAGCAAAGGGCGGGAGGACCTCAGCCGGTCGGGGGGTGTGGCGCAGCCCGACCCGCCCTTAAGTGTCGAGTGTGGCGGTTCGCGTCCTTACGCAGCGGCATGCGGCGCTGGCGCGCGGATGCGGTCCGCGTATCGGTTGTCATCCCCTGCCTGAACGAGGCCGAGAGCATCGGCCAGTGCGTGAGCGCGGCGCAGCGCGTCCTCGACGAGCACGGTCTCGACGGCGAGGTGCTCGTCGTCGACAACGGCTCCGACGACGGCAGCGGCGTCCTCGCCCAACTCGCCGGCGCCCGGGTCGTGGACGAGCCGCGGCGCGGCTACGGCAGCGCCTACCTCGCCGGCTTCGCGGAGGCGCGGGGCGACTACATCGTGATGATCGACGCCGATCTGACCTACGACTTCGAGGAGATCCCGCGCTTCGTCCGCGAGCTCGACGGCGGCGCCGATCTCGTCATGGGGAACCGGATGCAGGCCGTCGAGCCGGGAGCGATGTCGACGCTGAGCCGGATCGGCAACCCGGTTCTCTCGGGATTCCTCAACTTGCTCTTCCGGACCCCGGTTCGCGACGCGCACTGCGGCATGCGCGCGCTGCGTCGTGACGTGCTTCCGGTACTTGCCCTACAGGCGACCGGGATGGAACTCGCGTCGGAGATGGTGATCCGGGCGGCTCGCAGCGGGCTCGAGATCCGGGAGCTACCGATCGCGCTCCATCCACGGGAGGGAGAGTCGAAACTCTCGCCCTTCAGGGACGGCTGGCGTCACCTGCGCCTCATGCTCGTCTACCACCCGAACTTCCTCTTCCTCTTTCCCGGGGCTTTCGTCGGCGCGATCGGGGCGGTGCTGATGACGCTCGTGTTCGCGCATGCCTCGCTCTTCGGGCACACATTCCTTGTCCACACGCTGATCGGCGGCTCGCTACTCGTCATCGTCGGCACGCAGCTCGTCGGCTTCGGCCTATGTGGTCGCTCGTACGCGGTGTACCAGCTCGGCGACCACGACCCGTCGTTCGATTGGGTGGGCAGTCGCGTCAAGCTCGAGCACGGGCTCGTTCTGGGCCTCGCTCTCATGATCGCCGGTGTCGGACTCGGCGCTGTCATCGTCGGTCACTGGATCGCCGGCGGTCTCGGCAGCCTTGCCGAGGAGAGCATCACGATCCTCTCCGCCACGTTGCTCATCGTCGGCGTGCAGGTCTTCTTCACGTCGTTCCTGCTCTCGCTGATCGGCCTCCGCCGTCGCGGGCGCGGCGACGGCTGAGCGTCAGCTCGTGCAGCGCCGGCGGTCGGCGCGCGGGAGGGTCAACGTGCCGTCGTGCGGCGCGATGAGGACAAGTCGTCCCGGCCTGTCGCGAACGAGTACGCGGCCGGGAATGTGGAAGTCGGCGGGCACGACTGCGTACGGCGTCCGGATCGCGCCGACTGAGCTGTTCCTCGCCGAAGCTCGCCCCGAGCGACCTGGAGCACGTGTAGTAGACGCGGGCGATCGACGTGTTCCAGAAGGCAGTGTCCAGGATCGTGATCTGGGACGGCCGATCGCCGCTTACGAATGCGACTTCGCCACGGCCCGCGGTCGCTCGATCGACCCAATCGTTATGCGAGGGCAGCCCTACGGCTGCGCGAGCGAGCGGAGTCGTCTGTCTGCTCAACTCGAGGAACGACAGTCCGAGGAATACGAGCACGGTCACTGTGATCACGAGCGACGGCAGCGGACGCACGGCAGCGCGGAAATAACAGAACGCAAGGATCGCCGAGAGACCGAGAGCTGCCGTCGTCGCGTGCGGGGCCGCAACGATGAACCCGTGGGCGGTCGTGCCGAACGGCTGCAACGAGAAGGAGTCGGATGCAGTCGTGTTGTTCATAACCGTGCCGAACGGGATCAGCGCGGGAAGCAACGTGACGACGGCTGCGATCACGAGGTGGCGGCGGGTGGCGACCTTGCCGCTCCGGAAGAGCGGCAGTGCTCCGACGAGGGCGACGAGGAAGAGCGGCATGAGGTAGATCAGGTAGCGCTCGTGGATTCTGGGCGGGTCCGTCAAGACCGAGCCTCCTCTGGCGCTGGTGGCATCGAAGGCGGCTGCGTCGAAGGCGACCTCGAGCAGGAGCCAGAAGACCGACGCTACGGCGACCGATGCGAAAATCAGCGCCCGGCGCGGGAAGCCGGCACGGACGAGGACGTAGCAGCCCAGCAGCGCGGCTGCAAATGGAATCACGCCGACCGCCCAATCGAGCCCGCCGAGGTGCTGGAAGAAGAGCTCGAACACCCGCACTGGGCTTGCGTGCGCGCTGCCGACATTCGAGTAGCGGCCCGCGAGCGGGAGCGCGCCACCATTCATCGCTCTGCGGACGAAGACGGCCAGAAGCGCGGCGCCCACGACCCCGAACAGAAGCCAGTGCTCCAAGACCGCACGGAGAACGGCGCGGGTGCGAGTCCGTTCACCGGAAGGGCGGAGCATCGGGACGAGCACGACAGCCGTCAGGGCTGCCGGCAGCAGCACGACGAGCTGAAGCCTCGCCGCCGAGGCGAGCGCGATTGCAACAAGCAGCAACGCGTCGTTCCCCACCGTTGGCCGGCGGACAGCCCGCAGCATCGCCCAGATCGCGACGAGGCAGAGGGGATAGGCGAGGCTCTCGCTCATTTCGAAACCGCTGTAGAGCATCAGCGGCGCGACGAGAGAGACCGCGGCGACTCCCACCGAGCGGCCGCGCGACAGCACGGAGCGAGCGATCGCGTATATCGGGAAGACCGAGAGCGAGAGGAGCACAGCGTTCTCGACCTTTGCCCACTCGTAGGCGGTCTGCAGGGAAGAGGTCAGCGCGTAGACCGGGGAGAGGACGATTGGATAGAGGGGCGAGTAGGCCAGGCCGCTCTTGCCGAGGACCGAGAAATGCCCAGTGTGAGCAAAGCTCCGCGCCATCTCCTCATAACCGAGCTCGTCCAACCTGATCCAGACACCGCTGATCCGACCGACGAGGACGACGCGGACGAGGGTGGAGGCTACAACGAGCCCGATGAGCGCCCCAGTTACGGAGAGCCGAGGATGCGAACGTACGGCGGCCAGGCCCGCTTGCCTCCACCGCTTAACGCCCGCGCGTAGCGTGGGGAGCTCGCGAGGCTCAGCCTCGCCCAGCACGGAACCGGCCTCCCCTTCCACAAGCGAAGTGTGACCCAGTCGGCGGAGGGAGTACTCACCCGTACGAGGGGTCGTCGCCGGTCCCACGGCTGGCGCGGGCTCCACGCGCCGAGCAGACTCGGTACGTGCGCCGGCTGCCCCGCCTCAGCAGCGCCTACGCTTCCGAATGTGGCGCTGTACCCAGCGGATGGACGCAAATTGAACGCGACTGTCTGCCGTCTCCGAGCTGAAGCCCCTCCGCGCCCGCTTACCGGCGGCGTCGGTCATGTCGGCCGCGAGCCAGATCTGGGTCACGATCGCGGGAGGGATCACGACGATCGTGCTCGCCCGGGTCCTCGGCCCACACGACTGGGGCGCCTACTCGATCGCAGTCTCGCTCGTAGCGACTCTTCGTCGCCCTGACGACGCTCGGCGTCGACCAGGGCATCGTCGTACTTCGTCGGCTCGGGAGTGGGAGCCGCGCGCGGCCTTCGGTCGATTCGCTCCTGATGGCGGCGCTCGTGGGGATTGCTTGGTAGCCACCGTCGGCATTGCGGCCCGCGTTTTCTTCCCGTCCGCGTTCGCTGGTCTTCCGGTCTGGCTGACGGCCGTCGCGTCTGTTCGCGTTCCCGTTCTCGCTTGCTCTCGTATACGTGTCTTCGATCGCGCTTGCGACCGACCGCTACGAGGCGTCGATGTCGATGCCGGCGCCCAGGCGGCCTTGCTCCTGGCGTCTCCTCCCCGCCGCCGTCCTGTTCGGCCGCAGGGGCCGTCGTGGCACTGACGCTCGACGGCCCTGGTCACGCGGTTGGCGCGATCGTCTGGGCTCGGCGGCGGCTTCTCCAGGCGCTGACCGAAGAGCCTGGCCAGCTTCGTCGCGCGATCTCGTTCGGGATCAAGGGCTACGGCGCGAATCGCGCTCCAGCTCTGAACTACCAGCTCGACCTGTTCATCCTCGCCGCGGTCGCATCGGCGGCCGCCGTCGGTCAGTACGCGCTGGCGGTCAGCGCGACGACGCTGCTGCTGCTCTTGCCAAGGGCGCTCTCCGCCGTGCTCTACCCGCGCGTCGCGCGGCTGAGCGCGGGCGGCGAGGCGCCGCCGGGAGATGGTGGAGACGAAGAGCCTTCGTCACGTGAGCCTGATCGTCGGCGTCACCACGCTCGGGATGGCGGCCGCGCTCGAGCTGCTCGTTGTGCCCGTCTTCGGATGCGGACTACCGCCCGGCGATCAACCTCGGCCTGATCCTCCTGCCCGGCGCGGCGGCCATCGGTATTTCCCGGTCCTCGCCGCGACGGTCGTCGGGCGAGGGAAGCCCGCATACCCGCTGTACGGAGCGCTAATCGTGACACCGCTGACGATTGCCATGTACGCGACGATGATCCCATGGCTGCACGCCAATGGCGCGGCGCTTGCCTCGACCTTGTCCTACCTGGCGAGCTTCGTCCTTGCGTGTTGGTTCTACAGACGCGCGACCGATCGTCGAGTCCTTCCGTTACTGGTGCCGACACATTCGGAGCTCTCGGACTTGCGTGCGCTACCGCGAGCCTTGGTCACCTGGGCAGTTAGTCGCTGATGAGGAAGCTTCATGTACTTCTGGTGCCCGTCTACTACCCATCGACCGAGAGGCCTGTTGCTGGACTCTTCATGCGCGATCTAGCCCGCGCCATCTCTATAGCGAACGAGGTGACGGTGCTCGCACCGGCTACCGGCAGTCCAGACCTGCCAGAATTCGATGGAGGGGTGCGGATGATGCATTTCCCAACACCCCGGAGGAAGGGACGAATTGAGACCTCCCAGAAGTTGTGGAGGCTGGATCGGACACTGTCCCGACTCCGGCACCGAGGGTTTCCGGTCGACGTCATTCACGCCCACTGGTTCGGAACCGGTTCGATCGCTGTCCTTGCCGGGCGTCTACGCAGAGTTCCCGTCGTCATCACTGAGAACCTGTCCACGAATCTCACCGGCGAGCTCACGCCGTACGAGGTTCGTCTTGCCCGGTTTACTTACCCCCGTGCTGCGGTCGTCTGCGCAGCGAGTTCCCTGCTTGAGCGGCGGCTCCGTGCGATGGAGCCTCGCGCGCGGTATGCCGTTGTTCCAGACGTCGTCGACATCGACGCGTTCGCCCGACAACCCGGACGCCCGCAGGAAGATCCCGGTCGGCACATCCTTGCGGTCTCGAGCTTGATTCCTAGGAAAGGCCTCAATCACCTGATAGAGGCTGTGCGCTTGCTTGTAAACGATGGAAGGACCGTGACCCTCACGATTGTCGGGGAAGGTCCGGAGCGCACTGCGCTCTCCCAACAAGCACATGGTCTCCCTGTAACACTTGTCGGCTCTCGCTCACGGAATGAGATAGTGGAGCTACTTGGGCAATCCGATGTTTTTGCCATGCCCACACTCGCGGATCCCTTCGCGATCTCGGCTGTAGAGGCGTTCGCGAGCGGCGTTGCCGTAGTAGTGACGAGCGCTGCCGGATGCGCGGAACTGATTGGGCCGCTGGGGGCGCGGATCGTGCCGCCCGCAGATCCTGTGGCCCTTCGCAACGCTGTCGCCGAGGCTCTTGACGATCACGGCGCGATTGCGGTTGGAGCGAGCGATGCCTTGCGTGACTACTGCTCTCCCCGGGCGGTTGGCGCGCGACTCGACTCGATCTACAGGTCGCTCGGCAGTGAGCACGGCCAGGCTCCAATCGGACAGGGAGCAACGCGCGCGGACGGAAGCGCGGGGCGAGGCGCGTAGGAGGTGCCGTGGTGGTTGCAGACTTCTATGACGGATTCGTGGACTACGAACTGACGTACCTGCGACATCCGAACCGGCGGCATCGGCGGGTCCGCGAGCATCTTCGGCCCCTGCTTGACCGGAATCCGAAGGCTGCCCTCGACGTCGGCTGCGGTATCGGACTGATTTCGGAATGGCTCGCCAATTCGGTACCTCGGGTTGTGGGAATCGACGTGTCTCCGCGCAGCATCGAGGTCTGCCGCCGACTCCACGCGCGCTGCGAGTTCCTCGTGTGCGCGTTGCCGGACGAGCCTCTGCCGGACGGGCCATTCGACCTGATCACGTTCATCGACGTTGTCGAGCACTTACCGCGGGATCAGCTACGCCTGGTCTTTGGGCGGGTCGGGGAGGTGGCGTCGAACGAAGCCGTGGTTGCGATCAATCTTCCCTCTCGACTGTACGCGACGAAGGAAGACATTGAGCGACAGATCATCGACGAGGCCGTCCCGGTTGACGCGGTGGTGGCCGCAGCGGCCGAGATCGGAATGGAGCCGCTTACCATCTCGCGCTACGGCGTCGGCTACGCGAATCAGTATGTCTTCTGCGCGTTCTCGCGTTCCTACGATGTCGAGACAAGGCTGCGAAACAGCCTCGATGACCGTCTCCGCGATCATGCCTGGTACGCGAAGAGGCGTCTCCGTTCGATGTTCTCGAGGAAGGTCACGCCTTCGGCGACTGCCGAAGGTTGAGCACTCGAGCACGGAAGCCGATCCCCTGGATGATGATTCGCAGAGTTCGTCGAACGCCTCCGCTCCAAAAGAGCAGCGTGAGTGCCTCGGAGAGCTGAATCTTCTTCAGCCGCGGAAGTCCTGGGAGGCTGTCGACGAGTGGAATCAGCACCTTGAGAACTACGGGGGCCTTGGACGTCACACGGTTCGCCGGGCGGTGCTGGAACAGCTCAAGGTTGCGCACGCGAAGCTCCGCGTAGAAAGGCTCGTGTCGCGAGCCGCGGTTTTGGAAGCGTCCTCCAGGTCCGCGGCGATAGAGGTAGATCGGCTGCGTGATGTGCACACCGCGAACCTTGTGCGCAGCAAGACGCATCCAGAGGTCCCAATCCTCGGATGCCTGAGTGTCTTGCCAGCCGCCAACTTCGAGCAGGGTCGCGCGCCGAAACAGCGAGTACGCAGGGATGCAGTTCGTGAAGGTGACAAGCCACGGACACAACACTGGCGCGCTCGGTCGGTACGCGTGGGCGAGATTGAAGGTCACCACGTCACCCCACGCGAAGCCAGCCTTCGGATCGGCATCGAGGGCCTCCGCCAGGAGGCCGGTGGCGCCCGAAAGGAGGACGTCGTCGGAGGAGAAGGGCATTACGTATTTAGCGGTAGTTGCACAGAGTCCCGCCATCCAGGCCGCGGAGACCAGCGTCCTCTTGACGAAGGACTCGCACGCCGTCGGCCTCGAGTGCATCGAGCTTTTTCAGGGTCTCGTGGTCGGTCGATCCGTCGTCCACCACGACGAGCTCGGTGTGCGGCTCGCGGCGGAGCGAATCGAGCGTGTCGTCGATCGTCGCACGTCATCGTGACACGCGACGAGAATGGCGACGCGATGTGTTGGTCCGGCTCCCAATGCCCTTGTGCCTCGTTGTCTTCGTCTCCGACCCGACGATGAGTCCTACCGCATCCTCGTCGTGACCTATGCGTACCCGCCGTCCCGCTCGGTCGGTGCGGTTCGCTGGGGTGCGATGAGCCAGTTCTGGGTCGGCTCGGATTCGACATTACTGTGATTACGAGCCGGCTCTCAGGTGGTCAGGCGCAACTCGAGATGGCGCGCGTCATTCGGCCGGCGGACCTCGAGTCCTCGCCAACACTTCGGCGAGCACTCAGGCGGTCCGATCCATTCCCAGCGGCAGGTGGCGCCGACGCGGAAGGCCCCTGGTGGACGAAGGTAGTCGTCCCGGACGGATATCTCCTGACCTGGGTTCCGTTTGCTCTCCGGGCAGCACGCCGCGAGATCCGTGATCGGGATGTGCACTGCGTCGTGACTACGTCGCCGCCAGAGTCAACACACCTGATTGGACTCGGCGTTCGCAAGCTCGGGGCTGCCTGGGTGACCGACTTCCGCGACGGGTGGATCTTTGAGCCCGCGCGTCCAAAGTTCGCCCGTGGGCTTGATGTCTTAGACAGACGGCTCGAGTCGACTGTCGTAACGCGCGCAGATCGAGTGGTTGCAACAAGCGAAGAGACAGCAGCAGAATTCCACGATCGGTTGGGCGTGGACGCCGTGTGCGTCCCGAACGGTTGGGACACGGATGAGGCCCCACCCACGTCCGGAGCCGTGCTCATCGGTCCTTCAGGCGCTAAGAGACGCCTCGTCCATACTGGGCAACTCGGCGTCGGGACGGAGCGCCGACAACCGGAGCCGTTTTTCGCCGCGCTAGACCGTTTCTACAAACAGGAGCCAGGGCTGGCAGGGCAACTCGAGATCGTACTAGCCGGCCGAAAGACGGCTGAGGATGCTGCCTTGCTCGCCTCTCTGCGTGACCGCACCGCTGTTATTGATCCTGCTGAGTTGTCGCGTGGGGATGCGTTGAGCCTTCAACGCTCGGCCGACGTCCTCCTCGTCTGTGCGAACGGTTCGCGCGCACCACTGAAGCTCTTCGAGTACCTCGCGGCCGGGCGGCCGATCCTGCACGTCGGCGGCGATGGCGCTGCGGCGCGGATTCTGCGCGAGACGTCGAGTGGAGTCACGGTGTCCTTGGACGACGTCGACGGGATTGTCGATCGGCTTCGGGAGATCGCGCTGGGCACGTTCGGTGTGGATCTCGAGCCGCGCGGGATCGAGCACTATTCTTACGCTCACCTTGCCGAGCAGATGGCCGCGGTCGTCGACGACGCTGTTGCCCGCCGACAGGCGCAAGGCACCTAGTCGTGTCCGGCGACGGAGCCGAAGTCGATCTCGTGGTTCCGACGCTCGGTAGATCGCGAGAGCTCGAGCGCCTGCTTGAATCGCTTGCAGCGCAGTCGTATGCGCAGCTGCGAGTCCTGCTCGTTGACCAGAACTCTGACGACCGCCTCGCGTCGGTCGTTGCGCGCTTTGAATCGCAGCTCTCGATCGTGCGGCTCCAATCGGCCCCAGGTCTCAGTCGTGCACGCAACCGGGCAATTCCGCTCCTCACCGGGGACATCGTCGCCTTCCCGGACGACGACTGCTGGTATCCGCCGGGACTGATCCGCGAAGTGGTCCGGAGGCTCGCCGCTCACGCGGACTGGAGCGGGGTCAGCACGCAGGTACGTGATTCCCGTGAGCAGCGCTCGAGCATGCTCTGGGACACGAGTTCCGGTCCGATCGACCGATACAACGTCTGGCGTCGCGCGATCTCGGTCGGCTTCTTCCTAAGAAGATCGACGATAGCCGCGGTCGGCGAATTTGCGGAGGACCTTGGTCTCGGCGCGGGCACGCCGTGGGGCTCCGGAGAGGAGAGCGACTACCTGCTACGTGCTGTCGAGTCTAACTTCACGATCCACTACGAGCCCTCGCTCTTCGTCCACCATGAATCCCCGCGCCTGGTTGGCGGCGCCGCCGAGCGCCAGGCTGCATATGACCGCGGCTTCGGTCACGGCGAGGTGCTTCGGCGCCATCGGTATCCACTCTGGTTCGCCGCCTTTCGCGTTCTCCAGCTCGTGCTCGGCTCGGCGCTCCTTGTTGCCCGGGGTCGGCTTGCCGAGTCCGGCTACTACCTCGCGATGGCGCGAGGCCGGTTCGGCGGCTTCTTCGGCTGCACGTCGGCGTCCGGTTAACCGGCATCCGACACGCTCTCGACTCGTCGGAAGTTTGCGTGCCGTCCTCCGTCTAGAAACGACAGCGGAGGAGATGTCGCGACAAGGACGACTGAAACAGTTGGAGGGAGGAGGGCAGCAGGTCCTCTTCGACGACACCGACGCTCAGGCGCTTCGTTGTCCGCGAACTCGAGAGGCATGTCCTATCGCGCTGCGGCCGTCTCCACAGGCGAGTATCTCCGCATGCTCGCGAGGACGTCCACGATCCGCCGAGCCGCGTGCCCATCCCAGAAGTCCGGCGCGGCGGCCGGGGCGTTCGCGCATCTCGTCGAGCAGTTCAGGTACCTCGACGATCCGCTCCGGCGCCGCCCCAAGCAGCGTGTTCGTGCCGACGGTGCAGGTGATGGGACGCTCGGTAGTCGCACGCTCTCGGAAACCTCATGCGTCTCGAGCCTGGATATCTGGAGTTCATGAGTCTTGTGCGATGAGCGTGTCGATCATCGTGTTGCCGACCATGTGGACGCGCGCCGCGTCGATACCGTCTCGCGTCATGTCGACGGCGTCGGGCGAGCGGATCCGGTCGAGCGGAATCGATTTCGCTCGACGGCCTTCCACAGCACGGTTCAGCTCGACGGCGCGGAGCAGAACCCGATCTCGACACGTGCCCTGTTTGCGATGGAGGGCCGGCGGAGGGCAGAGGCCCTACACTGGGCGGCTGGGCCCGAGCGCGCCGTCTTCCGCGGCCGCCACCACGGCTAATGAGTCGCTCGACCAACCGGCCGTGCACACTCGTGAGCTCGAGGTTCGGCCAGACGGCTCGACTGGCATCACCGATGTCATCCAGTCGCCGGGTGGGCACGAGGCTTCGTGGACATTCCCGCTTGCGCCCCGCGACGTCGTGGTCGAGACGGGCCGCGTGCTCACGAGATTTGAGTCTGGAGCGGAGCTCTCGAGCGGGGCTGGCTCTCTCCCGCGTCGGGCGGAGGTGCCGTTCCTCAGCGCACGACGCCTTACTGATCCGGGCGAGGACGTGACCGAGATCAGGCTGTCTTTCCACGAGTAGTGACGAGCTCCCCGCAAGCGCCCTCGATCCGGGAACCGGCCTGTCGACCGCCGTAGGATCTCGAAGTCCCACTCGCCAAATGGCGTTGCGGACCACTAAGCGAGTTAGGTCTTTCATGAGCTTCGTTTCCTACACCCAGTTCGGCGTTCTGCGGCGAGAGACCAGGAAGGGCAAGGAGCTGCTGTTGCTTGCCTGTCCCGGCTGCGGAGAGGTCGGCCCGCTCGATGACGACCAGTTCCACGGTCGTGTTTCCGTCGACCACGCCTCCCACGGATGCCCCGTCGGTTACCACGAGAAGCACGACTTCTGGGCTGCCTCCGAAGAAGCCGGCTGGGAAAAGGCATGAGAACGAGAGGCGCCCCGAAGGACCCGCACCGGCGCAGTTGAGGCCGACCGTGGTGTCGCGCGCCGCGGCCAACCCGGAAGCGGGGGTTAGGCCGCTCGAATGGAGGGATCCTCCGAGCCGAGCAAGACCTACAGTCGGTTTCGTGTCATCCCTGAACGCCGGTGAGCAGGTTCGGACTCAGCCAGACCCGGCGGCGACACTCGCATTTCGTCATGTCGCCGCGAGCGCGTTCGGAGCGGTCTTTTGGCTGCTGTTCGCAATCGTGAATATCCGTTACTCGATCGACTCCGGTCGTGTGATCGGACTGGGTGTCGGGCTCATCGGGCTTTGGGAGGCGGTTCTGTTTTGCGTTCGTCGACCACCGACATTGGTCAGTACGAGCGTTCCGATCTGGATCGCCGCGTATGTCGGCACGTTCGGTTCGTCGCTGCTTCGTCCCGGCGGCCCCCACGCTGGGTGGCTGGACGCCGCCGGGCTCTCGCTCCAGGTGCTGGGGATCGTGGTCGGATGTCTGAGCCTGGCGGCGCTTGGGCGATCGCTTGGACTTGTGCCTGCGCATCGCGGGCTGGTCACTTCAGGCGCGTACCGCCTCGTCCGCCATCCTCTTTATGCCTCATACGCGCTCGCTGGTATCGGTTATCTCGTGCAGAGCCCGCGCCTGTGGAACGTCGCGGTCTTGATCGCCGTCTGGGCGTGTCAGGTTGCGCGGATGATCAGCGAGGAGAAGCTCCTCGGGACGGACGCTGCCTACCGTGCGTACGCGCTACAGACCCGGTGGCGGCTGATTCCCCGGGTCTGGTAGTTCGGGCCGTCAGGCCCGGTATCGGATCGCGCCGCGGAGGGAGACGCGGACGCTCCCGCTCGTTCGGTCGAACGTGCCTCTGAAGGACAAGCGCCCGCGGGCGCCGGCGAACGCGACCGTCCCGCCGGTGACCGTCGCTGTCCCCGAGAAGGAGACGCTGTTGCCGTCGCCGGCCGTGCACGCGTGGGCACTGCGCACTCTTATCCGGAGCGAACCCGCCTTGCCCCTGAGCACCGCCCTGCCACTGAACGTCACGCATGTCTGACTCGTGAAGGTTCCATGCGCGGAGCCGCTCATCGTCCCTCGTCCGATCAGCCTCCCGCGGCCCCGGAGCGTGGCGCTGCCGGATGCACTCGTGCCGCTGGCCTCGCCTTGCCCGTGTCCGGCGTAGGTGGCGCTGAAGCGATGATCACGTCCCCCGGAGGCGCGGGAAGTCGCGGACCCTGTCGCGGTAGCGCCGAGGAATGCAGCGAGGGCGCAAAGCGTCGCGAGCGTGCGACGGAGCGTGTTCCTCACCATGGGCATCGCGTGTCGAGCGGGTTGCGCCGGGTCGAGAATCGAGCTCTGACTGGAGGCACCAATCGGAGAGGAATCTCTAGGCGCAACCCGCGCTCAACAAGGTACCGGGCCTGGGCAGTTCAAGCGGGTAAGCCGCCGAGGCTCCGGCAGCGTTACTCATGTCGCCGTAGCGACTCGATCCAAGCCTCCGGCGATGTGGTCGCTCCTTCGCCGCCTGCGCTCGGTTTCGTACCCTCGGAATCGCGCTTAGCTGGCGGCGGCAGGCGCCCTCGAAGAGTCGACGCGAGGGCGTCAGTGTCCCCGTCGACCTCGCCGGATGCCAGGTCTTCTCGGGTCGACTGCTCGCGCGTGCGCACAGAGCTCGAGACGCAGTCGCTCAATTTCCTCGATGAGCATCAGAATCGCGCGACCGACTGCGGCATGTTCCTCACCGTCCGCGTCTCGCAAACCTTGGCCCCAGCGCCGTAACGCCTCGAGCTTGTCGTCTTCTAGACGCATCGGAACTGAGTATCGCCGAAGCCATGAGTAGCCTCGAGGCGTTGAAAAAGGCGCTCGCAATCGTCGTGTGCGGAGTCGCGCTGGCCGGAGCGGCCTTCCTCGGCGCTGCGCAGCTCAAGTATCACGGGCATTACCACTGCTATCCGGGTTCGACTGTGGGATCGTGTGACTTGCGGTACTCCTACTGGACAGTGGGTCGAGCCTGGTGGCAGATCCCGGCTGCGATCCTGGTCGCGGTCGCCGGCGTAACTGCCGCCGTCGCGCTGGTGAGACGGCGATAGGGCAGCAAGGCTCCGTGGCGCCACGCTCGAGCGACTGCCTGTGCGAGAGGGTCTTCATCTAGCCCAGATGGGGGCTCGACAACGAAGGAGATGTCGTCCATTGTGCGAACGAGGCGCAGGTCGGAAGAGGAGCTAATGATGGACATCAAGGGCGCGAAGGCGCTGAAGAAGAGGCTGGGGCTGAACGGAGCAGATACCGCTCCCCCTGCCGCCGAGCCTGCGGACATACCCGCCGACGCGCCGCCCGTTTATCACTGGACCGGCAAGGCGCCCCCTGAGACGGGCCTGGAGGCGGAGGACGACAGTGCGTCCGGCCGTGCTTCGCTCTTCAGCCGCCTGAGCCTGAGCTTCCGCTAGTTGCCGATCGGCTCCTCCGGCGAGGCTGACGGTTCGCCCGTAACGATCGCTCCGGGTACGCGGCGAGCTCTCCGGCTTTGGGCGCGAGCGTGGAGTTCAACCGCCGCGGGCGGACGCTCGATAATGCCGAGATGGGCGGGCAATTGCGAGCGATCGTCACCGGAGGGGCGGGATTCATCGGCTCGCATCTCGTCGATGCGCTCATTGCACAATCGGCCGAAGTCCACGTCGTGGACAATCTTGCGAGCGGATCGCGTGAGAACCTGCCGGCGGGGGTAGAGCTGCACGAGCTCGACATCCGTGACGAGACGCTCGAGGAGCTTGCCGGCCGGCTCCGGCCCGAGGTGGTCTTCCATCTCGCGGCACAGGCTGACGTAGGGACATCGGTGGAGCGTCCTGCCTTCGACGCGGACGTCAACGTTGTCGGCACCGTTCGCGTCCTGGAAGCGGCGCGTGCGGCCGGCGCTCGCGTCGTATTCAGCTCGACCGGCGGCGCGATCTACGGCGAGTGCAAGCAACCCGCACGCGAGGAAGACCCGCCGCATCCGCTGTCGCCCTATGCGGCATCGAAGCTCGCGAGGCGAGGGGTACCTGGCGACGTGGAATCGCCTCTACGGCAGCGGCCATGTCACGTGCCGCCTCGCGAACGTCTACGGGCCGCGCCAGCGGCCGACGCTCGAGGGCGGTGTTGTCGCGATCTTCCTCGATCGGCTCCGCGACGGCCGCGAGGCCGAGATCTTCGGTGATGGGAGCCAGACGCGAGACTTCGTCTTCGTCGCCGACGTCGTCCAGGGTCTCCTGGCCGCGGCATCCGCTCCTGCGGCCGGGGTCTACAACATCGGCACCGGAGTGGGCAGCAGCGTTCTCGAACTGCACCAGGTTTGTGCTCAGACGGCCGGAGTCGACCTGCAGCCGCGATTCGCTCCCGAGCGGCCCGGCGATCTCCGCCGCAGCGTCCTCGACGCGTCGCTCGCCGAGCAGGCCCTCGGGTGGCGGGCCGAAACGCAACTCGGGGACGGCGTGGCTCGGACTTGGGACGTCCTCAGCGGATAGCCCTGCGCCGTAAAAGCGGAAGGGCCCGCTCGCGCGGGCCCTTCGCAATGCAGCTGACGAACGCCGCGGGTTAGGGGTTGGGTGTTGCCGCGAGCGCGGCCTGCGCGTTCACGAGCCCCCACCCGTACGTCGTGTCGTAGTTCGGGACGCCGAGGTCGGTCGCCGTCCGCTCCATGATCGTCTCGACCTGATCCGGCGTGAGGTTCGGGTTCTTGCCGAAGATCAGCGCCGCGACGCCCGAGACGTGCGGGGTCGCCATCGACGTGCCGCTGTCGAAGTTCCACGCCATGGCGATGTTGAACACGGTCGCCGTGGCGAGACCCGAGGCAGCAAGTGCCTGACCGTCCGCTTGCTGGATCCCGACTGCCGGGATCCAGGGTGTGCCGTTGTCGTCCGTGGTGGTGAGCGTCCCGTTGAGGGTGCCCGTCGTGTTGTTGTAGACGATCGCAGCCGCCGCACCGGCCTGCATCGCGCTGTCGACCTTCTGCGCGAAGCTGAACGAGCCGCGCTGGATCAGAGCGACGAAGCCCGGCGCCTGCACGCCGCAGTCGGCGGCGGTTCCTGCGAGGCCGCAGTTCACGAGCGGCCCGGTGATCCCCGCTGTCGGCGTTGGGGCGGCGAACTCCATCGGCAGCGCCGAGAGCGTGTTGCTGCCGGCACCGACGAACGCATCGCGACCCTGGCCGGCCGGGAACGACGACAGGTTGTCGACGCCCGGAGCGACGAGGTCGAGCTGCGCGCCCGTGTTCGAGAAGGACGCCAGCTGGTTGTTCCGGTCGACAGCGCCGACCGAGACGACGCTCTGGTACGCGGCCGGGAACGAGAGCTTCTTCGCCGAGTCGTTGCCCGAGGCGACGACGATCAGCGTCCCGTTATTCCGGACCTGGTTGTAGAGCGCCTCCTCGGACTGCGACTTGTCGCCGCCGCCGAGGCTCATGTTGATCACCTTGCAGCCCTGGTCGGCAAGCCACTGGACGCCGGCCATCACCTGGCTCGTCGTACCGCTGACCGAGCCGTCAGGCTGGGTGCCGAGCACGCGCGCCTCGTAGAGCTTGGCCTCCGGAGCGACGCCGTGGATGCCGCTGCCGTTGATCGCCCCGAGGATGATCCCGGAGACATGAGTGGCATGCGTCTCGGTCGTTTCCACGCCGAGCTGGAAGACGTCGACCGTCGGCTTGCTCGGATCGAACGCGTCAAAGCCCGCGACGAAGTTCGGCGCGATGTCCGACTGCGTCGTGTCGAGGCCGGTGTCGGCCACGCACGCCTTGACGCCCGTGCCCAAGTAGCCCTCGGCCTGAGCCTCGACGGCGTGCGTCGTGACGAGGCCGTAGAGACCGTTGTCGATGCTCGGCACCATCTCCGAGGACAGCAGATCGCCGCTGAGGCTCATCGGCGTCCGCACCGGATCGTTCTCGACGTACTTCACGCCCGCGGCCTGCTTGATGCTGTTGACCTGGCTGGACGCGAGATCGACCGCGAGCACGCCGATCGACGGGAACGAGTACCGGACGACGCCGCCATGGCTCTTGACGAGCGCCTTGTCGGCAGCGTTCGGCGAGTGGGTGAAGCCGACCATGTAGTGCTGCAGAGTCGACGGCTGCGCAGAGCTGGCCGCCGTTGCGCCTGCGAGCAGCGCGATCGCACTGACGGCGAGCGCAGCGAAAAACGCTTTCTTCACGGGAGATCCCCCTTCTCGGACCTGTGCCACCTACCCCCTGTGGCGGGCCGCATCCTACGCGAGTCCGAGCTCCGCAGTACCTGGCAACGGTGCGCTCGGCCGGGCCAGTGCTCCGCAGGTGACCCCTGAGACCGCTTGATCAGCCGGACGGTCGTTCGCCTAGTTGGCGGGAGGCGGTGGGTTGTACGGCGGGCACTTGCAGGGGGCGTTCTTTGCCTGCCCGTCCCACTTGACGAAGGTGACTTGTCCGAGCGCCGCGGGTGACACCAAGGGAAGCCGGATCGTGCCGTCCATGGTGAAGGCGGCCGGGCTGTACCCGTTAGGCGGGAAGAGCTCCATGTCGAGCAGGCCCATGTGCATGTACGACTCGGCAACCAACTGGGCGCAGAAGTACGTGCCGAAGAAAAATGACGCGCGGTCTTGGCCCGCGAGGAAAGTCGCCCCCAGCCCCGTGACCTCAGGATCCTGCCCGAACTGAGACGTCCCAGTGGGAAACGGCATGGCGTCGACCCGATTGATGAAGAGGCGCAACGCGTTGAACCGATCCGACGTCACACCAGGTTGGAGCTGGCGGAGCCAGAAACCGCCAGCGTCCGTCTTGGTCGAGTAGTAGTCGAGGACATCGTCGAGCACGGAGACGCGGCACCCGGGATGGGTGCCATCCGTGTACTTCCCGTAGATCCTGTTGTCCGGATCGGTCGCGTACGGATCCGGGAAACAGAGGCCTCCGTCACCCGGGGCGTCCCAGAAGAACAAGTTGTCCTCATCGGCGATGACCATCCCGATGTGGGAGTACGGGGGCCAGCCCTCCGCGATCTCGAGATTCTCGACCATCACCCCGGCCTGAGAGCTTCCGTGCAGGAAGAAGAGGTCGCCCGTCCCGAGTTGCGAGCGCACCTGCGTGTAGGTGGTTGAGGGTTCAGTGGGAAGGCTCGACATGGTGACCCCTTTCAGTTCGTGGGCGCGGCACCTGTCGCCGCGTCTTCTTCGTAACCCTCCCACCCCGCGAGGCGGAGCGCAGCGAAGAACCGCTCGACCGACTCCTCTGGGATGGAGGCAAAGAGTGTCCGCAGCGTGGTGATGGACATATTCGGCCAGGCCCGCAGCGTCTCCGCGAGAGCCGCGCGCGCGCGCGGCAGGTCGCCGAGCAGCGCGGACGTCGCCGCGATATTCGAGTAGGCGGTCGCGGCCGCGGCCTCCGGATCGACCTCGAGCGCGCGCTCGCTCGCCTCTCTGGCCTCCTCGTAGCGGCCGGCGTTCCAGAGGACGACCTGCTTGCCGGCATGGAAGGTCCACAGCTGCGGATCGCGAGGACTCAGCCGAATCGCGGTGTCGAGCTCGCGGAGCCCTTCCTCGGTCCGGCCCGCGATCCCGAGGAACTGCCCCAGGAGCGAGCGCGCGACGGGCAGGCTCGGGTTCAGCTTCACCGCCCGGCGGAGGTCGGTGACCACATCGTCATATCTGCCCTGAACCGAGCAGGCAAGAGAGTGGAACAGGTAGCCGTTGGCGTCCATGGGATCGCAGGCGACCGCCTGCTCGGCGTGCTCGACGAGCTGGGCGAAGTCGGCATCTCGATCGACCGTCCAGTGGTGCTGGAGCATCCGGTAGTGGCCGTGAGCGAGGTGCGCGTGGGCGAAGGCGGACGCCGGATCCAATTGGACGGCACGGGTGAGAAGTGCCACGGCTTGCTCGTTGTCCCCGCGTGTCGGGCGGCGGAGATGCCACGTCCCGCGGAGCGCGTAGTCCCAGGCCGTGAGGTCGGCGGGGGGCTGTCGCATTGCGCGCTCGGACATGGCCCTGAGGAGCTCCGGCCGGAGTGCGACCGAAATCGCCTGAGCGATCTCGTCGCCGGTGGCAAAGGCATCGTCCAAGGTTGTGTTCCAACGGTCAGCCCAGACGTGCTGCCCGGTCTCCGCCTCGAGCAGCTGGGCCGATATCCGCACGCGCTGGTCAAGCCGTCGCAGGCTGCCGACCACGAGGTATTCGGCGCCGAGCTCCTTGCCGACGACGACCGGGTCGATGGTCTGGCCCTTGTAGGTGAACGTCGAGTTGCGAGCGATGACCGGGAACTGATGCCACATGGCGAGGTTCGTGATGAGATCGTCGACCAGGCCGTCGGCGAGGTACTCGGCGTCGCCGTCGCCCGTGGCCGTTTCGAAGGGCATGACCGCGATCGCGGGCCAAGACGACGTCGTCGGCCGTTCCGGCACCGTCTGGCCGGGGACGTCGACGAAGAAGGCGTGGATCGGATCCGGGATGTTCTTGACGTATTGCGAGCCGATGTCCTCGAGCGGCGGGGTGTCCCCGACTTCCTTGCGAACGAGCTCGGAGATACAGATGCCGCCGGGTCGCGCAAGCCGCTCGAGACGAGCCGCGATGTTGATCCCGGAGCCATAGATCCGATCCGTGTCGGCGATGACCTCGCCGCTGTGCACTCCCATCCGGAACTGCATCCGATGCGCAGCCTCGTATGTCTGGTTGGTGTCCAGGACGAACTCCTGGAACCGAAGCGACGCGTCGAGCGCTGAGGCCGCGCTGCCGTACTCGAACAGGAGGTTGTCGCCGGGCGAGTCGACAAGCCGTCCGCCGTGCTCGACCGCGATGTTCTCGGCCGCCTCGCGAAAGACCTTGATCGCCTGGATCGTGGTCAGCTCGTCCACGGCCATGAGCCTGCTGTACCCGGTGGCATCGGCGCTCACGAGCGTGGCGCGCCGCCGCTCGACGGCGGTCATCACCATCGGGACACACCCAGCTCCACCACGGCTTGCAGTCTCCTCCAACGAGCAGCTGCATGCAAAGCGGCGCGTGCCTCGACACC
>CAVWZB010000004.1:0-14536 GCA_963759435.1 uncultured Actinomycetes bacterium | reverse complement strand
CCTGACGGGTGGGTACAACGTCCTCGTGGAGTACCGGCACCAGGTCGACCTGGCCGCTGACGTACGTCTCGGCTTCGGTCCATGCGGCCATGCTGGGTGACAGGTTGACGCGGCTGAACAACGTCCCGAGCGCGGCGCGCAGCGTGGCCACCGTCTCCGGGTCGTCCGCGTTGCCGTCGGCCACCTGAACCATCGCTGCGAATCTCGTCAAGAGTTCAACCTCGACTTGTGCTGCATCCACTTCGACGGACACTAGCTCAGCCCGACCCCTCATCTGCTCGGCGTTGGCCCGCGCCGCATCGGCCTCCGACTCAAGCTCGGTGCGGAGCTCGGCCCAGTCCTCGGCCGTGATCGCGCCGCGCGTGTAGTCGCGCCGCACGCGGGCCAGGGCAGCCTGCGCCTCGGACTCTTCGCGGTCGGCCGCAGACGCCAGAGCGATAGCCTCGGCCCGCTTCTCCTGACCGATGGCGACGAGCTTGGCCCGTTCCTCCTCCGCGTCCCAGTGGCGATTGATGAAGTGGTCGCGGATCGTCTGGTCAACCTTGCGCCGCGACACCTGCGGGCAGTCGCAGTCGCCGTACACGTGGCGACGGCCGCAGACGTAGGCGTCCTCCCGACCGCGGGCGATCATCGCGTGACCGTTCGAGCAGTAGAGCAGTCCTTGGAGCAGGTGCCCCTTTGACTCGCGTCCCCTGCTGCCGGATGAGCGACTGTCGCGCAGGCGCTGCACCGCGTCGAACGTGTCGGTGTCCACGATGGCCGGATGCGCGTCCTCGCAGAGAACCTCGTCGCCATCGGTCATGACCCCGGTGTACTCGCGCCGAGCCAGCATGTCGCCAACGCGGCTGAGGCTCAGCAGGGCACCCCTGCGCGTCTTGACGCCATCGGCACGCAGGTCGCGTGTGATGCGCGTGATGCCGTGGCCTCCCAGGTACTCGCGGAACACCCGGCGGACGACCTCGGCCTCGGTCGGGTGCGGCACGAGCCGCTGGTCCACGAGCCGGTAGCCGAACGGTGCAGTGCTCAGGTACCGACCCTGGCGAGCAGCCTCGCGCATGCCCGAGCGGGTGCGGTGCGACTTCTCGCGGGACTCGCGCCGCGCCAGCATCGCTTCGAGCGCGGAGCGCATCTCGTCGCCCTCGTCGTCCAGCCGTAGCTCGCGGCCGTCGATGAACACGCGGACGCCGTTCTGCTCGCACAGGTCCCAGAAGTTCCACCACTCGGACTGACGACCGCGGCTGAGCCGGTCCTGCGCGTCGGTGAAGATCGCCTCGACCGCGCCGGACTCGATCAGCGCGCACAGTTCTGCGCCACCCGGCCGGTCGAAGATGCTGACCTTGTAGGCGCTCACGCCGTCGTCCTGCACGACGCGCTGCTCCGCGTCGGGGAACGCGGCCGTGGCCAGCTTGCGCTGCTGCGCCTGACGCGCGATGTCCTGCTTGTCGGACGAAACGCGCTCGTAGGTGACGACGATGCGCTCGCTCATGGGAGCAGTCCTTTCTCGTAGGCCAGGTGCACGGCGTGCGCAGCGTTGCGGGCGCCGAGCTTGGGGTAGAGCGCTTCCTTCCGTGCGGACTTCACGCCCTCCGCGCTGAGCCACATGCGCTTCGCCGTCTCGGCGACGGTGCAGCCGTCAGCGATGCAGCGCAGGTGCTCAAGCAGGCGCGGAGTGAGTGAGGATTCGGCGCTATACACGTGCCACCGCCATGAACTCGTCCGGCAACTTGTCGGCCTTGTCGTGGTTGCACTGGTTGCATGCCAGCACGCAGTTGGTCAGGGCATCGACGCCTCCCCGCGAGCGGGGGACAACGTGGTCGATGGTCAGCCGGTAGATCTTCTTGCGGGCACCGCAGTAGCGGCACCGAGCGCCACCGTCGCGCGTCGCGAGGGTCTGCTTTCGGCTGCGCTTGCTCATCGGGCACTCGCGATGTGCTTCAGCAGCACCTTCGCCGCCGCCTTCTCCGTGAGTGGCATGTGGGCGCGGTTGCCCTTAAGGGTGAGCTTGCCGCGGGCTCCGGCGGGAGCCTTGGCGACATGCGATGCGTTGAAATCAAGGAAGCCCGCGTTGACGTATACGAGCGTGCGTCCGCCGAGGACGATGCGGCTGTATCCCTTGCCCGGAACCACGTCGCCGCCGACCTGCTGTGCGAGCTTGCTTGCGGTGTCGTTTGCTTGATTCATTTGCACTCCTTTCGCTTTGCTCTAAGCATGACCGAGCAAGCGAGCCAGCGAAAGGGGCGGCCAGCACAGCGTCCGCAAATAGCGGGCTTTTTCGTCCCGTCCGTCATTGATCCTGTCTGGTCCTGTTGACAACGTGTGCTACGTTGGCACGCGACAGCATTTCGACACGTCAACGGATGGAAAGGACGCGCAAGTGGCTACTCAGGAAAACAGAGCAGAGGTGATCAACTCGGGCACCGTCGAAGGGCTGCTCGCGTTCTGCGACTACCTCATCGACAAGGGCTATGCCGCGAGTGGCGCGGTAGGTCCTTGGAAGTCGGCGGTCAACCAGATCTGCGAGGCCGTCGAGGGCTCGGACTATGTGTCGTCGGACGTGCGCGGTCTGGATGTCGAGGATTACCTCCGGCGCTGGGAGATCATGGAACGCGGCAACTACAAGGCCGAGTCCCTCGCCTCTTACGGCTCCCGATTCCGCCGCGCGCTTCGGGCCTACGGTGACTATCTCGAGAATGGCACGACGCCCCAGCTCGGTCGTCGCGCTCCCCGTCGCAGCCGGGACGCGGCGGACTCCGCTCCGCGCGGCCAGCGGGCCACTCCTGACCGGAACGATCGGACGACGCCGCAGGTGGCCGACCTCGTGGACTACCCGTTTCCGCTCCAGTCGGGCCAGCTCGGATATGTCCGGCTGCCGAGGGATCTTCAACGCGCGGATGCGGAGCGCCTAGCTGCGTTCGTCCGCACGCTCGTGTTCGAACCCCAGCGCCAGCTGTCGGCTGGCGAGACCGAGGAGGAATAGAGATGCCACGCCAGACCCCCGGCGCAGCCCGGCGGGGGCTGCTCAGTAGCCAGCCTTCGTGGTCGTTCCGGCCTCACTACTGCCTGCGACGCCCGCCAGCCAATAATGGGACGTATCGGCATTGGCAAGGCGCCAGGTGCACGTCGCATCGGGTCCTGGTCCGAAGTCGATCGACACGTTCTCGATGAAGCAGTCGACCGATACCGGGACGCCTGTGTTCTGGGGGGTACGGATCACCGTGATTCTGTCGCCGATGTCGCGTCCCAGGATCTGAGCCCACGTGGCGCTATCGGTGCCGGGCACCAGCGTTAGGGACTCCATGACCTCGCGTGGATCCTTGTTCTGGTTGACGCGCCACTTTGCGCTGGACAGCGCGGCCGGGGACGACGTGTGCTTGGTCGAGTACGACGCCGGACGGTCGAGGTACTGCTGAAGCGCGGCAGCGTCGGAGTACTCCTGCGCGGGAAACGTATCGGCCGTCACCGTGGCGTCATTCACCATCACGGTCTGGCGTGTGGTGAGCGAGTCGATGAGGATGCGTCCCGCCGAGAAGTTGGCCTTGTCGCAGAACGTGGCCTGAGAGACGGCCGTGAGGCGGGAGCGGCGATCGGTGAACCTCGCCTGCCCGAGCTTGTCTATCCAGAAGAAGCCGGGCTCCGTCGCCTCGGCATCGCGGATCAACTGGAGCGCCGTCGTGTTGGCGTTGTCGACCGCGGCGCTGGCCTGCATGGTCTCGAAGCCGTTGTCGGTCGCGTGACCCCAGGGGTATGAGGCAGACGTAATGATGTTGACAACACGCAAGCCCGTGAGCCCGGAGATCATCGTGAACCCGCGCGTGCCTCCCGGCGAGCCAGTCCAGACGTAGCCGTTGGCCAGGAAGTCGAAGCCATCGTTCGCCTGCGTCGTGACCTCGGCCCAGCCGGGCTCGACCTCGGAGCGCTGCCACGAGTTCTGGGCGTCGCCCAGACCAACGAAGACCCAGTAGCCGACGCTGTCCAGGATCGCGTGAAGGATCATGCCCTTGGCAGGAACGAGGTTGCCGAAGAACGGGCCGCTGGCGTTGCTCTTGTCGTACTTACGCGTGTCGTCGTTAAGGACGAACGTCAGCGTTCCCGTCGTGGCCTGGTCCTGCTCGGTCTGGCGGCCGCGGCGGACGCTGAAGCTGGTCAGGTCGCCGGCCAGATTCGTGCCCGCGCCGAGCCCGGCTGGCGTGTAGGCGTTCGTCTGCGCGAAGTTGCACTCCAGTGTGAAGACGGGGAGGCTCATGTCTGGCTTAACTTCCTTTCGTGGTGAGTGCTGGCGACGAGCGATGTCGTCGCGCGGGTCCGGGTACGCGCGTTACGCGGCCGTTTCTAAGCCGTTCTAACGGCCACACGTACCGCTTGAACAAGCGGTACGCATTTGGCCCGCCCAAACCCCATCTGAGCCGTTTTCTGTCGCTGGAGCCCACTATCCATGCGGGCTGGCAGCGGCACTTTTGGCGGTTCGGCACTCGGGGCACTTGCAGCGGGCCAGGTGGGCGTGATCCTTGAGGTGCTCCGCTTTGCGCCGGTCGCCGCCCCAGTTGAACGTGCCGCCGCACTGGCGGCACTTGTCGCCGCGGAAGCCGAGAGCGATGCCCGATGCGGTCATGTCTCGGGCCGATCGGAGTCGAGGTCGAGCCAGAGCTCGGCACCGTCGTCGAGCAGTTCCTCCAGCTCCTCCGCCTCGATGGTGGTGACCGGGATCGGGATCCTGGTGGTGCGGTCGTCGGCGGTCACGCTTCCGGCTCCTGGTGCAGCTCGCGGAGCTGGGCGCTTAGCGTGGCGATCTTGGCCTCTGCCGCTGCGAGCGCCTCTGCGTTACGCACAGCACTGGCCTCGGCCTTCCCCAGCGTGTCGGCAGTAGCGCGGAGCCCGGCGTTCTCCTTACGCAGGCGTACCAGGTCTTCGGCGTCCTTCTTGGCCTGCTTCGCGGCCTCGATCCCAGCCCAGATCGCCCTCGCTCCGGCCTCATCGTTCCGGTCCTTGGCGGCGCGGAAAGCTTCCCAGGCTTTCTGCTCGACCATGTAGGTGTCGACATCGAGCGTCATCCAGATCCCTCCTTATCGTCCTATACAGCTTGCAAATGACCAGAGCACGATGCACAACCGGCAAAAACACCAGACCCGTCCAACGTGTGAGGGGCTGACTGGGGCGGGCCTTGCGCACCCGCCCAGGGGCACCACCCCACCCACATGCACTGCCGGTTGGCGCGCGGCGCTGGTCGGGTCGGCGGTGCCGGTCTCCTCCCCGCTGCCTCCGGGCGGGGCGGGCGCCCGCTCGCCCAACATCAATCACGGTTGCCTGCTGCTCCCCGCCTCCGGGAGGGCTTCGTCAACGATCGCGTGCCAGTACTTCGGAAAGTGTGGCCGGGGTTGTCGCCATGCCGAACGAACAACCCCGACCGATAGGCGACGACCAAGGACTCCCATCCTGGCCAGAGATGTCGCCCAATGCGGCGCTCAAGCGGGAGTGAGCACGAGCGCCACAACGGTTCCGGGGATCGACGGCGGCTCAAGACCGCCGATCCCCAGAGTGTTAGCCGAGGAGATCCGTGAGTCTCCCCTCCCGGGTGGCCTTTGTAATCGCCCCCGGGCTCATGGTCGCGAGTTCTGCGGCCGTGACCTGTCCACCTTCCCGCTCTCCGCCTCGTGCGCCCTGGTCTGCGTTGCCAGTCTTGGCGGCCTCGGTCTCGGCCTTCGCCGCGAGCACATCGGCACGTGCGGCCTCGACGCCGAACGGGTCGGGATCCCCTCCGCCGAGCAGCGTCTTCATTTCGCCTCGGAGCGTCGAGGCAGCGATCTCCTCGATGCTCATGGTTTCGAGCTGGTCGGCGGTGATCTGCTCGCCGCTCATGACGCCAGCCCCGTGCCGATCGGCTGCAATTTCTTGGGCCGACCCAGCACGTTCTCGCTGTAGATCGGTCCGCCGTCCTTGTAGCCGACCAGGATCGGCTCGGCGTGACCTATTTGCGCGCCTCGGCGAGGACGTTCGATCGGCGACCGTTGCCACGGGTACTGCGTCTGCGCTCCCGTGCGGGTTGATGGCGGCATCCGCGTTGAATGTCTACAACCACGATGGGGCAGCTCTCTCGGAAGAAGGTCTGCGAGCGCAGCCTCGGCCGCGTCAAGTGCCTCGCTCAGGCGTTGGGTCGCATCCTCGTCGAGCGCATCGAGCGCTTCCTGCCATTCCCATGCGGTGCTCCTCGATCGCGTTCGCATGATCGTGTCGCCCGCTGATCGAGGGCTCCGCCACGATCGGCAGCTCGGCCCTCAGGCCGGCCAGCTTGGCGTCCCACTCGCCGCTCGATCGCGTCGGGACTCTTGGCCGCGGGCATGGCTGCTCGCCCTCGACGCCTCGGGTCGCCGAGCCTCATGGGCCTTGCCGACCTCATGACCTCGGAGCTCGATGCCCTCCTCGATCTGACTCTCGCTATCGTGCCACTCCTCGGCAAGCCGGTGGAAATTAGCCTCGGCCTCGGCGATGGCGGGCGGTTGCGCCGCCTGCGGGATCTGGAACGCAGAGATCGGCTGGGCCGGAACCTCTACGGGCTCGCCAGCCAGCGTGCCGTCTTCCAGGCGAATCTGGCCTCGCGTTGAAACTGTTCCCTTCACGATCTGCTCCTTCTCGGGTCTCGTCCCAGCTCGGACGGCGGTTGTGCTTAGGACTTGGCCTTGTCGGCCTTGGCCTGCTCGGCGCGGAACTCTGCCGCCTCCTCGTCGGTGGCCTCCTCGAAGTTGGCCAGCTGCCCGTTCGTCTGCTTCTCGTATGTGTAGATGCGACCCTCGTTGCCGATCGCGATCATCTGCTTTGCCATGTTCGTCTCCTCGTTGTCGTGTTACTTCGAGCCCATATGGGGCTTGCCCGGCCGGGACGTTCCGGTGGCCGCGCTGGTATCGGTCTCGGTCGCGGTCTTCTTGGCGCCATCGACCGAGCCGAACGCCTTCACGCTTGGGTGGTTGAGTCCCGCCTGGTCGTCCTTACTGGTGCGTGCCATCGTGTCTCCTTCGTTCTCTGCCGCTTCTGCGGCCTGCGCCCGGCGTTTGCCGGGTCGTCTGTCGTCAAGATCCTTGGGCGGTGGATGAATGCGTGCGCGTGCCATCAAGACCAGTCGTGCCCTTTGCGCTCGACCTTCCGCGGATGCGGGGCCGTCGTTTGCTTCTTGCGCAGGCGCCTTAGCTTCAGGCGCCGCCGCAGGCGTCGCTGCGCCTCCTGACCGCCTAGACGGGGAATGGCGCTCCTCCTCTCACTTCGGCCTGTCGCGTTGCGCCTTCTCGCGCGCCACGATGCGCCGGGCAAGGCGTCGCAAGTGATCCGCGATGCGGTCGCCGGTTTCTCTCTCGACGGCGATGCGGTGGAGATTTGGCGCGGGGCTGTCGTCGTTGCTCACGCGATGTTGGCGTCCTCGAACTGCTTCGCCAACTTGACGAGCCACTGACCATCGGCTCGGGCCTGTGCCGTCGTGACCTTCACGGGGTATCGCGTGCCGCTCGGTGCCGCGAAGATCCGACTTCCGGCGCGCGGTCCGCGCTCGTGGTAGAACCGTCCGCTGGGGGAGTACCAGCGTTCCATACTTCCTCCTCTGTGTGGGTGTGGCCCGCTTCAATGCGTGCCAGTCCTTCGATCTACGTGATCACGAGTCACGAGCGATGAGCGGGGCTCGATGCGTGCCGCTCTCCAGGTCTGTCGAGCCGAAGGCTCGCTCTATTGCGCTTGCGCTTATATGCGCCCGGACCATGGCCCGGCCTAAAGCCCTGGTTATGCGGTCTAGGAGGCCAGAGCCTCGGCGATGGCAGCGACGACGCGCGGATCGTCCCGCCCGGCGCGCTGGCGGCAGCGATCCGAGCAGAACCGCTTCGACACGCGGTGCACGTCGGGAATCGGGCCACCACAATCGTCGCAGACGGGCCAAGGTGGAGCGCCGCGGACCTCCAACAGCGTGACGGGCCGCTTGCCGTCGGCCTTGCGCGTGGCGATCCGATCCTTCAGGGCGAAGCTGGACACGTTCTTGACCTCCAGGTGTCGGACGTAGCCGAGATCGGAGAGGCGATAGCGGGCGCGCTGAACCCGCGTCCGCCACGTCGTAGGATCGAGCCCCAGCTGCTCGCAGACCCAGACATCGCCCGCCATGATCTCGACGTAGTTGGCTTCGAGTGCGCGGTCAACGTAGACCGCGTGAACCTTGCGGGGTAGTCCGTCCAGACGACCGTCGCGCTTGGCCGAGTCGAGCGCGCCAAGCAGGCGCGGCGCCACGTCCTCCGGTCCGCGTATGCGGTCGTCGTCCAGCGGCTCGGGCCACCCCTGCGTCGTGGCCATCGACTCGCTGTAGGCCCAGCCGCACGCGGCGTCGTGACAGAGGAAGCCACCGCCCACGCCCACGTAACCATGGGGCGCGAGGTCGCGCTTCCAGTGCGCCGGGCCACCGCACAGGTCGCACCTGACCTTGGTGGGCCGCTTGCTCACTTCGGAATCCTTCGGTGCTGCACGTCGTGCTCCTCGGTTCGGGTTGGCCCGTCAAGTCACCGCTCCCGAGAACCGAGGAGAACCGAGAGCGGTGACCGACGAGCATGACCAACCCGTAAGTCTCGGCCGAGGCAGCGGGTCGGGTCTAACAACGCGCAGACCCCCACCTTTCGGCAGGGGTCCGGCGACGGCGACGACGGATGACAAATCCGTGTCTACGCCAGACCAGTGGCGGACTGGCTGGCGATCCTGAAAAGTCAAAGTCCGCCAGTTAGGCGGACGTGTCGAGATCCGCCATTGTCGTGTTGTCTCCCACGTGTCGCGTGGGGGTCGTTCTCTCCAAACGGGGCGTGAAAGCGCCCCTATTCAGTCTGCGGAGCGAGCCTCGGGCGAGCCTTTTGTTCTTGTATCCCTTGCAAACCCGCGCCAACAGCCGGGTTGATTGCGCGCGTGGAGCCTCGTCCCGTACCTCTCTGCGGAGCGAGCCTCGGGTGAGCCTGGATGTTCCTTCTTCCAAACAGGCGCCAGCGCCGCCCCTTTTCACGCGCGTGGAGCCTCGCCCCGCGTGCCTTGGCCCTCATCTCCCCCGAGCGTCCACGGCGTGGTGCTTTGGCGCTGTCGCCCCTTCGAATTAGGCGCGAGCGCCCCGCTTTTCAGGCAGCGACCGGGATCGGCTCTTGCAGTGCCTCGCGCAAATAGGCACCCGGAAGGGCACCCTTATGGGAGGGGGCGATCTTAGGGGCGAAAAGCTCGCGCAGGTGTGCCGCCTGTGTCACGAAACGGTTCCTCCTCAATCCAGCGTGAAATAATCGCCGCTCTGGTACGTGCCGGTGCGCTCCTTGCGCAGCTGCATCAGGATGTCGTTGAGGAGCGACGAGGCGCCGAGGCGGTACAGGTCGGGCGTCAACCAGTCCGGCCCGAGCGTCTCGTGCACGACGACGAGGTGCTGTACCGCTTGCTTCGCCTGCCGGATCCCGCCCGCGGCCTTGAAGCCGACTCGCCGCCCGGTCTCCTCGTACACGTCGCGGATCGCCTCGAGCATGCAGAGCGCCACGGGCAGCGTCGCGGCCGGTGAGATCTTCCCGGTCGACGTCTTGACGAAGTCCGCCCCGGCCGCAATGGCGAGCAGCGTCGCGCGGCGGACGTTGTCGTACGTCCCGAGCTCGCCGGTCTCGAGGATCACCTTCAGGTGCACGTCGCCACACGCCTCCTTCACCTGGACGATCTCGTCGTAGACCTTCGCGTAGCGGCCCGAGAGAAAAGCGCCGCGGTCGATCACCATGTCGATCTCGTCCGCCCCCAGGTCGAGGGTGGCGCGGACGTCGGCGACCTTTACCGCCGTCGGGTACTGCCCCGACGGGAACCCGGTGGCGACCGCCGCCACTTTCACGCCGCTTCCAGCCACGCGCTCCAGCACCGCGGGCACGAGATTCGGATAGACGCACACCGCAGCCACCCGCGGAACGGACGGATCGGACGGATCCGGCCGCAGCGCCTTCGAGGCGATTGCCGCCGCCTTCCCCGGCGTGTCCGACCCCTCGAGCGTCGTCAGGTCCGTGGTTCGGATCGCCAGGAGGAGCGCCCAGACCTTCGACTCACGCTTGATCGAGCGCTTCGCCAGCGACGCCGCACGCTCCTCGAGTGCCACTGCGTCGACGGCCCCGATTCGCGGTAGCCGAGCCTCGAGCGGGAGCTCGAACCCTGCCGGCAGTGCTGGCGCCTGGGCCATACGGTGAGTGTAGTCCCGGCCCGCAACCCAAACCGTGGCCCGCCCTCGACGGCGCTGAGACGAGGGCTACCCTGCTTCCGATGCTGAGGACGCTCGTGGGTCTCGTCGCCTTGGCGGCGATTTCGGTTGTTCCGACTGCGGTGTGGCCGGGCGCCGCTCACTCGCGACCGGCCACGCCGACTCACTCCGCGACCGGATTCTCGGACATGGCGGAGACCATCATGGGAACGCTCACGGCGCCCCCGAACCGGAGGTTCCTGACCCGGATTCGCAACGGGAAGATGGGCGGCGTCGTGCTTCTCGGCAACGGCTGGCTCACGCGCCGCACCGCCGAAACGGTCACGGCGGAGCTCCAGAACGCGGCCTGCACGCGCGGCGAGCCGCTCGTGATCGCCGTCGACCAGGAAGGCGGGATCGTCAGGCGGCTCGCCTGGGCGCCGCCGACCGAGGCGCCCGACGAGATGACGAGTCCCAGCGTCGCCCGGTCCCAGGCCGCCGGGGCGGCGACGGCACTCCACTCGGTCGGGATCGACATCGACTTCGCACCCGTCGTCGACACGCCTGGCTCGGCGGGCAACTTCCTCGGCTCTCGCGCCTTCTCGCACTCCCGCACCTGGAACGCCCAGATGGCCCGCGCTTTCGTCGACGGCATGCAGACGAACGGGATCGCAGCGACCGCGAAGCACTTCCCCGGCCTCGGCCTGGCGAGCGGCAATACCGACAAGGGGCGCATCGTGATCCGGGCCGCCGCCTGGAAGCTCCACCAGGGACTGCTTCCGTTCCAGGCAGCGGTACAGGCCGGCGCGAAGCTCGTGATGGTCTCGACCGCGGTCTATCCGAGGCTCGACGGCTCGAAGCGGCCGGCCGCGTTCTCGAGCACGATCATCGGCGGACTCCTGCGGAAGCAGCTCGGCTTCAAGGGCGTCACCGTGACCGACTCGCTCACGGCACCGGCAGCAGACAGGATTCCGCACACTGCGACGCGGGCGATGCTCGCCGGCTCCGACCTGCTGATCTTCGGCGCCGAGAGTGCAAGCGAGCGCGGCTACTCCACGCTGCTCGCCGACGAAGCCGGCTCCGTGCGCCTCCAGAATCGGCTCACTGTGGCGGCGTCGCGCATCAGGGCGCTCAAGGCCTGGCTTGCCGCCGGCGGCGGGGCCGCCTGCACAGGCGCCTAGTTCGCGACCATAGACATGAGCGGCCCGGCGCGAGATCATCACCGAGTGGCGATCACGGACGACGCAGCTGCGGCCTGATGGAAGTCGCGCAGCCTCCCCCTGAAGGCACGTCGGCTCGAGGGATGGGCCATTTCGTCCGCGCCGTGGGTCGGGTGCCGATCCCGCTCGGCGCCAAGCTCCTGCTCGGCTTCGGCGTCGTCGCCGCCCTCCTCGCGGTCGGATACTCCCTCGGCCTCGTCGCGCTCAGCCAGTCGAACTCTCGCGGTGACCAGCTACTCGGCCTGCAGCGGCAGGCCGTCGGCGTACAGGTCCTACTCACCGACGCCACCCAGCTCAAGGCGACGATCGAGTCTCGGATCCACAGCTCCGCGTCGACGAAGAAGTTCGGCTCGGCGCTCGACCAGGCTATCGCGACCCAGTTCAACCAGCTTTGCCACGACGCCGACGGTGGCGGCTGCCTCGAGCTGCCGACGCAACCGACGCTCCCGCTCGTGCACGTCGTCCCCCAACACCTGCGCCAAACCGTGATCAACAGCATCGGCACATTCGAAGAGTTCGGCAGCAAGGTATCCATAGCGGGCCTCGGCATCACTGTCCCTGAACTTCTCCGGACCGCCGACGGCTTCGCGACCGATTTCTCCAGGCAGGTTGCCGTCGTCGCCCAACGGACGCGCGCGCACGCCAACGCGCTTGTCGCCGCCAACCAGAGCTCGTTCACCGGCTCGCGCAATCTCCTCATCGGCGTCGGGGCGGGCAGCCTCCTACTCGCGCTCGCACTCGGGCTCATGCTCGCGTGGTCGGTCGTAGTGCCGCTCGAGAACACCGAGGCGCGCCTCGACGAGATCGCCGTGGGGAACTTCGCAGGGCGACTCGACGTCCCGAACCGGGACGAGATCGGAAGCCTCGCCGCGAAGGTGAACCGGATGAGCGATCAGCTCGAGCGGCTCTACGGCGAACTGGAGACAGCAAGCCGCCACAAGTCCGACTTCCTGGCGACGATGTCGCACGAGCTGCGCACGCCACTGAACGCGATCATCGGCTTCTCGGAGGTCCTGCACGAGCAGATGTTCGGCGAGCTGAACGAACGGCAGCTCGCCTACGTCAACGACGTGCTCGAAGCCGGCCGGCACCTGCTCTCCCTGATCAACGACATCCTCGACCTGGCCAAGATCGAGGCCGGCCGCATGGAGCTCGAGCTCTCGCAGGTCGCCGTCCCCGAGCTCCTGCGCGGCGCCGTCTCCATGCACAGCGAAGGAGCCGACCGCGGCGGCATCGAACTCGCCCTCACCACAAGCCCCGCCGAGATCGACATCAGCGCCGACGCACGCCGCCTCCGCCAGATCGTCTTCAACCTCCTCTCCAACGCCGTCAAGTTCACGCCCAGTGGGGGACGCGTCGACGTCTCCGCCCACACCCAAAACGGCCAAGTCGAGATCGCCGTCGCAGACACTGGCCCCGGAATCCCACTCGAAGACATCGAGTCGATCTTCGAAGAGTTCGAACAGAGCGCGGACGGCAGACAAGCCGAGGGCACCGGACTCGGACTCCCCCTCGCCCGCAAACTCGTCGAACTGCACGGCGGTCACCTCTGGGTCGAAAGCCAACCCGGCCACGGCAGCACCTTCCGCTTCACCCTCCCCGCCCGCCAGGAGGAGCCATGAGCGAACTGATCCTGATCGTCGACGACAACGCGAACAACCGGAAGCTCGCCCGCGATGTGCTCGAGTTCGCCGGCTTCAGCACGCTCGAGGCAACCGGCGGCATCGAGGGCGTCGCGCTCGCGCAGGAGCACCTGCCCGCCCTCGTGCTGATGGACATCCGCATGCCGGATCTCAGCGGCACGAAGGCTCTCAAGCTGCTGAAGGAGGACTCTCGAACCGAGGCGATCCCCGTCGTCGCGCTCACCTCGTCGACGATGCGAGGCGACGAGCAGCGCTTCCTCGCCGAGGGCTTCGACGGCTATCTCGCCAAGCCGATCAGCGTGCGCGAGTTCCCCGACCAGGTGCGCGGATTCCTGCGATGAGTGCCAAGACCGAGCCGTTCGCGCGGATCCTCGTGGTCGACGACATGCCTGCGAACGTGCGGCTTCTCGAGGCGATCCTCGAGCCGGCGGGGTACTCGGTCACTGCGGCGTCCTCCGGGCCGGAAGCGCTCGAGCAAGTCGTCGTCGATCCGCCGGACCTCGTCCTGCTCGACGTCCAGATGGCCGGGATGAACGGCTACGAGGTCTGCCGGCGCATCCGCGAGAACGAGGCAACCGCGCTCCTCCCGGTCGTCATGGTCACCTCGCACGGCAGCGAGGCGCGCGTCGACGGGATCCGCGCCGGGGCTGACGACTTCGTGACGAAGCCGCTCGACCAGCAGGAGCTCCTCCTTCGGGTCCGTTCACTCGTCCGCATCAAGCACTATCACGACACGATCAGCGCCCAGACGGCGGAGCTCGCCGAGTGGAATCGCACACTCGAGGCCCGCGTCGCCGACCAGGTGGAGGAACTCGAGCGGATGGCCCGCCTACGGCGCTTCCTCTCGCCTACCCTCGCCGAGGTCGTGATGGAGCGCGGCGATAGCGTGCTCGAGAGCCACCGCGGTGAACTCGCCGTCCTCTTTGCCGACCTGCGCGGCTGGACGGACTTCAGCGCCGGCACCGAGCCGGAGGAGGTGATGAGCGTCGTCGGCTCGTACCACACCGCGGTCGGCGAGCTCATCGTCAAGTACGAGGCCACGGTCGGCTGGTTCGCGGGCGATGGGCTGATGGTCTGGTTCAACGACCCGATCCCGTGCGAGGATCCAGCCCCACGCGCGGTGCGGATGGCCGTCGAGATGCGGCAGGCGATGACGGCGCTCACCGCGGCCTGGCACAAGCGCGGCCACGAGCTCGACTTCTCGATCGGCGTCGCGCTCGGCTACGCGACGATCGGGCGGATCGGGTTCGAGGGCCGCTACGACTACGGCGCCGTCGGAAGCGTCCTCAACCTGGCCGCCCGGCTCTGTGACGCCGCCGCGCCGGGGCAGATCGTGGTCGGCCGGCGGGTGCTCGCAGAAGTGGAGACGATCGTCGAGGCAGAGCCGCTCGGCGCGCTGGAACTGAAGGGCTTCGGGAAACCGGTCGAGGCGTTCGCGGTGACGGCTGCCGTACCGATCGGCGCCGACCGCTCCTAGAGACCGAGCC
>CAVWZB010000003.1:0-443414 GCA_963759435.1 uncultured Actinomycetes bacterium | reverse complement strand
GAGCTCGGCGAGCGAGAGGACGTCCTGCGGCTTCTTCTTCGCGCCCATGATCCCTTTGAGCGACGGGTAGCGCGGCTCGTTGATCGCGTCGCTCACCGCGACCACCGCGGGCAGCGGCGCCTCGAGCGTGTCGTAGCCGAACTCCGTCTGCCGCTTGATGCGGACCGAGCTGCCGTCGACCGTGAGCTCCATCGCCTGCGAGACGACCGGGCGGCCGAGCCGCTCCGCGACGGCGGCCCAGAGGACGGCGCCGTCGGCGTCGGAGGCCTGCTGGCCGAACAGGACGAGGTCCGCGTTCTCCTTCTCCAGCGCTGCCGCGAGGAGCCGGCTCGTCGCGACGAGGTCGGACCCCGCTGCCGCGTCGTCGGAGACGAGCACCGCGCGGTCGGCGCCCATCGCGAGTGTCTTGCGCAGCGAGTCCAGCGCCCTTTGCGGCCCGAGTGAGACGGCGACGACCTCGGTGTCGGAGTCGCCCTTGAGGCGCAGCGCCTCCTCGACCGCGTTCGCGTCGAAGTGGTTGAGCGCGCCCTCGCCCGAGCGGTCGAGGCGGAACGTCTGAGAATCGAGGCGGCTCGGGCCCTCGGGCACGTGCTTGACGCAGACGGCGATCTTCATCCCGGCGGGATGCTAGTGGTGCAACCGCTGTCCCCGATTCACATGCGCCGCTCGAGCGCGAGCACGTTCTTCACGAAGGTCTTGCTCACCTTGTACAGGCCGTGCTTCCGGACCGCGCGTTCGCCCTGGTACCACCCGGCGAGCGCAAGCCGGCTGTTGCCGTGGAAGTCGTGCAGCAGGTGCGCGAGATAGGCGACACCGGCGCGAACGTTGCCGTTCGAGTCGTGGCGCAGGCGATGACCGACAAGGACTGTCTCCGCAAAGCGGAACGTGCTCGGTAGGAGCTGCATGATCCCCCGCGCTCCGACCGACGAGACGAGCGCGTTGTTGTAGCCGGACTCCATCCACGCGAGCGCGCGCACGAGGTGGACGCTGACCCCGTAATGCGCCGCCCAGTGGTCGAGGAGCGCCCGAACCGAGGCGACGCTCTGGGTGCGGTACGCGACATGTTGCTCACCGTGACGCGCCGGTCGTGCGGGACCTTGAGGCGCGTCCCGATCAGGAGGAAGTGGGACGGATCGAGGTGATTGCGCCGGGCGAGCTTCGCGACCGTGGTGTGGTAGCGCCGCGCGATCGACGAGAGCGACTCGCCCGCGCGAACGACGTGGACCGCGGTCAGCGGGCGTTGCCGGTGGTGGTGATGCGACTTGGGGTGTGAGACGACAGTGATGCGGTGCGGGAGCGGCACCGGCTCTTTCTTGACGAGCGCCGCGAAGGTGTGCGGACCCACGACGCCGTCGGTGGGCAGGTGGAGGCGCTGCTGCATGAGACGCACGCCGTGGAGAGTCGGGCCGTCGTAGTACGCATTGATGGGAACGCTGATCCCCTGGTGGACGAGCAGGAACTGGAGGACGGCGACGTCCCAACCGAAGGCGCCGCGGTGGAGCGTGCGGGCGCCGAAGAGCGGGGCTCCGAGCGGACCCATCGCGGCGCGCGTGCGCGCGTCCGCGAGACCGGTGACGGGAAGGCCCTCCATCTTCTGGAAAGCGCGCGTCGCGGCGACGGTCTCCGGCCCCGAGATCGCGTCGATCGCGCCACGGTAGAGCCCCTGCGCGCGCAACGCGACCTGCAGTCCGGCCGTCTGCGGGTTCCGCCCGCCGGAGGCGAGCGTGGCCGGCGTCGCGGCCATGGCGACGGCGAGGATTGCTCCGACGAGAACGAGGCGCAAGCGCATGGGGTCCCCGACTACGCGCCGTGCGCCGCGAATCCTCCTGCCGGCTGCGGTCCTTTACCTGCCGACGAAGCGGGGAGCCCGCTTCTCGGCGAAGGCGGTGAGGCCCTCCTTGGCGTCCTCGCTCGCGAACAGGTCGCCGAACTCCTCGGCCTCCCGCTCGAGCGCGCCCGGGGACAGATTGAGCAGCCGCTTCGCGACCCGCAGCGCCACCGGGCTCTTGGCCGCGAGCTTCCCGGCGACCTCGAGCGCGTGGTCGAGAACGGGATCCGCGATCGCGTTGACGAGGCCGATCCGCAGCGCCTCCTCCGCGTCGACCGGGCGGCCGGTGAGAACGAGCTCCTTCGCGACGCCGAGGCCGCACACGCGGGCGAGGCGCTGCGTCCCGCCCCACCCGGGGACGATGCCGAGGTCGATCTCGGGCTGGCCGAGCCGCGCGTTGCTCGAGGCGTAACGCAGGTCGCAGCCGAGCGCGAGCTCGCAGCCGCCGCCGAGCGCGAAGCCGTTGATCGCCGCGACCGTCGGCTTCGGCATCTCCTCGAGCAGTCGCGCTGCCTCGTGGCCGAGCGCCCCCCACGCCTTCGCCTGTGACGCGTCCAGGCCGCCCATGTACTTGATGTCCGCCCCCGCGACGAAGGCCCGCTCACCCGCGCCCGTGAGCACCACGACGCGCGCAGCGTCGTCCTCGGCGAGCTCGTGCAGACGGTCGCGGAGCTCGGTCAGCGTCTCGACGTTGAGCGCGTTGAGCGCCTCCTGCCGGTCGATCGTGACGACGGCGACCGCATCGTGGCGGTCGACGACGACCGTCACGCGGGAACCGCGCCGCGGATGAAGTCGACGATCTCGGTCGTCGGCGCGCCGGGGCCGAAGACGCCGGCCACGCCAAGCTTGCGCAGCTCGTCGGCGTCGTCGTCGGGGATCGTCCCGCCCACCACGACGACGACGTCCTCGACCCCGTTCTCACGCAGGAGCTCGAGGATGCGCGGCACGAGGGTCATGTGGGCGCCGGAGAGGATCGAGATGCCGACGGCGTCCGCGTCCTCCTGGATCGCGGTCTCGACGATCTGCTCGGGCGTCTGGTGGAGCCCGGTGTAGATCACCTCCATGCCGGCGTCGCGGAGCGCGCGGGCGATGATCTTGGCGCCGCGATCGTGCCCATCGAGGCCCGGCTTCGCAACGACGACTCGGATCTTCCCTGCCACGGCCCCGAGCGTAACGGAACGCCTGAAGAGCCATGTCTAGGTGTCAGACACCTAGACACGTCCCGAAGAGACAGGCGGTACCCGTGAGCAGGAGCTTTCGCTTCCGGCCATGTCCGTACCGGCCATCACCCGGTGCCAGGCACCGGACGTGGCTGTTCAGGGCGGGTCTTCAGAAGACAGGTGTCTCGCGCCAGGTGCCCCAGACCTCGCGCAGCGCGTCGCACATCTCGCCCATCGTCACGTACGCACGCGAGGCGTCCATGATCGGCTCCATCAGGTTGCGGTCCTCGTGCACCGCGTCCTCCTTCAGCCGCGCGAGCGCCGCCTCCGCCGCGGCCGAGTCACGCGAGGCCCGCACCGCTTGCACGCGCTCGATCTGCTTCTGCTCGAGCGCCGGGTCGATGCGAAGGAGCTCGATCGGCTGCTCGTCCTCCTGCTCGTACCGGTTGACGCCGACGACGATCCGCTCGCCGCGCTCGACCTCGGACTGGTAGCGGAAACTCGCCTCGGCGATCTCCCGCTGCTGGAAGTTCTGCTCGATGGCCGGGATCACGCCCGCCGAGCTCCTCGATCCGCTCGAAGTAGTCGTACGCCTGGCGCTCGAGCTCGTTCGTGAGTTGCTCGAGGTAGTACGAGCCGCCGAGTGGGTCGATCGTGTTCACGACGCCTGTCTCGTGGGCGATCACCTGCTGCGTCCGCAGCGCGAGCCGCACCGCGTGCTCGGTCGGCAGCGCGAGCGCTTCGTCGAAGGAGTTCGTGTGCAGCGACTGCGTCCCGCCGAGCACCGCGGCCAACGCCTCGATCGCGGTCCGGATCAGGTTCACCTCCGGCTGCTGCGCCGTCAGTGAGACGCCGGCCGTCTGCGTGTGGAAGCGCATCAGCCACGAGCGCGGATCCTGCGCGCCGTACTTCTCGCGCATCTGGCGCGCCCAGATCCGCCGCGCGGCGCGGTACTTCGCGATCTCCTCGAAGAAGTCGAGGTGCGCGTTGAAGAAGAAGGAGAGCCGCGGTGCGAATGCGTCGACGTCGAGCCCCCGCTCGAGACACGCCTCCACGAGCGCGAAACCGTTGGACAGCGTGAAGGCGAGCTCCTGCGCCGCGTTCGAGCCGGCCTCGCGGATGTGGTAGCCGGAGATCGAGACCGGGTGCATGAGCGGCAGCCGCTCCGAGCACCACTCGACCATGTCCACGACGAGCCGCATCGACGGCTTGGGCGGGAAGATCCACTCCTTCTGCGCGATGTACTCCTTGAGGATGTCCGTCTGGACGGTGCCGCGCAGCCGGTCGAGCGCGACGCCCTGCTCCTCGCCGACGCAGGCGTAGAACGCGAGCAGCATCGCCGCCGGGCCGTTGATCGTCATCGAGGTCGAGACCTCGCCGAGTGGGATCCCGTCGAAGAGCGTCTCCATGTCGGCGAGCGAGTCGATCGCCACGCCCTCGCGCCCCACCTCGCCGAGGGAGCGGGCGTGGTCCGAGTCGTAGCCCATCAGCGTCGGCATGTCGAAGGCCGTCGAGAGGCCCGTCTGCCCGTGGTCGAGGAGGTAGCGAAAGCGCGTGTTCGTCTCCTCCGCGGTCCCGAAGCCGGCGAACTGGCGCATCGTCCACAGCCGGCCGCGGTACATGGACGGGTAGACGCCGCGCGTGAACGGATACGCGCCGGGCCAGCCGAGGTCGCGCTCGTAGTCGAGCTCGACGCTCTCGGGCGAGTAGAGCGGCTCGTTCTCGACCCCTGAGATGGTGGAGAAGAGCTCTCCCTGGCGCTCCGGCGTCGCCTCGTAGCGATCGCGCCAGGCGTCGCCCCCGGTCTCAGGCTTGCGTGTCGTCGCCATCGCCGGAAGTGTAGGAGCCGGGCTTCCACAACGGCTCCTCGCCACCGTTGGCGGCACGCGCGAGGACGAAGAGCAGGTCGGAGAGACGGTTGAGATACCTCGCCGCGAGCGGGTTCGTGTCCGGCACCGCAAGGACCGCCCGCTCGGCGCGCCGGCAGACCGCCCGCGCGAGGAAGAGCCGAGCGGCGCGCTCGTTCCCGCCGGGCAGGACGAAGCTCTTGAGCTCGGGCAGCGACGCGTTCGCCGCGTCGATCTCCTCCTCCAGCCGACCGACAGCCGCGTCGGTGATGCGCAGGCGGTCCTCGTTGCCGGCATGCGGGACAGACAGGTCGGCCCCGAGGTCGAAGAGCTCGTTCTGGATCCGGTCGAGGCCGCCGGCCACCCCGAGGAACGAGTTGAGCTCGTCCACGTCGCCCATCGCTGAAACGCGGGGATCGAGCTTGGAGACGCGGGAGCCGTCGCCGAGGCTCGTCTCCCCCTTGTCCCCGCCGCGTGTGTAGATCCGCGTCAGGCGGACGGGCTCGTCGCGCTTCCGCATCCCCGTAGCCTACGGCGCGTGATCCGGCACGCCACCCCAGACGACGTCGAGGAGATCGTCGCGATCTTCGAGCCGTCGTTCGCGCTGCTCGACTTCCTGCCGCAGCTCCACACTCACGAGGAGCACCTCGGCTTCTTCGGCCGTTGCGTCCGCGACGGGGAGGCGTACGTCCTCGGTCGCGGCTTCGCGATTCTCGACAGGGACTGGCTGACGCATCTCTACGTCCACCCGGACGAGATGGGGACCGGGGTCGGCCATGCGCTGTTCGAGCACGTGACGACGCTGCGGCCGGACGGCTTCCAGTTCTGGGTCTTCCAACAGAACGAGCGCGCGCGCCGCTTCTACGAGGCGCACGGCGCGGTGGCGGTCGAGTTCACCGACGGCGAGGGGAACGAGGAGAAGACTCCCGACGTGAGGTACGAGTGGAAGCCAGTCCGCGTAGGGGAAGGCCTCTGGCGCTGGACGGCGCCGCATCCGAACTGGGAGAGCTGGCCGGGCCACGAGCGCTGGCAGCGCGAGGTCGGCTGCGTCTACTACGAGGCCGAGGACGCGACGGTGCTGATCGATCCGCTCGTTCCCGCGGGCGGAGAGGACGCCTTCTTCCGCCATCTCGACGCCGACGTCGAGCGGCGTCGGGCTACCCGTCGTCATCCTCCTCACCGCGAAGTGGCACCGCCGTAGCACCGACGAGCTCGCCGCGCGGTACGACGCGCGCGTCGGCGGCGACTCTCCCCGCAGGCGTCGAGGAGCTCCCCGTCGAGGGCGCGGACGAGCGGCACGTCGCCTACTTCATCCGGCCGCACCGCCGCGCTCGTCGTGGCCGAGGTGTTCCAGGTCGATGTGGACGGCGAGCTGTTCCTGTGCCGGAGCCCGGCGCTCAGCGGCCGGACGAGCTCGAGGCGTTCGCTCGAACGCGATCATGGCTCTCCCGGTCGAGCGGCTCCTCGTCTCGCACGGCCAGCCGGTGCTGGAGGACGCGAAGAAGCGGATGGCGGAGGCTCGGAGGCTCTAACCCGCCGCGAGCGAGCGCTCCTGCAGCCCGAGGATCGAGCGGGCGATGACGAGCCGCTGGATCTCGCTCGTCCCCTCGTAGATCTCGGTGATCTTCGCGTCGCGGTAGTAGCGCTCGACCGGGAACTCCTTCGTGTAGCCGTAACCGCCGAGGATCTGGATCGCCTCGCCCGTCTGGCGGCGCGCCATCTCCGAGGCGAAGAGCTTCGCCTTCGCGCCGGCCTCGGTGTGCGGGAGGTCGTTCTGCTTCAGCCACGCCGCGCGGTGGACGAGGAGGCGGGCCGCGTCGATCTCGGTCGACATGTCCGCGAGCTTGTGCTGGATCGCCTGGAACTCCGCGATCGGCCGCCCGAACGCATGCCGCTCCTTCGCATACTCGCGCGCGACGTCGTAGGCCGCCTGCGCGATGCCGACGGCCTGCGCGGCGATCCCGATCCGGCCGCCGTCGAGCGTCGCCATCGCGACGTGGAACCCCTTCCCCTCCTCGTGCAGCAAGCGGTCGGCGTCGACGTGCGCGTCCACGGCGATCGAGTTGGTGGTCGAGGAGTTGAGCCCGAGCTTCTCCTCGCTGCCGGTGACGTGGATCTGGTCGGCGTCGAGCACGAAAGCCGAGACGCCGCGGGAACCGGGCGTGTCCGGATCGGTGCGGGCGAAGAGGAGGAACGTCCCGGCGTACTCCGCAGTCGAGATGAACTGTTTCGTCGCCGGCGATGTGCCACCCGCCGTCCTCGCGCGTGGCGGACGTGCGGAGGGAGCCGGCGTCGGATCCAGCCTCGGCCTCGGTCAACGCGAAGGCGCCGATCAGCTCGCCGCGCGCCAGCGGCGGCACGAAGCGCGCACGCTGCTCCTCGGTGCCGAAGCGGAGGAGCGGCAGGGTCACGGCGCTCGTGTGCACGGCGACCGTGACGCCGACGCCCGCGTCGCCGCGCGAGAGCTCCTCGATCACGAGCATGTACGAGAGGAAGTCGGCCCCGGCGCCGCCGTACTCCTCGGGGAGGCAGACGCCCATCAGCCCGAGCTCGGCGAGCTTCCCGAAGACGTCGCGGGGGAACCGGTGCTCGCGATCCCACTCGGCCGCGTTCGGCTCGATCTCGGCGCGGACGAAGTCCCGCGTGAGCGCCTGGATCTCCTTCTGCTCGGCGGAAAGCTCGAAGTCCATCAGCCGTAAGCGTAGAAACCCCGGCCGGACTTGCGACCGAGGCGGCCGGCCGCGACGTGGTCGCGCAGCAGCGGGCACGGGGCGTACTTCTTGTCCCCCAGGCCCTCCTCGAGCACCTCCATGATCGCCACGCACGTGTCGAGGCCGATCAGGTCGGCCAGCGCGAGCGGGCCCATAGGGTGCGCGAATCCCAGCTTCGCGATCGTGTCGATCGCCTCCGGCTCGGCGACGCCGTCGTGCAGCGCCCAGACCGCTTCGTTGATGAACGGCATCAGGATCCGGTTCGAGACGAAGCCGGGGAAGTCGTTCGCGACGGCCGGCGTCTTGCCGAGATCCTCCGCGAGCGCGACGATCGCGGCCGCCGTCTCGTCGGAGGTCTCGTGCCCGCGCACGATCTCGACGAGCTTCAGCACCGGCACCGGGTTGAAGAAGTGCATGCCGATCACGCGCTCGGGCCGGTCCGTGACCGACGCGAGCGAGGTGATCGGGATCGAGGACGTGTTCGAGGCGAGCACCGCGTGGGCGGGGAGCGTCTCGTCGGCCTGCCGGAAGACCTCGGCCTTCGTGTCGAGGTCCTCGACGACCGCCTCGATCATCAGCGCCGCCGGGACGATCTCCTCGACCGGCGTCACGCGTCCCAGCACCTCGTCGGGATCCGCCCCGCCCTTCTCGGCGAGCTTCTCGAGGCTCTTGCGCATCGCCCCGAGGCCGCGGTCGATCGCGCCGGGGTAGGGGTCGTAGAGGGAGACGTGGCGTCCGGACATCGCGACGACCTGCGCGATGCCGCCGCCCATCTGGCCCGCTCCCACGACGAGGACGTGCTCGAAGTCCATGCGGCGTGAGGCTATATCGTCGCGCCGTGGCGGTCGTCGACGTCAACGGTGCACGCCTCTGGTACGACGAGGCGGGCAGCGGACCGGCCGTCCTGCTCCTGCACGGCGGCCTCGGCGACTCGGGCCTCTGGGAGCCGGTCGTCCCCTTCCTCGCCGAGCGATTCCGCACGATCCGCACCGACCTGCGTTTCTTCGGGCGCTCGACGGGACCGGCAAGCCCGTGGTCCTGGCAGGACGACGCCGTCGGCGTGCTCGACGAGCTCGGCATCGAGCGCGCGGCACTCGTCGGGCTCTCGCTCGGCGGCAAGCTGGCGCTCGACATCGCGCTCGCGCACCCGGAGCGGCTGTGGGCCGTCGTCGGCGTCGCGCCGGGGCTCGGCGGACATGACGGCGACGCCTACACCGAGGAGCACGTGGCCCGCTTCGACGCGGCCGAGGACAAGGTCGAGGCGATGCTGGAGATCGACCTCGAGGTCTGGGCTCCCCTCGGCGCCGACGAGCGCATCCGCGAGCTCTGGCGCGCCACCCCGGACGCGAACCCGCTACCGGACGGCGTCGAGCCGCTCGACCCGCCAGGCGCGCCGGCGAAGGAGAGGCTCGGCGAGCTCGCCGTGCCCACGCTCGTCGTCACGGCGGCGCGCGACCCCGCGGGCTTCCGCGAGATCGGCCCGCTCGTGGCCGGCGCGGCTCCCGACGCACGCCACGTCGAGCTCGAGTCCGATCATTACGTGACGCTACGCGAGCCCGAGCTCCTGTCCGGGGTGCTGATCGAGTTCCTCGCCGCGGCGGCGCCGGAGGAGTAGCGCACCCGCCGCGAGGAGCAACGCGAGGCCGCCGCCGATCCCGGCGCCGACCCACGCCCACGGGAAGCCGCCGCCGGCCTCCGAGATCCGCCAGCTGCCGACCGCGATGTGCAGCCACGGGCGTCCGCTCCTCCAGTGCACGGCGAGCGTCCGGCCGCCGTTGTGGACGTCGAGGACGAGGTTGTAGAGCCCGTCCTGGCTCTGGTCCTCTTCCCACGGCAGCTTGATGCAGTGCGCGACGCCCCGCACCGTGTCGAGCGCATGGATGAACGGGTAGCCGCCCGGATCGGTGTACAGGGTGTAGACCCAGCGGCCGCGGGCGCTCCACGTGCGCGTCACCGGCGAGCCCTTCATCACCCAGCTCTTCTGCGTCCGGTCGGCGATGCGACCGGGCAGGAGCCGGTTCGTCTGCAGGTCGTAGGCGCGCACGATGTAGCGACTCGTGTCCTGCGAGTGCCCGTGCGTGTACTGGATCAGATACAGCCTCGAGGCGTCCGGCGAGAGCGCGTCGTAGGAGAAGTAGCCGTCGAGTGAGATCGTGCGGACGACGCGCATCTGCCGCGGGTTCACGATCAGGAACCGGCTCGGCGACGACAGGCCGACGGCCGCACTGCCGAGCACGAGCGTCCGCCCGTCACGCGACAGACCTTCTGCACCGGCAGGCGTGTACGGCAGCCCCCATGCTCCCGAGAGGCGCAGCGCCGGACCGACCGAGCGGTCCTTCGTCGAGACCTCGACCAGGTCGGTGCCGTGCCCCGAGGTGGTGTTGACGGCGACGTACCGCAACGAGCCGTTCGCGGTTCCGGTGCCGTCCTGGGTCACGAACATCGGCCCGTCGGCAGCCGCAGGCTGTGCGCTCACGACCGCGATGAGAGCGGTGGTTCCGAGCGAGAGCAACAGCTTGCGCATGGCTTCCTCCTTCGGGTGACACCGCTGTTACGCGGCGGCGCCCGCGGGAGGTCCGGTCACCTCAGGCGAACGGCCGGTGCCTGGCACCTTCGGAGCCAGGCACCATCGACGTCCGACCCGTCGTGGGTCAGACTTCGATCAGCATTGCGTCGCCCTGGCCGCCGCCGGAGCAGATCGCGGCGAGGCCGAGGCCGCCGCCGTTGCGGCGGAGGTCGTGCACCATCGTGCCGAGGATCCGGCCGCCGCTCGCTCCGATCGGATGCCCGAGCGCGACCGCGCCGCCGTTGACGTTCGCGGTCTCTGGGTCGGCGCCGAGCATCCTCACCGAGTTGAGCGCAACGGAGGAGAAGGCCTCGTTCACCTCGACCCGCTCGACATCGCCGATCGACTTCCCCGCCTTCTCGAGCGCCTGCGCGCCTGCGTTGGCCGGCGTGCGCGCGAGCCACGCGAACTCGTCCGCGACGTAGCCCTGCGCGACGATCGTGGCCAGCGGCTCGAGCCCGCGCCGCTCGGCGAACTCCTCCGAGCACACGACGACGCACGAGGCACCGTCGTTGACGCCCGGCGCGTTGCCGGCCGTGACCGTCCCTTCGGGATCCATCGCGGGCTTCAGGCCACCAAGCTTCTCGAGCGTCGTGTCGCGCCGCACCGACTCGTCGGCCGTCACCTCGCCGACGGGAACGATCTCGTCGTCGAAGCGGCCGGCGTCCTGAGCCGCCGCTGCGCGCTCGTGCGAGCGGAGCGCCCACGCGTCCTGGTCCTCGCGCGAGATGCCGAGCTCGCGGGCGACCTTGGCCGCCTGTTGCACCATGTGCAGCTCGTCGAACGTCGAGCGCAGCCCGTCCCAGATCATGAGATCGACCAGCGTCCCGTCGCCCATCCGGTAGCCCTTCCGCGCCTTCGGCAGCGCGTACGGCGCGTTCGTCATCGACTCCATGCCGCCGGTCACGACGACCTCGACGTCGCCCGCGCGGATCATCGAGTCGGCGATCTCGACCGCGCGGATCGAGGAGGCGCAGACCTTGTTCACGGTGTCGGACGGGACGTCGATCGGGATTCCCGCCCCGACCGCCGCCTGGCGCGCCGGGGCCTGTCCGGCGCCGGCCTGCAGAACCTGGCCCATGATCACGTAGTCGACCTCGCGGCCTTCGAGGCCGATGCGCTCGAGGCCGGCGCGGATCGCGATCGCCCCGAGCTCGGTCGCGGGGTACGCGGCGAGGCCGCCGTTGAGCTTGCCGAACGGCGTCCGGACTGCCGAGACGATGACGGAACGGCTCACAGTCCCAACCTAGCCAGCGAGGTCGAGTCCAGAGTCGAGCTTGAGCGCGAACGCGACGATCAGCTGGATCGCCCGCTCGATGTCCTCGAGATCGGCCAGCTCGACCGGCGAGTGCATGTAGCGGAGCGGCACCGAGACCAGCCCGGTGGCGATGCCGCGGCGGCTGAGGTAGACGGCGTCGGCGTCGGTGCTCGTCGTGCCGCGCGAGACCTCGATCGCGAACGGGATCTTCTCCGCCTCGGCCGTCTCGTGCAGGAGCTCGAAGATCGCCGGATGGATGGACGGCCCGCGCGACAGCGTCGGACCTCCGCCGAGGACGACCTTGCCTTCGTCCTCCGGATCCCCGCCGCGCACGTCGTTGGCGTGCGTCACGTCGACCGCGAGCGCGACCTGCGGCTCGGTGGCGAAGGCGGCGGTTCGCGATCCCGCGAAGTCGCCTACCTCCTCCTGCACGGCGGCGACCGCGATGAAGTCGCCGGGGCCTCCGCCCCGCTCCGCCAGCCGTCTCGCCGCCTCGAGCGCGACGTAGCAACCGATCCTGTTGTCGAAGGCACGCGAGGCCACGCGGTTCCCGGCCAGCGCGAGCGGCGCGCCGTGCCAGAGGGCCGCGTCCCCGGGACGCACGAGGCTCTTGAGCTCGTCGCCGTCCTTCGCGCCGACATCGAGGAACAGATCGTCGTATTCGAGCGGCTTCCGCTCCTCGGCCCGGCCTCGGCGCTGCTTCTGCACGCGCGCCACCACGACGCCGGGCAGCGGCCCGTTCCGCGTGAGCACGTCGACGCGCTGGCCGACCATCACGGCCGGGTTGAAGCCACCGACCGGCCGGATCGCGGCGATTCCGTCGTCGCCGAGGTGCGTGACCACGACGCCGATCTCGTCGATGTGGCCCACGACCGCGAGCGACGGGCCTTCCGCCGTGCCCGGCACGCGCACCCACGAGCTGCCGAGAACGTTGGACGAGACCTCGCCGACCGGCGTGGCGGCCTCGCGCCACACGGCGGCTGCGGCATGTTCCTGGCCCGGAGGACCGGGCGTGGTCAGCAGGCGTTCGAGCAATTCGGGAAGGGCCATGGCCGCGAGGACACTACCGGCGCCTTTCGTGCGACTCCGCGCTAGCGTCCCGCCATGAACCTGCGGACGTTGCCCGACAGCTACGCCGTCGTCCGGCTTCAGCCCGGCTCGGAGCTGCCGGAGTGGGTGGACAAGGGCCCGTTCCGCTCGGTCACCCGAACCGATCACGAGGTCTCGGTCGTCTGCCGCGACCACGACGTGCCCGAGGGCGAGAGCGTCGACCGCGGCTGGACCGTGCTCGAGGTGATGGGGCCGCTCGACTTCTCGCTCAGTGGTGTCGTCGCGTCGCTCGTCCAGCCGCTCGCGAATGCCGAGCTGCCGATCTTCGTGATCTCGACGTTCGAGTCGGACTACGTCCTGATCCGCTCGCCCGACCTCGGCCGCGCCGCCGACATCCTCGAGGAAGCGGGCCATGTCTTCGCGGCTTGACGATCGCGTGGACGCTCCCTACCCTGCCGCCATGACTTCCGTCCGCAACCGGTGGCTCTGGCGCACCGAGCGCGGCGGGAGCCTGCGCGCACGCTGAGTGCGCCGGAACAGCCCGTCCCGCTCGACCCCGGCTCCGAGAGGAGCCTTTTTCATGTCCGGAACCGAGATCCCAACCGACCTTCTGACGCCGCTCGGGGCGTATCTCACGCTGCGTGAGAACGCGGGAGGCTCGTTCCTGCTCGAGTCGGTCGAGCGCGGGCGGCTCGGGCGGTACAGCTTCGTCGGGGCGGGCTCCCGGCTCGTGTCGTTCGCACAGGCGGAGGAGCTCCGGGAGCCGGTCGTCGGCTACCTCGGCTACGACGCGGTGGCAAGCTTCGAGCCGACCGTGCCGCTGCCGGACGAGGGGCCGAGCGTGGCGGAGAGCCTCTTCCTCGTGCCTGACGTGCTGCTGCGCTTCGACCACGCCCGCGGTGTCGCAGAGCTGCTCCGCGGGGAGGCGCCGGCGGGTGCGTCGCCGCCGTTGCCCCGCGGCACCGCGCCGCGCGGGCCACTCGAGCGCGAACCGTCGCGCGATGAGCACCTCCGCCGCGTCGAGCGCGCGCAGGAGCACATCCGCGAGGGTGACGTCTTCCAGGTGGTGATCGCGCAGCGCGCGACCCGTCCCACCTCGGCGTCGGCCGTCGAGCTCTACCGGGCGCTGCGGCGCGTCAACCCGTCGCCGTATCTCTTCCTGCTGGAGCTCGGGGACGTCGCGCTGGTGGGCAGCTCGCCGGAGACGGTCGTCAAGTGCGCCGGCCGCCGCGCCGAGCTCAACCCGATCGCGGGCACGATCGCTCCCGGCGAAGGCGATGCGGCGGCGCTGCTCTCGTCGGAGAAGGACCGAGCGGAGCACACGATGCTCGTCGACCTCGGGCGCAACGACCTCTCGCGCGTCTGCGTGCCGGGCTCCGTGCGGGTCGAGCGCTTCATGGAGCCTGAGCGCTACTCGCACGTGACGCATCTCGTCTCGGAGGTGGTCGGGGAGCTGCGCGACGGGATCACGCCGTTCGAGCTACTGCGGGCGACCTTCCCGGCCGGCACAGTCTCGGGCGCGCCGAAGGTGCGCGCGATGCAGATCATCTCGGAGCTCGAGCAGTACCGGCGCGGCATCTACGCGGGCGCGGTCGGCTACTTCCTGCCGGAAACGGACGAGCTCGACACGTGCATCGCGATCCGGACGCTGTGGCTGCGCGACGGGGTCGCGCACCTGCAGGCGGGAGGCGGGATCGTGGCCGAGTCGGATCCCGCTGCCGAGCACGAGGAGTGCCTCGCCAAGCTGCGCGCGCTCGAGACCGCAATCGACCTGGCAGAGTCGGATCAGGACGCCATGTCGTGATCCTCTTGATCGACAACTACGACTCGTTCTCGTACAACCTCGCGCACCTGTTCGGCGCGCTCGGCGCCGACGTCGTCGTGCGGCGGAACGACGAGCTCGACGCCGACGAGGCGGAGCGGTTCGCTCCCTCCCACCTTGTGGTCTCGCCCGGGCCCGGCCGGCCGGCCGCCGCGGGCGCCACACCGGCCATCGTGGAACGGCTGCTCCCGACGACCCCCACGCTCGGCGTCTGCCTCGGCCACCAGGCGCTCGTCGAGGCCTGCGGCGGCGAGGTCGGCTACGCGCGCGAGCTCCTCCACGGCAAGGCGAGCCCGGTGCGTCACGACGGCAGCGGCCTCTTCACCGGTCTCCCGGATCCGTTCGAGGCCGGGCGCTACCACTCGCTCGCCGCGACGCGGCTGCCGGACGTGCTCGAGCCGACGGCGTTCGCGGACGACGGCGAGGTGATGGCGGTGCGGCACCGCGAGCTCCCCGCGGTCGGCGTCCAGTTCCACCCCGAGTCGGTGCTGACGCCGGAGGGGCCGGCGCTCGCACGCAACTTCCTCGAGGGGCGCTTGTGATCCAGCAGGCGCTCGCGCGGCTACTCGACGGCCACGACCTCTCCCGCGACGAGGCACGGGGGACGATGGCCGTGATCATGGCCGGCGACGCGACGCAGGTGCAGATCGCCGGCTTCCTCGTCGCGCTGCGCGCGAAGGGCGAGACGGCGGACGAGATCGCCGGCTGCGCCGAGGCGATGCGCGAGCACGTCCTCCGCGTCAGCCCCAGCCGCACCGATCTCGTCGACGTCGTGGGCACCGGCGGCGACGGCGCGAACACGTACAACATCTCGACCGCCGCCGCGCTCGTCGCCGCGGCCGCCGGGGCCGCCGTCGCCAAGCACGGCAACCGCGCTGCCTCGTCGCAGACCGGAGCGGCGGATGTGCTGGAGGCGCTCGGCTTCGAGCTCGAGCTGCCGCCGGAACGGATCGAGCGCTCGATCGACGAGCTCGGTTTCGGCTTCCTCTTCGCGCAGGCGCACCACCCGGCCATGCGGCACGCGGCCTCCGTCCGGCGCGAACTGGCGACGCGTACCGTCTTCAACGTGCTCGGCCCCTTGACGAACCCGGCGGGTGCGCGCGCCCTCGTGCTCGGCGTCTACTCGCCGGAGCTCGCACGAACGCTCGCCGACGCACTCGTCCAGCTCGACACGACGCGCGCCTACGTCGTCCACGGTGCCGGCGGCATCGACGAGCTCTCCCCCTGCGGGCCGAACCTCGTCTACGAGGTGACGGATGGAACCGTCCGCGAGTACGAGCTCGACCCGCTCGAGCTCGGCGTCGACCGCTGCGACCCGGAGGAGCTCCGCGGCGGTGACCCGCAGACGAACGCGGCGGCCCTGCGCGGGGTGCTGGCGGGCGCGGAGGGCGGCCATCGCTCGGCCGTGATCCTCAACGCCGCCGGCGGCATCGCCGCCGCCGGGCATGCCGAGAGCCTGCAGGAGGGAATCGCGGCGGCACGCGAGGCGATCGACTCCGGCGCCGCTGCCGCGCGGCTCGACGAGCTCGTGGAGTTCAGCCACCGATGAGATTCGCGGAAGCCCTCTCGCAGCCCGGCTTCGGCGCGATCGCCGAGTTCAAGCGCCGCTCCCCGTCGGCCGGCGACATCAGCCCTGGCGCGCGGGTCGAGGACATCGTCCCGGCCTACGAGTTCGGAGGAGCGCGCGCCGTCTCCGTCCTCGTGGACGATGCGTTCGCGGGCTCGCTCGACGATCTGCGGGCGGCGCGCGCGGCCGTCGGACTGCCGCTGCTCGCGAAAGGCTTCTTCTCGACGGAGGAGCACCTGCGCGAGGTGCGGGAGGCGGGAGCCGACGCCGCGCTCCTCATCCTCCGCGACCTCGACGACGCAACGGCCGCGCAGCTGATGCGTGTGGCCGAGCGGGTCGGCCTGGACACGCTCGTCGAGGCGCACGACGACGACGAGCTCGGGCGCGCCACCCGCCTCGGCGCCGGCTTGATCGGGGTCAACGCCCGCGACCTCGGCACCTTCCGAATCGACCGCGCTGCGCAGCTCGCTCTGGTGGCCAAGGCTCCGCGCGACCGGGTCGTCGTCGCGGAGAGCGCAGTCCACACGCGGGCGCAGGCTGCGGCGGCCGAGCTCGCGGGCGCGAACGCAATGCTCGTCGGGACGTCTCTGATGCGGGCGGCCGAGCCGGGCGCGAAGCTGCGCGAGCTGCTTTCGCGACCGCTCGTCAAGGTGTGCGGCCTGACTCGGCAGGAGGACGTCGACGCCGCAGTCGAGGCCGGAGCCGACCTGTGCGGCTTCATCTTCGCGGAGGGCTCTCCGCGGCAGGCGACCGAGGTCCTCGCGGTGCCCGACACGACGCTGAGCGTCGCCGTCTTCGTCGGTGAGCCCGAGGAGCAGGGCGCGGACCTCGTCCAGCTCTACGAGCACGAAGAAGGCACTGTGCGGGGGCGCAATGCCGTACTCCTCCGCGACGGCGAACCCGTGGCGCACGTCGCCGACCTGCCCTGGGAAGGGGACGATCCCGACCACTGGCAGAACGCGCAGGCGGACAGCGACCGCCTCGTGCTCGCCGGGAGGCTCGGGCCGGACAACGTGCGCGCCGCGATCGACGCGGTCCATCCGTGGGCGGTGGACGCCGCGTCTCGACTCGAGTCCGCTCCCGGCATGAAGGACCACGAGAAGGTGAGGGCCTTCGTGCGGGAGGCCCGAGCATGAGCAACTTCGGCGACTACGGCGGCCGCTACGTCCCCGAGACGCTGATCCCGGCGCTCGACGAGCTGGAGCGCGGCTGGCGTGAGGCGCTCGCCGACGACTCCTTCCGCGCCGAACTCCACCACCTGTTGACGACGTACGCCGGGCGGCCGACTCCGCTCACGTTCGCCGAGCGCTTCGCCCCCGGGAAGCGCATCTACCTCAAGCGCGAGGACCTCCTCCACACCGGCGCCCACAAGCTCAACAACGCGCTCGGCCAGGCGGTGCTCGCGCGGCGGCTCGGCAAGCAGCGGATCGTCGCGGAGACGGGCGCCGGGCAGCACGGCGTCGCCACCGCGACCGTCTGCGCCCGCTTCGGCTTCGAGTGCGTCGTCTACATGGGCGAGGAGGACATGCGCCGCCAGCGGCCCAACGTCGAGCGGATGCGGCTGCTCGGGGCCGAGGTGCGCGGCGTCGACTTCGGCACGAAGACGCTGAAGGAGGCGACGAGCGAGGCGATCCGCGACTGGATCACGAACGTCGAGACGACCCACTACCTGATCGGCTCCTGCGTCGGCCCGGCGCCGTATCCCGAGCTCGTGGCCGAGCTGCAGTCGGTGATCGGGCGCGAGGCGCACGAGCAGATGCTCGCGGTCGAGCAGCGGCTCCCCGAAGCGGTCGTCGCCTGCGTCGGCGGCGGCTCGAACGCGATCGGGATCTTCCACGGCTTCCTCGAGGACGAGGACGTGCGGCTCGTCGGCGTCGAGGCCGCCGGGCGCGGCGTCGCTCGGCAGCGGCCGGCCCGCAGTGCTCCACGGCGCGCGCTCCTCGGTGCTCGCCGACGAGGACGGCCAGATCGCCGACGCGCACTCGATCTCGGCGGGGCTCGACTACCCGGGCGTCGGCCCGGAGCACGCGTTCCTCCGAGACACCGGCCGGGCGGAGTACCGCGTCGCGACCGACGAGGAGGCGCTCGCGGCATTCCAGGATCTCGCCCGCACCGAAGGCATCCTCCCCGCGCTCGAGCCGGCGCACGCACTTGCCCGCGCGCGCGATCTCGACGCCGAGCTGATCCTCGTCGGCCTCAGCGGCCGCGGCGACAAGGACCTCGCGGAGGTGCTCGAGCACCTGTGACAACGCGCCCAACGGAGCAGCAAGAACCGTGCAAGTAACAAGTTGTTACAAGGACACGTTCTCGTGACGAATTCGAAACCCGGGACAAAACCGGCACGTCGGCGTCACTCGCTGAGAGCCACCATCGGGACGTGCGTTTTGCTTCTCGGCTCTCCCCGCGCCTGTTCGACTTCATCGAGCGCCTTGCCGAGCGGCCGCTGTCGATCGCGGAGATCAGTCGGCTGGTCGGCGCGGAGGCGGAGCGGATCGGGATCACGAGGCCGAGCTACGAACGCGTCCGCGAGCTTGTGCACGAGGCCCGCTGGCTCAGGAACGGACGCCCTTCGGTCGGACGCACGCTCCTCGATGTCGCCACCCGCACCCGTTCACATGCCGCCTACGCCGAGCTTGCCACTCGCGGGCCACGTCCTCGACTCCGCGACCGCCCGGGCAAGTAACAAGTTGTTACAAGCGCGTTCTTCGCCCCGTGTCGAGCGCCCCGCCTGTCGGACCCTGGCAGCGTGAGCGGCACGAAGCTCGTCATCTACCTGGTCGCCGAGCCGGAGACACCCGAGCTCGCGCGGGCTGCAGTCGAGGGCGGCGCCGACATCGTCGAGCTCGGCTTTCCGTTCTCGGACCCCCTCGCCGAGGGGCCCGTGATCCGGCGCGCGTCGGAGCGCGCGCTCTCGCGCGGAATGCGCACACGCGCCTGCCTCGACGTCCTCGCACGGACGCGCGAGCTGCTGCCGACACTCCGCTCGTCCCGATGACGTACGCCGCCATCCTCGAGGCCTACGGCTACGAGCGCTTCGAGGCGGACGCGCGGGAGCGCGGCGCGTCGAGCTTCATCCTCGTCGACCTCCCGGTCGAGGAGCAGCCGGCACTCCGACGCATCCAGCTCGTCGCCCCGACCTCGACCGAGGAGCGGATCCGCATCGCCGCAGCGGCGACCGACGGCTGGCTCTACCTCGTTTCCGTCACGGGAACCACCGGTGCCCGCACCGAGCTCTCGCCCGCGCTGCCGCCGTTCGTGAAGCGCGTGCGAGCGGCCACCGACGTCCCCGTCTACGTGGGCTTCGGGATCTCGACGCCCGAGCTCGCGCACTCCGTCGCGCAGCTGGCCGACGGCGTCGTCGTCGGCTCGCGTGCCGTCGAGGTCGCGGAGAGCGGTCCCGAGGCGCTGCGCAGCTTCGTCGCGTCGCTCCGAGCGGCGATCGACGACTCTTAGCGATCTCACAGGCTCGTCTCAGCCCGGTCTCACGTGGCGCCGGAAGCATGTATCCCAGCGCGACCCCTGGCCTCCGAGAGAGCGCGGGCCCGGCGACCGGCTTTCCCCCTCAGATGCCGGTGTCGGGCCCGACGCCGTTTCGCAAGCAATCCGAAGGGGCTGACCGGCCGTTCTTACGGAAGCCTCACGGGTCTCTCAGCTTGGTCCTAGGAAGAACGGGCAGGCTGGGGGCGACACAGATGCAAGGAGACAAGAACACATGAACCCTCGCCCAGCCAACAAGGGCCTGCGACGCGCGCTCCCCCTCGCCGTCGCACTCGTGATCGGCGCCGCAGCCGGCGCCGGGGCGTACGCCCTCAGCAACCACGGTTCCGGGACGCCAAGCGCGTCCCCCGTGGTCGTGCCGGCGCAGCCGGCCTCGTCAACATCGACGGTCGACTCGCTGACGCAGCTCTACAAGCAGGATGCGCCGGGCGTCGTCGACATCACCGTCCAGCTGTCCTCGAGCGGCAACTCGTCCGGCGGCGGCTTCCCCTTCGGCAACCCCCAGGGCTCGCAGAAGGAGGAGGCCGAGGGAACCGGCTTCGAGATCGACACGAAGGGCAACATCCTCACCGCCGACCACGTCGTGGACGGCGCCACCTCGATCAAGGTCACCTTCCAGGACGGCTCCACCGAGAGCGCGACGCTGGTCGGCGGCGACAAGTCGACCGACACGGCCGTGATCCACGTCGACAAGCCTGCCTCCGAGCTGCACCCGCTTACGCTCGGTGACTCCTCATCCGCCGAGCCGGGCCGGACCGTCGTGGCGATCGGCAGCCCGTTCAGCCTGCCCGAGACCATGACCGCCGGCATCGTCAGCGCGACGAACCGCACCATCACGGCCACGAACGGTTTCTCCATCACCGGCGCGATCCAGACGGACGCCGCGATCAATCACGGAAACTCCGGCGGGCCGCTCATCGACACCGCGACCAACACCGTGATCGGGATCAACGACCAAATCCTCAATGCCGGCGACACGAACGACAACGCCGGCGTCGGCTTCGCAGTCCCGATCGACTCGTCGAAGACCGTCGCGCAGACGCTCATCGCCGGCGGCAAGGTCGAGCACGCCTATCTCGGAGTGACGGTGCTGCAGACTGCCTCCAACGCCCGCATCGCCTGCATCGTCAAGAGCGGACCTGCCGACGCCGCCGGATTGAAGACCGGCGAAGTCATCACGGCCCTCAACGGCAAGCCGGTCGCGAACTACGACGCGCTCACGGCTGCGATCGGCGCGGCGAAGCCCGGCGACAAGGTGACGCTGACCGTGACGAGCAAGGGCTCGACCCGGCACGTCTCGGTGACGTTGGGCTCGAGGCCTGCCTCGACCAACAACAACTGCAGCAACCGGTAGTCCCCTCCAGCGGCGGGCGGCCCCGGCGGCCGCCCGCCGCGCTCGCTGCGGCGCCGTAGGATCGCCGCATGGAGCGAGCGGAGAGCGCGGCGCTGCCGCTGGACCCGAGTGTGGCGCGCTGGACCCTCATTGCCAGCATCCTCGGCTCGTCGATGGCCTTCATCGACGGGTCGGTCGTCAACGTCGCGCTGCCCTCGATCCAGGCCGATCTCGGCGGAGGCCTGGCGACGCAGCAATGGGTGGTCGACGCCTACCTGCTCACCCTCGGCTCGCTGATCCTCGTCGGCGGCTCGCTCGGCGACATCTTCGGGGAGTCGAGAGTCTTCGCGATCGGCGTGGCGAGCTTCGCCGGCGCCTCGGTCCTCTGTGCGATCGCGCCGAACGCACCGGCGCTCATCGTCTTTCGCGGTGTCCAGGGCATGGCAGGCGCGCTCCTCACGCCGGCCTCGCTCGCGATGATCACCGCCACCTTCAGCGGGACTGCGCGGGGCAACGCCATCGGGCAGTGGACGTCCTGGACCGGGATCTCGTTCATCCTGGGACCGACCCTCGGCGGCTGGCTGGTCGACGTCTCGAGCTGGCGGGTGATCTTCCTGATCAACATCCCGATCGCGCTCGCCACCTTCCTGCTCCTGATGCGGCTCGGCGGGATGCACCAGAAGCGCCGCGAGAACATGCGCGTCGACGTCGTGGGCGCGATCCTGTGCACGGCGGGACTCGGCCTCCTCGTCGCCGGCTTCATCGAGCAGCCGCAGCGCGGCTGGGGAGACCCGCTCATCCTCACCGCGTTCATCGGCGGCGCCGCCCTCCTCGGGGCGTTCGTCGCGTACGAACTGCGGACGCCGATGCCGATGCTCCCGCTCCGCCTCTTCCGGCTGCGCAACTTCTCGGTCACGAACATCGAGACGCTCTCGGTCTACGGCGGGCTCTCGGCGCTGACCACCTTCCTCACGCTGTACCTGATCGAGTTCGCCGGCTTCTCGGCCCTGCGCGCCGGCATCTCGCTGCTGCCGGTCACGGTCGTGATGTTCTTCCTCTCGCCGCGCATGGGACGGCTCTCGATGCAGTACGGCCCGCGCCTGTTCATGTCGCTCGGCCCGCTCATCGCGGGCCTCGGCGTACTCGCCTACACGCGCCTGCCGCAGGACGTGAGTTACTGGGCGGACATCCTCCCGGCGCTGGTCGTCTTCTCGCTCGGGCTGTCCATGACCGTCGCGCCCCTGACGACGACGGTGCTCGCCGATGCCGGCCCCGGCGACGCCGGGGTCGCCTCCGGCGTGAACAACGCCGTGGCGCGCATCGCGGGCCTCCTCGCGATCGCGATCCTCGGGATCCTGGCGGCAGGCGGTGGCGACCACCTCACCGTGCACGGCTTCCACGCGACGATGGGAGCCGTCTCCGCACTGCTCGTCTGCGGCGGCCTGATCGGCGCGATCGGGATCCGCAACCCGGCACGCGCCTAGGCGACGATGCGGGTGCCCGTGGCCTTGAAGCTGGCGTACGCGGGCTGACCGGGCTGCAGCCCGAGTCTCCGCAGCGAGTCGACGGTGATCTCGGCCGTCAGCGGGCCGATCGTGACGCGCGCCCTGTTGCCGAGCTCGGTGATCGCGGTGATCACGCCCGCGACCACGTTCATGGCGGAGTCGTTCGGGAGGGTGGTCGAAATGGTGATGTCCCAGGGATAGACGGCCAGCATGACCGCGCCGACGCCGCTGTCGCTCGTCGTGATGACGCTGCCGTCCTCGAGCCTGAGCGCGGTCGTGGTACCACCCGCCGAGTGCGGCTGCCCCCGGAGGAGGTTGGCCCCGGTGAAGGACGCGACGAACGCGTCGGCGGGCTCCGCGACGAGGTCGGTGGCGGTGCCGGTCTGGCGCAGCTCTCCGTCGACCAGCACGCCGATGCGCCCCGCGAGAGCAGCTGCGTCCTCGAAGTCGTGCGTCACGAGCAGCGTCGGAATCTCGAGCTCGGCGAGGAGCTGCTGCAGCTCGGTCCGCACCTCGATCTTCGTGTGCGCGTCGAGGGCCGAGAGCGGCTCGTCGAGCAGCAGGATCTCGGGATCCCGCGCGAGCGCGCGGGCGAGCGCGACGCGTTGCCGTTCACCGCCGGAGAGGCTGCCGGGACGCGCGTCCTCCAGGTGCCCGATCCGAAAGCGGTCGAGGTACTCGTCCGCGGCGTGGCGGCGCGCGTACTCGATGTTCTGCCGGACGGTGAGGTGCGGGAAGAGCGCGTAATCCTGGAAGACGAGACCGACCCGACGGTCCTCCGGCCGCACGAAGACGCCTCGGTCGGCGTCGAACCAGGTCTCCGCGTCGCAGCGGATCGAGCCGGCGGCCGGCTTGACGAGCCCGGCGATGGCGTTGAGGACGGTGCTCTTGCCGGCGCCCGAGGGCCCGATCAGCGCAACCGTCGAGTCGACCGCGAGGCTCAGGCAGAGCCGGAAAGCCCGAAGAGGGACCGCGATCCCGTCGAGGGTGACCGTTGCCATGAGAGTCCGATTCTGAGCGTTAGCAGGAGGACGGCGCTGATCACGATGAGCACGCCGCTCATCGCCAGCGCGGTGGTGAAGCCGTCCGGTTGGACGTTGAACTCGGCGTAGATCGCCAGCGGCAGGGTCTGGGTGACGCCCTGCAGGCTGCCCGCGAACATGATCGTCGCCCCGAACTCCCCGAGCCCCCGCGCGAAAGAGAGCGCGAGGCCGGCGACCAGCCCGCCGCGGGCGAGCGGCAGCACGACGCGGAAGAAGGTGCGGACGGCTCCGGCGCCGAGCGTGCGCGAGGCTGCCGTCAGGTGGGGATCGGTCGCCTCGAACGAGGCGATCGCCTGCCGGATGTAGAGGGGGCTCGCGACGTAGGCAACCGCGACCGTGACCGCGCTCTGGGTGAAGGGAAGCGAGACGCCGAACGCGTGCAGGCTCGAGCCGAGCATGCCTTCGCGGCCGAGCGCCGCGAGCAGCCCGATCCCGGCGACCGCAGGCGGAAGCACGAGCGGCAACTCGACGAGAGTGACGGCGAGCGAGTGGCCGGGGAAGCGGCGCGTCGCGAGCAGATAGGCGGTCGGGGTGCCGAAGAGGAGGATCAGTGCCTGCGCGATCGCGCTGGTCTTGAAGCTGACGACGAAGGCGTCCTTGACGACGGGGTTCGACAGCTGGTCGAGGAGCTTGCCCGGAGTCGTGTGGACGAAGATCCCGACGATCGGCAGGGCGAGGAACGCGAGCGTGACGGCCGCGACCGCAAGGAAGAGGCCAACGCCGATCCCTCGCTTCATCGCTCCGCCGGCCTACTTCTTGTGACGCGCGAGGAAGCCGAACTTGTGCAGCTTCTTCTGGCCGGCCTTGCTCAGCACGCGCTTGACGAACGCCTTGGCGGCGGACTTGTGGGAGCTCGACGAGACGACGCAGATGCCGTACTGCACCTTCGGCTGCGCCCAGGCGGGGATCTTGACGACGAGCACCTTCTTGGCGACGGTTTTCGCGTCGGTCGAATAGACGAAGCCCGCGTCGACCTCCCCGAGCGCGACCTTGGCCAGCACCTCGCGCACGTCGGTCTCCTGGCTGACGACGTTCTTCAGCACCGCGTTCGACAGGTTCATGTTCTGCAGGATCTGGAGCGTGTAACTCCCGACCGGAACGCCCTTGGCGGCGACGTCGATCGTCACGCCCGACTTCGTCAGGTTGTAGATGTTCTGGATGTGCGCCGGATTCTGCCGGGGCACCACGATCACGAGCCTGTTGCGGGTGAAGACGACCGGCTTCGAGCACAGGTTCTGCTGGAAGAGCTGCGTCGGGAGTGTCATGTTGGCCGAGGCGAACACGTCCGCGGGCGCTCCCTGCTGGATCTGCGCCGCAAGGGCGTTCGAACCGCCGAAGGAGTACTTCTCGTGCGGGGCGATCGCCGGGAACACGTTGGTCAACGAGGCCGCTGCATAGACCGTGAGCTGCGTGCTCGCCGTCGCGGCCGTCCCGCTCGCCGGGACCGCGAGGAGGCCGAGCAAGGCGACGGCTGTCACGACAGCGATGCGGCTACGACGGAACACGGGCGGAACCCCCCTCAGCTCTGGATGATCACGTTGGTTGACTTGACGATCGCGGTCGCGGACATCCCCTCTTTCAGTCCCAGCTCCTCGACCGCGTCCCGGGTGACGATGGCGACCAGGCGCACCGGCTCGGCGACCACGAACTCCACCTGTGCCATCAGGCCCTCGACCTGGACGTCGGTGACGGTGGCGCGAAAGCGGTTCCGGGCGGAGATGTGGGTGCCCTGACCGTCGCCGCGCAGCCGGTCGATCTCAGCCGCCGCCACGACCCGGCGGTTGCTGCGATCACGCGCCACGCGGATGCGGCCGGCGCGGTCCCAGCGGCGCAGCGTGTCGAGGCTGATCCCGAGGGCAGCCGCCGCCTCGCTCGCCGTGTACTGCTGTTTCGCCATCGTCAGCTCTCGAACTCGTCCAGGGCGTCCGAGACGGCACTCATCTGCAGCCCCGGCGCGAACGCCTTCCCGACCACCGACCCGCCGCCGAGCGCCGCGAGCGCACCCTGGTGCTGCGCCTCGTTCGCGGCGATCTGCCCGATCGGCAGCCGCAATTCCGGCGCCTCGACATTCTCGATCGCGCCGACGTACGCGCCCACCATCAGGTGCTCGAGCCGCCCGGCCAGCCGCACGATCGAGGCCTGGGACCTGAAGCTGCCCTTCGGATAGGAGAAGTCGATGTCGTCCGAGGTCGCTGGCGTCTGCCCCGCGGCCGTCAGCAAGCCGGCGAGCTTCGTGTAGTGCGCCTTCTCGTCGGCCCGAATCCGGTGGAAGAGGCCGTGTGCGCCGTTGCGTCGCAGCTTTCCGCCGCTCAGCGCCCTCGTCTGGAAGTCGGCGGCGAGGAGCTCGGCCGCGATCAGCAAGCGCAGATAGGCGAGGTCGGAGTCCGGGGGCGCATCGGCTGCTGACGCTGCGACAGGCGCGACTGCTGCCAGCCCCGAGGCCGACGCGAGCAGCACGCCGCCGCCGACGACGCCACGGCGCAAGAGGTCCGCCCTGCTGATGCCGGTGCAATGCCTAGTCACTGCTCCGGAGCATATACATGCGAAGAACCACCGAAGTGTCGCGTCTGGCAACCCAACGCCTAGGTAAAGTCGGGTCACGTGTCCGCCGCCGACCTCATGCTCCGCGATCCGAAGACGCTCACCGCAGAGGCCTCGGTAGCCGAGGCTCGCGAGCTACTCGCCAATCCGAAGGTGCAGATGGTCCTGCTCGCCGACGGGCCGGCTTTCAAGGGCGCCGTCACACACATCCCGGACGAGGCCTCGCCGCGGGAGCGCGCCGTGGACTATGTCGACGCGGACGCCGAAGTCATCTCGCCGGATGCCTCGGACGACGAGGCGTTCGAGCGCACGGCGGCGAGCCCCAACCGCCGCGTGATCGTGCTCGACGCGAACGGCAGACTGCTCGGTCTCCTCTGTCTCAACCAGAGTCGCACCGGCTTCTGCCGCAGCTAGCCGCAGCGTGTCGCGCGATAGGCGGTGACGACGAACGGCAGCTTCAGCGTGCCGTTGCCGCTCACGGATTCGTCGGAGTCGAGCAGGGCTGCGACATTCGAGAAGACAGGCTTGCGCTGGTCCTCGGCCAGGGAGGCGACGCCGGAGTACGACATCAGGTGGTCGTGCAGTGCCTCCCGCGGCAACTCGAGGACGTGCTCGAACTGAGCTCGTTCGACGTCCCGGAACAGTCCACCCGCGGCCAGCTCGGTCGACCAGTCGCGGCTACGCCAACGCGGACCGCGGGGTGCGCGCGCCTGCGCTACGTAGATCGCCTCGCTCATGGCGGCGATCGCGGGGTGCCGGTCGTCGCGATGGTTCCAGCCGAAGCCGAACCGGCCGCCCGGACGCACCACGCGGTGGATCTCCGGCACCGCCAGCTCGAGCTCGAACCAGTGCAGGCTGGAGCCGGCCACGACCGCGTCCGCCGTCCCCTCGCCGAACGGGATCGCCTCAGCCGACCCCTCCACTCCTTCGAGCCCGAGTTCACGAAGGACTGCGAGCATCCGCGGATCCGGCTCGACCGCGACGACCCGGGCACCGAGCGAGGTGACCGCCCGCGTCAGCTTCCCCGTGCCGGCGCCCAGCTCGACGACGAGCTCCGCGCCCTCCGGGACGAGCCAGCGCGCCGCCTCCTCCGGCCACTCCGGCCGGGCGCGCTCGTACGCGGTTGCGTGCGCTCCGAAGGTGAGCCGCCGGGGCGTCGTGGCCATGCCCGAACGCTAACGACCTAGGGCAAGAGCTCGCGCCGACGCCGGCGCAGCCGGGCCAGCTTCGTCTCCAGATCGCGCGCAAACTCCTCGAGCGTCGCCTGGCGCCCGCGAACGAGCACGAGCTGACGCTCGACGTGCGGGATCGCCGCCTCCACGATGCGGAGCCGCTCTTCGTCGCTCGGATCCTCCTCCCAGCGGCCGCGAAGGGCTGCGCGCGCCTCCTCCGCCTCGGCGAGCTCGACGAGCTCCTCGAGCGTCAGGCCGAGTAGGTCGCGCAACCGGATCAGCTCCTGCAGGCGGCCGACGTCAGTCTCGGCGTAGGTCCGGTGCGCTCCCTTCTCGCGCTCCACGCCCGAGCCGAGCAGGCCCAGCTCCTCGTAGTAGCGGATCGTGCGCGGCGTCACGCCGACGCGCTGTGCCACCTCGCCGATACGCAGAGCCGTGACGGTCATGCGGCCACCTCGATGTCGAGCGGATCCACGGCAACTTCCTCGACGTGAACGTACTTCCCTCCGCGCAGGAGCGAGGCGAAGCACGCGACGACGCAGGCGACGATTGCGAAGACGAAGGCGTAGACGAGCGCCGTGTGGAACGGGCTCGAGATCAGGTGGGGGAAGAAGCCGCGACCGGTCAGCGTCCGCGCGTCGGCGGGCGAGAGCCCGTGCAGCACGTGCGGTCCGAGCAGCGTCTTCACCGGGTTGTAGCCTAGGAAGGCGGCGAAGAGCGTGGCCACGGGCGGCAGGTGCGAGATGCGCGTCGCATCGGCCGGCGCGACGCCGTGCGCGACGAGACCCGACTGCGTCGCGTGCGGGAGGCCGCTCGCGAGACCGACGATCATGAGCGTGAAGAAGACGCCGATCGACAAGACGCTGGACGAGACGTTGAAGGTGGCGAGCATCCCCGCGCCGGCGCCGCGCTGCGCGGGCGGCAGGCTATTCATCACGCCGGCGGTGTTCGGCGATTGGAAGAGACCCATCCCGATCCCGTTGAGCAGCAGGATCAGCGCGAACCACACGTAGCCGAAGTTCACGGGCAGGACGATCAGGAGGGCGAAGCTGGTGGCCGCGACGAGCATGCCGCCGGTGGCGAACGGGCGTGCGCCGAAGCGGTCGGAGAGCCAGCCGGAGGCCGGGCCGGCGACCAGCAGGCCGAGGATCAGCGGCAGCATGTAGATGCCGGCCCAGAGGGGCGTGGACGCGAAGTCGTAGCCGTGCTCCGGGAGCCAGATGCCCTGCAGCCAGATGATGAGGATGAACTGGAGGCCGCCGCGCGCCATCGCCGCGAGCAGGGCGGCGAGATTCCCGGCCGCGAAGGCGCGAATGCGGAAGAGCTCGAGGTGGAACATCGGCTCGTCGATGTGCGCCTCGATGAAGCAGAAGAGCGCGAGCAGCGCGAGGCCGCCGAGGAGGCAGCCGAGCACGAGCGGGGACGTCCACCCCATCGTGTGCCCGCCATAGGGCTGGATCCCGTAGGTGATGCCGACCATCAGCAGCACGAGCCCGGCCGCGAGCGTGAGGTTCCCCCACCAGTCGATCCTGCCGGGCCTGCGCACGCCGATCTCGCGCAAGGAGTGATACGACCAGATGGTCGCGGCCAGGCCGATCGGGACCGAGATGACGAAGACGAGCCGCCACTCGACCGGCGCGAGGATGCCCCCGAGCACGAGGCCGAAGAACGAGCCGACGACCAAGGCGACGCTGTTGATGCCCAGTGCGAGCCCGCGCTCGTCGTGGGGGAAGGCGTCGGTGAGGATCGCGCTCGAGTTCGCGAAGACCATCGCGGCGCCTACTCCCTGCCCGACGCGCATCAGGATCAGCCACAGCGCGCCGTCGCCGCCGTGCAGCCAGGTGACCGAGAGCAGGATCGAGAAGAACGTGAAGACCGCGAAGCCGAGGTTGAACATCCGCACGCGGCCGTACATGTCACCGAGCCTGCCCAGGCTGACGAGCAGGACGGCGAGCACGACGAGGAAGCCGAGCAGCAGCCAGAGGAGGTAGCCCGTGTTGCCGGACTGGAGCGGGTCGATGCCGATGCCGCGGAAGATGTTCGGCAGCGCGATCAAGAGGATCGAGCTGTTGATCATCGCGAGCAGCGTCCCGAGCGTCGTGTTCGAGAGCGCCACCCACTTGTAGTCCAGCTTCCGCAGGCCCAAGTGCATCGCTTCCCCCTGCCCACCGATCTTACGTTTACGTAAGGTTTAGTTTAGCGGATCTGGACGAGCTTGGCCGGCGCGTGCTCGACCTGGAGCGTCGTGTGCTCCAGGCCGAAGCGGTCGCGGAGGAGGGCCTCGAGCTCGCGCCGGATGCCGTGACAGTCCGCCCCCGGCTCGACCAGCACATGCGCCGAGAGCGTCGGGAACTCCGTCGTCACCTCCCAGACGTGGAGGTCGTGCACCTGCACCACCCCGGGATGCGACGCCATCGCCGTCCCGATCTCGTCCACCGGCAACCCGGAGGGCGCGATGTCGAGCAGGACGCGGCCCGAGTCGCGGAGCAGCCCCCACGACGCCCGCAGCATGAGGGCCGCGACGAGCAGAGCAGCCACCGGATCGGCCCGCACCCAGCCCGCGGCCAGGATCACGGCCCCTGCGATCGCCGTTGCGATGAACGCGAAGAGGTCGGTGAGGAGGTGCTGGAAGCTCCCCTCGATGTTGAGCGAGCGCCTGTTCGCGCTGGCCAGCTGCCACGTCGCGACGAGGTTGACGCCGATCCCGACGAGCGCGACGACGAGCATCACCCCGCCGCGCGCGTCCGGCGGCGAGACGAGGCGCCGCACGGCGCCGTAGACGATCAGGCCGGCAAGCACGAGCAGCGCAGCGCCGTTCGCCTGCGCGGACAGGATCTCCGAGCGGCGCAGGCCGAAGGTCCGGTTCCCGCCCGCCGGCCGAGCCGCGAGCCGCAACACGACGAGCGACAAGGCGAGCGCCCCCGCGTCGGTGAGCATGTGCGCCGCGTCGGAGAGCAGCGCGAGCGAGTGCGCCAGGATGCCGGCGACGACCTCGCCGACCATGAAGGCGACAATGAGCGCGAGTGCGAGCGCGAGACGGCGAGCGTCGTTACCGCCTCCGTGTGTGTGACCGTGCGCGTGGTCGTGCATCAGCCCAAATCATGCATGCCTTGCGAGGAAATGCTCGCCTAAACTACAATTTAGGCATGGCTCAACTTTCCACGCCTGAAACCCCAATCCTCACGGCCGCGGTGCAGGACTACGCGAAGGCGATCTACACCCTTGAGTCCCGCGACGGCGCCGCGTCCACGACCGACCTCGCCGCGCTGCTCGAGGTCCGTCCCGCCTCCGTCTCGGGGATGCTGCGCAAGCTCTCGGAGCTCGGGCTCGTCGAGCACGAGCGCTACCGAGGCGTCCGCCTCACCGAGCGAGGGCGACGCGTAGCCCTCGAGGTGATCCGCCATCACCGGCTCGTCGAGCTGTTCCTCGTCGAGAGCCTCGGCATGACCTGGGACGAGGTGCACGCCGAGGCCGAGGTGCTCGAGCACGCGCTCTCAGAGGAGCTCGAGGAGCTGATCGCCGCGAAGCTCGGCAACCCGACGGTCGACCCGCACGGCGACCCGATTCCCAGTCGCGAGCTGAAGCTCGCCGAGACAGCGGCACCCGCGCTGGCGGAGCTCGAGCCGGGCCAGAAGGCGACGTTCGTGCGCATCTCGGACGCCGACCCCGAGATGCTGCGGTTCCTCGGGAAGCGCGGCATCGTGCCGGGCACGAAGCTCGAGCTCGTCGACCGGCAGCCGTTCGACGGCCCGCTCTTCGTCCGTGTCGGCAAGCAGGTCCACGCGCTCGGGGCCGTGCTCGCCCGGGCCATGCACGTGGAGGCTGCGTGACCCCCGCCGAGGCGCTCGCGGTCGAGGCACGCGAAGCAGGTATCACCCCGCTCGAGGCGCTGCTCCGCCGCGGTCGGTTGCGCGCGACACTGACGATGCTCGGACCGGCGTTCGTCGCCTCGATCGCCTACGTCGATCCGGGCAACTTCGCCACCAACATCGCGGGCGGCGCCCGCTTCGGCTACCTCCTGCTCTGGGTCGTGCTCGCGGCGAACTTGATGGCCATGCTGATCCAGTACCTGTCGGCCAAGCTCGGGATCGTCACCGACAGCAATCTTCCCGAGAGCTTCCGGGCGCACTACCCGCGCTGGATGTCGTGGGGAATGTGGGTGCAGGCGGAGATCATCTCGATGTCCACCGACATCGCCGAGTTCCTCGGCGCGGCGCTCGGGCTCAACCTGCTCTTCCACGTCCCGCTGTTCATCGCCGGCCTGATGACCGGCTTCATCGCCTTCGGCCTCCTCGAGCTGCGCCGCCACGGGTACCGCCCGTTCGAGCTCGCGATCACGGCGCTCCTCGGGATCATCTTCCTCGGCTTCCTCTACGAGAACCTCAAGATCGGCCCCTCCGCCCACGACAGCATCCAGAGCTTCCTGCCGCCTCGGCTTGGCTCGACCGAGGCCCTGTACCTCGCAGTCGGGATCATCGGCGCGACGGTCATGCCGCATGCCATCTATCTCCACTCCGCGCTCACCAAGGGCCGCATGCCCGTCCACAACGACGCCGAGCGCTCCCGCGTGCTTCGGTTCGAGCGCACCGACGTGATCATCGCCCTCGGCCTCGCCGGGCTGATCAACCTGACCATGCTCGCTGTCGCCGCCAAGCTCTTCCACGGCGCAGGTCTCACCGGTGTCGACACGATTCCGGGCGCGCACACCGAGTTCGGCAACCTCGTCGGCGGAGGCGCAGCCCTCGCATTCGCCATCGCCCTGTTCGCGTCCGGCGCCTCCTCGTCGAGCGTCGGCACCTACGCCGGGCAGGTGGTCATGGCCGGCTTCATCAACGTCAACATCTCCCTCTACATCCGCCGGATCGTCACGATGGTCCCGGCCCTCGTGGTCCTCGCGGTCGGAGTCAGCCCGACGAGCGCACTGGTCCTCAGCCAGGTGGTGCTGTCATTCGGGATCCCCTTCGCGCTCGTTCCGCTCGTGATGCTCACGAGCCGCCGGGACGTGATGGGCGTCCACGTCAACAAGCGGCTCACGACGTGGACCGCGTGGACGCTCGCCGCGCTGATCAGCGCCCTTAACGTCTTCCTGCTCGCGCAGGCCGCAGGGCTGGGCTAGTTCCGGGAGCCGGCGATCACGCCGGTGTCGAAGCCCATCCAATGCATGCGGCCGAGGAGGCGCGCATGCTCCACCTTCAGGCAGCGGTCCATCACGACCGCGAGCCCTCCCTCGTGCGCGATCCTCGCGCCCTCCGGGCTGATGACACCGAACTGCAGCCATAGCGCGCCTGCACCCACCTCGACCGCTTCGCGCGCGATCTCGGGAACCGCGGCGGGAGCGCGGAAGACGTCGACGACGTCGATCCGGTCGGGCACGTCGTACAGGCTCGGGTAGACCTGCTCGCCGAGCACGCGCTCCTCGTTCGGGTTCACGGGGATCACGCGGTAGCCGTGCCGCTGCAGGTAGTAGCCGACGAAGTGGCTCGCGCGGAGCTCGCTGGCCGAGAGGCCGACGATCGCCACGGTGCGGGCGTTGCGGACGATCTCCTGGATCGTGCGGCGGTCCTGGAACTCGTTCACGCCGTGACGGCCGAGCTGCGGGCCGCCTGCAGCCCGCGCTCGAGATCCCACGTCAGGTCGTCCACGTCCTCGAGCCCGACCGACAGCCGCACCGTCCCCGGCGCGACGCCGGACGCAGCGAGCTCCTCGTCGGACAGCTGGCGATGCGTCGTCGAGGCTGGATGGATGACGAGGCTCTTCGTGTCGCCGACGTTGGCGAGGTGGCTCCAGAGCGAGAGCGCCTCGATGAAGCGGCGCCCGCCGTCGCGGCCGCTCTCGAGGTCGAACGAGAAGACCGAGCCGGCGCCGCGCGGCAGGTAGCGCTCCACGAGCAGGCGATACGGGCTGTCGGCGAGCGCCGGATGCCGCACGGCGGCGACGCCGGGCTGCTCGCGCAGCCACTCGGCGACAGCGAGCGCGTTCGCGACGTGGCGGTCCATGCGCACGGCGAGCGACTCCATTCCGAGCAGGAGCAGGAAGGCATTGAACGGCGCCAGCACCGCGCCGAAGTCGCGCAGCGTCTCGGAGCGCAGCTTCATCAGCAGCCCGTAGACGCCGAACGTCTCGTGGAACTTGAGGCCGTGATACGCGCTCGACGGTTCCGCGATCGACGGGAAGCGTCCGTTCGACCAGTCGAAGGTGCCGGAGTCGACGACGGCACCCGCGATCGTCGTCCCGTTCCCGGCGATGAACTTCGTGGCGGAGTGAATGATCAGGTCGGCCCCGAACTCGAGCGGCCGGCAGAGGTACGGCGTGGCGAAGGTGTTGTCGACGACGAGCGGAGCGCCGACCTCGTGCGCGACCGCAGCCGCGACCTCGATGTCGAGGACGTTGCCGCCCGGGTTGGCGATCGTCTCGGCGAACAGCGCCTTCGTCTCGGAGGTGACCCCGCGGCGCCAACCGTCGGGATCGTCCATGTCGACCCAGTCGACGGCAATCTGGAGTTTGCGCGCGAGGTGGTTCAGCTGCGCGGTCGAGCCGCCGTAGAGCGCCTTCGCGACCGCGATCCGGTCACCCGGCTCGAGCACCGCGAAGAAGAGGCCGGCCTGGGCGGCGAGGCCGCTCGCAAACGCGACGGCGCCGACTCCGCCCTCGAGGTTCGCCAGGCGCTCCTCGAACGCGGCCACAGTCGGATTCATGATCCGGCTGTAGACGTTGCCGTACTCCTGCAGGTTGAAGTACGCCGACGCCGACTCCGTGTCCTCGAACACGAAGCCCGCGGTCTGGTAGATCGGCGTCGCGCTCGCGCCGGTGTACGGATCCGGCCGCTGGCCGGAGTGGACGGCGCGCGTGTTGAACCCGAAATCGCGCGGCGCCTCGTCCATCGAGTCAGCGTACCGCTAGCGGTTTCGGCGCTTCCCCTTGCTCACCGTCAGCTTCACGGCGGAGCCCGCCTTGAGCTTCGTCTTCGGCCGCGGCTTCTGGGACATCACCCGGCCTGCCTTCACCTTCGCCGAGAACGCCTTCCCGATCTTGCCCACCTTGCAGCGCGCATGGGTGATCGCGCCTCTGGCGGCGGCGAGCCGCTTGCCCTTCACCTTGGGCACGACGCAGACCGGCTTGAGCGTGAAGGTCGCCGCGGCGGAGCTGTCCGCCGTCAGGTCGAGTGTGCAACTCGCGGTACCGGAGCAGCCGCCCGCCCAGCCGGCGAACGCCGACCCGGCGGCCGGGCTCGCCGTCAGTGTGACCTTGGTGCCGTCGGCGAACCCGTGCGAGCAGGCGGAGCCGCAGTCGATTCCCGCCGGGCTCGACGTGACGGTGCCGTGGCCCGTACCCGAGCTGCTGACCGTCAGCGCCTTCGTGCAGCCGGCCTCGCCGACCGTGACGGCGACGCCTGGGGACGCGATCCCGTCAGCCACGACGCGCAGGTGCGAGGGCCCCTGAGGGATGCAGGTCGGGAGCGCAAAGTGCGAGGAGGACGTGGCAGCGGGCGCGATCGACCTGTTCGTCATCCCGAAGGTGCGGGCGTACGTGACCGTGCCCGTCGCGTCGTGGGTGATCTGGACGAGCGGGTAGTCGGTGCTCATCTGCCAGTCGTCGCCGAACGCGGCACCGTCCGATCCACCGTTCAGCTGCTTGCCGGAGACCGTGTACGTATCCCCCGCCGTCAGGAGGTTCGGCACCGAGGAGATCTGCGGCGCCCAGACCGAGCTCGGCGTCCCGCCGTCGCTGTACAGCTGGAGGCTCGAGGGGCCGAGACGGTCGTCGACCAGCACCTGCCCCGTCGGGAGCATGAGCATGTAGACGTAGTTGGATGCCGCGCTGGCTGCGTTCGCGTCGTCGGCGATCTGGGTCAGATGCGTCCCGTCGAAGAGGAAGAAGTGCACGGGCGGTACGTAGCCTTCGGGGCCGAGCTCGAGCAGCACCTTCCCGTCCGGCAGGAGCGCCGACGAGGCGTCGGCGGCCACGAGTTGCTTCCCACCGACCACCGGGAGGTCCGGCCCTGACGACCACGTCCCGTTCGCCGTGTCGTAGAGGGCGGTCGCCTTGGTCGCGCCCTCGGCGAACACCTTGCCGTTCTGCAGCAGCATCTGCGGACCAACCTCGCCGTCCGAGCAGTCGATCAGAGCCGTAGGCGTCTGGCCTGCGCTGGTCCACGTGCCGCTTGCCGGGTCGTAGATCTCGGTGTTGCGTGTCGCGCACGACTCCGCGTCGATCGTGAGCACTTTGCCGCTCGGCAGCAGCGTGAAGCCCTCCTCGCCGTTGCCGTCCGCCTTGCCCGTCCCGGTTGGCGTCCACGTGAGATTCGACGCGTCGAGGGTCGCCTCGACCGTGTTCCCGAGAAAGCCGGAGGCTCCGACCAGCCAGCTCCCGTCGGCGAGGACGACGGCAGGCGCGTCGCCGATGTTCGACCAGCCGCCCGTGCCTCCCCCCGGCGGCGCGACCGCCCCCCATGTGTTCGCGACCGGGTCGTAGATCGCCCCCTTGTTCGTCTCGTCGAACACGCCGACGTTGTACTCGCCGCCTACGGAGATGAGACGGCCGTCGGGCAGGACGGCGGATGCGGCGTACATGGGGGCGTAGCCCGAAGGCATCGAGGCCGCCTGCTTCCACGTACCGTCGGCGTAGTCGCCGTGCGCATCCGGCGTGAGTAGCCACCACTCTCCCGTGCCGGCTTCCGAGTCGCCCTGGTCCTGCACCATGACCCGGCCGTCCGTGAGCAGGAGCATCACGCCGGGATCGAACGGCGCCGGGCTTGCGAGCGGCTGCCATCCCGCCGCGGCGTGGGCCGGCGCGGCGACGGCGAGGAGCAGCGCCACGGCAAGGCCGGCGAGGAGCCGCACGGCGCGACCGTGCGTGAGGCGCATCGGCGGGTTCTACTACCGATCCCGACCGTTACGACGCGCGGTAGACGATGCGACCGCGGGTCAGGTCGTACGGCGAAAGCTGGATCTTCACGCGATCGCCTGGATTGATCCGAATCCGATACCGACGCATCCGACCCGAGGTGTAGCCGATCGTCTCGTGCCCGTTGTCGAGGACGACTCGGTGCTGGCCGCTGCGGAACGACTCGACTACGTCGCCCTCGACCTCGATCTTCTGTTCCTTCTCCGCCATTCAACCCCCGAATCGCTTCGTCGGCGCGCAAAAGGCAAAAGTTCCGAGCGCCGACCCCTAGCTGACACGAAAAGCCCCGCAGCTGCGGGGCTTTCCCAGTAGCGGGGGCAGGATTTGAACCTGCGACCTCCGGGTTATGAGCCCGCTCCGGAGGGGTGCCCCGCGATGTGATTTAGCTTAAACAAGTCATTTCTGGTGCGCGGAGAGTAGCTGAAATCAGGTACGTGGGGTACAAAATGGGTACAAAGTTCGTTGTCTTGGTCGACAACTGCGCGCGGTCAAAAGGCGACCATATTGGCAGATCAGCCCAGGCCGCCATTTTGTCCTCGTCGACGCGCGAAGCTAGAGCGACGTCGGCTGCCCGCGTCGCTTGCGACGCCGGCGCGGTTCTCAGCGATTAGACCGTCGGCAGCATCAGCCGGATCAACCGGTCCGCCATTGGATACTCGGCGTGCGAGCAGCGCTGACACCAGTAGGCGCCGAGGCGTCTGCTCCACGGCATCTCGTCGCCGCAGACCGAGCAGACATGACCTGACTCGGACGGTGGTGGCGGCGCAGTTGCAAGCGCCTTGACCTCTTTGTCGGTCGGCTTGCGGCCGAGAATCTGCTTGAGCGCATTGCGCGCAGCCTGCTCGCGCTTTCGCTCGATGATCGACTCGCGGACGGTGAACAACCCGAGCCGGACATCCTCCTCGGCGATCGCGTGCTCCTCGGCGCGCACTCGTGCGGCCTGACGCAGCGGCTCCAGCCCGGGCACCTGCGCCATGATTCCGATGGCACCGTGCACCATCGCCTCATGCATCTCTTCCGGCGTCGCGAGTCGTTCGCAGTAGGGGCACACAAGGATCGGTCTGCCGTCCGGCTCACGGTAAGCCGCCCACTGGATGTCGGAGCTACGGCACTGGCACTGCTCCCCGCCATTCACCTCGCGGAGCTCTCCGCGCTCCGCATACCTTGCTCGCGCATCTGCTGCGATGTGCGCTGCACTTAGTCCGGCGTCTTTGAGCACGCCGAGCGGGTCGAGCACAGTCGTGCCCGGCGCGGCAAACAGGTTCGCCAGCATCGCGGCAAGCGCGACTCCGTTGATCAGGGTTAAGTCATTGTGATGTGCCGCGAGCTTGAGCGCGCCTCGCGTGTAGTCCGACGTCGTCACGTACAGCGCAACATCGGCCTTGTGATGCAACTTCGCCATTCCGATGAACTGCTGAATCTCGACGGAGCCCACGCGATGCGGCGGGGTGTACCGCTTGCACTGAACCGCCACCCGCTTTCCATCGCCATCGCGGAAGGTGATGTCCACTGATAGGTCGCCGGAGCGCCCCGTGACCTTCACTTGCCGGCCGCCGAACTCTCGGATAATCGCCGCGACCGCCTCCTCGAACTGCCGCGGATCGAGCGCGAGCAGATCCTCGAGTTCCTCCCATGGGACACGCTTCTTCCGGCGTCGCTCTTGCCGCCTCCGCCACCATCCCATGCCAATACCGTAAGCGCGGCCGCTGGCTACCGGGGCCCGCTTTGGGAGGCAGCCGCCAAGATAGATGACGTCGCGGCCCTCCTCTAGCAACGCGACGCCCGAAATGCGGCCTGTCCGACGTTCGGGGGATTCTCTCCCGCAAACGCCGGACATGTGGGACTACATCGTCCAGAGTCGCCGGGCGGAGTCCCACCGGCCGGTCGCGCTACCGTCGAGCAGCGGATCGAGGAACGGCGCGACGATCGCGAGTGCCTCGTCGAGCGTCTCCGCTGCGGGCAGGAGAGACCGACCGGCCTCGGCCGCATAGCCAGGCTCCCACAGAGCTCGGTCGGGAACCTCGAAGCGTGCGGGCAGATCGATCTCGCGTCGCTCTGCTTGCGCCCTCAGCGCTATCAGCTGAGCCTCCGCCTCAACGGATGCACTGATGGCGATCGCGACGAGGTCGACGAGGTCCTTGTACCGGGTCGACGGCAGGCGCCTCGCACCGCGAAGCTCAAACATCGCGATGACCTTGTCGGCGACGTGGTCCACAAGCGGATACGCGCGGTAGCCATGTTGGCTCACGTCCGGCATCGCGACGCGCGCGAGCGGCGGTACCGGCTCCGGCTCCCCGGTCATGCGCACGTCGGGCCCAACGAGGTCGACGTGGAACGACGCCCATACGGTCGTGCCGACATACGCGGTCACGGGCAAGCGCGTGCCGACCGCGCCGTCGGCAACCGGGCGCGAAGGCGCAATCTCGAAGGAGAACCAGTCGCCGATGTCCTTTGCGGCGGCTGCGCGTAGCTCTGCCTCGGCGACCACTCGCGCGACCGCGCGATAGACGTCGATGTCGATCGTTGCGCGCACGCCGATATCGCGTGCCAGCAGAGCCGTCGCTCCTTTTACGATCCAATCCTCGCTCGTTAGGTATAGGCGCTCGAGCAGCCGGTCGTATGCCATCTGGCGCTGGAGCTGCGCCAGCGTCCACGGTCCCTCCTTTGCCTTCGCCTTCAGCCTGTCGGTGAGTGCCTGCCGGAACGCGGTCGGACTTCCGTATCGACGCCCTTCGTTCACCGTGCGGACAGTGGATCGGCGACGGTTTCTCGGGCTTCCTCGACCCACCCCGCCGCGTCCGGGTCGCCCACGAGATCGAGCAGCCAGCTCAGGAGTGCGAGACCGTCACCTCGCCTCAGTCCGAACTTCGCCGCGTGCGGCGCAAGAGCATCGACGAAGCTGCCGGGGTAGTCGAAGACGCCGCGAATCGCGTCGCCCACGACGTGGCCCACCGCCTCGGGATCCTCGCGATCCGCGATCAGATCGGCCGCAATGCGAGCTGGAAGGGTTACGGGCAGTCCTCGAAGGGAGATCCACTCCACGTCCGCCACCTGGCGATGGTGGAGGCGTACGTCCGGCCGCCGCGACTGGCGCCGTACCGGCAGGGTGAACTCGTGGCGGTCGGCAGGTAGATGGCCGAGGCCGTAGAGAGCAGCGGCCGACCGGTGAGACACCACGCCCTCGCGTGGAGTTCTGTCCCACGCCGGCAGGTCAGGCGCGAGCTGCAGCCACGCACCACGGAGCTCGAGGTGGTCCGGGGTTGGGGAGCCCGAAAGCCGGTAGACGCCTTGAGCCACCCGCTCGAGCACCGACTCGCTCGCCAGGCGCTGGAGGGTCGCCGGGGAAACGCCCGCGTGCTCAGCTTGACGACGAGTAATCAGCCCCCACTGATCCTGGGCGATGCTTGCGATCCGATTGAGCGTCGCATAGCGAGCCATTACTGCATAGTAGCTCATACTTGAGCTAAATTGCAGATCGTCGTCTGACGATGGCTGCAAACTAGCTCATATATGCTCTATTTCGAAGAGACATTCCAATCTCAGGGCTTCGCAGTAGCCCGTGCGGATCGGGCTCCCGCCGACCCACTCCGCCGCTCCGCTCGACATAGCCCCTTCAGTCGAACGCGCTGCTAAGGCTCCTGCTACGTCCAGGCTCGCGCGGGGCACTCGCAGGGTTCGATTACGGAGCGATACATGCACGCCGCCCAGGTGCTCTTCCCGGGCGCGGCGGAGCGAAGCGAGACCCGGATGTTTGGGACGCGGACCGAGTCGCAGGATGGCACCGCCGATCCTGCCGGGTAGCAGACCCCAACGCCGCGGCGTGCCGCCGCTTCGACGCTTATGCGCCCTCGCGGGTCGCTGCCGTTGCGATCTGCGAGTGGAGGGCCTCGACGAGCTCGGGCGACTCAGCCTGTCGAGCCGAAGCGTGGAAGAGGCTGATGTCCTCGGGATCGAACTCGCAGAGGCGGCCGACGAGCTGCTCGAGTCCCCAACTCGGGTCAATACAAACGACATTGGCGGTCGCGCCGGCCGGTGAATGCTCATGGACGAGCTCCTTGAACCGCTCGCTCTCGGCCTCAGGGCAGAGCCAGATGATCCGGTTCCAACAAAGCGTGAGATCGATGTCGCCTCGGCAGCGCCACTCGCGCTCCCACCAGAACTCCTTCTTGCTGTTTGGCCAGGTGCCCATGTGCTCGAAGAAGGGGAGGATCTTTGCGAGCGCGCTGGAGTGGAATCCCCCGGCTTCGACGGCGTCATCGCGCAGGCGGTCGAGCGCCCGTGCCTCTTCCCACTCACGACCGCCGTTCGTGGTCATGTCGACGTACCAGACTGGCTGGACCCCGAGCCGGCGGGCAACCACCTTCGTGAGGGCGAGCCCATACGGCTGAAGCTTGACGCTTCGGCCCGAGATGTCGGCGAAGAGCGAGTAGACGTGCTCGAGTGGCGTCTCATTAAAACAGACCACCCGTTGACTTTGGTGATCGGCAACGAGCGGACTGTCCTCTCTTTTCGCCCACCCCATCGGCGTAAGTGCGCGTAGCCGACGTTCTCGAATGATCGCCTCCAGATTCGACACCGCCGAGACTCCCCCGACCCGCTCGCGTGTGAGATGAACGAGAAATGTCGAGAGATCGCTGCGCCGGTTGAGAACGTCGTGGATCGACAGGGTCACGTTGCTCGTATCGGCGCTTCGAAAGACCTGCGTTAGCCTGCCCGAGTCCATATCGATGGCGGACGAGCCGAGGGAGTGGTGAAAGCGGCTAGATTCGCTCTCGCTTTCGGCGGTCATAATCCTCTGCTTCGTCGGCCAGTCGCTCGTAGTGTTCGACTGCCTCGCGCCCAATTACCCGGAGACGCGGATCTCTCGAACGGACCCACCGACGGTAGTTGTCTGCGTGCGCACGGTAATACGGCTCGCGACTGCCGACGAAACTCCTCGGCTCTCCGGCATAGATCAGCGCCCGACGGATCTCCGGATCGTCCGGCCGCGCGTTCAGGACGAGCCGCGCACGTCGCGTGAACATGGACCAGCTGCCGCAGCCAAGGAATGAGAGCGCGAGACGTCGCTGGCTCTTCGAGCCCTTCGCCCACTTCGCGACGCATCGCGTTACCTCGGCACTGTCTGACCCGAGCCAGGCGATCGCTTCGTCGACACCGAATCGGTACAGCCCGCTGGTCGATGGCTTCTCGAGCTCATCCAGGAGACGACGAAGTTCTCGTCGGCCGGCAGCACTGGCGCGTCGCGCGTAGATAAGCGGCTGCAGCTCGTCGGGAAGGGGGTGGATGTAGCGGCTGCCGGCGCCCTCCTTCACATGATCGAGGCGCGCCCGGAGCCACGGGAGTACAAGATCAAGGCCGAGCCGTTCGGCTTCCTCGAGTGCCATCTGCACCCGATGCTGCCGGGGGATTTCGTCCACCGCCGCTGAACTCAGGATGATCCGGCGCACGTGCTCCCGCTGCGATCTCGTAAGGTGCCGCGGCGGCGCGTCTGGTTGCGATCGGTGTCGAACGAGCGACAGCAGCTGGTCGAGCAGATCCAGTGGTGCGTCAGAGGATTCAGTGATCGCCAAAGCGAGGTTGAGCCGCCAGCCTGAGGGCGGCTCCGACGCTCCATAGGTGAGCGCCTGCCACATAGCGCCGCGGACGGACGCGTCGGGGTCTTCAGCAAGGGTCGAAGCGACGCGCCGCAGTAGGACGTTGGGAGCGCGGTGCATCGCCCGGGCGGCTGCACGACGGGCTACAGCAGACGGGTCTTGCGCCCACGCGTCGACGAGCGGCCAGCTCTCTTGATCCTGAGCGAGCGCGTCGAGCATCCAGTCGGAGAACCTCGAGACCGCCAGCTCGTTTTCGAACATATCTTGCGCAAGCCGCCGAGCGAGTTCCAGATCTGTCCTGGCGACTTCCTCAAGCGCCGCGTTGAGGGTCAAATGGTTCGCTGGCTTCCCCGTCAGCGTCTCGCACTGCTCGATCCACGCGTTCCAGCGCTCGAGCACCGCGATCGGATCCTTCGCCTTGACGAGCGTCCTCCCGTACCGGGCGCCACGGGCCCGAACTTCAGCCACTTCCTTCTCCCAGTCGAGGCGAAGGTGCGCTCGAGGATGGTTGTCGACGAGGTCGATATAGGCGCGCAGCTCATCTGCCGGCCGAGGCGAGGGAACCTGCTTACGACGCCGACGGCGAAGACGGAAGTAGCTCAGAATCGCCGCGGCGACCGGCAGTGAGAGTTGATCGAGTTGCTTGGCAAGCCACTGCTCAAGCCTTGCGAGAAAGTCGCGCGCCATGACCTGAAGCTCCTTGGAGGGATCGCGGCCAAACAGCCCTGGATATCCAGCGGCGACGTGCGCGACCGAGTCGACTGCCTCGAGCTCCTTCAGTTGGTCAGCAGGGGTCAGTTCAAGAAACGTCGCCTCGAAGAGGTCCGCTCCGGCTCGCAGCAGTTGTTCGGTCTCGCGAGTCGCGGGCACGAAGCCGCCGAGGAGGGTGATCGCCATCGCGTTCGCGGCCGATGTCCGGTGGCTCTCAAGCTGGAGCTGAAACGCGGCGCGCACAAACGCGGCAGTGATCGGGAGAGCAGCGCGGTTGCCCTGGGCCTCGTCCCACCACTCGAGAGTCTGCTCACGGATGGCCCGCTGCACATAGGCCAGGAGATACGCCTCTCCGGGCGAGTAGTTCATCGGTACCGAGCTGTAGATGCCCCTGATCTCTTCTAACGCCGCTTCACGCGCCTTCGGCGCATCCCGAGCGGACACGATGGTGGCGAGCCGCAACAGAATGCTCCACGCCCTCGGAAGCTGGTCACGGCCGAACTTCGCCGCAGCGATCGCCTCCACGAGCCGTGCACCGATGGCATCAGCTGCCTGGTCGTCCAACGTCTGGAGCCTGTCGCGGATTGCTTCGACGAGCTCGAGACCGATCTCCGCGCCGCCGGCGCCGAGCGCACGGGCGAGGTCAGCGATCGTGGAGAGCGTGTCAGCGTCGGTCGCGCGTTCGAGTAGGTCAAGGAGTGCGTGACGCACCGTCCGCAGCGCCTCCGCAGCGGCAGGCGCCGTATCGACCTGTGCTTCGCCAAGCGCAGACAGCATCGAATGGAGCCGGCCGGGAGCGAATGCATCCCAGACGTCGCGGTAACGGAGCACGGGCCGGCCCGCGTCAGGGAAGAAGCTTGCCCGCAGGAGGTGCTCACGGACGATGTCCGGCTTGACCGTGTAGAGATGCTCCGGCTGCTCGACGACGATCCCGCTGTCTGCGAGTTCGTCGAACCGCCGTCGCAACGATGCGGCGTCCCCGCCGAGCAGCGATCTAGCCGCTGCGACTCCACGGGAGTCAGAAAGGTTGAAGCCACCGAGTGCGGAAAGCAGCGCGAGCACCTCACGCGCCTCCCGTGATCCGGCCCCGGCACCGCGCAAGCGCAACTCGACATGCCGCGAGAAGAGGTCGGCTCGCGACAGCTCGTACGGTTCGGTCCCGTCAGCCGCAAGCGTCGCCGCAATCAGGGCGATCCCGACGTTCCCCTCGGAGACGGCGATGATCGCGCCGCGCATCCCCTCACGAGCGATCTCGAACGGCTCCGCCTGGAGAATCGCGTCGAGCACGCTCCGCCCGACCGGGCCGAGCTGGAGGGTCGTCGGTTCGAGAGCGAGCTCGTGTAGGAGCGCTTTGACGGACTCACCATGGCCTGGACGGACGGTCAAGACGAGTCGAGGAACCGGCTGCCGCCGCTCGAGCGCCCGGAGTACCTGCTCAAGATCATCGCGCCGGTGCGCATCGTCGATTAGTACCGTCGCCTCGTAACCCGCTTCCGTCTCCGCGAGGTACTCCAGATCGAAGTCGAGACCGCGGTCGACGAAGAACCACTGCGTAGCCGACCGACCCGATCGAGCCAACTCATATGCGAGCCGTGTCTTCCCATAGCCGCCGTCGGCCTCGAGGATGACGGCCCGTCGGTCCTCCACGAGGAGGCGTTCGAGCACGTCCATTTCGTCCGCCCGACCCTCGAACGGTGCAGCAAGCATCCCCCGCCGTTCGAGAAGGTCCTCGAACTCGCCGATGTCGAGGAAGAAACGGGGCCGGGGCGCGGACAGGTTCAGGAACTCCCCCCGCAGGTCGAGGTTGTCCCGGAGGTGCATCTGAGTGATGAGCCAACGGCGGTCGTAGATCGTCAGGTCCACGCCGTAGGCCTTCTTCACCTTCCGCTGAAGGTCGGACTGCGCTCTCGGGCTTGCCGCGCGATTGGTGACGGAGATGACTGCGCTCGGCCTGAGCCCCTCGCTATGGATCCGCTCAAGGTCGGATCGAATCTTCGCGGCCCAGTTCGCGTTCAACGAGATTGTGATCGCGAGATCCTCGCCTGCATCCGAGCGGTAGAGGCCGACAACCGCATCGCGACCAAGGTCACCGCTGCCCCCGATCGGGCGGACGTTCAGACCTGTCCGTCCGAGCAGGATCGTGACCAGTCGCTCAAGGCCCTGGTGATCTGTGAGCGCGTCGACGCGCCTTCCTGTCTCCTCGTACGACACTCTCGCTCACGATAGGAGACGTCCCGGCTGCAAAGGTCGGGGCCGCTACGTGACCTGCGGAACAAGCCGACGGCGAGCATGAGCCTCGCCTATGGTGACAACAGCAAAGCGCGAAAGAAGGCGTTTTCGTCGGATCGAACTTTCGCGATGGGTACAAAAAGGGGTACAAAATTGACCCCCGCCGCGCCTCGCCAGTAAACAAAAGGCCCCGCTTAGCAGGGCCTTTCGAGTAGCGGGGGCAGGATTTGAACCTGCGACCTCCGGGTTATGAGCCCGGCGAGCTACCTGACTGCTCCACCCCGCGGCGTGGCGCCGATTGTAGCACCCTCGTTACGCTCGTTCCGATGTGGGACTGGGCGATCTGGGGCGCGCTGATCGTCGTCGTGGTGGCGGGAATTGCGGCTCTCGTGCTGTTCGCGCTGCGCGTGCGACAAGCATGGCGGGCCGCCAGGGACATCCCCCAGGACGTCCTGCGCCGGCTCGACGAGTTCTCCCGCAAGGCCGAGGCGGTCGCCGAGAAGGTCGCCGCGGCGAGCGACGCGACTGTCGAGCTCGAGGGGAGCATCGAGCGCCTGCGGATCTCGCTCGCGCAACTCGCAGTCCTGCGCGCGGCGCTCGACGAGGCGACCGGTACCGTCGGGCGTGTGGCCGCCTACCTTCCCCACAAGTGATCGTCGCCGCCGTAGACCTCGGGTCGAACACGACCCGGCTCCTCGTCGGGCGCGTCGAGGACGGACAGGTCGACGAGCTGCACCGCGAGACGCGGATCACGCGCCTCGGCGAGGGCGTCGACTCGCGCCGTCGGCTCCTCCCCCTTCCGATCGCGCGCGTACGCAACGTCCTCACCGACTACCGCCGCACGGCCGCGTCGCTCGGCGCCGATCGGACGCTGCTCGTCGCAACGAGCGCCGTCCGGGACGCGGAGAACGGCGAGGCGTTCCTCGGCGAGATCGAGTGGAGCTACGGGTTCGCGACGCAACTGCTCTCGGGCGACGAGGAGGCGCAGCTGACGGAGCGAGGGGTCGGCGAGCTCAGCGCCGCGACGCTGCTCGTCGACATCGGGGGCGGCTCGACCGAACTCGTCCTCGACGGCTTCCGGACGAGCCTGCCACTGGGCTCGGTGCGCTTCACCGAGCGCCACGGTGAAGAAGTGGAGACAAGCATCGAGGCGGCGCGTGCGCTGCTTCCGGAGCTCGAGCCCGAAAGCGCCGTCGGCGTGGCGGCGACCATCACGAGCCTCGCTGCGCTCGACCTCGGCCTTGACGAGTACGACCGCTCGCGGGTGCATGGACACGTCCTCACGCGTGACGGCGCTCGCACCCAACTCGAGCGGCTGGCTGCCCTGCCTCTCGAGGAGCGGCGGCAGGTGCCGACGCTCGAGCCGGAACGCGCGCCCGTCATCGTCGCCGGCGCGGCGATCCTGGTCGCCATCCTCGACGCCTACGGGCTCGAATCGATCCGCGTCAGCGAGCGAGACCTCCTCGACGGCGCGGCACTCGCCGCGGCCGAGCTCCCGGAGCCGGACGAGGGCGCGGCACCTCCAGGTGCCTACACCTGCTGCTAGCCAGGGCTAGAGGACAAGCGAGCCCGCTTCAGGCTCGCCCTCGGGCGGCTCGTCCTCGGCGAGGCGCCGCTGCACGACGGCGCGCGACAGGACGCCCACCAGACGCCCGCCCTCCTCGACGACCGGAACGCGCTCGAGATCCTGCTCTTCGAGGAAGCGGAACGCACTTTCCAGCTCGAGGCCCGCGTCGAGGATGAAGTTCGGCGGCTCGGCGATCTCGCGGAGGGACACCGCACTCGGCTCCCGCCCGGCCGCCACCACCTCGCGCACGAGCGTCTTTCGCGTCACGACGCCGAGCAGGCGCCCGCCGTCCTCGGTGACGAAGATCGCCCGGACCTCGCCGCTGTCCGCGAAGCAGCGGCCGGCATCCTGCGAGGTCGCGGCGGCGGCGAGCGTGGTCGGCTCGGGCACCATCGCATCGCGGACGGTCTCAGGGCTCATGCTGCGCATTCTGGCGCTTTAGGGGTAGATACCGCGAGCCTCGAGTGCCCCGGCGACCTCGCGAATCGCCGCGACCATCGCAGCCTGGCGCAACGTGATGCCCTTGTCCTCGGACACCGAGTAGACCCGGTCGAGGGCGTCGGTCATCTTGTCGGCGAGCTTGCGCCGAATCTCGTCGCGGTCCCAGAACAGGCGACCGAGGTCCTGTACCCACTCGAAATACGAGACCGTGACGCCGCCGGCGTTCGTGAGGATGTCCGGCACGACGGGGATGCCGCGTTCGCCGAGAATCTCGTCGGCCTCGATCGTGGTCGGCCCGTTCGCCCCCTCAATGACGAGCGACGCCTGGACGCGGTCGGCGTTCGCGCTCGTGAGCTGGTCCTCGCGCGCGGCAAGAACGAGAACGTCGCACGGGAGCTCGAGCAGCTGTTCGTTCGTGATCCGCTCGCAGCGGTCGTAGCCCGCGAGCGATCCATGCTCGGCGACGAAGGCGTGGAGGGCCGGGATGTCGAGGCCCTCCTCGGAGTGCGCGCCTCCCGAGACGTCCGAGACCGCGATGACACGGGCGCCGCGCTCGTGGAGCTCCGACGCTGCGACGCCGCCGACGTTGCCAAAGCCCTGCACGACGCACGAGCGCCTGGCGAGCTCATAGCCGAGCCGCCTGGCGGCCTGCTCGGTGACCATCACCACCCCCGCACCGGTCGCCTCGCGCCGGAAGACGGATCCGCCGATCGAGATCGGCTTGCCCGTGACGACCTCGGGCACGGCATAGCCACTCTGCATCGAGTAGGTATCCATCATCCACGCCATCGTCTGCTCGTTGGTGGCCATGTCCGGTGCGGGAATGTCGGTGTGCGGGCCGATCTCGCGGATGAGCTCCGATGTGAAGCGGCGCGTGAGCTTCTCGAGCTCGCGTTGCGACAGCGCCTTCGGGTCGCAGCGGATACCGCCCTTCGCGCCGCCGTACGGGAGCCGCAGGAGCGCGCACTTCCACGTCATCCAGGTCGCGAGAGCGGCGCACTCGCCGAGCGAGACCTCGGGGTCGTAGCGCATGCCACCCTTCGTCGGGCCGAGCAGGGTCGAGTGCTGGACGCGGTAGCCGGGGAAGATCTCGACCGAGCCGTCGTCGCGGCGGAGCGGGACGCTGACGATGACCGCCCGCTCGGGGTAGCTGAGCCGCTCGGCAACCAAGTCCGAGACGTCCGCGTAGGGAAGCGCCTGCTGGTACTGGGCGCGAGCCATGCGGAACAGGTGGGTGTCCCACTCGAGGACCGGCTCCGCCTGCGAGGCATCCAGCTCGGACACGCGGCGGAGTGTACGGTCGCGCGTAACCCGGTCGCCGCGGTGGCCCCTTGGGGCCACCCCGCGCCACCACCCACTTTCGAGCCTAACGGGAAAGAGTTCGCGAGTCCGTGACGGGCTCGTCGCGAGCTGCTGACGGCTGCGACCCGTCGCCGGCCGGAGAGCCGAGCATGCTCCGCCCCTCCATCTCCGCCGGCACGGGCTCGCCGAGGAGCTCGAGCAGCGTCGGCGCCACGTCATGCAACGCACGCTGCGGCCCGGCGCCCGCCGGGACGCCGTCCGCCACGAGCACGTACAGCCCTTCGTGCGCGTGGTTCGCGTCGTCAGGCCCCGTGTCGTTCTCGAACACGTGCACCGTGCCGGTCCCGACCTGGCCGACGCTCCGCCAGTAGAGGTCACCGAAGTAGACGAGAAGGTCGGGCGCGATCCCGCGTGCCTCCGCATACAGGTCCTCGGGCCGGTGCGCGACCGTGCCGATCGGCCGTCCCTGGTCGTCGCCGAGCGCCTCGAGCTTTTCCTTCAGCTCACTCCGCACGCGCTCGTAGTCGTCCGGGGAGACGACCCCCTCCGGCTCGCGCCCCTCGACGTTGAGAAACAGGCGGCTGTAGTAGCCCCCCTCGCCCCACGCCACGGTGCGCGACCAGTCGATGAGGTCGGGGGTGAGCCGCGTCGGCTCGGTCGGCTCCTCGCGCAACACGAGATATCCCTCGCGCCGCAGCCACTCGTTGATGCAGATCCCACCGTCCATCCGCTTCGCGCCGTGATCCGAGACGACCAGCACCGCCGTCTCGTCGTCCGCGAACCGCAGCAGGCTTGCGATCTTCGAGTCGAGCCGCTTGTAGTAGTCGAGCATCGCGTGCTCGTAGGGATTGCCCGGCTCGAACAGACGGTGCCCGGAGTCGGTGAAGCGCCAGAAGCCGTGGTGGATGCGGTCGGTTCCCATCTCGACCATGAAGAACAGATCCCAGGGCCGCGTCTCGAGCAGGTGCTCGGCGAGCCGGAACCGCTTCTCCGTCATCTCCTCGATCTGGTCGAGCAGGCGGTCCTTGTCGTCGGAGCGGAAGTTCTCCACGTCGACCATGTAGTGGCCGACGAGCTGCTCGATCTCGTCCTTGAGCTCGGGCGGATACGTGTAGCGGCTCGTCCGGGTGTCGGGGGTCAGGAAGCACGAGACCATCTCTCCCTTGACCCGGCTCGGCGGATAGGTCTGCGGCACGCCGAGCACGATCACGTCGCGCTCCTTCGCCGAGAGGATGTCCCAGACCCGGGGCACACGCACCGCGCGTGAGTCGGCGAACTCGAGCTGGTCGTACGAGTGGTCTTTCCGGTTGCGGAAGCCGTAGAAGCCGAGCGAGCCCGGGCTGCGCGAGGACGTCATCACCGACCACGCCGGCACGGTGATCGGCGGGTCGCAGGAACGGAGGACGCCGAACGACCCCCGCTCGGTGAGCGAGCGGATGGTCGGCAGCTCCGGCAGCCAGCGGTCGAAGACGAACTGGGGAGCCGCGCAATCGAGCCCGATCACGAGCACGCGCTTGGCCATCAGGCAAGGCTAGTCGCGCGGCAGCCCGAAGCGCTCCGCTGCCAGACCTGCGAGCTCCCCCGCGGCCAGGCAGATGCCGTCACGCTCGCGCACGGCCTCGATCAGCTCGAAGTAGAGCCGGTCCCACCCGCGTGCGCTCGACCCGTCGAAGCGCTCCGGATGCCACAGGATCGAGAACGCGCCGCCGTGCTCGGCCGCCCAGTCGAGGAGCGCGAGCACCCGCGGCTTCGCCTCGGCCGCCGACAGCCCGTCGTATCGCTCCTCGGCGAGCGTCGCATCCATCACGGCGAGCGGCACCTCGACGAGATCGGCGGGACGGTCTCGCGCGAAGTCCCACGGACGGAACGGATGCGCGACGCCGGCACGGAAGCCGAGCGCGTCGGGGAAGCCGAGCGACGTGTCGTAGCGGAAGCCGATCCCGGCCAGCGGCGCGAGGTTCCGATGCGGATCGACGCGGAGGTAGTGGTAGCGCTGCCCGATCAGCGGCCCGTCGAGCTGCGCCAGGAGCAGACGCTCGCGCGCGAGCCGGTCGAGATCCTCGGCGGCGAGGTAGCTGCCGTGGAGGCCCACCTCCGCGTCGGCCTCCAGGAGCGTCTCCACGAGCTTCGGCCGCAGCCGGTCGTAGGCCTCGGGCGCGGCGCCGTCGGCTCGGTGGCCGTGACCGGCCATGAGGAAGAACGTCGAGCGGGCGTCATGCGCGCGCTCCTCTCCGGCGATCTCCGCGAAGCGCCAGTTGGGATCGGTGCCGCGCAGCTTGTGGAGCGGCAGGCGGGCGAGCCCGCGGGCCTCGTGCGCGGCCTGGCCGGCGCGACCCGCGAGCGCGTGACCCTTCAGCCGCGCTGCTGCGCCGCGCACTCCGATTCGGCGTCCAGCGCCAGGGGACGTCGACGTCATGCGTGAGCGCGACGGCGAACCGCGCTCCCCGGTAGGTCGGCGGCTCGACGCCGAGCTCCCGGCGCAGCCGCTCGAGCGGCGGGTCGAGCGGATCGAGACACGAGGAAGCGGCGAGGAAGCGTCCGTGCTTGTCCCGCTCGGCTCCGCGCTCCTCGACCCGGGCGAGGTGGAAGAAGCCCGCCGCCAGCTCGTCTCCTTCCGGCAGCTCGCCGCGCTCGACCGCCTCCCACGCCGCGGGCCGGTACGGCACTTCGTCCCCGAGGCGCAGGCCGGGGGCTCCCACCATGTCGAGCACCCAGCGCGCCCGCTGCTCGACAGAAGCGGGGATCGCCACGGCGCGAGTGTAGTGCGCAAGCCGGATTGGCCCTCCAGGCAGCGGGCTACCATCGGCCCCGTGAGCGTGCGGACGCCGGCCAGGCGGAACACCACTCCGGAGCCCGGCGACGGCAAGCCGCAGCCGCTCGTCTCCCGGCTCCTCGAGCTGAGCCGCCATTCGGTGATCTACGGCGTCGGCGGCCTGGTGTCGCGCTTCCTCGCGGTCTTCATGCTGCCGCTCTACACGAGCTACGTCTCGGCGGGGGACTACGGCCGGATCGAGCTCCTCATGTCGGTCATGGCCGTGGTGGTGGTGGTGGTTCGCGGAGGCGCCAACTTCGGCTTCATCCGCTTCTACTTCCTGGACAAGGATCTCGAGTACCGTCGCCGCCTCGTCCGCACTGTCTTCTGGGCGCAGATGACGTATTCGACGCTGGCGCTGGCCCTCTGTGTCCTGTTCGCGTCGGAGATCGCCAACGGGCTGGGCGTCGCCTACGAGCCCGGGGCCGGCCTGCAGGGAAGCGGCACGAGCCTCGTCATCGCCACGGCCGTCCTACTCTGGGTGAACGTCAACTACGCCCAGATGACGAACCTGTTCCGGGCCGAGCAGCGGTCGGTCGCGTTCTCCATCGCCACGCTCACGAACATCGGCATCACGGTCCCGCTCACGGTGATCCTCGTCGTGGTCTACAAGGAGGGCCCCCTCGGGATCATCGTCGGCAACCTCAGCGGCACGCTGCTCGTGTTCATCGCGCTGCTCGGCTACCGCCGCGAGCAGCTCGGCCTCCAGTTCGACCGGCACCTGCTGCGGACCGTGAACAAGTTCGGAGTGCCGCTCATGGCCGCCGGCCTGGCGATGTGGGTGACGAACTTCGGCGACCGCTTCATGCTCAGCAAGCTCCTGCACGGCAACTACCGGCTCACCGAGCTCGGGCAGTACTCGCTCGCCTACAAGATCAGCTCGGCGATGGTGCTCCTGTTCACCGCCTTCCAGGTCGCCTGGCCCGCGTTCGCATACTCGATCGAGGACGAGAACGAAGCGAAGCGCGCCTATTCCTACATCCTCACGTACCTGATGTTCGTCGCCGCCTGGGCGGCCGTCGGCCTGAGCCTGTTCGCGCCGTGGATCGTGCGCCTGCTCGGGAAGAAGCCGGGGTACTGGCCGGCCCAGGACGCGATTCCGGCCCTCGCGTACTCGAGCGTCTTCTTCGCCGGCTTCATCGTCGTCACGATCGCAACCGGCCGCATGCGCCAGACGAAGTTCAACTGGGTCGCCGCGACGGTCGCCGCGATCGTCAACTTCGCGCTGAACCTCTGGCTCATCCCCGCCTACGGAATGCTCGGAGCCGCCTACGCCACGCTTGCCGCCTACATCCTCCTGATGCTCATGCGAACGTGGAACGCGCAGAAGATCTACCGGGTCGAATACCAGTGGCGACGCGTGGTGAGCATCCTCCTCGCCGCCGGTGCGCTGACGGGAATCGGCGAGGCGCTGCCCCAGTCGATACCCATCGCATTGGGCCTGACGCTCGTGTTCCCGCTGCTGCTCGCTCCGCTCGGGTTCTACCTGCCGGCCGAGCGCAAGCGCCTGCGCCGACTGCTCCCAGCACACAACTAGACTCGCGCGGATGTCTGGGAGGGGCACGGCCGTCGTCGTCGAGGTCGCATGGGTGAACGGCCTCGCGGCGATCCGCTCGCTCGGGCGGCACGGGCTGCGGGTGCTGGCCGTCGACAACCGGCCCTACGCGCTCGGCCTGCGCTCCCGCTACGCGGAGGCACGTCTCGCACCCGACCCGCTGGACGACGAGGACGGCTTCATCGACGCACTCCGCGAGATCGGCGACGCGACCGACGGCGTCCTGCCGATCTTCCCCACCCACGACGAGCACCTGAACGCGATCGCCCGCCACGCCGACGTGCTCGGCGAGCGCTACCGCTTTCCGTTTCCGAGCTGGGACGTGCTGGAGAAGATCCAGAGCAAGCGCCACCAGCTGAAGACGGCCGAGGCGGCCGGCGTCCCGATCCCGCGCACGCTCTACCCGGGCTCGGCCGAGGAGGCGCGCGCCGCAGGCGAGGAGGTCGGCTTCCCGCTCGTCGTCAAGCCGTCGGCCAACGTCGGCTTCCGGCGCAGCCACAAGCGCCAGCTCTTCCGCTGCGAGACGCCCGCCGAGCTCGAGCGCGCCTACGAAGCCGCAGCGCCGTACGAGCCGATGGTGCAGGAGCTGATCCCGAGCGGTCCCGAGGAGATGTACACGCTCGGCAGTTACCTCGATCGCGACGGCCAGGCGCTCGGCCTCTTCTCCGGGCACAAGCTCAGTCAGACCCGCGGCTACATGGGCAGCGCCCGCGCCGGCGAGGCGGTCTGGGTCGACGAGGTCGTCGAGCACGGCCTCACGCTCCTTCGTGCGCTCGGCTTCCACGGCATCTCGCAGGTCGAGCTGATGCGCGACCCGCGCGACGGCCGCTACAAGCTGCTGGAGGTCAACCCGCGTCTGTGGCAGTGGCACAGCCTCGCCGCGGCGTGCGGGGTCGACCTGCCCTGGATCGCGTACCGCGACCTGATCGGCGACCCGCTGCCGCCCGCGCGGATGCACGGCGACGGCAAGCGCTGGGCGATCACGCTCATGGCCGGGTCGGGACACGCGATCGAGCGGCCGCCGTACGTCGACGCGGTGTTCGCCCGCGACGACCCGAAGCCGGCCCTCGTGCAGATCGGCCGCCACGCGGTGCGCGGCGTGCGCACGCTGACGGGCGCGGGACGGCGTGGCTGAGAGTTTTCGCATCCTCGGCGTCGGCGACGCGAAGTCGCGGCACTTCGCCCGCTGGGCGACCCGCCTCGCGGAACGCGGCCACGAGGTGCACGTCGCGTCGGGCCGCGTCAACCCGCGCGAGGGCGAGCTCGACGGCCTCGTCGTGCACCAGTTCCGGGATCTCGACCGGCTGCTGAAGGTGCCTCTCGTCCGGCGCTTCCGCATGGCCCCTGCCCTCGCCGGCCTCGCGGAGCGCGTGCAGCCGGACGTCGTCCACTCCCACTACCTCCTGCCCTACGGCTACTGGACGGCGCGCGCCCGGCTCGGGCCCCTCGTCGTCAGCCCGTGGGGCAAGGACGCGATCGTCGACGCCTGGCAGTCGTCGGAGGGAGAGGAGCGGGCCCGGGTCGCGATCGCGCCGGAGCGCGCCCTCGCCTACGTCGTCAACTCGCAGGCGCTCGAAGACGCCGCGGTCCGGCTCGGCGCCGACCGCGCCAAGTTCCACCGCATCTTCTGGCACGCGCGCATCGACGGCTACTCGCCCGAGCACGCCGACCGCAGCCGCTGGAGGGCGCTCGGCTGGCCCGACGACGCCGTCGTATGTCTCTCGCTGCGCAACTTCCGCCCCTACTCGAACCTCGACGTCGTTTTGAGGTCCTTTGCCAAGGCCAGAGAAGAGGTGCCGGAGCTGCGGTTGTTCTCGAGCGCCGGCGGCGGCTGGACCCGCGGGGAGTTCGACCGGCTCGCAGCAGAGCTCGAAGTCGAGCCGTACATGGCAGTGCAGGACGTGCCCGCGGCCGAGCTTCCGTCCGTGACGGCCTCCGCCGACTTCGCGGTCACGCTCGCCGACGTCGACTCCTCCCCGGCTTCCCTGCTCGAGACGATGGCGAGCGGAGTCCCGCTCGTCGTCGGCCTCGCGCCGTCAATGGACGAGTGGATCCAGCAGGGCGAGGGCGGCGAGCTCGTGGAGGACCGCCACGACGTCGCCGCGGTCGCGGCCGCGATGGTCCGCCTCGCGCGCGATGCCGAGCTGCGCCGAAGCTACGGCGAGCGGAACCTGCGCGAGGTGCACGCGCGCTTCGGCGATCCCACCGCGCAGCTCGAGCAGGTCTACCGGGAAGTGGTCGGCCGGTGAGCTTGCTCACGTTCCTGGGGCGGCGCTGGCAAGGGAGCCAAGCGCGCGACGCGAAGGGCAGTACATGAGGTACGACCGAGCGGCGCGCGCGCCGGATCCCGCCGCCAGCGTCGTCAGCCCTTCGCGGAGCCCGGCTCCGCCGGGCGGGAGCGAAGGGCGGCCAGGGACGTGAGGCGTGTCCTCGCGCTCGCCTTCGACGGCGCCGACTACGACCTCGTCCGCCGCCTGATGGCGGAGGGGAAGCTGCCGACCATCTCGCGGCTCGCGCGCGAAGGGGCGTTCGGGCCGCTCCGCTCGACGATCCCGGCCTTCACGCCGACGGCCTGGTCGAGCTTCCTCACGGGGCTGAACCCGGGCGGCCACGGCATCTTCAACTTCACGACCAACCCGAACCGCGGCACGCAGAAGCTCGAGAGCGCCGCCAGCCGCGCCGGGACGCCGATCTGGCGGCTGCTCGGCGCCGCCGGGATCCGCTCGGCGTACATCGGGATCCCGTTCACGTATCCGGCGGAGCCGCTGGAAGGGATGGTCGTCACCGGCTACGGCGGCCCGGAGCGGCCGCAGATCTTGCCCGCGAGCGCCGAGGAGCGGATCTTCGCCGCGTATCCCGACCTCGTCACGGCGCACCACCCGATGGCCGAGCGCTGGTGGGAGGACTTCCCCGCCTACACCAGCCGGCTGCTCGAGCACGCCGACCAGATGGCCGGCGTCTGCAAGCTCGCCTTCGAGCTGGAGCCCGACCTGCAGCTTCTCTGCGTCGACTTCATGAGCACCGACCACGTCGGCCACCTCGGCTACGCCCGCTTCGACCCGGAGCACCCCGCGCACAAGGTGACCGGCAGCGGCGACGAGCTCCTGCAGGTCTACGAGCGCGTCGACGCGCTGTGCGGCGAGCTGATCGAAGCCGCCGCGGCGCACTACGGCGAGGAGCCGACCGTCCTCCTCTTCTCGGATCACGGGATGAAGCCGATCTACTGGATGTTCCACCTCGACCGCTGGCTCGAGGAGCGCGGACATCTCCGCTTCCGCAAGCGGTCGCTGCAGCCCTGGCGGCGCACCCGTCTCGACTGGTTCGCGCGAGTCGACCAGAAGCTCGTGCGGACGCTCGGCTGGTACGGCCGCGCGCTCGACCTGCTCCCATTTCTGCCCAGCCCGGGAGAAGACCGCTTGTTCGCCGACATCGACTTCGGCACGACGCGCGCGTACGGCTTCGCCTCGCAGGGACAGCTTTACGTCGGCGAGCTCAGCGGCGCGCGTGACGACCCGGGCTACATCGACGCGCTCGCGGCCGAGTTGGCCGAGATCCCGCACCCGCAGACGGGCGAGGCCGCCTTCCAGGTGCTGCGGAAGGAGGAACTGTTCCACGGGCCGTTTCTCGACAAGGCGCCGGAGCTCATGCTCATCCCGTACGACGAGCGGATCAACGTCGACCCGTCCCGCCGCCGCTGGAGCGAGGCGTTCGAGCTGCACGAGCGCCTTGATCCCGAGGTCTCGTACGGCTACTCGGGCCATCACGGCGTGACCGGCATCCTCGCGGCCACCGGGCCGGGGATCCAGCCCGCGGATGTGCCGGACGGCTCCGAGATCGTGCAGCTGCCGGCGACGATCCTCAGCCTGCTCGGGCTCTCGGCGGAGGGCCTCGACGGCGAGCCGCTGTCGGCGCTCCTCGAGGACGACGCGGGCACGGCGGCGGAGGCGGTCGCGCCGGAGGCCCAGCGGGAAGCGAGCGACGAGCCGGTCTACTCCGAGGAGGAGGAACGGCAGATGGTCGAGCGCCTCCGCGATCTCGGGTACGAATAGCCGCGACCGGCCGCGCCGCTACCTTTACATCGCATGCCGAGCGGTAAGAGGGCAAAGCAGCAGCGGCGTGCCGCATCAGGGGGTCGGACGCCTCCGCCGGTACGTTCGCAGGGCGGTAGCCGCCGACCATTCAACGTCTCGCGGCGCACGCTCGTCATCGTGGCGGTGGTCGTCCTCGTCGCGCTCGGGCTCGGTGCCGGTTTGCCGCTGGCCCTCAGCAGCGGCGGAGGCGGCAGCACCAACACCTCGTCGACCAAGAACTTGCTCCCCGCGCCGCCACTGGGACCGCCTGGCCCGGAGGGACCGCCGCTGGAGAGAGGACCGGACCTCGCTCCCACGGGCTCGCCGTCGCCCGGCCAGTCCGTGGACGGCATTCAATGTGGAGCCGGCGAGCAGCTCGCCTTCCACATCCACTCACGCCTCACGTTCTTCGTCGACGGGCACTCGGAACGTGTCCCGTACGGTGTCGGGATCGCCGACCCGAAGCTCCAACCAGGGCTGGGCGTCCCCTTCGTGGGCGGCGGAGCCTGCTTCTCCTGGCTGCACACGCACGCGGCGGACGGGATCATCCACATCGAGTCGCCGGTGCGCCGCACTTTCACGCTCGGCAACTTCTTCGACGTCTGGGGCCAGCCGCTCTCGTCGACCCAGGTCGGCCCGGCGAAAGGGCCGGTGACCGCGTTCCTCAACGGCAAGGAGTGGGCCGGCGACCCGCGCGACATCCCGCTGCACGAGCACTCGCAGGTTCAGCTCGAGGTCGGCCGTCCGCTCGTCGCGCCGGTGCACATCACCGACTGGGGCGGGCTCTAGGCTGTCGGTGTGAAGCCGCTCCTCTATGTCGCCTTCCAGCTCGTCGTCATCGGCTGGGCCCTGATCGCCCACGTCCGGCGAGATCCGTCCACCGTGTACAGGCTCGCCTGGGTCGGGGCCTACGGTGGAGTGATCGGGCTCGACGTCTGGTACCTCTCGATCTACGCGTACCCGGCCGGCTTCAGCTTCTGACGGCGGTTTTTCGGGCGAGGATCACCTCGGTGTCGCCGGGCCAGTCCCAGAACACGCCCTCGGGCGAGCGCGACGCCAGCAGCTCCCTCACCTCGCGGGCGAAGTCCTCGGCGCGGTCGCCGAACAGGTGAGGGGCCGAGGAGGAGAAGGAGAAGTAGCCCGACAGCACGCTTTCGCTGTCGCGCAGCAGGTCGGGGATGCCCGGGACGAAGATCTGTCGTGGCGCACCGAACCGGGTGCGGACGAGGACGTCCTCGAAGCGGTGCGTTCGCACCGGCGCGACGCCCTGGCCGGCGCGACGCGTCGAGCCGAGGTACTTCTCGACCAGCGCCTCGAGCTCCGCGTGCGGGATTCGCGGCGGCCCCGGGCTCGGCGGCTCCGGCCGGCCCTTCACCGTGTGAACGACCATGGCCAGGGCGCCGTCCGGCTCCAGCATGTCGTACACGGTCTCGACCACCCGGCGCTCGTCCGTCCAGTGGAGGGACGAGCCGAAGGTGACCAGCCGGTAGAGCCCAGGGGCGGCCTCCGGGAGGTCCTCGGCCAGGGCCTGCACCCAGCGGATGTTCGCGATCCCCCGCTCGTCCGCGACCCGGCGGCCTTCGGCGAGCATCGCCGCGTCGGGGTCGAGGCCGACCGCTGCGGAGAACAGGTGGGCGAGCCGGACGGTGAGGATGCCCGGCCCGCAGCCGCCGTCGAGCAGCCGTCCACTCCCGTCGAGCCCCAGTTCCTCGCCGAGAACGGCCTCGAGTTGCGGCGAATAGGGCGGCCTGCCGTATCGGTAGTGAACGGCCGCTCCCGCGAAGAGCGTGGGGTCGTAGGACGTCAACCGGGCTCCGCCGGCCCGTCGCCACGGATCCCGTCGCGCGCGAGCCGCAGCCCGACGACTCCCACGAAGACAGCGAAGACGAGGCGGAGCGTGTCCGCCGGCAGTGCGAGGGCGAGCAGCGCACCGAGGACGCTGCCGACCGCGCCGACGGTGCCGAAGCGGAGCGCGAGCCCCAGATCGCCGACTCGGCGGCGGCGGAGAACGAGACTCCCGGCGATCGCCGTCGGGAGGATGACGAGCAGCGAGGTCGCCTCCGCAGAGTGCTGCGAGAACCCGACCGCGAGGGTGAGGAAGGGAACGATGATCGTCCCACCGCCGACGCCGAGCAGTCCCGATGCCACGCCGACGACGACACCGAACGCGACGAGCACGATGTACAGCGTCGGGCCGCTCATCCATGGACTCCGAGCAGCACGGCGACGCCGACGAGGAACGTGCCGAAGACGATCTTGAGCAGCCGCTCGTCGATCCGCGCGAGGTAGCCCGCGCCGATCCGCGCGCCGACGATCGCGCCCGCGGCGAGCGCGATCGCCGTCCCGTACCGCACCTCGCCGGCGACGCCGTAGGTCGCGATCCCGGCGATGCTGATCGGGATGATCGCGCCGAGCGAGATGGCGTGCGCGTTGCGCTGCGTGTAGCCCGCCCAGAGCACGAGCAGCGGCACCATGACGATGCCCCCGCCGACGCCCAGGAGCCCCGACAGGAGGCCGCCGCCGAGCCCGATCGCGACGAGCTTGGGATCGAGCCTCAGCGACTGCAGGCGAGCGTGCATGGCGCGGCACACTATCGTTGGGCGATGAGCTTCTCGACGCGACCCGAGCTGCGCGGGACGTTCGGGATGGTGGCCTCGACGCACTGGCTCGCGTCGGCGGCCGGGATGGCCGTGCTCGAGCAAGGTGGGAACGCGTTCGACGCCGCCGTCGCGACCGGACTCACGCTGCAGGTCGTCGAGCCGCACCTCAACGGCCCGGGCGGCGACCTGCCGGCGCTCGTCTGGCCCGTGGAGCGAGACCGGCCGCACGTCCTCTGCGCGCAGGGCACCGCACCGCGCGCAGCCACGATCGAGCGCTACCGCGACGAGCTCGGGCTCGCGCTGATTCCCGGCACCGGGCCGCTGGCGGCGGTCGTTCCGGGCGCCTTCGGCGGCTGGATCGAGCTGCTGCGCGAGTACGGGACGCTGCCGTTGCACGACGTCCTCCACTTCGCGATCGGCTACGCCGAGGACGGGTACCCGGCCCTGGCCTCGGTCGGGGACGCGATCCGCAAGGTCGAGCAGCTCTTCACCGGCGAATGGACGACGTCCGTCGACGTCTACCTCCCCGCTCCGGAACCGGGCAGCCTGCACAGGAACCGGAAGCTCGCCGAGACCTACCGCCGCATCCTCGCCGAGGCCGAGGCCGCCTCCCACGACCGGGAGGCGCAACTCGACGCGGCCCAGGACTGCTGGTACCGCGGCTTCGTCGCAGAGGAGATCGTCCGCTTCCAGTCAAGCGAGTGGCTCGACAGCTCCGGCGAGCGCCACGCAGGCCTGCTCGCCGAGGGCGACCTGCGCGATTGGGCGCCGTCGTGGGAGGAGCCGCTCTCGGTCAACTACCACGGGTACGAGGTCTTCAAGGCCGGACCTTGGAGCCAGGCGCCGGTCTTCCTTCAGCAGCTCCGGCTGCTCGAGGGGTTCGAGCTCGGCGCCATGGGCCACGCGAGCGCGGACTGGGTGCACACCATCACTGAGTGCGCGAAGCTCGCGTTCGCCGACCGCGAAGCCTGGTACGGGGACCCGGACTTCACCGAGGTGCCGCTCGCCGAGCTTCTCTCGCGGGACTACGCGGAGGAGCGGCGAGGGCTGCTCGGCGAGGAGGCCTCGCCCGAGCTGCGGCCGGGCTCGCCGGGAGGCAGAGAGCCGCGCCTGGCTCAGCCGGTCGAGGACGCGCCGGTCACCCCGGGCGTCGGCGAGCCCACGCGCTCAAGCCTGGAAGCACCGGCGGCCAAGCCGCCGGTGCCCGGGCGAGGACCGGGGACCGCCTCCGGCGGGCCCCGGGGGGACACGGTCCACCTCGACGTCGTCGACCGCTGGGGAAACATGATCTCGGCGACGCCGAGCGGCGGCTGGCTCTGGGGCGCGCCGGTGATCCCCTCGCTCGGCTTCCCGCTCGGCACGCGAGCCCAGATGTTCTGGCTCGAGGAGGGACTCCCAAACTCGCTCGAGCCCGGCAAGAGACCGCGCACCACGCTCTCCCCCACGATCGCCGCCCGCGACGGCGAGTCATCCCTGGCTCTCGGCACGCCCGGGGGCGACCAGCAGGACCAGTGGACGCTGCACGTCTTCCTCGGCCACGTCCACCACGGCCTCGACCTCCAGGCTGCGATCGACGCGCCGAACCACCACACCGAGGCGTTCCCGTCGAGCTTCTATCCGCGCGAGAGCCGCCCACGGCACGTCGCGGTCGAGGAACGCGTCGGCCCCGAGGCGCTCGAGGGGCTGCGCAGTCGCGGGCACGACGTCGAGGTGTCCGGCCCCTGGACGCTCGGTCGCGTCACCGCCGTCGCGCGCGAACACGGCGGGATCCTGAAGGCGGGCGCGAATCCGCGCGGCCGGCAGGGATACGCCGCCGGCCGCTGATGCCGGTCGATCATCCCGAACGGATGATGTAGCGCGGGCCCGCGGCCGGGACCCTGCGATCCGATGGAGGACTTCGGACTCAAGTTCTGGCTGAAGATGGCCGGCCTCTTCGTCCTCGGGGCGATCGCCCTGTTCATCGTCATGTGGATCTTCCTCAGCGCGATCTACGCCTGGGGCTTCCTCTCCGCGATGCTGGTTCTCGCCTGCGGGGCTCTCGTCATCGGCTGGTTCGTCGACCGCCGGAACTCGGGTCCGCGCGAGGGCAGCGTCTAGCCGCCCGCACTCGGGGCGCTGCCGATGGGAGCAGCCGACCAGGGCACGCCGCCGGACGAACGGTCCGCAGTCTCGGACGCGATAGGAGGCGCGGCCGCCTACTCCGCACGCGTCGCGGCCCGCGTCTGGCGCGGCCCGCTCGAGGCGGCCGCGGCCGAGCTACTGGCGACCCCCGAGGTCAGGCAGGCAGCCGATCGCACACTCGCCGGCCCGCTGCCGGAGGAGCTGGGGCGACTGCTGGTCCGGCACCGGATCGTGGAGCGTGTCGTCCACGAGCTCGTCGCTTCCGGCGAGCTGGAGCGCATGCTCGAGACCACGCTGGCAAGCCCCGAGTCGCAGGCGATGGTCGATCGCATGCTCGCGAGCCCGGCGATGAAGCAATCGCTCGAGCGCGTGCTGGCGGGCCCGGAGGTGCGCGCTGCACTGAGATCGCAGTCCGCCGGCCTCGCCGACGAGGTCATGAGCGGCGCACGTGAGACCGCGAGCGGTCTCGACTCTCGCCTCGCGCTGCGCGAAGCGCCAAAGCCGTTCGCCGGCGTGGCGAGCCGCGGTGTCGCGCTCGTCGTCGACGCGTTCGCGGTCGTCGTCGCCACTGCGGTCGTCGGCGGCGCCGCCGGCCTGGTGGGCTCGGTGGTAGGCGGCATCCGCCCCGACTGGCTCGCCCAGGCGCTGCTCTCGCTCGCGGCAGTGGTGATCGCGGTCGGCTACTTCGTCGTCTTCTGGCAGACAGCCGGTCAGACGCTCGGAATGCGGCTGATGGGAGTGCGAGTCCTCTCCAGCCGCGGCCGGGACCGGTTGACCGTGTGGCAGGCGCTCGTTCGGACCGTCGGCCTTGCGCTGGCGATCATCCCGTGTTTCCTCGGCTTCGTCCCGGCCCTGTTCGATCGACGGCGCCGCGCGCTCCCGGACTACCTCGCGGGCACCGTGGTCGTCTACGACGACGCGGGCACCCGCGGCGTGCGGTCATAGCGGGGACCGACGAAGTGAACGACCCGGGAAACTCACCGCTGGACAAGCGCACCGATACGGGACGCCGAGTGCCCCATCCCGGAAGCATCATCGAACGCCGCATGTCGAAGTTCCTCCAGGAGCCGCCTTCCGTCCGACTCGCCGCGAACGTGATCGTCACCGCGACCGTGGTCGTCGTGGTCCTCGGCGGCGTGATGATGCGGGTGCTCGATCACAAGGAGTACTCCTCCGTCTGGCTCGGCATGTGGTGGGTGCTGGAGACGGTCACCACGGTCGGCTACGGCGACCTGACGCCCAAGGCGGCGATCGGCAAGATCCTCACCTCGCTCGTCATGTTGTGGGGCGTGGCCTTCCTCGCGATCGTCACCGCCGGCATCACTTCGGTGTTCGTCGCCCGGGCCCAGCGGGAGCGGGCAGAGAGCGAAGCGTCGGAGGCGGCCGGCGCACGAGCCACGGCCGACGAACGCTTCAACCACATCGACGCCCAGCTGCAACAGCTACGCGAGCTGCTCGAGAAGACGCCGCCGAAAGACCCCTAACGGCGGCGCCGGGCGAGCAGTGCCAACCCGAGCGTCGCCGTCACCGTGAGCACGAGCTTCACCGCTTTGCCGCCGCGGAGCTTCGACTCGCCTCCTGCGCGCGGCGCCATGTCCACCGGCACCTCCTCGAGCCGCAGTCCCGCGTCGACGACGCGGATGAGCGCCTCGACCTCCGGCGCCCCGCTCGTGTACGGCTCGGCGAGAAGCGGCAGCGCCTTTGCATTCACGGCGTAGAGCCCGCTCGTCGCGTCCCCGAACGGCCGCCGCAACACGACGGCCACCGAGCGACGGAGCAGGCCCGTCCCAAAGCGTCGCGCCGGGCTCGGCCGGTAGCGGTACGGCGCGTAGCCCTTCCCCGACACGAAGCGCGAGCCCACCGCGACGTCGCACTCGTCGGCGCGTACGCGTTCGAGCAGCCGCAAGAGCTCCTGCGGCGGATGCTGGCCGTCCGCGTCGACGCGCCCGCAAAATGCATAGCCGTGCTCGAGTGCCCAGCGGTAGCCCGTCGCGATCCCGATCCGCAGACCCTGGTTGCTACCGAGCGAGAGCACCTCCGCGCCGTGCTCGCGCGCCACCTCTGCCGTGCGATCGGTCGAGCCGTCGTCGACGACGAGCACGTCCGCCCACGGCAGCCGCTCCTGCAGCCCGTCGAGCACCGCAGGCAGGTTCTCCTCCTCGTTCCAGGCGGGGATGAAGACAACGGTGTCGCTCATCGCGACCGCCGCGCGAGCTCGGCCCGGGCAGCGCGCAGCTGCGCCGGGAGGAACGGGAACGCCGCGAGCTCCCACGCGATCGAGCGGAGGCTCGGCGCGACGGCAACGGCGCGAAACGCCACCTCGACGCCCGCGCCGCGGTAAAGGCGTCCGAACAGCAGACGGGTGCGGACCAGATGTGTCGGCGCGCAGACGACGACGGCGCACTCGATCCCGCGCTCACGAAGCAGCGGCAACGTGCGCGCGGCGTTCTCGGCGGTGTTCCGCGCCGTCGGCTCCACGACGAGCTCGACGTCGGGACCGCTCCACAGATCCCGCATCTGCTCGGCCTCCGACGGCCCGCCGGTCGACGACCAGCCGCTGAACACGACGACGTCTGCGCCGCCCGCGGTCACGAGGCGCTCCGCCTCGTGGACGAGCCGCAGACAGCGGCGGGTGATGCGGTGCGTTCCCTCGTGATCGATGTCTCCGTGACCCGGGACGACGATCGCTGTCCGCTTCCCGGCCATGCCGCCGATCATTGCTGACGCGCGACGAGAGCCGGCTGATCCGGCGCCACAGGCTCTCCCTCGAGCAGGCGCCGCCAGCCGGCGAGCACGCGATGGAGCTCTTCCGCGCCGACGACCGGCTCCGCAGGCGGCGGCAGCTCGGCCGGGTAGAGCACGAAAGGCCGCGTCTGCGGCCCGCCGAGCCCGCCGTGGAACGAGATCAGCTCCTCGAAGGCGCAGCCCTCGTCGAGCGTGGGATCGTAGAAGCTGCCGATCAGCAGGTCCGGCGCGTGCGCGAAACCGTGGGTGCGCAGAAGGTGCTGCACCGCCGTCGCCGAGAAGCGCTCGAGCGGGTCCTCGCCCTCGACGCGGCCCTCCTCGAGGTAGCGGGTACCGGCACGGCCGAGCACCACCGCGCCGTGCTCCTCCGAGCGCGCGAGCACCCAGCCGATGTGTGGATGTCCTGCGAGCGCAGGCAGCAGCTCGGGATGCCGCGCCGAGAGCTGCTCGACCGACATCCTCCCCTCCTCCTCCATCAGGTAGACGAGACCGAGGTTGCCGGAACCGAGCACGACGACGTCGCGGCCGGAGACGTCGTTCTTCTCCGGCTTCGCCTTCCGCCCCGTTGCCTCGGCCGCAGCGTGGCCGACCATCGCCTCCTGCTCGTCGCCGCCGGCCAGCGCGCTGACGCCGCCGTCCGCGAGATTCCGCTCCACGAGCTCGTCGAGCCCGTACCCGTTCCGCTGCTTGAAGGTCGCCCCCTGCGTCTGTCCGTGGTCGGAGAGGACGACGAGCGCGTACGGCCGTGCGGCGTAGCGGCGGGCGCCGTCGATGCGGGCGAACTGCTGGTCGAGCTTCCGCAACGCCTCGAGCGTGTCCTCGCGCTCGAGCCCCGAGTGGTGCGCGACCTCGTCGTAGCTCGCGAACGTCGCGTAGACCGCGGGCCTCCCCTTCATCATGTCGGTGAGGACGCCGTAGACGATCAGGTCGCGGGCGATCACGCACATCGTCGCCCGCAGGAAGGGATAGACGCCGCCCCGGTGCCCCCGCGGCCGGACGTCGCGTCGCCGCTCTCGCGCAGCCGCAGTCCACTCCAGGATCACCTCCCAGCCGAAGAGGACGAACGTCCGCGCGACATTGAACCCGTTGGCGAGAAAGGCGCGGTAGCCCGGGTTGGAGCTGCGCTCCGCCTCCATCCTGCTGACGGTGAGGATCATGTGGTCGGCGCCGCCGGAGAAGAGGTTCCCGCGGCTTGCGCCGCCGTTCGCGAGGAGGCCCGATCCCGTGTCGTGCCTCCGCTCGATCTCGGCGCAATCCTGGGGCGAGGAGCACGCGACGACCTTCTGCCGCTCCTTCTCGACCCAGCGGAAGGCGGGGATGTCGTCGTTCGAGCCCAGCAGGATCCCGGCCTGGGAGGCGCCCGTCTGCGAGGAGAGGTCGGGCTCCCACTCGGTGAGCACGTGCGAGCCGTCCGCGAGCCAGCGCGCCATGGTCGGCGCATGCCCGTCGCGCATGGCCCGCTGGAGCACCGGCAGAGCGAGCCCGTCGATCTCGAGGAAGACGATCCCCGGCTTGTCGGTCACGACCCGCTCGCCCGAGCGCCGCGCGATTCGCTGCACGACGCTCAGCGAGTACACGTCGTCGTCGTTCGTCCCGAACAACACGGACAGGACGACGCCGACTGCGGCTGCGGCAAGGGCAACGGCGAGCGCCGACCAGAAGGAGTCGATCGTCAGCCCCGAGCTGATCCGGCCCGCCAGGAGCAGGATCCCGGCGTCGACGAACAGCACGAGAAAGAAGCCGAGCAGGGCCGTGAACGGAAGCCTCAGCGCCGCGACGAGCGGCGGCAACACCGCGTTGAACAGCGCGACGAGCGCCGCCGCGACGAGGGCGGTGCGGAAGGTCGAGTCCGACGCGCCGGGAACGAGCTCTGTGGCGACGAGCAGCGCAACGGCTCCGAGCAGCCAGCCGAGCACGAGCTGCCCGAGCCGGAAGCGAGGCCGCTCGGGCTTCCAGCCCGGCGCCTCGCCGTGGGCGACGCTCACGGAGTGGCCTGCTCGGACTCCGCCGACCGAGCGGCCTTCTTGGCGCGCCGCTTCTCCTGCTCCTCCGCCTGGCGGCGCTTCGCCTCGCCGTACGAGTCGGTGACGAGCTGCTTGCCGCCGCCCCACCCCCACGCCCAGATCATCAGGATCAGCGCGTAGATGATGTTCCAAGCCGTCCCGACGAGCTGTTGCGCGACCGAGTAGGCCGTGGCATCGGTCGAGGAGGCGACGCCCTTCAGCGAGGCCACGTTCCACGCCTGTGTCACGCCGACCCCGCCGGGCGTGAACGAGGTGACGTTGGCGAGCGAGTTCCCGCCGGCGACGTGCATCAGCGTGTCGAAGCTGACCGGGATCCCGTAGGCGTTGAGGAAGACGCCGATGCACGCCAAACTCGCCGCCCAGCCGATAAACGACGGCAGGAACACGCGGCCGAAGTAGGCGCTCGGCCGGCCGAGGATCGCGCCGCCCTCCTTCGCGTTCTGCCACCAGGCGACGACTTTCGGCCAGAAGCGGCGCACGAGCAGCACGATCATGAGGGCTCCACCGCCGAAGACGATGATCGTGGCGGGCCAGTGCTCGTGCACCCAGCTGAACGAGATGTCGAACGAGCCGCCGACCGTGAAGAACAGATAGGTGTAGACGAACGTCCCGGAGAGCGTGAAGAAGATCTTCTCGACGGCGTAGCCGCCGAGGACGGCGGCGAAGCTGATCCCGATCAGGGCGGTGACCATGATCAGGAACACGAGCGTGCCGATGTTGGCGGGCAGGATCCCGTTCAGCGCGACGGAGACGGCGTAGCCGGCGAGAATGTCACGCCATTTCACCCGCCCGGGGTAGGCGAAGCGGAGGATCGAGAACCAGGCGAACGCCGTCGCGGTCGTCTGCACGATCATCAGGGCGATCGCGGCGATCAGCGATCCCACCGAGATCGTCGTGATCGTGCTCCAGAGCTGGTGGAACCAGCCTCTGATGTCCCAGCCGAGCAGGTTTGCGGCCGCCCCGATCACCACGACGATCAGGGCCCAGTAGACGATCCGGCGCCACAGCGGCCTCGACCGGGCCGTCGGGGTCGGCGCGTCCTGGGCGGCAGCGGTCATGCCGCGAGCTCCGCGACGTCGTCGAGCGCGGCGGCAATGGTGCTCGTCTCGAGCAGCTCCACGGGCACACCGTATTCGCGTAGTCCGACGGCGCGCGCCGCCGCACCCGGAGAGCCGAGCGGCACGAAGAGACGCCTGGGATACGCCAGCGACGCGCGCCAGCCCCGCTCACACTCGAGCACGTCGCCCCACAGCGAAACCGTGCCGATCACGAAGAGGCACCCCGGAGGCAGGTCGGCGTCGAGCGACAGGTTCCTCCGGATGAGCTCGAACGGCGCGCCGTAGATGCCACAGGTACAAGTCTCGCTCGGAGCTGCGTGCCGCGGCCGGCCGGGCAGTCGAAGCCGCTGCGCCTCGCATCGAGCGTCGAACGGAGCGCCGACGGGCCAGAAGCTGAGCCTGTAGAGGCTGCGCAGGCGCGGAGCGGCGTCGACGTCTTCGACCTCCCAGAGCCTCCAGGCGCACAACGGCTCCGCATAGTCGGGCACGAGCGCAACCTCGGCCACGCTCGCCGCCGGTTCGCTCGACTGCCGCCAGCGCATCCTGCCTCTCCTCTCGTTCGACCGGCCCAGCTTCGACTCTCGCCACGGCCGCCGCGTCATGCGAGGCGGATGAAACGAGGCGATCCTCCTGCTCGGATCATCAGCCGGCGAACCGCATCTCGTAGCGGCAGACCATCCCGTCGCGGATCGTCAGCTCGAAGCTTCGATCCCGGCTGTAGGACAGGTCGTCGGACACCGTCGACTGGTAGAGCACCCGTATCTCGCACCGATACCGGTCGTTGCCGAGAAGCTTCCAGTCGCTGTTCTCGAACTCGAGCTCGAACCTCTCGGAAGGGCGCGCGCGACGCAACTCCTCGGTGAGCGCGTCGGCCCCCTGCACGGAGTGCTGCGGCGTGACGCACTCCACATCCGGTGCGAGGAGAGCGACGAGCGGCTCGAAGTCACCCGTGCGCATTGCCGCTTCGGCGGCCGATTGGAACTGCCTGGCGAGATCGAGGTCCGGCGCGGACATGCCCGCTCGGAGCCTAGGCGGCACCTGCATCCGGAACGTCATCCCGGCGGGATGAGCTGGTGCGGCTTCACCCGCGCAGGACGATGCGCGGGCAGGCCGCTACGCGGAAAGTGGTCTCCGGCGCGACCAACGTCGAACAGGAGCGTGACACGATGGCCCTGAAGGAAGAAGTGCACGAGCTGAAGCAAGCAGCCGACCTGCTGGTGGCGCCGCTCTATTCGCTCGAGGCCCAACGGATCCCCCGGCACAAGCTGACCGAAACCGAGCTGCCGCCGGAGGTCGCATACCAGATCGTCCACGACGAGCTGATGCTCGACGGCAACGCGCGCCTGAACGTGGCGACGTTCGTGTCGACGTGGATGGAGCCCCAGGCCGAGCGCCTGATGGCCGAATGCCTCGACAAGAACATGATCGACAAGGACGAGTACCCCCAAACCGCGGCCCTCGAGACGCGCTGCGTCAACATCCTCGCCGACCTCTGGCACGCTCCCGAACAGGACGAGGCGACCGGCTGCTCGACGACCGGCTCGAGCGAGGCCGCGATGCTCGCCGGCATGGCGCTCAAGCGGCGCTGGCGCAAGCGGCAGGAAGCCGCCGGGATGCCCTCCGACAAGCCGAACATCGTCATGGGCTCGAACGTCCAGGTCTGCTGGGAGAAGTTCGCGAACTACTGGGAGGTCGAGATGCGCCTCGTCCCGATGGAGGGCGAGACCTATCACCTCACGCCGGACCGGGCGGTCGAGTACTGCGACGAGAACACGATCGCCGTCGTCGCCGTCCTCGGCTCCACGTTCGACGGTTCCTACGAGCCGGTCGTCGACATCTGCGCCGCACTCGACGCCTTCGAGAACGACAAGGGAATCGACGTGCCGGTGCACGTCGACGGCGCCTCGGGCGGCATGGTCGCGCCGTTCCTCGACCCCGACCTCGTCTGGGACTTCCGGCTGCCGCGGGTCGCGTCGATCAACACGTCGGGGCACAAGTACGGGCTCGTCTACCCGGGCGTCGGCTGGATCGTCTGGCGCGACGTCGACGCACTGCCGGACGAGCTCATCTTCCGCGTCAACTACCTCGGCGACACGATGCCGACGTTCGCGCTGAACTTCTCGCGGCCGGGAGCTCAGGTCGTGGCCCAGTACTACAACTTCCTGCGGCTCGGCTTCGAGGGCTACCGGCGCGTGCAGCAGTATGGGCGAGACGTTGCAACAGGGCTCGCGGCGCGGCTCGACGAGCTCGGGCCGTTCAACCTGATCACGCGTGGCGACGAGCTCCCGGTCTTCGCGTTCGCGCTGAAGCCGGAAGTGGACAACTACACCGTCTTCGATCTCTCGCTGGCGCTACGCGAGCGTGGCTGGCAGGTGCCCGCCTACACGTTCCCGGAGAACCGCACCGACCTCGCCGTCCTGCGCGTCGTCGTGCGGCGCGGCTTCACGCACGACATGGCCGACCTCCTCCTCGCTGACGTGAAGCGGCAGCTGAAGCGGCTCGAGCAGCAACAGGCCCCCACGCACGACGCGACGAGCGCGACCGCGTTCGCGCACTAGGCTGTCCCCGGGGAACGAAAGGAGATCCGATGGTCGTCGTCGACGAGAAGAGCGACGGGCAGCCCGCGTCCGCCCCCGTGGTGGCGCACTTCACCGCCGAGGAGCGTGCAGCCCGCGGCCGCGCAACCCGCGCCGAGTGTCCACGCTCGAGCCACGCGAGCTTCGAGCCCGCGCCCGACCGTGATCCGGTCGCGATCCTCGAGGCGCAGGCGGCTACCCGCGTCCCCGAGCTCGTCCCCGTCCGCTACGGCCGGATGCTCGTCTCCCCCTTCACGTTCTACCGCGGCGCCGCCGCGGTGATGGCGCACGACCTCGCGTCGACCCCGCGAGCCGGGCTGCGCGTGCAGCTCTGTGGCGACGCTCACCTCTCCAACGTCGGAGGCTACGCCTCGCCCGAGCGCTCGCTCGTCTTCGACCTCAACGACTTCGACGAGACGCTGCCCGGCCCGTTCGAGTGGGACGTGAAACGGCTCGCGGCGAGCTTCGAGATCGCCGGCCGCGACCGCGACTTCACGGACGACGAGCGCACGACAGCCGTCCTGAACGCCGTCCGCTCGTACCGCGACTGGATGCGGAAGCTGGCCGAGGCACGCAACCTCGATGTCTGGTACGCCCGTCTGGACGTCGAGACCATCCAGCGAAACCTGCGCGAGCAGCAGGCGAAGCCCCAGGCGGCGACCGTGGCGAAGGCCGCCGAGAAGGCGCGGACCAAGGACAGCCTGAAGGCGTTCGCGAAGCTCACACACGAGGTCGACGGCGAGCCACGCATCGTCTCGGACCCCCCGCTGATCGTGTCCGCTGCCGACCTGGCCCAGGAGGCGGGCATCCAGTTCGAGTGGCTCGAAGACGTGATCCACGGGCTGTTCCGCCAGTACCGCGAGACGCTGCAGGACGACCGCCGCCACCTGCTCGAGGAGTTCCGGATGGTCGACCTCGCCCGCAAGGTCGTCGGCGTCGGCAGCGTCGGCACCCGGTGCTGGATCCTCCTGCTGCTCGGCCGCGACGGCGACGACCCGCTGTTCCTGCAGATCAAGGAGGCGCAGGCCTCGGTGCTCGAGCCGTACCTCGGCAAGAGCGAGTTCGAGAACCACGGCGAGCGAGTCGTCGCCGGCCAGCGGCTGATGCAGGCGACGAGCGACATCTTCCTCGGCTGGCTGCACTCGAAGGAGACCCTCGACGGCGCCGAGCGCGACTTCTTCGTCCGCCAGCTTTGGGACTGGAAGACCTCGGTCGATCTCGACACGATCCTGCCCAGAGGGCTCGAGCTCTACGGCTCGGTGTGCGGCTTCCTCCTCGCGCGCGCACATGCCCGCTCGGGCGACCGGATCGCGATCGCCTCCTATCTGGGGAAGAGCGACAGCTTCGACCGGGCGCTCGCCGAGTTCGCGGTCGCGTACGCCGACCAGAACGAGCGCGACCACGCCGCCCTGAGGCAGGCTGCTGACGAGCGCCGGATCCCCGTGCAGGAAGGGCTCTAGCTGCGCCTGCGCGCTGCGCGCCTCACTTTGCGCCGCGCGACTCGGCGGCTCGCTCCGAGCATCACGACGTGACCCGCGCCCGCTTCTCGTGCCCCTGTAGCTGCTTCGCCTCCTCGGCGCTGGCGAGGCCGATCGCGAGGAGGTCGTACGGCCCGATCATCCCGTCGGCGATGCGATAGCCGCCGGCAAGCGCGACCGCATCCCGCAGCGGTACCGCCCAGTGGTGCTCGAGCAGGATCAGAACTGCCGCCGAGTCGTTCGGGATCTCGCCGATCACGTCCCACTCGACCTCGTCGTCGAAGACCTCGATTCCGCGCGCGGCCGCCTGCTCGGCACCGATCTCGGCAGCTGCGTGCAAGCCTTCCTCGCCTGCGATGCCGAGACCGACGAGCCCCGCCACCTTGCTGCCGAGCTCGATCGCCTCCTCCCTCGTGAGGTTGCTGAGGTGCTGCACCTCGATCTCCCCCTCCGCGTCCTTGTGAACGGCGAGCGCGTCGATCACGCGCACTGCGTCGCTCTCGCGCAGCCGCTCCAGCTCCCGCGTGATCTCGCCGTGGAACTCGGCGTTGTCGAACCCGAGCACGAGCAACTGAACCGGCCCGACCGCCATCGGTCTCCTCCTTCCCGGCCATGCGACGCGGTGCCTGACGAAGCCTGTCGCCCTGACCGGCCGTGCACCTCACCCCGGCGGGATGAAGCACGCGAGTCGCGTCGAAATGAGACTCCATGCAAGTGAAAGCGACCCGGCTCCAGGATTCGTTCGCCACGCCGCGCTGGCTGCGCGATCTCGGCCGCAGCTCCTGGCTGCTCGTGGGGTTGCTGGTGCTGCTCTTCGGCCTCATCTGGCTGCTCGCCGAGACGTACACGATCACGGGGCCGATGGTCGGCGCGCTGATCGTCTCGGTGGTCGCGATGCCTGCCGTCCGTCGACTCGACCCGCACATGCCGCGAGCAGTCGCGGCGGCCATCGTTCTGCTCGCGATCGCAGCCATCGCCGTCTTCATCGTCGTGATCGTCATTGCCGGCATCACCGGTCAGAGCTCGGAGATCTCGGCCGCGCTCGCGGCGGGGGTCGACCGGATCCAGGGATGGATGAAGAGCGCCGGCGTGGACTCCTCGAGCGCCTCCGGTGCCGCCACGACGGCGAAGAACGCGGCGGCGCAGATGACCTCGACGCTCGTGCACGGCGTCATCCACGGCCTCCGCGGGCTGGCCTCGGTCCTGTTCGGGTTGTCGCTCGCCGCGCTCGGCACGTTCTTCCTGCTCAAGGACGGACAACAGATGCGCAGGTGGCTCGACCGGCACGTCGGATTGCCCGAGCCGATCGCGTACACGATCTCGGGCGCGGTGATCACCTCGCTGCGGGGCTACTTCCGCGGCGTCACGCTGGTCGCCGCCTTCAACGGCGTCGTCGTCGGGCTCGCCGCCCTGATCCTCGACGTGCCGCTCGCGGGGACGATCGCCGTCGTCACCTTCGTCACGGCCTACGTGCCGTACATCGGTGCGGTCGTCGCCGGCACGTTCGCGGTCCTGATCGCGCTCGGCGCTCAGGGGACCGGCATCGCGATCGCGATGCTCGTCGTCGTCCTGCTCGCCAACGGCCTGCTGCAGAACCTCGTCCAGCCGTTCGCGATGGGCTCGGCCCTCCATCTCAACCCGCTCGTCGTGCTCGTCGTCACGATCGGCGCCGGCTGCCTGTTCGGGATGCTCGGGCTGGTGCTCGCCGCCCCGCTGGTCTCCGCCGCTGTTCGCGTCGCGAAGGCGTTGAACCAACCGCACGAGACCGCTCCCGAGCCTGCACCCGTTCCGCCCGAAGCGCTCGGCGGTGACCAGCTCATCCGAACTGGGTGATGCCCCGGGCGCCGGTCGCCGCAATCGTGGGCGGCTAGATGTCAGCCGTCCGCCAATCCGCAAGGGGCTCCGCAGCGGAAAACGCGGCTGATCTCAGCGGCATCCCGGGCGATCTTCATGGCGCTCTCGAGGAGGTGAACGTCCCGGCCTACGCGGTCGACCGCTTCGGGATCATCCGCTGGATCAATTCCGCCGCCAAGAAGCTGGTAGGTGACGTCCGCGGCAAGCAGCAGTCGTCGGTGGTCGTCCCGGAGCAGGCACGCGAGGCCAAGGAGTCGTTCCTGCGCAAGATGATGGGGACGGAGAAGTCGACCGAAGGCACGGTCGTCGTGGTGGGGCCGGACGGCGAGCGCGTCCAGGTCGAGATCAGCTCCTGCGCGCTCCAGGAAGGACACCGGATCGTCGGCGTGTTCGGCATCGTCCGGCACCGCACGAAGTCGGCTCAGCCGAGCCCGCACCCGCACCTCACGCCGCGCCAGAACCAGGTCCTCCACCTGCTCGCGCACGGTCACTCCACCGCGCAGATCGCCGCGGAGCTCCACCTGAGCGTCGACACCGTCCGCAACCACATCAGGCGGATGCTGCGCGCGCTCGGTGCGCACTCGCGGATCGAAGCGCTCGCGGTCGCGCATCGCGAGGGAATCCTCCGCCGCGACTGACGCTCTCTCGGAGCATGAAGGTAAGCCCACATGTGCCAGCCGGACGGCCCCCGGAAGGTCGTACCGTCCGGCTAGTGCGCTGTGTCGAATGCGGTCATCTGAAGAGTCCCGACGAGCGAGGCTGGGTCACCGTGCTCTCGCCCCCGGCCGAGCGGCGGATCCACTACTGCTCCGGCTGCATCGAGGAACTGGTCCACCGCGCGTCGACCGCCAACGAGGTCGACGACTCAGCGGACGACTAGGCGCTGACCGGCGCGGCAGGCCGAAAGGTGCTCAGCTCGTCCGGCCCCGGCTGCACGACGCCCCAGCTCGCCTCGGGAACCGGGTTCCAGACGCCGGCCACGTCGCCGAGCGGCTCCGAGACCACGATGCGCGACTCCTCGTCGAAGTCCGCGAGCCGCGGATCGTCGGGATACAGCGCCTTCAGGGTGTCGTAGGCCGTCGAGAAGTAGAGCGAGCGGGACTTGCCCTCGCTCGAGTAGCGGAACGCCCAGATCCGCTCACCGTTCGTCGCCGCGATGGTGCCCTGGAACGGGTACTCGACTCCGTGGCGGCGGCCGATCTCCTCGACGAGGCCGATCGCGCGCTCGACCGCCCCCGGCGGGTCCTCCTCGAGGCCGAGCGTGAGCGCGAGGAAGAACAGCACCTCGGAGTCGGTCGTCCCTTCGATCAGCGGGAAGAGCGCCGGGGCGACCTGCAGGACGAGATCGCGCTTGATGGTGAGCCAGTCGCCGATCAGCCCGTTGTGCATCCAGAGCCACTTGCCGTAGTGGAACGGATGGCAGTTCGTCTCCTGCACCGGCGTCCCCGTCGTGGCGCGGACGTGCGCGAAGAAGAGGTGCGACTCGATATGGCCCGAGATCTCGCGCAGGTTGCGGTCGTTCCAGGCGGGCTCGGTGCTGTGGAAGACCCCCGGATCGCCCGCGGGCGAGTACCAGCCGATGCCGAACCCGTCCCCGTTCGTCGGCTCGGCGCCGAGTCGCGACTTGAGGCTCTGGTCGATCAGCGAGTACTGGCCCTGGTACAGGACCTTGTCCATCCGGATCGGCTTCCCGTAGTACGCGAGCCAGCGGCACATGGCGCGATCCTGCCCGCCGCGAACGCCGGCGCACAGGGTGCGCAGCCGACACGGGCTGGCGTGCACACACGATGCGACTGTGGAACGATCCGGACATGGCCGAGCCGGAGGAAAGGAAGAGCTGGAGCTTTCCCGCCGGCTCGGTGGGACACGACGAAAGCGTCAAGGACTACGCCGTCGAGGCAACGGACGGACAGGTCGGCTCCGTCTCCTGGGCGAGCTACGCGCCCGGGGAGAGCTACCTGGTCGTGAGCTACCGCGAAGGCGTCCACCACGTGCACCACGTCGTCCCGGCGGGCGCCGTCAAGCGCGTCGACCACGAACGTCGCGCCGTGACCCTGGGGGTCACCGTGGCCGAGGTGAAGGCGACGCCGACGCACGACGAGCCGGACGCGCCCGTCGACTGGGCTTACGTCGACCAGTTCGAGCGCGGGATGCTCGGCGGCGGCTTCGTTTGGCCCTACACCGACGTCTGAGGCGAGACCGCGGGTTCTCTCGGCCTTCCGGGCAACCGCCGCGTAAACCAGAACGAGAGCACCGCAAGGAACGCGACCGCGAGCATCGCCGTCTTGAGCGCGTTGAGCTGCGCATCGCCGTAGTCAGCCGTGACGGCGTCCGCATCGGCGCGGCTCAACCCGGCGTCGAGCAGCGTCTGGTGCACCTGCTCGGTCGTGACGATCGGGATCCCCTTCTCGGTTGCCGCTGCGATCTGGGTCTTCGCACCGGCCGACACGGCCGGGTTCTGCTGGATCCGCGAGTTGAACCCGTTCAGCAGCCCGAGCAGCAGCACCGAGCCGATCAACGCCGTGCCCAGGGACGCGCCGAGGTTCTGCGCCGTACCCTGGAGCCCGCCGGCCTCGTTCGTCTCCTCCGGCGGGGCGGAGGACATGATCACGTTGCCGAGCTGTGACATGAGGAGCCCGGCCCCGATCCCGAAAAAGACGAGAGACAGCGCGAAGGCCGTCCCGTTCAGGGTCACGTCGATCGTCCCGACGAGCACGAGCGCCGCGATCGCCATCGCGGCCAGGCCGACCTGGACGACGATCCGCGGGCCGAACCGGGCCGCCACCTTCGGCCCGGTGAGCGCAGCGGCCAGCATCGAGATCGACATCGGGAAGAGGCGCTTGCCCGTGTCGAACGCGTCGAAGCCGAGCACGACCTGGAGGTACACCGGCAGCACGAAGAACGTGCCCATCACGATCAGCTGCTGCGCCGCGAGCGACGTGAGGCCGGCGCGCAGCGTCTCGATCTTCAGGAGCGCGCGGTTGAGAAGCGTGCTCTTGCCGAGACGCTCGCGGCGTTCCTCATACGCAAAGAAGGATCCGAGCACGACGAAGCCTCCGATGAGCAGGAACGGCACGAGGGAGAACCCGAGCGGCGTGATCTCGTGGCCGCTGATCGTCGGCGCGGCGATCGGCTTGATCCAGCCCCAGGTGCTGCTCTTCAGGATCCCGAACACCATCAACCCGAGCGCCAACGCCGAGAGCGCCGCGCCGCCGTAGTCCAGCCTCGGCGGGTGCTCGGGCTTGGGAGCCCGCTTCATGCGGCGGTGGACGATGAGCACCACGATCACCACCACGACCTCGCCGACGAAGACGTACCGCCAGCTCCAGGTCGTCGTCACATAGCCGCCGATGAGCGGGCCGGCCGCGATCGCCGCACCCGCGGCGCCGCCGATCATCGAGTAGGCGAACGCGCGCGCCTTACCCTCGTAGTTCGCCGCCGTCAGCGCCGCGATCGCCGGGATCACCAACACCGCGCCAAGCCCTTCGATCCCCGACCAGCCGATCAGCAGCACCGTGAGGTTCGGGCTGAGCGCCGTGGTCAGCGAGCCGAGCCCGTACACGGCCAGACCCAGGCCGAACGCTCGGTCACGCCCCAGGATGTCGCCGAGCTTCGCGCCGACGAGCATGAACGCCGCCATCACGAGCGTGTACATCGTGATCGCGCTCTGCACACCGGTGACCGTCGTGTTGAGGTCGTCCACGATCTGCGAGATCGAGACGTTCATCACGCTCGAGTCCAGCACCATGATGAACTGGGCCGAGGCGAGAATGGTCAGCGGGAGCCACTTGCGAAATGCCGAGTCGCTCCCGGCCGGGCGAGCTGCGGCCACCGAAGCGTCGCTCAAGTGCGGTTGCGCGCCGGCGTCGGCCGGCTCGGCGCGGGTGCGGGCGCCGGCTTGGGCGTCCGCTCCGGAACCGGGTCGCGGATCGGCTCGACGACGATCTTCCTCAGCGGCTTCCCGATCTCCATCTCACGCATCCTCCCCTCGTGCCTCCTCCCGCTGCCAGGAGGTGGGCATGCCGCCGGCAGGCAGGCAAGTGTCCCCCCGTGGGTCTACCGTCTCAAACGATGGCGACGGCGTCCCAGCCGGAGGTCCGCGTGCAGGGCAGGAAGCCCTGGCGCGTGATCTTCCGCGTGCTGCTCCTGCTCGCGACGGCAGTCTCGCTCTACTTCCTCTTCCCGAGCCTCGTCGACCTCTTCACGCAGTGGCACTCTCTCGCCCACCTGCAGCCGTGGTGGCTTCTCCTGGCCCTCGTCTTCGAAGCCGCGAGCGTGACGGCGCTCTGGGAGGTGCAGCGGATCGCGTTGCGCACGCCGAGCTGGTTCGCCGTGGGGACGTCGCAGCTCGCCGGCAACGCCGCCGGCAACATCGTCCCCGGCGGGGCGGCCACCTCCGGGGCTTTCGCCTACCGGCTGCTCGTGCGGGCGGGAGTTCAACGCGACAACGTGGCCGCCGGGCTCGCGTCCGTCTCGATCGCGAACACGACCACGATCCTGGCCTTCCCCGTGCTCGCCCTGCCCGCGATACTCGGCGGGCTCCAGGCGCCGCGCGGGCTGCTGACGACCGCCTACATCGGCGCGGGCGCGTTCGTGCTCGTGGTCCTCGCCGGGCTCGCAGCGTTCCTCTGGGACCGGCCACTGCAGCTGGTCGGGCGCGCGATCGACGCCGTCCTCCGGCTGTTCCCCAGCAAGCGCGACGCGCACGGCAACGGCGAACGGCTCCTCGCACAGCGCGACGCGCTACAGCATGCGTTCGGCGCGCGGTGGCCGTTCGCCGTCTGTGCGGTCATCGCCAAGCCGGGATTCGACTATCTCGGGCTCCTCTGCTGTCTCGCCGCGGTCGGCGCCCGGCCGAATCCGTCGCTCGTCATCCTCGCCTACTCGGGCGGGATGCTGCTCGCGCTGATCCCCTTCACGCCGGGCGGCCTCGGCTTCGTCGAAGCCGGCCTCACGGGCCTCCTGACGCTCGCCGGGACAACCGCGCACCAAGCGGTGGTGGCGACGCTCGCGTACCGGCTGCTGACCTTCTGGCTGCCGTTGCCGCTCGGCGGCATCGCCTATCTGCTCCACCGGCACCGCTACGGGAGCGGCGGCGCGTCGGCGTCGGCGACCGCGCCGTAGGGCGCAAGCTTCTCGCGCAGCGCGGCTGCGCCGTCGGCCTGTACGAGCACGCACAGCAGCGCGCGTCCGGGGCCGAGCGACTCGCCGAGCTCCCGCAGCCTCGCGTCGGGTACGCCGGTGTCGCGCGCGCCCCACAACCCGCCCCCGAGCATGCCGAGGAGCGCGCCGCCGACCGGGCCGCCCAGCAGCATCCCCGCGACGAACCCGACCGTCCCGCCGGCCACCACGCCCTCGCCGGCCGCTACCTGGTGCGTCTGCCGCAGATCTACGCGGCCGCCATCCGACCTCGTGACCACGGCCGCATCGAGGATGTCGGCTTTCAACCCGCCGAGTGCTCCAAGCGCACGGTCCGCCTCCGCTTGCGAGGCGCAGGAGACGACGACGATGCGAGCGGGATCCGCCACGCCGCCCAGAGTCCCACCGCCGCGCCTCGGTGGGCACGGGTGCCGGCCCCACGACCGCCGACGTGGGCGCCTGCTGTGAGCCCGGCGCGCGGGTGCAGAGAATCCGGACAGGATGGGAGGAATGTCGACTCAGCTCGCAGCGGCGTTCGCGCTTACCTCGTTCGTGGGCACGCTGATGTTCCTGCACGGCGTATCGGTGAACGTCCTCCAGCGGCGGCCCGCGCGGTGTCGCAGCTGCGGTGGCATCGCAGGTCGTACGTGCAACTGCCATCGCGACCGCTGATCCCGTCCAAAAGAAGGAGCCCCGGACGCGTCGGCGTCAAGGGCTCCGGACGTGCGGGTCAGGCGTGGAGACTCACTCCACTAGTTTTCCCCCGTAGACCGCGAGCGCATAGATCACGAGGATGTCGAGCGTGATCACGATCAGCCCCCAGAACGGGTACGCCTGCACGGACGAGAAGTGCGCGATCAAGTTCAGGCCGGCGATGAAGATCCCGAACCAGCGCGCGAACCTCGATCCGCTGAACACGCCCATGGCGGCGACGATGAGAAGCACGCCGATGATGAGCGTGATCCAGGCCCACGTGCGCAGGTCGCTGAACACGTAGTGCGCGTTGGCGGCGTAGAAGCTCGACTTCGACAGCCCCACGATGCCGTCGATGATGCTGAGGACGCCGGCGAGCCCGAGCATCGTGGCAGCGAAGAGCAACCAGCCGAAGCCCTTCTCCTCGAACTCGAGTGCGTCGTCACGGGTGACGGTAGCCACTGATTCCTCCTTGAGACAGGTCAGCAAGACCTTGGCAGCTCCCTGTTCGCGCGCCCAGGCTGCGTTCCTTCGCGTCGACGGGGCGCCCGTGCGAAGCGGGAGGGGGTGCGCACCTCCTCCTCCGGTCGTTTCACCCTCTTATGACGACGACCGGCCGCCGTCTGCGGGCGACGCTGGGGGATGAGAGAGGAGGAACGAATGTCTTCTGCCCCGATCGCGCCGTCCGGCTTCTCGAACGAGCAGGTCGTACAGCTGCTCGAGCTGCTCGAGGGAGCCGACAGCGTCGAGCTGAAGCTGACGGTGCCGGAGCCGCACCAGCGCTCGACCGTGGCGGCGCTCGATCTCGATCCGCTCGACGCGCAGATCCGCCAGGTCTTCTTCTTCGACACGCCCGAGCTCGACCTCGACGCCCACGGCGTCGTCGTCCGGGCGAGACGCATGCAGGGCAAAGGAGGCGACTCGATCGTCAAGCTGCGTCCGGTCGTGCCGAGCGAGCTGCCCGACGACTTGCGCCATTCCGGCGCATTCCGCGTCGAGGTGGACGCGCTCCCCGGTGGGTTCGTCTGCTCGGGAGCGCTCAAGGGCACCCCCACCTCGGACGAAGTGCGCCGCGCGTCCAGCGGCAAGCTCCCCCTGCGGAAGCTCTTCTCGAAAGAGCAGCGGCAGCTGTTCGCAGCACACGCACCGCAGGGGATCGCGCTCGACGATCTCGCCATCCTCGGGCCGATCTTCGTCCTCAAGCTGCGCCTCACGCCGCCGGGCTTCGGACGCAAGCTCGTGGCCGAGCTCTGGATCTACCCGGACGGATCTCGCATCCTCGAGCTGTCGACCCGCGCCGCGACGAACGAGACGTTCCAGGTCGCCGCCGAGGCGCGTGCCTTCCTCGTCAAGAGCGGCGTCGATCTCTCGGGCGAGCAGGAGACGAAGACGCGAAAGGCGCTCGAGTACTTCGCACGTGAGCGGGCGGAGGGGAAGCCCTGAGCGACGGGGTCGCCGGCATAGTCCCCCGCTGGGAGTGGCGCACCTTCGGCGAGAGCTTCGGCTCCGCGGAGAACCTCCTCGGCCAGGGCGAGGCCGAGCCGCTGCAGGAGAGCGACGAGCTGTATCTCCTGTCCGAGGAGAGCGACGCCTCGGTCAAGGTCCGCGACGACCTGATGGACGTGAAGCGGCTCGAGGCCGTCGACGGCAACGGACTCGAGCAGTGGCGCCCCGTGCTGAAGGGCTCATTTCCGCTCGCCGCGGCGGACGTCGCGGTCGTGCTGGATGCGCTCGGCGTTGCCGGCCCGGAGCTCGCACGCGACGCGTACACCCTCGAGCAGCTGCTGGGTGAGCTCGTGCGTCCGAATCCCGCCCTCACGGACATGGCCGTGCACAAGCGGCGCGTCCACTACGAGTTCGCCGGTTGCCTGGCCGAGCTGTCGGAGGCCATGGCCGCCCGCCGGTCAACGCGCACGATCGCCGTCGAGGCGGAGGATCCCGCGCTCGTGATCGCGGCGGTCCGCGAGCTGCAGCTCGCCGACCGGCCGAACGTCTGCCTCGCACGAGGACTCAAGACGATGCTCGGGCTCGATCCCGTCCGCTTCGCGGTGATCGACGTCGGCACGAACTCCGTCAAGCTCCACGTCGGCGAGCGCCACGCCCGGGACGCCTGGCGCACGGTCCTCGACCGCGCCGAGGTGACCAGGCTCGGACAGGGGCTGCAGGAGACGGGCTCGCTGCAGCCGGAACCGCTGCAGCGGACCGCCGACGCGATCGTCGGCATGGTCGAGGAGTCGCGCGCCGCCGGCGTCGCCGAGATCGCCGCCGTCGCGACCGCGGGGATGCGCCAGGCCGAGAACTCCTCCGAGCTGATCGACATGGTGCGCGAGCGCTGCGGTGTCGGCATCGAGGTGATCTCGGGCGAGGAGGAGGCGCGGCTCGCCTACCGCGCCGCAACGTCCGAGCTCGACGTCGGCCGAGGGACGCTCGTCGTCTTCGACACCGGCGGCGGCAGCACCGAGTTCACGTTCGGCCAGGGCGAGCGGGTCGAGGAGCGCTTCAGCCTCGATGTCGGCGCCGCGCCGTACACCGACCGCTTCGGCCTCGACGGCGTCGTCTCCGACGACGGGCTCGCACAGGCGCTCGAGGCGATCGCGGCCGATCTCGCGCAACTCGACGGGAGGCAACGGCCGGCCGCTCTCGTCGGCCTGGGCGGCGCCCTCACCAACCTCGCCGCCGTCCGCCACGGCCTCGCGAGCTACGACGCCGACGTCGTCCAGGGAACGGTCCTCGACCGGGCCGAGGTCGATCGCCAGATCGACCTCTACCGGACGCGCAGCGCCGACCAGCGCCGCGAGATCGTCGGCCTGCAGCCGGCGAGAGCCGAGGTGATCCTCGCCGGGGCCTGCATCGTGCGGACGGTGCTCGACAAGCTCCAGTGCGACGAGCTCACGGTGAGCGACCGCGGCCTGCGGCACGGCCTCATCGTCGAGCGCTTCGGCAGCTAGGCGGGATTGGCGGGCGGCGCGGGCTGTCCGCCGTCCTTGTGGGCCGAACGCCTCCGCAACCACCAGACGATGCCCCCCACGACGACCGCGGCCGCGAGGATCCCGAACGCGATCCAGCCCCACGGCGTTTCCTCCTCCGTCTCGGGTGCAGAAGCCACCGCCGCGCCGGCCGCCACCACGGCGGCAGGGTTGGCGGCCGTCGTGGTGACCGTGGCGGCCGGGAGGGTCTCGGTGGTTGCGGGCAACGTCTCGGTCGTCACGGGCAGCGTCTCGGTCTTGGTGACGGTGACGACCCTGGCCGGAAGCGTCTCGGTCGCCGCCGGGAACGTCTCGGTGACCGTGACCGGCGGGACGGCCGGCGCCTCCGTCGTCGTCCCGAACGTCACCGTCGTCTCCGTCTCGCCCTCGATCGGCGATGTCGTCGTTGCCGACGTCGTGCGAGTGAGGCCGGGGAGCGTCGACGTGATGGCACTGGAGAGCCCACCGCCACCACTCCCGCATCCCGCCGTCGCGAGCGCTACGCCAAGGCCCAGCAACGCTGCCGCGGCATAGCCGGCGCCCGCAAGAGATCGCTTGCCCGTCATCTCCGCGAGAGTCTCCGCCCGGCGTCGGCCGGACATCGTCCTCCGAGGGTGATGCTGCCGGAGACGGCAAACTGACGATTCGCACACCTAGAGGAGGCAACGATGGCGACGACGGCAGCACCAGCCCCTGCCCAGCCCGAGGACAAGCAGTGGTTCGCGCTCGCGAGCGACGTCGTCGCCCAGGAGCTCGGCACCGACGAGCACTCCGGCCTCGCCCCGGCCGAGGCCGCCACACGCCTCGAGACGTACGGCGCGAACGCCTTCGTTGCCGCCGAGACCGAGCCGCGCTGGCGTGCGTTCGTGCGCCAGTACCGCGACCCGATGCAGATCGTCCTGCTCGTCGCCGGGATCGGCAGCATCTGGCCCCTGCACGAGCTCGGCACCGGCCTCGTCCTGCTCTTCCTCACGCTGTTCAACGCCGTCCTCGGCCTCAACCAGGAGGGGAAGGCGGCCGCCGCCGTTGCGGCGCTGCAGAAGATGATGATCGTCAAGGCGAAGGTGCGTCGCGGCGGCGAGCTCATCGAGGTCCCGGCCGAGCAGCTCGTGCCGGGCGACGTCGTCTCGATCGAGGCCGGTGACGTCGTGCCGGCCGACGGGAGGCTGCTGAAGGCGGCGACGCTCGAGGTCGCCGAATCGGCCCTGACCGGCGAGAGCATGCCGGTGTCGAAGGGCGTCGAGACCGTCACGCAAGCCGACGCGCCGCTCGGCGACCGGACCGACATGGTCTACATGAATACGAACGTGACCAGGGGCGCCGGCGAGCTGATCGTCACCACGACCGGGATGTCGACCGAGGTGGGCCACATCTCCAACATGCTGTCCCAGGAGAGCGAGTCGGACTCGCCGCTGACGAAGCAGCTGACCAAGCTGACGAGCCAGATCCTCGTCATCTCCGGGACGGCGCTCGCCATATCGATTGTGCTCAACCTGTCGCGTGGCGAGTCGTTCGACACCGTGTTTCTCGCGGCCATCGCGTTCGCCATCGCCGCCATCCCCACCGGCCTGCCTGCGGTGGTGACCGCGATCCTCTCGATGGGGACGCAGATGCTCGCGAAGGCGAACGCCATCATGAAGCGGCTGCGCTCGACCGAGACGCTCGGCTCGACGTCGGCCATCAACTCCGACAAGACCGGGACGCTGACCCTCAACCAGATGACCGCGGTCGAAATGACGCTCCCCGGCCGCCGCTACACGATCGACGGCACCGGCTACTCCACGGAGGGCCGGATCATGAAGGTCGCGGGACAGGCGGACGTCGACCTCGAGCCGTTCATGCAGCCGCTGGTGCTCGCCTGCGACGCCGTGGTCCACGACGGCGAGCTGATCGGGGACCCGACCGAAGGCGCCCTCGTCGTGCTCGGCGAGAAGGGCGGGCTCGCCGCGGTCGCGACGCGGGAGACCTATCCGCGGGTCGCGGAGCTGCCGTTCGACACCGCGTACAAGTTGATGGCCACGTTCCACCACATGCACGACGAGTCCGGCAAGAACGTCGTCCGCTGCTTCGTCAAGGGAGCTCCCGACCAGGTGCTCGCCCGCGCGACGCACACGCTCGCGCCCGACGACCTCCACCTCATCGACGTCGACACCGGGTTCAAGGAGCGCTACGAGGCCGAGAACGAGCGACTCGGCGAGCAAGGCCTCCGCGTCCTCGCAACGGGACGGAAGGACTTCGACCCGGGATCCTTCGACCCGAACGCCGATCTCTTGCCGCTGCTGGACGGGCTGACGGCGCTGGCGCTCGTGGGCATCGTCGACCCGCCGCGGCCGACCGCGAAGGACGCGATCGCGATCGCACACTCCGCGGGGATCCAGGTGCGGATGATCACCGGCGACCACGCGGTCACCGCCGCGGCGATCGCCAAGACCCTCGGCATCACCGGCCGCGCCATCACCGGAGCGGAGTTCGCAGCGATGAGCGACGACGAGCTGGTCGCGCAGATCGACGACATCGGCGTCATCGCGCGCGTCACTCCGGAGGACAAGGTGCGGCTCGTCGACACCCTGAAGCGGAAAGGGCAGATCGTCGCGATGACCGGCGACGGCGTGAACGACGCGCCTGCCCTCAAGCGCGCCGACATCGGCATCGCGATGGGGATCACCGGCACCGAGGTCTCGAAGGAGGCCGCGTCGATGATCCTCACCGACGACAACTTCGCCACGATCGTCCGCGCCGTCGAGCTCGGACGCGGCCTCTACGACAACCTCACGAAGTACATCCGCTTCCAGATGGGCGTCCTGTTCGGCCTCGTCTTCACCTTCCTCGGAGTGGCGATCGGCAACATCGTCGGGGGCGTCGCGTTCGTCCCGCTGCAAACGCTGTGGATCAACTTCTCGACGCAGGTATTCCAGGCGGTCGGGCTCGGCTACGGCGAGCCGGCCGAGGGGCTGATGCAGCGGAAGCCGCGCGACCCCGAGGCGCAGATCCTCCCCCGCTCCAAGCTGCTCTGGCTCGCCCTCGTCGGCGGCGTGATGGGGGCCGCCACGATCGGCGTCCTCGCCTGGGCCGACAGCCAATACGACACTGAGATCGCGCGCACGATGGGGATGACCTCGTTCGCCATCGCGAACCTCTTCTATTCGTTCTGCGAGCGCGACGAGCGGATGTCGGTCTTCAGCCTCGACGTCCTGCGCGACCGGAAGTTCCTCATGTTCTCGGGAGCCTCGGTACTCGCAATCATCCTCGCGCCGCAGCTGAACCTGCTGAACCGGATCCTCCAGACCACGCCGCTCACGCTGCATCAGTGGTTGATCTGCATCGTCGCGGCCCTGGCAACCGTGGCGCTGACCGAGATCCGGAAGTTCATGCTCCGGCGCAGGGAGGCCGACGCAGCGCAACCGCCTGCCGGCGCGCCGGAGCCCGCAGCCGGCTAGTACCTTCTTCACCCGGATGGGACGATGCCCGTTGGAGGCTCCGGTAGAAGGCTGGCGGACGTGGTAGCCAAGGCGGCGACGCCCAAACCGTTGAGCCGCAAGCGCCGTCTCGTCATCTGGGCGCTCGTCGTCCTCGCAACGGTCCTCGCGCTCGTCTCGATCCTGACGACCTGGGTCAACCGGCAGATGCTCGACAACACGGCCTGGAACAAGGCAACGACCCAGGTCATCCAGGACCCGCAGGTGCAGACGGCACTCGGCGGGTTCATGGTCAACCAGCTGTACGAGAACATCGACGTCTCCCAGGCACTGCAGCAGCACCTCCCTCCGGCTCTCAAGCCTCTAGCCCCGCAGCTCGCCGGCGCACTCCAGGGGCCCGCTGAGCGGGCCGTGACGCTTCTCTTGCAGCGGCCACGCGTCCAGAACACGTTCATCCAGGCCAGCGCGCTCGCCCACGAGAAGCTCGTCAACGTCCTCGAGGACAAGACCGGTCACGGCATCTCGACCGGCAACGGCGTCGTCACGCTCAACGCGCACGCGTTGGTCGTCGACGTCGGCACGCAACTCGGGCTGTCCCCGGACGTCCTCGCACAGCTGCCGAACAAGGCCGGGACGATCACGCTGATGACGTCCGACCAGCTCTCGGCGGCGCAGAACGGTGTCAAGGCGGTGCACGTGTTGAGCATCTGGCTGCTCGTCGGCGTGCTCGTGCTCTACGGGCTCGCGATCTACCTCGCGCGCGGCGCCAGGCGGGCAACGCTCCGCAACGCCGGTCTCGGGCTCGCACTGGCGGGGCTCGTGACCCTCGTGATCCGGCACCTGCTCGGCAACTACCTCGTGGACTCTCTCGCCACCCCCGGGTATCAGCCCGCCACGCACCGGATGTACCTGATCGGCACGTCGATCCTCGGCCAGGTCGGTGCGGCGGCGGTCCTCTACGGCGCGGTCACGGCACTCGGAGCGATCTTCGCCGGACCTTCGCACCCCGCAGTCTGGCTCCGCCAGAGGCTCGCCCCCACCCTGAACGAGCACCAGGGAATCGTTTGGGGAACCGTCGGCTTCCTCTACGTGCTCGCAGTCCTGTGGGGCGGGACGCACGCCCTGCGCGAATGGTGGGGCATCCTGCTCCTGGGTGGGCTGGTGGCACTCGGCGTAGTCGTCCTGCGGCGGCAGACCTTGCACGAGTTCCCGACCGGTGCGGCACTGGCGCCGGCCGCGGCTTCAGCTTCTCCCGCCGCAGCCCCGGCCGCCGGCGACCGCGCTGCGCAACTGGCGCGGCTGGAAGAGCTGCACGCCTCGGGCGCGATCAGCGACGAGGAGTTCGAGCGCGCGAAGAAGACCGCGCTCAACTAGGAAGGAGCCGGCATGCAGGAGCCGCTTCTCGTCGGCACTTCGCCGGACGAGCCCGACAGCAGCGGCGATCCACTGTGGTGGGTGCCGCTCGTGACCGGGTCGCTGTGGGTGCTCTTCGCCCTGCTCGTCTTCCGCTTCGACTACACGTCGGTGTCGGCGATCTCGATCCTGCTCGGAACCGTCCTGCTGGCCGCGGCGCTGGTCGAGGCGATACGAGCCGCAGGCGCTCACGGCTGGTGGCGGGCGACGCACATCGGTCTGACGATCGCGTTCGCCGTGATCGGAGTACTCGCCTACGTGCACCCCGAGAACACGTTCAGGGCGCTGGCCGCGATCTTCGCCTTCTTCCTCTTCCTGCGCGGAATCGTCGACGTCATCGCCTCGCTCTACGCCCGCCCCGCCGAGCTCTGGTGGGTCGGGCTCGTCTCGGGCATGGTGCTGATCCTGCTCGCGTTCTGGGCCGCCGGCGACTTCGGGAACAAGGCGTTCCTGCTCGTGGTGTGGATCGGCGCCGCGGCACTCGCGCAAGGCGTCCTCCAGATCGTGACGGCGTTCCGGCTTCGACACAGTCCGCCGCCGCTCCGGCCCGCCACGTGATCTAGGTCCCGAGCAGCTTCTTCTTCTCGGCGGCGAACTCTTCCTCGGTCAGGACCCCCTGCTCGCGGAGCTCGTCCAACTCCTTCACTCGCTCGACCGGCGCCACCGGCGGCGCCGCGTCGTCGGCCTCGTGCGTCTCTGGCGGGCCTGTGTTTGCGCGCCTCGCGGCAATTGCCCGGCGGCGCATGATCCTGCGCGCTCTAAACAATCTCGCTTCCTCCCCCTCCTGTGATGAGCTTAAGCTTCGTGGCCTAACGACGAAAGGAGCTGCTGGTGCTCGGCGCTTACACGTTCTGGGATGCGATCTGGACGATGATCATCTTCTTCGCCTGGGTCATGTTCATCACGTGGGTGATCATGTTGATGATCGACAACTTCCGGCGGAGAGACCATGGCGGGGGGGCAAAGGCCGGTTGGGCCCTGTTCATCATCTTCTTCCCCATCGTCGGTGCGGTCGTGTACACGATCGCGCGGCCGAATGACGCCGGGGACTACGGCTACCAGCCCGGGGTCACCTACGCGTCCAGCACACCCACCTCGACGGCCGCCGAGCTGACTCGGCTGAACGAGCTCCGCACCGAAGGAGCAATCAGCGATGCTGAGTTCGAGGACCTCAAGGCGAGGACGATCGCGGCCTCGTAACCCGCGGGCGCAGGGACGCTCCGGTCTGCGGGGCGTCCCTCCCTCCTGGTGCGTTTCACGGGCTACTCGGCCCACACCGGGGTAGGCGTGCCTACGTACGCGCGACGGGCCTGCCCCCTTTGCCTGCCGCAAACGCGCCTGCAGGCTTGAGGTGTGTCCGTCCTGGAACCACTGACGCGCGTGGACGCCGGGTCGTCGGCGAGCCCTCTCGTACCGCCCGCGACCGGGAAGGCCGTCGTTCGGACCGCTCTCCTCAACCGGCTCTGCGGAACCGACGACGGCACGATCGTCACGATCGTCGCGCCGGCAGGGTTCGGCAAGACGACACTGCTCGCCCAATGGGCCGAGCGCGACCGGCGTGCTGTTCTGTGGATCGACCTCGAGCCAGAGGACGACGATGGCGAGATCCTCGAATCGCGGCTCGCTGAGGTCGCAGACGAGCCCCGCGTTCTCACGCTGGTCGACGACGTGCACGTCCTCCGCTCCCCGGCAGCGCTCGCCGCCCTCGAGCGGTTGCTCGGTCAGACCGCGAAGGGGACGAGCGTTGCGCTCGCGGCGCGGCGCCCGCCGGCGCTGCCCCTTGCCCGCCTGCGGGCGGAGGGCCGCCTGCTCGAGATCGGGGTGGACGAGCTGACGCTGAAGGACCGCGAAGCGGAGACCTTGCTCCGGCGGGCCGGAGTGCTGCTCCCTCGCCAGGAGGCATCCGCCCTGGCGGAGCGGCTCGAAGGCTGGCCGGCGGCCCTCTTCCTCGCCGCGCTGTCGCTGCGGAGCGGCGCGCAGGCCTCGACCGTGGGCGGCGACGACCGATTTCTCGCCGACTATCTCGACACGGAGCACCTCGCCTGCCTGTCGTCTGCACAGCGAAAGTTCGCGATGCAGACGTCGGTCCTCGCGGAGTTGATGTCGGAGGAGTGCGACTCACTCCTCGCTCGGTCCGACTCGGCACAGATGCTCGAGACCCTCGAGCGCGCCGGCGTGGTCGTCCCCCTCGACCACCGCCGGCGCCGTTACCGCTACCCACGCATCGTCCGCGACCTCCTCTCGCGGGAGCTCGAGCGATCCGAGCCGGAACAGGCGCGCGCACTGCACCGTGCCGCGGCGGACCAGGCCCTCGAGATCGGGGCAGTCGAGCGGGCACTCGAGCATGCGGCAGCGGCGGGCGACGCCGGCCGTGTCGCCGATCTCGCCGAGCGCCTGGCCGTGTCGGCCTGTGGACGCGGCAGGCTGGACGCGCTCGAGCGCTGGCTCGATCTCGTGCCCGAGGACGACGTGGAGAACCATCCCGACCTCTGCATCGCCGCGTCCTGGCTGCACGGCCTGCGAGGGCGAGCCGGAAACGCGCAGCATTGGGCCGACACCGCGATGCGCGGGCTCAGCGGCGACGACCCCCGCCTCTACCTCCTGCAAGGACTCCGCTGCCGTGACGGCGCCGACCAGATGCTCGACGACACGAATGCCGCGTACGAGGCGCTTCCCCCGGGGCACCCGTGGCGTCCGGCCGCCGTACTCGCACGAGCTGCAGCCCTCCTCCTGGCCGGCGATACGGCGCGCGCGGAGAGCGAGCTCGTGCTGGCGATCGAGCTCGCCACCGCGGCCGGAGCAACCGAGCTGACAACCCTCGGCCTCTGTCTCCGCTCGCTGGTTGCGGTCGAGGAGAACCAGCGGGCCGACGCCGAGGCCTTCGCCGACGAGGCGGCCTCGATCTCGACGGTCGAGCCGGCGCCGTCGCTCGTCGCGCTCTTGCTCGAGGCGGTCGGAGCGCGGAACGCGGCCCGGCGAGGGGACATACCCGAGGCGAACGCAGCTCTGGAGCGCGCCGACGAGCTCCTTCTCTTCGCAACTCCGGCCATTCCGTGGCTCGCTGCCTACGCTCTCCTCGAGCTCGCGCGCGTCCGCCTCGCACTCGCGGACGCGGACGGAGCTCGCGCCCTCCTGAGGCGCGTCGCCGACATCTTCCGGGTTCGCCCGCGGCTCGGTGTGCTCGTGCAGCGCAATGCCGAGCTCGACGGGCGGACGCATGCGCTGGCGGAGCCGCAGGGACGCTGGGCGTCCAGTCTGACGCCGGCGGAGCAGCGCCTCCTGCCGCTGCTCGCCACCCACCTCTCGTTCCGCGAGATCGGCGAGCGTCTGTACGTCTCGCGCAACACCGTCAAGACGCAGGCGATTGCCGTCTACCGCAAGTTCGGCGTCACGAGTCGCAGCGCGGCAATCGAGCGGGCAGTCGCCCTCGGCCTGATCGACGAAGCCGCAACGGTGCCGCAGGACGGGCTTCGGTGCGCGAACTGAGCGGCGCGCACCCACCGGAGACGACGCCACTGCAGTTCGGCCGGCCGGTCAGATGCAGCAACGGGCCGGTCGGTTCGCTCTCCGACCTCGTGATCGACCCGGCCGAGCGGCGCGTCAGCCACATCGTCGTCGAGGCCCCGAACGGCGCCGCGCGTCTCGTGCCGGCGGACCTCCTGGTCACGGGCCAGGGGCCCGATGGCGACGTCGTCCTTTCGTGCAGCGTCGCGGACGTCCTGGACCGCGGCACGATTCGCACGTTCTCCTACGTCGGCCCCGGGACGTTCCCTCAGAACGACGACAGGAGCGACATCGGCGTCGAGGACATGCAGGCCCTGCCGAGCTTCGGGGGAACCGACTTCGGCGAGTTCGGTGCCGATCTGTGGGGCAACTACACGGTCACATACGACCGCATCCCACCCGGAGCAGCGGAGCTGCGCCGCAGCAGCGTCGCCGTATCCGCCGACGGAGACGAGATCGGCACGGTCGACGGCTTCGTGGTCACCGGTGTCCGGCTGACGGAAGTCGTGCTGCAACCAGGGGCGACCCACGTCCCGATCGATTCCGTGACCGCGATCGAGACGGATCACATCACGGTGTCGCTCACCTAGAGGCGGCGGATGGCTTGCGCGCCGCTCGGCGCACTTCCCGCGAGCCAGCGCCTCTTCACAGGGCCGGTCTTCCTGCGCCGGACGCGAAAGACCGTCGCGGACCTGATCGGCGCCGTCTGGCTCGTCCTCGAGATCGCCCGGCTCGTGCGCGCCCGCCTCGAGAGGCCGAGCCCCGTTTCACCCTCTTGGCACCTTGCCGGCTCCCGTCCGCGGCACGAGCATCCGCCCCATGGCGGCAACTGACGCGAACGCCGGAACGCTGACGTGGCTCGGGCACAGCTGCGCAGCGATCCGGCTCGACGGCCTCGTGATCGTCACCGACCCGGTGCTCCGCAGCCGGGTCGTCCACCTCCGCCGGAAGGAACCGGTCGCCCGGGGTGCCGTCGACGGCGTCGGCGTGGTCCTCATCTCGCACACCCACTACGACCACCTCGACCTTCCTTCCCTCGACCGGCTCGATCCGGAGGCCCAGGTCCTCGTCCCGGCCGGTGCAGGCGGTCTCCTGCGGCGGCGCGGCTTCAGCTTCGTCCGCGAGGTGGTGGCCGGGGACGAGGTGGACGTCGGGGCAGTGCGAGTGCGGGTGACCCACGCCGACCACGCCTCCGGATTCCGCGTGGGCACCGGGAGGACGCAGCCCGTCGGCTACGTGATCGCCGGCACGCGCACTGTCTACTTCGCGGGCGACACCGACGTCTTCCCCGGGATGGGTGCTCTGGGACGGATCGACGTGGCTCTCCTGCCGGTCGCGGGCTGGGGCCCGCGACTACCGGCCGGCCATCTCGATCCCGCGCGGGCGGTGGAAGCACTCGAGCTGATCGAGCCGCATCTCGCGATCCCGATTCACTGGGGGACGTATGCGCCGTGGCGGCCGCCGCAGGGCGACGAGACGCCCGCCCGGACCTTCGCCGAGCTTGCCGCGACGGTCGTCCCCGCGGTGGACGTCCGCGTGCTTCGGCCGGGTCAGTCGTGCCCGCTGGACGACCGCCCGACGCAGGATGGCGTCAAGTCGCTCGGCGCCACGAGGTCGACCGGGACCTCGTAGGCCTCGAGTGCCACCAGGATCTCGTCCAGGTAGGCGCGCCGGCGAAGTCCGCTCCGTCCGACCGCCGGAGTCGGAAGATAGAGCTCGATCGGATACGCGTGCGAAGCCCGCCAGCCCGACGGCCCCTCGACGACGTCGCCCCAGAGCGCGACGCGGCCGATCACCCGGTCGTCACGACAGAGCAACGGCGGTGTCTCGAGGTACGAACGGGCAACGGCAACAGACCGAACCCCGTAGATGCCGCAGCAGCAGTCGAGCTCGGGAGCCGCGTGATCGTTCGGCGTCTTTCGCCACGGCGCCCAGCGCGACCGGTGGCCGCCGGTGCACGAAGCAACGAGCGGGAGGACGGGCTCCCAGACCGAGCCCGCAAAGAGGCTCTGCAGGACGATCCGGCCCTGGGACATGGAGACGCGCCACACACGCCAGGCTTCCACCGGCTCGACGAAGTCCGGGATCGGGCCAGTGTCCAACTCGGCGAGCGCGAGAGACATCGCTGTCAGATCGCCACCTTGTCCGTGACGAGCGGCACATGGAAATGTGACCAGCTGGAGGCGCCGCCGACCAGGAAGCGCGCACCTCCCTCCGAGGCGGGCAGGCCTACAGCCGCGCCAATGCCCCGGCCTCGTGCCAGAGCGCGACGAGCCGGCGCGGCGACAACTCGCACTTGTGGAGGATCGCATCCGCTCCGCATTCCTCGACGCTGTCGGGGAGCTCCGGCCGGCGCAGCGCCGAGACGAGGACGACGACGGAACGCGCACCGCCCGCCCGGATCAGGCTGCTGGTCTCCGGGCCGCTCAGGCCCGGCATCCGCACGTCGAGCAGCACGAGCTCCGGATCGAGGCCGGACACGGCGTCGAGCGCCTCTTCGCCCGACGCTACCGATCCGACGAGCTCGAAGCCCGGCGTGTGGACGACCACCTTCCCGATCGCAGCCCTCGACTCAGCGCTGTCGTCTACGACGAGCACGCCGACTCGGTCGTGGGCCGCAGTCACCGGAGCCGCAGGTGTTGCTTCACGGTCGATTCCGATGCTTTCCCGATCCGCCGGCCGGTACACCGGGTGCACGCACCACAATCGTGGCGGTCCGGTGTCAGAGCTCGGGCCCGACCTCCGATCCCGACTCCAGGTCCGCGTCGGCGAGGAACAGCAGGGCGGCGCGGACACGCCTGCTCGTGGTCTTGTCGTCGGTGAGGTCGAGCTTGGCGAAGAGCGAGTTGATGTTCTTCTCGACGGCGCGCTTCGTAAGGAACAGGGAGTCGGCGATCGCGGCGTTGGACGCCCCGGTGGCGACGCCGGCGAGCACCTCTCGCTCCCGCGTCGAGAGCCGTGCGAGCAGGGAGTTTCTCGCGCGCATCCGCGCCTCGACGAGCACGTCCACGACCTTGGGGTCGACGACCGAGCCGCCGGCCGCAACCTCTCGGATCGCCTCCATCAGCTGGATGCGGTGTCCGACGTGCTCCTTCAGGAGGTAGGCGCGTCCGGCCGATCCGTGCTCGAAGAGCTTGAGCGCGTAGTGCGGGCTGACGTACTGGCTGATCACGACGACGCCGATCTCGGGATCGCTCTCGCGCAGGGTCGCAGCGGCCTGGATGCCCTCGTCGCCGTTGGTCGGGGGCATCCGGATGTCCGTGATCACGACATTGGGCCGGTGCAGCTCGACGGCGCGCAGAAGCGAACCGAGATCGGGGCAGAACTCGAGAACCTCGACCTCTTCCCCCTCCCGCTCGAGCGCGCTACGGATCCCCTCGCGGATGAGGTATGCGTCCTCGGCGACGACGAGACGGTAGACCGCCGTGCGGCGTGGCTGCTCAGACGTTGACGCCATCACTGATCCGATCGCTTGCCTCGATGGTGACCGCGCCTGCGACCGTCGTGCCCCCTCCGGGGGTCGACCTCACCGCGAGCATCCCACCCACCGCCCCGATCCGGTCGGTCATGTTCGTCAACCCCGCCCCCTTTGCCGCCGGACGGCGCGGGACGAAGCCGACGCCGTCGTCGCTCACGGAGAAACGTACCGCCTTCCGGTCCCGCCAGAGCCGCAGCGAGGCGGCGGCTCCGTCCCCACCATGCTTGGCGACGTTCTGGAGCGCCTCGAGGCAGCAGTAGTAGATCGCCGTCTCGCGGTCCTCGGACAGCCGTCCGACGTCTTCGAGATCGACCGTGAGCGGCACGGTCGACCGGCGTGCGATCTCGCGGAGCGCCGCATCGAGGCCGTCGTCGGCGAGCAGCGGCGGGTAGATGCCGTGCGCCGCCGAGCGGAGCTCGTCGAGCGCATCGTCGAAGTCGGCCGCGAGCTCGGCGAGACGGCCGTCGAGCGCGCCGTCGTCGACGAGGTCGCGGGCGAGCTCGAGCTCGATCCGGAGCGCGACGAGCTTCTGCTGCACACCGTCGTGGAGATCGCGCTCGATCTTCCGCCGTTCCGCCGAAGCGGCCCCTACGAGCCGCCGCTGGGACGCGCGCAGCGCGTCCACCGAGTCGACCAGATCGTGCTCCAACCGGCGATTCTCGAGCGCCAGCAGCGCGGCGGCTCCGACGGCTTCCAGGAGCTCCGGATCCTCGCTCAGCGCGTCGTCGTGGACGATTGCCAGAACCTTGGCGTCGCCGTGCCCGAACGCGCGCCAGGTGATGCTCGCGAACGCCGGATCGAGAACGACCGGCGTCCCGTGCCGATCGACGAACTGCTCGCTGCGCGACAGCCAGAAGACCAGTTTTGCCTGCGGATCGTCGACTACGCGCCGTACGAGCTGTTCGACCGCCGCGATCGGGGGCCGGCCGACGAGCTTGCGGGCCATGAACGCGAGCGCGTCTCCTGCGTAGGCCCGCGCGAAGAGCAAGCCTGCGATGAACCCCAGCGGGAGGAGGATGCGGGTGCCGGAGAAGATCGCGCGGGCGGTGTCGGTCGGTGGAACTCCGGCAAGGTCGAAGAGCGCGGCGTTGAGCGCGAAGGCCACGACGAAGGGGGCAGCCGAGATGAAGACGGGGAGGAGCAGGCGGCGCCGTGCGTGGCTCGCCCACAAGAAGCGAATCGCGAGGTAGGACAGCAGCCCTGCCCCCCAGGTCAACTGGAGCACACCCTCGACGCGGCGAAAGACCTCGGCGGCATCGGGCGAGTTGACGGCGAGTGCCGGATTGGCGGGGCACGCGCCGACACAGTTCCCGACACCGGTGAGCCCAAGCACTCTGGGGGACACGAGCAGCAGGGGGATCTCGCCGACGAGGAAGGTGGCGAAGCCGATCCCCATGACGACCCAGCCGGCTTTGCCGAGACGTGCGCCCGGGAAAGCCAGTAGCAGCCAGGTCGCGCCGAGCGCGCCGGCCCAGACGCCGAGCATGCCGATCAGATAGAGGGTCGAGCTCGGGGCGCCGGAGAGGCTGGAGACGAAGACCAGCACGCCTTCGGCGAGCAAGAGGTTCCCGAAGAGACTCGACGGACGGCCGCGCCGCCAAACCAAGCCCCCCAGGGCGAGGGTGACGATGTTCGCGACCAGGACGGCGGCGAACAAGCTCGGTTCGCCGACGACACCACCGGTGGCGACGATCGCCGCGGCACCCGCCGCGCACGCAAAAGCGGCGGCAATGACGGCGAGATCGGAGCCCCGCAGCGGGGTCCCGAACGCCGAATCGCGCAGCTCGACGTCCAGCTCTAGCTGCTCGAAACCGACCCCTCGGCTGACGGCGGAGCGCTTAAGGGGGATACCAACCCCTCCCCTCTCGGTGATTTCAGGTTGGCACAGAAGTGCGCGCCTGACAAGGAAGCGTCTCGACGCCTCGAACAGATTCAAGCAGGAACGCAGCAGGTCGAGCGCATGGGCCTGCCCATTGCGAGGGATGTCCGAGGCGTAGGGGATCCTGGCCCGATGGAGCGTCTCGTCCGCTTCCCCGTCAGGACGATCCTCACCGTGCTCGGCTTGATCGTGGCCGTCTGGGCGCTCCTCCACGTCATCGTGGTTGCGCGCTCGGTGATCGTCTACATCCTGATCGCGATCTTCCTCACGCTCGCGATCAACCCCCTCGTCGCGTGGCTCATGCGGCGCGGTATCCGCTCGCGGGGCCTCGCCTCCGGAACGGCCTGCCTGATCGTGCTCGCAGGCATCGCGGCGATCGGCTTCGCGTTCATCCCGACTCTCGTCGACAACGTGAACAACTTTGCCAATGCGGTTCCGGGATACGTCCACGACCTGACCAACGGCAAGGGACGGCTCGGCTTCCTCGAGACGAAGTACCACGTGGTGGAGAGGACTCGAGCATTACGTCAAGCACGGCGGAGCGAAGAAGGTGCTCGGATTCTCCGGCGTCGCGATCTCGGTGACGAAGGGCGTGTTCGCCTTCATCGTCGGCGCCGTCACGGTCGCGTTTCTCACCTTCTTCATGCTCCTCGAGGGACCGGCGTGGATGGAACGCTTCTACGGCCTCCTGGCGCCCGAGTCGCAGCCACGGTGGCGCGCGGTCGGCCACGGCATCTACCGTCAGGTCGGCGGCTACGTGACGGGGAACCTCGCGATCAGCTTGATCGCGGGCGTGCTTGCGACGTTCGTGCTGCTCCTGCTGGGCGTCCCCTTCGCGGTTGCGCTCGGGCTCCTCGTGGGTCTGCTCGACCTGATACCGCTGGTCGGCGCGACTCTCGCCGCAGTCATCGTCGTCGGCGTCGGGTTCCTGCACTCGGTCCTGGCGGGCATCGTCCTCATCGTCTTCTTCGTCGTCTACCAGCAGGTCGAGAACCACATCCTGCAGCCGCTCGTGTACAACCGAACCGTCGCCCTCTCCCCCCTCGCAGTCCTCATCTCGATCCTCATCGGGGCCGAGCTCGCGGGAGTCCTCGGCGCGCTGGCAGCGATTCCGGTCGCCGGTGCGATCCAGGTCGTGATCCTCGACTTTCTGCGGGCACGACGCGAGCGAGCCGTCAAGACTCCGGCAACGTCCGACCCGCCACCGGCGTCGAGTGCGCCCGGCTAGAGAGTGTGCCGCTCTGCATCTCGTATGCGATGCCGGGGGCGGGACTTGAACCCGCACGGCCCGAGGGCCACCCGATTTTAAGTCGGGCGCGTCTGACCAGTTCCGCCACCCCGGCGCAGTCAGCGTAACGCCCACCGCAGCGACGGATACCCTGCCGCCGGAATGACGCAGGACATCGTGATCATCCTCTCCGTCCTCGGCGTCGTGGGGCAGGTCCTGGTGGCCCTCGGCATCGTCGTCGGCGTGCTCGCGCTGGCCGGCGTCCGCGGGCCGCTCGACGCGATCCGCAACCTGCTCTGGGGGTACGAGCTCTGGGGAGCCTTCGTCGTCGCGGCCGTTGCGACCGGCGGCAGTCTCTTCTACTCGCAGGTCGCACACTTCGTCCCCTGCGAGTTCTGCTGGTTCCAGCGGGTCCTGATGTACCCGCTCTCGATCCTCACGCTCCTGATCGCGATTCGCGGCGACAACCGTGCAGCGCGCTACCTCATCCCGCTCCCGGTCGTCGGGGCCGGCACCTCGATCTACCACATGCTGATCGAGCGACATGTGATCGAGGAGCCGCACGCATGCTCGGTCAACGTGCCCGGCGGCTGCGGCACTCAACTGGATCGCCAACCACTCGTTCGGCTACCTCACGATCCCGACGCTCGCCCTCACCGCCTTCCTTCTTCTCATCGGATTCTTGGTCCTCGCCTCGGCCGGGGAGTCCGAGGTACCGGCTACCCTTCCCGCGCATGCCGAGCGGTAAGAAAGCCAGACAACAGAGGCAGCAGGCAGCGGCGGCAGCACCGCCGCCAGTGCGCTCGAAGGGCGTCGGCGGTCGCGCGCGCCAGGCGTCTCCCCGCGCGCTCGCGATCGGAGGCGGTGTCGCCCTCGTCATCGTGATCGCCATCGTCCTCGCGGTGGTCCTCGGCAGCGGCGGCGGCAGCGGCGGCTCGGGGGTCGTCTCCAAACAGGACCTGGAGGGCCTGCCGGCGACCGGAAATGCGAGCTCGCAGATCGCCCTCCAAGGCGCAGCGGACGCGAACAACCTCTTCAAGGGGATACCACAGAAAGGGCTTGTGCTCGGCGACCCGAAGGCGCCCGTCACGATGGAGATGTTCATCGACGTCCAGTGCCCGGTCTGCCAGGACTACGAGGTCCACCACCTCCCCGGAGTGGTCAAGAAGTACATCGCCGACGGGAAGGTGCAGCTGCACCTCCAGCCCTGGGCCTTCCTCGGCCCCCAGTCGTTCACCGGCAGGTACGGCGTGATCGCCGCCGCGGACCAGAACAAGGGCTTCGAGTACGCCAAGGTGCTGTACGACAATCAGGGCACCGAGGAAACCGGCTGGCTGACCGGCAAGGAGATGGCGGCGATCGCCGCCAGCGTCAACGGCCTCAACCTCGCCCAGTGGAGGGACGACGTCAACAGCTCGGCCACGAAGGCGACGGCAAGCGACGTCGACAAGCTCGCGACGCAGAAGAAGGTCACCGGGACGCCGACCATCCTCGTCGGCCCCACCGGCGGCACGCTGCAGGTTGCCACCGGCGGCAGCGGCTACAACCCGACCGGCGTCGACCAGGCGCTGGCCACAGCGGTCGCGAACTCCTAGCTACCCAGCGCTGCGAAAGTGCGCAACGAGCGCACTTTTTCTGCTTGACCTTTCTCGACGCGTCCGAGTAGGCTCTGCGAGCCGGTTCCGATGGACTTACGGGTTCGTCGGGGCCGGCGTTTTAGTGGTCCGTCCGACCTGATCTGTACATTCCCGCGCCCGATGCTCGGACTGATCGCCATTCTTCTGGTCCTCCTTGCGGCCCTGGCCGCAGGAGCTGTCTTCCTGTCGCGCCTGCTGCGTGGTGAGCTCGGAGCGCTGCAGCAGACGACCGCGACCGAGCTCGGCTCGATGCAAGAGCGGACCTCGACGGAGTTGGCGGCGCGGAACGCCGAGTTCGAGCTCCGCCTGCAGGGTCTGGAGCAGACGCTGAACACGCGTCTCGCGGCAACCACGCAGACGACGACCCAGATCCACGACCGGCTCGGCCAGATGACGCAGGCGACCGGAGAGATGATCGCGCGAGCGAAAGAGCTCGGAAAGCTCGAGCAGGCATTGCGGCCGCCCAAGGCCCGCGGCGGGTTCGGGGAGCTCCTGCTCGAGAACCTCCTGCGCGACCGGCTGCCGCCCGACGCCTACGAGCTGCAGTACACGTTCGAGAGCGGCGACCGCGTCGACGCGGTTATCCGCGCCGGAGGAATGCTGCTGCCGGTCGATGCCAAGTTCCCGCTCGACAACTTCGAGCGCATGGCCGCCACCGAGGGCGACGAGCAGAAGCTGCACGAGAAGGCCTTCGCGCGGGACGTCAAAGGTCACATCGACGCCATCGCGTCGAAGTACGTCCGCCCGGATCTCGGCACCTTCGATCTCGCCTTCATGTACCTGCCGGCGGAGTCCATCCACTACGAGCTCGTGAGCGGCAAGACCGGAGCCCTGCTCGCCTACGCGCACGAGCGGCGCGTGTTCCCCGTCTCGGCGACGACGTTCAGCGCCTATCTCCAGATGATCGTTCTCGGGCTGAAGGGCATGCAGATCGAGCAGCGCGCCGAGGAGGTCATGCGCTATTGCGCGGCCCTCCAGCAAGACTTCGGCAAGTTCAAAGAGGACTTCGACCTCGTCGGCACCCACCTCTCGCGCGCACACGGCAAGTACGCCGACGCCGAGAAGCGGCTCGACCGCTTCGAGACGAAGCTCGACCAGGCCGCCGACGAGCAGGCGGAGCTCGACGCCGCCGAGCCGCCGCGCGCTCTCGACGCGGCTTAGAAGCGCAGCAGCGCCGCGAGGCCGCCGACAGGCTCGAGGTCGCGATGCTCCTCGCCGATGACCTCGATCGTCCCGCCGTGGGTCAGCGTCTGGTGGACGGCGAGATCGAGGCCGGTGTCGGCGGCCTGGAGGGTCGTTCCATCGAGCGGACAGCTCCCGTCCGTCGCCTGCGCGCGGCCGCACCCGGGACAGACGTAGGCCGCACGGTCGGCGCCGTCCTGCACCAGCAGGAGCTCGACGCGGCCGTCGGAGGCAGCCTGGAGCGTCTCCTCCCAGCCGGTCGCGGCGCGGCCGTTCCGAGCGGCCTCCTGGCGCCAGCGCTCGAGCAGCTCCTCCTCCCGGTCGGCACGCCACTCGTCGAGTAGAGGCCGCACGGCCTCGAGCAGACGCGGCGCGTCGACGTGTGCCTCGGCCGCGACCCACCCGACGAGCGCCCCGCGTGTCTCCGGCGAGAGCAGGTCTTCGAAGCCGGATCGCGTCTCCTCCGATCCCGCGAGCACGACGCGAACGCCACGCAGCCCGCGGACGCAGCGATCGAGCGCATCGGCCACGTCCCGAAAGTGCCGGTCGACGATCGTCTCGATGTGTCGCTCGTAGTTCGCCTGCGACCAGCCTCCCTGGTCGTGTCGCCCCGGGACGTCCGCTGTCTCGTCCGCGAGCGGGATCAGCTGGCCGGCGCGAAGGTGATAGACGTCGCCGCGCTCGCGTCCTACGTACGCAACGACCGCACCGTCGCCGTGTCCGACGAGGCGAACGAGCGGCGCCAGGTAGAGCTGCTGCGCGATCCGGGCCTCGTCCTCCACCGGCCACGGCAGCGGAAGCGGCAGAAAGAGGTCGTCGAGCTCGGCCGAGAACACGGCAACGCCGCGAACGCTCTCGCGGCTGAACTCGCTGCCGAACCAGCGCTCGATCCGCTCGAGATCCCGCGTGAGGCCCTTCCGCTCATCGTGCGAGAGCGTTGCGCGTCGCTCGTCCAGCTGCCGCTCGGCGCGCGCGAGCAGCGACCGCGTGTGCGAGGCGAGGTCCCCGGCAGTCGGCACGATGCTCGGATCGAGACCCACGTAGAGACTCACAGCGCAGCCGTGATTCGCGCGGAAGGACGCAAGCTCCCTCAGCTGCTCCCACGTGATCGTTCTGGCCACGCCGCCCGTCTCCCCTCGCCACGGATTCTTACTCCTGGCCGCCGGCCGCACCGGGAACGTCAATCCGGCCCGAGTCGTTTAATACTGCAGACAAGTTTTTGCGAGAGAGGAAGCAATGAGCGACGTACGTGATCTGATCGTGATCGGCGGAGGGCCTGCGGGATACACCGCGGCCCTTTACGCTGCGCGCGCGAACCTGCAACCGCTCGTGATCGAAGGATTCAGCTGGGGCGGCCAGCTCATGATCACGAGCGACGTGGAGAACTACCCGGGCTACCCCGACGGGATCATGGGGCCGGAGATGATGGCGGAGTTCCGCCGCCAGGCGGAGCGGTTCGGCAGCGAATTCGTGACCGACGACGTGACTCGCGTCGACTTCTCGGAGCGGCCCTACCGCGTCTGGGTCGAGGGCGAGGAGTACCGTGCCCGCTCCGTCATCGTCGCCACGGGTGCAAGCGCGCGTTGGCTGGGGATCGAGTCGGAAGAACGGCTCAAGGGCCGGGGCGTGTCGGCATGTGCGACGTGCGACGGCGCCTTCTTCCGGGACAAGCACATCTTCGTGGTCGGCGGCGGCGACTCGGCGTTCGAGGAGAGCCTCTTCCTCACACGCTTCGGCTACAAGGTCACTCTCGTCCATCGCCGGAGCGAGTTCCGCGCATCGCAGATCATGATCGACCGGGCTCGCGACAACGAGAAGATCGAGCTCAAGACGCCGTTCGTCGTCGAGGAAGTGCTCGGCGAGGACTCGATCAGCGGGCTCCGGCTGCGCAACACCGAGACCGACGAGACTGAGGATGTCGAGGCGGGCGCGCTCTTCGTAGCCATCGGCCACGACCCGAACACGAGGCTCTTCGTCGGCCAGCTCGACCACGACGCGAACGGATACCTCGTCACGAAGCCGGGTACGACCGAGACGAACATCCCCGGCGTCTTCGCGGCCGGCGACGTGCAGGATCACGTCTACCGCCAGGCCGTGACCGCCGCGGGCAGCGGCTGTATGGCCGCTCTCGACGCGGAGCGGTTCCTCGCAGCGGACGAGGGCCACATGGGCACGGCCCTCACCGCTCCGAGACCCGAGGCCGAGCCGACGAAGGTGTAAAGAGCCGCAGCTAGCCTGACGCCGTGCCGCACTTCATCTGCCCGAACTGCAAGGAGCGGTCGATCGACATCGACCGCAAGGAAGGGATGTACGACGAGGCCGTGGCCTGCCACCACTGCGGCTTCGGCTTCCTCTTCGAGCTGATGGACGACTACTACCCCGCGCCGACGACGGGCCTCGTCACGTGCGACCAGGAGGGCCGCGTCCTGGCGATCGGTCGCGGCGTATTCGAGCTGAGCGGCTGGAGCGAGCAAGAAGTGCTCGGCGCCGACGTGGTCTCCGCCTTCGGGCTCGCAGGGTTCGAAGACGAGAAGAACCCCGTCAAGCTGTCGCTCGAATGGGGCGTCCGCCGCCTGAACGAGCAGCTGCAGCTGCGCACACGAAGCGGCAGCGTGAAGGCCGTGATCGGCGACTTCTTCCCGGCTCTCGACGACGACGGCGGCCTCCTCGTCGCGTTGACGCCGGCGCACGGCTAGTCGCCCGGCGCCGGTCCAACCGGGGCAGTGAGATCGCGATGGCCGGGTGAGTCCGGCTGGTAGAAGCGCTGCGCGATCGCCGTCGGAACGACTGCCGAGAGAACCACGACGGCCAGCAGCAGCGAGAACTGCGACCGATCGATGATCCCTGCCGACAAGCCGTAGAGGGACGTGATGGTCCCGAACGTGAGCCCAGTCGACATCAGGAGCGTCGTGAACGCCGCGTGCGGCGCATTGAACCGTCGTGCCAGCGGATAGACGCTGACGAGCTTCGGCACCATCTTCGCCGCGAAGAGGATGCCGAGGGTCCCGAGGCTCGCCCAGAGCGCGCTCGTCGATACGTTGAGGCCACCCTTGAGGAAGAAGAACGGCGTCAAGAACGCGAACGAAACGACGCGCAGCCGGTCCTGCTCGAGGCGATGCGAAGCGTAGAAGCGCGACATCGAGAGCCCGAGGATGAACACCGGGAGCGCCGCCTGTGAGTTTGCCCGCTGTCCGAGCCACATCAGGAGGAAGAGGCACGCGAAGACGAGCTTGATCTCCGGCTCGATGACGCGGTTGCCGTAGCGCGGAAAGAACAGCGCCGCCGCGCGCGGCAGCCCGAAGATGAGCGCGAGCGAGACGAGCGCGAACGGCACTACCCAGATCGTCGGCTTGAGGAAGAGGACTGTGAGGCCGGTGACGGTCGCGATGTCGGTGACAAACGTCGCCGACATGAGCCGCTTCCCGACGAGCTCGCGGTTCAGGCCGGTCTCCACGAGGACGGCGTAGACGACCGCGAGGCTCGTCGTCGAAAGTGCGAGCCCCCCGATCTCCGCCGCGCGCCGCGACCAGTCGAGACCGTAGTACGCGACGACCGCGACGACGACGAACGGCGCGAAGAACGAGACCAGCCCGATCGAGACCGAGGCCTTCCACTCGCGGACGAGCTGTGGCACATCCACCTCGGCACCTGCCTGGAAGGTCAGGACGATTCCGGCGAACGAGCCGATGAACACGAGCCAGCTCGGGACGGTGATGTGCGCGGCGTTGCCGACGATGACGCCGGCGACCAGCTCGACGAGCGCGACCGAGAGCCCGAGCTCAACCGAGATCGTCGACGCGAGGAGGATCGTCCCGCCGAGAAGTGCAGCTATCGCAAGGTCGCTCAAATCCGTCTCCTTCCAGGTTGGTCTCGCTGCTAGAGGCCATCAGCTCCTGGAAGGAGCGGTTTGGCGGGAGCCTCATCCCGCGTAGGGGGATCGTACCTGCGCGTGGGCCCGATCCGGAGGCGGTCACGGTGATGACAGAGCAACTGACGACTGCGCCCTGGCTGCGAACCGCAGCGACGCTCGGCTTCGTCAGGCGCGGAACCGGTCGAACGCCGACTAGACACGACCCGCTGCAGCCACAATGGCGCCGTGGAGTCGCTGCGCGGAAACCTCCTCGTCGCGTCGCCGGCGCTGCTCGACCCGAACTTCCGGCGCGCCGTTGTCCTCGTGACCGAGCACAACGAGGACGGCGCGGCAGGGCTCGTCCTCAACCGACCCTCGCCGCTGGAGGTGGCCGGCGCGGTGCCGCAGCTCGAGCCGGTGGTCGACGACGGCGAGCCGGTCTGGGTCGGCGGCCCCGTGCAGCCGGAGGCCGTGCTCGTCCTGGGCGAGTTCCTCGACCCCGACGACGCCGCGGTGCCGCTCTTCGGAGCGCTCGGCTTCCCCGCGCTGGACGACCCGGACGAGATCGTCCCGGCCACGATCCGCCGGCGCGTGTTCGCCGGGTACGCGGGTTGGGGCGTCGGGCAGCTCGAGGCCGAGGTCGCGGACGAGGACTGGATCCTCGAGCCCGCGCTCCCGGACGATGCGTTCACCGACGATCCGGAGGAGCTGTGGCGCGACGTCCTGCGCCGCAAAGGCGGGATCTACGAGCTCGTCTCCCGCATGCCCGAGGATCCCCGCGTCAACTAACCGAGTCGCTCGAAGGCGAAGACGTAGGTCATGCGCGGGAACGAGAACCGCTCGCCGTAGCGGGAGGCGATGTCGCGGACCTCGGCGAGTCGTCGTTCGCGGTCGCCGGCCTCCATCGTCACGAACATGCTCGTGGTAGAGAGATGTGCGACGAGAGCGTCCGGGCTCGACTCCTGGATGCTCTCGACGACCGTCCGGCCGAGCTCGCGGAACCAGGGTTCGTTCGGCAGCGCCTCCTCCCAATAGGGCTCGTAGCCGGCGTAGCCGACGATCGGGCCGAGCTCGCGCTGCAACGGGTCGCGCTCGTCCCACCAGTTCCAGAGCAACGCGAGCCCGCCTCTCGCGCTGACTACGCGGTGCAACTCGGGCACTGCCCGCTCCCGGTCGAACCAGTGGTACGCCTGTCCCGCGAAGGCCGCGTCCACGCTCTCGTCCCGCAGCGGGATCGACTCGGCACGGCCTTCCAGCGCAGCGACTGCGGGTACAGCGGCCCGCAGCTGGTCGAGCATCGGAGCTCCCGGCTCGACGGCCACCACGTCGAGGCCGAGCGCGACGAGGCCGCGGGTCAGCTTCCCCGTGCCGGCGCCGATGTCGAGGACTCGAGCGCCCGCTTCGAGCCCGAGCCGGCCGGCCGCCCAGCGGAGGGCCTCTTCCGGGTATTCCGGCCTGTGCCGCTCGTAGTCCGCGGCGACGGACTCGAAGCTGCGGGAGCGCGCCGCGCGGTCAGACACGGCTCGCCGGGCAGAGGTTTTTGAGAACGCAGTCCTCACAGCGGGGGCTGCGCGCGACGCAGACGCGTCGGCCGTGCCAGATGAGGAGATGCGGAAAGCGACCCCAGTCGGCGCGTGGCACGAGCCGGACGAGGTCGCGCTCGATCTTTACAGGATCCTCTTGCCGCGTGAGCCCGAGCCGCTGTGAGAGGCGCCGGACGTGCGTGTCGACGACGATCCCCTGCGGCTCGCCCAGCTCGGCGGCGACGACGTTGCCCGTCTTGCGCGCGACGCCGGGCAGCCGGACCAGCTCCTCGAGCCGCGTCGGCACCTCGCCGCTGAACTCCTCGAGCAGCATCCGCATCGTCCCGCGCAGCGCCTTTGCCTTCTGGCGATAGAAGCCGGTCGCGAAGATGTCGCGCTCGAGCTCCTCCTGCGGCACGGCGAGATAGTCCTCCGGCACGCGGTACTTCTCGAACAGCATCTGCGTGACTCGGTTGACGTTCACGTCGGTCGTCTGGGCCGAGAGCATCACCGAGACGAGCAGCTCGAGCGGGCTGCGGAAGCGGAGCGCGATCGCTGCGTCGGCGTGCTCGACCGCGAGCCGGTCGATGATCGGCCCGATCCGATCCTTCTTCGGCCCGACGCGCCTGCGGGCCTCCCCGATGTAGCTGCGAGGCACGAAGGGATCATCGCTGCAGCCCGCGCCCCGGACCTCCTGAACAGACGGGCCTCGGTGCCAGGCACCGGGACCTGTCCGTAGGAGGCGTGTCGGCAGCACGACGCCGTGCCGATCCTTCAGATCGAGCAAGGGACATGCCCGCCCGAGCCCTGTCCCGGTGCCTGGCACCGGGACGTGGCGCCGGGGGACCTGTCCGCGGTCAGGCGCGGGCCAGGGCTCGCGCGTCTGCGCCGGCTCCGGGCAGCCGCGGCCCCGCGCAGACGAGGTCGAGCGCCGGGCAGCCCGCGCATGCGAAGTCGCTCGGGGTTGGCGTGAACTCGCCGGCCTGGATGCGCGCGATCGCTGCCGAGAGTTCGGCCTCGAGCTCGGGGACGTCGGCGCCCGTGAACACCGCCGCAACCGGCGCGCCCGGCCGCTCGAGGAAGTGGTAGACGACCTCGACCTCCTCGGCACCCGCGCGGAAGCACGCGAGCGCGTAGACGAGCCGCTGCAGCCGGTAGTCCTGCTCGACGACCTCGTCCGGCGATGCCTCACCGAGCGCGTTCGTCTTGTAGTCGACGACCAGCGCACGGCCGTCGCGCAGATGGAAGGCATCGATGAAGCCGTGCACGAGCACGTCATCGTGGACAAAGGTGAAGTGGCGCTCCTTCTCGACGCCGTCGAGCGCCGCGACGCGGCGGGCTAGCTCGGACTCGCAGTACGCGGCCACGAAGCCGCGGATCAACTCGTCCTCGAGCTCCGGCACGACCGGTGCGGCGAGGTCGATCTCCTCGAGGAGGGCGTGGACGGCGCTGCCGATCTCGGTCCCGGACCGCTCGCCGTCCCCTTCCATCTCGACCGGCCGCTCGCTCATCCCGAGCCCGTAGCGCGCGAAGTACTTGTACGCGCACTGCTCGAAGAGCGAGATCGACGTGAACGAGAGCCTGCGCACGCGGTGCAGCGGCGGATCGGGGAGTGCCACCAGCGGCGGAAGCTCGGGTGCTGCGCGCGTAGCCGTAACTTCCTCCAGCGCCGCGAACAGTGCAAGCTGTCCTTCCTCCTCCTCCTCCTCCTCCTTGGTCTCGACGCCGGCCTCCACGACCGCCAGGGCCTCCGGGTGGAAGCGGTCGAGCCGGACCAGCAACCGCGCGTCCCCGCGCACGAGCTCGACGGGCACATCGCCGGCGTGGCCCAGCTCCTCGTCCGCGGCGAGGCGGTCGAGCACCCAGGCGATCGGCGTCGGCGTCTCGCGCTCGGAGCCGAGATCGACCGAGCCGGACACGATCAGCCGCTCCTTCGCCCGTGTCATGGCGACGTAGTAGAGGCGCAGACGCTCGGCGCGCTCCGCCTCCTGCCGCGCCTCCTTCACCGCCTCGTAGTCGAAAGCGCCGCGCCGTTTCGCCGTTACCGGATCGGCAACCCGGAAGCCGAACCGGCCGTCGGGGAGGGCGAGGATCTCATCCGGCGAGGGCGGCACGCGGTCGCGCCCGGCGTCGGCGACGATCACGACCTTGAACTCGAGGCCCTTGGCGGCGTGGATCGTGAGCAGGCGCACCGCGTCAGCGCCCTCCTCCTCGGCGACCGCCTCGAGCTGGTGCGCGCCGACCGCCTCCTGCTCGGCCACGAAGCGGACGAAGCCCTCGACGTCCGGCCCGCGCAGCTCCTCGTACGAGCGGGCGAGCCGCGCGAGCTTGCGCATGTTGGCGTAGCGCCGGCGGCCGTCCCACTGTGCGAGCACGGCGAGGTCGTAGTCGTGCGCGGCGACGATCTGCTCGCAGAGCCGCTCGAGCGAGAGCCGCGGCATCGCGTCGACCAGCCGGTCGTAGCGCTGGCGGAAGGCGCGCATCAGGCGCTCGTCGCGCTCGGCGAGGCCCGGCGGCAGGGAGTGCTCGAGCCCGGTGAAAAGCGGCCGCCTCGACGCGACGCGGCGCAGGAGCGCGAGCGCGTCGTTCGAGACGCCGACGAACGGCGACGCGAGCACCGACAGGAGTGCGATGTCGTCGTACCGGTTCTGGAGCAGCCGGAGGTACATGAGCAGGTCGACGACCTGCTGCTGGCCGAAATAGCCCTTGCCGGTCGCGCGGTAGGTGGGGAGCCCCGCCCGCCGCAGCTCGTCCTCGTACCACTCCGCGTCGGTGCCGGCCGCGAAGAGGAGGACGATCTCCCCCGGCGTCGCCGCCCCGGTGTCCACGAGCTCGCGCACGCGGCGCGCGACGGCGCGCGCCTCTCCGCGTCGCCAGTGGACGCCGCTGTCCTTGTAGCTCTCCTTGTCGGTGACGAGCAGCTCGACAGGATGGCCGAACACGGGATCCGGAAACTCCGCCGCGGCGGCGAGCTCCTGGAACTCCCCGCCGAAGTGCGAGCCGAACAGCTCGTTGACTGCAGCGAGCACCTCGGGGCGGGACCGGTAGTTGAGCGTGAGCGAGAGCGGCTGCTCGACGGCCTCGCGCCGCTCGCGGAAGACCTCGACGTCGGCGTGCCGGAAGCCGTAGATCGACTGGAACTCGTCGCCGACGAAGAAGAGTTCGGTCGCCGGCGTCCGCAGCAGGTCGACGATCTCGGTCTGCAGGCGGTTCGTGTCCTGGAACTCGTCCACGAGGATCGAGCGGAAGCGGGCCTGCTCGCGCTCGCGAAGCTCGGGCTGCGACTTGAGGAGGTCGCGCGCCTCGAGCTGAAGATCCTCGAAGTCGAGCGCCGACTCGCGCGCCTTGGCCTGGGCGTACAGCGCGGCGAACAGCGTCAGGAGCTCCTGCAGCAGCGTGCGGTCGCGGGCGGCGGCCTCGTCCAGGGCGGCCTGCTCCACCGCTCCGAGCGCCTCGCAGTACGCCGCAGCGCGGTCTCCGCGCGCCTTGAAGCTGCCCAGGCTCATCAACCGGTCCGGCCGCGAGCCGCGCGCCAGCAGCTCGAGCAGGTCGGTCGCCATCCGCTGCTGCGCCTCGGTCGCGTCGGGATCCGAGACGAGTGAGCTCGCGGCGGCGCGCAGCTCGTCCACCTTCTCATTGAGCTCCGGCCGCGGCGCCACGGCGAGGTCGAGCTCCCGCCCCGCCGCGCGGAGCGTCTCGTAGACGCTCGTCAGCATCCGCCGCAGCCGGTCGCTCCCGTAGGTGGCGAGCAGCTCGAGCCGCTGCGGATCGTCCCCGGCGCAGAACTCCGCGAGCGCCTCGCCGAACGCCTCCGAGCGGAGCACCGCGGCCTGTGCCTCGTCGAGCTCGCGAAAGCGCGGGTCGAGGCCCGCGGCGAGTGGATAGGCCCGGAGGAGGCGCGCGCAGAAGCCGTGGATCGTCGAGATCCATGCGCCGTCGAGCTTGCGCGCGAGGTCGTGGCGGCCACGGTCGGCCAGGGCAGCGCGGATCCGCGTGCGCAGCTCGCCCGCAGCGCGGCGCGTGTAGGTGATCACGAGGATCGAGTCGACGTCGAGCCCGCGCTCTGTGACCGCGCGGACGACGCGCTCGACGAGCACCGCCGTCTTGCCCGTGCCGGCGCCGGCCGAGACGAACACCTCTCCTCCGGCCTCGACCGCGGCGAGCTGCTGCTCGTTGAGGTCGTACGCGCTCACGGGCGCTCGATCCGGCACATCGGCCAGAGGTCGCACCACGTCGGGCAATCGCCGCCGCGCGGGTCGTGGTGGATGTCTCCCTCCTGGATCCTCCCGGCGAGCGCCGTCGCGGTCTCCCGCGCCGATTCGACGACGCCCCAGAACGCTTCCTCGTCGAGGTAGTCGCTCTTCACGTAGCCGGGCAGCGTCTCCGCTTCGTCAGCGCGCACGAGGCCTCGCGCGCGACGAGTGCCCGCGAGCGGCCGGTAGAGGCCGCCGAGCGGCTCGAGCCCGACGAGATCGCGGAGGACGAGCATGTACAGCGGAACCTGCAGACGCAGCTCCCGCTCGATCTCGGCCGCCGAGTGCGCGTGCTTGCCGGACTTGTAGTCCTGCACGATCCCACGGGCGCCGAAGGGGTCGACGTCGATCCGGTCGATCTTCCCGGAGAGCGTCAGCCCGGGGCCGAGCTCGAGGCCGCGCTGCAGCTCGGGCGCCGCGCGGTCGTTGCCGAACGCAACCTCGAACCGGCGCGGAACGAGGGACAAGCCGGACTCGCACTCCTCTTCGACGACCGCCTCGAGATCGCGCCACAGCGACTGGTCGAGCTCGCGCAACTGCATGTCCGTGAGCTCCATCCGCACGCCGCCGAGGGCCTCGTCGAGGCACTGCCGCATCAACCGCTTCGCGTCCTCCACGTTGCCGGGCTCCAGCTTCTCGACCCCGAGCTCCGCAGGCACGCGCGTGAAGAAGCGGTTCAACGCCGTGTGCGCCACCGAGCCGCGCTGCATCGCGTCGGGCTCGGCGTCGATCGTCCGCGGCGAGAGGAAGCGCTCAAAGAACCAGGCGGACGAGCAGTCGGCGAAACGCTCGAGCTCGGTCACCGCGAAGGAGGTGCGCGACCCGAGCTGCTCGAGCACGAGCGGGTTCGTGAGCCGCGTCGGCCGATGGAAGGCAGTGAGCGCGCGTTCGAGCCTCCGCTCCCAGCCGTTCGCTCGAGCGAGCGCCTCGGCCGACTCCGCGTCGTGGGCGGCGAGCTCCGCGAGCGCTCGCAGGCGCTCTCGCTCGGTCGGTGCCTCCTCGAGCGGCCACGTCAGTGCCGAGAGCGGCCGCCGGCGGGTCCAACGCCGCATGTCGTCGCCGTCGAAGAGCGCCGCCACGTCGTGCCAGAACGGGCTCGCCTCGCGCGGGCTGCCGTCGTCGTCCGCCGCCTCGCGCACGAGATAGAGCCGCTGCGAGGCGCGCGTGCAGGCCGTGTAGAAGAGGTAGCGGTCGTTCTCGACCGGATCCGGCCGCTCGAGCCGCGCGCCTCGGTCGTCGAGCGCGCGCCGCGCGTCGTCGTCGAGGAACGGTGAGCCGCCGCCGCGGCGAGGCAGGGTCCCCTCCTCCAGCCCGAGGACGAAGACGGCGTCGAAGCGGCGCGTGCGGGCGCGCAGGAGGTCGACCACCGCGACGCGTCCGGCATCGTCGCCTGCGCGGCGACGCAGAACGGCACGCTCGATCGCCGCGAGGACGTCCTCACGGCTCAGCTCTCCGCTGAGCTCGCCCCAGCCCTCGAGCTCTTCGAGGAGGCGCCTCAGCGTTTCGTAGGCGCGCAGATCGAGCCGGCTCGCGGCGTCCGCCGGTGGATGCTCGAGGCCGTACGCGTTGCGGAGCATTCGCTCCGCGAGCTCCCGTGCCGCCTCGACCGGGTCGGCAGCTTCCCGCAGCTCCGCGAGCGCGGGGAGCGGCGCGCCGCGCAGGCTCTCCGCCTCCTCGACGACGCGCTCCGGCGTCTGAATGGCACGACCCCGAAGGCGGCCCTCGACGAAGTCGACGGCCCGCCGCTCGACCCCCGAGAACGGCGAACGGAGGAAGCCGAAGAGGTCGCGGCGAGTCCCTCCCGCCCACGCGAAGCGCAACAGCGCCGCGAGCGCGTGGACGAGCGGCGTCTGCGTGAGGCGCAGCTCGCCGTCGACGGCGTACGGGATGCCGAACGAGCCGAGCACCGTCTCGAGGGCGCCGCGGATCCGGTCGTAACCGGGCACGACGACGCCGATCCGCTCCGGCGGCATGCCGCCGCGGGCGAGCGCGAGCACCTCCTCGCCCACGAGCTCGAGCGTCCCGCGGCTCCCGGCCCCCTCCAAGAAGCGGATCACCCCATCGAGCTGCGGCGCGTCTCGAGGCTCGTCGGAAAAGAGCCACCGTTCGAGATGCGCGAGCGCCGGAGGGGCGACCGCCTCGTAGCGCGGCGGCAGCTCGTCGACGGCGCCCGAGGCGAGACCGGCGAGATCCTCGGCCGTCCGCCGCAGCGCCGCGAAGACCGGCCGTCCGGGCTCGTAGGGAAGAGAGACGGTGACCTCGGTCCGTGCGGCCAGCGCCTCGAGCAGCGCCCACTCCGCACCGGTCAGATCCTCGAAGCCGTAGGCGAAGACCGGCTCGCCGCGCCAGGCGTCGAGGTCGGCCCGGAGGCGCTCGACGGCGTGGCTGCGCAAGAGGCCGCGATCCCAGCGCTCGAGCCGGTCGAGCTCGTCGCGGTAGGCCGCGTAGAGAACGCCCAGCTCGCCTCCCACGGCGTTCGGCGAGAGGAGCCCCTCGTCGAGCTCGTGGAGCGCCCGCTCGAGCGAGTCGACGAATCCGGTGTGCGCAGCCGATCGCGCGAAGCCGTCGAGCTTCGCCCCGTTCACGACCCGGCGGACGAGGAGCGCCTGCTCGACCCGGCCGAGCTGACGGCGAGCGTCCGTGGAGCCGCCCGCCAGGCGCCGGAAGAGGTCGTCGAACGTGCCGATCGAGCCGCCGAGGAGCGCCGGGCTCCTCGCGAGCAGCTCGAGCTCGACGCGGTTGACGTCCGCCACGTTCGGCACGATGAGCACCGGCTCGACCCCGGCCGGGGAATCGAGCGCAGCGAGATAGCGGTCGAGCAGAAGCTCGACCTTGCCCGCGTTGGCAGGGCCCGCGATGAGGCGGAGCGGCACCCGCCTACGCTAGCGCGAGCGCGGGACGGTCTCTAGACGGGCCTCAGACCGTTGTCGCGGACTTGGGCTTGCGGCCGCGGCGAGCGACAGCGCGTCCCGGCGTCCTGCCGGCGCAGTTGTCGCAGAGGTCGGCCTGCTTCGCCCCGCGACGCGCGTCGGTGAACGTCACCCGCATCACAGCGCCCTTCCCCTCGTCGACCTCGTTCCCACAGCTGTCGCACACGAGCACCGTCTTCCGAGCCACGTTGTCCTCCTTCGCAAGAGCGATTTTCGAGCCGAAACCTAGCGAAAACTCGCCGCGCATTAAGCAGCCTCGCGTGCGCGTCGAATTCGCCACGAACGCAACAAGCTGAGCATGGCGTGTTCTTCCGGCGATAGGGCGACCTCGCGTGCCTTGACGACACGCAAATGCCGGGGTCGAAAATCGTCGATCGTTCGCCCGTCGAGATACTGCTCGGCGACTGCCCTCGCGCTGAACTCGTCCCCGAGATAGATCTCCACGAGTCGTTCAGCCTCCTGTTCGTGAGGTTGTAGATATCGCCCTCCCACTCGTACTTGAAGACCCGTGGCCCCTTGAGCTCGAGCAAGCCCCGCATTGCCTCGGCGAGATCCAGACGTCCTTCCACGCGGGCGGGATCGCGAGCGCCTCGATCCGGGCGAGCTTTCCCTCATCGTCGATCCGCTTGTCTTCGCTGTCGTAGTAGCGAAACGCGCCCTTGCGACCTTTCCGGCTCCACCCCATTCGTCAGGTTCAACGCCGTTACCATCGAGCGCGATGCGCAACGAGCGGACGATCGTCGTCCTCGAGGGCGACGAGACGGGACAGGAGCTCCTGGAGGAGAGCCTCCGGGTGCTCGATCCCGGCGTGATCGGGGTCGAGCTTGAGCTCCCGCGATTCGATCTCTCGCTCGAACGGCGCCGCGAGACCGACAACGGGATCGTGCACGAGGCTGCGGCCGCGATCCGGGAGCACGGGCTCGGACTGAAGGCCGCGACGGTCACCCCGGAGGGGCGTGGCGACGTCGGCTCGCCGAACCGGATCCTCCGCGAGGAGATCGGCGGCAAGGTGATCGTCCGCACCGGGCGGAGAATCCCCGGCGTCGCGCCGCTCGGAGGAGTCCACGCGCCGATCTCGATCGTCCGGATGGCCGTCGGGGATGCCTACGGCGCGAAGGAGTGGCGCGAAGGCGAGGGTGACGACGAGGTCGCGTTCCGCACCGAGCGCATCGAGCGGCGCATCTGCCACGCCGTCGCCGAATTCGCTTTCCGCCAGGCCGAGCGAACGGGTGCCAAGGTCTTCGGCGGCCCGAAGTACACCGTGAGCCCGACCTACGAGGGGATGCTGAAGGAGGAGATGGACGCGGCCTCCGAGCGCCATCCGGAGGTGCCGTACGAGCCGCAACTGATCGATGCGACCTTCGCGCTCCTCCTGTCCGCCTCCGGCGACCCGCTCGTGATCCCCGCGCTGAACCGCGACGGCGACATCCTGTCGGACCTCGTCCTGCCGCTCTTCGGCTCGATCGCCGGTTCCGAGTCGCTGCTCGTCGCCTTCGCGGACGACTTCGAGCCTGCGGCGATCATGGCCGAGGCGGCGCACGGAACTGCGCCGTCCCTGCAGGGGAAGAACGTCGCGAACCCGATGGCGATGATCCTTGCGGGGGCAGCTCTCCTCTCGCACGGCGGCGCAGAGGCACTAAGCGCCGGACGGGCGATCCGCGAGGCGTGCCTCGAGGCAGTGGCGCAGGGCGCTCGCACCGCCGACCTGGGCGGTCACCTCGGCACGACCGAGTTCACCGACGAGGTGATCGACCGCGTCCGCGCGAAACTCGAAGTCTGGGCGGCGCTCTAGCTCGCCGCAGCCGCGCGCTGCCAGGTGTCCCAGCCGTCGGCCCAGGCGTCGACGAAGAGCTCCGCCGCCACCGGGTCGAACTGGGTGCCCGCGCCGGCATCGACCTCGGCGAGTGCGTGCTCGTGCGTCAGCGCCCGCCGGTACGGCCGCGGCGAGATCATCGCGTCGAAGGCGTCGGCGATCGCCAGGATCCGGGCCTCGATCGGGATGCGGCGGCCGCTCAGCCCCGCGGGGTAGCCCTTCCCGTCCCACCGCTCGTGGTGGAAGAGGACGTACGGGAGCGCGTCGTGGAATCGCCGCAGCGGCAGCACGAGCCGTGCGCCGGCGGCGGGGTGGCGCCGGATCTCCGCGACCTCGTCGAGCGTGAGCGGCCCGGCCTTGCCGAGCAGTTGCGGCCTGATCTTGACCTTGCCGACGTCGTGCAGCGGCGCGGCCCGGCGAAGGGAGCGGATCCGTTCGCGATCCCAGCCCAGCTCGAGGGCGACAGGCTCTGCGAGCGCTGCAACGCGGGCGCCGTGGCCGAGGGTGTGGTCGCGCTCTTCGAGCGCGCGCGCGATCGAGACGAGCATTGCCCGGACGGATTCCGCGCCGGGGCCGGGACTCCTACCTCTTCCAGATGCCTCCGATCGGCGTCCCCGTGCGTGAGAAGCCGAGCCGTGGCAGCCCCCAGGCGTCCTCGATCGTGCGCACCAGGCCGTAGTGGTTTGTCGGCTTCGCGAACCTCGAGCCGCGGCGCACAGTCGGGCCGAGCGCGAGCGCTTCGATCCGGCCGCCGCCGCCGGTGTCGCTCGTCCCCTCGTCGAAGACGACGAAGACGACCCCGCCGCGCAGCTCGGGCGAGCGCAGCAGCGGGGCAACGTGTGCCTTGAGCCAAGCATCGCCGGTCGCGACCGAGCAGTCGTGCATGTCGTCGCAGAGGTTCGGGATCACGAGGGAGAAGTCCGGCAGCCGCTGCCGTGCGAGGTCGCGGCCGAGCCGCGTGAACGGGACGACGCGGTCGCGGCGGGCGCGCGAGCCGGCGACGTCGCGGAAGTAGAGGAACGGGTCGTGCTTCTTCGCGTAGCGGCCGGACGAGCCGCCGGTGAACCCGGGATACGGGAGGTCCTCGGCGTACGTCTTCCAGCTCTTGCCGGCGGCCGCGAGCGTGTCGGCGAGGCTGCGGGCGCGAACGACGCAGTCCGTGCAGTCGCTCGAGATCCCGTGCGTCGAGCCCGACACGAGCGCGAGGTAGTTCGGCAGGCTCGGATGGGCCACGGCGTCGTAGTGCGTGAGCGTGGCGTAGCGGCGCGCGAGCGCGTTGAACGTCGGCGCGTCGGGGTTCCCGGCGATCGAGCTCGCTTCCTTGTTCTCGAACACGACGACGACGACATGCGTGAAGGTCGGCACCCGCACCGACTGGGGTGCCACCCTCGGGATCGTCGCTCCGACCGAGCCGCCCCCGCAGCCGGCCGCGAGGAGCCCTCCCGTGAGCGCGAGGGCCAGCGCGACGCGGCGCGCTACAGCCGCTTTTCCAGCCACTTCTTGCCCGAGTGGGTGAAGAAGAAGCCGATCAGGACGGCGATCACGATCCCGACGGCGGCGTAGATCCCGTACCGCTGGATCGCGTCGGCTGCCGCGGCGCCCGCGTAGTAGGAGACGAGCCCGACCGCCGTCGCCCAGGCGATGCCGCCGGCCGCGTTCCAGAAGAGGAACCTCCACCACGGCATCCGCGCTATGCCTGCCGCCCAGGCGGCCGTGAAGCGGAGAACGCTGATGAAACGGCCGAAGAAGACGACCTTGCCGCCGTGCTTCGCCATCAACTTCTCCGCCACGGGCAGGAAGCGGTCCGCGTAACGGCGCCCATACCGGGTGCGCTCGAAGAGGCGGCGTCCGCCGAGGCGGCCGATCAGCCAGTAGCCGAGGTTGTCGCCGATGATCGCGGCGACGGCGGCGACGGCGATCACCTCGGCGATCGAGTAGTGCCCCTGGGACGCGAGCACCCCGAAGGCAATGAGTGCCGTCTCGCCCGGCAGCGGGATCCCGAACGACTCGAGCATGACGACCGCGAAAAGGAGCGGCAGACCGTGGCTCGTGAAGAAGTGCGTCAAGGTGCGTAGGCTATTCGCCAGATGAGGGTCGGCATCCCGCGCGAGACGACGCAGGGCGAGCGCCGGGTCGCACTCGTCCCCGAAACCGTAGGCAAGCTCGCGGCCGCGGGCTTCGAGCTGATCGTCGAGCAAGGCGCGGGCGACGCAGCGTCGTTCCGGGACGACGCGTACAGCGAGGCCGGCGCGACGCTCGGCGACCCGTGGGAGGCGGAAGGCCTCGTCAAGGTGCGCAAGCCGTCGCCGGACCAGCGCGAGCGGCTCCGCTCGGGCCAGCTTCTGATCGCCTTCCTCGAGCCGCTCTCGGATCAGGCCGGCATCGAGGCGCTGGCAGCACGCGGCGTGACGGCGTTCGCGCTCGAGTCGGTGCCGCGGATCACGCGCGCGCAGGCGATGGACGCGCTCTCGTCGCAGGCGACCGTCGGCGGGTACAAGGCCGCCCTCCTCGCCGCGGACCAGCTGCCGCGCTTCTTCCCCATGCTGATGACCGCCGCCGGGACCGTTCCTCCCGCGAAGGTGCTCGTGATCGGCGCCGGTGTGGCGGGGCTGCAAGCGATCGCCACGGCGCGCCGGCTCGGCGCCGTGACAACGGGATTCGACGTCCGCCCGGTCGTGCGCGAGCAGATCGAGAGCCTCGGCGCGAACTGGCTCGACCTCGGCGTGACCGGCGCCGAGGCCGAGGGGGGCTATGCGCGCGCGCTGACGGCGGAGGAGGTGGCTGCGCAACAGCGGGGGCTCGAGGAGCGGATCGCGGACTTCGACGCGGTGATCACGACCGCCGCCGTCCCCGGCCGGCCTGCGCCGAAGATCATCCCCGGCTCGGCCGTCGAGACGATGCGGCCGGGCTCGGTGATCGTCGACCTCGCCGCCGAGACCGGCGGTAACTGCGAGCTGACCGAGCCGGGAGAGATCGTCGAGCGCGCCGGCGTGACGCTCGTCGGGCTGACGAACCTCGCGAGCACCATGCCGTACCACGCGTCGATGCTGTACTCGCGGAACGTCCAGGCGCTCCTCCTCCACCTCGCACCGCAAGGCGAGCTCGCGCTGGACTGGTCGGACGAGATCACGAGCGGCGCGTGCGTCGCCGGGAAGCAGGAAGGAGCCGCGGCATGAGCCACAACGCCTTGCTCGTCTTCGAGGTGACCATCCTCGTGCTCGCGATCTTCCTCGGCATCGAGGTGATCTCGAAGGTGCCGACGTTGCTGCACACGCCGCTGATGTCGGGCACGAACGCGATCCACGGCGTCGTGATCGTCGGCGCGATGATCGTGCTCGGCCAGCCCGACAAGAGCGCCTTCACGTGGATCGTCGGCTTCGCCGCCGTCGTCCTCGCCTCCGCCAACGTCGTCGGCGGCTTCGTCGTCACCGACCGGATGCTCGAGATGTTCAGGAGCCGCGAGCGGCCGAAGAAGCCGGACGAGACGTGAGCGACAACCTCGCGAACCTCCTCTACCTGATCACGATCGTCGCGTTCATCCTCGCGCTGCGCTTTCTCTCCAACCCCGCGCAGGCGAGGCGCGGCAACCAGATCGGCGCGGCGGGGATGGCGCTGGCGATCGTCGTCACGTGGATCAAGGTCGGCTCGACGAGCTGGTGGGCGATCGCGCTCGCGATGCTGATCGGCGGCGCCTTCGGGGCCGTCGCCGCGCGCAAGGTGCGGATGACCGCGATGCCGCAGATGGTCGCGCTGTTCAACGGCGTCGGCGGAGGTGCCGCCGCGCTGATCGCTCTCGCCGAGCTGCACCGTGTCCTTCCCCCGCCCGGCGCGCCGAAGGCCGACATCTCGCTCGGCATCGCTCTCTCCGCGCTGATCGGATCGATCTCGTTCTCGGGCTCGATGGTCGCCTTCGCGAAGCTGCAGGAGCTGATCGGCGGCCGGCCGATCACCTACGCCGGCCAGCAGTTCGTCAACGGCGCGCTCTTCATCGGCGGTCTGGGTTGCGCGATCGCCCTCGTCGCCGGCGTCCAGGACGAGTGGCTGCTCTGGGTCACGGTCGCCGCGTCGCTCGCCTTCGGAGTCCTCTTCGTCCTTCCGATCGGCGGCGCGGACATGCCCGTGGTGATCTCGCTGCTCAACGCGTTCACGGGCATCGCAGTCGCGCTCGGCGGCTTCGAGCTGGAGAACAACCTCCTGATCGTGGCGGGGATGCTCGTCGGTGCCTCCGGAACGATGCTGACGCTGATGATGGCGCGAGCGATGAACCGCTCGGTCGCGAACGTCCTCTTCGGCGCGTTCGGCCAGGTCTCGGAGGCGGCCGCCGCGGTGGCGGCGGGCGACGGCGGCAGCGTCCGGAGCGCGACGGCCGAGGACGTGGCCGTGATGCTCGCGTACGCCCACAAGGTCGTCTTCGTGCCGGGCTACGGCCTCGCGGTCGCGCAGGCGCAGCACGACGTCCGCCAGCTCGCCGACCTGCTCGAGTCGAAAGGCGTCGAGGTCTCGTACGCCATCCATCCCGTCGCGGGCCGCATGCCGGGGCACATGAACGTCCTCCTCGCCGAGGCGAACGTCCCCTACCCGCAGCTGAAGGAGATGGACGAGGCGAACTCGGAGTTCTCCCGCACCGACGTCGCGATGGTGGTCGGCGCGAACGACGTCGTCAATCCCGACGCGCGCTCGAACCAGGGCTCTCCCATCTACGGCATGCCGATCCTCAACGTCGACGACGCGCAGACGGTCGTCGTCCTCAAGCGCTCCATGAACCCGGGCTTCGCCGGGATCGAGAACCCGCTCTTCTACAATCCGAAGACCGTGATGCTGTTCGGCGACGCGAAGGATTCGGTGGACAAGCTGATCGCCGACGTGAAGAACCTCTGATGGCGATCGTCGGGGCGCACATGCTGCTCTACACGCCGGAGGCCGAGGCGGTGCGGGCGGTGCTGCGCGACGTCTTCGAGTGGGAGCATGTCGAAGATCATCCGGGGTGGCTCATCTTCGCGCTACCGCCGTCGGAAGTCGGCGTTCACCCGTCCGACGGCTCGACGCAGCACCAGATCTGCCTGATGTGCGACGACCTCGCGCAGACGATGGCCGAGCTACGCGCGAAGGGGATCGAGTTTCGCGGCGAGCCGGAGGAGGAGAGCTTCGGCATCACGACGACGATGCTGCTGCCCGGCGGCGTCGAGATCCTCCTCTACGAGCCGCACCACCAGACGCCGCTCGACCTCTAGTCGGAGAAGCGCGCCGGGTCGAGAAGCTCGAACTGTGGCGACTCGCGGCCGAGAATCGCGTCCGCGACGAGCTCGCCGCAGGCGAAGCCGAGGACGTTGCCGTGGCCGGAGTAGCCGCCCGCGACCCAGACCCGCCCGTTGCGCCCGGGCACTGCGCCGACGAGCGGCAGCATGTCCTGCGTGAGGCCGAAGATGCCGGCCCAGCGGTGCGTCACCGGCACCTGCTCGCCCGCGAGCTCGTGGAGGAACGACTCGAGGGACGACTGGATCGTCGGCGTCGTCTCCTCGACGTCCGTCAGCTCGTCGAGGATCGAGACGTCGCGAAATCCGCCGAGCAGGATCCGGCCGTCGGGCAGCTGCTGCCAGTAGTCGAAGCCCTGCCGGGCGTAGTGCGGGCGGTCGTAGAGCTCGCGGTCGAGCGGCTCGCTCACGACCACCTGTCCTCTGGTCGGCCAGACGAGGTCGGCGACCTCCTGGACGAGACCGTGGCCGTAGCCGTCGGTCGCGACGAGCACGCGTTCGGCGTCGAGCGCTTCGACGTCCTCGACCGGGTCGTGCTCGCGGAACTCCGCTCCCTGCGCCCTGGTCGCCAGAGCAGCAAGGCGGCGGACGAAGCGCGCAGGCTGGATCGAGCCGTCGTGTGGATGCGAAATCGCGCCGTGGAACCGACCCGCCGCTCCGCCGGGAACGTCGTCGAGCCACTCGGCGTCGAAGCCGTCCTCGCGCAGTGCCTCGTACTCGAGCCGGATGCCCTCGCGCTCCTCCTCGTCGCCGGCGAGGCGGTAGCTGCCGGTGCGCCGTAGCGCATCGCCCGCCAGATCGGCCATCCGGTCGAGCGCATCGTGGGTCCAGCGCCAGAAGCCCTTTGCCTGCTCGGCGCCGTACGTGTCGCGGGCGACGTCGTAGCGGGCGGCACCGCCCCCGAGCGCAAAGCCGCCGTTGCGGCCACTCGCTCCCTCCGCGATCCCGCGCGCGTCGTGCACGCGGACGCGCAGGCCCGCCTCGGCGAGGCGCAGCGCGGCGGAGCAGCCCGTCACCCCGGCGCCGACGATCGCGACGTCGGCGCGGCCGTCGAGCTCCGCTTCGGGCCGCGGCGGGCTCGGTTCCTCCAGCCAGTACGGATTCACGAAGCGCGACGGTACATGCCGTCGCACACGACGACGCGCCCTTCCAGCTCGAGCTCGACGAGCGTCCGGGAGATCGCATCGGCGCCGAGCCCCGTCTTGCGCACGAGCTCGTCGGCGCTCGCGGGCAGGAGGTCGAGGAGCGGTGACTGGTCGCGCAGCGCCGGTTCGGCCTCGATACCGAACGAGGCGAGGACGTCGGCGGCGCTCGTCAGGGGTGCAGCGCCGAGCTTGAGCAACGCGTTCGTTCCCGCCGACAGCGAGCTCGTGATCTCGCCCGGCACCGCGAACACCTCGCGCCCCTCCTCGAGCGCCAGATCCGCCGTGATCAGGGCGCCGCTGCGCTCGCGCGCTTCGACGACGATGGTCGCCGCGCACAGACCGGCCACGATGCGGTTGCGCGCAGGGAATCGCCAGGGCGCGGGCTCGACGCCGGGCGCGTACTCCGAGACGATGAGCCCGGCGTCGGCGACGCGGCGGGCGAGCTCGGCGTGCGCGGCCGGATAGTCGCGGTCGATGCCGCAGCCGAGGACGGCGACGGTCGTGCCGTTCGCCTCGAGCGTCCCGCGATGCGCCTCGCCGTCGATGCCGCGGGCCAGCCCGCTCACGACGACGAGCCCGGCAGCCGCGAGCTCCCGGCCCAGGCTGCGGGCGACAGAGGCGCCGTACCCCGAGCTTGCGCGCGCGCCTACGATCGCAACCGCCGGCTGGGCCAGAAGCTCGGGCTTCGCCGAGCCGCGGAGGAAGAGTCCCACCGGGGGGTCGTGGATCGCTCGGAGGAGCGGCGGGAAGTCCAGCGCCGATCGTGGCACGAAGCGGTGCCCAACCGCAGCGAGCCGCTCGAGATAGGCGCGCTCGTCGAAGTGCCTCTCGAACGCGCGCCAGCGCTCGCCGCGAGGCGGGCGGATCAGGTGCGTGCCCGTCTCCGAGGCGAAGACCGCGAGCGCGAGCTCAGACACTCGCGAGCTCGTCCGGCGAGCGATAGGAAAGCGCCTCCGCCACGTGCTCGGCTCGCACCGAGTCCGACTCGGCGAGCGCGGCGATCGTCCGCGCGACCCGGCCGACGCGCGCATAGCCCCGCCCAGACAGGTGGAGACGGTCGGCGGCACGTCGCAGGAGCGCATCAGCTTCCTGGTCGCGCGCCGGCGGCCTCGCCACGAGCCGCTCGCGCGCCACCGTGACGCGCGCGGCCACTGCCGTGGAGCTCTCGCTCGGCGCCGCGGCGAGCTCCTCCCCGCGCACGCGCGGCATCGCGAGGACGAGGTCGAAGCGGTCGAGCAGCGCGCGGGAGAGCTTGTCGCGGTAGCGAGCGAGCCGCTGCGCCGAGCAGCTGCACTGGGAGGCTGGGTCTCCGCGGCCGCCGCAGGGACACAGGTTCATCGTCCCGACCAGCTGGAACCTGGCCGGGAAGACGACCCGGCCGGCGGCCCGCGAGACCGAGACGAAGCCGTCCTCGAGCGGCTGGCGCAGTGCTTCCAGGGCCGGCCTCTGGAACTCGGCGAGCTCGTCGAGGAGCAGCACGCCGCGATGCGCGAGGCTTGCCTCGCCAGGTCGGAGGTGCGGACCACCGCCGACGATGGCGGCGGTGGAGGCGCTGTGGTGCGGCGCGCGGAACGGCGCGTGCGAGACGAGTGGCGCGTCGCCGTCCACGAGACCGGCGACCGAGTGGATCCGGGTGACCTCGAGCGCGGCGTCGGGCTCGAGCGGCGGCAGGATCCCCGGCAGCCGGCGCGCGAGCATCGTCTTCCCCGTGCCGGGCGGGCCGCCGAGGAGGACGTTGTGCCCGCCCGCGGCGGCCAGCTCGAGCGCGCGCCGGGCACGTTCCTGCCCGCGCACGTCCGCAAGGTCCGGCGCCGCGCGGGTGCCGTCGCCGTTCGGTGCGAGCGGCGGCTCGGGCTCGAGCGCGAGCTCGCCGCGCAGGTACGCGGCCGCCTCGGCGAGGTGCCTGATGGGGATCGCGGCGACACCCGCGAGGGCGGCCTCGCGAGCGGAGTCGGCCGGACACAGGAGCCGCTCGGCACCGAGCCGCCGTGCGCCCTCGGCGACGGCGAGGACACCGCCGACCCGGCGCAGGCGGCCGTCGAGGGCGAGCTCGCCGACCGCGGCGGTGCGTTCGAGGGCACTCCGTGGAAGCTGTTGCGATGCCGCCAACAACGCCAGCGCGATCGGCAGGTCGAAGCCGGAGCCCTCCTTGCGCAGCTCGGCGGGCGCCAGGTTGACGGTGATCCGGCCGGGCGGGAAGCTCAGCTCCGCGGCCGAGATCCCCGAGCGAACCCGCTCACGCGCCTCCTGGCAGGCGCGATCGGCGAGGCCGACGATGGCGAAGCCCGGGATCCCGTCCCGAACGTGCGCCTCCACGTCGACCCGGCGAGGCTCGAGGCCGACGAGCGCATGCGTGACCGCGCGTGCAAGCACCTTCCGACGCTACGAGCGAACCCGCAACGCGGCTGCGCCGTCTTCGTCAGGAGTCAGTGGCGGGTTAGGGTGCCGGAATGAGCGAACCGGAGGGTGTCCGGAACCTCTTGACCCTCACCCTCGAGGATGTGCGGACGGGGGAGCCTCCCGGGCACGCCTTCAGGGCGACGTCGCTGTCCAGGCTTCTCGGCGCGGTCGCGACCGGCATGGGCATCTACGAACTCGAGCCGGGCAACGCATCGTGGCCGTACCACTTCGAGGTCACCGAGGAGGAGTGGCTGATCGTGATCGAGGGCGAGCTGACGCTCCGCACGCCCGACGGCGAGTCGGTCCTGCGCGCCGGCGACGTTGCCTGCTTCCCGGCCGGCGCAGCCGGCGGGCATGCGGTGCGTAACCACTCGGATGCGCCTGTGCGGTATGCGATGCCTTCGGCAGAGGCGCGCTACGGCGGCGCGAGCGTCTATCCCGACAGCGGGAAGATCCGCGTCGACGGCCCGGGTTTCTCCCACCGCGGCTGGATCGGTGAGCCGGTCGACTACTGGGAAGGCGAGCAGTGAGCGCCGTCAACCTCTTCGAAGCCGAGCTCCAGAAGGACGAGGACGACGCTCCGGGCTACGAGGTCGGCTACGCCCGCATCGGGCCGCTCGTCGGGGGCGAGCAGCTCGGTCTTTCGGTCTACGAGCTCGTCCCCGGCCAGAGCATCTGCCCCTATCACTACGAGAACGCCGAGGAGGAGTGGCTGATCGTCCTCGCCGGCCGCCCCACTCTCCGCACGCCCGGCGGCGAGCGCGAGCTCGAGTCGTGGGACTGCGCCTTCTTCCCGAGCGGCGAGGCCGGCGCGCACAAGGTGACGAACCGGACCGACGAGACGGTGCGGGTCTGCCTGTGGTCGAACCGGATCGCCGTCGCGACCTCGGTCTATCCGGACTCGGAGAAGGTCGGCGCGTGGCCTCCCGGCAAGCTGTTCCGTCTGGCCGACGCGGTCGACTACTTCACCGGCGAAGCCTGATCCTCCGAGTCTGCGCGCGGCTGGCGCCACGGCCAGCCGAGCAGGAAGAGCCCGGCGACGAGGCAGACAGCGCCCATGACCGCCCAGAACGTGCTCCCGGTCATCGACGAGCCGTGAATGAGGTTGGTCCCCTGGCCGATCCAGACGACGCCTGCCAGGCAGAGCAAGGCTCCCACCACACGCCTGAGGATGACCATGGAGATGACTACGCCCGGTCGTGGAAGGTGGATTGGCTGGTCAGCTGCGGCTCTCGGCTTCGGCCAGCGCACGCCGGACGTACGAGCCCCACATCCGGGCTCCCGCCAGGTGGTTCAGCGTCCAGCCGACCCTGCCCTTGATGCTCGGCCGAAACTCGCGGCTGAGGTGCAGGACCGTCTGCCGGATCGTCCCGGCCTCTGACCAGTCGTACCGGCTCCGCTCCCAGAAGACGCCGATCATGCGGAGGCCTTCCGTCACCTCGGCAAAGTCTGCTCCCTGGTCGTGCACGCGGAGGTACTTGTCCTTCGAGTTCGACCAGAGCTTCTCGCGCGCCCCCGAGAAGTCCGCCGCGGCTCCGATGACCTGCTCAGGCGTGAGCGAGGTCGTCGCGGATGTCGTGATCTCGAGCACAAGCGCGAGCGTACTCTCAGACCGCTCGCGCGACGAGGACGTCCTCGAAGTACTCGCCCGCCCGCCGGCCCGTGCGGCGATTGACGTGCCGACGGTGCCGCCCCTCGAGTTGGAGCCCGGCGCGCGCGAGGATGTCCGGGTAGAGGTCGCGCCGGTCGTTGACGACGACGAGGATGGGAGCGTCCCGGCGAAGCTTCACAGCCGCCCAGGCGAGGACACCCGCGACACCGTTGCGGTATGCCTCGAGCGCCTTGACCGACGTCCCCGACGCAGCGGCTCCGATCTCCCGCTCCCGCCGGTCGTCTAGCCCCAGCAGCTCGTACGCGTAGCGGTGCTGCTCGTGGTAGTCGATCAGTCCCGGATACGGCGGCGACGTGAGGATCCCGTCGTACGGCTCGGCAAAGGCGATCTCGCGGGCGTCCCCGTGCAGCACCGTCGCCTCGCGCTCCGGGTCGCGGACGCGTGCGAACGTCTCGATCCGCACCAGCGTATCCGAGGTATATCGGCGAAGAAACCCGGCCGCCGAGTCGACCGGCCGGCACTCCCGCCGGTGCTTGTGGCACCAGTACTCGCCGCGCTGCGGCTGCTTCGGCGCCTCGAGGTCGAAGTGTGCGGCCCGCCGCGCCGATCGCGCGGCACGGGAGAGGATCACGCGCAGAACGTCGCCGTGCCGGTACTCCGGAATCAGGTCGCAAAACCCCAGCAGCTCGGCGGCGGCGCGCGGCGCGTACCACTCGCGCAGGTATCCCCTCGCACGGCCACCCCGCTGCGGCAGCGACTCGACGCGAGCGGAGACGTCGCGCAGCTCCTCCCCCAGCTCGGCAAGGTCGTACGGAGCGGTCTTGACGCGCATGAGGAGGCAGTTGAACGCGGCAATGTCCACGCCGGTCGCGTCGAGCCCGGACTCGAGCGCCTGGACGAGCGTCGTTCCCGAGCCGGCGAACGGGTCGAGGACGTGGTCGCCGGCCGCGAGGTAGCGGTCGAGCAGCACCTCGACGAGCTGCGGGATGAACTTGCCGTGGTACGGGTGGAGTCGGTGCACGTGCTTCGTCCGCTCGCGCTCCGGCAGCTCGGCCTCCGACCAGGAGAGATCGAGGTCCAGCGTCGCGTACAGCTCGTCCTGTGTGACGGCCACGCGACGGGATTCGACGCCGCGGCTAGAACGCCTGCGGCACGCGCTGCAAGCGGCCGTCGCGCACCGCGATCACGTCGAAGCCGACCGCGAGGCGCCCGAGCTCGGGCCGCGCGCCGAGCCACGCCTCCGCCGCGCGGCGTAGGCGGCGCTGCTTCTCGACCGTCAGCATCTCGAGCGGGTCGCCGAAGCGCGCGCTCTTCTTCTCTTTCACCTCGACGAACCGCAGCACTCGTCCGCGCCGGACGATGAGGTCGAGCTCGTTACCGCCGGCCCACACGTTCTCGCCGAGGATCTTCCAGCCCCGCAACCGGTACCACCACACTGCGCGTCGCTCGGCGGCCTGGCCGGTCCCTCTTCTAGGCAACTGCCTGCTCGCCCTCGTAGCAGAGCGCCTGGAAGCTGAGCCGATGCACCGCCGACGGGCCACGCGCGCGGACGACCGCGGAGTGCCCGGGCGTGATGTAGCCGACGTGCTGCGCGAAGCCGTACGCGGGATAGAGCGCGTCGAGGCGGCGCATCAGGCGGTCGCGCGTGACCTTCGCGACGATCGAAGCGGCGGCGATCGCCGCGCTCTTCTCGTCACCATCGACGACCGCGGTGTGCTCCGGCGCTGCCGCGCCCAGGCGGAAGCCGTCCACGAGGCATGCCTCGGCTGGCGGCGTCAGCGCTTCGAGCATCGCCCGCAGGCCGGCGAGGTTCGAGCGGTGGAGCCCGTTGCGGTCGATGTCGCCCGGCGGGATCACGCGCACGGCCACGCGCTCGGCGCAGGCGACGACAGCGCGAAAGAGATCCTCACGCCGCTCGGGCGAGCACTGCTTCGAGTCGTTGAGGAAGCCGAGCGGCCGGACGCGGTGATCGCGGAGCGAGCCGTAGTCGAGCAGGACACCGGCAACCACGAGCGGGCCCGCGAGGGAGCCGCGCCCCGCCTCGTCTGCGCCGGCGACGAAGCGCGCCCCGAGGCGTCGATCGAAGCGCAGGAGCTTCTGGCCGGTCCGCTTCACGTCGGAGCGAGAGTATCGCCCACTTCGGGCGACGGCCGAGCGAATCGAGAGTTGCCGGGAAGTTGTTACCGCTGGGCTGCAAGCGTCGTCGGCGAAGCCACCGGCGCGCGGCCGGGCTCGTTCGAGACCTCTAAGCCGCGTTCGAGCCTTCGTCCGCCGCCTCGGGCTCAGCCTCGGCCTCAGGCTCGGGGCTTTCGTCCGCCGGTGCTTCCTCGGGCGGCTCGTCGGCAGGCGCCTCCTCGGCGGTGAGCTCCTCGGGCTCGGCCGACTCCTCCTCCGCCGGCTCCGCCTCGACGGGCTCCGCTTCGGACTGCGACCCCTCCGCGTCCTCGGGCTCGGGTGCCTCCGACTCCGCGAGCGTGGCCTCCACCGCGGTCGGAAGCTCCGACCCGGCTCCGTACCGCCGCTCGCGCACGCGCGCCTTCTTGCCGACGCGGCCGCGAAGGTAGTAGAGCTTCGCGCGGTTGACGTCGCCGATCGCGGCGACCTCGATCTTCTCGATCTTCGGCGAGTGGAGCGGGAACGTCCGCTCGACCCCGACGCCGAATGACTGCTTGCGCACGGTGAAGGTCTCGCGCGCGCCGGCTCCTTGCCGCTTGAGCACGATCCCCTCGAAGACCTGCACGCGGCGGCGTGTGCCCTCGATGACCTGGAAGTGCACGCGCACCGTGTCGCCCGCCTTGAAGCGCGGCACGTTGCGCAACTGGGCGCGCTCGAGGTCCTGAATGACGTTGCTCATGGAAAGAGGGCCGGACGGCCGACGGCCAAGGGTAGCGGAATGGTGCGCGACCCGATCGCGCTAGCGGAAGGAGATCCGGTCGGGCGGCCAGTAGACGAAGAAGACGATCCCGATCAGCTTTTTGCGGGGCACCGAGCCCCAGGTGCGCGAGTCGCACGACTGCGAGCGGTTGTCGCCCATCATGAAGTACGACCCCTCCGGGACGTGCTTCGTCACGCCGAAATGCTGCGAGTCGGCCAGCCGGTCGCTCGCGGAGATGTACGACTCTTTGAGCTTCACGAACTTCTTCGCACCCGGGCTCTTGATCCAGATGAAGCCGTGGTTGTCCTCGTGCACGGTGTCGCCCGGGAGGCCGATCACGCGCTTGACGAACGTTCCGCCTTCGCCGCACTTGAGCGCGGCTTCGCTCGGCGTGTTGAAGACGACGATGTCGCCGCGGGACGGGTTGCGGCCGAAGTCGAGACAGATGCGGCAGGCCAGCACCCGGTCGCTCGAGTTGCCGAGGCAGCCGGGGTTCGCAGGGCCCTTCGCGCAGTTGAGGTTCGGCTCCATCGACGACGACGGGATGCGGTACGGGTTGACGACCCATTGCTTGAGCGCGAGCACGATCAGGATCGCGCCGGCGATGGTGAGGACCCAGTCGAGCGTGACCCGGACGCTGCGCGGCAGGCCGGGAAAGAGGCGGGCGAGCGGGTCGCGGCTGTGCGTCGCCGCATACCGGTCCTCCTCCGCATCGTCGGGGAACAGGTCCTCTCGCGACGTGTACCCGTAGTTCCCATATCCGGGCTCGTCCGACGGGTTCCACTGCCCAGGCGTGTCGCCGTAGCCGGGGCGTTGCCACGTCGAGCCCGAGGTCGGCCAGCCGCTCTCGGATTCCTCGCCGGGCTCTTCCGGCTCGTCGTCGGCCCAATGCGTATGGCCGGTGCCCGGCTTGTCCTCCGCCCAGCCACCCGGCTCGTCGCGACCGGCGCCGGCGTCGTCCTTCTCGTCCTTCTCGTCCTTCTCGTCCTCGTCGTCGGGGTCGGAGCGGTTGCTGCCCCAGTCGTCGCTCACGTCACCTGCTCCCGCCGCCAGGCCTCGACCCGCGCGTGGTCACCCGACAGCAACACGTCGGGGACGGGCCAGCCGCGAAACTCGGCCGGCCGCGTGTAGTGCGGATACTCGAGCCCTCCGCCGAGCTCCGCCGAGAAGCTCTCGAGCTCCCCGGAACCCTCGGCGAGCGCGCCGGGCAAGCGCCGCGCGACCGCGTCGAGGACGACCATCGCCGGCAGGTCGCCGTTCGACAGGACGTAAGGCCCGACCGAGAGCGCGTCCGTCGCGAGGTGCTCGACGATTCGCTCGTCGAAGCCCTCGAAGCGCGAGGAGAGGAGCGTGAGCGCAGGCAGCACGGCGAGCTCCTCGACGACCGTCTGGGTGAGCGGGCGGCCCTTGGGCGTGAGCGCGATCACCGGGTTGGGCGGCTCCCCGCGGTAGGCGGCCTCGAGCGCCGCGGCGACGACGTCCACGCGCAGCACCATCCCCGCTCCGCCGCCGTACGGCTCGTCGTCGACCTGTCCTGCGCGCAGCGGGGTCGAGTCGCGGTAGTTGAAGAGCCGCAGCTCGAGCTCGCCGCCGAGGACGGTCGCAACCGGGCGCTGCTCGGTCAGCCACGCATAGGCGTGAGGGACGAGGGTGAAGACGTCTATGCGCAAGGGCGACTATTCCGGGTCTGCGAACCCCGCGACTACAACGATTCGCCCACCGGCCAGATCCACCTGCTGGACGCACGCCTCGACGAGGGGAAGTGACGCACCGGAGTCGAGCTCGAGCACGTCGTTCCCAGGGTACTCGAGTACCTCGCGCACCCGCCCGAGCAGCCGTCCGTCCTCCTCCTCCACGCTGAGACCGACGAGCTGGAAGACGTAGAACTCGTCCTCGTCCGCGAGGCTCGGCAGCGTCGCGCGCGGGACGGCGAGCTCGGCGCCGCGCTCCACGTGCCGGTCGAGCCGGATCACGGGCCTGCCGCCGGAGCCATGGCGTGAGGCGACGACGGTCGTCGGTTCGCCGCCCGCATAGAGCGTCGCGCCGTTCGCGAACACGCCCTTCCGCTCGCTCGCGCCGTCGACGAAGAAGCCGCCGTCGAGACCGTGCGGCTTCCCGACCCGCCCAACCCGCACGAGGTCAGAGCCCACGCTCGGTGAACTCTGCGATCGCGTCCTCGCGCGAGGTGAGCAGCTTCGCGCCGTCGTACGGCGTCCGCCGGTGGACGAGGTCGAGCAGCCAGTACGCGCCCGGCTCCTCCTCGTACGGCATGCCGACGCTGCCCGCGTTGAGGACGCGAACGCCCGCGACGGTGCGCTCGAACTGGGAGTGCGAATGGCCGCAGACGACCGTCGACACGTCGAGCCCGTGGAAGAGGAAGGCGATCCGCTCCTCGGGCGTGCGCTCGGTGAAGATGTCGAGGTCGTTGCGCGGCGAGGCGTGGCAGTAGAGAACGTCGCCGATGACCTGCGTCTCGGGCAGCTCGTGCAGGAACTCGATCTCGTCCTCGCTCAGCTGCGACCGCGCCTGCTCGAGGAACTCCGCCGGCGCGAGGCCCTCCTCGCTCGGATGGAGCTCCCGGTCGGCGTTGCCGCGCAGCCAGCGCACGCGATCGCCGAGCCCCTGGAGCCGCGCAAGCACTTCGGACGGCTGCTCGCCGCCCGCACAGATGTCGCCGCCCACCACGATCGTCGCGTCGTCGGGCACCTCCGCGAGGACGGCGTCGAGCGCGGCGAGGTTGCCGTGGATGTCGTACAGCGCTGCGACGGAGGCCATCTAGTCGGCGATCTCGAGCTGGAGCCGGCGGCCCGCCTCGACTCCGCCGGCGCGCACGATCGTGCGCAGCGCGCGAGCGAGCCGGCCCTGGCGGCCGATCACCTTGCCGATGTCTGCCTCGGCCACGTGGAGCCGGAGGACGAGCGTGCCGTCGTACTCCTCGATCTCCTCGACGCGCACGGCGTCGGGCTCGTCGACGAGCCGGCGGGCGAGCTCGGCGACGAGCTCCGCCATGAGTTACTCGATGCCTTGCGTCTTGAGGAGCTTCGCCACCGACTCGGTCGGCAGCGCCCCCTTGGCCAGCCAACCGCGCACCTTCTCCTCGTCGAGGTCGATGAGCGACGGATCCGACTGCGGGTTGTAGCGACCGACGATCTCGATGAACTTGCCGTCGCGCGGCGAGCGCGAATCGGCGGCGACGACGCGGTAGATCGGATTCTTCTTCGACCCGACCCGCGTCAGCCTGAGCTTGACTGCCATCCGGTTACCTTCTCGCTTTCCTCTTGCGTTTGGACTTCGACTTGCGCGTCGCGCTCGGGCGCGGCGGGCCTTGCGCCGGAACGGGGCCGTTGGCCGCCATGCCGACGCCGGGGATCTGCGGCATCTTGCCCGATCCGACCAACTTCATCATCTTCGCCATCTGCTTTCGAGCCTCGAGCAGCTGGTTGACCTGCTCGACGGTGGTGCCCGAGCCGGCGGCGATCCGCTTGCGGCGCGAAGCGTCGATCGCGTGCGGGACGCGCCGTTCGTGCGGCGTCATCGAGAGGACGATCCCCTCGACCCGCTTGAGCTGGTGCTCGTCCACCTGGTCGAGCCCCTCCATCTGCTTGCCGAGGCCGGGGATCATCTTGAGGACGCCCTGCAGCGGCCCCATCCGGCGGATCATCTTGTAGCTCGAGAGGAAATCGTCGAACGTGAACTCGCCCTTCATCATGCGGCGCTCGAGCTCTTCCTTCTCCTCGTCCTCGATCGCAGCCTCGGCGCGCTCGATCAGCGTGAGCACGTCGCCCATGCCGAGGATCCGCGATGCCATCCGGTCGGGGTGGAACCAGTCGAGCGCGTCGAGCTTCTCGCCGAGCGACGCGAGCTTGATCGGCCGGCCGGTGACCGCGCGCACCGAGAGCGCAGCGCCGCCGCGAGCGTCGCCGTCGAGCTTCGTGAGGACGACGCCGTCGAAGTCGATCCGCTCCTGAAACGCCTGCGCGACGTTGACGGCCTCCTGGCCGGTCATCGCATCGAGCACGAGGAGAACGTTCGTCGGCTTTGCCTCGCGCCGGACGGCGGCGAGCTCCTCCATCAGCTCCTCGTCGACGTGGAGACGGCCGGCGGTGTCGAGAATCACGACGTCGCGCCCATCGGCGCGCGCGTGCTCGATTCCGTCGTGGACGGCCTTGACCGGGTCGGTGCGCTCGACGGCGTACACGGGCACGCCCACCTGCTCGCCGAGCTGGACGAGCTGGTCGATCGCCGCCGGACGCTGCAGGTCGGCGGCCACGAGAGCCGGCTTGCGACCCTCGTTGGAGAGCAGGAGCGCAAGCTTGCCGGCGGTGGTCGTCTTCCCCGAGCCCTGCAGGCCCGCGAGGAGAATCGTCGTGGGCGGGCGCTGCGAGAAGGCGAGACGCGAGTCGGAGGAGCCGAGCAGCTCGGTCAGCTCCTCGTGGACGATCTTCACGACCTGCTGGCCCGGCGTGAGGCTCTTCCGCACGTCCTCGCCGAGCGCGCGCTCACGTACGTGCGCGACGAACTCCTTGACGACTCCGAAGTTGACGTCGGCCTCGAGCAGGGCGAGGCGAACCTCGCGCATGGCGCGGGAGATCGCCTCCTCGTCGAGGACGCCGCGCCCGCGGAGGTCGCCGAGAGCGCTCTGGAGCTTCTCGCTGAGTGCGTCGAACATCGGCCGCAGGGTACCCGGCGCGTCGGTAAGGTTGGCCGCCGTGCGTGGAGGGATTCTGTGTATCGCCGCGGTTGGGGTTCTCCTGCTCGCCGCGTGCGGAGGCAGCGGCGGGGGTGGCAGCACGAGCGGCACCACCAGCAGCGGCACGCAGCTGTCTGCGGCCCAGTACCGCGCCCACATCGCGAAGATCAAGGTGGAGGCGGCCAGCGCGCAGGCTCACGTGGGAACAGGCCTGCAGGCGAAGTCCGTTGACGACCTCACGAAAACTGTTGACACATTCGCCGCCACGACGCAGCGCATCGGCGACGAGGTTGCGGCGCTGAACCCGCCGCCGAACGCCGAAGCTGCCAACACGAAGCTCGCGCAGGGCCTGCACGACATCGCTGCTGCGACGCAGGCCGCGAGCGCGAAGATCGCGACGATGAAGACCGCGCAGGAGGCGATCTCGTACCTCGAGCACACCCAGGGCCCGGTAAAGGGCTCTCACGAGGTCGGCGCCGCTCTCGCCAAGCTGAAGCAACTCGGCTACACGACCGGCAGCTAGCCAGGCTGGAAACCGGCCCGTCCGGGGGTCAGACTGCGCACATGGTTTCCGCAGCGGCAGCGCGGAAGACCGTCAGTGTCCTCTTCTGCGACCTGGCCGGCTCGACCGTGCTCGGCGAACAGCTCGATCCCGAGCTGCTACGCGAGCTGATGGGGCGGTGGTACGAGGAGATGCGGGTCGCCGTCGAACGTCACGGCGGCATCGTGGAGAAGTTCGTCGGCGACGCCGTGATGGCCGTCTTCGGGCTCCCTCAGGCCCATGAGGATGACGCACTCCGGGCGGTCCGAGCCGCCCTCGAGATGCAAGGCGCAGTCGAACGGCTGAACGGCTCCCTCGCCGGACGAGACGTGCCAAGCCTGCGGATCCGCATCGGCATCAACACCGGGGAGGTCGTGACCGGGGACGGCGTCGCAACACTCGCCACGGGCGACGCGGTCAACACCGCGAAACGGCTCGAGGAAGCCGCCGGTGGTGGCGACATCTTGATTGGCACGTTGACCGAGCGGCTCGTCCGCCACGCCACGCGACTCGAGGCCCTGCGGCCGGTCGAAGCGAAGGGCAAGCGCGCTCCCGTCGAGGCATGGCGCGTGCGCGGCGCCATCGTCGGCGCCGATTCGTTCGCCCGCCGGTGGGACACGCCGCTCGTGGGGCGAAGCCATGAGCTCAGCGTTCTCAGGAACGGACTGACCGCAAGCGCGGAGGGCCGGGAGTGCCGGCTGGTGACGGTGATCGGGACGGCAGGCGTCGGGAAGACGCGGCTCGTGTCGGAGCTCGTCGCCGAGGCGGGCGAGTACGCGACGGTGGCCGCGGGGCGCTGCCTGCCCTACGGCGACGGGATCACGTTCTTGCCGCTCACCGAGCTGATCCAGCGTCTGGGCGGCGAGCAAGCCGTGGCGGAGGCGGTGGGCGACGATCCCGACGCCACCCTCGTGGTCGAACGCCTCCGCGTGCTCGGCGGGCGCGGGACCGCGCCGCCGGAGGAGCTCTTCTGGGCGGTCCGGCGGCTCTTCGAGCTCCTGGCCCGAAAGCGGCCGCTCCTCGTCGTCCTGGAGGACGTCCACTGGGCCGAGCCGACGCTGCTCGACCTCGTCGAGCACGTGAGCCGCTGGACCCGCGACGCCCCGATCCTCCTCCTCTGCGTCGCGCGTCCCGAACTGCTCGAGGAGCGGCCCCAGTGGGAGGGCGTGCACGTGCGCCTCGAGCCGCTCTCGCACGGCGAAGCGACGCAGCTTCTCGACGCGCTCGACGCCGGGGGCATCCTCTCCGCGGAGCTCCGGAGCCGCGTCACGGAGGTTGCGCAGGGGAATCCCCTCTACGCCGAGCAGCTCGTCGCGATGCTTGCCGACGAGGCTCGCGACGCCGTCGAGCTCGTCACGCTGCCGCCGACGATCCAGGCCCTCCTCGCTGCGCGGCTCGACCGCCTCGATCCGGTCGAGCGAGAGGTACTCCAGCGGGCAGCGGTGGTGGGCAGGGAGTTTTGGCCCGGAGCCGTGGCCGCCCTCGACGGCGGGGCCGAGACCCTCGGGGCGACGCTGCTCGGACTCGTGCGCCGGGAGCTCGTCGAGCCGGCCGCCTCCAGCATCCCCGGCCAGGACGGCTTCCGCTTCCGGCACGCGCTGATCCGGGATGCGGCCTACGCCGGGATCCCGAAGCGGACGCGCGCCGACCTCCACGAGCATTTCGCCGCCTGGCTGAAGCTTCACGACACTCAGGACGAGTTCGAGGGCTACCACCTCGAGCAGGCGTACCTCTATCGAGACGAGCTCGGATCGCTCGATGACCATGCACGCTCGCTGGGCGAGCGGGGCGGCCAGCTGCTCACCACCGCCGGTCGGCACGCACTGACGCGTGACGACGTGCCCGCCGCGGTCAACCTGATCGAGCGCGGGGTCGCACTGTTGCCGCAGACCAGCGACGCGCGAGGATTCGCCCTCCTCGAGCTCGCGATCGCCCTCATGCGGTCCGGCTCGTTTGCGGCCGCGGAGGGCGCACTCGAGGAAGCCCTCGACCTCGCCCGGTCAGAGGCCAACCGCCAACTCGAGCTGCGCACGCTGGTCGAGCGCGAGTTCTTTCGGATCTTCACCAACGCGGAAACGCCGACGGAGGAGATCACGCGCATCGCCGAGGAGGCGATCCCGGCTCTCGAGGCGCTCGGCGACGACGCCGGGGTGGCAAAGGCGTGGCACCTGCTCAGCGAGCCGCCCGTCAATGCGTGCCGCTGGGGCGAACGCGCGGCCGCGCTGGAACACGCGCTCGAGCACGCCCGGCGTGCAGGGGACACGCGCGAAGCGGCACGCGCCGCGGCGGCGCTCATGCAGGCGATCCAGCTCGGGCCGACGCAGGTCGACCCCGCAATCGACAGGGCCTATCTCTTCCTGCGCGAGAGCGAAGGCGATCGGCTGCTCACCGCGTCGATCCTCAGCTCACTCGCGGTGCTACTGGCCATGCGCGGCGAGTTCGGTGAAGCACGCGCTCAGTGGGCGCGGGCACAGGCGTTCTGGGAGGAGCTCGGAATGCCGCACCAACAGGCGATCCGGGCCATCGACGCCTCCACGATCGAGCTGCTGGCCGGAGACGCCGAGGCTGCCGAGCGCGAGCTCCGGACCGGATACGACCTTCTTGTGGAGATCGGCGACGTGCACCTCCGGCCGATGCTGGCCGCCTATCTGGCAGCGGTGCTCGTCGAGAAGGACAACCTTGAGGACGCGGATGCACTTGCGTCGTACGCGGAGTCACACTCCTGGGAGGACGACATCGTCACCGAGGTGATGTGGCGTGTCGCCCGTGCGCAGATCCAGGCACACAAAGGCGAAGCGGCGGAGGCCGAGCGGCTCGCGCGCGGAGCGGTGGACCTGGCCGCGCCGACCGATTTCCTCGACCTGCAGGCGACTGCCCTGCTCGCGCTCGCCCGCGTCCTCCGGGAAGCCGAATCGCCCCAAGCTGCGAGTGTCGCCGCCCAGGCGCAGGCGGTCTACGAGCGCAAGGGGAACATCGTCGGGCAAGGGCAGGCGGCGCTGCTCGCCTAGGCAGAGCGTTCGTGGGGGAGTAGGCTCGCGCCCGAAAGGAGGTGCGCATTGTCCAACCATGACCACGTGCACGGGACCGGCCACGCGACGAAACAAGAGGGCGGCCTGGAGGCAGCCCTCGAAAACGCGTGGCAAGACGCGAAGAACAACCACGGTGGACAGCCGGGGACCTACGTCGTCGAGAAGATCAAGGTCGACTGCCAAAACCCGATCCATAGCTACACCGTCATCATCGTCTCCGAGTAGCCGAGCCTCTGCGGGCTAGCCGGCGACGAGCGCGCGGGCGTAGTCGCGCGGGTCGAACGGCTGGAGATCGTCGAGAGCCTCACCGACGCCCACAAGCTTGACCGGCAGGCCGAGCTCGTAGGCGATCGGGATCGCGACGCCGCCCTTCGCGGAGCCGTCGAGCTTCGTCAGCACGACTCCCGTGACCCCGACCGACTCGCCGAACAGCCGCGCCTGCTGCACACCGTTCTGACCCGTCGTCGCGTCCACGACGAGCAGCGTCTCGTGCGGGGCTCCCTCCAGGCGGCCCGCGATGACGCGGCGCACCTTGGCGAGCTCCTCCATGAGGTTCGTCTGCGTGTGGAGACGACCGGCTGTGTCGACGACGACGACGTCGCGGCCGCGTGCCACGGCAGCCTCCACAGCGTCGTACGCGACCGCGGCCGGGTCACCACCGCGCTCGGAGCCGATGAAGTCCGCGCCGGCGCGTTGCGCCCAGATCTCGAGCTGCTCCTCCGCGGCCGCGCGGTACGTGTCGGCGGCGGCGACGATGACCGAGCGGCCGTGCTCGGCGAGCCTCGCCGAGAGCTTGCCGATCGTCGTCGTCTTGCCCGTCCCGTTGACGCCGACCACGAGGATCACCGTCGGCTCGTGGGCCACGTCGAGAATCGGAGCCTCGCCGAAGAGCTCGGCCACCTCCTCGGCGAGCGCCGCGTTCAGATCCACGAGCTCGCCGCGCGCCTCGAGGCGCCGCACGAGCTCGGCGGTGGCGCGGACGCCGACGTCGCCGGCGATGAGCGCCTCCTCGAGCCGCTCCCAGTCCGCGTCGTCGCCGGGATCGAACGAGGCCGCCGCCACGAGCTCGCCGGTGAGCGCGCGGCGCGACTTCGAGAGCGAGTCGCGCAGCCGCGAGAAGAAGCGACCACCGCTCTCCTCGTCGGGCTCCGGAGCCGCATCCGGCTCGCCCAGCAGCTGCCCCCAGCTACGTGGCGAGCTGCCACTCCTCGTCGCGGATGAGCGGGACCTCGGTTCCGTCGGCGAGCACGGCGTCCACGTCGAGCTCCGGCCCGCCGACCATGAAGTCGACGTGGATCCTCGAGGAGTTCATCCGCTCGTCGGGCTCTCCCTCGAACGCATTCGGAACCCCGAATCCGTACGCGATGTGGCAGGTGGCGTTCTCGTCGAACAGCGTGTTGTAGAAGAGGGTGCCCGTCTGGCCGACCCGCGACTCCTTCGTGACGAGCGCGAGCTCACCGAGCCGGTCGGCGTTCTCGATGCTCGCGAGGTGGCCCCGGACGACGTCGGCGCCAGTCTCCGCGTCGACGTTGACGATGCGGCCGTCCTCGAAGGTGAATTCGAGGCCGCGGAGGAGCTGCCCGCCGAGGCTGAGCGGCATGCTCGAGCGAATGGTCCCCTCCGCGCGGGCCGGGTCGGGAGTGGTGAAGATCTCCTCGGTCGGCATGTTGGCGACGTACTCGATCCCGGAGGCCGTGTGGAAGCGCGCACTGCCCCAATGTGCTGTCGGCAGCAGCCCGACCGTGAGGTCGGTACCCGGCCCGCGATAGCGGATCGCGTCCGGCCGGAGGCCCGTGAGCGCGGCTGCCCGCGCGTTGAGCCGGTCGAGGTGCTCGCGCCACGCGGCCACGGGGTCGGGCTCGTCGAGCCGGAAGCAGAACGCGACGAGCTCCCAGAGACGCTCGACGTCGGGCTCGCCCAGCACCTGGCTGGCCCACCCCTCCGTCGGTGCGCCGACGCCGCACCAGTTGATGGCGCTCTCGCCGTGAAGTCGCCGGAAGATCGCGACCGCGTCGAGGGGGACCGCACGGCCGACGCGGTCGCCGTCGAGGTCCGCGAGCAGCTCCGGCTCCGGGTTTCCGGTCGTCCCGATTTGCGCGTTCCCCGCGGTCGACTCCGCCGCCGTCTTCTGCCATTCGGGCGTGTGTGTGAGCGCCTCGTCCGGCCCGAACTCGATCATCGCGCGCCGGACGTGCTGGTCCTGGTAGCCGACGTTCACGAACGACGCTCCGGCCCGATACGACTGCCGTGTCAGCGCGCGCACGAGCTCGGCGTGCTCGACGAGCCCCTGGAGGAACACCTGCTGCCCGGGCTGGACGTTCGCGCCGACGCGAACGGCCAGCTCCGCGTAGCGCTCGAGCCGGTCCTCGCTCACGCGAGCTGCCATTCCTCGTTCCGGATCAGCGGCACGGCCGTCCCGTCGGCGAGCACCGCATCCACCTCGAGCTCGGGTCCGCCGACCATGAAGTCGACGTGCGTGTTCGCCGCGTTCAGTCCGTCACCTGGATCGTCGTCGGCGAGGAAGGGGAAGCCCGCGCCGTACGCGATGTGGCAGGTCGCGTTCTCGTCGAAGAGCGTGTCGTAGAAGAGCGTCCCCGTCTGGCCGACCCGCGACTCCTTCGTGACGAGCGCGACCTCGCCCAGCCGGTTCGCGTTCTCGATCGTCTCCAACTGGCTGCGCACCAGCTCCGCGCCGGTCTCCGCCTCGACCCGTACGGCTCGCCCGTTCTCGAACGTGAGCTCGAGGTCGCGCACGATCTGGCCCAGAAGAGGCAGCGGCACGGTGGAGCGGATCGTCCCTTCGGTACGTCCCGCGTCGGGCGAGGTGAAGACTTCCTCGGTCGGCATGTTCGCGACGTATGGGATCCCGGTCGAGGTATCGCTGCCGCCGCCGAGCCAGCTCACGTTGGGGAGGAGCCCGACCTTGAGGTCGGTGCCGGGGCCGCGATAGTGGAGAGCGTCAGCGTGGAGGTCGTTCAGAGCCGCCGCCCGTGCCTTGAGGCGGGCGGTGTGATCGCGCCAGGCCGCAACAGGGTCGGGCTCGTCGAGCCGCATGCAAATTGCGATCTTCTCCCACAATTGCTCGACGTCCGGCTCGCCGAACACCTGCTTCGCCCAGCCCTCGCTCACCGCGCCGACTCCGCACCAGTTGACGCTGTTCTCGCGGATCTGCTCCATCCGGATCTGCACGATCTCCTGCGGCACCGCCCGGCCCACCCGCTCGCCGTCGAGGTCGGAGAGCAGCTCCGGTTCGGGATCGCCGGTCGTCGCGATCATCGCGTTGCCGCTCATCGCGCCGAAGAACACCTTCAGCCACTCGGGTGAATAGGTGAGCGCCTCGTCGGGTCCGAGCCCGATCATCGCCTTCAGCACGTGACTGTCCTGGTAGCGGACGTGGACGTAGGAGGCGCCTGCTTTATAGGCCTGGCGTGCGAGGGCGCGGGCGAGCTCCTGGTGCTCGACCTTGGGGAGGAGAAAGACCTCCTGACCGGGCTGAACGTTGGCGCCGACCCGGACGACGAGCTCGGCGTAGCGCTCCAGGCGTTCGTCCACCCGGCGATCGTACGTGGTCCGCTTCAGGAGGCTGGACGGTTGCGCTCGAGCACCGGGTAGCGGGCGTCGCCCTCGAGGCAGGCGGCGGCGAAGAGGGCCGTTCCGGCGCCTCCGGTGAAGAGCGAGTAGCGCCCGGGCATGCGCTCCGCCTGCGCCAGGGCGTGCACCGCGAAGCGGCGCGCGCGATCGAGCCACAGCTCGTCCTGCGTCCGCTCGAAGGCGGCGAGGAGCGCGAAGCCGTTGCCCGAGGTGCCGTGGCAGATGCCGTGCCCCTTCTCGTCCCCGTGCGCGCCTGCCTCCCACACCGTCTCGGCACCGGCGAGGAGCAACTCCTCGTCGAGGTAGTCCCCGGCGGCGACGAGGATCCCGGGCGTCCCGACGTCCCACTGGAGCTTCGGCTCGGACGTCCAGTTGACGAAGCCGTCCTCCCAGGTCGCGCGTTCGGCGAGGATCCGATTCGTATCGCGCCTCAGCTCATCGTTGCGGGGGTCGTCGACGTGGAGGAGCGCGCGGACGTTCGCGACCGCGCCGTGGGACGCACCGATCGCCTTGAACTCGCTCCCCCAGAGGTGTTGTGTCCAGAGGCCCTCCTCGTCACGACGCGACGCGAGCGCGTCTGCCGACTCGCGGCCGGCGGCGTCGAGGCGGGCATGCACCGCCGCGAGCAGCGTGCCCGGCGTCCCCCAGAACAGCTCCTCGGTCTCGTTGGCGACGTTCGCACGAATTCGCGCCTCGAGCTCGGCGTCGACGTCGAGGTCGAGCCGCTGACAGACGAGCAGGATGCCCGTCTCGCCGACGAAGAGCGCAGACTCGGGCGGCTCGGGCAGCACCTCGCCCGCCATGAAGTCCGGCTCCGCGCGCCAGCGCTCCAGTGCGCGCAGCGCGGCGGCGCGCAGGTCGAGCGTCGTCTCGGCGAGGCCGCGGCGGCGCAGGTCGTCGAGGGCCCAGATCACGCCGGCCGCGCCGACGTAGAGGTTCTTCATGGGCAGCGTTGCGTTCCAGCCGTCCCACTCGTGCGCCGGCCAGAGCTCGTCCGGGTGGAAGGCCGCGTCGGCGTCGGCGACGATTGCGGCGATGCTGCGTCGGACGCGAGCCCCATCCCACGGCTCCTCGGTGAGCGGCTCGAACGCCGCTGGGTCGTAGAGCACGGCGCAGAGCTTAGGCGGCGCTCGCTGCCTCCGCGTCCTCCCGCGGCAAGCGGCGCGAAACGACCTGCGAGACACCCTCGCCGCCCATCGTCACGCCGTACAGGACGTCGGCGGCCTCCATCGTCCGCTTCTGGTGCGTGATCACGACGAACTGCGCGCGGTCGGAGTAGCGGCGCAGCAGCTCCACGAAGCGGCCGATGTTGGTGTCGTCGAGCGCTGCCTCGACCTCGTCGAGGAGATAGAACGGGCACGGCCGCGCGAGGAAGAGCGCGAAGAGGAAGGCGATCGCGCCGAGTGCCTTCTCACCGCCCGAGAGGAGCGAGAGCCGCTGCACACGCTTCCCCGCGGGACGCAGCTCCACCTCGACGCCGGGCTCTTCTTCGTCCTCTTCGGCCTCGGCGAGTCGGAGACGGCCTTCGCCGCCGGGGAAGACGGTCCCCGCGACGTCGGCGAAGTGGCCCTGGACGGCGTCGAAGGTCTCAGTGAAGCGGCGCTCGACCGTCTCGGTCAGCTCGTGGCGGAGCTTCTCGAGCTCCTCGAGGCTCGCCTCGAGGTCGGCCCGCTGGGCGGAGAGCTCCTCGAGCCGGACCTTCTCGGCCTCGTATTCCTCGTGGGCGAGCGGGTTGACCTGGCCGAGCGTCTCGCGGCGGCGCTCGAGCCGCTCGACCGTGGCCAGCAGCTGGTCGCGGTCGTCGCCTTCCGCCGGCTCGTCCGCATTTGCCTGGTCGAGGCGCCGGCGGGCCTCGTCGGCCTCTGCCTCGAGGCGCGCGGCCTCGACCTCGACGGTCGAGACAGCGTCGGAGGCGGCCGTGAGCTCCTGCCGCAGCTCGACCTCGGCCGCCCCAAGGCGGCGGAGGTCCGCGCCGAGCTCGCCGCTGCGCGCAGCTCCGGCATCGACCTCTGTGCGGAGCGGGCCTTCGAAGTGCGCCACCGAGAGCTCGAGCGCGCGAACCAGTCGCTCGGCGAGCAGGACGGCCCGCTCGGCGAACGGGTTCGGCTCCACGGAGTAGGCGGCGTCGGGGATCGGTGTGTCGAGCCGGGCGCGAAGCTCGTCGAGCTCGGAGGAGAGCGATCGCCGGCGGGCCTGCAGCTCGAGCAGCACCGCCTCGGCGGTCTCCCCCGCGAACCACAGCTCGCCGCGCTCAGGGTCGTAGCCGAAGCCCTCGAGCGTCACCGCCGCGACCCGCGATGCGAGCAGCTCTTCCTTGGACACGACAGGCATCTGGGCCACCAGCTGCGCCGGGTCGCGGCCGACGAGGACGACGAGGCTGCCGAGGCCGGCATCCCGCGCCCGTTCGAGCAACGCGAGCGCTCCTGCCGCATCGTCTCGCACCACTGCCGAGGCCGAGCGGCCCAGCGCCGCGGCAACCGCACGCTCGCGCCCGGGCTCGACCTCGAGCAGGGAGAACGCGATCCGCTCGCCGTCCTCCGCGAGGGCGCGCGCCGCCGGAGGCAGCCCCTCCCGCTCGGCGAGCGCGCGGTCGAGCGTCCGCAGACGCTCCTCGAGCAAGCGGATCTCGTCCGCGAGGGCGGCCCGTTCGGCGCGCACGGAGTCGTCGAGCACGCGGCGCGGCCGGGCAAGCTCGTCTCGGAGCCGAGTCACGCGCGTTTCCGCAGACTCGCGCCGGAGCTCGAGCCGCTCCGCTGCGCTGCGGAGCCGGTAGAGCACCTGCAGCGCCTGCTCCCGACCGCCCGCCGCGTCGGCGAGCTCTTCCTCGGCCCGGCCGCGCTCCGAAAGCAGCGCCTCGAGCCGCTCCTCCACGCCGCGTCGCCCGGCGCCCGCCGCGTTGCGCCGCGTCTCGAGCTCCGCGAACCGTTCCTCGAGCCCGGCGAGGTCGAGCTGCGCGATGCGCGCCCGCAGGCGGGCAATCTCCACGACGAGCTTCTGCGCCCGCTCGGCCGCGGTCGCCTGGAGCGCAAGCGGCCGAAGACGCTTCTTGACCTCCGCCTCCACGTCGCGGGCGCGCTCGACCTCGAGCGCGACCCTCGCGAGCTTCAGCTCCGCGCGATGGCGGCGAGCCTTGAAGCGGCCGAGACCGGCCGCCTCCTCGATCAGCGCCCTCCGCTCCGCCGGCCGCGACGCGAGGATCGCCTCGACCTTGCCCTGGCTGATGATCGAGTGCATCCCCTGGCCGAGGCCGAGATCGGCGAGCAGCTCGACGAGGTCGAGGCGCCGCACCGCGGCGCGGTTGACGAGGTACTGCCCCTCGCCGCCCCGGTGCAGCCGCCGGGCGACGGAGAGCTCCGCGTAGTCGACAGGAAGCGCACCGTCGGCGTTGTCGAAGAGCAGCTCGACCTCGCAGAAGTCGGCCGGGCCACGCGACCCGCCGCCGGCGAAGAGAACGTCGTCCGGTTTCTCGGCCCGCAGCTCGGTCGGGCTGAGAGAGCCGGCGGCCCAGCGGATCGCGTCGGAGACGTTGGACTTGCCGGAGCCGTTCGGGCCGACGATCACGCCGACGCCCGGCTCGAGACGGACCTCGACCGGGTCGGGGAAGGACTTGAAGCCACGCAGCTTGACGGCGCGCAGATGCACCGCCGGGACCCTAAAGACGCGGCAGGACGCTACTGCTGCGGTTTGCGCTCGTCGTCGCGGGCGAGCGGAGCGTCCTCGTCGGCCTGCTCATCCTCCGCAAAGATCTCGAAGATCCCACGAGGCTCGGAATCTGGCTCGTCCTCGGTGAGCCGCCGCAAACGCAGTTCCGAGTTGGTTGGGCGCCGCTCGGCCATGACGCCGGACAGGATGCCAGAAGTCGGCTAAGGAGCTCCTAACGCAATGAGGCACGGGCTGCCTGGACGCGCTGTGCGGCGCGCTGCGGCGTCCTTGCATCGCACTCGCCCATCCCGCCCAGTCAGCGCGTGATCACTCCGTTAGAAGCTCTACGGCTCCGCGGCGTCGAGCTTGGCGAGCGCCTCGCGCGCCGCTTCCTGCTCGGCTGCCTTCTTCGTCTGCCCCTCGCCACGGCCGAGCTCCTCGCCGTCGATGATCGCGGCGCACGTGAAGCGCCGCTCGTGCGGCGGCCCCTCGACCGAGATCTCGGTGTACGCCACCTGGCGGCTCGTGCGGGCGAGCAGCTCCTGCAGGTCCGTCTTGTGGTCGACGCGCGACGTGAGCGCGTGCTCGATCTGGTCGGCAAAGGCGTCGACGACCGCGCCCTCGACCGCGGCGAAGCCGTGCTGGAGGAAGATCGCCCCCAGCGCCGCCTCGATGACCGCCGCGAGCACGTTGCGGTTGCGCGAAAGGCGGTCGAGCTCCTCCTCCGTCTGGGTGGGAGCCGCATGATCGACGAGGCGCTGCCCGAGGCCGAGGCGGCGTGCCACCACCGCGCAGGTCGCGCGGGAGACGACGTGCGAACGCACCTTGGCGAGCTGCCCCTCGCTGAAGTCCGGATGGCGTGCGAACAGCGCATGCGCGACCGCGAGCTCGAGGACGCTGTCGCCGAGGAACTCGAGCCGCTCGTAGGAGGCGCCACGGTCGCTCGCCCACGACGTGTGGGTGAAGACGGGCTCCGCCAGCTCCGGCGGAAGCGCATCGATCAGCTGCGCGAGGTCGGGATCCGCGGCTACTGGTGCGAACTGACGTAGTCGACGGCCTGGCCGACAGTCTGGATCTTCTGGGCGTCCTCGTCCGAGATCTTGATCCCGAACTGGTCCTCGAGCTCCATGATCAGCTCGACGAGGTCGAGCGAGTCGGCGTCGAGGTCCTCCTGGAAGGAAGCCTCTTCCGTGATGTCCGCCTCTTCGATGCCGAGCTGCTCGGTGAGGACCTCCTTGACCCGCTCGTAGACTTCCTCGCGCGACGCTGCCATGTCACCTCGTTGTGTCGTGGGGGCTGGAAAGCGCGCCGATCATACAATTTCGGCCCGTTGCGCCTGCGACAGACGCGCGGCGAGACGGCCGACGACGTCGTGGTCGACGCCGCGCGCTGCGAGCCGGATCGCGTTGGCGATCGCGGTCGAGGAGGAGTTGCCGTGCGCGATCACGACGAGTCCGCGCAGGCCGAGGAGGTAGGCGCCCCCGTACGTGTCGGGGTCGAGGCGTTTCCGCAGCCGCCGGGCGGCAGGACGGATGAGCAGCCCACCGAGGGTTCCGGTCGTGCTGGCGGTGATCTCCTCGCGTAGCGAGTCGAGCAGGGTGCGGATCGTTCCTTCGACGGCCTTGAGCGTGACGTTGCCCGTGAAGCCGTCGGTGACGAGGACGTCGGCGGCGCCCTCGAGGACGTCGCGACCCTCGGCGTTGCCGCGGAAGTCGAGGTCGGACGCGGCGAGCAGCTCGTGCGCCTCGAGGGTGAGCTGGTTCCCCTTCTCCGGCTCCTCGCCGATGGAGAGAAGCCGCACCTGCGGGCGCGCGATGCCGAGGATCTCCTCGGCGAAGACCGCTCCCATCGTCGCGAACTGGAGCAGGTGCTCGGCCCGGCAGTCCGCGTTCGCGCCCGCGTCGATCAGGACCGACGGCCCCTTGCGAGCTGGGATAGGCACGGCGATCGCCGGCCGGCGCACGCCCGGGACTCGCCGCAGCAACACGAGACCCGCCGCGAGCATCGCTCCCGTGCTTCCCGCAGAGACGACCGCGTCGGCCTCTCCGTCGGCAACGGCCTTGACGGCCCGGACGAGCGAGCTGTCGTCCTTCGTTCGGAACGCATCCGCCGGCTTCTCGTCCATGCCGACCACCTGTGTCGTGGGAACGAGCGCGAGGCCGCGGGTGTCGAGGTCCGGCGAGCCGAAGACGACGGGCACGATCTCGTCGGAGGCGGCTTCGAGAGCTCCCTCGATGACCGCATGCGCGCCACGGTCGCCTCCCATCGCGTCGACGGCGACCCGGATCATGGCCGGAGCTTACGGCGCGTGGGTGCGGAGCGGTTCGACCTCGCGACCCTTGTAGTGGCCGCAGGTCGGGCAGACGCGGTGCGGGCGCTTCGGCTGGCCGCACGTCTGGCAGACGTTGACCTTCGGCGCGCTGATCGCGTGGGTCGCACGCCGCTTGTCGCGGCGCGACTTGGAGGTTTTGCGCTTCGGAACCGCCATGATCGGGGCGGCATGGTACCCGAGAGCCTCCTCGAGCTGTTCGATGCACAGGTGCGGCGGCCCAACCAGCCGGACGGCTTCTACGTCAGCAAGGGCTGGAGCGCTGTGCTCCGGCCGCCGCCCGACGGGAACGTCGAGCCGCTCGTCGCGCGGATGCGCGAGCTGCCCGGCTGGGTCGAGTGGAAGTACTACTCGCACGACCTTCCGCCCGACCTGCCGGAGCGTCTCGTCGCAGCCGGGCTCGAGCCCGAGGACGAGGAGACGGTCGTCGTCGCCGAGGCAGCCTCGATTCCGCCTCCGCCGCCCGACCTCGAGCTCCGGGAGGACGTCGACGCGTTCGTCGAGCTCGCGGAGCGGATCTTCGGCCGCCGCCACGGCTCCGGCTTCCCGAAGAACGCAGTCCCGGTGGTCGCCTGCGTCGACGGGCAGCCGGTCTCCGGTGGGCGAGTGGATCTCGATCCCGGCGTCGAGTTCGCTGGCCTGTTCGGTGGCGTGACGCTGCCGGAGTTCCGCGGGCGCGGGCTGTACAAGGCGACGGTGGCGCGGCGGGCGGAGCTCGCGCGGGAGCGCGGGTACCGCTGGCTCTACGTCGACGCGCTGCCGACGAGCCGGCCGATCCTCGAGCGCCTCGGCTTCGTCAAGCTCACGACGACGACGCCGTATGTCATTCCTGCCGCAGCTCGCTGAGCTTCTCCCAGCGCGGGTCGATTCTCTCCTCCACGTGCTCGTGCGGCTCGACGTTGAGGTCCTTGCCGCAGACCGGGCAGAGACCTGCGCAGTCGGGCCGGCAGAGGACCTTGTCCGGCAGCGCGAGCGCGATCGCGTCGTGCGCCCAGGCCGACAAGTCGAGCCGGTCGTCGGCGAGGTATTCGGTGCGCTCGTCGTCGCTCTCCGGCTTCGTCGCCTCGTACTCGCGCAAGCGGAGCTGGAGCGCCAGCTCGGCGTCCTGCAGGCAACGGAAGCACGGGCCTTCGAGCGAGACGTCGAACGCGAGCTCGAGCACGGTGCCGCTCGACGCGCGCGTCACTTTGAGCTCCGCGGGCGCGGGATTCGGCTGCGGCTCGTAGCTCTGGCCGCCGAGGAGAAGCGGCTCGAGCTCGATCTCGACGTGCTCACGAGCCTGGTCGCCAGAGCGGACGCGGAGCGTGCGAAGGTCGAACGTGGTCATGCCGCCACCGTAGCGCGGCGGCGCGAGGCGGCTAGGAGCGGTCTAGGATCGACTGGGCCATCGCCTCGAGCGCCGTTTCGTCGTAGCTACCCCGAGCTGTGACGTCGGTTCTTCCCGCGGCGAATTCGATCGAACTCGGATGGCCGCTGACGAACAGCGCAGGGACGCCGTTCAACGAGACGATCTTCGCATCCGTGTTCCCCTGTGCGATCTGCTGATACGACGCCTCTGGATCGGCCGGGGCCGGCCGCGCGTAGCGGACTGTCAGCCCCTCCGACGGGAAATCGACCGTCACCTCGCATGCCGGGTTCGACGCGTGGGCACCGGTCGGACAATCGGTCGGGACCAGCGGCGCCGCTTCAGACGGCTGCACGACTGGCGTATCCGGCAAAACGAGCGGAGCATGGAGGGCAATTGGGACATCGCCGAGGGAGATGCTGTTTGGCGATCCCTGACTCCCCGAGCCGGCGCGTGCCGAAGGCGGCATCTGGTCGAGAATCGACGTCGCCACGCTCGCGAGCGTCGTCTGGTCGTTGTGACCGAAAACCTGGACCTCTGTGCTGCCCACCGTGAATGCGACGACGCCAAAGTTCTGGCCCGTGTCGTCCGAGCTCTGGTCGATGGCGAGAGCCGGAAGTCCCTTGAGGTCGATCAGGTGGAAGTTCGGCCGATTGTCCTGCACGAGGGACCGGTAGCCCACGGCCGGGTCTGCGTAGGGCGCGGGCCATGAGTAGTCGATGAACATGCCCTGCCTCGGAAAAGTCACGGCCACGTTGGCAGCCGTCTGAGGGTCGATGTTGCTCATCCAGACAGGCCCGGCATCCGACGGGCCGACCAGGGAGCTGTCGGGTAAGACGAGCGCAGGGCCGATGGCTGCCGTCGCGTCCGCCAGGGAAACCTGCTTGCCGATCAGCGGCCGCTGAACTGTAGGTCCCGGCAGGTCTGATTGCATCCCGCCGCCGGAGCGTTTGCCCTGGCCGCCGAACACGAAGACGCCGGTCAGCGAAGCCGCCGCCGCGACTGCGACCACTGCCACGGCAAGCACGAGACGGCCGCTCATTCGCGGGCGTGGGGCGAGGATCGAGTCCACCCGCGCCGCGGTTTGCGGGACGTCTTCTAGACGGACTGGGTTCGCCTCTGCCAACAGTGTCATCGCGTCGCGTTCCTTCATTCGGTGTCTCCAATCACTGAATGTCCGGCAGCGGGCTCTTCTTTCGCCAGCTGCTCCGCGAGGCGCTTGCGCGCCCGGTGGAGCCGGATGGAGGCCGCGTTCTCAGAGCAGCCGAGCGCGACCGCGAGCTCGGCGGTGGTCAGTCCCTCCCACGCGGCGAGGCGCAGGACTTCCTGGTCGTCCCGCCGCAACTGCTTGAGCGCTGCCAACACGTCCTGGAGCTCCCCTTCCTCGTGCGCCGCAGCCGGAACTGCCCGCAGCCGCGACCGCAGCGCCGCGAGCCGCCGCAGCGACCGCCGTTGGTTCGCGAGCACGCGCGCGGCGATCGCGTACAGCCACGCGAGCCGGAGCTCCTCCTCCGGCGCGTCGGCGAACCGCCGCCAGGCAACCGTGAACGTCCCGGCGACGACGTCCTCTGCGTCCGCGCGCTGCTCGCACCGCCGCAGCGCGTACGCGAGCACCTGCCGGTTGTGCTCGGCGAAGAGGCGGCGGAAGTCCTCCTCGTGGTCCAGGCCGGAGCGAGGCACGCCTCTCACTCTGAACCTATGTCCGGCTCAGCAGGAAGCTTTCAGGGCGCCATGCGCCGCAGGTCGGCGAGCCGCGGCACGAGCGGCGGCAGCTTCTCCTGCGCCTCCTTGCGGCGGAGGTAGGGGCCGAGCGTCTCCGGCGTCGGCTCCGCGTTCTCTCGTGGCGCGTGGCGCGCGAGCACGAGCATCCCGACCGAGGCGACGACGATTGCACCGGCTGCGAGCTCGCGACCGCCGACCGCCTCTCCCGCGAACGCCCAGCCGAGCAGGACGGCGACGGCGGGATTGACGTAGGCGTAGGTCGAGACGAGGACGCTCGGCGCACCGCTCCGCAGCAGCCAGCCGTACGCCGTGAACGCCAGGATCGAGCCGAAGACGACGAGGAAGCCGAACGCCGCGGCCGAGCCTGCAGAGATCGCCGTCGGATGCACGCGGCCCACCTCTCCCATCGCCGCGCCAGCGACCCCCAGCAGCGCCGCGGCGCAGAGCATCTGCATCGCGGCGGAGAGGAACGGCGCCTGCGGCAGCGGCGCGACTCTGCCGTAGGCCGAGCCTGCCGCCCAGGCGAAGGCGGCGACGAGGATCACCGCGGCACCGACGGGGTCGACGTGCGCGCTCGGCCCGACGAGCAGCGCGACGCCGAGCAGTCCCGTCGCGATTCCGGCGAGCCCGCCGAGCGAGAGCCGGACGCCGAAGAACGTGCGGTCGAGGAGCGCGGAGAACAGCGGCACGGCCGCGACGAGCAGCGCGGTAAACCCCGAGGCGACCCGCTGCTCCGCCCAGGCGATGCCGCCCGTGTCGACGAACAGCAGCAGCCCGCCGACGACGGCCGCGGCGGTCCACTCACGCCGGCCCGGCCGCGCAGCGGCGACATCGCCCCGCCAGGCGGACCACGCGTAGAGGAGCCCACCGGCGAGCCCGAAGCGGACCGCGAGCATGAGCAGCGGCGGCAGCGTCCGGTCGGCGACGGCGATCGCGAGATACGTCGATCCCCAGACGACGTACACGATCCCGAGCGCGATGGCGATCCTCGTCCTCATGGCTCCATGGTGCCGAGAGGCATTGATCAGCACAAGTTGAGTTATCGTTCGTATCGATCATGAGCGCTAATGACTGGTTGGGCATCGATCTGCGCCATCTCGCGGCTCTGGAAGCGGTCGCCCGGACGCGCTCGTTCGGCGCGGCCGCGCGCGAGCTCGGCTACACCCAGTCGGCCGTCAGCCAGCAGATCGCCCAGCTCGAGCGGATCGTCGGGCAGCGGCTCTTCGACCGGCCCGGCGGCCCCCGCCGCGTCGAGCCGACCGAGGCCGGCCTCCTGCTGCTCGGCCACGCGGATGCAATCGTCGCGCGCCTCGACGCGGCCCGTGCGGACATGGCCGCTCTCGCCGCCGGCGCGGCGGGAACGCTTCGCGTCGGCATCTACCAGAGCGTCGGCGCCCGCCTCCTCCCCGCGCTCGTCCGGCGCTTCCGCGAGCAGTGGCCCCAGGTCGGCATCCGCGTGCGAGAGGAGAGTTCCGCCGCCGACCTCCTGCGGTTGCTCGAGCACGGCGAGCTCGACCTGACGTTCGCCGACCTGCCGCTGCGCGAGGGCCCGTTCGAGTGGGCCGAGGTCCTGCAGGATCCGTACGTCCTGCTCGTCTCGGCCCGCTCGGAGCTGGCGAAGCTCGACGCGGCGCCTCCGCTGCCCGAGATCGCGAAGCTGCCGCTGATCGGCCGCCGCACTACCGACGAGCCCGAGCGCTTCCTCGCCGGCCGCGTCCCGGAGCTCAACGTCATCTTCCGCACCGACGACAACGGGACGCTCGGCGCCCTCGTCGCCGAGGACCTGGGCGTTGCGATCGAGCCGCGCCTCGTCGTCGACCCGCGCGACCGGGCCGTGAAGATGCTCCCGTTCGGCTCCCGGATCCCGCCGCGCACACTCGTTCTCGCCTGGCACCGGGACCGCTATCGGTCGCAGGCAGCCCAGGCGTTCGTCGAGCTCGCGCGCGAGCTGGCGAATCCCTAGCGCCTTCTACCTTGCATCGCAAGACAAAGTCCACTACCATGCGGCGCATGGCAAGTGAGAGCCGGCGCAGCCAGATGCTCCGCGGAGTCCTCGACCTCTGCCTTCTCGCAGTCGTCGTCGACGAGCCCGCCTACGGCTACGAGATGACGCGGCGGCTGCGTGAGCGAGGTCTATCGACCGTAGGCGAGGGCTCGATCTATCCCCTGCTCGGCCGGCTCGAGCGCGAGGGCCTCGTCGCCACACATCGCGCGGCGAGCGACGGCGGCCCGCCGCGTAAGTACTACAGCGCCTCGCCGAGCGGGCGGCGCGCGCTCTCCGAGGGCGTGCGCGCGTGGCGCGAGGTCCGCGGTGAGGTCGACTCGGTCCTGGCGACGATCGAAGCGGAGGTGGCGTGATGACGGCCTACGTCGAGGAGTGCCGGCAGGAGTGGAAGCGGCTCGGCGTCCCCGACCTCCTTGCCGAGGAGATGGCGACGGAGCTCGAGTCCGACCTCGCGGAGGCGCAGGCCGACGGCATCTCGGCCACGGAGATTCTCGGCGAAAGCGATCCGCGCCGCTTCGCCGCGACGTGGGCGAGCGAGCGCGGGCTCGTCGCGGAGCCGACGCCGCAGCCCAGGAGAAGGCGCCGCTGGATCTTGATCGTGGTCGGCCTGGTCGTCCTCTTCCTCGTTGCCGTCATCGTCGCCATCGTCGGGCTGTTCGCCGCCGCTTCAGTCTCGGTGCAGACGAGCGTGCAGTCTCCGCAGACGGTCCGGTCGCTCGTGATCCAGAACTTCGTCGGCCTCAAGGCCTGTCGCGCCGAACGGATCGCGCTCGAAGCGGGCCTCACGGTCCGCAAGATCCCGCGTGACCGCTGCAACGCAGTCGTCGTGAGTCAGCGGCCCGAGCAGGGCACGCTCATCCCCTATGGACGCCGGAAGCGGACGACGCTGACGCTGCGGCTGCTCGGCTAGACGCTAGAAGCGTTCGTCGTCGGCGAGGTCGCCGTTCGAGGCGAGACCTGCGACGACCGACTCCTGCGAGCGCTCGTGCAGCCGCTCGCGACCACGCCGAACCGCGGTGAGGAAGCGCTCGAGATTGACCTCGAGGGAGGCGAGCTGGTTGTCCGCCCAGTCCTCCATCTCGAGCTTCATCTCGCGTGCGCCGCGCCGCGCATCGTCGACGATCTCGTCGGCCTGCCGCTCCGCGATCTTCACGATCTCCGTCTGCGACGCCTCGCGCACCGCCTGCTCCCGCGCTTCGGCGAGAAGCCGGTCGACCTCGCGCTTCGCCTCGGCCAGCATCTCCTGCCGTTCCTTGACGATCCACCGAGCCTGCTTGATCTCCTCGGGAATCGTCGCGCGCATCTGGTCGAGGATGTCGTAGATCTCCTCGCGGTCGATCCGCACCTGGTCGGTGAGAGGGACGGCCTTGGCGTTGTGAACGAGGTCGTCGAGCTTGTCGATCAGAACTAGTACGTCCATTGGCCCAGCAGTCTAGCCCGCTGAGCGGTCAACGCGGCTCTGGAAGCCTGCCGAGCCTCAGGTTGCAGCACGAGCTCGCCCGTCGAGAACGGACCCGTCCCGGTGCCAGGCACGAGGACGTGTCGTCATTGAGCCTGTCCGCAACCGTTTTTGCAGCAAGTGTCGGCCTCTTCGAACGGCTACTGCTCTTTCGAGCCATGTCTCGGTGCCTGGCACCGGGTCATGGCCCTCAGAGACATGTCTGGCGAACGGTCTCGGTTACTCGCCCGGACGCTCCGGCGTTCCGGGGCGACCGTCCGGGAAAAGCTCCGCGAGCCGCCGCGCCACCGGGCCCGGCACGAGCGCCGAGACGTCGCCGCCGAAAGCCGCGATCTCTTTCACGCCGCTCGAGGAGACGAAGCTCACCTGCGGGCTGGCCATCACGTAGACCGTCTCGACTTCCGGCGCGAGGGTGCGGTTGAGCTGGTTCATCTGGAACTCCCACTCGAAGTCCGAGATCACGCGGAGGCCCTTGACGATCGCCTTCGCGTCCCATCTGCGCGCGAAGTCGACGACCAGTTCGCGGAAGACGTCGATCTCGACATTGCCGAGCCCGGAGAGAGCACCCCGGAGGAACTCGACGCGCTCCTCGACCGCGAACATCGGCTCCTTGTGCTGCGGCATCCCGACCACGCCGACGACCACGCGGTCGAAGATCCCTGCCGCGCGGGTGATCACGTCGACGTGGCCGTTCGTGACCGGGTCGTAGCTCCCGGGCGCAATTGCCGTGATCACGGCGTCGCCTCGAAGAGCGTGACGCGCGTCTGGCCGTACTTGCGGCTCGTGCGCACGGGCAGCGGCAGCTCGGGCTCGGTACGCGCGTCGGTCTCGAGCACGAGGAGGCCGTCCGCGGCGAGCAGCGGCGGAAGGTGGAGGGCGAGGCGGGGCTGGATCTCGGTGAGCATGCCGTAGGGAGGGTCGACCAGCACGAGATCGTACTTCGCTCCCGCGCTCGCCTCCTTCGCGATCGTCCAGAGGACGTCGCCGCGCACGACCCGCGCGCCCGTGAGCCGCAGGCGGTCGAGGTTGCGTTCGATGGTCTGCAGGGCGTCCGCGTCGTTCTCGACGAAGACGACGCTCGCAGCGCCTCGCGAGAGCGCCTCGATGCCAAGCGCGCCGGAGCCGGCGAAGAGGTCGAGCACTCTCGCGTCGTCGACCGGCCCGACGAGGTTGAAGATGTTCTCGCGGACGCGGTCGGAGGTCGGCCGCGTGTCGAGACCCCGGGGCGCGGCGAGCTTGTGCCCCTTGCGGCTACCGGCGATCACGCGCATGGCAGGATCGTCGCATGGCGTCCTTCTCCCTCGTCCACGGAGCCTGGCACGGCGGCTGGTGCTGGGACGCGGTTCGGGCAGAACTCGAGGCACGCGGCCACGTCGTCCACACTCCGGATCTCCCGTGCGAGGACGTCGCTGCAGGCGTCGAGGAGTACGCCGCTGCGGTCCCGGCTGCGGACGTCGTGGTCGGGCACTCGCTCGGCGGCTTCACGATCCCTGTGGTCGAGGCGCAAACCCACGTCTTCCTCACGGCGATCCTGGGCGGCACGGGTGGCCCGGAGGTCTTCGTGCCGGGCTTCGGCGACGGACGTACTCGCGACGAGCTGGGCCGCTCGTACTATCCGGATCCTGCGATCGCGGCGGCGGAGCTCCAGTACCCGTCCGAGTACGTGCACCTGGCATCGAGACTTCGCCCCCAGGCTCCGCTCGCTGCCGACCCGGTCGCGGTCGAGAGCCCCGTCTACGTCGTCTGTGCCGGCGACGCCGTGATCCGGCCGGAGTGGCAGCGGCATCTCGCCCGGGACGTCCTCGGCGTCGACCCGCTCGAACTCGACGCGGGCCACTCCCCGATGCTCGAGTGTCCACGTGAGCTCGCGCTCTTGCTCGAAGCGCTCGTCTAAGCGGCGCGGCGGAGCTCTTCGACATGCCGGTGGGTCTCGCGGTAGATCCGCTGCAGGCGCTCGGGATCGGCCGGGCGCAGCGCGGGTCGCCGGCGACGGAGCAGGCGGTGGAGGAATCTCATGCGAGTGCCTCCGGCTCGACCTCGGCGAAGAGCGCCGCCGCGGCGTCCTGCAACGGACCGTCCCCCACGCCGGGCGCCGCGGCTCGCGCCCGCTCGAGCAGATCACGATCGCGGCGCAGGTGGGCGAAGCGAAGGTCGGAGAGACCCGACTGGCGTGTGCCGAGCAGGGCGCCGCCGCCGCGCAGCTCGAGGTCGACCTCGGCGAGCTCGAAGCCGTCGCTCGTGTCGCACAGCGCCTGCAGCCGGGCATGCGCCGACTCCGTCAGCTCCTCCTTGGCGCGCGAGACGAGCAGACAGTACGACTGCTCGGCGCCGCGACCCACGCGGCCGCGGAGCTGGTGCAGCTGGGCGAGGCCGAAGCGGTCGGCTTCCTGCACGATCATCACCGTCGCGTTCGCTACGTCGACCCCGACCTCGATCACCGTCGTCGCCACGAGCACGTCGAGCTCGCACGCCTTGAAGCGGGCCATGAGGTCGCGCCGCGCCGCCGCCTTGAGCCGCCCGTGGAGGCAGCCGACGCGGAACTCCCGCAGCTCGGCGCGGCGCAGCCGTTCCGCCTCCTCCTCCGCGGCGCGGGCAAGCGAGGTCTCGGACGCCTCGATCAGCGGGCACACGACATAGGCCTGCCGGCCCTCGCGCAGCAGGCGGGTCAACCGCGTGTACGCCTCGGAAGCGCGATCCTCGGTGATCCAGCTCGTGATCACGGGTTTGCGCGACGCCGGTGGCTTGGCGATCTCCGAGACGGCGAGATCGCCGTAGACCGTGAGTGCGAGCGTGCGCGGGATCGGCGTCGCGGTCATGTGCAGGACATGCGGAGCGCGACCGGCTGCGATCGCCGAGCGCTGCTCGACGCCGAAGCGGTGCTGCTCGTCGACGACGGCGACCGCGAGGTCGCGCAGCTCGAAGCCCTCCTGGATCAGCGCGTGCGTGCCGACGACGACGTCGGCACCGAGCGCCGTCTCGCGCTCCCGTTTCCCGGACGAGCTCGTGAGGAGCGCGCAGCTGACGCCGAGCTCGAGGCAGAGGTCGGCGATGGTCAAAAAATGCTGCTCGGCAAGGGTTTCGGTGGGGGCCATGAGCGCGCCCTGGCGCCCGCTCTCGACGGCGCGTAGGAGCGCGTAGAGCGCGACCACCGTCTTCCCGGAGCCGACGTCTCCCTGCAGGAGCCTCTGCATCGGGACGGTGCGCGCGAGGTCGCCGTCGATCTCGCGGATCGCCTGCTCCTGGTACGGCGTGAGGGCGAACGGCAGCGCCTGGCGGTAGCGATGGATGAGATCGCCCGGCTCGCCGAGTGCCGGCGCGAGCGTGCGCTCCCGCTCGGCCGCGCGCCGCGCGATGCCGACCTGCAGGACGAGCAGCTCCTCGAAGGCGAGCCGCTGTCGTCCGACCTCGGCCTCGCCGAGGTCGCGCGGGCGGTGCACCGCAGCGAGCGCGTCGCGCTTCAGCGCCAGCCCTTCGCGCTCCCGCAGCTCGGCCGGCAGCGGATCCGGGACATGGAGGGCGAGCGGAAGCGCGGCGTCGACCACACGGCGCACCGTCGCGGCGGCGATCTCCTCGGCGGCCGGGTAGACCGGAGCGAAGTCGGCCGTAGCGCGCGCCTCGTCGCCGATGTCGTACGAGCGGGGCTCGAAGCCGAAGCGGCCGAGCTTGCCGCGCAGCCGGACCTCGGTTCCCGGCTTCAGCCGGTCGGCCAGCCATGGCTGGTTGAACCACGTCACGCTGATCGCGGCCGTGTCGTCGGCGACGCGCGCGACGATCCGCGTCCGCCGCCGCCCGCGCATCGGCCGCTTCTCTACGTTGAGCACGCGGCCGGTCACCACCACCTCCTCGCCCTGGCGGAGCTCGGCGATCGCCACCTCGTCCGCGGCCGTCTCGTAGCGGCGCGGTCCGTGTTCCAGGACGTCGCGAACGGTCGCGAGCCCGAGCTTGCCGAGCTTCCGCTGCGTCGTCGCGGCGACCCCCGGCAGCGAGTCGAGACTCACCTCGAGGCGTTGCGGATGCGCCGCGCGAGGCGTCGGAGGCCAGGCCCCGGGTTGGTCCAGGCCTGCAAAGACCGTCTGTCGACGGGTGGCTGTCATCGTCGGCGGCACCGCGCGCGCTGAGTATCCCGCGCGGACCGGACGTCAGTCTCCGTCGCGGAACCAGAAAAGCGCGAGCGTGCCCGGCCCGGCGTGTGCGCCGATGACCGCGCCGAGCGTGACCACCAGCTCGAGTTGGGCGTGTGGCCGCTGCTCGCGCACCAGGTCTTCGAGCTCGGCTGCCCGCTCCGGCGCGGCGGCGTGCGCGACGGCGAGCCGGTACCCCGGCTCGTCCTCGGTCTCCGTCTCGAGCGCCGCGGCGAGCTCGGCGAATGCCTTCCTCTCTCCCCGCACCCGCTTGATGGGCTCGACCTCACCGTTCTCGATCGAGAGGATCGGCTTGACCTGCAGCAGCGTGCCGGCGAACGCAGCCGCCTTCCCGATGCGTCCGCCCCGCTGCAGGAACTCCAGCGTGTCGACCGTGAACAGAAGCCCGCGTTCGCGCTGATAGCGCGTGGCGAGCGCGTCGATCTCCTCGTCGGTCGTTCCGCGCTCGAGCCGGCGCTGGATCGCGAGCGCGAGCATCGCGATCGAAGCGGAGGCGGTCTCGGTGTCGATCGCGCGCACGCGCCCGTCTCCCAGCTCGGCCACGGCCGTCTCCGCGCTCGCGAAGGTGCCGGAGACGCGCGCGGAGACGTGGAGCGAAAAGACCCGCTCGAACCGGCCGAGCTCCTCGTAACAGGCGAGGAAGTCGCCCGGCGTCGGCTGCGACGTCGTCGGGAAGACCGCCGAGTTACGTAGGCGCGCGTAGAACTCGGCCGGGTCGATGTCGACGCCGTCGCGGAGGCTCTCGTCGCCGAAGCGGACGTAGAGCGGCACGACGCGCCAGTTCGGGAAGCGGTTGGCCGCGTCAGGCAGGTCGGCGGTCGAGTCGAGGACGATCGCCGTGTTCTCGACGGTGAGGTTCAACCCGCGGCTGTGGCAGCGTGGAGGATTGCGGCGACGATCTCGTCGAGCTCCTGGTCCTTCATGAGGCAGGCAACGGCTCCCGCCTCCACGAGCGCCTCGCGCTCGGCGGCGTCCGCGGACGCCGTCAGGGCCACCACCGCGACACCGGGCACTTCCTCCATCACTTGCGCCGTGGCCTGGATGCCGTCGAGGGCCGGCATTCGGTAGTCCATCAACATGACGTCCGGCCGGTGCTCCTTCGCCGCGGCGACGGCGGCAACCCCGTCCCCGACCGAGGCGACGATCTCGACGTCGGTCCGCATCCCGAGCAGCAGCTCGAGTGCGTCACGAAAAACCTCGTTGTCCTCCACGAGCACGATCCGGACTGGCGGCATTCGTTCAACCCTATTCCGCGCCGAGCAGAAGCGGGTAGTGCGGCTGGCCGCCGTCGTGCACCTCGACCTCGAGCTCCGGGTACGCCGCCTTGAGCCGGTCGACGAAGCCGTCGAGCGGCGGCTGCTCGGCGCCGGTCAGGAGCGTCAGGAGCCAGCGCGGCTCTGCGAGGAGTCGCGTGACGAGCTCGAAGGCGACGGCGGCGAAGTCCTCTCCGCCCACGACCGGCTCGCCGTCCGTGAGCCCGAGCCAGTCGCCGCTCCGGATCGCCAGGCCGTCGAGTTCGACATCACGGGAGGCGCGCGTGACCTCGCCCGTCGCAACGGCTGCCGCGGCGGCGGCCATCTGCCCGGCGTTCTCGGCCGCGCTGCGCGTGCCGTCGTAGGCGACGAGCGCGGCGAGCCCGGCCGGGATGGACTCGGTCGGCACGAGCTCGGTGGGGCGCTCTGCCTGCTCGGCGGCGTGTTCCGCGGCGAGCCGCACGTTCGCGTTGTTGGGGAGGATGATCGCCTCTTCAGCCTCGAGCTCCGCGACCGCGTCCAGGAGCTCGACGGTCGACGGATTCGCGGTCTGACCGCCGGTGACGATGCGGATCGCCCCGATCGGCTCGGCGAGCGTCTCGAAGAGACGCCGGTTCCCCTCCCCGGCGACCACCGCGACGATCCCGCTCTTCGCACGGGTGGACGGGACGAGCGAGAGACGCCGCTCGCGCTGCTTCTGCTGCTCGTGCATGTCTGCGATCTCGACTCCTTCGATCGTGCCGGCGGCAGTGCCGAGCGAGAGCGCGGAGCCGGGGTCGTCCGTGTGGACGTGCACCTTGAGCGCGGTCTCGTCGCCGACGACCACGAGCGAGTCGCCGAGCCGCTCGAGCTTGGCCTCGAGCCCGTCGCGATCGAGCGCCTCTCCCTCGACCACGTAGACCGTGCAGTAGCGATAGCGGGAAGGCTCGAGATGGACCGCCTCGATGCCGGTCGGCGCCTCAACGGCGGGTGCGGCCGGCATCGCCTCGCCGGTGACCCCGCCGGCCAGTCCGCGCAGGAGCTCGACGAGCCCCGCGCCGCCCGCGTCGACGACTCCCGCCTCGCGCAGGACCTCGAGCTGCTCGGGTGTGCGCGCCACCGCCTCCTCTCCGTGCCGCACGAGGCCGACGAGCAGCTCGCCGAGCGGCTCGGACTCGGTTGAATGCCGCTCCGCCTCTTCCGCAAGCTCGCGGATGACCGTGAGCATCGTCCCCTCGACCGGACGCCGCACGGCGCGGTAGGCGGCGTCGGAAGCGCCGCGCAGCGCGCGGGCGGTCAGCGCAGGGCCGATGCCGTTCGTCGACTCGGCGAGGACGTCGGCGACGCCGCGCACGATCTGGGACAGGATGACGCCGGAGTTGCCGCGCGCACCCATCAGCGCCGCCCGAGCGACCGCGTGCGCGAGTGCGGGGCGATCGGCCGGCTGCGCCGAGGCGACAGCGTCCGAGACCGCCCGCACGGTCAGCGTGAGGTTGGTGCCGGTGTCGCCGTCGGGGACGGGATAGACGTTGAGGTCGTCGATGCGGCCGCGGCTCGTCTCGAGCGAGGCGAGAGCCGCGCCGACGAGGCCGCGGACGCGCTCGAGGTCCGCCTCGGCGCTCACTTCCCTCCCGTGCGCACGTCGTCAACGTGCACCTCGACCGCGCGTACGTTCAACCCGGTCAGGCGTTGCACCTCGTACGCGACGCGGTTGCCGACGCTCGAGGCGACCTCGGCGAGGTTGAGGCCGTATTCGACGACGACGTGGAGGTCGACGGTGATCTCGCCGCCCTCGCGGCCGATGTCGATGCCGCGCGGCCGGCCGCGGGCACGCGCCAGCTGGCCGCGCAGCGAGCCCTTCATCCCGACGACGCCGTAGCACTCGAGCGCCGTTTCCGCGACGATCTGGGCGATCGCCTCGCTCGAGATCGTGATCCGCCCGAGGCGCGAGGTAACCGCGTGCCCTGCCTCCATCGTGTGCTTGGACTGACGACCTCGACGCCCGGTTGCGAAAGACTCCCGGCATGAGCGACGACAACATCTGGACAGACGCATGGGACGCCGGCGAGGACTGGTCCGGCGGCGGCGCGAAGTCGAAGCGACTGCCCCGCGCGGAGGTGCTCGGCGCCACGGTCTACGAGCTCGGGCCGGGCAACTTCGCCGTGTACCACTTCCACCATGCGGCCGAGGAGATGCTCGTCGTCCTCGACGGCGAGATGACGCTGAAGACCGAGGACGGCGAGCGGCTCGTGCGACGCGGCGAGGTCGTGCTGTTCCCGGTCGGCCCCGCGGGAGCGCACGGCTTCCGCAACGACGGCGACGGGACGTGCCGCTATCTCATGACGTCCACGCACCCGTCCCCGGAGGTGGTCGAGTATCCGGAGCTCGGCCAGATCACGGCGCAGGCGGCGACCGCTTCGCAGACCGGCGAGCGGCTCTGGCTCCTCTACGACGTCCCGAAGGACGACTAGCCGCTCTCGGTGCCGAGGATTGCGCTCGCGAGCGAGGCCGGCGGCGCGGCCGAGATCCTCGGCCGTGCGTTCGCCCGCGACCCGGTGCTCACGGCGTTCTTCCGGGCCGAGTCGCCGCAGCCGGCGCGGCTGGCGCAGTACTTCGAGCTCGAGTGCCGGATGGTGCTCAAGGGCTATGGCGAGCTATGGCTGGACGACGACCGGCTCGGCGCCGCGATCTGGCGCAAGCCCGGCGGGTATCCCGAGCGGCTACGTGACTCGCTCCCGATGGTGCCGCGGTACATCCGCCGCTTCCCACGCGAGCTCGTCCGCGCTTCGCGCGCGATGAACAAGCTCTGGGCGGTCCATCCGCGGGAGCCGCACTGGTATCTGTTCGCCGTCGGCGTCGTCCCCGAGGCGACAGGGCAGGGCCGCGGCTCGGCGCTCCTGGAGCCGGTGCTACAACGCTGCGACGCGCAGGGGATCCCGGCCTATCTCGAGGCATCGACGGAGAACAACGCGCGCCTCTATTCGCGCCTCGGCTTCGAGCCGCGGGACGAGATCGAGATCCTCGACGGCGCCGCCCGCGTGCGCCCGATGTGGCGCGAGCCGCGCTAAAGAGCCTTCTGGACCTTGCCGGCCTTGAGGCAGCGCGTGCAGACGTAGGCGCGCGTCGCCTTGCCCTTGAGCAGGACGCGGACGCGCTGGAGGTTCGGCTCGAACCGCCGCTTCGTGGCGACCATCGAGTGGCTCCGGTGGTTGCCGAAACCGGGCTTCTTCCCACAGACTGCGCAGACCTTCGCCATCGGCCGCCCAGGATAGCCGACGTCTGAGGGCTAGCCGGACTTCGCCTGTTGCCGGACCTGCGAGAAGAGATCCGCCATCTCGAGCGCCGCTCGCGCGGCGTCGGCGCCCTTGTCGACCCGCGCTTCGGCCTGCTCCGTGGTGTCCACCGTGAGCACGCCGAAGGCCACCGGCACGCCGGTCTCGAGCCCGGCGAGCTGAAGGCCCGACGCAGCCTCCCCCGCGACGTAGTCGAAGTGGGCCGTCTCGCCGCGCACCACACAGCCGAGGGCGATCACGCACGAGTAGCGCCGCGTCTTGGCCAGCGCCATGGCGCCGATCGGGAGCTCGAACGCGCCCGGCACCGGCATCACGGTGATGCGCTCCTCGGCGACGCCGGCCGCCGTGAGCGTCTCGAGCGCCGAGTCGAGGAGCCGGTTCGAGATCTCGCCGTTGAAGCGAGAGACAACGATGCCGACCGTGCGGTCCGCGCCGGACGGCGAGCCCTCGAGCACGGCGACGTCATCCGGGATGTCGATCTCACCCGGCACGTGCCCGGCAAGCGCGACTTCCGGCTCTTCCTCGACCGCCGCCTCGTCCTCGTCCGGCTCGGGCTCGGCCACCGGTGCCCCGGCAGCCGCAGCCGGCTCGGCCTCCGGCTCCGTCTTCGGCTCCTCAGCGGTCTGCTGGGGCCACCCGGGCGGCTCGGCGACCGTTGCCTCGGGCTCCTCCACGTCTTCCTGCTCGGCAGCCGGGGCCTCCCCCGGCCAAAACCCTCCTGAACTCATTCGCCCTCCGACTCGAACTTGAGATCCTGGTGGTGCAGCTTGTGTCCGAGCTTATCCCGCTTGGCGGCCAGATAGCGAACGTTCTCGGGATGGGGCGGCATCTCGATCGGCACCTGCTCCGTCACCTTCAAGCCGTACGCCTCGACGCCGGAGACCTTCTTCGGATTGTTGGTGAGGAGCCGCATCGTCGAGATCCCGAGCTCGGCGAGGATCTGGTTGCCGATCCCCCACTCCCGCTCGTCCGCGGCGAAGCCGAGCGCCAGGTTCGCCTCGACGGTGTCGAGTCCCTGCTCCTGCAGCTCGTAGGCCCTGAGCTTGTTGAGGAGGCCGATGCCGCGTCCCTCCTGCGCCATGTAGAGAAGCACCCCGCTGCCCTCGGCGGCGATCGCCGCGAGCGCGGCCTCGAGCTGCTCGCCGCAGTCGCAGCGCAGCGAGTGGAAGACGTCGCCGGTGAGGCACTCGGAGTGGACGCGGACGAGCACGTCGTCGCCGAGCTCTCCCATCACGAGGGCGAGGTGGTCGCGGCCGGTTAGCGTCTCGCGAAACGCGATCGCGTCGAAGGCGCCGTACTCCGTCGGCAGGCTCACGGTCACGACGCGCTCGACGAGCTTCTCCGTTCGCCGCCGGTACTCGATCAGGTCGGCGACGGTGACCATCCGGAGCCCGTGCAGCTCGCAGTACGGCACGAGATCGGGGACGCGGGCCATCGTCCCGTCCTCGTTCATGATCTCGCAGATCACGCCGGCCGGGACGAGCCCGGCGAGCCGTGCGAGGTCGACCGCAGCCTCGGTCTGGCCGGCGCGGACGAGCACGCCGCCGTCCCGGGCGCGCAGCGGGAAGACGTGGCCGGGCTGGACGAGGTCGTGCGGCGTCGAGGCGGGGTCGATCGCGACGTGGATCGTGTGCGCGCGGTCGGCCGCCGAGATGCCGGTCGTCACGCCCTCGCGGGCTTCGACCGAGACCGTGAACGCGGTGCCGAGGTGGGCTTCGTTCCGCTGCGTCATCTGCGGCAGGCCGAGCTCCTCGCAGCGGTCGCCGGTCAGGCAGAGGCAGATCAAGCCGCGTGCGTGCGTCGCCATGAAATTCACAGCGTCAGCCGTCGCGAACTGGGCGGCGATCACGAGATCGCCCTCGTTCTCGCGCTCGGGATCGTCGACGACGACGACCATCTTCCCGTTCCTGATGTCCTCGACGGCCTCCTCGATCGTCGCGAACGGCGTGACCGCCGAGCTCATGACAGCCTCGCCGTCAGAAGGCGCTCGACGACCTTGCCGAGCACGTCAGCCTCGAGGTTGACCTCGTCGCCCGGGTCGAGGCTCCCGAGCGTCGTGACCGCGAGGGTGTGCGGGATCAGCGCGACCTCGAAGCCGTCGTCGTCGAACGCGGCGATCGTGAGGGAGGCGCCGTCGACCGCGACCGAGCCCTTCTCGATGCAGTAGCGGACGACCGTCTCGGGGGCGTCGACCCACACACGGCGGCCGTCTCCCTCCGGCGTGACCGAGCGGACGCGGCCGACGGCATCGACGTGGCCCTGCACGACGTGCCCGCCGAGCGGGTCGCCGACTCGCAGCGACGGCTCGACGTTCACCGCACCGCCCGGCCGGAGGCTGCCGAGCGCTGTGCGCGAAAGCGTCTCCGCGACGGCGTCGAACGCGAGGAGTCCGTCCTCGTTTGCGACGACGGTGAGGCAGACGCCGGCCACGGCCACCGAGTCGCCGACGGCCGCCGTTGCGGCGGTCTCGGGTGCGCCAACGACGAGGCGGGAGCCGTCGAAGGCCTCCACGCTGCCGAGCTCGCGAACGATGCCCGTGAACATGTTGCAAAGGTTACGGCTCGCGTAGGTACGCCTCCAACAAGAGGTCTTCCCCCGAGGGGTCAGTACGAATGTGGAGGAGCTCGAGCGGCGCGGACAGATCGCCGATCACGTGCGGCCCGGACCCGGCGAGAACCGGCGCGACGAATAGGAGCAGCTTGTCCACGAGGCCCGCCTCGAGGAACGCGGTAGCGAGCGTCGGGCCTCCCTCGAGGAGGAGCGACTGGACGCCCTCCGCGGCAAGCGCCGGCAGCTCCTCCTCGAGCGGGCCTGTACGCAGCTCGAGCTCCGATCCCTCCGGCAGCGGCCCTCGCCCGAAGGCGAGCCGACGCGGTTGCTTCGCCGCTTCGACGTCGCGTGCGTCGAGCCGGGGCGCGTCGGCTCGCACCGTCCCCATCCCGACCGCGACCGCGTCCGACGCAGCTCGAAGCTCGTGTACCCGGCGCCGTGAGTCCTCGCCCGACACCCAGCGCCGGCCGGGGACGGTGACGCGGCCGTCGAGGGTGACGGCCGCCTTGTACGTGACGAACGGGCGTCCGAGGGACTTCCAGACGCGCCACGCCTCGTTCTGCCGGCGCGCCGCGAGATCGTCGAGGAGCTCGACCTCGAGGCCTGCTGCGCGGAGGCGCTCGAGGCCGCGGCCGTCGACGACCGGGTTCGGATCGTGGGCGCCGACCACCACACGCGCAACTCCTGCGGCGATGACGGCGTCCGCGCAGGGAGGCGTGCGGCTCTGGTGAGAGCATGGCTCGAGCGTCACGTAGAGGGTGGCACCGCGCGCGGCGTCTCCAGCCTGCTCGAGGGCGATCGTCTCGGCGTGGTGGACTCCGTCGTACTCGTACCACCCCTCGCCGACGATCTCGCCGTCGCGCACGACGACCGCGCCGACGACGGGATGGTGATTGCCGGTCTTGCCCCGCCCGCGCTCGGCGAGCTCGAGCGCGCGCTCGTAGTGGCTCACGCGAGGTCCTGGACGAGGCCGCGATAGGCGGCTGCCGGATCCTCGCGACCGAAGACCGCCGAGCCGGCGACGAGCAGCGCAGCGCCGGCGCCGTGCGCGGCGCCGATGGTCTCCGCGTCGATCCCGCCGTCGACCTGGACGTAGACGTGCGCGGGGAGCGCCGCGCGCAGGCGCCCGATCCGCTCGACCGCCTCCGGCATGAATTTCTGGCCGCTGTAGCCGGGATGGATGCTCATGCAGAGAACGAGGTCGGCATCCGCGGCGACGGCGGCCACGTCCTCGGGCTCGCTCTCGGGGTTGATAGGCGACGCCGGCCTGGAGGCCGTGCTCGCGCGCGGCAGCGATCGTCGCGGGGACGTCGTCCACGACCTCGTAGTGGAAGGTGGCGCTGTCGCCGCCGGCGCGCGCGATCTGCGGGAAGTGGCGCAGCGGGTTGTCGACCATCAGGTGGCAGTCGAGCACCCCGCCGGCGTCATGGACGAGCGGCGCGATCGACTCGAGCACGACGGGCCCGATCGTCACGGGCTCGACGAAGTGCCCGTCGCCGACGTCGAAGTGGAAGATGCGGCAGCCGGCTTGCAGGAGCACGTCGATCTGCTCCCCGAGCCGCGCGAAGTCCGCCGCGTAGAGCGACGGCTCGACTTCCGCGTTCCGCACCCACTCGCGCCAGCTCATCCGAGCGATCGTACGGCAGCCCGCGCGACGGCCACGTCTGAGACGGCCCCGTCTTGGTAACTGATACCCAGACATGGCCGAAAGGGCAGTGGGACGGGTCGAGCGGGCAACGAGATGCCGCTCCGCCAGCCGATCATCGGCTCGAATGGACCTGTCTCGGTATCTGATACCCAGACAGGTCCGAAAGCGCTCAGTGGACGGCGAGGCGCGCGACGAAGAACCCGCTCGTGCCGTGGACGTGCGGGAGCGTGAGCAGGAACTCCGGCCGCGAGGGATGCGCGAAGGCCGGCCACTCGCCCCCGAGCGGGAGGACGCGCAGCTCGCTCGCGTCCACGACTGCCTCGCACTCGTCCGGGTTCAAGGTGCAGACCGAGTAGAGGATCGTGCCGCCAGGTCGCACGCGCTCGGCCGCGGAGCGGAGGAGTGCGAGCTGCAGGTCGGGGAGCGGCGTCGCGCGCCAGCGGAGGTCGGGGCGCTGGGCGAGGACGCCGAGGCCGGAGCACGGCGCGTCCACCAGAGCTCGGTCGAAGCCGTCGAGCTCGGCCGGCAGCGCCGTCCCGTCCGCCTCGACGACCGAGACGTCGGAGCGACCCATCCTTGCGAGGTTCTCGCGCAACTCACGCGCGCGGGCCGGATCGATCTCGACCGCCGTCACCTCGCCGCGCAGCTGTCCCGTCTTGCCGCCCGGGGCGGCACAGAGATCGAGGACGCGCTCGCCGTCCTTCGAGCCGACGCAGAGGCCGGCGAGCTGCGAGCCGCGGCTCTGCGGCCAGATCCTCCCGCTTGCCACCAGTCCCTCGACCACGCGCTCGACCCGGTACGCGCCGGGGACGCCGGTCTCCGCCGCTCCGACCGGAGGTGCGCCGCGCACGAGCCGGACGACCGTCTCCAAAGGCTCGTTCATCGCTCGCATCAGCGCGAGCGCGCCCTCCTCCTCGAGCACCTGAACGAAGACCTCGTAGATCCAGTCGGGATACGACTCCTTCAGCGGCCCGTCGGGTAGCGACTCGAGCAGCGCCCCGATCCCGTCGGACAGCCGCCGCATCACCGCGTTCGTGAACGGGACCGCCCGCTCGAGCCGCGCGCGGCGGACGAGCTCGACAGACTCATTGACCGCTGCGTGCGGCGCAGTGTCGGTGTAGCCGAGCTGGTACGCGCCGAGTCGCAGCGCCGCGCGCACAGGCGGGTCGAGCTTTCGCACCGGCCGTCGGCCAAGCTTCTCGATCGCGTAGTCGAGCGTCCGTACGCGCTGGACGGAGCCGTACGCAAGCCGCTGCCCGAACGCACGCTCACGCTCGTCGAGCCCCTCGGCGGCGCTGCGGAACGTGCGGTCGGCGTAGGCGTCCTGCTCGAACACGCGCAGCAGCACCTCGTAGGCCGCCCGCCGGGCGGGGCTAACGACGGCCACGGAGATACGCGTCGTACGCCATGCGGCGGCCGCCCGCGGGCTGCACCTCGACCGGTTCGAACGAGCCGTCCTCCCCCACCCGAGCCTGCCACACGATGAGATCGCCGAGGCGCGCGCCGATGTGAGGCGACAACGCCCGGACGCGATTCACGAGCTCCTGCGCCGGCGACTCGGAGTCCAGCTCGCGGTCCGCCGGCCGGATCTTCTCGGCGTACGTCGCGCCCTCCTCGGGCTGCGGCTCGAAGCGCGGCTCGGCCTGCGCGAGGACGTCGCGCAGAAGCTCGGCCGCGATCTCGGCCGCGCGAGCGTAGACGGCGCCGGCATCGTCGTCCGGCTCGATCGCGAAGGCGCGCTGCGCGGCGACCGGCCCGGCGTCGAGCGCCTCGACCGTGCGATGGATCGTGACGCCGGTCTCGTCGTCCCCGGCCAGGATCGCGCGCTCGACCGGGGCGGCACCGCGCCAACGCGGCAGCAGCGAGGGATGGACGTTGAGCCACAGCGCGCGCTCGAGCAGCTCGTTCGGGATCAGGAGGCCGTAGGCGCAGACGACCATGGTGTCGGCGCCGAGCTCGACGGTCCCGTCGAGCCGCCCCGGCTGAGCCACCGGGATCCCGAGCCGCTCCGCCACCTCCTTCGCGGGCGGCGCCGCCAGCTTGCGGCCGCGGCCGCGCGGCTTGTCCGGCCGCGTCAGCAGCTGGACGACGTCGTACTCCGCGGCGAGCCGCGCGAGCAGGTCGGCTCCGAACTCCCCGGTCGCGGCGACCGCGATCCGACGAGGCGCCACGTACCGCCCTAGCCGATGACGATGCGCGGGCGCAGGCTTGCGAGCGCCTCGCGCCGCGCCTCGGGCGTCGTGCGGTCGAGGATCAGGACGCCGTCGAGGTGGTCGGTCTCGTGCTGGGCGACCCGCGAATAGGGCTCCTCGAGCTCGTACCGCACCTGGGCGCCGTGCTCGTCCTGGCCCTCGATCGCGACCTTCGCCGCGCGCTCGACCGGGAGGAGCACGCCCTGGATCGAGAGGCAGCCCTCGTCCTCGGTCAGCGTCACCTCGCCGCGGTCGACGATCTCCGGGTTGGCGAGCGCGACCGTCTCGTCCTCGGAGACCTGGAAGACGAAGAGCCGCTGCAGGACGCCGACTTGGGTCGCAGCGAGCCCGATCCCGCTCGCATCCACCATGAGCTGCTTCATCCGATCGACGAGCTGGCGAAGGTCGTCGTCGAACTCCTCGACCGGGCGGGCGGCCATCTTCAGCGCCGCGTCCGGGTACTGGCGGATCTGCGCAAGCGCCATTCGCCGTCGAGCCTGCTGCTCGGCGTCGAGCTCCTCCTCCTTGACCTGTCCCTCGATCTCCGACATCGGGCCGGACTGTACCCTCGCAGACGTGGATCCCAGGACGCTGCGGGAGATCATGAGCGAGGGCGCGACGGGCGCGGAGACGCCCCAAGAGCGTCGCGAGCGCGAGCAACTCGAGGCGGATCTCGAGTCGAGCCCGGTGCGCGGGAAGCCGCTTCGGCAGCGCCTGCGGAACTTCCGGCCCGACCCCGATTCGGGAGTACGCGCGCTCGGCGGGCCGACGGCGTGGATGCGCAGGCTGCGCGCGATCGAGGACGCCGTCGAGCAGCACGAGCGGCGGCTCGGGGAGAGCTGGCGAGCGCTCGCCGAGACGGTCGACGATCCCACCGACTTCGCCGCGGCCTGGCGTGAGCTCGCGGAGAGCTGGAGCTTCGCCGAGGTGAACGACCTGATCGAGCGGCACAACCGGAACTTCCCCGCCGAGGCGCGGCTGGCGATGGATCCCCGCACCCGCGACTTCGTCCGCATCAACGGCCGCTCGTATCTGCGCCAGCCGCTCGATGCGCGCTGGATCCTCGCTCGCTTCCCGCCGGATCGCGGCGCCGCACTCGACGCGTGACGATCCGTCCTCTGTTGCTCCGAGACGCGAAGGAGCTCGCGGCTCTCTATCGCGCAAACCGCGAGTTCCTCGCCTCCAACGAGCCGGTGCGGCCGCCGGAGTTCTTCACCGCGGACGGCCAGCGGCAGCGAATCGAGGAGCGCGCGGCCGACGGCTTCCATCAGTTCGCGATCCTCGATGACAGCGGCATCGCCGGCACGATCAACCTCTTCCACATCGTCCGGGAGGCCCTGCAAAGCGGGACGATCGGCTACTGGGTCGACCACCCGCGCAACGGCCAGGGGCTCGCGACCGCCGCCGTGGGTGAGATCCTCGCCTACGCGTTCGACGAGCTCGAGCTGCACCGAGTCGAGGCTGCGACGCTCGTCGACAACCTTTCCTCACAGCGCGTGCTCGAGAAGAACCGTTTCGAGCGGATCGGCCTCGCGCGCGACTTCCTCCGCATCGACGGCGAGTGGCGCGACTTCCTGCTCTTTCAGCGCCTGTCGGGCGACTAGGTCCGATTTCCCTCGTGCTGCGAGGCGCCTCCGACCTCGTGGATCCAGGGCTCGCGGCGCTTGATCCAGAGCTCCGCCTGCGGGCGTAGCTCGAACGGCGCGTCGTCGAGCGAGCCGAGCTGGATCTCGACGCCCTCCGGGTCGAGGAGGAACAGGCGCGAGCCGCAGCGCGGACAGAAGCTGTCGTGGTCGTAGGTCGCGTACTCGCCGGTCGGTTCGAATGCGTCCAGCGGCCATTGGCCGTAGATGGTGTAGGTGCTGCCCGATCTCTTCCGGCAGTCAGCGCAATGGCAGCGTCCGACGTGGAACGGCTCGCCGCGGACCGCGTAGCGCACCGCGCCGCAGACGCAGCCGCCGCTGCGCACTCTCTCCTCCATCGGGGGAACCTAGACGCTCTGCGGGTCGACGTCGACGACGGCCGCCAGGCCGGCGCGGCGCATCGCGGGCGCCGCCGCCGCGAGCAGCGCCGCTGCCCGGGAGGCGAGGGCGCGCGGCCGGTCGGTCTTGCCGACGAGCTGGGCTCGGTGGCGGCCGCGCAGCCTGAAAACGGGGCCGGCCCGAGCAGCTCGAACTCCGGCAGCCCCGCCTTCAACTCCTCGAGCGCGCGCGTCGGGGCGGCGGCTTCCGGCCCCGAGACCAGGATGCGGACGAGGTGGCGGAACGGCGGGTAGCCGAGCGCGCGACGGCGCTCGAGCTCGCCCGCGAGGAAGCCGGCGACGTCGTGGCGCGCCGCGTGCTCCACCGCGCGCGACTCCGGCTGGAACGTCTGGATGAGGACGCGTCCCGGCGCGTCGCGGCCGCTGCGGCCGGCGAGCTGGGTGAGCAGCTGGAAGGTTCGCTCCTCGGCGCGGAAGTCGGGCAGGCCCAGTCCGGTGTCGGCGTCGACGACCGCGGCGAGCTCCACGCCGGCGAAGTGATGTCCCTTCGCGACCATCTGCGTGCCCACGAGAACAGCACGATCGGCGAGCGCGAACCGCTCGAGCGCGGCGCGGAGCTCCCCCGGCTTCGCGACCGCGTCGGCATCGAGCCGAATCCGTTCCAGCTCCGGTACGTGCCTCTCGAGCTCGCGCTCGAGCCGCTGTGTCCCCGCTCCGATCCGTACGAGCTCCGGTGAACCGCACTCCGGGCACGTCTCCCCGGCAGGCTCGCGTGCGCCGCAGTGGTGGCAGCGCAGCGAGCCGTCTCCGTGGAGGGTGAACGAGACGTCGCAGTTCGGGCAGCGGCGGGTGACGCCGCAGGCGCGGCAATGCAGCGCAGGCGCGACGCCGCGCCGGTTGAGCAGGAGGATCGCCTTGCCGCCGTTCTCCGCAAGCCGGCCGAGCTCGGCGAGGAGCGGTGCCGAGAGCGGATAGCCCGTCTCCTGGCGCAGGTCGACGACGCGAACCGTGGGCATGGGCGCTGCGATCCGGCCCCCGAGCTCGAGCCGCTCGAGTGCGTGCCACGACTCCGGCCGCGGCGTCGCCGAGCCGAAGATTGCGACCGCTCCCTCCAGGGCCGCCCGCTTGGCGGCGACGGTGCGGGCGTCGTAGCGGGGATCCGACTCCTGCTTGTACGAGGCGTCGTGCTCCTCGTCGACGCAGATCACGCCGACCGACGGAAGCGGCGCGAACACGGCCGAGCGAGCGCCGACGACGACCGTCGCCACGCCGGTGGCGATTCGCTCCCGTTCGTCCCGCCGCTCGGCGTCCGAGAGACCGGAGTGGAGCAGCGCGACCCGGTCTCCGAAGCGCGCGAGGAAGCGGCCGAGCGTCTGCGGCGTCAGCGCGATCTCCGGCACGAGCACGATCGCGCCGCGACCCGCAGCAAGGGCGGCCTCGCAGGCGCGGATGTAGACCTCGGTCTTGCCGCTGCCGGTTGCGCCGGCGAGGAGGACGTTTCCGCCGCCGCTCGCCGAGCAGGCTCTCGATCCGCGCGAGCGCGGCTTCCTGCGTCTCCGAAAGCTGCGTCGGCGGCGGCTCGGCCGCCAGGCCCGCCGTAGCCGTCACATCGCGCCGCTCGCCGCGCCGCTTCGCCTGTTGCGGCGCGATCAGCGCGAGTGCGCGGGCCGGCGTCGAGCCGTAGTAGTCCGCGAGCCAGAGAGCGAGATCGACGAGCGCCGGCGGCAGGGTCTCGAGCACCCGTTCGGCCGCGACGGGCTCGACGTCGGGCGGCGCGTCGGCGTCGGCGTCGACGACGACACCGCGGCGACGGGCGTTGCCGAAGGGGATCGCGAGCACGGCGCCCTTCCCCACCTCGTCCCCGATCTCGTAGGTGAACAGCCGCGCGAGCGCGCGAGCGTTGACGATCGGGTAGACGGAGGCGAGGCGAGACACGGGCAGCGAGCGTAGCCGGGGCGCTGGTCGGTGCTCATCTCCGCGACTGCAGCTCCCACGCGGCGACGACCGAGGCGGCCGAGGTCGTCCAGCCTCACACGGTCATGGTCGCATGAACTTCCCGCCTCATCGCCCCTTCGGGATGATGCCTCCACAGGCGCAGAGCGCGGACTATGGTGACGCGATAGCCATGCAAGGAGGAGAGGAATGAGCGATACCGAGACCGCGCTCGGACCAGTCGACTACCTGATCGTCGAATGGCCGGCCGGCACGCAGCCCAACGGCGAGGGGCTCAAGGAACTCGCCAACCTGAGTGACCGCGGGCTCATCCGCGTGCTCGACCTCGTGTTCGTCACGAAGGGAGAGGACGGCGCGGTAGCGGGGCTCGCGCTCGCGGACATCGACTCCGACGGCGAGCTCGACCTCATCGAGTTCGAGGGCGCGTCGTCCGGACTGATCGGCCCGGACGACTACGACGACGCGGGCGGCGCGCTCGAGCCCGGCGCCTCCGCTGCGATCCTGCTCTACGAGAACCGTTGGGCCCGGCAGTTCGCCGCTGCGGTCGCCGCAAGCGGCGCGCAGCTCGTCGCCAGGGGAGGCATCCCTGGTGCCGACCTCGTGGAGCACGCCGAGTCACTCGAAACCGCAAACGCGTAGAGAGAGGAGTCAGAGATGCCATTGCTCCGAGGAGCCGCCCGCGTAGCCGTAGTCGCGGGAACCGCGACCGCGGTCTCGAACCGTGTCTCGCGCCGGCAGGCGAATCGCTGGTCCCAGGAGGACCAGGCCCAAGATCAACAGCAATATCAAGAGCCCGCCCCTGCGGCGGCACCTGCAGCCGACCCGCTCGAGCAGCTCAAGCAGCTCGGCGAGTTGAAGGCTTCGGGCGTCCTCACGGACGCGGAGTTCGAGGCGCAGAAGGCCAAGATCCTCCAAGGCGTGACCTAGGACCGAGAAGCACGCCGTTCCGGCCGCGCGCGCAATCGCGGCCGGGACGGCGAAGCAGGCCTTTGGCACGGGTGCCTGTGTTCTCATGACTTTCCTGCGAAAGGTCCGCGATCTACTCCGGCGAAAGCCACTCACTGATGACGACCTCCGCGAGCGCGCAGCGTCAGAGCTCGCCAAAGAGCAACTCGGAGATCTGAAGACCCGCACGTTTTCTGCAAGCGGGCCGCGGGACGGATGGCGCCCGTAACCCGGGCAAGGCAACGCTTGCGTAGGCCGGCGTTCCGGAACGACGCCTGACAGACCGCTCGCCCCCGCGTACGGATTAGCGGCTGTTGGCGGGGCGGGGGTCGGCGAGCACGCCTGAGATTGCGCTTCGCGCATGCGCCACCATCGGCGGGTTCGTGTGCAGGTAGTAGGGCAGCGCGATCACAGCCTGGGAGAGTGCCCAGCCACGACCGCGCTCGAAGGTCGCGTCATCGAGGTCAAGGGCTGCGTGGAACTCGTCGCGTACCGGTGCCAGGAGTGACCAGGCGATCATCAGGTCGCAGGCGGGGTCCCCGGAGCAGAGTGAACCCCAGTCGAGAACGGCGCTCAAGCGGCCGTCGCGGAGGAGCAGGTTCGCGGCGAGAAGGTCTCCGTGAACCCAGACGAGTGACTTCTCCCAGTTCGGCGCCTCAAGTGCTCGCTCCCAAGCTCGTGTCGCCGCAGGAACGTCGATCTCCCCGTGCAGGCGGGCGAGCGCGGCGCGGGTCGCCGAGTCGTGTGCGGCGAGCGGCTGCGCGCGGCTCATCGTCGCTGGTGCGCCGGTCGGGTCGATGCGCTGCAAGGCAGTAATGAAGGCGGCTAGCTCGCGTGCTAGCGCATCCGTGGCTCGCTGCGGCGTTTCCCCCTCAAGCCATCGGTAGACCGCCCAGCTATAGGGATATTCCTCGCTCGGTTCTCCGTGTCCGACCACCGCCGGAACTTGGGCAGGAAGGTGCGGCGAGAGTCGCGGTAGCCACTCCGCCTCCCTGTGGATCTGCTCGATCGCAAAGGTGGGAACTTCGGCGAGGAGCCGCGGTAGTCGTACACACAGTTCGTCGCCTAAGCGAAACAGGGCGTTGACGGTCCCATACGACGGGAAGCGCTGAAGTGGTAGACCCGCCCAGTGCGGAAACTGCGCTCCGAGCAGGCGCTGCACGACGTGCAGATCGATTTCGACTTCGTCCGGGTGGACGTTCGGCACGGCTACTCCATTCATGACCACTCGACTCTTCGAACCGCGGGGCGCCTAAAAGCGCCGCGAGCTACAGATGAAGAGGAGTGCGCGTCATGACCCGCCAAGTATGCACGACTCGCTCGGCTGGTGAGCTGGCCCTGCGGTGGCCGCTCGCCCGGGCCAGTGTTCCGGAATGACCCCCGAGCGATGTTCATTGCGGCGGTGCCTATTGGCGCTCAGAATGTGACTATGCGAGGCGACGGGATCGCAAGGAGCATTTGCGCACTTTGCGCGGTCGTGATTGCAGCGGTGACGCTTGCCGGCCTTACGACCGGACCGTGGCCGCCCTCCGTGCGCTCGCGGGTTTGATCGCCGGACTTGCGGGTCTCTACTTGGTACTCGCATGGGCTTCACGGAAGCGAAGCGGGCGCGGCGTTAGCGAGGCCGAGTAGATCGCTTGGCTGGGCCAGTGTTCCGGAATGACCCCTGACCGTCGGCCAGCAAGGAATCAGCCGTGACACTCAAGCGGTCTGTGGCGTATAAGCGGTGAGATGAAGGCGACAGCCGTACTCATCACTGCCGTGACTGGCCTACTCCTCGCCGGGTGCGGCGGAGCCTCGAAGATGTCGTCACAGGGACCGCCGGAGCGAGGAGGCCAAATCATCACCTTCACCGCGCCGACGACCACGACGATCGCCAACCCGACGACAGGCCAAGCTATGAGCTGCACCAATCACGGTATTTCAGCCGGTGCGTACGTTCCGTCTCCCAGTCATGGAGTCGCCAACGCCTCAGACGGCACGAAGGCCTCGGCGATTCTCAACCTCACGCGACACAGTGACGGTTCGCTTGCCGTCTCCTGCACGCCCTAACGCCTCCAAACGGTGCGACGCCCGCATGGGCCAGTGTTCAGGAGTGACCCTGAACGAGCGGGTGCTCTAGGCGGCTACTTCCAGAGCTGCGGTGGCTGGCCTGTCACCCGGATCGATTTGACGCGACCGTGTCGGTTGAGCGTGACGACCCAGCCAGCCTTGGTCAGCTTGCTGCTCGGCCTTAGCCAGAAGGTCTCGACGAACGCGACTCGCCGAACGTGATTCGATGGCTCGGCGACCGTCGAGCATGTGCCCTTCAGCGTCAGATTCTTGTCGGTCGGTAAGTGGGTGCCGCCGCGCGGGATGGCGCACCGGAGGTACAGAGCCGGGGTGTCGGGGAAGATCCGGAACCACCGACTCGCGTGACGTGCTCTTGCGATAGCGGAGACCTCGGACCTGGTGAGACCCCAGTCGAGCCCGACCTTGTGGTTGGCTAGATCGACCCCCACTTCTAGGTAGTGCGCGCCACAAGGCTCGGGAAGGCCGGGACCCGGGCGCGGACATCCGACCCGGAACGCGTGGCGACCCTTCATCCGGATCATCGCCCAGCGCGCGTGACCCGGACGAGCACCCCAAATTCGAACGGTCTCGATGCGAGTGATTGCCGCGTGCGTCTCGCCGTAGTACTTCGCCTCCTTATGCGCGATGGACTGCAGCGAGAATCCGCCGGCGTAGGCGGCAGCTGCGCCAGTGCAGAGAAAGAACACGAATACGGTCACGATGCGACGCACGCCTACCTGTTATACGTCGCCGACGCCGTGATTGTCATTAGCGGCGAGACCGCTCCGGGGTCTGACTCTCGCCTGGGCCAGTGTTCCGGAATGACCCCCGACGGCTGGCCACGCTCTGCGAAGAGTTGCGGCGGCTGCGTCAAGTTCGGAGCGTGGCCAGACTGCGTAGCCGGGCGGCATCCGAAGACCGAACCCATCACCCGCGAAGCGCGGAAAAACGTGCAGGTGGACATGGAAGACTTCCTGACCGGCCGCTTCGCCATCTGCAAGAAAGAAGTTGACGCCCTCGCACCTGAGACCCGAGTTGCGGAGACTCGCGGCCGCTGCTTGACCAACACGGAACATCTGAGCGCCGTCTTCCGGTTCAAGACCTGCGAGGTCGGTGGCGTGCGCCCTGGGAATGACGAGCATGTGGCCCTCGGTGACAGGCTGGATGTCCATGAGTGTGATTGTCCGCGCGTCTTCACCGACGACGCTTGCCTCACCGTCCCCGGCAACGAGTCTGCAGAAGAGGCACTCGCTGGTCTCTGAGGCCATCCCCGAATGCTACGACCAGCCACGACACTCGCTTGGGCCAGTGTTCCGGAATGACCCCTGAGCAACGAGGGTTACGAATCCTCACTCGATGAATCGCCTTCGGTCTCGATGCGTTCTCGTCGCTGGGCAAGGCGGAGTTCCCGTTCGAACGACTTCCCGACGCGATAGGCACCGCCGCTCGCGATACCGAGGCTGAACCGCTTGAGGGCTGACAAAGCCTTTTCGCGAAGGGTCGGTTCGCCCACGTCGTTCGACATGGCTCGACGGTAGCTCAAGCGGTTCGCCGAAATCGCGTCAGGGCCGAGGACTCTCCGCTGGGCCAGCGTTCCGGAATGACCCCTGAGCCCAAAGCCCCGCGCAGCGTCCAGGGGCTTACCTGCGCGTTCGTCGAGCGACGCGGGCTACGAGCCAAGTGAGGCCAAGAAGGGCAAGCGCAGCCACCGTGACGTTGAACGTTCCGAACAACGCCCATCCCCAGCCCCAACCGTTAGAGATCGCGTCGAACCAGATGTAGGCGAGGAGGCCAAGATAGGCGAGGCTTAGAAGGACGAATCCTCGGACTTGCGTCACATAGACAGGCTACTTCGGGCGACCGAGGGCGAGGTCACTCGGCTGGGCCAGCGTCCACTCGCCCGAACGGGCTAGACGCCGGCGGCGCTGACGACGAAGTCCGTCGCGAAGCCGAGCAGGACCCCGGCGAGGAGGAGCCAGGCGATCAGCACCGGGTGGCCGTACTTGCGGTTGACGGCGAACAGCTCCTGGACGACATAGAGGATCGAGCCGGCGGCGACCGTGAAGAAGAGGACCGAGACCGCTTCGCTCGTCCACGCCTGCCCGACGACGGTTCCGAGGAAGGTCGGCGCGCCGCCGATGAGGCCGAGCACCAGGAGGAGCCGCCAGCTGGGGACGATTCCCTCGCCGGTCAGCGGCCCGCAGATACCGAATCCTTCCGTCGCGTTGTGCAGCCCGAAGCCGATGATCAGGGTCACCGCGAGGCTGATCTCGCTCGACGCCGCGGCCTGACCGATGGCCAGGCCCTCGCCGAAGTTGTGGACGCCGATGCCGATGGCGATCAGGAACGAGAGCCGGATGGCCGGATTCGTCAGATCGAGATGCCGCCGCTCCGCGAACTCGTCGAGGGCGGCCGCACCAGGCCCGACGAGGGGCGAGGAGCGGCGGCCGGCCCGCTGCTTCATCCACGACTCGTAGTAGACGAGGCTCATGAGCCCGGCGGTGAAGCCGACGATGCCGAGGATGCTGAGACCGGCGAACCTGCCCCAGTCGCGCGCGTCGAGCGCCGAGTCCATCGGCTCGACTGCGTTCGCGAGCACGTCCCAGAGCAGGAAGATCAGGATCCCCGTGGCAAGCGCCGACAGGCCGGCGCGGGCGTTCGCACTCAGGTTGTGCATCCTCCCGACCGGCAGACCGAGGAAAATGGTGACGCCGGCGATCGCGCCGAGCAGGAGGATTTCCGGAGTGCTCACTGTTGTAAGGGTACCCTTACACCCAGGACCCGCGGCAATATAACCCCATGCCTGCCGCCGGCCACTCGGTAGACGAGTACCTCGAGACCATCTACTTCCTCGCCTTTCCGATCGGGGAGTACACGCCGCACGGCGCCGGGAGCCCCCCACTCGCCTCGCGAGTCGCCGAGATGCTCCATGTCTCCCGCGCCTCCGCCGGCGAGATGCTGAAGCGGCTCGAGGCGGAGGGCCTGATCGAGCGCGGCACGAAGAAGGAGGCGCTCCTCACCGAGAGCGGTCGCGAGCGCGCTGAGCGGGTTGTCCGCAAGCACCGGATCATCGAGCGGCTGCTCACCGACTTCATGGGCTACACGGCCTACGAGTCGCACGAGCGCGCCGACGAGCTCGGCGACACCTTCGACGACGAGATGATCGACCGGATCGACGACAAGCTCGGACACCCCCAGCGCTGTCCGCACGGCTGGCCCGTCGATCCGGCGGTGGAGCAGGCGGAGAACGCCGAGCTCGCTCCGCTCGCGACGCTGACGGCCGGCATGCGGGCGACGATCGTCCGGCTCGCCGAGCACGACGGCGACCTACTGCACTGGTTCTACGACCAGGGCCTCGTGCCGGGGACGAGCATCCTCGTCCGCACCGCAGAGCCGGCGGCGGATCAGTTCACGGTCTCGATCGAGAAGGTCGGCGAGCGCGCGATCTCGGAGAAGGCCGCAGCCGGGCTGTTCGTCAGACCCTCGTAGGTTCCGCCAGTCCGGCCGCTGCGCGCAACGCGTCGGCGCGGTCGGTCCGCTCCCACGTGAAGTCGCCGTCCTCGCGGCCGAAGTGGCCGTACGCGGCTGTCTTGGCGTAGATCGGCCGGAGCAGATCGAGATCGCGGAGGATCGCGGCCGGGCGCAGGTCGAAGTGCTCGCGGACGAGCTCCTCGATCCGTGGCACTTCGATCACGTTGGTGCCGAACGTGTCCACGAGTACCGAGAGGGGATGCGCGACGCCGATCGCGTAGGCGACCTGGATCTGGCAGCGCTCGGCGAGGCCCGCCGCGACGAGGTTCTTCGCTACCCAGCGCGCCGCGTAGGCGGCAGAGCGGTCGACCTTGGTCGGATCCTTGCCCGAGAAGGCTCCGCCGCCGTGGGGCGCGGCGCCGCCGTAGGTGTCCACGATGATCTTGCGCCCCGTGAGCCCGGTGTCGCCCATCGGGCCGCCGATCACGAACTTTCCGGTCGGGTTGCAGTAGACGAAGTCGCGGTGCTCGAGTCGCCGCTGGTCGTACAGATCCTTCGGCAGGATCGGCTCGATCACGTGCTCGATCAGGTCGGGCTTGAGCAGCGTGTCGCAGTCGAGCCCGTCACGGTGTTGCGTCGAGATGAGCACCCGCTCGATCTCCACCGGCCGCTGGCGGCCGTGCTCGTCGAGCTCGTAGCGAACGGTGACCTGGGTCTTGCCGTCCGGCCGCAGGTACGGCAGGACGTCGGCCTTCCGCACCTCGGCGAGGCGCCGCGCCAGGCGATGCGCAAGCATGATCGGAAGCGGCATCAGCTCGTCGGTCTCGTTCGAGGCGTAGCCGAACATCATCCCCTGATCGCCCGCGCCCGCGCCGTCCAGCGGATCGCCCTCGCCGTGCTGCTGCTCGTACGAGTGCTCGACGCCCTGCGCGATGTCGGGAGACTGCTCGTCGATCGCGACGACGACGCCGCACGTCTCGGCGTCGAAGCCGAACTTGGCGCGCGTGTACCCGATCTCGCGGATCTTCTTGCGAACGAGCTGCGGGATGTCGACGTAGGTGTCGGTCGTGATCTCGCCGGCGACGACGACGAGGCCGGTCGTGATCAGGGTCTCGCAGGCGACGCGTCCGTGGGGATCGTCGCCGAGGACGGCATCGAGTACGGAGTCGGAGATCTGGTCGGCCATCTTGTCGGGATGGCCCTCGGTGACCGACTCGGAGGTGAAGGAAAATGAGCGACTGGACATGGCCGTGAGGCTAGCGGACGGCGGCACCGGCTCCGGCTGCCACCGGTCTACTCCTCGGTCGGCGCCCGGCCCATCAGGCCTGCGGCCAGGTCGGTGATGCTCTGTCCGGAGAGGACGGCGCACACGCCCTCCGTCACCGGCAGCTCGACGCCGAGCCGGTGCGAGAGGTCACGCAGGATCGGGGCGGTCGTCAGGCCTTCCACCGTCTGGCCGATCTCGGCCACCGCTTGCTCCGCGGTCAGTCCCTGCGCGATCAGCGCCCCCGCCTGGCGGTTGCGGGTCTTCGAGCTGCAGCAGCTGACGACCAGGTCGCCGATGCCGGCCAGGCCGGCGAACGTCTCGGGCCTCGCGCCTGCCGCCTCGCCCAGCCGCGTCATCTCGGCCAGGCCCCGGGAGAGCAGCGACGCCTTTGCGTTGTCGCCGAGCCTCAAGCCGTCGACCCCGCCGGCCGCGAGCGCGATCACGTTCTTCGCCGCCGCGCACAGCTCTACCCCGACGACGTCGGGATTGACGTAGGCGCGGAAGAGACCCGAGTTGAGGGCGTGCTGGAGCCGGCCCGCAAGGACGCCGTCCTCGCTCGCGATCACCGCCGCCGTCGGCAGGCCCGCCGCGATCTCCTCCGCGATGTTCGGGCCCGAGAGGACGGCGACCGATCGGCCGCGGACGCGGGTCGAGAGCCGCTCGCCGGTCTCCGGATCGAGGCCCTTGACGAGGCTCAGGACCGGCGCATCGCCCGGTAACGCCTCGACGACCTCGGCGAACGCCTTGCTCGGCACCGCGACGGCGACCACGTCGACGTCGCCGGGAGCCTCGGCGAGCGGGACGGCCTCGGCCCTACTCAGATCGACGCCCTGCAGGTAGTTGGGGTTCCAGCCGGCGGCCGCGATCGCCTCGGCCTGCTCGGACGTGCGGCACCCGAGCACGACCTCGTGACCGCGCTCGAGCAGGACGCGTGAGAACGCCGTCCCCCACGACCCCGCCCCGACCACGAGAAACCGCATCGTCAGGATCGTTTCACGAAGTCGATCGAGACCGGAACGCCCTCGAGGCCGAAGCGCTCGCGCAACCGGTTCTCGACCCAGTACCCGTAGTCGCGGGTGACGAGACCGGGGTCGTTGACGAAGAAGCGGAAGCGCGGCGGGCGCACGCGGATCTGCGCGCCGTAGAGGAGGTTGAGCCTGCGCCCTCGCGGCCCGCCCGGCGGCTGCCGAGCCTGGCGCAGCTCGGCGAGCGCGCGGTTCAGCTCGGGCGTCGGAATGCGCGCGACGTGCCGGTCGAAGAGCTCGGCGACGTTGTCGAGCAGCCGCTCCAGGCCGCGCCCGGAGTGCGAGGAGACGGCGACGAACGGCGCCCGCTGGCGCAGCCGCCGGCGCAGCTCGGCGCGGACGTCCTCGACGTCGAGCGTCGTCTCGTCCCACTTCGAGAGGACGACGAGCGTCGAGCAGTCGGCGTGCCGCGCGACGTCGGCGACCGCGATGTCCTGCTCCACGATCCCTTCCGCCGAGTCGACCAGTACGAGCGCGACGTCGGCGCGCTCGGCGGCTTCGAGCGCGCGCAGCTCGGAGTAGTACTCGATCCCCTGCCGGTGCCGCCGCTTGCGGCGGAGGCCGGCGGTGTCGATCAGGACGAAGGTGCGGTCGCCGCGCTCGAGCACGGTGTCGACGGCGTCGCGCGTCGTGCCGGGGATCTCGCTCACGATCAGCCGCTCGCGGCCGAGGAGCGCGTTGACGAGGCTGGACTTGCCGACGTTCGGCCGGCCGAGGATCGCGACGCGGATCGCGTCGTCGGGCAGCGAGGGCCGCCCCTCGGGCGCTAGCCGCTCGAGCTCCTCGATGATGCGGTCGAGCAGGTCGCCGCTGCCCGTGCCGTGCAGGCCCGAGATCGGGATCGGGTCGCCGAGACCGAGCCGGTGCAGCTCGAGCACGAGCGGCTCCTGGGCCGGGTCGTCGATCTTGTTCGCGAGCACGAGCACCGGCTTGTGCGACTCGCGCAGGATCTGGGCCACCTCCTCGTCGCCCGGCGTCACGCCCGCTCGTGCGTCGACGACGAAGAGCACGAGATCAGCCTCCTCCACCGCCTCGCGGGCCTGTTGGGCGATCGCACGCGTCAGCGGCGTCTGGTCGGCGATGTCGACGCCCCCGGTGTCGACGAGCACGAACCGCTTGCCCGTCCACTCGCAGACGAGCTCCTTCCGGTCACGCGTCACGCCCGAGGTCTCGTGCACGACCGCCGCGCGCGTCTCGGTCAGCCGGTTGACGAGCGTCGACTTGCCGACGTTGGGGAAGCCGACGATCGCCACCGCGCCGATCAGCGGCGGAGGCGGTGGCGCGGGGAGCTCGGCCGCATCCGGCTGTTCGGGATCGTCCATTACGCCTGAAGCGTGACCGGGGAGGCGTCGTCCCGCGCGGGCGGGACGGCGAAGCGCGGACGGCCGGCCTCGTGCAGGTCGCGCAGCCAGCGCCAGAGCCGGTTCAGCTCGTCCTCGATCTGCTGCGACGCCTCGCGGTAACCCTTGCCGCCGCGCGGCAGGCCGTCGAAGCGCATCGGCTCTCCCCATGCGATCGAGACGGGAGCAAAGTTGCCGAGCTTCCAGTCCTGCGAGCCGTGGATCGCGCAGCATACGACCGGCACGCTCTCCTGCAGCGCGACCATCGCGGCGCCCGGCTGCACGTGGCCGGGAACGCCGCTGCGCTGTCGCGTCCCTTCGACGAAGACGCCGAGGGCGTTGCCGTCGCGCACGACTTCCCGCATCCGCCGGACGGCGTCGCGGTCCGACTCGCCGCGGCGCACCGCCAGCGTCCCGAAGCTGCGGATGAGCGGCCCGAGCCCCGGCACGACATGTGCCTCGACCTTGGCGAGGAAGTAGAGGTTCCGCTTGCAGGCCCAGCCGACGCAGGGGATGTCGATCCAGCTGAAGTGATTGAAGGCGAGGACGACGCCGCCGCTCGGCGGGATCCGGTCGGTGCCGTACGAGCGAAGCCGCGTCGCCAACGCCGCGGAGCCACCGAGGACCGGCCTGCCGACGAGCCAGGCGAAATTCTCGGACGCCTTCATGCCGCGGAGCGTTCGCGGACGAGCGCCTCGATCCGGTCGACCACGTCCTCGACCTCGAGGCTCGTCGTGTCGATCTCGATCGCGTCCGGAGCCGGCTGCATGCGGGCCGCGTCGCTCTCGTCGCGGAGGCGGAGGTCGGTGGCGAGCGCGTCGGCACCGATGCCGGGCCGCTCGGCGACGCGCCGCTTTGCGCGCTCCTCACGGTCGGCGACGAGGAACACCTTCACCTCGGCAGCGGGAGCGACGACGGTGCCGATGTCGCGTCCCTCGATCACGACGTTGCCGTCGCGCCCGAGCTCGCGTTGCCGCTCGCGCATCACCTCGCGCACGGCGGGATGCCGCGCGACGACGGGCACCATCCGGTCCACGCGCGCCTCGCGGATCGACGACGTGACGTCGGTGCCGCCGATCCAGACCCTTTCGTCCTCGGAGAAGAGCACGGGCTGCTCGCGCGCCAGTTGCGCGAGCGCGTCCGCGTCGCCGAGGTCGAGCCCGCGCTGCATCGCGAGCCAGGTGAGCGCCCGGTACATCGCGCCGGTGTCGAGGTACCGGAAGCCGAGCCGCTCGGCCAGCGCCCGCGCCACCGTGCTCTTGCCCGCGCCTGCGGGCCCGTCGATTGCCACCACCATCGTTATCGCCTCGTCACCGACTCCAGAAGCTCATAAAAGCCGGGGAAGCTTATAGCGGCCGTGTCGGCTCCCTCGATCGCGACACCCTCGCGCGAGGAGAGCCCCGCGACCGCGCCGAGCATCGCGATCCGGTGGTCGCCGCGCGCGTCGACGCGCCCGCCGCGGAGGCGCGTGGGAACGCCCGTGACCGTCCAGCCGTCGGGCCGTGAGTGGATCCGCGCGCCGAGCGGCCGCAGGCCGTCGGTCACCGCCTCGATGCGGTCGCTCTCCTTCACACGCAGCTCGGCTGCGCCCGAGACCCGCGTCTCGCCGCGGGCGTGGGAGGCGAGGAGCGCGACGAGCGGCAACTCGTCGACGACGCCCGGCACCTCGTCGGCTCCGATCTCGGTCGCCACGAGCTCGCCGGGCTGCACCTGCACCGACGCGATCGGCTCGCCACCCTCGCGGCGCCGGTCGAAGACCGAGACGCGCGCGCCCATCCGCTCGAGCACGTCGAGCAGGCCGGTGCGGCGCGGGTTGACGCCGAGATCGTGGATGGTGAGGTCGCTGCCCGGGACGAGCGCAGCCGCGACGAGCAGCGGCGCGGCAGACGAGAAGTCTCCCGGGACGACGACGTCCTCGAGCCGCAGCGCACCCGCGGGCTCGACCGTCACCGAGGCCGCCGTGCGGCGCACTCGCACGCCCGCCGCCTCGAGCATGCGCTCGGTGTGGTCGCGGGTCGCGATGCGCTCGACGACCGTCGTCGGGCCGTCCGCGTTGAGGCCCGCGAGCAGGATCGCGGACTTCACCTGCGCGCTCGCCACCTCGGGCTCGATCTCGATCCCGCGCAGCCCGCCCGAGCCGCGGACGACGAGCGGCGCATGGCCGTCGGTCGTCTCCACCTCCGCTCCCATGCGGCGCAGCGGCGCCGCGACCCGCTCCATCGGCCGCGGCGTCAGCGACTCGTCTCCGCTGAGCGTGAAGTCGCCCTCCTGCCCGGCGAGGGCGCCGGCGAGCAGGCGCATCAGCGTCCCCGCGTTGCGGCAGTCGACCGTGCCGGCGCGTAGACCGCGCAGACCGGCGCCCTGCACGACGAGCTCGTCGTCGGCGACGTCCTCGACTGCGGCGCCGAGCGCGCGCATCGCGTCCACCGTCGCCTGGGTGTCACCGGAGCGGCCGAAGCCGTGGACTCCGGTCTCCCCGTCGCCGAGCGCCCCGATCAGGACGGCGCGGTGCGAGATCGACTTGTCCCCGGGCACGACGACGTGCCCCACGAGCGAAACGGCAGGCTCTACGCGCACTTCAACCGATGGTGCGCCCCATGAGGGACGCGAGCGCGCGGATCTCGTCGGCGAAGTCGTGGAACTCGGAGGTCGGGATCTGCTGCGCGGCGTCGCACAGCGCCTCCTCGGGCCGCGGGTGCACCTCGACGATGATCCCGTCGGCGCCCGCCGCGACCGCCGCCCGCGCGAGCGGCAGGACGAGCTCGCGCCGGCCGGCCGGATGGGACGGGTCGACGATCACGGGCAGATGCGTCTCCTGCTTCAGCACGGGGATTGCGCCGATGTCGAGCGTGAACCGGGTCGCCGTCTCGAACGTCTTGATCCCGCGCTCGCAGAGGATCACCTCGGAGTTTCCCTCCTTGACGATGTACTCCGCAGCCATCAGCAGGTCCTCGACCGTCGACGACAGACCGCGCTTGAGCAGGACGGGCTTCGGGGCGCGACCGACCTCGGAGAGGAGCGAGAAGTTCGACATGTTGCGGGCGCCGATCTGGATCACGTCCGCGACCGGGACCACCGCCTCGACGTGGCGCGGGTCCATCAGCTCCGTCACGAGCGGCAGGCCGGTCTCGGCGCGAGCCTCCTGCAGGATCTCGAGCGCTTCGTCGCCGAGCCCCTGGAATGCGTACGGCGAGGTGCGCGGCTTGAAGGCGCCGCCGCGGAGCATCGTCACGCCTTCGGCGGCGACGCAGCGCGCGGTCTCGAGCGTCTGCTCCCGCGTCTCGACCGTGCACGGGCCGGCGATGAAGCCGAAGTAGCCGTCGCCGATGCGGCGGCCGCGAGCCTCGATCAGGGTCGGATCCGGCGACAGCTCGCGTGAGACGAGCTTGTACGGCTTGAGGATCGGGAGCACCTGCTCGACGCCGGCGAAGCCCTCGAGAGGGAGCGTCGCAAGCAGCTCCCGCTCGCCGATCGCACCGATCACGGTCGCCTCGCGCCCCGGCGTGACGAACGCCGAGCAGCCCGCTTCGTCGAGCCGCGCGATCACCTCGTCCACCTGCTCCTGGGTCGCGCTCGCGCCCATCACGATCAGCAGCTCCGGTGCGCCTGTGATCGCCATCGGAACAGCTTAGGCAGAATCACCTGTCATGGCCGTGGACGCCGACACCACGAAGCCCCGGGTGTTCTCCGGGATCCAGCCGACCGGCCGGAAGACGCTCGGCAACTACAGCGGCGGCTTTCGCCAGTACGCCCAGACGCAGGAGACGCACGACGCCTTCTTCTGCATCGTCGACCTGCACTCGATCACCGTCGAGTACGACCCCGACGAGCTGCGCCAGTCGACGCTCGACCTCGCGGCGATGCTGTTCGCGACCGGGCTCGACGCGGAGCGTTCGACGATCTTCTGCCAGAGCCACGTGACGGCGCACGCCGAGGCGGCGTGGCTGCTGTCGGCTGTCGCCAGCTACGGCCAGTTGGGCCGCATGACGCAGTTCAAGGAGAAGTCCGACCGGCACGAGTTCGTGTCGGCCGGCCTCTTCACGTATCCCGTGCTGATGGCGGGCGACATCCTGCTCTACCAGACCGACCTCGTCCCGATCGGCGACGACCAGCGCCAGCACCTCGAGCTCGCGCGCGACATCGCCGAACGGTTCAACTACCGCTACGGCGAGACGTTCCGGGTGCCCGACGGGAAGTTCCCGGAGGTCGGCGGGCGGATCATGGACCTGCAGGACCCGACGAGCAAGATGTCGACCACGCTCTCGTCGGAGCAGGGCGCCGTCTATTTGACGGACGCGCCCGATGCGATCCGCAAGAAGTTCAAGTCCGCCGTGACCGACTCCGGGCGCGAGGTGCGGTACGACCCGGCAGAGAAGCCCGGCGTGTCGAACCTGCTCGAGATCATGAACGTGGCCACCGGCGAGCCGATCGACGCGCTCGAGCAGAGCTTCGACGGCGCGGGGTACGGGCAGTTCAAGGAAGCGGTCGGCGAGGCGGTCGTCACGCTCCTCGCCCCCGTCCAGGAGCGGTTCGAGACGTTGCGCGGCGACGAGCGCGAGCTGCAGCGCCTGCTCGCCGTCGGTGCCGAGAAGGCGCGGCGGGCGAGCGAGCCGACGCTCGAGGCGATGTACGAGCGCATGGGCTTCGTCAAGGCCGAGGCCGGTCGGTTGTTCGGCGCAGCCCGGCCCCGCGGTCTGTAAGTCTCCGGCGAGCGGGGTTCACAGCTTCGTTTCGGTCGCGTCACCACGGCGACGCCCACGCCGTGGCCCGTGGCGGCGAGGCTCGTCCCGCTACTGCGGAAAACGACTCAACCGCAACCGAGGGGGAACATATGAAGCGAACAATCGCTGTTGTGGCGAGCGTCGGCGCCCTTGCCGCCGTCGTCGCGCTCGTCGCCGTCCAGATTGCCGGCGCGAAAGGCCCGAAGCACGCAAGCGCGGCGTCGTCGTGTCAACTCGGAAACGGCGTCCACCACGTTGTCGAACTCGTCTTCGACAACGTGCACTTCTTCCGGGACAACCCCAACGTTCCGTCCGACCTCGAGCAGATGCCGCACCTGCTCAACTTCCTCGAGCAGAACGGCACCGTGTTCTCGAACTCGCACACGCCGATGATCGCCCACACGGCCGACGACAGCCTTTCCATCTACACCGGCCTGTACGGCGACCGCCATGGTCAACCGGTGACGAACAGCTACAACACGTACAACCCTGACGGCAGCACCGACACGGCCACGTCCTTCGCCTACTGGACGAGTCCGGTCGCCGACACGCAGAAGCCGCCGAACGCGGCCCACGACACGGCTCCGACGATGAGCTACTCGCCGACCGTGCCGGCGAGCGGGCCGCCGACCGGCAAGATCACACCGGCCCCGTGGGTGCCGTTCACCCGCGCCGGCTGCTCGGTCGGTGACTTCTCGACGGCCAACATGGTGCTCGAGAACACGAGCCCCGACCTGAGCACGGTCTTCGGCCCGAGCTCGCCCGAGGTCGCGCAGCTGAACGCCGATGCCGACGCCTTCAAGGACGCGGAGGTCGCCGACTACGTCGGTGTCGCGGTGCACTGCGCCAAGGGCGACACGATCTGCGCGGACGCACAGGCGAACAGGGGGAACGAGACGACGCCCTCGGCCACCGCCGTCCCCGACTCCTTGCCGACCGAGCCGCACGGCTACAACGGCTTCCAGGGCCTGTTCGGCGCGCGCTATGTCGCGCCTCAGCTCGGCGCCGGGACTCCGAACCTCACGCACAACGGGTTCGAGGTCACGAACTCGGCCGGGAACCTCGTCGATCTCGATGGCAACCAGATCAACGGCGCGTTCCTGAACAACCACCCCGGCTTCCCGGGCTTCAGTCCGACGGCGTCGCAGACGCTGGCCTACCTGGCGGACATGCAGGAGGCCGGCGTTCCCGTGACCTACGGGTACATCTCCGACGTGCACGACAAGAAGTCGGGGCAGACCGCGTGCACCTCGCCGGGCAACGCGCTCGGCCCGGGTGACTCCTGCGCCGTCTCGTCGCTGAAGAGCTACGACAACGCCTTCGAGACGTTCTTCCAGCGTCTCGAAGCGGACGGCATCACGCCGCAGAACACGCTCTATGTGATCAGCGCCGAGGAGAACGACCAGTTCGCCGGCGCAAACGTCGGCCGGGCGACCCAGCCCACGCCGGCCGGCTGCGACGGCGTGACGATCCCGTGCCACTACTCCTCGACCCAGGACGGGGAGCTCGCGGCGAACATCAAGGGCCTCCTGTCGACGACCCCGAGTGCCGGGACAAAGTTCGACCTCGACGCACAGGGCGCTTCGCTGTACGTGCACGGGCAGCCGGCCGCGACCGACCCGACCGTCCGGCAGCTGGAGCGCGACACGGCCGGGATGACGGCCAACAACCCGTACAGCGGGGTGGCCGGCGAGCACATCGCGAAGTACCAGGCAGACCAGCTGGAGGAACGGATCCTGCACATGCAGACGAATGACCCGCTCCGAACGCCTACGTACTCGATCTTCCCGGTGCCCGACTACTTCTTCGGTACGACCGGGGCCAACGTGGCGATCAACAACGGGTTCGCCTACGACCACGGCTACTACTCGCCGAACATCAACGTCACTTGGGTCGGCTTCGCGGGCAAGGGCGTGGCGGTGAAGGGCGTCGACGGTCCGGGGCCGGCCGGGGGCAACGAGTCCCAGGACCCCAACTCGACGAAGACGGTGCCCGAGGCGAGCCAGGTGGGCACGTGGGTCGAGGAGACGTCCATCCGGCCCACCATGCTCGACCTCCTTGGCCTGAAGGACGACTACCAGACCGATGGCCACGTGATCTCACAGGCGCTCCAGCACGCGCCGCGCGGGCTCACTGCGACGGCGCAGCTCGCCGCCGGCTACGACCAGATCGAGTCGAGCGTCGGGCAGTTCGCGACGGACACGCTGAGCGCCGACACGAACGCGCTGGCGTCGGGCTCGAGCTCGACCGACAGCGGCTACGAGGCGTTGCAAACAACCCTCCTGAAGCTCGCGGATGACCGCGACAAGGCGGCGACGAAGATCAAGCAGGATCTGCGTCACGCCGCGGGCAACCAGGGGTTGAGGCACGGTGTGGTGCGGAAGGACCTCGCACTCGTGCAGAACCTCCTACAGCGGGCTGACGCGCTACCCGGCTCGTAGGCGTTCGACCTCGGAGGGCTCGAGCTCCCGGCATCCGCCGGGCTCGAGCCCCTCCAGGGTCACCCCCGCGTACGCGCTGCGGTGCAAGCGGGTCACGGGATGCCCGGCCGCGTCGAGCATCCGCTTCACCTGGTGCTTGCGTCCCTCGTGGAGGACGAGCTCGACCCGACCCCGAGCGAGGCGGCGCGCTCGTGCCGGCGCCGTGGGGCCGTCGTCGAGCTCGATCCCGTCGCGCAGCCGCTGCAGCGCCTGTTCGTCCGGGTCGCCCTCGACCTCGGCGACGTACGTCTTCTCCACGCCGTAGCGTGGATGGGCGAGCCGGTGGGCGAGCTGCCCGTCGTTCGTGAGCAGCAACGCGCCGGTCGTGTCCGCGTCGAGCCTTCCCACAGGGACGACGCGGGGCTCGCCGGGCACGAGCTCGACGACGGTCCGACGTCCCTGCGGGTCGCGCGCGGTCGTGACGACGCCGGCGGGCTTGTGGAGCAGGACGTAGCGGAGTCGCTGCCGTTGCACCTCCTGCCCGTCGACCTCGACGCGGTCGTGTGCGCCGACGACGGTGTTCAACTGCCCCGGCTCGCCGTTGACGGTCACGCGCCCGGCCTTGATCAGCTCGTCCGCGCGCCTGCGCGACGCGACTCCGGCCCGGGCGAGGAACGCGTTCAATCGCATGATGAAAAGATATGGCCGTGCCGCACTACATCTCCCTCATCCGCTGGACTTCGCAGGGGCGTATGGGGCTGCCGGCCTGGCGCGACCGGGTCGAAGACGGCGAGCGTGAGATCGAGGAAGCCGGCGGGAAGCTGGTGGGCGTCTGGGTGACGCTCGGCCGCTACGACGTCGTCGAGGTCTTCGAGGCTCCCGACGACGACACGGCGCTCGAGATCGTGACGAAGCTCAGTCACCACGGCGCCGAGCAGACCGAAACACTGCGCGCGTTCACCCGCGACGAGGCCGAGAACATCATCAAGAAGCTCTGACGACGTGTCCGCTCCGGCCACGTCCGGTGCCTGGCACCGGACGTGGCTACTTCGGACATGGACGCTCGGGCACTTCGGCTTGGTTCGGTGTCTCGACGTCCGCTCGAGCCATGTCTAGGTGTCTGACACCTGGACAGGTCCTTTTAGGCCGAGCGTCTTTCGGCGACGGTGTGGAGGCGGTCGCGGATCTCGGCGGCGTCCGTGCCGACGTCGTCGAGGCGCGGCAGCTCCGAGAGGCTCTCGAGGCCGAAGACGCGCTCGAACAGCGATGTGGTGCGGTAGCGCACCGCGCCGCCGGCGCCGTGGTCGCGACCTGCCTCGGCGATGAGGCCGCGCTCCAGGAGGTTGGCGACGGCCGAGTCGGCGGCGACGCCGCGGATTCTGGCGATGTCCGGCCGCGTGCACGGCCCGAGGTACGCGACGATCGCGAGCGTCTCGAGCGCAGCCTGGGAGAGGTTCCGCTGCGCGGGCCGCTCGAATAGGCGGGCGCACGCGGCAGCCTCCTCGCGTCCCGCACGGAACGCCCAACCGCCCGCGACGTGCTCGAGCACGATCCCGCTCCGCTCCTCGGCGAACCGCTCGCCCACCAGGCGCAACGCGTCCTCGACCCGCTCCGGGTCGTCGTCCGCGGCTTCGGCGAGCTCCTCGACCGAGAGCGGCACGGAGGCGACGACGAGCAGCGCCTCGAGCGTCCGGGCGAGCTGGCGAAGGCTGGAAGCGTCGTCGGCCAAGCCGACGACGCCCGGCAAGGAGACCGGGCCGCCTTTGGCGGCCCCGGGCGGATCGGTGGGGATCAGGCGGAGCGGGCGGTCCATTCTGCGGTCCTTTCTTCTCGGTCGGTGTTCTCCTGCGCACTGCGGCTGATGCGGATCGGCGCGAACGGCGCCGCCTGCTCGATCGCGAGCTCACCCGCACGCCGGAGCTCGAGCACCGCGAGGAACGCCGACGCCTGCTCGAGCCGCGTCATCTCCCCCACTTCGGTCTCGAAGTCGAACTTCGAGCGCCGGCGCAGGAGCGCGCGAAAGCGCTCGAGGAACTGCGAGACCGGCGGGAAGCGCAGGGCCATGTGCGAGAGCGAGACTTCCGGCGGTTCCTGCGCGAGCATGCTCAACACCTGCGCGAGCGACTGGGGATCCTGCGGAGCGAGCGGTGTTTCGACCTTCGGCGCGAGCGGCGCCGGGCCGAGGCGGAAGTAGCGGTCGCCCTCGGCGGAGAGCCGTTCGCGCAGCCACTCCGCGGCCTCCTTGGCGCGCCGGTACTCCGCGAGCCGGCGAGCGAGCTCCTCCGCGGCCTCCTCAGGCTCGAGCTCGGCGAGCTCCGCCGCCTCGTCCGGGAAGAGCGCCCGCGCCTTGAGCTCGAGGAGCGCCGCGATGAGCACGAGGAACTCGCCGCACGCCTCGAGGTCGAGCTCCTCCCGCTCCGCCAGCCGCTCGAGAAACGCCGTGACGATGCCCGCGAGGTCGACGTCGCGCAGGTCGAGCTCCTCCTTGAGGACGAGCGCCAGCAGCAGGTCGAAAGGTCCCTCGAACGCGTCGAGGTCGAGCTCGAGCTCCCGGACGATCACGCCCGGACCCTAGTGCCGTTACCGGACGCGGCCCTTGGGGACGGCCATGCGCGGCCCGGTCTGGACCGGCGGCCGCTGCTTCTCCGCGGGCTTCTTGCTCGAGGGCTGGCGCAGGAACTGCCACCAGACGAAGAACCCGATCGAGAGGGCCCAGAGCACGAGCGAGACCCAGAAGTTGATCCGCATGTGGAGGAAGTAGTTGGACGGGTCGATCCGGAGGACCTCCTCGAACATGCGGAAGGTCGTGTACCACGCGACGTAGAGGGCGAAGAGCGCCGGACGCTTGATCGTGAAGCGCCGGTCGACCCAGAGCAGGACGCCGACTCCGAGGATGTCCCAGATGAACTCGTAGAGGAACGTGGGCTGGTAGGCGGCGTGGCCCTGGTAGCGGGCGAGGATCCCGTTCTGGTGCACCGGATCGATCTTCAGCCCCCATGGCAGGGTGGTCGGCCGGCCGTACAGCTCCTGGTTCCAGTAATTGCCCCAGCGGCCGATTCCCTGCGCGAGCAGGAGCCCCGGCGCGACGGCGTCCATCATCAGCGTGACGCTGTTGCCCGAGCGATAGACGACGAAGGCGCCGGCGAGAACGCCGAGCGGAATCCCGCCCCAGACGCCGAGGCCGCCGTTCCACACCGCGGCGAAGCCCCACCAGTGCGCATGGATCGCCGGGTCCTGGTTCCAGCTCGTGATGTCGTGGTAGAGGCGGGCGCCGATGACTCCGGCGATGACCCCCCAGAGCGCGACGCGGAACACGAGATCCCAGTCGCCGCCCCAGGCCACCCAGCGGCGCCCCGTCAGCCAGATGCAGGCGGCGATGCCGAGCAGCAGCATCACGCCGTACATATGGAGCGTCAGAGGCCCGAGGCTGAACGTGCCGTTCGAGGGCGAGGGGATATAGCCGAGGACGAGGCCCGTCACGAGCACGCATTGTGCCCGCGCCGCCCGGCGAACGTCAGGTCAACCGAGGATGCGGACGGCGAGCTCGGGCGGGCAGCCGCGCTCGACGAGCTCGATCGCCTGGTGGAGATCGACCTCGGTACGCGCTGCCAGAGCGACAGCGTCGTCGCCTGCGAAGCCCGCCCGCATGAGCTCGGCGGTGCGCCACCGCTCCACGCGCTCGAGTTCCGTCTCGACTATTTCGTGTGCCGCTGTATTCATCCGCAGTCTCCGCTCACACTTTCGGGAATCTGCGCCGATTGGATCTCCCCCTCCGGGGGGATTTGCGCGGGACTATCGGCCCAGATGGGCTTACTGGATCGCGGCGGCGCCCAGGAGGTGCCGTACCGAGGCGAAGAAGTCGGGCTGCGGGTCGACGCGGTACTCGGGACCGAGCTCCAGGAGCTTCGGCCCGAGCGACGTGACGAGATCGACGTACACGGGCGCCTCGCCCGGGAAGTCGCGGACGACGCCGGCGAGCTCGCGGATCACGCCGGCCGGAGCGCTCCGCGCATCGACCTTCAACCGCACCTCGCGCCGCTCCGGCACCGCTTCGAACGCCGCCACCTCGAGCGCGATCAGCTTCGTCTCGCCCTGCTGCTTGTGGTCGATGCGTCCCTTCACGACGAGCACGGCGTCCTCGACGAGTAGCCCTCGCGCGGCCGCGTAGGTCGAGTTGAAGACGACGACCTCGACGGAGCCGGTCAGGTCCTCGAGCTGGACGAACGCCATCGGCTCGCCCTTCTTCGTCGTCGTCGTGCGCATCCCGGCGACGATGCCGCCCGCGAGGACGGTCTCGCCCTCGCGCCGCCGCTCGAGCTCGGCGAGCGAGGAGTCGGTTCGCCTCCGTAGCTGGTCGCGGATCGCGCTGAGCGGATGCTCGGAGACGTAGAGGCCGAGGCTCTCCTTCTCCATCCGCAGTAGCTCGGACTTCTCGAACTCCCCGTCCGGGATCGTCGCGTGATGGCGCGCCGACGCGGCGGGCGAGTCGCCGAGGTCGAAGATCGAAGCCTGCCCCAGCAGCCGGTCCTGCTGCAGCTTCTGGCCGTAGGAGAGCGCGTCCTCGAGAACGTGGAGCATCCCCATGCGTGACGCACCGGTCGAGTCGAGCGCGCCGCTCGAGACGAGCGACTCGAGCGAGCGCTTGTTCGCGACCGACGGGTCGACGCGCTCGGTGAAGTCCCAGATGGAGGCGAACGGCCCGCCTTCCCCCCGAGCCGCGACGATCGCGCGGCAGGTGGCCTCGCCGACGTTCTTCACGGCGTTGAGCCCGAAGCGGATCTTCCCCTCCACCACCGCGAAGTCGACCTGCGACTCGTTCACGTCCGGCGGCAGCACCTCGATCCCGAGCTCGTCGCACGCGGCGACGTAGAACGGGACCTTGTCCTTTGTGTTCATCACGGAGGAGATGAGCGCCGCCATGTACTCACGCGCGTGGTTCGCGCGCAGCCACGCGGTGCGGTACGAGATCAGCGCGTAGCAGGCGGCATGCGACTTGTTGAACGAGTAGTCCTGCGCCTGCTCCATGTCGGCCCACAGCTGCTGCGCGACGCCGGCCGCCGTCCCGCTCGCGGCACACCCCTCGAGGAACTTGCTCTTGAGGGACGCCATCAGCGAGTGGATCTTCTTGCCAATCGCCTTGCGGAGGTCGTCGGCCTCGGCGGGCGAGAAGCCGGCGATCTGCTTCGCAATCTCCATGTACTGCTCCTGGTAGATGCAGATGCCGTACGTGGCAGCGGTGATCGACTTCAGCCGCTCGTCGGGATAGGTGACGGGCTCCTTGCCGTTCTTGCGGCGCGCGTAGACCGGGATGTACGCCATCGGCCCCGGCCGGTAGAGCGCGCCGATCGCGATCAGGTCGTCGAAGACGGTCGGCTTGATCGAGCGCAGCGCTTCGCGCATCCCGGAGCCCTCGAACTGGAAGACGCCGATCGACTCGCCGCGCGCGAGCATCTCGTACGTCTTGCGGTCGTCGAGCGGGATCGTCGAGATGTCGAGGCCGGGGACGAGCTCGACGGCCTTGTCGATCACGTCGAGGTTGCGCAGCCCCAGGAAGTCCATCTTGAGCAGGCCGAGCTTCTCGATCGTCGTGCCGTCGAACTGGGTCACGGTCTCCTGGTCGGGCCCCTTCTGCTGCAGCGGCACCGTGTTCATCAGCGGCTCGGCGCCGATCACGACCGCGGCGGCGTGGATCCCGTCCTGGCGGGTCAGTCCTTCGAGCGGGCGCGCGAGGTCGACGATCTCCTTCGCGACCGGGTCGGCGTCGATCTCGCGCCGCAGGTCTGCGCCGGGCTTCAGGCAGTCGTCGAGCATCTGCCCCGGCCCTTCGGGAATCAGCTTCGCGACCTTGTCGACGACGCCGTAGGGATGCTCGAGCACGCGGCCGGCGTCGCGGACGGCGGCGCGGGCGGCCATCGTCCCGAAGGTGATGATCTGCGCGACGCGGTCACGGCCGTACTTCTCGCGCACGTAGTTGATGACGCGGTCGCGGCCGGCGACGGCGAAGTCGATGTCCATGTCGGGCATCGACTTGCGGCCCGGGTTGAGGAACCGCTCGAAGAGGAGGTCGTACCGGATCGGGTCGAGATCCGTGATCTCGAGGGAGTAGGCGACGATGCTCCCGGCGGCCGAGCCGCGGCCCGGACCGACGCTGATCCCGTTCTGCTTCGCGAAGCGGACGAAGTCGGCGACGATCAGGAAGTAGTCGGAAAAGCCCATCTCCTTGATCGTCTTGAGCTCGAACTGCAGGCGCTCGCGGAGCTCCGGGGTGACCGTTCCGTAGCGCTTCTCCGCGCCCTTCTCGCAGAGCTCGACGAGGTACTCGAAGGCGTCGCGGCCTTCGGGCGTCGGGAAGTGAGGGAGCAGGATCCGGTCGAGCTCGATCTCGACGTTGCACCGCTCGGCGACCTCGAGCGTGCGGCGTAGCGCGTCGTCGCGGCCGGGGAAGTCGGCGGCCATCTCCTCCGGCGTCTTGAAGTAGAACTGGTCGGTCTCGAAGCGCCAGCGGTCCGGGTTCTTGAGCGAGTCTCCGGACTGGATGCAAAGCAGCGCCTCGTGCGACTGCGCGTCTTCGTGCCGTAGGTAGTGGACGTCGCCGGTGGCGACGGTCGGCAGGCCTCGCTTCTCGGCGAGCTCGACGAGCTGCGGCGTGATCCGCTGCTGCACCTCGAGGTGCGCGTTCTGGAGCTCGACGTAGACGTTGTCGCGGCCGAAGACCTGCTCGAGCCGGTCGAGCTCCGACTCGGCGTCGGTTCCGCGGCTCTCTTCGAGCGCCTTGCTGACCCGTCCCGAGAGGCAGCCCGAGAGCGCGATCAGGCCGGCACCGTGGCGCTCGAGCAGCTCCCAGTCGACGCGCGGCTTGTAGTAGTAGCCCTCGAGGTAGCCGAGCGAGGAGAGCTTGATCAGGTTCGAGTAGCCCTCGTTCGTCTCGGCGAGCAGAGTGAGATGCGCCTGCCCTTTCTGCTGCGCGTGCCGGTCGTCGGTGACGTAGACCTCGCAGCCGAGGACCGGCTTGACCCCTTCGTCCCGGGCCGCCTTGTAAAGGTCGACCGCGCCCGCGAGCGAGCCGTGGTCGGTGAGCGAGACGGCCGGCATCTCGAGCTCGGCCGCCCGCTTCGCCAGATCCGGAATCCGGCAGGCGCCGTCGAGGATCGAGTACTCGGAGTGAACGTGGAGATGGACGAAGGGCGCTTCGGACACGGGAGGTCGAGAATAACCCCGAGCCCGGAGGACGCCCGAATGCGACGCGGTGCGACACTCTCGGCGTGAGCCGGAGTCGCCTCGTCCCCCTCGCGCTCGCGGTCACGGTGCTGCTCGCGGTCGTCGCGGTGGCCGCCCGCGGACGGCCGCTCGGCTCGGGGGCCGGTGGGCACGGTGGGCTCCCCGGCTCGTTCTGGGACTACCTCTACACGACGATCGTCATCGTCGTCGTCCCGCTCGTGTTCACCGGGCTGTTCGTGGCCTCCCTCGTCCGCCGCAAGCAGGGGAAGCGGCGGAATTACTGGCAAAGCTTGCTCATCTCCTTGCTCACCTGGGGCGCCTTCATCGCTCTCGAGCTGCTCGTCGTGCGGCACCTGAAGCACCTGCACCTCAATCTGCACCAGCACCCGGCCACGGAGGCCGGGAACGGTGTCGGCAGGCCCGGCAACCCTCGAACGCCCCACCACGGCCTCTCCTCGACGCGTACGCTCCGCTTCCGCTGGGGCGAGCTCCTCATCATCCTCGGTTTGCTCGTCGCGGCCGGCGCCGCCATCACCACATGGCTCGTTCGCCGGGATCGGAAAACGTCGCCCGAAAGCGCGCCCGAAGTCCTCGCCGCAGCGCTCGACGAGTCGCTCGACGACCTGCGGAACGATCCCGACCTCCGCCGCGCGATCATCGCCGCCTACGCGCGAATGGAGACCGCCCTCGGCGCCGCCGGGATCCCGCGCCACCCTGCCGACGCGCCGCTCGAGTACGTCGAACGGGCTCTCCTCTCCCTCGACACGAGCGCCGAAGCGGTCCGCAGGCTCACCGACCTGTTCGAATGGGCTAGGTTCAGCCACCATGAGCCGGAGCCGTCGATGAGGGACGACGCGGTCGACGCGCTCGTCGCGGTGCGCGACGAGCTTCGCGCCTCGGACCTGGAGCTGACTCCGGCGTGAGGCTTGCCGGGCGGTTCGTGAGGACCGGTCTCGCCGCGCTCGTCGCGCTGATCGCGCTGCTCGCAGTCCCGAGCCTCTCGACGGCCCGCGCCCTCGCGATCTGGGTCGTGCTCGTGACGGCGCTCGTCCTCGCCGCGACGATCCGGCATCGCCGCGCGATCAAGAGGCCGCCGCCCGCCAGCCGCTTCGAGGAGGCGCTACGCGGCAGGAAGGCTGGGGACTCGGAGCCGGTGGAGCTCCTGCGGATGGAGCGGGAGCTCGTGCTCGGAAGCGCGGACGCGGATCACGCGCATCGTCGGCTCCTGCCGCTCCTCCGGGCGACGGCTGCAGCGCGCATCGCCGCCCGGCACGGGTTCGAGCTCGAGCGCCGGCCCGAGGCAGCAGAGGCCCTGCTCGGTGAGGACGTGTGGGAGCTGCTGCGTCCCGATCTGCCGGCCCCTGAGGACCGCCATGGGCCCGGCGTGCCGCGCAAGCGTGTCGCCGCGGTGATCGAGCGGGTGGAGTCGCTGTGAGCGCGCTCGCCGACCTGCGCGAGCGAGCGGAGTCGATCCTCGCCGAGGTCGAGAAGGCCATCGTCGGGAAGCGAGGCCCGTTGGAGCTGATCCTGCTCGCGCTGCTGAGCGACGGCCACGTGCTGCTCGAGGACTACCCGGGGCTCGCCAAGACCCTGATCGCGCGCTCGTTCGCGCAGGCGACCTCGCTCCGTTTCGCGCGCATCCAGTTCACGCCCGACCTGATGCCGGGCGACGTGACCGGCTCGCAGATCTTCGACCAGCGGACGACCGAGTTCGTCTTCCGCCCCGGCCCCATCTTTGCCAACCTCCTGCTCGCCGACGAGATCAACCGCGCCCCACCGAAGACGCAGGCCTCGCTCCTCGAGGCGATGCAGGAGCGACAGGTGACGATCGAGAACACGACGCACACGCTCGAGCCGCCGTTCCTCGTGCTCGCGACCCAGAACCCGATCGAGTACGAGGGGACGTATCCGCTGCCCGAGGCGCAGCTCGACCGGTTCCTCGTGCGCATCTCGATCGGCTATCCGGCGCGCGACGACGAGATCGAGATGCTCGAGCGGCGGCTGCAGCGCGGCGTCGACGAGGTCGAGCTGGAGCCGGTAGTCGACGCGCCGACGCTCGTCGAGATGCAGCGCGCGCTCGAGGAGGTGCACGTCTCCGAGGCGATCGAGGGCTACGTCGTCGACCTCGTCACGGCGACGCGCGACTCGCAGCGGCTCGCGGTCGGGGCGAGCCCCCGCGGCAGCCTCGCCCTCGTCAAGCTGTCGCGTGCGAAGGCTGCGCTCGCCGGGCGCGACTTCGTGACCCCCGAGGACGTGAAGGCGATCGCGGTGCCGGCACTCGCGCACAGGCTGATGGTGCGCCCCGAGCTCTGGGTGCAGCGGCTCCGCGCCGAGGACGTCGTGGAAGACGCGCTGCAGACGGTGCCGACGCCGCCCGCCGAGGACGCGTTGCGCGCCGCGGGCGCGTGACCGGCTACACGTCCTTCCGTCTGCCGGCCTACGCCGTGCTCGCAGCGGCAGGGCTCGTCGCGGGCCTCGCGCTCGGCCGCGTGGAGCCGGTCGCCCTCGCCGCTCCTTTCCTGCTCGCGCTCGTCACGGGGCTGGCCGTGCACGAGCCGGAGGTCTCGGTCCGGGTGTCGCTCGACCGTGACCGGGTGATCGAGGGCGACGAGGTCACGGCCACGATCGGGCTGACCTCGACTCGCGGCGCCGACCGTTTCGAGTTGTTCGCTCCGCTGCCGCCCGGGCTGGAGAGCCCGGCACAAGCGGTCCGGCTGCGTGCGGGCGAGGAGCAGACGCTGGAGCTCCAGCTGCGCTGCGAGCATTGGGGGGTCTTCCGGGTGGGGAAGATCCTCTTCCGCGCCCGCGACATGCTCGGCCTCCGCTCGTGGGAAGGCGAAGCGGGCGAGGCGCAACCGCTGCGCGTCTTCCCGCGTGAGGAGACGCTTCGCTCGCTCGTCGCTCCGCTCGAGACGCAGGTCTTCGCCGGCAACCAGGTCGCGCGCGCCCGCGGGGAGGGGATCGAGTTCGCCGACCTGCGCGAGTGGCAGCCGGGGGACCGGCTGCGGCGCGTCAACTGGCGCGCGACCGCGCTTCGCCGCGCGCTCTGGGTGAACGAGCAGAACCCGGAGCGGAACACCGACGTCGTCCTCTTCCTCGACACCTTCGCCGAGATCCGCGCCGACGGGCGGAGCACGAACGACCGCGCCGTGCGCGCCGCCGCGACGCTCGCCCACGTCTATCTGCAGCGAAAGGATCGTGTCGGCCTCGTCGGCTTCGGCGGGTTCCTCTCGTGGCTGGTGCCGACGACGGGCATGCGGCAGCTGTACGCCATCGTCGAGGCGCTGCTCACGAGCGAGGTCGTGCACAGCTACGCCCTGCGCGGCGTCGACGTTCTGCCGCCACGGACGCTTCCGCCGAAGGCGCTCGTGCTTGCGATCACCCCGCTGCTCGACAACCGCACCGCCGCAGCGCTACTCGACCTGCGCGCCCGCGGCTACGACCTGATCGTGGTGGAGGTGTCTCCCCTCGAGCTCGTGACGCCGGAGCCCGGCTCGTCGCTCGAGCTGGCCCATCGTCTGTGGCGCCTCTCCCGAGGCGCGCTCCGTTGGCGCTACGAGCAGGTCGGCGTCCCCGTCGTGACGTGGCGCGAGGACGAGCCGCTCGCGGTACCCATCGAGGAGGTGAACGCATTCAGGCACCTCGCAAGGCCCGCGTAGCGCTGGCGGCGGGAGCCGCAGCCGCGTACGCCGGAGTCGTCGTGGACGCGCTCGTCCGCGCACCGTCTCCGGTGGTCGCGTTCGTGCCGGGCCTCGTGCTCGGTGCGGTGCTGTTCCTCGTCGCGCTCGTCTTCGACGGTCGCGGCCTCGGCGCGGCGCTCTTCCTCGCCGGCGCGACGTACGTCGCCGCAGTGGCAGCCGCCGGCGCGGCAACGGACGCGAGTGCACCGCTCGTGGCCGTGTTGCTCCTCCTCTGCGGCGAGCTGACAGCGTGGTCGCTCGACGCGCGGCTCGAGATCCAGGCCGCCCCGGCGCTGGCCTTGCGGAGAGGAGCGGCGGTGGCGACACTCGGGCTCGCCGGGCTCGCGGTGGCGGCGCTCGTCGTCTCCCTGTCCGCGGTGGGACCGAACCACGGGCTCGGCTGGACGCTACTGGGGGCAGCCGCAGCAGTGGCCGCTGCCGGCACCGGGATCTGGGTCGCGCATCGCTAGCAGCGTCAGGCGTAAGGACGCTGGCCCAGCTCAGCGTTCTGGCCCTTGGGGCCGATCAAGCCGCTCCAGAGTCTGAATGGCGCGATCGAGGCGACGCCGCTCCATTACGCCGACTTCGGAGCGAGCGGCGCGCAGGGCAGGCAGAGCTTCAGTCCCGTTCGACTCGACGAGCAACCGCAGTCCCCACTTTCTAAACGAAGAGTGGTGCTTCGCAGTCGTCTCGCCGAAGAGAGCCGCGAGCGTGGTGACGCCCCTGCGATCGCCGAAACTCAGGAGCGTCTGCGCTGCCGTTGCTCGTACTTGGAAAGGCTCGGACGCATTTCCCGCTAGATCAAAGACGGCGTCCGCCGACTGAGAGCCGCCAATGTCTCGGAGCGCCTTCAGCACTGCGACCTTCCCCGTAGGTTCGGGCGACTGCAAACAACGCACAAGGGCGGGGACTGCTCTCGGGTCTCGAAGCTTGCGCAACTGCCCGGCTGCCGATATGCGTGCCTGCGGATCGCCGCTCGACACCAGTCCGATGAGGGAATCAACGTCGCCGCGCCCAGCCGCATCACGCGCCGCGAGGCTCGGCGGACGAGCTGGCCGTCCGTCGCCACTCATCCCCTGGGAACGACCTCCACGGCTCAAAGTCTGCCAGCCGCTCAGGCGTCATTCCGGAACACTGGCCCAGCGGACAGTCCTCTAGCCTGAGGCTGTCTGCAGAAGAGTGCCTAGTTGCTGAATCCCGGGAAGTGGGTCGCGATCCAATACATCCACACGCAGAAGGCGATGACGCCGAGGGCCACGCAGACTCCCGCGATGCCGAAGCCCAGCCCCAAGCGTCCCAGGTAGCTCTCCTCGGGCGGTTCAGCGGTGCGTGTGACACTCGGACCCTGTCCCGGGAGGACGGTGAGGAACCCCTGACCTTCCTGTCGATACTGATGGACAAGCACAGCCGTAGCCAGTACAAGTCCGGCCCCTACCTCCGCAATCACCACGTCGAGAACGCGCATCGGCTTTACCGCGATTCGTACGAGCGGCTCGAGCCAGAGCGCCGCTGCCGTCGCGAGAGCGCCCCAAATCGCACGACCGCTCCGCCAGCGCCAGCCGAACCAACCGAAAAGCGGCCCCGTGACGAGACTTGCCAGGAACACGTTGCGCTCGTTCCCAAGGTAGCCCCACGCCTCAATAAGCGTTAGGCGGTGGGTCCCGACGGGGCTCAACATCATGAGCCCGTAGCCACACAGCGCGACGTACGTACAGGCTAGGCCCAGAATCGCGGCGCGCCTGGCGTCGCGCTGCACCGCCCCCACGACGAACGGAAGCACTAGCCACGGCGCAGACAGCGAACGTGCCGCGCCCCACGAGTGGTGGGAAAGCGTTCCTAGGTATTGGTCGCCAGCGCCGAAGGCGGCCGAGAGTACAAGTGCGAACACGATCCCCAAGCCAGCGAATCGATACTCACGCACCGTCCAGCGAGGCATAGTCGCATCTTAAGCGAGCCAGGTCAGGGGTCATTCCGGAACACTGGCCCAAGCGAGGGTCATCGCCCCCTGGCCTGCTCCCAGCGACGGATCCACGCGGCGAACGGCGCATAGGCGAAAGCGATATAGACGCCGACCGCAAGACAAAGCAAGGCAAATACGAGACCAGCCATGACTGTGAACAGCAACCCGAAGACGATGCCCACTATCGGCGAGAGTGCGATGTAGACGAACCCGACTCGCCGCGCTCTACGGGCTAGTCCCCTCTGCGCTGCGATCAGGTTCTCATCCATGCGCTATTGATCGGCGGAGTGGCGCTGGGCCTTGACGCGGCCACCTGCGCTTCATGGGTCATTCCGGAACACTGGCCCAGGCGAGGGTCCTCTGTCTGGTAGGTTGTCTAGAGGTACTAGACATGGATCCGCTTGATCAGGCCAAGAAGCTGCGCGAGGAGTACGAGCGAGCGCTCGACGCCGCCGAGTCTCGCCGCGCGGCCTACCACGAGGCGGTGCTCGAACTCCATCGCAGCGGCAAGCCGCTGCGGGAGATCGCTAAGGAGCTTGGCCTGTCGCACCAGCGGGTGCATCAGATCGTCAGTGGCGAGTCGCCGCGCCGACGTAACCTCGGCCGAGTTGCGGGCGGCATAGGTGGTCTCCTCGTGCTCATTGCAGCGATTGCGGCCGCTGTCTGGATTCCGAGCTACCAGCCACTCGCCTTCGGCCGGCTCGACGTTGTTCCAGCCGGTTCCTACAACACGGTCGGAGAGAAAGGCCAGGTCGCGTGGGTCGGGTACCGCAAGGGCATCGGCGGCGGCCCCAACCGACCGTTCTTCGGCGTCACGCTCCAGAACACCGGCCCGTTCACCGTGAGGTTGGAGAGCCCCACCTACAGGTACGGACCCGACCTTCCCGTTCTCCGAGGGTGGTCCTCCCGACTGTTGATGGCTCGCTACACGCGCGTCAAGGAGACGAACCCAGCGCTGGCCCGTCAGGACCACGGCTACAGGTGGAAGCGAGGGCCGTTACAGCCCTACCAGCCAGTCAGCCTCGCGCCCGGCCAGATTGTCATGGTCGCCTACCAAGGCGTCTGGCACGATTGCCAGCTCAAGCTCCCCTTAGGAACGAGCACTCCTCCCACGACTTTCCCGATCTCCTACAGCTTCCTCTGGAAGACCGCAACGGCACACATTCCCTTCCCAGGCGGCCTGACGATCGACCCACCAAACCACCACGCGAGCCAGGATTGCCATCGGTCGTCGCAGACAGGCAAGACCAACTCACACGTCAAGCACTCAGCTTGATCTGACCGCTCGAACGCTGCTCAGGGGTCATTCCGGAACACTGGCCCAGGCGAGCGTCCTCAGACGCGAGACAGTCGTACCTAGTCGGGTCGGACGTATACCTCTAGGCGGTTGCCGGAAGGGTCGTCGAAATAGGCTGCGTAATAGCCTGGCCCGTAAGGCATCTCCTTCGGCCCGCTCAGAGTGGCGCCCGCCTTCTGCGCAACCGCTGCGACACGATCGACCTCCGCCGTCGAGGTGACCTGCAGTGCGATCCTGTTTGCGTTTGCCGTGTGGGCTGGGTCTTCGGTGACAGCGAAATATGCTGCTCCCGGGGCTGAGTCGGTTGTCGCCCAAACCTTCCACTCGCCACCGTGGTAGCGCTCGGTGAAGCCAAGCAAGGGAAGCCAAGCGTCGTAGAACGGGGTCGCAGCTTCCAGGTCGCGAACGCGAAGGTCGATGTGGCCGAGGGGATTCACGGGCCGAACCGTAACGCTCAGTACCGCGCGCCTGTCGCAGCTAAGTACCAATCTTCTCAAGGGTCATTCCGGAACGCTGGCGCAGGCGACGGTCTCTTCCTCAGAGCAGCGGGCGGATGCGCTCTGCCAGAGCGTCCAGCTCGACGGGTTCAGTCGTATCGAGCTGGATGAGTTCGCCCGGCAGCCTCAGCGGCCCGTGTACTCCGCTCTCGAATCGAGCCGGGAGTTCCTTGATCTTCTCCGCGTCGTGGTGGCCCGCGTGACGCGAACGGCTCGCGTAGCGCTCAACAAGGACACCGAGGGGTGCGTGGCAATGAAACTGCACCAGCCGATGCCCTGGTAACGCCGCGAAGTCCGACTCTTGGTCACGGAAGAAGTTGGCCTCGACCATAAGCGGGACGCCTGAGGCGAGCATCCTTCGTGCCAGCGCGAAGATCAGCACGTACGCCGAAGCACCGAGGCGAGCCGACGCGGAAACGTCCCCCGCCCCAAGGCTTTCATACAGGGACTCCTTGATCTCGTCCTTCGCGATCAATGGCAGCCGAAGCCGACCGGCAAGACCCTCCGCGATCGTCGTCTTGCCTGAGGACGGCATCCCCGTCACCACGACAAGAAGCGGCAGATCCACGACCACATCCTCGCGCAACGGATCAGGGGTCATTCCCGGACACTGGCCCGAGCGAGCGTCCTTATCTCGACTCTCCGGTTCCTTCTCGTCCCGAGCTCGTGATGAACCGCTCGACCGCGATGCTGGTGGCACTCGAGCGGATCGACTCGTAGAGATCGAAGTCGTGGTGGCCGCCAGGTAGCTCGACGTACTCGACCGGGCGGCTCGAGCCAGCACGCATTCGCTCGGCGAATTCTCGGGCGTGTGACGGCCGGACCAGAAGGTCGTTCTCACCGTGAATCACCAGAATCGATGGCAGCGGCCGCTTCGGCATGAGGTCGCCGTAGTAGCCGTACCGGCCGACGATGCCGGCGATCCCATCAGCGCCGGCGTTGACCGCATCGATCGACAGGTAGGCGCCGGCCGAGCTGCCGACCAGAAACATCTGATCCGGATCGCCGCCGTATTCGCGCGCATGCGACCGCACCCACTCGATCGCGGCCAGGCAGTCGTCGATCTGTTCGTCGTAGCCGACGTGTGGGCGTAGCCGGTAATTGGCGCTCGCGCAGACCATGCCCTGACTGGCCAGATGGCCGATCAGCGGCCGAGCCTCGTGGCGCTTGTTGCCCGAATGAAAACCGCCCCCGTGGAAGTGCAGCACCACCGGGACGCCGGCCGGCCGGTCGCGCCGGTAGTACACGTCGAGGTTACGGCGCGGGCCTTCGCCGTACGACAGGTTCCGGACACGTACCAGGTCGCGCCTGGATGCCGGCAGCGGCGCCAGCAGAATCCGACGCCACGGTCGGCGCGGCGGCGTCGGATTGTGGAGCGCCGCGTCGGCCCGAAGTGCTCGCCGGACGATCAGCACAAGCCCGAGAAGTTCGACCAGCGCCACGACTCCGACGATGACACCGCCCACGGAATCCAGATTGCCCTCTGCCAGTGCACCGACAATCGATGCGATCAGCAGATAGCCGGCAAGGAACGGCAGCTCGTTGAGCACCAAGGCCGGGACTCGCGCCACTCCGCCGAGCCGTCGCCAAGAGGTGAGGGCGCACGCGGTGGCCCAGCCCACCAACACGACCGGAACAATTAGACCGATTGGCGTCAAACGGGGCCTCGAACTCCCAACTGTTCAAACACGTCCACCGGCCTTCCCCGGTCACCCAAGAACTTGCACCGGATCGGGCACCCCCGGGTCCTACCTTCTCAGGGGTCATTCCTGAACACTCACGCGCGGTCGGTGGTAAATCGATGCTCCCGAGTGCTCCGACGGTGATGAACCGCGTTGGCCGGCTTCCCTGCGGCGGCAGAGGAGATCGCGACCGATGCGACGTTCTCACGGGTCACCGGCCCTCCTTCGAGCAGGTCTTGGGCGAGACCCACAGCCTCGAAGAAGGGCCGGATAGATCTCGACTAGAGCGTGTACGGCGACAGATTGTTGTCGCGGAAGCTGTAGATCTGGAGGTCCGAGCCTGGGAGTCGGGCGGCCTGTTCCGCCGACGTCCATGGTTGTCCGCAGATCACTCCGTCGCCGTTGCCGCCGTTGGCGAGCGAATCGATGATCGCCGGGACTCTGTAGCCCTGGTTGGATAGATCACTCACGTTGAGGGCGTCCATTCCGCTCGGGCAACCGTTGCCTTGCGGGTCGCCGCTGTTGGCGACGGCCACGGTGGCTGTTGCCGCGGCGACTACTACGGCAGTCGTCAGGGTCGCCGCCACGATCTTCAGGGTCATGCTTGCACCTCTTTCTGTCGTTGAGAGCACCGCGCTAAGGCGTTCGCGGAGATGGTGGTCTGCCGCCGGTGTTGTGTCCATACGGCGTTTGCCGTACGGTCAAACGATGCGCACCTTGGCGGAAGGCGACGTCACGGAGCTCGCCTCGGTGGCCGCCGAGCTCGCGGCCATCGATGATGCTGAGCCGTTCCCTGTAACCGTGCTGGCACGGCTGGCGACGCTCGTCGGCAGCCGCGATGTCACGTACACGGAGCTCGACCGCGGTCGGGAAGCTTTTCTCTACGAGGCGTGGTGGGACGACGGCGTCGGCGGCGGGTCCGCTCGTCCCGAGGCCGACCGCCGCAGCGACACGCTCTGGTGGCGACTCCGTCATCAGCATCCGATCCGGGCGTACCGCGAGCGGACACACGACTGGACGTCAACTCGCCTGATGTCGGACTTCGTCTCCCCGCGCGAGTTCCGCCGCACCGAGATCTGGAACGAGCTGTACCGCGATCGCCAGTGCAACCACTGGATCGGTGTCGGGCTTCGACAGTCGCGGACGACACAGACGCAGATGTTCGTTTTCACGCGCGAGCGACTGGACTTCCGCGAGCGCGACCGCCTCGTGCTCGATCTCCTTCAGCCGCATCTCCAACGGAGATACGAGCGAGCTCAGGCAGCTGCCGAGGCTGCCGATGCGCTCGCCACATTCACCGAACAAGACAACGGCGACACCGGCCGCCTGATCATCTGCTCACGAGGCGGGACGATCGAGTTCGCGTCGACACAGGCCCGACGTACTCTCCGCAAGTACTTCGAAAGCGCAGCGGGACGTTTACCAGCATCGGTGTCCAGCGCCCTTCACCGCGGGGATCCGGTCAGCGTGAACCGCGGCGAGCAGCGGCTCACGCTGCGATCCACGTCCTCCGCAGGGCTGCTCGTCGTCGTCCTGAGCGAAGAGGATCTACGGCTGAAGCGGCTCACACCGAGACAACGCACGATCCTCGAACACGTCGCAACAGGCGCAACGAACGCGCAAATCGCCGCCGGTCTCGCGATCTCACCAGCCACCGTCGGCAAGCACCTCGAACAGATCTACCAGCGCCTCGACATCCACACCCGAACCGCAGCGGCCGCTCTCCTCACCGCCTGAGCGACAGCGGTGGCGGGAGCATGAGCCCGGTGATCGTCAGGAAGCAGCAGGCCGGCGACTACGAGGCGATTCGGCACATCTACGCCGCGGCTTTTGCCGCGCTCGAGAAGCCTGAGCCCATCCCCTTCGAGGTCGGCATCTTCGAGACACTGTGGGCGGCGGGGGACGCGATTCCCGAGTTGTCGTTCACGGCACTGAGAGGGGCCGGGCCGGTCGGGCACGTCACGGCGAGCCGGGCGACGGTGGCCACGAGCTCGGTCGTTGCCGTGGGACCGATCGGTGTGCTGCCGGAAGATCAAGGCGTCGGCATCGGGAGCGCCCTGATGAACACGCTGCTCACCGCAGCCGACGCCGCGGGCGTGCCGATGGTCGTCTTGCTGGGCTCGCCGCAGTACTACGGCCGCTTCGGGTTCCGGCCGGCCCAGGAACTGGGCGTGATATCTCCGGAGCCGCGGTGGGGAGAGGCTTTTCAGGCTCGACCTCTGACCGCGTACACCCCGGCCGTCGCGGGACGGTTCCAGTACGCGCCGGCGTTCTCGTCCTAGTCGCCCCACGCGGAGTCGCTCGAGGGCCGGTCGTCAAACGGGTTGGAGTGGCCCACACGTTCCGGGGTGCCGCCGGCGGGAAACTCCGTCACACTTCCGTGATGCGGCGTCTCGTGTGGCTCGTACTTCTGGCCGTTGTGGGCTCGGCCGTCGCGGTCGCGTCGGCGCGTGCAGACGGCACCGCGACGACCACGAGCACCACGACCACGGCGACAACCACCACGACGACCGCGCCGTCGTTCGCACCGCTTGCGTCCTCCTCGCTGCCCGCCGCGTGTGTCGGGGCCGGCGCGGCCGCCCTCGTATTGCCGTCGCAGCGCGTAATCGCGTTCGGGACGCCGGCGTCCAACCTGGGACCGTCTGCGTACCGTTCGGTTCTGACCTTCGACTCCGCGGGCGTGAGCGGATCGACGTGCAAGTCCGGAACGGTCTCACTCAGCTCGGTCTCGCTGTTCGACGGCGTCGTCACCGCGAGCAGCGTCCAGGCGACGGACGGCAGGGGAAGCGCAACGGGGCTCGCGATCGACGGGACGCCGGTCACCGCCACCTCCGGGCAGACGGTGCTCGTCGACGGCTGGGGACAGCTCACGCTCGGCGCGACCCTCGGGCGGGTGACGGCGCCCCTCGTACTCCGTCTCCTCCAGGCCCACGACTCGCTGCCGGCAGGCACAGCCGTCGTCGTGGCGTTCGGCGCTTCGGCGCGATCGGTCGCGAAGTCGCAGACGACGCAGGACGGGCAGGCGACCGGCTCATCTCGTTCGTCTCAGGCGGGGAAGACCGATGACTCGAGGAAGCACCAGCAACCGGCTCGGAGGCCGACGCCCGACTTCCCAGCGTCGCCCTCCCCCCTTACGGTCGACAGTCTCACCCACGCCGCGCGCGACAACCCCGTCGTCTCGACTGCGCTGAAGTACCTCGGCGTCCCGTATCAGTGGGGCGGCGCGAGCCCGGCGATGGGCTTCGACTGCTCGGGCCTCGTCAAGTACGTGTTCGGGAAGCTCGGCGTCTCGCTGCCGCACTATGCGGCGTCGCAGTGGTACTCGCCGAACGCCGTCTGGGTTGCGCCGAACCGGCTCCAGCCGGGCGACCTCGTCTTCTTCGTCGGCTCGGACGGCACGCGCAAGTCGCCCGGCCACGTCGGGATCTACGTCGACGACGGCTACATCATCGACGCGCCGCACACGGGCTCGTTCGTCCGCATCGACAACCTCGGCGAGCCCAGGTTGGCGGACGGATACGTCGGCGCGAAGCGAATCGTCAGCGGTTCACTCCGCCGACACCTACTCAGCGGGACCAAGCCGGCGGAGTCCACGGCCTTCCTCCCCGGCTTCCCGTCGCCGCTGACGATCGAACCGCTGGCCGAGTCGCTCGGAGTAGCCGCTGCAGGCACGGCCGCCACGCCACCCGGGCCCTGGTGGGCCGGCGTCGTTCTCGGCGGCGTGATCCTGCTGCTCCTGGCCGGAGGCGGGATCCTCCACCGCCGGGCGCTGCGCCCCGACCCGCTTTCTTGACGCCCTCCAACGAGCAGTCGACGGTCGACTGCCCGTCAGGTCTTCGATCGGATCGCGGCCCAGCTCTTCTTGCCGAACTCGAGCCGAGACGTGAAGGCGATCGCCAGCCCGGCGCCGACGATGGCGCCGATCCCCAGGAGCTGAGTCCAGGTCAGGGGCGGCGAGTACGCGGCGTTCACCCAGTGCGGACCGCCCCACGAGATGTCGTAGGGGTAGTGGTGAACGACGTGCGCCCACAGGCTCCAGGCGATCCAGCGGCACGTGCCGTAGAAGAACGCGGCGCGGTACGCGATGAGGAGCACGGCGATCGGGACGACCCGGTTCGCCCTGCCCCAGAACGCGTCAGCGGTGAATACGTGCTCCTCGAAGTACGAGCGGGTGAGAACGCGCCAGCTGAAGATCCCGAACACGATCCAGACGAGGTCCCACACGGCTCCCGGGCCGCTGAAGTAGGCGGCGGCGTCGGTCATCCGGCCGGTCTGCCCGGCGTAGGCCCAGGCGCCGAAGTGGATGTGGACGGTCCACGGGAAGAACAGCATCGTCCCGACGGTGTCGCCCGTGTCGGTGATCGCGTGCGCCCATTGCCCGATCAGGAAGCTGACCGCCCACGTCTTGCTCCCCAGCACACGCCAGAAGAGGAGCGCGATCACGACCCCATAGAGCAGGGAGTGCGTGAAGCCGACGCCCGGCCAGCCGCGATGGAACTGGACCGGATCCGACGCCTTCAGGTCCCAGCCGCCGATGTGGATGCCGTAGACGAACCACTTGCTCATCATGTCCGGCGCGTAGGAGCCGAGCAGGAGCGGCACGAACGCGATCTTCAGCCGCGAATGATGCTTCTGAATGACGTACGGCTCGAGGTCGTGCGCTGCCCAGCTCAGAAGATTCTCCGCAGCCCTGTGGGGACGAGCCAGACGACGACCAGCAGGTACGCGAGGGCGACCCAGAAGGAGAGCAGGAAGTCCGTGAACCAGACGCCGATGGCGATGTAGACGACAGCGGCCGCGACGTACCCCGCCGCGACCGTCAGCTGGCGCTTCGACGGCATCCCCTCGCAGTATCGCCTGCGGAGCGGCCGCTGTCGGCGCGGGAGAGCCGGGCGGCCCCGGCTCTCCTCACGCCGTTCTGTCAGCTGCGGATCCTGTTGCTCAGGCCGGCGAGGTAGCAGGAGCCGACCTGCTTCGGGCCGAGACTGACGCGCACGCGCAACTGCGCCTTGATGGCCGAGCGGAACGTCGCCGCGGTGACCACGGTCGGAGCCGTCCCCGGTGCGCTCGCCTTCAACGGAACACGCTTGACCTTCACCCAGCGCTTGAGCTTGGGGCGATAGCGCTGGAAGGTCGCAACCTTGCCCACGAAGCTCTGAGCTGCCGAAATCTGCAGCTGGTAGTGGTGCCGCTTGACCTTGCTGAGGTGCAGGCTCGGCGCAACTGCGACGGCGGCGCCTGCCGTGAGGCCCTTGTTACTCAGCGTGTACGCCGTCTTCTTCGAGGGCTGCGCCTGGTAGCTGAATGCGCCACCCGTCGTCGTCATGACGGTCGCGACAACGTTCGACGTGGTCTCTCCGCACGCGAGTGCCTCGACCTTGACCTGCTGGCCCGACTGACCGCTGGCGAGCTTGCCGCGGAGCGTCGACTTGGCGCCGTAGACGACAGCCTTGGGCGTGACCGAGAAGCTGGAGACAAGCGGGAGCGCCACGGTGATCGTGCCGTGGAACGCCTTCTTGTTGCTCGCCGCGTCCGAGAACCTGAACTTCCCGGCGCTCGAGAAGGTGCAGCTCGCGCTGCCGGACGCCGCAATCACCAGCGGAACTGCCGCGCCGCAGTTCATTCCGTTCGTCGAATTGAACTTGACAGTGTGGGCGACGGTGTCGGCGTTCTTGAAGACCACCGCGTCGCCGGTCGCGATCGAGACTGCCGTCGGCGTGTAGCCGGTCTTGGAGATCGTCACCGTCTTGGACGACCCACCGGCCGCAACGCCTGCCGCCGCCAGCGCAGCGACGGCGAGTAGTGGTACGAGCAACTTGCGCATCGAGTCCTCTCCGATTCGAGTGCGTTTGTACTGCCGAGATTCCCTCCCGGGGACGAATTGTCGTGTCTCGCTTGTAAAGCGGCGGTAATTCGTCGACCGGATTCCGGCCTACACAACCGGCATCGGCTGATCTCCGGCCCCCTCTAGGATGCGGGCGTGGACAGAGCCGCGCTGCGGGCGGTGCAGAAACCGCTCAAGGACCAGTACCGCGAGGAGCCCGCGGCCGCGCTCATCACGCTCCGGGCGGACGGCAAGCTCGACGAGGAGAAGATCGCCTGCAAGGTCGACACCGGTCGCGCGCTCGTCGAGGCCGGGCTCCATCCCGCCACCGGAGGCACCGGCGCTTTCGCGTGCTCCGGCGACATGCTGCTCGAGGCGCTCGTCGCCTGCGCCGGCGTCACGCTCCGATCGGTGGCGACATCGATGGAGCTCGGCGTGACGGGCAGCGTCCACGCCGAAGGCGACCTCGACTTCCGCGGCACGCTCGGTGTCGACCCCGAGGCGGCGGTCGGCTTCACCGAGATCCGGCTCCGCTTCGACCTCGCTTCGGACGAGCCCAGGGAGAAGCTCGACAAGCTCTTGGAACTGACGGAGCGCTACTGCGTCGTCGGCCAGACGCTCGCCGGCGGCGTGCCGGTGGAGTTCTCCTACTCCACCACCTCGTAGGCCATCAGGATCGCGTCGACGAGCTCGCTGCCACGGCGGTAGTGCCGCTTCCGGTAGCCCTCGCGCTCGAAGCCGAACGCTTCGTAGAGCGCGATCGCGGCCTCGTTCCAGGGGAAGACGTGCAGCTCGAGCTTGCGGACGCCGGTCTCGCGCGCCCAGTCGACAGCCGCCTGCATGAGGGCCGTCCCCACACCCTGCCTGCGGGCGTCGAGCGCGACCATCAGGCCCACGTCGGCGACATGGGTGCTCGCGGGATGCGGGTCACGTCCAACCGAGAGACGGCCGACGAGCGTCTCGTCGTCGCGCTCCGCGACGAAGACGGCCGCGTGCGGATACCGGCGCAGCGCCTTGAGGAAGCGGCGCTCGTCGCCCGCGCTCCGCCACTCTCCGGCGACGCTGATCAACCAGCCCTCCGGCTCGGCGCTCACCGCGTCGGCGAGCCGGGTCAATTGCTCGGCGTCGGACGGCTCGGCGTGGCGAATCTGGAAGCTCACGCCTGCACTACTACCGCTGCACCCCCCCGCCGTGGGTCACCTGCTCCCGCGAGCGAGCCGTCGTGCCGGATCTCGACGGCCGAGACGCCGCCGAAGAACAGATTCCGCGCACGCCAGCGGACGACGGGATAACCGGCCGCCTCGAGCTCGTCAGCGGCTGCCGGGTCCTCGCAGTGCGCGACGCCCTGCTCGAAGTGGATCCGAGGAGCCTCGACCGCCTCCTCCACGCCGAGCCCGCGCGCGGCGACGTTCGCCGTCACCTGCAGGATCGCGCCGTGGAGCCGGGTGCTCCCCGCAGAGCCGAGGACGAGGCGCGGCCCATGCTCGCCGAACAGCAGCGAGGGGGCCATCAGAGACGTCATCCGTGCGCCCGGGCGCTGCTCGCCGACGAGGTAAAGCTCGCCGAGCATGTTGTTGAGCTGGATGCCGGTGCCCGGAACGACGACGCCGCCCGACGAGCCGAGCGAGCAGGAGAGCGACGCCGCGTCTCCGTTGCCGTCGACGGCACTGATGTGCGTCGTGCCGCCGACCGCCTCCGCGCGCCTCATCGCATCCTGCGCCTCCATCGCGCGGACGATCCCGAGCGGGCTTGCCTCCGCGGTCCCGAGCGCCTCGAGGCCGGCCACGACCAGGCGGCCGCCGCCCGACGGCGGCGGATTCGTCCGGAGCTCAGCACCGCGAAACGAAGCCGCGAGCGGCCGGCGCTCGATGACCTCGTAGCGGGCGAGATCCTCGAGCGTGATCGGGACGTGCGCCGCGATCCGCTCCGCGAGCTCGCCGCGATAGAAGCTGTCCGCGCCCTCGACCGCGAGCCGATCGAGCGTGTCCGCCAGCTCCGGCATGACCAGGCGCTCCCCGAGCCCGAGCGGGCGACCCGGCCCGTACAGCGCGTCTCCCTCGGGCGAGTAGCGCAGCAGCCCGTCGAGGATCAGGTGGAGGAAGGCCTGCACCTCGTTGAGGACGACGCCTTCCCGGGCGAGGCGAGCTGCCGGCGCGAGCAGCTCCGCCCACGGCATGGATCCCCAGCGCGAATGTGCCTCGCCGAGCCCGAGGACGACCCCTGGCACAGCGACCGACGTCGGGCCGGTGAAGAACGTCTGCTGCGAGTCGCCGTAGTCCACGACGATCCCGACGAGCTCGTCCGACGAGCCCGCCCGATCCGGGAACGCGACGAAGAAGTCGAGCAGCTGCGTGCGCGCCGGTTCCGCGTGGTGCACGAGCAGGAAGCCCCCGCCGCCCGGTCCGGTGAGCGGGCTCTCGCACACCCACGAGACGGCGGCCGCCGCGATGCAGGCGTCCACGGCGTTTCCTCCCGCAAGCAGGACATCCGCCCCGGCCTGCGCGGTGAGCGAATGACCGGCTGCCAATGCGCCTCTCATGATCCGAGCGTACGCTTTGCGGCCATGGGGGAGGTGTCGTTCGCCGCCGACGAACGCACGACGTGGCGGCTGCCGTTCGTGCGCGAGGCCGTGCTCTGTACCGGGATCGCGGCAATCACCGCGTCACTGCTCGTGTGGCTCGCCCCGCGGGGCGGCGACCTCGCGGCGCACGAGTATCAGCGCCACCTCTTCCTGCTGCACGGCTTCACGCTCTGGGACAACTTCTGGTACGCGGGGCGCTACGCGTTCGTCAACTACAGCGTCCTCTACTACCCGCTCGCCGCACTCCTCGGAATCGGACTGCTGTCGGTGCTCTCCGTCGCGCTCGCCGCCGGCGCCTTCGCCCGCCTGCTCGAACGGGAGTGGGGTTCTGCAGCGCGTTGGGCGAGCCGTTGCTTCGCGGTCTTGTGGCCGGGTGTGATCCTGGCCGCCGAGCTTCCGCTCGCGCTCGGCGTCCTGCTCGCGCTGCTCTGCCTGCTCGCGCTGCAGGCAGGGCGACGCTGGCCCGCCGCGGCGTTGATCATCCTCACGCTCGCGGCAAGCCCCGTGGCGTTCGTCCTGCTCGTCGTCGTACTGGCCGGGATCGCAGTCGGTCGCCATCGCGTTCTGCAACTGCGCGCCGCCGCAGTGCCGGCGGCTGCCGTGGCGGTCGCGGCAGCGGCGGAGCTGGTCACGGTGCATCTGTTTCCGGTGGGCACCCTCGGGTTTCCCGCGGCGGAGGCGGTCCAGGCAGTCGCCTTCTGCGTCTTCCTGCTCGCGCTGACGTGGCGACTCGAACGGGCGCAGAGCCTGCGCGGTGTCCTCGCCGTCTATCTCGTGGCCGTCGTCGCGATCTACGTGATCCCGACGGGGCTCGGCCACGACATCGCGCGCGTGCGCCTCGTCGCCCTCCCGATCACGCTGCTGGTCGCGGCGCTTCGGCGCTGGCGCCCGCTGCCGCCCGTGCTGGTGGCGGTGGGGCTCGCGGCCGCCTGGAACGTCTTCCCGCTGGCGAGCGCCTGGGCCAGCAGCACGGCCGACCGCTCCGCGAACGCGAAGGTGTGGCCCGCTCCGGTCTCCTATCTGCAGACGCACCTGCGGCCGGGCTACCGCGTGGAGGCCGTGGACACGGTCGACCACTGGCCGGCGCTCTATCTCGCGCGAGCGAACATCCCGCTCGTACGCGGCTGGTTCCGGCAGGACGACCATCCCGTCGCCAGCCTCCTGTACCACCGGTTCACTCCCGGGGAGTACGTCACGTGGCTCCGTCGACTCGGCGTTGCGTACGTCGTTCTGACCGACGCCCCGCCGGATCACAGCTCGCGGCACGAGGCGAGGCTCGTGAGGAGCGGCGAGACCGGAGTGCGGCGCGTCTTCGCCACGCCCTCGGTCTCGATCTACGCGGTCCCACGGCCGCAGCCGATCGTGACCGGTCCCGGCCGGCCGGCGGTGCTCGCGCTCCGCGAGTCGCGGCTCGTCATCCGGGTCGCGCGCAGCGGGACGTATCGGGTCGCGGTCCGCTGGTCGCCGTACTGGCACGCGTCCACCGGCTGCCTCACCCGCGCCGACGGCGGCATGCTGCAGCTGCGGACCGGCGGTCCGGCAACGGTGCGGATCGGATTCGACGTCGACCCGACCAGCCTGGTCGACGCCTTCGACGGCACGGCCCCCAGCTGTCCCCAAACGCCACGGCCTTCCAAGTAACAGACTGTTACTAAGTGTCTTGGCACCCTTGGAGGTTGGAGCGCCGACGCGTCCCCATGGCCCACTGTCCAACCTTGTAACAGACTGTTACTAGGAGGGCGGGGTCGGCCAGCCTAGCCAACTTCGCGGACGAGCTCGGAGAGCGGCTTGCGGTTGGCCCGCGCCGACCACTCCTCCGCACTGCGGCTGTCCGGGTCGTGCGGCCGCGCCGGGTAGCCGAACGAGACGATCGCGCGCACGTCGCCGCCGCAGATCTGCGCCGCCGCAGCGGCGTCGCGGATTCCGTTCGGGCACGAGACGACGCCGTCACCCCACGCCCCGAGCATCATGTTCTGCACGCAGCGGCCGGTGTCGAAGGCTCCCGCTTCGCCGACGATCGCGACGACGAGCGCCGCCGAGGCGACATTCTCCGGCGCATAGACCGCCTCGGCGAGGCGGGCCTGCTCCCCGCCCGAGACGACCACGAACTCCCAGAGCTGCCGGTTCCTCGAGCTGCCCGAGAGGCGGCCCGAGTCGAGGATCCGGTGCCGGACCTCTTCCGGGATCGCCGTTTCTGCGTAGGCGCGCTCGTCGCGCTTCGAGGCGATGGCGAGATACGGGTCCACCGGTGGACGCCGCGTCAGTTCTTCAGGAACTCGGGCACGTCGAGGTCGCCGCCCTCGCCCTGCGGACGACGCTGCTGCTCGGCCGGAGCCGTCCAGGCGTCGCCTCGCGGCCGGCGGCCGCGGCCGCCGAAGCCCGTCGCGACGACCGTCACCCAGACCTGACCGTCCAGGCGGTCGTCGACGGTCGCGCCGAAGATCATGTTCGTGTCGTCGGTCGCGGCTCCACGGATCACCTCGGCGGCATCGTTGACCTCGACGAGCGTCAGGTCGTCGCCTCCCGCGATCGAGAGGAGGATGCCGCGCGCACCGGTGATCTCGGCGTCGATGAGCGGCGAGCGCAGTGCCCGCTCGGCAGCCTCTTTCGCCCGCCCGTCGCCGGTCGAGGAGGAGAAGCCGATGCCCATGAGTGCCGTGTCCGAGTCGGACATGATCGTGCGCACGTCGGCGAAGTCGAGGTTGATCAGGCCGGGCATCGTGATCAGGTCGCAGATCCCCTGGACGCCCTGGCGGAGGACGTCGTCGGCGACCTTGAATGCGTCGAGCATCGACGTCGACCGCTCGAGCACCTCGAGCAACCGGTCGTTCGGGATCACGATCGTCGTGTCGCAGGCGCTGCGCAGCTCGGCGATCCCTTGCTCGGCCTGGCTGCGGCGCTTCGTGCCCTCGAACTTGAAGGGCGTGGTGACGATGCCGACCGTGAGCGCGCCGATCTCGCGCGCGATCCGCGCCACGATGGGTGCGGCTCCCGAGCCGGTGCCTCCACCCTCGCCGGCCGCGACGAAGACCATGTCCGAGCCGCGCAGCTCCTGCTTCAGCTCGTCGTACGCCTCGTCGGCCGCGCGACGCCCGACGTCGGGGTCGGCGCCGGAGCCGAGGCCTTGGGTGAGCTCGCGCCCGATGTGGATCTTGACCGGAGCGTCGCTCGTGCGCAGCTGCTGCATGTCGGTGTTGACGGCGATGAACTCGACCTGGCTGATGCCAGCGTCGATCATCCGGTTGACGGCGTTGAGACCGGCGCCGCCGACGCCTACGACTTTGATCACCGCGAGATAGGCACCGGTCTCGGCGCCGGTCCGGTGCAACCGCGCGGGCGACTCCGGGAGCGGCTCGAGGTAGCGCGAGGCCGGCGGCAGCTCGACCGGGGGCAGCGGGTCGGGATCAGGCGTCGGGGCCGGAGGCTGCGGATCGGGCAGAGGCGGTCCAGGCTGCGGGTCCGGCGACGGAGTCGGCGGCTCCGGGATCGGAGTCTCGACGCCTGTTTCCTCCCAGCTCGGGACGTGCTCGACCGTGCGCTCGTCCGGCTCGGCCGGCGCTTCCGGCGCGGCGGTGGCGGCGTCGTCGGCGGGCTGCTGCTCGGCCTCGCCGCTCTGCTCCGCCTGCTTCTGCGCTGCTTCGGTCGCCCGGAACAGCTCAGCTAGCGGGCCCTCACGCATGCTGGCGCGCCGACGCGCCATCGAGCACCTCCTTCGCCAGGTCACGGTACATCCCGGCTGCTTCGCCGGTCGAGTCGTACTTGAAGATCGACTGCCCCTTCACCGGCGCCTCCGCGTAGCGCACCGTCTTGCGGATCTTCGTGTTGAGGACGAGGTCGCCGAAATTCTCCTTCAGGATCTCGACCGCCTCGCGCGAGTGGAGGAGCCGCCGGTCGAACATCGTCGCGAGGATCCCCTGGATTCCGACGTTCGGGTTGAGGTTCTCGCGGATCATCGAAAGCGTGTTCTCGAGCTGGACGAGCCCGCGCAGCGACAGGTACTCGCACTGGACGGGGACGATCACGCCGTCCGCGGCGACGAGTGCGTTGATCGTGAGCAGGCCGAGCGACGGCGGCGTGTCGATCAGGACGAAGTCGTAGTTCTCGCGCACGGGCATGAGCGCCTTCTCGAGCGCGCGCTCGCGCCCGATCATCGAGGCGAGGGCGAGCTCGGCACCGGCGAGGTCGATCGAGGAGACGGCGACGTCGAGCTCGTTCGTGCGCACGATCTCGGTGATCGGCAGCCGGTGGCAGAGGACGTCGAACATCGAGCGGTCGATCTCGTCGGGGTTCCAGCCCTGCGACATCGTCAGGTTGCCCTGCGGGTCGAGGTCGACCGCGAGCACGCGCCGGCCCTGCTCGGCGAGCGCCACGCCGAGGTTGAGGGTCGTCGTCGTCTTCGCGACTCCACCCTTCTGGTTGGCAAAGGCGATTACCCGGGCCATTGCCGGACCGCTATCCGCTGTCCGCGCGAGCGGACGAGCTAGTAACCGCGTGAGCGCCATCCCTGCTGACCTTTCGTAGCGCCGTAGTCGACTCCTTCTCGATTAGTTTCCCCGGAATGGAGCGGAAGTGGCGCGTTCTCATCGTGGTGTGCGTGGCGGTCTTCATGCTGCTCCTCGACATCACGGTAGTCAACGTCGCGCTGCCGCAGATCGACAAGGACTTGAACACCTCCTTCACCGATCTGCAATGGGTCGTGGATGCGTACGCGCTCACCCTGGCAGCAACGATGCTCAACGCGGGCTCGCTCGGCGACCTCATGGGCCGCAAGCGGGTCTTCCTGGTGGCGATCGCGCTCTTCACCGGCGCCTCGGCGCTCTGCGGCGCCGCGCAGTCGCCGCTCTGGCTGATCCTGGCGCGCGGTGCGCAAGGCATCGGCGGCGCGGGGATGTTCGCCGTCTCGCTGGCGATCATCTCGCAGGAGTTCCACGGCCGTGAGCGTGGCACGGCCTTCGGGATCTGGGGCGCTACCGTCGGGATGGCGGTGGCGATCGGCCCGCTCGTGGGCGGCGCGCTGACCACGTACGTCGGCTGGCGCTGGATCTTCTTCGTCAACATCCCGATCGGGATCGCGTGTGTCGCGGCCGGCATCCGCGAGTTGCACGAGTCTCGGAACGAGGAGCACGGAGGCGTCGACCTGCCCGGGCTGGTGACCTGGACCGGGGGGCTGTTCGCCCTCGTGCTAGGGCTCTTCCGGGGCGCCGAGTGGGGCTGGTCGAGTGGTCGTGTCGTTGGCCTCTTCGCCGCGGCGGCGGTGCTCCTCGCCGGCTTCGTCGCGATCGAGCTGCGCTCGCGGGCTCCGATGCTCGACGTCCGGCTCTTCCGCGTACCGACGTTCACCGGCGCGCAGATCACGGCCTTCGCGATGTCGTCGGGGATGTTCGCGCAGTTCCTGTTCCTGCCGCTCTACCTCGAGAACGTGCTCGGCTACTCGGCTGTCAAGACAGGCGTGATCTTCCTGCCCCTCTCCCTGGTCTCGTTCGTCGTCGCGCCGATCGCAGGAAGGCTCTCGACGCGGATCCCCGTGAGGATCCTGCTCGGCGGCGGGCTCGCGGTGATCGGCGTCGCGCTGCTGCTTATGCACGGGATCACTCTCGGCTCGACCTGGACGACGCTGCTCGCCGGTTTCATCGTCGGCGGCATCGGGATCGGGCTCGTCAACGCGCCGCTCGCCTCCACGTCGGTCAGCGTCGTCGAGCCTCGGCGGGCGGGAATGGCCTCCGGGATCAACAACACGTTCCGGCAGGTCGGGATCGCCACGGGTATCGCCGCGCTCGGCGCGATCTTCCAGAGCCAAATCGTGTCGCAGCTCGAGTCGGACGGCGTGCCGCACCGGAGCGCCGGCCAGTTGGGGCAGGCAATCGCATCCGGCGCCAGCCCTCTAGTCAGGGCTGGGCACCCCTTCGACCTCGATCACTCGGCCTTCATCAGCGGCCTGAACACGATCTTGCTCGTCTCCGCGGTCGTCCTCTTCGCGGGCGCGATCCTCGCCTTCGTGCTCGTGCGGCAGCAGGACTTCGTCGAGAGCAGCGCGGAAGCCGCGGCTGCGTCCGGCTAGGCCGCGGCGGCCGCGGCGCGTGCCGCGCGCGAGGCGCTCAGCCGAAGCGCCAGCTGCCAGGAGCCGATGAGGAGCATCACGGCAGCACCCGTCACGATGACCAGCGCCTGGACAGCAACCGAGAACGCAACGGCGTCCGCCGTGCCGACCCCGCCGAGCACGAGGATCGCTGCGCCGGCGCCCGCCTGGGTCGCGGCGCCCGCGGGGGCGATCGGGAGAGCTGCGGAAGCGGCGGAGGCGACGAGGAACGCAAGCGCGAGCACGTACGAGCCCGGCATCGAGAGCGCGTTGAGGAGCAGGAAGACGGCGAGGCCGCGGAGGCTCCACGAGATCGAGATGAGGAGCCAGGCCGCCCATGCCTCCTTCGTGCAATGCGTGTGCTCGGCGAGCCAGCGACCGACCCGGCGACGGGCCACGAATGGGAGCCGGGCGATCCGAGGCAGGAACGCCACGACCGCGGCTGCGGCGACCCCGGCTGCGGCGACGACGGCGAAGCCGGCACGCGTCGTCCAGTGGCTCGAGCCGGCCGCGGCGACCGACGCCATCGGTGTGAGCGCCGCGTTGTCGAGCATGCCGAGCACGAGCAGGCTCAAGCCGAGGGTCCCAATCCCCGCCTTCGTACCGGGATAGCGCTTCACGACTGCGATGCGGACCGCGTCGTCGACGCGGCCCGGCAGGGCGATCCCGCCGACGCACGCGGCACCGCCCGCGAAGGCGAGGGCGTCGGCGGTCGGCCGTTCGCTCGCGTGGAAGAGCCGCTGCCAGCCCCACGCTTTGAAGGCGTAGGCGGCGAGGAAGAGGAGGGCTGCGCAGGTGACGAGCAGCGGGTCGGCGTGGTGAATCGGCCAGCCGGCGCCGACGAAGTGGCGAACGCTGACGATCGCCACGCCCAGCAGCACGAGCCCGAAGCCGCCGTTCACGACGAGTTGAATCTTCCGATTGGAGAGAAGCCGCATCACCGCAGTTGCAACGGTGCTATCGGCTGAACCAGTATGAAGCTGAGTCACTCGATTGGGCCGACCATAGGCGAGCCACGGTACTCGCGATTCGTGAGGGTCGCGTAAGCACAGGTGAGTCATCCGCCACCGACCATTCCCGTGGCGAGGTCGAGGAAGAGCGCTCGGCCCGCGGAGGTCCGGATGCGGATGATTCCCGTCTGCGCCGACCTCTCGACCGAGCTGCCGAGCGGAGCAGCGGCGATCGCGAGCGCGCCGGTCGGTCCCGCGTCGACCGTGCGCACCGTCTGTTGCCCGGCGACGAGGTCCTGGCGAACGATCACGAGACGCCCGGCCGACGGATCGTCGCCCGCGGCGCCGGCGTAGACCGCGACGAGCGTGGTGCCGTCGCTCACGAGCCATCCGTTCCGCATCTGCAGGACCGACGGAGGGATCGGGACGGGCACACCGGGACTGAGCATCCGGGCCGGGATCGGCTGCGGCGCCCACTCGGGAGGCGCAACCTGCTCCGTGTTCGAGTCGGTGCTGGCGACCGAGACGTGACGCCCGAGCGCCGCAGCCTTGTCGGCGGGGGCGCCGCTGCCGATCGCAGCAGCCACTGCCAAGCCGCCTCCTGCCGCCACCGCCAGGCCGGCGAGCGCAGCGACAGCTTTCTTCACGCTCAGCAGCCGAAGCATGCGATCTCCGAGTCGACGAGGCCGCTGTTCAGTGCGTTGAGGGTGTTCCACGCCGCCGTCGGTGACAGCCCGACGCCGGTCGAAGCCGTCACACCGGCGAAGTAGTAGTCGCCGCTCCCGTTCCACAGCTTCCGCACGACGGTCCACTGGTTCGCGAGGGCGCTGTAGTAGATCTCCGGGAGGGACATCGCCAGCCCGTGAAACGACACGTAACCGACGTCGCTCGCGTGCCAGCCGTTGTTGCACGGACCGTCGCTGCTCCCGCTCTGCGGGCAACCGTCGGCCGAGCCGAAGTCGTAGTACAGAGCCCAGCCGTGCCCCGCGTCGCCGTTCACGAGCTGCTTCGTGATCAGCTGGCCGTCCCAGCTCGGCTCCATGTCGGACGCGGCGTCAGACGTCTGGCTGTCGTAGCCCTTCGACGTCTGGTAGTCGAAGAGATCCTGGGAGCGGTCCGACTGGTGATACCCCGCGTACCAAGCGTCCGTGTTCGACATGCCGGAGCCGGACATGTGGTAGTTGCTGTTGCCGTAGAGGATGTCCACGGAGCCTCGGACGTGACAGTTGTGGTACCCGTCGGCGGCTCGCTTGAGGGCGGCCAGGATGTCGGAGTTCGAGAAGGTCGTGTTGCTGAAGTCGACCGCTCCCCAGGTGCTCGAGCTCAGCTTCCGCGCGGCCCCGAAGTCGAGCAGCAGGAGGCGGAGCCCGTTGCCCGGCTGGCTCTGGGCGAAGTCGCAGCCGCGCTCGTAGGCATACGACGCGAGCTCGGAAGGCGACGAGCCGTAGACGTACCAGGCCGTGACCGGCGAGGGCGCCGCGAGGGCCACCGCCGGGAACGACGCCAGGCCTGCGATCAAGGCGACCGTGGCGACAAGCAGCCTCACGAGTGACTCCCGGCCTCGACGAGCGCCGCCGCCGCCGCCCGAGCGCGCGGATCGCGCTCCCGCTCCGCCCACTCGGTCGCTTCGCGCACCAGCTCCCGCAGCTCAGCGAGGAGCGACGGCACCCCGGCGCCCTCGCGCTCGAGAGCCTCGATTCGCTCCAGCCGGGCCAGAACCGCTCGCGCTTCCTCCATGCCTCGAAGGTAGGCGACAACTCGTGACGTGTCTGTGCCGGCTAGCTCGCGCGCTGCTGGAGGCTTGCGACCGCGCCAGTGGCGCCGAGCAGCGCCTCGTCGAGGTCGCGGACGAGCGCGCGCCGGTCCTCGTGCAGGAGAACCGCGACGAGCAGGCGACGCACGAGCTCGCAGCTCGGCTCGCGCAGCTTCTCGGCGAGGTCGGCGCGCTCCGCCGGGGTCGCGCCGAGCAGGGCGGCGCCGCGCATCGCGGCGGCCCAGGCTCCGTCACCCTCGCCGAGCGCGGCCTCGAGCGCATGACGGAGCTGCTCGCCGCGGAACGGCTCGGACTGGAAGAGCGCCAGCTCCCAGCGGTCGAGAGCGTCGCCGAGGCGCGCGTCGTCGTCCGCTACGGCGAGCCGGACCCGTACGTCGCTCGCCACCGAGGCGCGGAAGGGATCGAGCCGCGTCGGCTCGCCGGGAGGAGCGGTCGCCGCGATCGGCAGAACCGGGCGGATCCCGTACGGCCGCCAGTCGAGCCGCTCGAACAGGACCGGTCCCGCGGCGACCGGTGCCGAGGTGGCCAGCCGGATCGCCGTGACCGCGTCCGCCAGCTCGCCCGGCGCGTCGGGTGCCTCGTCCGCCCCGCTCGTGAGCGAGCGCTCGAGCTCGAGCACGCAGATCCGGTCCGGCTCGCGGCCGAAGTTCCGCGGCAGCAACCCCGCGGCCTCGGGCCACATCGCCGCGAGCTCGCCCGTGGCGGCCACCCGCACGCGGATCCCGTCGCCGAGCTCGATCTGCGTGCCGACGGAGAGGCCGATCAGCGGCGCCACTGCGCCGTACGAATGACCCTCGCCGTAGAGCGAGCCTTCGAGTTCCTCGTACGCGCGCGCGAAGGCGGAGTCGTCCCAGTCGAAGCCGCCGCAGCCCTCGGCGGTGCGCACGAGAAGCGGCACGAGCACGCTGCGGTAGACCGCGCGGGGCTCGTCTCGCACGTCTCCCTCGTGAGCGTGGGCAAAGATCCTCGCCGCCGGCTCGCGCAGCAGGTCGGCGACGGCGTCCTGCACGTCGACCCGCGCGAAGAGCCGCTCGGCCCGCGCCTCGACGAAGCCGCGCACGAGCGGGCGGTACTCGTAGAGCGTCGGCCGGCCGTACGTGCCGTGCTCCTCGAAGGCGAACGGGAGGTCGACGCCGTCCTCGAGCTCGCGCGTGAAGACGGCGAAGGCGCCGAGGCAGAAGCGACGGAGCGTGTCGTGGAGGTGCGGCGCGCGCATCCGGCTCTCCTACGACGGCGGCGCGCTGCCTCCTACCCGACGCATCCCCTTCCGGCACCCCGCGAAGCCTACGATTGAGCCGTGCCGAAGCCCTTCATCGGAGTTCGCTGGTGGCTCGGCGTCGCGTTCGCCGTGGTGGCGGCGACGTCGACGGCGATCGTGGTCTCCCAGTTCTCGGACCGCTCGGAGAACGCGTTCCGCGATCACGCCGAGAGGGTCGCGCTGCACGACGCGCAGGCAGCCGCCCGGAAGAACGTCACGCCGGCGACCCTCGACCAGGTGGCGGGCAAGCTGGAGGGCAACGTCCGCCTCGAGCTCTTTTCACCGACCGGTGCCCCGCCCGCCGCGTCGCCTCTCGTGCGCGAGGCCGTGAGCTCCGCGGCCGCCGGCGGCAACTTCGCCAAGGGGACATCCGACGGAGGGACGTTCGTGGCGGCAATCCCGTACCACAGCGGCGAGGTGCTCGTGGCGATCAGCCCACAGCCGGCGACCGCCGAGGCCATCGACACGGTCAACGGCGAGGCGCTGCGCGCGGGGGTCATCGCCGGCGTGATCGGCGTCATCGTCGGCCTCCTCTTCGCGCAGCTCATCGCCCTGCGGCTGCGCCGGCTGACCGCCGCGACGGAGGCGATCGCGCAGGGCGACTTCGAGACACCGCTGCGTTACCGCTTCCGCGACGAGTTCGGGCTCCTCGCCCACAGCTTCGAACGAATGCGCCGCCAGTTGCGCCGCGGCTTCCGCCGCCTGGAGGCCGAGCGCGACCGGCTGCGACTCTTGCTCGAGCGACTCCACGAGGGAGTGCTCACGATCGACCAGGACCTCGTCGTCCACTTCGCGAACACCGAGGCGCGCCGGATCCTCGGCGGGCGCCTGCGGGAGGGAGACGCCCTGCCGGAGCCGTGGCAGGGTTTCGGGCTCCGCGACTTCGCCCAGGGCCTGTTCGACGAGCGCGCGACGGTCACCCAGGTGCACGTGACGCCGGATGAGCAGCACGCGTACGGCGTCGTCGGCATTCCGTCGCAGCCCGAGACCGACTGGGCGCTGCTCGTCGTCGACGACCTGACCGAGCAAGAGCGGCGGGAGCTCGCCGAGCGCGAGTTCGTCTCGAACGCGGCGCACGAGCTCAGGACGCCGCTCACGACGATCATCGGCGCCGTCGAGGTGCTCCAGGCCGGCGCGAAGGAGAACGCGGTCGAGCGCGACCGCTTCCTCGGCCACATCGAGCGCGAGGCCGGCCGGCTGGCGCGGCTCGCCCGCGCGATGCTGACGCTGGCACGCGCGCACTCCGGGCAGGAGCAGCCCCGCGTCGAGGCGGTCGAGCTTGCTCCGCTCCTTCGCGACGTCGCGGCCGGCCTCCAGCCCCACGCCGGCGTCGCGGTAGACGTGGAGGTCGCGAACGGCCTCGCGGTCGAGGCGAACCGCGACCTGCTCGAGCAGGCGCTGCGCAATCTCGGCGAGAACGCCGCCAAGCACACGGCGCGCGGCTCGGTCGTCCTCCGCGCCTACGGCGACGGGAACACCGTCACGATCGAGGTCGAGGACTCGGGCCCGGGTATCAGCCCCGAGGTGCAACGCCATGTCTTCGATCGCTTCTACCGCGGCGAGCGCGACGCCCACGGCTTCGGCCTCGGGCTCGCGATCGTGCGGGAGTCGGTGCGAACGCTCGGCGCCCGCATCGAGCTCGACTCCTCACCGGGCGAGGGGACGGTCTTCCGGATCCTGCTCGCGCCGGCGCGAGTGCGGGAGAAGGTGCCCGCGGCGTGAACGTCGCGAGCGGAAACGGCGAGCGGATCCTGCTCGTCGACGACGACGCGGGGGTACGGGACGTCGTCGCCTTCACGCTGCGGCGCGAGGGCTATGTGGTCGACGAGGAACGGGACGGGGGGTCGGCGCTCGAGTCGGGCCGCTCGGGCCGGTATGCGCTCGTCGTCCTCGACGTGATGCTGCCCGGGATGTCGGGCGTCGAGGTGTGCCGCGCGCTGCGGGCGGAGAGCGACGTCCCGATCCTGATGCTGACGGCCCGCGACGCGGAGTCCGACCGGGTGCTCGGGCTCGAGCTCGGCGCGGACGACTACGTGACGAAGCCGTTCTCGAGCGCCGAGCTGCTCAGCCGCGTGCGCGCGATGTTGCGGCGCCGCGAGCTCGACCGCGCGATCGGCGGCGCGACCGTGCGGAAGCTCGGCGGCCTCCAGATCGACCTCGGCAGGCACGAGGTGCTCGTCGACGGCGAACGCGTCCACCTCACGCTGTCGGAGTTCAAGGTCCTCTCGCTCCTCGCCGAGCAGCCGGAATCGGTCGTCTCGCGTCGCGAGCTGATGCAGCACCTGTGGGCGAGCGAGCACGTCGGCGACGAGCACGCCTGCGAGGTGCACATCTCGAACCTCCGCCGCAAGATCGAGCGCGATCCCACCCAGCCGGAGCGGCTCTTGACGGTGCGCGGCTCGGGCTACAAGCTCGTCGAGGCGTGAGCCTGCTCGACACGCCGCTCTGCGAGCTGCTCGGCGTCGAGTACCCGATCGTGCAGGCCCCGATGGCGAACAATGCGCCGCCCGCGCTCGCCGCGGCGGTCTCCGCCGCCGGAGCGCTCGGCTCGGTCGCGGGAGCGACCATTTCCCCAGGCGAGTTGCGCGCCGAGATCCACAGGGTGCGCGGCGCCACCGATCGCCCCTTCGCCGTCAACCTGTTCGCGCCGCCCTACCTGCGCGACGAGAGCCTCGAGGTGGTGCTCGAAGAGCGGCCTGCGGTCTGCAGCATCGCCTTCGGGATCGCCGATCAGGCTCCGCTGAGAGACGCCGGCATCGTCGTGCTCGGGACGGCGACGACGGCCGAGGAAGCGCGGGCGATCGAGCAGGCGGGAGCGGACGCCGTGGTCGTGCAGGGAGCCGAGGCCGGCGGCCACCGCGGTTCGTTCCTCGACGGCTTTCCGCTCGTGCCCCTCGCCGAGCTCGTGCCCGCCTGCGTCGACGCGGTCTCGGTGCCCGTCGTTGCCGCCGGCGGGATCGTGGACGGAGTCGGGATCGCCGAGATGCTCCGGCTCGGGGCGGCAGGAGTCTCGCTCGGGACCGCCTTCCTCTTCACGCCGGAGGCCGGTCGGCCGCGGGAGCATCTGGAGGCGCTTCGCGCGCTCGAGACCGTCGTCACCGACGCATACACCGGCCGGCCGATGCGGGCGGCCCGGACGCCGGTGCTCGAGGAGCTGATGGCCGGGCCGCCTCCTTCGCCGTTCCCCGAGCAGCGCGAGGTCTCGGCCGAGAAGGGACCGCTGTTCATGGGCGGAACCGGCGCGGCGCGGGCGCGCGAGCTCGGTGCCGGGGACCTGATCCGGCTGCTCGTCGCGGAGGCCGAACGAGCCTGAAGACCCGCAGCCTCCCGGCCTTCCGCGAGGACAGCACCAGAGGAGTCCGCACCAGACACGTCCGGTGCCAGGCACCGGACGTGTCTCGAAGCGACGGCTTCGGCGAGCAAGAGCTGTTCCACTCCGGTTCGGCGGCGCTTCGGCCATGTCCGGTGCCTGGCACCAGACACGGCCCGTCGAGGCGTGTGCTTGTTCCGTCCCGACCGCTCTAGGCGCGCAGCACCGCGCGCCGCGGGCCGGCGAGGAAGCCGGCCTCGACGAGCAACGGCATCACGAGCGTCTCCGTCACCGGCTCGCCGTCGAAGCGCTCGACCGCGAGGCGCTTCGCGCCGCCCCGCTTGACGAAGCCGACGAGCGCCGCGAGCGCAGGCTGTAACCACTCTTCGTCGGGCTCCCGCAGCGGGACGAGCGACCGGCCGCCGCGCTCGACGAACAGCGCCGGCTCGCCGCCGAGCAGGACGACGTGCGCTCCCGCCACGCGGGCGGCGCGCGCTCCGGCGCGTTTCGGCCACGGCAGGACGGCGCCGTACGGCTGAGCCGGATCGGCGGCGGCGAGCACGAGCGGCTCCGGCTCGTCGTCCTCGCGCGGCCGCAGCTCGCGCAGGCGCTCCACGGCTCCGCCGAGCGCGAACTGCGCGCCGCCGAGTCCTTCCACGAAGTAGCCCCGCCGGCAGGAGCCGAGCGTCTCGAGCGCGCGCAGCTCCCCGTACACCGCGCTGTAGCCGCCTGCGATCCCCTCGGCGCGGACGGAGTCGCGGGTGACGATGCCGTGCCGCTCGAGCAGGAGCTCTGCGAGCGCGCGCAGATCGGGCTCGGCGCCGGCGAAGAGCTCGGCCGCGAGCGACCAGCGTCCCTGGGTCGCAGTCGGGCGCTGCGATCGCGCGCGGGAGAAGCGCCGCGCGCGCCGGTCGGGCCGCGGAGGCTGGTAGCGCCGTTCGGCCCGCAGCGGCGACCAGGAGTCGTTCGTCACCTCGCCGCTCCAGACGAGATCCCAGAGCGCGGGTAGCGCTGTCTCGGCGTCGACCTCCGTCACGGAGAGGAGCCCGTCCCAGAAGAGCGCGCCGCCCGCAAGTGCGGCGCGAATCGCATCGTGAACCTCGCCTTCCGGCAGCGGGGTCCCGGCGGGACGCCCGAGGAGCGGCGCGTCGTCACGGAAGAAGACGGCCACACGGTCGAGGCCGGCTCCGACCCAGACCAGCTCGCCGGAGGCACAGAGCTGGTCGAGCTGCTCGGCCCTGTAATCGGGAACGCGCCGCGGCAGCACCTCCGCCTCCCAGAGGGCCACGGGCAGCGCGAGCGCCTGCAACGGGATCAGCGCCTCGCGCAGCGACGCGCGGCGGTCGATCCCGTGCCAGCTGGAGAGGAAGCGCCCGAGCGCAGCCGGCTCCACGGGCTCGACCTCGCGGCGCAGGGCCGCCAGCGACGCCCGCCGCAGCCGCCGTAGGACGTCGGGATCGCACCATTCGCGCTCGCTGCCGCCGGGGCGGAGCTCGCCGCGGACGAGCTTCTCCTCGCGCTCAAGACCGCGGAGCTCCTCCTCGACGTCGACGCCGAACCACGCCGATGCCTGAGCGCTCGTGAACGGTCCCCGCCCTCGCGCCCAGCGCGCGACGAGCGAGCGCAGTGCGTCCGGCACCGGCTCGAGGAACACGGCGGGCAGGCCCGACGGGGGCACGACCCCGAGCGCGTCGCGATACCGGCCCGCATCGTCCACCGCAGCCAGCCGCTCCTCGCCGCCGACGCGGACGCGGATCGCGCGGCGCTCGGCTTCGAGAATCGCCGCGTGCGCCTCGTCGAACTCGCCGCTCGAGAGGTCGCCGCGCAGGCGAAGCAGGTCATGGAGCCGTTCCGGATCCTGCGGGAACGGACGCAGCGACGCCTCGACCTCGGCGAGCGCGGCCGGGTCGATCAGCTCGCGCAGCTCCTCCTGGCCGAGCAGCTCGCGCAGCAGGTCGCGGTCGAGCGAGAGCGCCTGTGCACGCCGCTCCGCGGGCGGCGTGTCGTCCTCGTACATGTAGGTGGCGATGTAGTCGAAGAGAAGCGACGACGCGAACGGCGACGCGGACGCGGTCTCGACGTCGACGAGGTCGAGCTCGCGCGCGCGCAGCCGGCCGAGCAGCCGCTTCAGCGCCGGCAGGTCGAACACGTCCTGCAGGCACTCGCGGTACGTCTCGAGGACGATCGGGAAGCTCGAGTACTTGCGGGCGACCTGGAGCAGCCCTTGCGCCTTGAGGCGCTGCTGCCAGAGGGGCGTCCGCTCACCGGGCCGGCGGCGCGGGATGAGGAGCGCGCGCGCCGCGTTCTCGCGGAAGCGCGCACCGAAGAGCGCCGTCTGCCCCACCTCGGCGAGCACGAGCTCCTCGAGCTCGTCCGGATCGAGCATCAGCAGGTCCGTCGCCGGCGGCGAGTCGGCGTCAGGCAGATGGAAGGCGATGCCGTCGTCCGACCAGATCGACTGCACTTCGAGCCCGAGCGACTCTCGCAGCCGCGCGCCGACGGCCATCGCCCACGGCGCGTGGACGCGCGCCCCGAACGGCGTGAGGATGCAGAGGCGCCAGTCGCCGATCTCGTCGCGGAACCGTTCGACGACGACGGTGCGGTCGGACGGAAGCGCGCCGGTCGCCTTCTCCTGTTCCCGGAGGAAGGCGATCAGGTTCCGCTCCGCTCGGTCGTCGAGATCCGGCACCTTCGGGTCGCGCGCCGCGAGCAGCTCGCGCGCGAACTTGCCGATCGCCTCGCCGAGCTCGTACGGGCGGCCGACTCCCTCGCCCTTCCAGAACGGGACGGCGCCCGGGACTCCCGGCGCCGGCGAGACGAGCACGCGGTCGCGGGTGATCTCCTCGATCCGCCACGACGAGGCACCGAGCACGATGACCTGGCCGGCGCGAGCCTCGTAGACCATCTCCTCGTCGAGCTCGCCCACGCGGCCGCCGGACTCCCCGGCGATGAAGACGCCGAAGAGGCCGCGGTCCGGGATCGTGCCGGCGTTCGTGACGGCCAGCCGCCGCGCGCCCGGCCGGCCGCGGAGGACTCCCGCCGTGCGGTCCCAGATGATCCGCGGCCGCAGCTCGGCGAACTCGTCCGACGGGTAACGGCCCGCGAGCATGTCGAGGACGTTCTCGAGCTGCGCGCGCGAGAGATCGGCGAAGGGATACGCGCGGCGGACGAGCTCGTGCAGCTCGCCCACCTCGACTTCCTCGTCGGCGCAGATCGCGACGATGTGCTGGGCGAGGACGTCGAGCGGGTTGCGCGGGATCTGCGTCTCCTCGATCAGGCCGTCCCGCATCCGCTGCGCCACGACCGCACACTCGAGGAGGTCGGCGCGGAACTTGGGGAAGATGCGGCCGCGCGAGACCTCGCCGAGCGAGTGGCCGGCGCGGCCGATCCGCTGCAGGCCGCGCGCCACGGACTTCGGAGACTCGACCTGGATCACGAGGTCGACGGCGCCCATGTCGATGCCGAGCTCGAGCGACGAGGTTGCGACGAGGCACGGGATCCGGCCCGCCTTCAGGTCCTCCTCGATCTGCGTCCGCTGCTCGCGCGCGAGCGAGCCGTGGTGAGCGCGGGCAATCTCTTCCTCCGCCAGCTCGTTCAGGCGCAGCGCGAGCCGCTCGGCGAGGCGGCGGTTGTTGACGAAGACGATCGTCGAGCGGTGCGCGCGGACGAGGTCGACGAGCGCCGGGTAGATCGAGGGCCAGATCGAGCGCGCCTCATACCCCTCCTCGCGGCTCTCTCCGGGCTCGCGCATGTCCTCGACCGGGACGACGACCTCGAGGTCCAGCTCCTTCGCCATGCCCGCGTCGACGAGCTCGATCGCGCGTCCCCCGGAGACGAACTTCCCGATCTCCTCGAGCGGGCGCTGCGTCGCCGAGAGGCCGATCCGCTGCGGCGGTTGCGCAGCGAGCTCCTCGAGCCGCTCGACCGACAGCGCGAGATGGGCGCCGCGCTTCGTGCCGGCGACCGCGTGCACCTCGTCGAGGATCAGCGTGTCGACGCTCCGCAGCAGCTCCCGTGCGCGCGAGGTGAGCAAGAGGAACAGCGACTCCGGCGTCGTGATCAGGATGTCCGGCGGCTCGCGGAGCATCGCCGCGCGCTCCTTCTGCGGCGTGTCGCCGGTGCGGACAGCGACCCGGAGCTCCGACCGGAGACCGGCGAGAGGCCCGCGCAGGTTCCGCTCGACGTCGTAGTTGAGCGCCTTGAGCGGCGACACGTAGAGAACGCGCAGACCTCGACCGGGCTCGGCGGTCAACCGGTCGATGGCGGAGAGGAAGGCCGCGAGCGTCTTCCCGGAACCGGTCGGCGCCTGGATCAGAACGTGGCCGCCGGCCGCGATCGCAGGCCAGCCCTTGTCCTGCGCGGGCGTCGGTGCGGCGAAGTTCCGCTCGAACCAGGCGCGGGTCTCGGGGCGAAAGAGCTCCAACGGCTCCATGCAGCGAGCCTAGCGTCGAACTCGACCGCTGCGACTGAGCGGTTTACCGTACGTACATGGTCACGTGTCCCGCTTGCGGCCAGGAGAATCCCGAGAGCTCACGCTTCTGTGGGATGTGCGGCGCCGCGCTCGTCCCCGCGGCGGCGAGACCGCGCGAGGAACGGAAGGTCGTGACGATCCTCTTCACCGACCTCGTGGGCTCCACCGCCCGCGCCGAGGGCCTCGATCCGGAGGACGTCAGCGCGACGCTCTCGGCCTACTACGCACAGCTGCGCGCCGAGCTCGAGCGGCACGGCGGCACGGTCGAGAAGTTCATCGGCGACGCCGTGATGGCCGTCTTCGGCGCACCGGTCGCGCACGAGGACGACCCCGAGCGCGCGGTGCGCGCGGCCCTCGCGATCCGCGACTCGATCGGCGATGAGCTGCAGATCCGCACCGCCGTCAACACCGGCGAGGCGCTCGTGGCGCTCGGGGCCAAGCCCGGCGAAGGCGACGCGATGGTCGCCGGCGACGTCGTCAACACCGCAGCGCGGCTGCAGGGGGCGGCGCCGGTCAACGGGATCCTCGTCGGCGAGGGCACGTACCGCGCGACGCGGCAGGCGATCGACTACCGCGAGGCGCCGCCGGTAGAGGCCAAGGGGAAAGCCGAGCCGGTCAAGGTCTGGGAGGCGCTCGGCGCCCGGTCGCGTCTCGGCAGCGATGTGGAGGAGAAGCTACGCACGCCGCTCGTCGGTCGCGAGCGCGAGCGCGACCTGCTCGCCGACGCGCTGACGCGGGCGCGGATGGAGCAGTCGGCGCAGCTCGTCACGCTCGTGGGTGTGCCCGGCATCGGCAAGAGCCGGCTGGTGGCGGAGTTGTTCCAGATCACGGATGCGGACGAGGAGATCATCTCCTGGCGGCAGGGACGCTCCCTCCCGTACGGCGAGCGCGTGAGCTTCTGGGCGCTCGGCGAGATCGTCAAGGCGCATGCCGGGATCCTCGAGTCCGACGACGCGGCGACGGCAGAGAAGAAGCTCGACGCGATGGTCGACGCGCTCACAGAGGACGAGGCCGAACGGGACTGGCTCGCGCGCTACACGCGTCCTCTCGTAGGCCTCGAAGCCGCAGAGCGCGCCGAGCGCGAGGAGGCGTTCGCCGCCTGGCGGCGGCTGCTGGAGGCGGCGGCCGAGCAGCGGCCTCTCGTCCTCGTCTTCGAGGACCTGCACTGGGCCGACGACGGGCTGCTCGACTTCGTCGACCACCTCTCCGACTGGGCCACCACGGTCCCGCTCCTCATCGTCGCGACCGCGCGGCCGGAGCTGCTCGACCGGAGGCCGGGCTGGGGCGGCGGCAAGCGCAACGCCTTCATGCTCTCGATCGGCGCGCTCACCGACGAGGAGACTGCCGTCCTCCTGCAGCGGCTGCTCGACCGCGCCGTGCTCGACGCCGACGCGCAACGGGCGGTGCTGCAGCGCGCGGAGGGGAATCCGCTCTACGCCGAGGAGTACGCGCGGATGCTCGCCGAGCACGAGGGTGGCGCCCTGGCGTTGCCCGAGACGGTGCAGGGACTGATCGCCGCGCGGATCGACGGGCTCGCTCCGGAGGAGAAGACGCTGCTGCAAGACGCCTCGGTGATCGGCAAGGTCTTCTGGCCGGGAGCGCTCTCGGGCGCCGACGAGCGTGTCCTGCACGCGCTCGAACGGAAGGAATTCGTCCGCCGCGACCGCCGCTCCTCGATCGCCGGCGAGACGCAGTACGCGTTCCTCCATGCCCTCGTCCGGGATGTCGCGTACGGACAGATCCCGCGCGCCGAGCGTGCGGAAAAGCACCGGCGGGCCGCGGAGTGGCTCGCCTCCCTGGCGGGCGACCGCACCGAGGATCACGCCGAGATGCTCGCCAATCACTACCACGAGGCGCTATCGCTCTCCGAGGCCGCGGGGCTGGACATGACGGCACTCCGCGAGCCCGCGCGCCGCGCTTTCGCGGAGGGAGCTCAGCGCGCGCTCTCGCTCGGCGCCGGCGAGGCGGCGCACAGGCTCGCGCTCGATGCGCTCGCCTTGACCGCTGCGGACGATCTGCAGCGCCCCCACCTCCAGCTCCTAGGTGGCTATGCCGGGAGGCTGGCCAGCACTGACGATGCCCCGGAGCTCCTGGAGCCGGCGATCGAGGCTTTCATCGCCTACGGCGATCCCGGACACGCTGCCGAGGCGGCCGTTCTCCTCAGTAGCGACCTCTTCTACCGCGGCGAGCTTGCCGCGGTACGGGAAGTGCGAGAACGGGCGCTCAAGCTCGCACGCGAGGCTCCGCCCTCCGCCTCGACCGCGCAAGCACTCGCAAGCGTCTCGAGGTCCTACTCCCTCATCGACCGAAAACTCGAGGAGGGACTCGCACTCGCTCGCGAAGCGCTCGCCCTCGCCGAGGAGATCGGCGATGACGCGGCAGCCGCGATCTGCCTCAACACGATCGGAATGGCGAAGGTCTACAACGGCGAAGGCGACGGGATCGAGTACGTCGAACAGAGCGTCGAACGGGCGGCAAAGGCCGGTTCGGTGTTCCAGCTTCACAGCAGCCTGAACAACCTCGCCAATCTGCTCTGGTACATCGGCCGGCTCGAGGAGGGATCGGACCGAATCCGGGAGGCACGTGTCCTCTGCGAGCGGTACGGCTTCGCGAGCGCGCTCGCCTGGAACGACGCCGAGCTCGGCTACGACGCCCAACTCCGCGGAGACGTCGAGGGCGTGCTCGCCGCGGCTGACGAGGTCCTTGCGCGCGACCGGCGTTGGGTCGGCTACCAGTGGCGTCCCATGCTCGCGACGCGAGCATGGGCGCTGCTCGCTCGTGGCCGGCTGGACGAGGCAGCGGCGGATGCGGAGCGTGCCCTTGAGGGCGCGCGCGAGGAAGCCGACGCACAGACGGCTCCGTACATCTTCATCGCCGGCTCGCGTGCGTTCCGTAGCATCGGACGAGAGGCCGCCGCCGACGAGCTACTCGGCGAGCTGCTCGCGATGCCCGTGGACGAGATGGTCTACGACCTCCCGCTTCTCCTCGTCGAGCTCGGCCGAGCGGGCGACTACCTCGCGCTGACGGAGGGGAAGCCGGGCCATGCGTGGCAGGAGGCAGGGCGAGCCGCCGCAGCCGGCGAGCTGGTGCGCGCGTCCACGATGTACGGCGCGTTCGGAGCGCGCTTCGCAGAAGCGTGGGCAGGGTTGCTCGCGGCCGAGCGCGGCGACACCTCGCAGCTCGACGCGGCGCTCGCCTACTTCGAGGAGCAGCGTGCGACGCCGTACGTCCAGCGCTGCCGCGCTCTCATGCAGGCCTCTGCATAGGATCACGCCATGCCCGAGGCGCTCTATTTCACGGAGGACGACGCGGCCAACCGGCTGCTCGCGGACGACCCGTTCGCGCTGCTCGTCGGCTTCGCCCTGGACCAGCAGGTCACCGTACAGCAGGCGTTTCTCGGCCCGCTGCGGCTGAAGGAGCGGCTCGGCACGCTCGAGCCTGCCGCCGTCGCGAAGGCCGACCTCGAGCCGCTGTTCCGCGCGAAACCGGCGATCCACCGTTTCCCCGGCTCGATGGCAGGACGCGTACGCGACCTCGCAGCGACCGTCGCGGAGGACTACGACGGCGACGCCTCGCGCCTCTGGACGGAGGCCGAGGACGGCACCGAGCTCCGCCGCCGGATCTCCGCGCTGCCGGGCTTCGGCGAGATGAAGGTGAAAGCGCTCGGCTCGGTGCTCGCAAAGCGCTTCGACGTCCCGGTCGCGCAGGACCTCGTGCCGGGCCATCCGACGCTCGGGGACGTCGACTCGGCCCAGGCGCTCGCCGACTACCAGGCCGCGAAGAAGGCGCATAAGGCGGAGTGGCAGGCGTCGAAGTCCGCACGCTGACGGACGGCGGCCAGCCGGCCGAGCAGACCGCCCACGCGCTCGCCGAGTTCTTTGCCGCCGCCCAGCAGACGCTCGAGATCGCGGTCTACGACTTCCGTCTGCCGCCGGACCTCAACGACGTCGTCTGCGGCGCGCTCGTCGAGGCGCAGAAGCGCGGCGTTGCCGTACGCCTCGCGTACAACCTCGACCACGCGAAGGAGGCACCTGTCCCGCCGCCCCCGATCACGGATCCGGATGCGCTGGAGGCGCAGCCCTTCCCGACGGCCGCCATCCCGGGCGTCCCGGATCTGATGCACCACAAGTACGTCGTCCGGGATGCCGTCTCCGTCTGGACGGGCTCCACGAACTGGACCGGCGACTCGTGGACGCGCGAGGAGAACGTCATCGTGACGGTCGACTCGCCGGCAGTGGCGGCGCGCTACCGGGAGGACTTCGAGCAGATCTGGACGACGCGCGACGTGGCGCGCAGCGGCAAGATCGACACCGCGCCCGTGGACGGGATGCGCGTCTGGTTCTGCCCGGGTCGCGGCGAGAGGCTCGCCCACCGGATCGCCAAGGCGATCGGCGGGGCCCGGCACCGCGTGCGGATCGCCTCGCCGGTGATCAGCTCCGCTCCGATCCTCGGAACGCTCGCGCAGGTCGCCTCCGACGGCAAGATCGACCTCGCCGGGGTCGTCGACGCGACCCAGATCGCCGAGGTCCTGGAGCAGTGGCACGAGAACGGGAACGCCGAGTGGAAGGCACCGCTGCTGCGCACGACGCTCAGCCGCGCCCCTTTCTCGGGCAAGGTCACGACTCCGTACGCACCGGGCTCGGTGCACGACTACATGCACGCGAAGGTGACCGTCGCCGACGACACCGTCTTCGTCGGCAGCTTCAACCTTTCGCACTCGGGTGAGATGAACGCCGAGAACGTGCTCGAGCGCACGGACGCGGCGCTCGCCGACCGCCTGGCCGGGTTCGTCGACGAGGTGCGGGGGCGCTATCCCCCGGTCCACGTTTAGACGACGCGCGATCCGGTCGATCAGAAGGGCGTGAGACGCCTCGCGCCGGCAGCAGCTCTCGCGGTGATCCTGCTCACCGGCTCATCCGCCCAGGCGCTGCGCATGCCTGCAGCGCGGCACTGCCCGGTCTTCCCCGCGAACAACGCGTGGAACCAGCGCGTCGACAAGCTCCCAGTGGTCTCGGACTCGGCCAGGCTGATTACCTCGATCGGGCTCGATGCCCCGGTCCACGCCGATTTCGGTTCCGGCAAGTGGGACGGCGGCCCGATCGGGATCCCGTTCGACGTCGTCTCGAAGAAGACGCGGCTCAGTCACGTCTCGTTCGAGTACGCCGCTGAGTCCAACCGCGTCCGCTACCCGATCCCGCGGCACGTCCAGATCGAGGGCGGCGCACATGCGACGGGCGACCGGCACGCGATCCTGGTGGACAAGAGCTCGTGCCGGCTCTACGAGCTGTACGACCTGCGCCACACGAGCCACGGCTGGACGGCCGGGTCCGGCGCGACCTGGAATCTCCGCTCGAACCACCTCAGGCCGGCGGGATGGACGTCGGCCGACGCCGCCGGGCTACCCATCTTCCCCGGCCTCGCCCGCTGGGACGAGGTCGAGCGTGGCGTGATCGACCACGCGCTCCGCTTCACCGCGCCGCAGACGCGGCGCGCATACGTCTATCCCGCGCGCCACTACGCCTCGGACTCGAATGACTCAGCGCTGCCGCCCATGGGCCTGCGGGTCCGCCTCAAGGCCGGCGTGAACATCGCCTCGTTCCCGCCGCAGGCACGCGTCGTGCTCCGGGCCCTGCAGCGCTACGGGATGATCCTGGCCGACAACGGCTCGCCCTGGTACGTCTCGGGCGCACCGAACCGGCACTGGTCGAACGACGCCCTCCACACCCTCGGCCGGCTCACAGGCGCCGACTTCGAGGTCGTCGATACGTCCTCCCTACCCGAGCCCGGGCGTTAGAGAGGCGCTACCGCGCGGCCCAGTCGGCCCGCGGGTCGGGCAGCGGGGTCAGCACCGGCTCGACGCGGTCGCGCAGGTGCTCGAACGCGGGCGGCAGGATGAGCTTCTCGCCGAGGTGCGCCGGATCCTCGTCCGTTGCGAAACCAGGCCCGAGCGTCGCGATCTCGAAGAGGACGCCGGCCGGCTCGCGGAAGTAGATCGAGCGGAACCAGAAGCGGTCGATGATCTGCGTCGGGTGGCCGCCGGCTCCCTCGACGCGGTCGTGCCACGCCTGATGGTCCTCCATAGTCGAGGACCAGGCGACGTGATGGACGGTGCCCGCCCCGCCGACGCCGGGCACGAACGGCGCCTCGGCGTACTCGATCCAGCCGCCGCGTGTCTGGGCCCTTGTGTCCCAGCGGCTGTCCTGCAGCTCGAACCCGAGCGCCGTCATGAAATCGTCGTTCGGGCGACCGTACGCGCGCACTCCCTCGAACCCCTGCAGCGCCAGCTCCGCCGGGATCTCGGGATGGAGCGCCACCTGCGGCTCGTCGCCGACGTGCGAGACGACGAGCTCGTGCTGCAGCCCCTCCGGATTCGCAAAGCGGAGCGACTCGCCGTCGGCCTCGACCTCGTGGCCCTCGGCGCTCAGCCGGCTCGCCCAGAACTCGAGCGCGGCGGCCGAGCCGACCCGCCACACGACCGTGTGGACCATCCCGTCCCCGGCCTCGCCGGGCTGCGCGTTCGGGTATTCGAAGAACGTGATGTCCGAGCCTGCGCGCCCTTCCTCGTCGGCGTAGAAGAGGTGATAGACGGTCGGGTCGTCCTGGTTGACGGACTTCTTGACCATCCGCAGACCGAGGACGCGCGTGTAGAAGTCGACGTTGCCCGGAGCGTCGGCGGTGATGCACGTGACGTGATGGATGCCGTCGAAACGCATGGTCGTCAACTCTGCGCGTCGGCGATCATTTGCTTCGCGTCTTCGAGGTCGGTCGCGGAGACGAGAATCTCCCGCGAACCGGCGGCCATGAAGTCCTCGAGCGGCGAGTCGATCGCGTCCGTGTCCCGGTAGGCGCACTTGATCCCCGCGGACCGGAGCAGCCCGCACACCACTTCGGCCTCGGATTCCCCCGACACGACCGTGACGACGACTGGAGCGTCGGCTTCCACACCACGAAGGCTACTTGCCCTGCGTCACGGCGCCGAAGGGCTTGACGGCACGGTCGGGGGGGTTGAGAGTCGAGCGACACCCATCCACCCGAGGAGAGCCATGCAGAAACGTCGGTTGAAGGCACCGAGCCCGGCGTTCGTGACCTCGCTGATCGCGCTGTTCGTCGCGCTTGGCGGGACAACGTACGCCGCGACGAGCCTGCCGAAGAACAGCGTCGGCACGAAGCAGCTGAAGAAGAACGCTGTGACGGGGCCGAAGATCAAGAAGGGCGCGGTCACGGCGGCCAAGATCAACGCGAAGGGCCTCACGGTTCCGAATGCGCTCCATGCGACGAGCGCCGATTCGGCGACGAGCGCCACGAACGCCACCCACGCGGCGAGCGCCGGAAGCGCTTCCCCGACCGGTTCCGCAGGCGGCGCCCTGGCCGGGAGCTATCCGTCCCCGAGCATCGCAGCGGCGCCGGCCCCGACCGGCATTGCCGCCAATCCCGTCACCGGCACCGATCCGTGCACGGGTCCCAACCCGCAGACCGCGATCTTCTGCGGCACGTCGAGCTCCTACTGGCACGACGGGTTGTATGGGGGCCAGGGGGTCCAGTTCTGGCGTGACCGCCTCGGCGAGGTCCACATCCGGGGAGAGGCCGCCTCGACGACGACATTCGCCGCTGCGGGCGGCGGCGGCACGCTGTTCATTCTCCCGCCCGCAGACCGTCCGAAGATCATCCAGACGTTCCCGGTCGCAGTCGGCAACTCGGCGGGGGCGTTCCAGACCGGAAGCGGCCTGTTGATCATCTACCCGGCGAACTTTCAGAGTGCTCCTTCCATCAGCGGCTCCGTGGCCCTCTTCGATCCGGGCAGCGCCGGAACGGAGGTGTTCATCGGAGACCTCGAGTTCCGCACCGACAGCTGAACTGGGACGGACGCCGCTCGCGAGCCTTCAACCCTCGACGGCGAACGGCCCCATCGTCGGGAAGCGATCGTCGCCGTCCAGCAGGTGTCGGAGGAAGAGCGCGACGCCGACGTCGCCGGTGAAGAGCGAGTAACGGCCGCGGCCGAGCGATGCCTGCTCCCGCTCGACCTCGCCGATCGCGTGCATGGCGAAGGCCCGCGCCCGGTCGAGCCAGAGCTCGTCGCCGGTGCGGCGGTGGAGGACGAGGAAGGCGTACGCGTTGCCGGCGGTGCCGTGGCAGAGATTCGAGCCCTTCGCGAGCGGGCCTGCGTGCCAGGTCAGCTCGCCGCCGGCGAGCGCGAGCTCCTCGTCCATCACATGACCGAGGGCGGCGACGATGCCGGGCGCACCGTGACACCACTGCACCCGGATCTGCTCCGGAGGAGCACCCTTGACGGGCGGCCAGTTGGCGAGCGGTCCGTCGCGGAGCGCATGCCGCGTGAGCACGGCGTCCACCTCGACCGGGCGGCGATTCGCGAGCGCGCGCTGGTTTCCGGCGAAGCCATGTCCTACGCCGAGGTAGCGCGAGTCGAGCCGGGGCTGCGTCCACAGGCCGTCCGCCTCGCGCGCTGCCTCCAACTCGTCGGCGAGCGCGTCCCAGGCTGCCTCCCACCTCTGCTCGCCCGTCCACGCGAGCATCGCCTCGGCCGCGAGCAGCGAGCCCGCGGCGCCCCACAGGAGTTCCCTCCACTCGTCCTCGAGGTTGGCAAGGACGAGCTCGTGCACACGGTCGGCAAGCCCTGCGTCACCGGTCAGGCGGTAGCCGGCGAGTGCGATCCCGCACTCGCCGCCGATGTAGCTCGGCGGGTACGCCCACTCCTCCCCCATGTCGGGCTCGCCGCGATACCGATCGAGAGCGCCGAGCACCGCATCGCCCCAGCCAGAGCTGCCGAGCTCCTCCAACGCCCATGCCATTCCGGCCACGCCGAGGTAGATCGTGTTCGGACTGTCGTCGACCTCGTCCGCCGGATGGAACGGCCAGCGCTCACCGTCGAACGCCGCCTCCGCGTCGGCGACGATCGCCGCGATCGCCCGCTCGGCGGCGTCCTCGCTCCACTCCGCGCCTACGAGCGGCTCGTGCTCGCTCGCGCGGAAGAGCTCAGCCAACGCCGGCCAAGGGGAATGCGCGCGACTCGCGCAGCATCTCGCGGGCGATCACGAGCCGCTGGATCTCCTGCGTGCCCTCGTAGATCTGGGTGATCTTCGCGTCGCGCATAAAGCGCTCGACCGGGTACTCCTTGATGTAGCCGTAGCCGCCGAGGATCTGCACCGCATCGGTCGTGACGGCCATCGCGACGTCGCCGCACTTGAGCTTCGCCATCGCCGACGCCTTCGTCAGCTCCTGGCCCGCAACGCCCTCGTCGGCCATGCGCCCGAAGCGGTAGAGGAGCCCGCGCGCCGCCTCGCACTCCGTCTCCATGTCGGCGAGCTTCGCCTGGATCAGCTGGTGCTGGCCGATCGGCTTCCCCATCGTCTCGCGCGTCTTCGCGTACTCGAGCGCGTAGTCGGTCGCGCCCTGCGCGATGCCGAGCGCCTGCGCCGCGACGCCGGGGCGCGAGCGGTCGAGGATGCGCATCGCGATCCGGAAGCCCTCGCCCTCCTCGCCGAGCAGGTTCGCTGCGGGGATCCGACAGCCGTCGAACGTCAGCTCGCCGGTCGTCGAGCCGGAGATGCCCATCTTCGGCTCGAGCCGCGCGACCGCGAACCCGGGCGTGTCGGCCTCGACCACGAAGGCGGAGATCCCGGAGTGGCCCGCGTCCGGGTCGGTCTTCGCGAAGACGGTGTAGAGGTTCGCGACGCCGGCGTTCGTGATGAAGCGCTTCGAGCCGTCGAGGACGTACTCGTCGCCCTCGCGCCGCGCCGTGGTCCGCATCGCGGCCGAGTCGGAGCCGGAGCCGGACTCGGTCAGCGCGTACGCCGGCAGCCATTCGCCCGAGGCGAACCTCGGCAGGTAGCGCTCCTTCTGCTCGTCGCTGCCCGCGAGCTTGAGGCCGAGCGAGCCGAGCTCCTGCACCGCGAGGATCAGGGCCGAGGTCGCGCAGACCTTCCCCACCTCCTCGATCGCGACCAGCGAGAGGAGTGTGCCGGTGCCGAGCCCGCCGTGCTCCTCGGCGAAGAAGAGGCCGAAGATGTCGTTCTCGCGGAACAGCTCGACGACGTCCCACGGGAACTCGTGGGAGGAGTCGATCTCGGCGGCGCGCGGCGCGATCCGCTCGCGCGCGAGCTGCCGGACGAGGTCGCGCAGCTCCCGTTGCTCGTCGTTCAGGACGTCCCAGGGCACGGCGGCGAGTTTATCCCGGAGGGGACGCCTGCCTGAGGCGGGCGCCCCCTCCAGTCCGCTCAACCGCGCGGGACGCCGAACTGCGCGAGGAAGTCCTGCGCGCTCTGCGTGTCCATGCGCAGGTCGACGTTGGTCGACACGCACGGGCTGTCGCCCGAGATGGTCGTCGCCGCGATCGTGTCCGACGTTCCGAGGAAGTTCGGCCCGCCCGAGTCGCCGAAGCACGTGCCGCCCGCACCGACCGACGCGTTCTGCGTCAGGCGCAGCCAGCTGCCCGTCAGGGCGTTGAAGAACGACGTGGCGTTGCCGCGGAAGCCGTCGAAGGCGAAGATCGGCTCGCCGCCGCCCACCTGCCGGTTGCCGTCGCCGTAGCCGACGGCGGTGAACGCCGACGACTGCGTGAGGGTCTTGTCCGCCTTCATCGAGTCGAGCAGCCCGACCGGCGGAAGCGTCGCCGGCGTGACTCCCTGCGGAGCGCTGTCGAGCAGGATCACCGCGATGTCGTTTCCGTTTTGAGCCGGCTTCCCGTTGTACAGCGGGTCCTGGACCATCGTGCCCTGGATGTAAGGCCCCTCTGCGCTGTTGGTGTTGAACGTGACGAACACCGTGGTGGTGTGGAGGTCGTTCAGCAGGAAGTCGGTGCAGTGCGCCGCGGTAAGGAAGACCGTCGGCGCCACGAGCGTGCCGCTGCACAGCTCCTGGAGCGTGCTTGGCTGCGACGGGTCGTCGAACGCCATCATCGCGCCGACGTTCGGATGTGCATCTCCGTCGTGCTGGCCGTTGGTGATCGCGTACGCCGAGCCGGCCGTGACGAGCGCGGCCACGGCGACGGCCACGAAGATCAGTTTCTTCGACAAGAAGGCCCCCTTCGTCGTGATTACCGGACGACCATGATCCTCGAAAACGGCGTCACCCGCTCGACGAGCCCGCGCAGCTCACGCTGCTCGTCGCCCGGGCCGTCTGCGCAAAGGCGGGGTGGCGACTCTCCGGCAACCGGTTGACTTCGTACCTACGAGCGTCCTAGAGTCGCTTCATGTCTCTGAACCAAGATTTCAGATGACTGAACCGGTTGTCGCGACGACGCCGGAGTCGAACGGCCTCGACGTCGGCGAGCGGCTGCGGGCGATCCGGCTGCTGCGGCGACTGACGCTGCGGGAGGTGGCCGACGCCGCGGGAGTCAGCGAGAGTTTCGTCAGCCAGCTCGAGCGCGGCCGCTCGAGTGCGAGCGTCGCCACGCTGCAGCGGCTCGCAGCTGCGGTCGGGATCGAGATCTCCGACCTGTTCGCGGACGAGCCGCAGTCCGGGCCGCGCGTCCTCCGTCGCCAGGAGCGCCAGTTGCTCGAGTGGGGACACCTCGGCCGCAAGGCACTGCTCACGCCGAAACCGTTTCATTCGCTCGAGGTCGTAGCCGCCGCGTTCGATCCCGGTGGCTCGACGGGGGACGAGCCGTACACGCACGGCGACTCCGAGGAGCTGCTGCTCGTCCTCGAGGGCCGCGTCCACGTGCAGCTCGGCAGCGAGCTGCTCGATCTCTCGAAGGGCGACAGCGTCAACTACCGGAGCTCGACGCCGCACCGCGTGAGTAACCCGGGTGACGCCTCCGCCGAGGTTCTGTTCGTCATCAGTCCGCCCAGCTACTAACGCCAACGCCTAAAAGGAGGCGTCAATGGAGGGTGAACCGTTCGACCGCCGGCTCTCACGGGCCGACATGCTCCGCCTAGCGGGGCTCGCGGCCGGAATTGGAGTCGTAGCCGGGCCGGCTGCCGCAGCCGACGCTGCGGTCGCGCGCCTGACGCAGGAGAGCGGCCGGCTGCAGGTGATGGACTGGGCCGGTTACGGCAACGACGGCGGCCAGGCGATGTTCAAGGCCTACGTGCACAAGTACCCGCACAACAAGCCGCAGTTCACGCAAATGGCGAATGAGTCGGACGCGCTGGCGAAGATCCAGGCCGGCGCCCACCCCGACCTGTTCCGTCCGTACGTCGGCTGGGTGAAGTACTTCGCGCAGAGCGGGCTCGTCGCAGCCGTGGAACCCGAAGCTGATCCCGAACTTCAAGCACCTCAACCCGTTCATGGTCAAGGCGGGCAAGTACCAGGGGCACCAGTATGGGATCCCCGACGACTGGGGCTTCGACGCGATCCTCTACCGCAAGGACAAGGTGCACCCGAAGGCGCGCTCCTGGAACCTTCTCTTCGACGAGCGGTACAAGGGCAAGATCGCCTGGTTCGACGACCTCGAGATGATCACGATCGCGGGGCTCGTCACCCACGCGAAAAACCCCTGGAACCAGACGCAGTCCGAGCTCAACCGGTCGGTGAACTTCCTCAAGAAGAAGAAGCATGTGGCCCGGATGACCTGGTCGTCCGAGACCGACCTCTGGCAAGCGTTCGGTTCGGGCGAGGTCTGGATCGCCTACGCGTGGCCGAACGACTGGGTGCAGATGAGGAAGAAGCACCCCGTCGTCTACATGCACCCGAAGGAGAAGCCGATCGCGTGGGTCGGCATGTTCATGCTCCTGAAGGGCACGCCGCGGCCCCACCTCTCTCACGCCTACGTCAACGCGTGGAGCGCGAAGGCGTCGGGGCAGTGGCTCGAGAACAACTACGGCTACGGGCACGCGAACGTCGAGGCGAAGCCGTCGTCGAGTGCGCTGCTCAAGGCCCTCCAGCTCACGAACCCGAGGGCGGTGACGCTGCCGAACGCCTACCTCGACCGCAACATCCCGAACCGTGCGACCTACGCCCACCTCTGGGAGCAGGTGAAGGCGGCCTGACGGTCGAAGCCGCGACCTCGGAACCGGCGGTGGCCCCTCGGCGCCGCCGCCGGCTCCGCCTCACAACCCCTTCGCTGCTCGGGCTGCCGGTCGCCTGGCTGGCGGTCTTCTTCCTCGCACCGATCGCGATCGTCGCCGCCTACAGCGTCGACGTCCTCGTCCTCTTCCCCGGCCCGCACGGCTTCACGATCTCCGCCTGGCGGTCACTCTTCTCGGGCACGCCCTACCTCCACCTGTTCGCGAAATCCGTGGAGATGTCGCTCATCGTGTCGGCGGTCGTCGTCCTCGTCGCCTACCCGCTCGCGTACTTCCTGGCGCTGAGCGGGACGAAGCGGAAATACATCCTCCTGCTCGTCCTCATCGCGCCGTTCCTCACGAGCTATCTCCTGCGTGTCCTCGCCTGGAAGGTCATCCTCGGCGACCAGGGTGTGATCAACACCTTCCTGTTCTGGACGGGGCTGCGCTCACCCGACCACCCGCTCACGTTCCTTCTCTACAGCCGCTTCGCCGTCATGCTCGTGCTCGGCTACGTCTGGCTGCCGTTCGTCGCCCTACCGATCTTCGTCACGCTCGAGACGCTCGACCGTGGACTGCTCGAGGCAGCCAGCGACCTCTACGCGAGCCGGCTGCAGGCGTTCATCCGCGTGACTCTGCCGCTCAGCGCACCGGGCCTCGTCGCAGCGTTCCTCTTCGTGTTCATCCCGACGGTCGGCGAGTTCATCACGCCGTCCCTCGTCGGTGGCACAGGCGGCTACATGTATGGGAACCAGATCGTCGACCTCTTCGGCACGGGATTTCCCGACTGGGAGACGGGATCCGTGCTTGCGCTCTTCCTGCTCGCGGTGATCGCGATCCTGACCCTCGTCTTCGTGCGCTTCCTCCGGGCGGGAGAGGCACAGGCCGCCTGATGGACGTCGCGCTGTCCCCCAACGGCAGGCGCGTCATGCGCGTCTTCTTCGCGCTCGTGATCGTGTTCCTCTACGCACCGTTTGCGATTCTCCTCGTCTTCTCCTTCAACACTTCGCCGGTGCCGGTCTTCCCGCTCAGCGGCTTCACGCTCCGCTGGTATCACGACTTCCTCACGAACCCAGATATACGGGGGGCTCTCGGAACGAGTGCGATCATCGCCGCCGCCTCGAGCGTCGGCGCCGTGGTGCTCGGGATCCTCGCGGCGATCGGCCTCACGCGGCGACGTTTCCGCGGCCAGCTGGGGTTGACCGCACTACTGCTCAGCCCGCTTGTCATCCCACTGCTCGTACTGGGGGTCTCGCTGGCGCTCCTCTTCCACGAGCTCGGGATGCAGCGCTCGATGTACACCGTGATGATCGGCCACATCGTGATCACCGTCCCTTACACGATCCTTGTGATCCGGCCCCGGTTGGGACAGATCGACGCGTCGCTCGGCGAGGCGGCCTATGACCTCGGCGCCGGTCCGCTGGCGACGTTTCGGAGGGTGACGCTGCCGCTCATCCTGCCCGCCGTCGTCTCCGCATTCATGATCGCCTTCACAACCTCGTTCGACGAGTACGCCGTCGCGTCGTTCCTCGTAGGGCCCCGGCAGACGTTCCCGGTCTATCTCTACGCGGCGCTCCGGTTCCCGAGCCAGCTGCCGCAGGTGATCGCCGTCGCAGTCGTCGTGCTCATGGTGTCGCTCGTCGTCATCGTCGCGGCCGAGATCTGGCGACGGCGCGCCGAGGCTCGGCTCGAAGCGGCCTGAGGCACCTGGGGCGATTACGCTCGGCGCGTGATCCTGCGCAACGGGACGATCCACACGCTCGACCCGTCGCTGCCGACCGTCTCCTCGCTCTGGCTCGCGGACGAGCGGATCGCCGGCGGCGTCGGCGTGCACGAGACCTCACTGCCGAGCCCCGAGACGGTCGACCTCGGCGGCCGCTGCGTCCTGCCGGGCTTCACCGACTCGCATGTCCACTTCCCCACCTGGGCGCTCGCGCGGAACGACCTCGATCTCCACGACTGCGAGTCGCTCGCCGACGCGCTCGAACGCGTGCGAGCGGCGCCGCGCACTGGCAGCTGGCTCCGCGGCCAGGGCTGGCGCGACGCCGACTGGCCCGACGGGCCGCCGACCCGCCAGGCGCTCGACGAGATCGAGCCCGAGCGGCCCGCGATCCTGATCTCGAAGGACTACCACGCGCTCTGGCTCAACTCCCCGGCGCTCTCGCTCGCAGGCGGCGACCTCGAGGTCGAGGGAGGCGTCGTCGTGCGGGACGAGCGCGGCGAGCCGACCGGCGTGCTCTACGAGGAGGCGGCGTGGGCCTTCAAGGGGAGGTTCGTCCAGGTGCGCGACGAGGAGTACGTCGAGGCGATGCGCGACGGCGTGCGGGTCGCCGCGTCGCGTGGCGTCACCGCCCTCCACGACAAGGACGGCTGGCTCGGCGCGATCGGCCTCTGGCAGCGCCTCGAGCAGCAGGGAGCGCTTCCGCTCCGCGTCTGGCAGTCGACACCGGCCGAGCGGCTCGGCGACCTGCGCGAGATCGGGCTGCGCAGCGGCGCCGGCTCTCCCCTGCTCCGGCTCGGCTACCTCAAGACCTTCATGGACGGGACGCTCGGCTCGCAGACGGCATCGATGACCGACGGGAGCGGCGTCGTGATCACGTCGAGCGACGAGCTGGAGCAGATCGTCCGCGAGGGCGCCGACGCGGGCTGGCCCGTCGCGGTGCACGCGATCGGCGACGCAGCGAACAAGGCGGCCCTCGACGCCTTCGAGCGCTCGCGCGAGGCGTGGCAGCCGCGCGGCCTCCGCCAGCGGATCGAGCACGCGCAGTGCCTTGCCGCCGAGGACGTGGGGCGTTTCGCGGAGCTCGGGATCGCGGTCTCCCTCCAGTTCACGCACGCGCCGTCCGACGAGCAGCTGGCGAAGCGCTTCTGGGCGGACCGCCTCGACGGGACGTACTCGTTCCGGTCCCTCCTCGAGTCGGGCGCTCTGCTGGCGAACGGCTCCGACGCACCGGTGGAGGAGCTCGAGCCCTGGGCGGGCGTGGTCGCCGCAGTCCTCGACCACTGGCGCGAGGACCAGCGCCTGACTCTCGAGCAAGCGCTCCACGCGGTTTGCGTCGCGCCGGCCTGGCTCTCGCATGACGAGCGCGTCCGCGGGACGCTCGTCCCCGGCCGCTACGCGGACCTCGTCGTCCTAGACCGCGACCCGTTCGAGTGCGAGCCGGAGGAGCTCCGCGAGGTCCAGGTCGTGGCGACGATGCTCGGCGGCCGCTGGACGCACAACCCTCCGCCCTGGGACTAGTCGCACCTGCCGAGCTTGCGAAACGGGGCGAGAGTTCGCAATGATCGGCACGTGAACGCGGGCACGCTTCACGAGCTTCGGCCGGACGCCTTCGCGTACGCGTGGGACAAGTCCATCGCACCGGCCCTCGAGATCGAGTCCGGCGAGACGATCCTCCTGCACGTCCGGGACGCTTCGGACGAGCAGATCGGCCCGACTTCGGCGGTGGAAGCCGTCACCGCACTCGACTTCTCCAAGGTCAACCCCGTCAGCGGCCCCGTCTACGTCAAGGGCGCCGAGCCGGGAGACACGCTGGCGGTGGAGCTGCTCGAGTTCCAGCCGCCCACCTGGGGCTGGACGGCGATCATCCCCGGCTTCGGGCTGCTGGCCGAGGAGTTTCCCGATCCCTGGCTGCGCATCTCGGAGGTGACCGAGGGCGCGGTTCGCTTCTCGGAACGGATCGTTCTGCCGTTCCGCCCGTTCCCCGGCACGCTCGGCGTCGCACCGCCGGAGCCCGGACCGCACTCGATCGTCCCGCCGTCTCGCTGGGGCGGGAACATGGACACCAAGCATCTCAACCCCGGCGCGACGCTCTACCTCCCGGTCGGCGTCGAGGGAGCGCTCTTCTCGCTCGGCGACACGCACGCCGCGCAGGGAGACGGCGAGGTATGCGGCACGGCGATCGAGACGGCGATGGACGTCGTCCTGCGGCTCAGCGTGCGCAAGGACGTCCGCGTCCACGCGCCGCAGTACGACGTGCCGGCGGGGGCGATCGCAGAGCACGAACGCTCGAGCTACCACGTCTGTACCGGGGTCGGGCCCGACCTCATGGAGTGTGCGCGCGACGCGGTGCGGGCCACGATCGGCTGGCTCGGCGAGAACCACGGACTGGGCCGGGAGGAGGCGTACGCGGTCGTCAGCGTCGCGTGCGACCTGCGGATCCACGAGGTCGTGGATGCGCCGAACTGGGTGGTGGGTTGCTTCATCCCGCAATCGATCTTCGAAGGAGGGGAACGATGAGCGACGCTGTCGTCGCACACGAGGAGTACGTCAAGGGGTCCCTCCGGCGCGAGCTGCGCTTCTGGGAGGCGATCGCGATCTCGGTCGGGATCATGGCGCCGACCGCCGCGATGGCCCTGAACGGCACCGTGCCGGCACAGCTCGTCGGCCGCGCCGTGCCGCTCGCGTTCCTGTTCGCCGGGATCGCGATCGCGCTGATCTCCTACTCGTTCATCCGGCTGACGAGCTTCTTCAACCACGCCGGCTCGACGTACGCGCTCGCGGGAGTGACGCTCGGACCGCGCTTCGGCTTCTTCGCCGGCTGGGCGTTGCTTGCGACGTACTCGTGCTTCATCTGCGCGAACATCGCCGAGGTCGGGCTCTTCGGCACGGCTTTCCTCGACGGCACCGGCATCTGGAACAACCCGCAGTGGATCGTCGTCTCGTTGATCGCCGCCGGGCTCGCGTGGTTCCTCGCCTACGGCGACGTGAAGATCGCGACCCGCGCCCTGCTCTCCTTCGAGGGGATCTCGGTGACGCTGATCATCGTGCTCATCGCGGTCATCTTCTGGAAGGTGATCGGCGGCACGGCCCCGAACGGCCAGAGCTTCACGCTCAAGCCGTTCATTCCGGCCTCGGGAGTCCCCGTTGGCGCGATCGCGTTCGCCTCGGTGTTCGGCCTCCTCAGCTTCGGCGGCTTCGAGGGCGCTGCGGCCCTCGGCGAGGAGACGAACAACCCCCGTCGGAACATCCCGCTCGCGATCGCGTGCGCCGTCGGCTTCTGCGCCGTCTTCTACACGATCGTCATGCTCGCGCAGTCGCTCGGGTTCGGGATCGACGCGGCCGGGATCAAGGCGTTCGGGGGCTCTAGCGCTCCGCTCGGCGACCTCTCGAAGTCGTACGTCGGGAGCGGCATGGAGGACGCGATCAACTTCGGCGCGACGCTGAGCGCGTTCGCGAGCTTGCTCGGCTGCGCCGCGGGCGCGTCCCGCATCCTGTTCGCGCTCGGCCGTGACGGCTTCATTACGCACCGGCTCGGAGACGCATCGAAGCGCACGGGTTCGCCGGCGAACTCGCTTGCCGTCGTGATGATCTTCGGGCTCGTGGTCACGATCTTGCTCCGGTTGAACGGCACGAGTGCCGTGAACGCGTTCTTCTATCCCGGCACCGCCGGCGTGCTCTCGATGCTGGTCGCGTACTTCGTGATGCAGTTCGGCGCCGCGAAGTTCCTGCACCTCGAGCATCGCGAGCCGCGGTGGCGCGCGATCATCCTCGTGCTGGCGACCGCCGCCATCGTGTACACGTTCTACAAGCAGGTCTGGCCGAAGCCCGCCTATCCGTACGACCTGTTCCCGCTCATCATCGCGGGGTGGGCCGTGCTCGGAATCGTGATCACCTTCGCCTTCCCGGCGCTCACTCGCCGGATAGGCAAGGGCCTATCCGAGGCGGAAGGACTCACCGCGGAGACCTGAGCCGGAGACATACCGCCCCGAGCGGGGCGGGCGTACAATCGGGGCGAGATGGCCATTCGCACGATGAACCCTGTCCACGTCGCCGGCACCTGCGCGGTCGCGGCGACGGCCGAGATCATCGGTGCGAAGTGGACGGCGCTGCTCGTCCACGACCTCTCCGAAGGCGCACGCCGCTTCTCGGAGCTCGAGCGCTCGTGCCAGGGCATCAGCCCGCGCACGCTCGCCGAGCGGCTGCGTGCCCTCGAGGCCGACGGGATCCTCGAACGGCAGAGCTACCCCGAGACGCCGCCGCGGGTCGAGTACTCGCTGACGGCGAAAGGGCAGTCGCTCCTGCCGATCATCGACGCGATGCGCGAGTTCGGCCACGACTGGCTCCCCTGCGGGCGCACGCACCCGCACGCCCTCTAGTCCGGCTAGTCGTTCAGGCGACCGAGCGCTGTGAAGAGCGCCGCGACCGTGTCGATCCCGGCCGCGAAGTACGGGACGAGGAAGCGTTCGTTCGGCGAGTGGACGTTCGACTCCGGCAGGGCGAAGCCGCTGAGGATCGTGTCGATCCCCTTCTCGGTCAGCGCGGGCATCAGCGGAATCGAGCCGCCGACCCGCGTGAGGAGAGGACGCGTTCCGAGCGCCTGCTCGAACGCCTCGACCGCGAGCTGGACGGCCGGCGCGTCGGCGCGGACGAGGCCCGGATTCGAGCCCTTCACGACGATCTCCAGCTCGGCCCCTTCCGGAGCGGCCGCGCGCAGCAGCCGCTCGGCGGCGGCGCCGACCGTCTCGGCGTCCTGGCCCGGCGCGAGGCGGATCGAGAGCTCGGCGGAGGCCTCCACGCTGAGTGTCGTGTTGCGGACGCCCGGCTTGCCTCCGACGATCCCGTTCACGTCCGCCGACGGCTCGGCCCAGGTGCGCACGTAGAACTCATCGCCGGCCTTCGCGTCGAGCGGCTGGGCACCGGCTTCCGAGATCGCCTCGGAACCCGGCGGTAGCTTCGACCAGGCCTCGAGCTCCTCCGCAGTCGGCGGCGCGATTCCCGCCCGTAAGGGCTCTGGCAGACGGCCGTCAGGACCGGCGAGCACCGCGTCGAGGCAGCGCGTGAGGACGTGGATCGCGTTGAGCGCCGCGCCGCCGTACATCCCGGAGTGCAGGTCGCGCTCGCCCGTCCGGACCCTCACGTCGACTCCGACGAGGCCGCGGGTCGCGAGCTCGATCGTCGGGACGTCGCGCCGCAGCATCCCGCCGTCGAAGATCACGCAGGCGTCGGCCCCGCGCTCGTCCTCCGCGACCCAGTCGGCAATCGTGTGGCCGCCGATCTCCTCCTCGCCGTCGTACGCGATGCGGAGGTTGACCGGCAGCGCGCCCGCCTCGACGAGCCGCTGCGCCGCCTTGAGGACGAGCCAGAGCTGGCCCTTGTCGTCGGCGACTCCCCGCCCGTACGCCCATTCGCCGCGGATGTCGAGCTCGAAGGGGTCGGACTCCCAGAGCTCGAGCGGCGCGGGCGGCTGGACGTCGAAGTGGTTGTAGACGAGGATCGTCGGCGCGTCGCCCCCGCCGTTCGACGCGGGGATCTCGCCGAGCGCGAGCTCGCGTTCCCCGAACGGCGTCAGCTCGGCAGTGCCGCCGATGCGGCGAACGAGCTCGCAGACCCATTCCCCGGCGCGCTTGACGTCCTCCCGATGGGCCGGGTCGGCGCTCACGCTCGGGATCGCGATCAGCTCCGCCAGCTCGGCGCGCCAGGCCTCATCCACGGGGAGAGACTCTACGGAGATAGTGCGCGCCGCCGCCGAGCGAACCCGCCTCGTCATCCGGGTTGAGCAGGGCGCAGGTGCGAAGCGAGAGACAGCCGCAGCCGATGCACGTCGTCAGCCGGCCGCGGATCGCCTCGAGCGTCGCAATGCGCTCGTCGAGCTCGCGCCGCCAGCTGTGCGAGAGCCGCTCCCAGTCGCGCTTCGTCGGAGTCTTGTCCGCCGGTAGCTCGTCGAGCGCGGCACGGATCCGCTCGAGCGGGACGCCGGCCGCCTTCCCCGCCTGCACGAGCGCCACGCGGCGCAGGGTGACGCCCCCGTAGCGCCGCTGGTTGCCATCGGTCCGCCGCGCCGAGATGAGCCCTTCGCGCTCGTAGAAGCGAAGGGCCGATTGCGAAACGCCGCTCCGGGCCGAGAGCTCGCCGATGGTCAGTTCTCTTGCCACTTGACTTGAACCATAGTTGAGGTTTTACGGTGTGTGCATGGCGACTACGACGACACTCGGCTACGACGACCTGCCGGCGCTGCTCACCCGGCTGACCGGCGACGAGAAGCACGACCGCAGCTCGTTCTCGACCCTCGATGTGCTCTGGGTCCTGTACGACCGTGTGCTCCGCGACGAGGACCGCTTCCTGCTCTCCAAAGGGCATGGGCCGGCGGCGTTCTACGCGGTGCTCGCCGCGAAGGGAATCGTTCCCGCGGACGCGCTCGACGACTTCGGCTCCTTCGACTCGCCGCTCGGCTACCACCCGGATCGCAAGCTGGCGCCGGGAGTCGAGATCTCGAGCGGCTCGCTGGGCCACGGGCTCGGCATCGCGGTCGGGGCCGCGCTGACCGGCCGTCGGGTCTACTGCCTGGTAGGCGACGCAGAGCTGGACGAGGGCTCGAACTGGGAGGCCGTGCAATACGCCGGCCGGGTCGGCCTTGGCTCGCTGACCGCGATCGTCGTCGACAACGACTCCTCCGAGCACGGATGGCCTGAAGGCATCGAGCGGCGCTTCATGCTCGAGGGCTGGATCGCGCAGCGGGTCGACGGCCGCGACCACGAGGCGCTCGAGGCGGCGCTGACTCCCGTTCCCGGCGCGACCCGCCCTCGCTGCGTCGTGGCGGAGGTGGAGAGGAGATGACGGCCATGCGCGAACGGTTCTACGAGCTGGCCCGGGAGACGCTCGACGAGGACGAGCGGGTGGCCGTCGTGACCGCGCAGATCGGCAACGACTCGATCGGCGAGCACCCGCGGCATTTCGACGTCGGCATCCGTGAGCAGCTGATGATCGGCGTCGCCGCGGGGCTCGCGCTCGAGGGCTACCGGCCCGTGGCTCACTCCTACACGCCGTTCCTCGTCGAGCGGCCGTACGAGATGCTGAAGCTCGACCTCGGCCACAACGACCTCGGCGCCGTCCTCGTGAGCATCGGCGCGTCCTACGACGCGGCACACGAAGGGCGCACGCACCAGGCGCCGGAGGACGTGGCGCTCGTGGCCGCACTTCCGGGCTGGACGATCCACGTGCCGGGGCACGTCGACGAGGCCGACAGGTTGCTCCGCCAGGCACTCGGGGGCGACGGCCGTAGCTACGTCCGGTTGAGCGAGGAGACGAACCACGCGCGGGTCGACCCCGGCTGGCTCACCGTGCTCCGGCACGGTTCCCCCGGCGCGCCGCTCGTCGTCGCCGTCGGCCCGACACTGACCCCGGTGCTCGGGGCGACCTCCGACCGCGACGTGACGGTCGCCTACATCGCGACCGTGCGCCCGTTCCCGCACGAAGAGCTTCGCGAGGCGCTCGCAGACGGCACCGACGTCGTCCTCGTGGAGCCGTACCTCGCCGGCACGTCGGCAGCGGAGGTCGCCGTCGCTCTGCGCGACCGGCCTCATCGGCTGCTCGCCCTCGGCGTCCCGAACGCGGAGTTCCGGCACTACGGCAAGGGAGCGGAGCACCGCACCGCCCACGGGCTCGACGCGGCGGGGATCGCACGCTCACTCGAGGAGTTCCTCGAGTGAGGTTCGCCGAGGTGACCCTCGCCGGCCCGGTCGGGCTGACGGGCTTCTACGGCGACGTCTTCGGCCTTCCGCTCGAGGGAGACGCGATCCGTGTCGGCGAGACGAGACTCCGCTTCACGCACCGGGAAGGCTCGCCCTTCTACCACTTCGCCCTACTCGTGCCCGGCGACCGCTTCGAGGCCGCGCAGGCATGGGCGGAGCAGAGGGTCGAGATCCTCCGCGACGCGGAGGGCACGCGCGTCTTCGAGAGCGACGACTGGAACTCGTCCGCGGTCTACTTCCACGACCCTGCCGGCAACATCCTCGAGCTCATCGCCCACAGCGGGATCGAAGAGACCGCTCGCAGCGGCGGTTTCGCCGCGGAGGAGCTGGTGGGTCTCTCGGAACTCGGGATCGTCGGCGATCGGCAGGCGCTCCTGCGCGAGCTCGAAAGCGTCGGACTCGCCCTCTTCCGCGGCACTGTCGACGAGCCCGACCGGCTGGCCTTCGTGGGCGAGCGAGGCCGCACGTTCATCCTCGCCCCGCCCGGCCGGGGGCTGGGTACCGACCGAACGGCCCGGCGAGCCGCACCCGGTCGCCGCGACGCTCGCAGGTGTCCGTGACGCTGCTGACCTTGTAACAGTCTGTTACTTGTTCGATCCCGGGGCGGCGGACGGCGAAAAGCGGCCCGGGAAGCACCTAGTAACAGTCTGTTACTAGGTTAGGCAGGTCCGGTTCAGACAGTCACTCAAGCGACGTCCCTGAGCGAGTCCGTGACCCCGAGCGCCCGCAGCTTCTTCAGGCTCTGGTTCTCGATCTGCCGGATCCGCTCGCGCGTCACGTTGAACGCGCGCCCGACCTCGTCGAGCGTCCGCGGCTGCTCGCCGTCGAGCCCGTAGCGCATCTCGAGCACGCGCCGCTCCCGGTGCGAGAGCGTGCCGAGGATGTTGCGCAACAGCTCCTGGCGCAACGTCGTGTCGGCCGCCTCGTCGGGTAGCGGGGCATTCTCGTCGGTGAGGAAGTGGCCGAACTCCGACTCCTCCTCGTCACCGACCGGCTTCTCGAGCGAGACGGGCGCCTGCGAGGTGCGCAGGATCTGCTCGACCTCGCCGAGCGGCAGATCGACGTCGCGAGCGATCTCGAAGGCCAGCGGCTCGCGGCAGAGCTCGCCGCGCAGCTTGCGCTCGGAGCGGACGATCTTGTTCAGCTTCTCGACGACGTGGACGGGCATCCGGATCGTGCGCCCCTTGTCGGCGAGCGCGCGCGCGACCGCCTGCCGGATCCACCACGTCGCATAGGTCGAGAACTTGTAGCCCTTGCGCCAGTCGAACTTCTCGGCGGCGCGAACGAGGCCGATCGTCCCTTCCTGAATCAAATCCAGGAACGGCAGGCCCTGGTTGCGGTAGCGCTTCGCGATCGAAACGACGAGGCGGAGGTTCGCCTCGACCATCTCCTGCTTCGCGCGATGGTCGCCACGCTCGATCCGCTTCGCGAGCTCGACCTCCTCGGCGGCGGTGAGCAGTTCGACCTTGCCGATGTCCTTGAGGAAGAGCTGGAGCGCGTCGGTCGAGACCTCGCGCACGCTCTGGTCGAGCTTCACTTCCACCTTCGGTTCCGCCTCGGTCGCCGGCGTGTCGACGATCTCGACCTGCAGCTCCTCGAGCGCCCGGTAGACGTCCTCGATCTGAGTCGGCTCGAGCTCGAGCTCGTCGAGCGAAAGTGCGATTTCCTCGGCGCTCACCCGCCCGGCGGCTTGAGCCGCCTCGAGCAGGCTTCGTGTTTCTTCCAGCTCGAGAACGTCAGTGATTGACGCTCCCTCGGTAGCTGTCTCGGCCATGTCCCCCTCCTACGCGATGCTGGAGGATGCCTGCTGCGGAGTGTCCGGCGCCATAGGCCGTTCGGCTCATATTTTCTTTACTTAGACCTAGTACCAGGCAGACGCGAAAGAAGTCTTCGTGCGTCTTCTGCGTATGACGAGCCCGGCTCCTCCGCCGCCAGACGGAGCTGAGTGATCGCCTTCTGCCGCTCGCCGCTCCAGAGGAGGAGCAGGCCGAGGTGGAAGCGCACGACCGCGGCGCGCGGGAAGACGCCCGTGAGCGGCCCGAGACGAGAGAACGCCTTCACCGGGTTCGCCTTCGTGAACAGGCCGACGGCGGCTGCCGTCCGCGCGACCGGGTCGTGCGGAGCGAGCCTCGCGGCAGCCGCGAGCTGCCGCTCGGCCGAGAGCGGCCGCTCGAGTCCCCAGAGCGCGGAGCCGTACAGGAGTTTCGCCCGAGCGTTCGGCTTCGCCGCGGCGCGCGCGAGCGCTGCGAGCTGCTTCGCCGCCGGCAGCTTGCCGATCGCAGGCGGTGCCCCGAAGTCGAGCACGAGGAACGGCAGCGACGGCAGACCTGGGAGGTTCAGCTTCGGGTGCAGGAGATCCTCCGCCTTGACCCCGTATGGCGAGTCGGCCCCGACCTTCGCCGTCTGCTCCCAAGCGGCGACCGCGTCGGCATTGCGCCCGGCCCAGTAGTCGGCGATGCCGAGGTGGAGCAGCGCGACGCTGCTCCCCGGATGCGCGACTGCCAGCTGCTTCACCGTCGCGAGCCCGTCCTGGTTCCAGGCGGCGAAAGCAGCGCCGAGCTGTGCCTCCACGGAGTGGTAGCGGGCGAAGATCGCGGCAGCCTGCGCGAGGTGGTTCGCGTTGTAGAGCGTCTGGGCGCGGATGAGCGCGGCCGCCTCGGCGCTCGAGTCGACGCCGAAGTTGAGGTCGAGCGGAGGCTGTCCGGCCCGCGGCGTCACCACCGCGCCCGGGACCGTCGTCCGCTCGCCGCGGGTCTGCAGCAGCGTCACCCCGACGACGGCGGCCGCGGCGATCAGCGCGGCCAGCGCGACGATGACGACGACGCGCCGGTTCCGTATTCCCACGAGAGGGCGAGCTTCCGTCGCCACGCTCCGAGCGTAGCCACGAACGGGGTCGCTACATTTCCGAAAGCGATGCCGAACTACCGCGAATATCTCCAGCAGGTCAAGTCGGAGATCGATCAGGTCGACGTCACGCAGGCGCGGGACCTGCTCGAGGCGCCTGAGCGTCCGCTCGTCGTCGACGTGCGCGAGCTGGACGAGTGGACCGAGGGGCGGATCCCGGGCGCGATCCACATCCCGCGCGGCCACCTCGAGTCGCGCATCGAGCAGGCGGCCCCCGATCGCGCCCAACCGATCTTTCTCTACTGCGCCGCCGGCAACCGCTCGGCCTTCGCCGCGAAGTCGCTCGAGGAGCTCGGCTACGAGAACGTCGTCTCGCTCGCCGGCGGCTACACCGACTGGAAGCGCAGCGGCCTCCCCACCGAGGTGCCCCGCACGCTCGACGGCGAGAAGCGGCAGCGCTACAGCCGGCACGTCCTGATCCCCGAGGTCGGCGAGGAGGGACAGCTCAAGCTGCTCGACTCGCGTGTGCTGCTGTTAGGCGCGGGCGGGCTCGGGTCGCCGTCGGCGCTGTACCTCGCGGCCGCGGGCGTCGGGCGGCTCGGGATCGTGGACGACGACCGCGTCGATGCCTCGAACCTGCAGCGGCAGGTGCTGCACTCGACCGGGCGTCTCGGCGATTGGAAGGCGGAGTCGGCCAAGCGCACGCTCGAGGAGCTCAATCCCGACGTCGAGGTCGTGCCGTACATCGAGCGGCTCACCTCGGAGAACGTCGAGCGGATCCTCGCCGACGGCTGGGACGTGATCATCGACGGCGCCGACAACTTCCCGACGCGCTACCTGATCAACGACGCCGCAGTCTGGCACGACATCCCGCTCGTGCACGGCTCGATCTACCGCTTCGAAGGGCAGGCGACGGTGTTCAAGCCGGGCGCAGGCCCGTGCTACCGCTGCCTCTTCCCGCAGCCGCCGCCGCCGGAGCTCGCTCCGAGCTGCGCCGAGGGCGGCGTGCTGGGCGTGCTGCCGGGCATCATCGGCTCGCTGCAGGCGAGCGAGGCGCTCAAGCTCTGCCTCGGTATCGGCGAGCCGCTCATCGGCCGGCTGCTCCTCTTCGACGCGCTCGCGACCGAGTTCAGCGAGGTCAATCTGCGCCGCGACCCGAACTGCCCCGTCTGCGGCGACAGCCCGACGATCACGGAATACGTCGACTACGTGGAATTTTGTTCAGGGAGGCCGGCGCACGCATGAGTCGCGTCCGGATCCCACCGATGCTGCGCGGCGAAGTCGGCGGCGCGCGCGAGGTTCCCGCCGAGGGCGGGACCGTGCGCGAGCTGCTCGACGACCTCATGGACCGGTTCCCCTCGCTCCGGCCGCAGCTCGTCGAGGACGACGAGATCGCGCCCTTCGTCAACGTCTACGTCGAGGGAGAGGACGTCCGGACGCTCGACGGCCTCGACACGTCGGTCGACCACGGGTCCACGGTCATCCTCCTCCCCGCCATGGCCGGTGGGCTCTAACCTCCGCACAGCCGGCTCCCTTCTCGACCTCGTCGGTAACACCCCGCTCGTCGAGCTGCCTCGCCTGGCGCCGAAGCCCTCGGTGCGGTTGTACGCGAAGCTCGAGAGTCAGAACCCGACCGGCTCGATCAAGGACCGCGTCGCTCTGGCCATGATCGAAGCGGCCGAGGCGGCGGGCGAGCTCGCGCCGGGCCGTGAGCTGCTCGAGCCGACCTCCGGCAACACCGGCATCGCGCTCGCGCTCGTCGCGAAGCTCAAGGGCTACTCCGTGACGTGCGTCCTCCCCGAGAACGCGACCGAGGAGCGGCGACGGCTCCTGCGCATCTACGGCGTGACGATCGTCGAGTCGCCTGGGGAACAAGGATCGAACGGCGCCGTGCGGCTCGCGCTCGAGCTAGCCGAACGCGAGCCGCGCTACTTCATGCCGTTCCAGTACGCGAACGAGGCCAACCCCCGCGCCCACTACGAGGGCACCGGCGCCGAGATCGCGGACGCGCTCGACCGCGTCGACGTCCTTGTCGCGGGGCTCGGCACCGGCGGGACGTTGATGGGCGCCGGCGAGCGCCTGCGGGAGAGCTTCCCCGACGTCGTGGTCGCGGCCGCCGAGCCGCTCCCGGGCGACCCCGTGATGGGCCTACGCTCCCTCGACGACGGCTACGTGCCGCCGATCCTCGACGTGGCGAAACTCGACCGGAAGGTGCTCGTCTCGAACGAGGACGCCGTCGCCGGGGCGCACGCGCTCCTCGACCGCGAGGGCATCTTCGCCGGCGTCTCGAGCGGCGCCGTCCTCCACGTCGCGCAGCGGCTCGCGGGTGAGCTCGCGATGTCCAATCAAGGTGGGGGCGTCGTGGTGTGCGTCCTCGCCGACGGCGGCTGGAAGTACCTCTCCGCCGGCTTCTGGCACGGCGAGGAGATCGACGAGAGCAAGCTGTGGTGGTAGTCCCGCCGCCCGTCCGCGAGGCGGTCGCCGACCACGCGCGACAGGAGCTGCCGAACGAGAGCTGCGGGCTGCTCGTCCTCCGCGACCGCCTCGCCGACCGCTACGAGCCGGGCCGCAACGCCGCCGGGTCGCCGTACCGCTTCGAGCTCGAGGTCGCTCCCGACCTCTGGTTCCTCGAGGACGAGGGCTACGAGCTCGCGGTCGTCCACTCGCACGTCTCGGCCCCGCCGCGGCCTTCGCGCACCGACGTCGAGAACGTCGGCCTCTGGCAGGGCCGGCCGTATCTCATCTACTGCGTCGCGCGGGACGAGCTGGCGGCGTGGACGATCGCCGACGGCGCGATCGAGTCGCTCGAGCTCGGCTGAGCTACTCGACCTCGTCTTCCTCGACGTACTCATCGTCGGGGTCGCGGGGATGCTGCGGCCGCTCCTCGAACGTGACCGCGATCCGCTCGATCCGGTTGCCTTCCACCTCGAGCACGTCGAAGCGCATTCCGTCGTGGGAGACCTCGTCGCCCGGCTCCGGCGCCCGCCCCAGCTGGCCGAAGACGAAGCCGGCGACGGTGTGGAAGTCCTCGTCCGGCAGGTCCGTGTGGAAGCGCTCGTTGAACTCCTCGATCGCGAACATCCCGTCGACGCGGTACGAGTCCTCGCCGATCTGCTCCACAGGCTCCTCGGGCACGTCGAACTCGTCCTCGATCTCGCCGACGATCTCCTCGAGCAGGTCCTCGAGCGTCGCAATTCCCACCATGGCGCCGTACTCGTCGACCACGACCGCGAAGTGGCTGCTCGTGCGCCGGAACTCCTGCAGGAGCGACGCGAGATCCTTCGTCTCGGGGATGACGTAGGCGGGTCGCAGCAACGACTCGAGGTCGAGGCCACCCAGCCCCCGGTCGTGGATCGCCTTGAAGAGGTCGCGTACATGGAGCACCCCGACGATGTCGTCGAGCGACTCACGAAAGACCGGGTAGCGCGTGTATGGCGAGTCGAGAACGACGGCGAGCGCCTCCTCCGGCGGCATGTCGACGGAGACAGCCGCCACGTCGGGCTTCGCGACCATCACGTCGGCGACGTCCTTGTCCCCGAAGACGAAGACCTTGTCGATCAGCTCGCGCTCGCTCTCCTCGATCTGTCCTTGCTGCGTGGAGCGGGAGACGAGCATCCGCAGCTCGGCCTCGGAGTGCACCTCGCGCTCGGCGCCGGGCGGCTCGAGCCCGAAGGAGTGGAGGATCGCGTCGGTCGCGTTCTGCAGCAGCCAGATCGCCGGACGGAAGACCGCTATGAAGGCGCGTACGGGGGCCGAGACCCAGAGTGCCGTCCCCTCGGCGTGCCCGAGCGCCGCGCCCTTCGGCACGAGCTCGCCGAAGACGACGTGGAAGAAGCTGAGGATCGCGTAGGCGATGAGGATGGCGAGGGCCGTCGACATCCACTTGTCGAACTCGTGGGAGAGCGTCGCCTCGCCGAGCGCACCAATGCCCAGGGACGTGAGCGTGACGCCGAGCTGCATCCCGGCGATGAAGCGGCCTGGATCGCCCGTGATGCGCAGGACATCGCGCGCCCGCCGGTTCCCCTGGTGCTGGAGCTCGATGATCCGCGTTCGGCGCGCGGTGACGAGGCCGTACTCCGCCGCCACGAAGAACGCGTTGAGCAGGATCAGGACCGCGACCCCGATCAGCTCGAAGAGGAGTGTCACGCCCTCACAACCTCGAGGGCGTAGGTACTAGGAGGGTTCTCGTCCAACTCTCCGGCCGGAGTATAGGGACGGGGTCGGCGGCGGCTGTCCATACGAACGTATGTTCGCTATCTTCCCAGGGTGCGAGCCGAGTACCGCGAGGAGCCTTGCCGCAACGCGCTCAACCGGGTGCGCGGGATGCCGTTCGCTTTCTCGCTCAATCCGTACATGGGCTGCGCCCACCAGTGCACGTTCTGTTACGTCCGCGCGTTCGAGGCGCGCGCCGACCGTCCGTGGGACGACCGCTACGGCGCGAGCATCCGTGTCAAGACGAACGTTGCGGAGGTGCTTCGGCGGGAGCTCGCCCGCCGGTCCTGGCGGCGCGAGGTGGTGGCGATCGGCGCGGCGACCGATCCGTACCAGCCGGCGGAAGGCCGCTACCGCCTGACGCGTGCCTGCATCGAGGCGTTCTCCGAGGCCGAGAGCCCGTTCTCGATCATCACGCGCGGGCCGCTCGTCGTGCGTGACATCGATGTGCTCGCCGAGGCAGCCCGCCGCGCCGAGGTCTCGGTCTCGTTCTCCGTCCCCACGCTCGACCTCGAGATCTGGCGCCGCACCGAGCCGGGCACGGCACCGCCGCGCCAGCGGCTCCGCGCGTCGCGCGGCTCGTGGAGGCGGGGATCGACGCGCGGGTCGGGATGGCGCCGATCCTGCCCGGGCTCAGCGACCGGCCGGAGCTGCTCGCCGACGTCGTTCGCGAAGCACGCGCCGCAGGAGCGACCGGGATCTGGGCGAACCTCCTCTACCTGCGGCCGGGGACACGCGAGCACTTCCTCGATGCGCTCGAGCGCGACTGGCCCGAGCTGCGCCCGGAGTACGACCGGCTGTACGGCCGAGGCGCCTATCTTCCGCGCCGCGAGACCGATCCAGTGCGGGATCGGGTCCGCAAGCTCGCACGCAGTTACGGCGTCCGCGACCGGCGTCGTGCGCGGCTCGAGCCTGCCTCCCGGGCCGAGCAGCTGCAAATGACGATTATGTGACAGCTGAGCGCCGGTCTATGATCTGCCGGCCATTGGCCGCCTCTGAGATCACGTGTCTGATCGTGGACGACCACGAGGTCGTGCGCGAGGGGCTTCGCCTGTCGCTCAGCCGAGCTCCGCACATTCGCGTCATCGGCGAAGCCGCCGACGGCGAGGCCGCTGTCGCGCTCGCCGAGCGTCGCCGTCCCAACGTCGTGATCATGGACGTCCGCATGCCCGGCATGGACGGGCTCGAAGCAACGCAGTTGCTGATGGAGAAGGTGCCCGACAGCTCCGTCCTCATCTTCACCGCTTACAGCGAGCGCAGCCTCCTCAGCCGGGGCCTCGAGTCTGGCGCAAAGGGCTACGTCCTGAAAGAAGCGCCGCACGAGACGCTGCTGCGGGCGATCGAGAAGGTCGCGAGCGGCGAGGGCTACGTCGACCCGGCGCTCATGCCCGCGTTCCTGACCGGCCGCGACAAGGACGACATGCTCACGGGCCGGGAACGCGAGATCCTGCAGCTCCTCGCCGACGGCATGTCCAACGCCGACGTCGCGACGCAGCTGTTCATCAGCCAGGAGACTGTGAAGAGCCACGTGCGGCACATCCTCGCCAAGCTCGAGGCCGACACGCGCACCCAGGCGGTCGCGATCGCACTTCGCGAAGCGATCATCGACTAGTGAAGCAGTCATCGACCAGCCCCGACACCGAGACGATCGTCACCGCCGACGGCGAGCCGGCCGAGCAGGTCCTCGCCGCGGAGCAGGACGAGCGGCGGCGCATCGCCCTCTTCCTCCACGACGGGCCCGTGCAGTCGCTCGCGGGCGTCGCGCTCATGCTCGACGCCTCCCTCGACCTGATCAAGCGGGGCGAGCACGAGCAGGCGCACGAGATCCTCGACCGGGCGCTGTCCCGCACGAGGACGACGGTCGGCGAGCTCCGCGACCTCTCCTTCAACCTCGAGCCGGTGGCGCTGCGCGACCACGGCTTCACCGCGGCGGTCGACGCGCTCGCGCAGTCCCGTGGCCGCGAGCACCGGATCGAGATCACGCTCGACGTGGCGCCGATCGACTCGCTCGGCGAGCAGACGCAGGCGGCGCTGTACCAGATCGTGCGCGAGGCGCTCGAGGAGGCAATCCGGCGCGGGCCTCCCTCCCGCTTCGAGGTCGCGGCCACCACGGACGCTCCGGGCACACTGCGCGTCGTGATCCGCGACGACGCGCCGACGGAGCGCCGGCGCCGAGCGCTCGAGGTGCTCGGCGAACGCGCACGCACGCTCGGCGCGAACCTCACGCTCGACCACGACATCAGCGGCACGACCATGAGCTTCGAATTGCGCGGCCAGCCCACCGGCGACGACTAGTCTTCCGCGCGGTGAACGGCGACGGCGCGCAGCAGTACCTCCTCTTCGTCTGGAAGCCCTCCGGCTACGAGCTGGTGGAGCAGGATGGTGAGCCGCCGTCGATCGGCGCCCAGGTCGAGGTGGAGGGCAAGCAGTTGCGTGTGACGAAGCTCGCCCCGTCGCCGCTGCCCGGCGATCGCCGCGTCTGCGCGTACCTCGCCGGCTAAGAGCTCCTAGCCGGCCGCGATCGACTCCGCCGCCGCGAGGCCGAGCACCAGCGCCTGCGCCAGACCGCTCGCGTAGCCGCCGGTCGCGACGCCGCCCGCGTCGACTCCCGCCGCCCACAGGCCCTCGGTGCCGCTCACCCGCCCCTCCGTGTCCACCTGGAGGCCGCCGATCGTGTGCGTCACCGCGGCGGCAACGTGGACGGCGATGCCCTCGTCGCGGCCGACGATCGTGGCTCCGGCGGCGCGCGCGGCTTCGATTCGCTCGTTCGTCTCCTCGACCACGTACCACGCGCGCGGCCCGATGAGCTGCGCAAGGTCGTTCTCGTGCCACGCGACTTCAGGGGGCGTGATGTCCTGCCACTCGTCGGTGAAGACGCGTGCCTCCCGGCCGTAGAGCTGGGCGAGCGGGACGAAGTCCTCCTCCCGGATCCGCGCCGGAGGAGCAGGCATCACTCGTCCGTAGAACTCGCCCATGCCCGGCGTCGTGGCGGCGCCTCGGGCGAGCGCGAGGTCGAGCCCGTCGCCCTCGCTCCACGGGTTTGCCCGTAGGAGCAGCCCGCGCGTGCGGGCCAGGCGTCCCGGAAAGCCACCGGTCGCCAGGAGGAGCGGCGCCTCGGCAACGCCCGGCAACGGCGTCTCGAGCTCCACGTCTCCCGCCGCCTCGAGCAGGAGCCGGGTCAGCGCGCCCGGGTCGTAGCGGCGGCCGGTCGTGAGCGGGTTCTCGGTATCGCGCCAGACCGGTTCCGCGCCGAGCGTCTCGAGCCAGCCGAGCGACTCGTCGAGCCGCTCCCAGATCAGCTGCTGCATCCGCTCGTCCCCGCCGGGACACTCCGCGCGAAAGTGCTCCCACTCCAGATGCCGCCAGACGACGCAGGAGGAGAGGAGCATCGAGCCGCCGGCCCGCGTCCCCTTCTCCAGCACATGCGGCTCGTGCCCCAACTCGCGGAGGCGCGCAGCGGCGACGAGGCCCGCCATCCCCGCGCCCGCGACCGTTACGCGCAACTCAGGTGAGCGAGAACGTCGGCTTGTGCTCGACGTACTCGATCCGCACGCGCTCCGGGCCCCAGACGAAGACCGCGAGCGTGTTCGGGGCGTCGACGACGTTGTCGATCTCGACGCCGAGGTCGCGCGCCGCAGCCTCGTGCTCGTCGGCCGAGTCGACGAGCACGGCGAGGTGGTTGAGGAGCGGTCGTTCGGGCGCCCCTGGCTCCCCGAGCTGGAATTCGATCCACGCACCGCCGACCTCCACGCGCGGGCATCCGGAGGCACCGGGCGGCGCGGCTCCGAAGCCGAGGGAGCCGTACTCCGCTGCCGTCGCCTGAGGATCCGCGGAGCGGAGCGCGACGTGATCGAGGTCGTAGTCGAGGTCGGTATCGGCCTCGACGAGACCGAGGGCGATGTCTTCTCCCACCTCGAAGTACGCCTCGCCCTCACGCCGCCGCTCGACCTCGAGGTCGTCCGGCAGCTCCGAGAGCGCCTGCTCGAGGTCGTTCACGCGAAGGGCGACGTGCTCGAGCGCACCGCGCTCCCGTGGCGCCTCGGCCGCGAAGAGCGTCAGCTTCCCGCGCCGCGCGTCGGCGCCGACGAGCGTGAAAGCATCGGTCCGGTCGATCACGTGCATTCCGAGGTGCGCTATCGCAAAGCCCGCTACAGCGTCGCGATCCGCGAGCCAGTAGGCGACATGGTCGAGAGTCTTCGGGTCCATGGCAGGTGCTCTACCCCCGCGTGCGCCGGTTATGCGATCGGCTCGTTCTGGACGTTGTTCTCTTCCGCGTACTTCTGCGTGAGCGCGTTCACGACCTCGGCCCCCTTGTCGTACGCGTAGTTGATCTCGACGAACGCGTTCCACTTGTCCGGCAGCGCGTCCTCGGGGAAGATCGCCTCGACCGGGCACTCCGGCTCGCAGGCCCCGCAGTCGATGCACTCCTCGGGGTCGATGACGAGGATCCGGTCGAACTCGTGGATGCAATCGACCGGGCAGACGTCCACGCAGGACAGGTCTTTGATGTCGATACACGGCTCGGCGATGATGTACGTCACAGAGCCCTACTGTAGATAGCGGCCGTCTGCGGCTGCGCAGCCAACCGTCAGGGCTCCAGGGAGCCCGAGAGCTCCGCCACGACGGCGCCGAGCTGCTCCTGGAGAGCGGACTTCGCGAGCACCCGGTCGAAGCCCGCAGCGTGCGCGGCGCGCAGTCCGGAGGTGTCGGTGTGGTTCGTGAAACCGACGATCGGGATGTCCGGATAGGCGTCCGCGACCTCCTCCGGTTCGATGCGCGAGACGTCCGCGAGAACGAGCTCGGGATCCTCCGTATGGTCGACTGTGATGACACGGTGGCCAGGCAGGAGCGCCTCGAGCTTCCCCCGCATGAAGAGTTCGACCCCACACAGCAGGATCGTCGCCACGGTGCAAGCCTAGAACGAGATGGAGGCTGCATTCAAGCGTGGGTTGGAGGAAATTCGCGCCGGCCGCTACTTCGAGGCACACGAGGAGCTCGAGGAAGCGTGGCGCGCGGCATCTGCAGAGGAGCGCGATTTCTTCCAGGGGCTCGTCCACGTTGCGGTCGCGTGGTACCAGGCCGGCCGCGGACGCCCCGTCGCAACGGGGCGGCAACTCGAGAAGGCGGCACGGCGGCTCGCGCCGTTCGCCCCGGCCCACCGCGGAGTCGACGTCGACGACCTGCTCACGCAGGTGGCCGCAGCACGGGCCAAAGTGGCCGAAGGCTCGCTCGCCCTCGAACCTCCCCGGCTCTCCTTGTAACAGTCTGTTACTTGCTTGGGCGGTGGCCGCTGCGGCCACGTTCCTTGCCCAACTTCCAGGCGTGGCCGAGCACCTTGTAACAGTCTGTTACCAGGAGAGAGGTGTGTCCCGCGTGCCGTGCCGAGCAGTTAGGGCTTCGAGAGGCCGAGGTCGATGAGCGCGCGGTTGACCGCGACCTGCAGCCACCACTCGCGGTGGAAGAAGAGGAGCAGACCGAGGGCGACGAGCATGAGCCCACTCGCGATCCGAATCAGGTTGTAGCGGTCGCGGAGCCAGCGGAACGCCCCCATCGCCCGGACGAAGGCCAGGCCCGCGACGAGGAAAGCGGCTCCGAGACCGAGCGCGTACGCCGCGAGCAGGACGGTTCCCTTCAGGACCGTGCCGCTCGTGCTCGCGAGGACGAGCACGGCGCCGAGGACGCTGCCGATGCACGGGGCCGCGCAGACGGCGAACGCCCCGCCCAGCAGGGCGCCCGATCCGCGTCTGCGCGCGCCGGTGAGCAGCCCCGGCGCCAGCACGCGCTCCGGCACGGGCAGCAGCCCGACGAACGCGAGCCCGAGCACGACGAGGATGAAGCCCGCAAGCTGTGTGCGGGCCGTGGCCGAGAGGACGCTGCCGATCGCCGCCGCCCCGGCTCCGAGGACGACGAAGACGACGGTGAAGCCGAGGATGAACGGGATGCTCGAGACGACGACACGCCGGACGGTGCCGCGCTGGCCCAGCTGCCCGGCCTCGACGCTCGAGAGCGCGGCGAGATAGCCCGGCACGAGCGGCAACACGCACGGCAGCACGACGGACACGAAACCGGCCGCGAACGCGATGCCCAGCCTTCCCCCCATCAGCCCAGCCTGCCGCTCATCAGTCGAAGCGTGCCAGCAGATCGTCGAGGCGACGCTCGGTCTCCTCGTCGAGGCCGGAGCCCGCCGGCCCGCCGTCCGGCTCCTCGGGCTCCTTGCGACGGCTCCAGCGCCAGACGCCGAAGGCGAGGACGACCGCTCCCGCGAGCACGCCGACGATCGGCAACCACCACGCGAGCAAGTCGAAGCCCTTGTGCGACGGCGCCGCCAGGATCCCCTGCCCGTAGTTCGCGACGAGAGCCGATTCGATCTGCTCCGTCGTCCAGCATGCGGCGATCCTCTTCGCGACGAACACTCTGATCCGCTGCGCCGCCGGCGAGTCGGACATGGCGAGCGTGGTATGGCAGGTCGGGCACATGACCTGCCCCTGGAGGTAGTTCATCGAGGTGCGGGGATGCGCACAGGCCGCAGCGGGCGCCGCGAAGACGAGCGCGGCCGCCATCACCGCCGCGAGCCGCCCCATCACGCCGCCGCTTTCGCGATCGCCGTCTGGAATTCGTCGGCAAAGCCGGGATCCGTGATCGGGCCGCGGAGGTGCGCGACCACTCGCCCCTGCCGGTTGAGGACGTACGTCTCGGGCACCTGGGAGATCCCGTAGCGGCCGGTCACATTGCCCGAGCCGTCCTCGAGCATGGGGAACGTCAGTGCGTGCGCGCTCACGAAGCGTCGCGCGTCGGAGTCGAGGTCGTGGTAGTCGACGCCGAGGAAGACGACGCCGCGGTTGCGGTAGGTCGTCCAGTCACGCTGGAGCACGGCGGCCTCGCTCTTGCACGGTTCGCACCACGACGCCCAGAAGTTCAGCACGACCGGCTTTCCCCGGTAGGAGGCCAGCGAGACCTTCCCAGGGCCCTCGAGCCTGTGCAGCGTGAACGCGGGCGCCGTCGCGCCGATGCCGGGAGCGTGCTGCTGGTGGACGACCGACCAGACGAGAAGCGCGAGCAGACCCGCGACGCAGGCGAGGGCGAGCGCCTGGGCGGCGGTCTTGACCCGGCTCGTCACGTCTTCAGCGCCGCCTTCAGCTCGCGGTCGAACTCCTGGCTGTAGCCGTCGTCGCTGACCGGCCCGAGCACCGGGTTGCCGACGACTCGGCCCCGGCGGTTCACGACGTAGGTGACCGGGAATCCCGGCAGCGCGTACGGCCCCAGTGCAAGCGTCTGACCGGGGTCGAAGACGATCGGGTACGTCACCCCGTGGGCGCTCAGGAAGCTGCGGGCGGCGCTTTTCGTATCCGCGCTGTCGATCCCCAGAACTATGACGCCGTCGGAGCGATAGCGCTTCCAGAACGACTCGAGATCGGGAGCCTCCCGCTTGCATGGAGCACACCAGGAGGCGAAGAAGTTGAGCACGACCGTCTTGCCCCGGAGGGAGGCGAGCGACACGCTGCCCGCGCCGTCCAGACGAGGTAGCGAGAAGGCCGGTGCAGGAGCGCCGACCTTGGGCGGCGGCGTCTCGTGCGTCAGGTTCCACCCCAGCAGGGACGCGAGGATTCCGACGCCCATCACCGCGAGCGCCTGCGCGCCGAGTTTGAGAGTGCCCGCCACGGCCGGGCTACGCCGGGACGATGAACACCGGCGTCCCGATCCGCACGCGGTTGAACAACCACTCCGCGGACAACACCTGCATCCGGATGCAGCCGTGCGACTCCGAGTGGCCGATCGACCACGGCTCGTCGGTGCCGTGGATCCCCACGCCCGGCGCGCTCAGCCCCATCCAGCGCGTGCCGAGCGGGTTGTTCGGTCCGGGCGGGACCGGCTTGGCCCCTGCGGCCCACGAATCCTGCGTCGGTGGGAACCACCACGGGTTCTTCTGCTTGACGACGATCTGGAAGTTGCCCAGCGGCGTCGGCCAGGCCGCCTGCCCGGTGGCCACCGGGAAGACGCGCACGAGGTGCGTGCCGTTGTAGAGGTAGAGGCGGTTCGAGCCCCGGTGGATCACGATGACCGGCTCGGACCGGGCGGCGTCGGCCTTGAGCGTCTTCACCGGCGCGACGATCACCGTGTGGTCGCCGCTCACGACAGCGTCGCGGATCAGCATCCGCGTCGGGAACGGCCGCAGCGCGCGGCCCGGACGCGCGAGCGTGAAGAACGGGCGGTTGTGGCGGAGGAGGACCCTGCCCGCCACCGGCGCGCGGTACGTCTTCGTCGCCAGCGCCTTCACCCACTTCGCCACACGCTTCGTGTCGAGCGCCGGGGTGAGCCGGATGGTCGTCAGCGCCGGAGCCGTGAGCGCGGTCTGAACCGCCGAGTCGAGACCGCCGAGCGCCGTGTGGAAGTGATGCGGCGAGACCGAGTAGCCCCGGTGGCCGACGTGGAGCACGACCGGCGCGAAGTAGGCCTGCTGCACTGCGGCCGTCGCCTGCTCGGCGGTCAACCCACTGACGTCGACGGAGCCGATCTGGACCCCGGCCGCGATCACCGCAGGAGGCGGCGGGCTGTCGGCTCGGGCATGGCTTGCCCCGACGCCGAGGGCGCAGACGACGAGACAGAGGATGAAGCCGGCGCGCTTGGCCACGGACCGTCGGATTCTAGCTCTCGCCCCGTATACCTCCGGCGGTCAGGCGGCTCACGTCTTGCGAATGACGACGACCGCAAGGTCGTCGGAGAGGTCGCCGCCGGCGAACTCGCGCGCATCTTCTGCGACCGCGGCGGCCAGCGCACGCGCCGGCAGCGCGTGCCGCTCGGCGAGCAGCGCGTCGAGGCGGTCGTCCCCGTACAGCTCGCCGTCCCGCCGCGCCTCGACGACGCCGTCGGTGTAGAGGACGAGCGAGGAGCCCCGGGGTAGCTCCTCGTGGGATTCTGCGTACTCCTGGCCGCCGTCGATCCCGAGCACGAGGCCGTGCGCCTCGAGCGGCCGTGTCGATCCGTCCTGGAGGACGATTCGCGGCGCGGGATGACCTGCGCTCGCACCCGCCACCCGGCCGCTACCCCCATCCACGACGACGTAACTCATGCTGATGAACTTGCCGGTGGCGATCTCGCTGCAGATCACCTCGTTCGCGGACGCGAGGAAGTCCGCGGGCTCCGGATGCTCGCGCGCGAGCGAGCGAAAGACGAACTTCGCCATGGCCATGTCGGCCGTGGCGTCGACACCGTGCCCGGTCACGTCTCCGAGCACGACGGCGAGCCGGCCGTCGTCCAGGGCGAGGTAGTCGTAGACGTCGCCCCCGACGTCCACGCGCGCCGAAGGCTCGTACACCTCGCCCACTTCCAGCCCCTCGATCACGGGGCGCGAGCGCGGAAGCAGCGAGCGCTGCATCGTGTCGGCGAACTGCTTCTGCTGCTGGTAGAGCCGCGCGTTGTCGATCGCGAGTGCGGCCTGCCCCGCGAGCGCCGTCGCCGCCTCGACCGTCTCCTGCGAGAGCGGGTTGCCGGGCCGGAAGGAGAAGATGCCGAGCGAGGCGACGACCTCGGTCGGCAGGGCGACCGGAACGACTGCCGCCGTCCAGCCCTTCTCGAGGAAGGGGACGAGCGCGGGCAGGAACTGCTCGCCGCGGGTGCGGCCGGGGCCGAGCCGGAACGCGCGCCGCTCGCGGAAGAGCCGCTGCACGTTCCGCTGGCCGAACGGGACGGGCTGGGTGAGGATCGTGCGTACCGGCTCGGCGAACGGGGCATCCCGCACGTGGACGGCAAGCGGCAGGAGCTGCTCACGCCGCTCGTCCGGCATCCGCACGACCGCCGCGTCGATGTCGAGCACCTCGACGACGGTGCGCGCGAGCGCCTCGAGCGTCTCGTCGAGCCGGAGGCTCTGCGCGAACGAGCGCGACACCTCGTAGAGCGCGCGAATCCGGCGTGCGGCCGCCCGCTCGGCGGCAAGAGCCGCCTCGCGCTCCTCGCCGAGACGGGTCGCCTGCTCGTGGAGCTGCGCGTTCTGGACGGCGACCGCGAGCTGCCCCGCGAGCGCGGCGAGCAGCGCCGTCTCGTGCTCGCCCGCCTCGGGCCGCCCCGCCGGATAGGCCGCGAGGAGGCCGACGACGTCGCCGCGCGCCATGAGCGGCACGGCGAGCGCCGAGCCGATCCCGGTCTCTCGCGACGCAGCCTCGACCGCCGCGAGCCGCGGGTCTTGCCCGACGTCCGCGACCTCGAGCACCGTCCGCTCACGCGAGGGTCCGAGCGCGATGTCGAGCAGCCGGTCGGCGACGCGTGCGTGCGGGCCGGCGAGGCCGCGGCTCGCCGCTTCCTCGAGCTCGCCCTCCCCCGGGCCGCGGAGATAGACGGCGACGCGGTCGACGCGGAGCAGGTCGGCGACGCGCTCGACGGCGATCTCGAGCGTATGCGAGACGGAGAGCTCCGCCGTCGCCTGCACGATCACCTCGAGGAGCGCCCGCGTGCGCTCGAGCTCGAGCGCGAGCTGGCGCGCCCGTTCGCGGGTGCGCAGCGCGTGTGCGGCACGGACACCGAAGGTCGCGAGCCGCGTGAGCTGCTCGGCCTCCGGCTCCTCGCCCGCCGGATGGAAGAGCTGCAGAACGCCGAGCGGCGGGCGTCCCAAAGGCAGTGTGGTCGAGACCGCCCAGTCCTGTGGGAGCCCGGCGGCGTGAGCGCTGAGCGGGCCGGGCTCGGCGAGCGCACGTTCGGCGACGTCGCGGGCAGACCCGAGCTCGGAGGCCGCGTCGACGCCCCACGACGCGGCGCACACGAGCCCTTCCTCGCGGCTCTCCCAGAGGACGGTGGCCGACGCCCCGGCGACGCCCGCGGCGAGACGGACGACTTCTGCTGCTGCGTCTTCCTCCTGCAACGCGACCACCAGTGCCTCGCCGGCGAGCTCGAGCGCCGGGCGTGCGAGCGAGGAGACGTCGCCGCCGGCCGCAAAGGCACGGAGCAGGAGAGCGGCCTGCGCGGCGCACAGTTCGGCGCCGAGCCGCTGCTCCGCGCCGAACGGCTCGCCGGACCGGAACAACTCGACCGAGACGGCGATGCCGTCCGCCCGCGCCGGCACGAGGAAGAGCCGCGTGGTGCCGGTGCGCTCGCCGATGCGACGCACCGCGGCGGGAGCCCGGGCAAGGTCGTCGAGCGGCGCGTCCGGGAGCTCCACCGCCGGCAGCACCGTTCCGTGAAGCTCGGCCGCGAGCGAAGGGGACGCAGCGACGGCGACCGCCTCGAGCCGCTCGCCGCCCTCGTCGAGCGCGCGGACGAGCGCGATCTCGGCGCCCGAGACCGCCTGCGCGGCCTCCGCCAGGGCCTGCAGCGCCTCGGACGCGCTTGCCGACCCCGCCGCTGTCGTGACGGCGCGTACGAGCGCCGCGAGCGACGGGGTTCCGAGCCGGACGTCCGTCGAGTCGATGTCGAGCAGACCGGTCACCACCCGAAAGTATTCCGGCCGGAGCGAGCCTCAGTCCACGACGCGCGGAGACCGGCTCTCCCAGACGGTGCTGCCGCACATCGGGCGAAGGCGCGACCCCGCGCGCGCCGGTGCGCTTTTGTGCCCATACTTCGCTCGTGCAAACGCCGGAGCCAGCTGCCCGTCCGACCCGGACGCAGGCCGAGCGCAGGCCGCGTACCGAGCGGGCGACACCGGCCGCCGGAAGCTGGGGCGTGCGGCTTGCGTGGGTCTCAGGACTCGTCCTCACGATCTCGGCATTCACCGACTGGTACGTGGGGACGCTGCCGAACGGACTGACGTTCGCGGTCACCGGCTGGCACACCGGGACCCTCGGCAAGCTCGTCTTCTTCGTCGGGCTCGCCACGCTGATCCTCGAGGCGTCGCGGGCTGCGGGGATCCTGCTCCCGGCAGCCGTGCCGGACCGCCTGCTCCTGATCGCGCTCGGCTCGCTCGCCGTGATCTTCGTCCTCGTGAGGCTGATCTCCGTCCCCGACACGTACTTCGTCTCGACCTCCCGCGGGATCGGGCTCTACATCGCACTGCTCGGGGCACTCGGGCTGCTCGGCGCGGGGATGCTGCGCACGGCCGAAGACCTGCCCTAGCTGGCCCGGGCAGAGCGCCGGCCTCGGGACGCAGGCGAGCTAGACCGAACCCTCCTAGACCGGGACGATCGCCTTCGCCTGGTCGACGAGCTCCTCGAGATCGAACCCTTTCCCGATGAAGCCGGTCGCCCCGCTGGAGGCCGCCTGCCGCCTCGCCGCGTCGTCCACCTGGCCGCTGAACATCAGGACCGGAATCGCTCCGGCGCCGTGGCGTTCCTGGATCCGGCGCAGCATCTCCCAGCCGTCGACGTGGGGCATCATCACGTCGAGGAGCACCAGCTCGGGCTTGCGGGTCTCGATCGCAGCGAGCCCCTCGTCCGCGCTCGCGGCCTCCTGCACGTCGTAGCCCTCCCGCTCGAGCTCGGTCCGGACGAGCTCGCGCATCCGCTCGTCGTCGTCGACGAGCAGGACGCTCGGGCCTGCCTGCTGGCGGCCCGGCCCCGAGCGGGCGAGGAACGATTCGAGGTCGCCGCGCCGAAAGCGGCGGTGCCCGCCGGGCGTGTAGAAGGCCGGGACGCGGCCCTGGTCCGACCACTTGCGAATCGTGCTCTGGGCGACGCCGAGGAAGCGCGCAGCCTGCCCAAGGGTCAGCCACTCGGGCTCGACGCGTGCGGTGTCCTCTCTATAGGCCATGGGCTGGAATTTGACCAAAACTCACTCTTTTTACACCTGGATCTGAAGCTAGGCGCACATTTTACGGTTTGTAATTGATAGCGCCGCGCTGATAGGCGTCAAATGCAGCGGCGAGGACGAGCGTGAGATCGCGCGGCCAGGCCGGCGAGGTTGCGCGCTCCTCGAGCACCTCGCGCGCCCAGCGCTCGGACTCGCCGTAGGCGGCGACGAGCTCCGCGAGCGTGTACGTCTGACCGAGCCGCCGGCGCAGCTCGTCGAGCACGAGATCGAGAAGCTCGAGCAGCTGCCGGTACCTGCGCCCGTCCTCACGGGCGGCCTCGAGCCGGCGACTCCCCTCCTCCCACTCCTGGCGCGCGACCTCGACCTGGCTCACCGGGTCCGTCTCATTGGGAGCAGCACCGCTCCGGCCAGCGCGGCTCGACCTCCGCGAGGATCTGCTCGCCGAGCTCGTAGCCGGGACGGGCGAGGGCGAAGGCGACGTGCGCATGGAGACACTTGAGGCTGCCGCCGCGCCGCGAGCCTCCGATGCCGTACTCGAGCGACGCGCCTCCGTCGCTGCCGTCGGCGTCGCCGGCGAGTTCCGTGCGTAGCCTCCGCTGCTCCTCGTCGCCGGCCGCGAGGCTCGCGGCGAGCGCGGGCTCGGCGCGCGTCGCCTCGCTCCAGCGCTCGACGCCTCCGGCGGCTTCGAGCCTCGACACGGCAGCGACGAGATGACGGCACGTGAGGTAGTACGTGGTCGGGAAGGGCTCGCCGCCCGCGCCGTACGGGCTCTGCTCGGTGACGGCTGGAGCCCCGAACGGGCACCGGACCGCGACACGGCGGAGTGTGCGCGGCTCGCGTCCCAGCTGACGCGCGACGACCGCTCGATCAGCGTCGGTGACCACCACGGGCAGCATGACTCCCTCCATGCTGCCTGCGCCGCCACTGCGGGATGTCCTTGACGATGAAGAGGTGCTCGCCGGGGCGGATGTAACCGAGCGTTCTCGCCTCGGCGGCCAGGGCAGCGTCGGACGACGCGTGCCGAAGCCGCTTCTCGAGCGCATCCTGTTCTCTCTGCAGCTTTCGCACGGCCGTGAGCTGGGCCGAGCGCTGCGTGCGTGCGGTGAAGTAGTCGTGCAGCGGCCGGTAGTAGAGAAGGCCGACGAGCACGAGCGCGCCCATCGCGAACCAGCGACGTGCGATCGGTCCACCAAGGCGCCGGCGGCGCTTCTTCCTCGCTGCCATCCAGCCCGAGTTCTGCGGCGGGCGCCGCGGTCCTGCGGTAGGGCTACTGGACGACGTCGACCTTGATGACGTTGGTCGTGCCCGGGATGTTGACCGCGGTTCCCGCAGTGATCACGACTCTGTCGCCGCTCTCGACGATGCCGGCCTCGCGCGCCGCCTCGACGGCGAGGCGCCAGAGCTCCTCGACGTCCGAGGTCTCGGAGATCCGGAGCGGGGTCACGCCCCACTCGAGCGCGAGCTGGCGCATCGCCCAGTCGACGTGCGTGAGCGCCACGATCGGCCGCCGCGGCCGCAGCCGAGCCACCGCGTTCGCCGTCCGGCCGGTGAAGGTCGGGACGAGGATCGCCTTCGACTGCAGCGCCTCGGCGATGTCGCACGCGGCGTTCGACATCGCTTGCCCGATCGTCGGGTTCTCGTGAGCCTCCGGTAGCTCGTGCCGGTAGTCGAGGCTCGGCTCGACGGCAAGCGCGATCCGGTCCATGTACGAGACCGCCTCGACCGGGTACTCGCCGACGGCGGTTTCGCCCGAGAGCATCACCGCGGAGGTGCCGTCGAGGATCGCGTTCGCAACGTCGCTCGCCTCGGCCCGCGTCGGCTCGGGCGAATGCACCATCGTCTCGAGCATCTGGGTCGCCGTGATCACGGGCTTCCCGCGCTCGAGCGCCTTCTGGATGATCCGCTTCTGCACCAGCGGCACGAGGGCCGGCCCGATCTCGACGCCGAGGTCGCCGCGAGCGACCATCACCGCGTCGGTCTCGGCGAGAACGTCGTCGAGGACGTCAACCGCCTCCGACTTCTCGATCTTCGCGATCACGTGCGCGTGCGAGCCCGCCTTCGTCAGCAGCGCGCGCAGGTCGCGCACGTCTGCCGGCGAGCGGATGAAGGAGAGCGCCACGAAGTCCACGCCGGTCTCGACGGCCCAGTCGAGGTCGGCGAGGTCCTTGCGCGTGAGCGAGGGAATCGGCACCGGCACGCCCGGGAGGTTCACGCCCTTGTGTGAGCTGACGAGCCCGCCGACGACCACCGCGCACGTCGCGCGGCCGCCCTCGACCTTGTCGACGCGCAACCTGACGAGCCCGTCGTCGATCAGCACTTCGTTGCCGGGCTCGAGCACGTCGCCGATCACCGCCGGCGCGATCGGCAGCTCACCGTCGCTTGCGGCCTCCTCGGCGCAGACCTTGATCAGATCGCCGGTGCGCAGGACGACCGGCTCCTCCAGCTCGCCGATCCGGAGCTTCGGGCCTTGCAGGTCCGCGATGAGCGCGATCGGGCGCCCGACCTCGGCGGCGATCTCGCGCACCAGCCAGGCACGCTGGGAGTGCCCCTCGTGCGTGCCGTGGGAGAGGTTGAAGCGGACGGCGTCCACCCCCGCCTCGATGAGGGCACGCAGGCGCTCGCGCGACTCGGAGGCCGGCCCGAGCGTCGCCACGATCTTGGTGCGCCGATCGATCGCCATACGGCTCAGGGTACTAGCGGCGTGCGCGCGGGAACGCGTCCCAACCGGGGTACACCGCCTCGTCACCAAGCTCCTCCTCGATCCGGAGGAGCTGGTTGTACTTCGCGACGCGGTCGCTTCTCGCCGGCGCGCCGGTCTTGATCTGACCCGTTCCGAGCGCGACCGCGAGGTCGGCGATCGTCGCGTCCTCGGTCTCGCCGGAGCGGTGCGACATCACGGCCGTGTAGCCGTTCTCGTGCGCGAGGCGCACGGCCTCGATCGTCTCGGTCAGTGTCCCGATCTGGTTGACCTTGACGAGGATCGAGTTGCCGACGCCACGCTCGATGCCGAGCCGCAGCCGCTCTGGGTTCGTGACGAAGATGTCGTCGCCGACGAGCTGCAGTCGGTCGCCGAGCCGCTCGGTCGTGGCGCGCCAGCCGTCCCAGTCGTCCTCGGCGTTGCCGTCCTCGAGCGACACGAGCGGGAAGCGCTCGGCGAGGTCGCCGTAGAAGTCCGCCATCTCGTCCGGCGCGAGCTCGCGACCCTCGAAGCGGTAGCGGCCATCGGAGAAGAACTCACTGGACGCCGGATCGAGGGCGACGGCCACCCGGTCGCGGTGGCCGGCCCGCTCCGCGGCGTCGAGGATCGCCTCGATCGCGATCTCGCTCGACTCGAGGTCGGGCGCGAAGCCGCCCTCGTCGCCGACAGCGGTCGAGAGCCCGCGCTCCCCGAGCAGCTTCTTCAGCTCGTGGTACGTCTCCGCCGCGATCTGCAGCGCCTCCGAGAAGCTGTTCGCTCCTGCCGGAACGACCATGAACTCCTGCAGGTCGATCGAGTTGTCGGCGTGGACGCCGCCGTTGATCACGTTCAGCATCGGCACCGGCAGCGTCTTCGCGTCCTCACCGCCGAGCTGGCGGAAGAGCGAGAGACCCGCGGTGGCGGCCGCGGCCCTTGCCGCTGCGAGCGAGACGCCGAGGATCGCATTGGCGCCGAGCCGGCCCTTGTTGGGCGTCCCGTCGAGATCGATCAGCACGCGGTCGAGGCCGGTCTGGTCCATCACGTCGAGCCCCTGGACGGCGTCCGCGATCTCGCCGTTGACGTTCGCGACCGCCTCCGAGACGCCCTTGCCGTTCCACGCGTCGCCGCCGTCGCGCAGCTCGACCGCCTCGTGCACGCCGGTCGACGCACCCGAAGGGACGATCGCCCTGCCGAGCCCGCCCGCGACGACCTCGACCTCGACGGTCGGGTTCCCGCGGGAGTCCAGCACCTGACGGGCGTGAACCCTGGTGATCACTCCCGCTCCTTCGCTTGGTCGAAGTACGCGTCCTGCCGCTCGAGCGGCAGCTCGCTCCAATTCTCTCCAGCTTGCGCGGCAAGCGTCTCCGCAACCTCGACCCGACGGCGGAAGCGCTGCGCGGCCCGCCGCACCTCGAGCTCGGGGTCGACCTCGAGCTTCCGCGAGACGTTGACCGCCGCAAAGAGGACGTCGCCGAGCTCGTCGCCCGACGGCTCCTCCTCGAGCTCGCGGAGCTCGTCCTTCAGATCGGCGAGCGCGCCCGCGAGGTCCGGGTACTCGAAGCCGACGGCCTTCGCGCGCTGCTGGATCTTGCGCGCGTAGAGCAGCCCGGGCAGTCCTTCGGCGATGTCGTGGAAGATGCCCTCGCGGCCCTCCTGCTCGACCTTGATCCGCTCCCAGTTCGAGCGGACACGGTCGGCTGTTTTCGCCTCGGCGTCCCCGAAGACGTGGGGATGTCGCCGCACGAGCTTCTCGTGCACGCCGCGTGCCACCTGCGCGAGGTCGCCGGCTCCTCGCTCCTCGAGCAGCAGCGCGAGGAAGTAGACCTGGAAAAGCAGGTCGCCGAGCTCGTCGAGCAGCTTCTCGTCGTCGCCGGCAAGCGCTGCATCCGCGACCTCGTACGACTCCTCGACCGTGTGCGGGACGATCGTCACCGCGGTCTGCTCCCGATCCCACGGGCACTCGCGGCGCAGGCGCTCCGTCAGGCGTTGCAGCTCGAGGAGGGCCTCGCTCAGGCTGGAAGCGCCGGCGGCAGAGCCGCCGGCGCCCAGCCGGGACTTCCCGCCTTCGGCGGCGGGGCCCTCCACGTCAGCCGGTCGTAGTCGGTGCAGGCGTCGTCGTCGTCGCGGTCGTCGCCGGCTGGTAGCCAGTCTGGTACGCGAGCTTGTTCTTGAAGTCCTTGGTCAACTTCGCGAGCCACGCCGTCCAGGCCGTCTGCTTCTGCTGCGAGGCGAGGTTCGCCTCGATCTGGGCCTTGACCTCGGCGAACGTCTGCGTGTGGGAGGGCTTGACCGCGCCGAGCGCCTGGATGATGTGGTAGCCGTAGACGCTCTTCACCGGCTGCGAGATCTCGTCCGTCTTGAGGGAGAACGCGGCTTTGTCGAACGGCGGGACCGTCTGCTGGCAGGCGCCGCTCGTGCCGCCGTGGGCCACGCAGAGCTTGCCGCCATGGGCCGCGGAGCCGGTGTCCTTCGAGTACTGCTGCGCGAGCGCGGCGAAGCTGGCTCCGTTCTTGAGCTTGGTCTCGATCGTCTCGGCGAGGTTCTTGTTGCTGACGAGGATGTGCCGCACCTCGCGCGTCTTCGGCGTCGTGAACGACGACTTGTTCGCGTCGTAGTACTTCTGCGCGGCGGCGTCCGACACCTTGACGTTCGACGTCACCTTGTTCTGGAGATCCTGGCCGAGCAAGTTCGGCCGAAGCTCGTACTGCTCGAGCTGCGCGAGCGTGATGTCGTCCTTCTTCAGCGCGTCATCGAGCTTCTTCTGGCTGCCGTGGTAGTACGTCTTCTTGATCTGCGCGACCTGCTTGTCGAGGTCCTTCTGCGTCACCGACACGCCCAGCTTGTCGGCCTCCTGCTGCATCTCCTCCTGCTGCACGAGGAACTTGACGGCCGAGTCGCGGAGTGAGGCATACGTGGGGGTGCCGACCTTCGGGCAAGGCTGGCCCTGAGCCTTGTAGCGCGCACAGGCGACGGTCAGCAGCGAGGTGAAGCTCGCCTTCGAAATCGGCGTGCCGCCGACCGTGGCGATCGCGTTTGCGGGCACGTTGCCGTTGCCGCCTCCGCCGCAAGCGGCGAGCAGCGCGACGAGCAGAAGAGACACGAGTAGGAAGGGCAGGCGAGTCTTCATTTCCATCCAGTGAGGTCGATGTCGCGGGAAGCGCCGCAGCGGCGATAGGCGATCTCAGGCTGCTCGGCGCGCGTCCAAGATAGCATCGACAAGCTGCACCGCTTGGGCTATTTCTTCCTGCCCGCGCATGCTTACCTCCTGCTTAGCCGAGACGTAGACCGCGGTCTTCGCGCGGTCGCGCAGCTCGCGCAATTCGCCCGACCCGAGCACCAGCCTCCCGACGGTCGCTTTCCCGCTCTGGAATACGAGATAGTCGGCGCCGAGGAGCGCGATCTTGATCTTCGCTTCCTGGATCCGGAAGAGGTTCTCGACCGGCTCCGGCAGCGGCCCGTAGCGGTCCTCGACCGCAGCCTGCAGCTCGCGCAGCTCGTCCTCCGTCTCCGCGAGCGCGAGCCGGCGATGGACGTCGATGCGAAGCGCCTCGGAGTCGACGTACGCAGCCGGGACGTAGGCGTCGACGCGCGCGTCCACCCGCACCGGCCGGGCCGCAACGCGTTTCTGTCCCTGCAGCTCTGCGACCGCCTCGTTCAGGAGCTCCACGTAGAGCTCGAAGCCGACGGCGGCGACGTGCCCGGACTGCTCCGCGCCGAGCAACTCCCCCGCGCCGCGGATCTCGAGGTCGCGCATCGCGATCGCGAACCCGGCGCCGAGCTCGGTGTGGTCGGCGAGCGTGGCGAGTCGCGCCCGCGCCTCGGGAGTCAACTCTCGGGCGTCGGGATAGAAGAGGTACGCGAACGAGGTGGCGTCGGAGCGGCCGACCCGACCGCGGATCTGGTAGAGCTGGGAGAGGCCGAGCGTGTCGGACCGCTCGACGATCAGCGTGTTCGCCTGGGGGATGTCTATCCCCGACTCGATGATGGTCGTCGAGACGAGCACGTCGGCGTCGCCGCGTAAGAAGGCGTGCATCCGCTCCTCGAGCTCTTTCTCGCGCATCTGCCCATGCGCGACGAGGAAGCGGAGCCCCGGGCAGAGCTGCTGCAGCTGCGCCGCCCGCTCCTCGATCGTCTCGACCCGGTTGTGGAGGAAGAACGCCTGGCCCTCGCGGTCGGCCTCGCGCTCGAGCGCGAGCTTCACGAGCTCCTCGTCGTACTCGCCCACCGTCGTCCGGATCGGCCGGCGCCCCTCGGGCGGCGTCTCGATGATCGAGATATCCCGCATGCCGGCGAGCGAGAGGTGCAGGGTGCGCGGGATCGGCGTGGCGCTGAGCGTCAGCACGTCGACCTCGAGCCGCAGCGACTTGAGCAGCTCCTTCTGCGCGACGCCGAACCGCTGCTCCTCGTCGAGGATCACGAGCCCGAGCTCCTTCGGGATCACGTCGCGGCTGAGGACGCGGTGCGTCCCGATGAGGACGTCGACCTTGCCCGCCGTGAAATCGGCGAGGATCCGCTTCGTCTCCTTCGGCGGCACGAACCTCGAGACCATCTCGACGCGCACCGGGAAGTCGCGGAACCGCTCGCGGAACGTGTTGTAGTGCTGCTCGGTGAGGATCGTGGTCGGCGCGAGAAGGAGCGCCTGGCGGCCGTTGACGGCGACTGCGAACGCGGCGCGCACCGCGACCTCGGTCTTGCCGAAGCCGACGTCCCCGCAGACGAGCCGGTCCATCGGACGCGGCGCCTCGAGGTCCTCCTTCACTGCCTCGATCGCTCCCTCCTGGTCCGGCGTCTCGCGGTACGGGAAGCTCGCCTCGAGCTGCGGCAGCCACTCGTTCGAGAGGTCGTACGCGACTCCCTCGCGCGTCTGGCGCTGCGCGTACAACTGGATCAGGTCGCCGGCGAGCTCGCGGACGGACTCGCGTGCACGCGACTTGAGCGTCTGCCAGGCCTTGCCGCCGAGCTTCGAGAGCGCAGGCGCGGAGGCGTCGGCGCCGACGTAGCGCGAGACCTTTCCGAGCTGCTCGTGCGGGACGTAGAGCCGGTCCTCCCCGCGGAAGGCGAGCAGGAGATAGTCGCGCGTGATTCCGGCGACCGTGTTCGTCTCGAACCCGAGCAGCCGGCCGACGCCGTGGTCCTCGTGCACGACGTAGTCGCCCGTGCGGAGGTCGGCGAAGGACTGCAGCGCCCGGCCGCCGAGACGGCGCTCGCGCGGCACGCGGCGGCGGAAGACCTGGTGGTCGGGCAGGAGGACGAGGCCGAGGTCGCGCCAGACGAAGCCACGCCGGGCAGGCGCGACGGCGAATAGGAGCTCGGGCTCCTCCGGCAGGTCCTCGCCGGGCTCGAGCACGCGCGCCTCGACGCGGCGGAGGAGGTTCTGGGTGCGCAGCGCCTCACCGCGATGCGGGAAGGCGACGACGACACGCTGGCCCGAGCGAAGGAGCGCCGCGAGCTCGCTCTCGGCCTCGGCCAGGCCGCGCGCAGCGATCGCCGGCCGCTGCGCCTCGAACGCGAAGGGCTGGTTCTGCGGGAATGGATCGAGCTCGGTCGCGCCGGCAAGGGAAGGCGGATCGAGGAGGCCGTCCTCCTCCCAGACCCGGCGCACGTCGTCCGGCTGGAAGACGAGTTCCGGCGGCCGCTCGAGCGGCGGCACGAGGTCGTCGGGAACGGCCTGTCCGCCCTCGGCCGACTCCTCCCCCTCATCCCCAAGTAACACTGACTGTTACTAAGTTCGACAGTGTCCAGCCGGCGCTCGGCCGCGGGGTACAGGTTCGCTTCGGACACCGGGTGGAGCGCGCGTTGTGTGAAGGGCGAGAAGGCGCGCACCGACTCGATCTCGTCGCCGAAGAACTCGACACGGAACGGCTCGCGGCCGGTCGTCGGGAACACGTCCACAATGCCGCCGCGCACCGCGAACTGGCCGCGGTCGTCGACACGGTCGACCCGCTCGTAGCCGGCCAGGGCGAGCGACTCCCCCAGCCCGTCAACGCCGGGCTCGAGACCCGCCCGCACCTCGATCGGCTCGGGCGCGGGCCTCGAGAGGCGGCAGCCCTTCGGCGAGCGCTCTCGCGGAGGCGCAGACGAGCCCACCCCGCGTGAGCAGGTGGAGCGCCCGCGCCCGCTCGCCCACGAGGTGCGGCGGCGGCGTGAGGCCTGACTCCCAGGTGACTCCGCGGCTCGGCAGCAGCCCAACGGCGTCGTCGCCGAGAAACCACGCCGTGCCGTCGGCGGCGTCACGCGCGTCCGCGTCCTCCGGCAATAGGACGACGAGTCCGCGCTCGCCCTCCAGGCGCTCGAGACGCTCGTGCAGAGAAGCGAGCAGCAGCGGCAGCGCGGCCTCCGAGACGCGAGCACGCGTCGGGAGCGCCTCAGCGAGCTCGGCGAGGCGCTCGTGCTCGACGAGCTCCCGAACGAATGTGTGTAGTACCGGACGGTCCATGACGAAGGGCGGAACCCGACGGGTTCCGCGTGCGTCGATGGTAACGAGCCGCCTCGAGGCGTATGTTCCAGGACGTGCGCGGGGTCGGTCGCTTCGGGCCGCTGAAAGAACGGCAGTTCAGACTGCTGTGGTTCGCGCGCACGGGATCCGCGGTCGGCGACTCCCTCATCCCCGTCGCCCTCATCTGGGCCGTCGGCCACGACCTCGGCGCCGGCGCAACGGGCGTCGGCATCGTTCTCGCCTGCTACACGATCGGGGGAGCGACCGTCACCCTTGCCGGCGGCGTCTGGGCGGACCGGCTGCCGCGGCGAGCCGTGATGATCGGAGCCGACGTCGTCCGGCTCGGCACGCAGGCCACCACAGCGGTGCTCCTATTCGCGGGGACGGCGCACGTCTGGCAGCTCGCGGTGCTGCAGGGCCTCGCGGGAGCAGCCGCGGGCTTCTTCAACCCGGCGTCGAAGGCGCTCATCCCCCAGACGGTCAGTGACGGCCGGCTACAGCAGGCGAATGCGCTGATCTCGCTCTCCCGCAGCACGACGAACGTCTTCGGCCCAGCGCTCTCGGGAGCGATCGTCGCGGTCGCGGGCGCCGGCTGGGTGTTCGCAATCGACGCCGGGAGCTTCCTCTTCAGCGTGATCTTCGTCGCCGCGATGCGCGTCACGCCGTACGCGAAGCCCGCTGCACAGCGCTTCTGGCGGGATCTCGCAGAGGGTTGGCAGGAAGTGCGCCGCCACAACTGGCTCACCGCCGGGTTCCTCGGCTACGCGATCGGCAACTTCGGAGTCGGGCTGTACATCGTGATCGGGTCGCTCGTCGCCATCGATCGCCTCGGCGGCGCCCCGGCCTGGGGGTTGATCGTGGGCTCTGCAGCGTTGGGCGGGGTGGTCGGCGGCTTCGTCGCATACCGGATCCGGCCGAGCCATCCGGTGGCCATGGCCTTCGCGATCTGGACGCTTTGCGCGCTGCCGCCGTTCGCGCTGGTCCGCCCGTTTCCGCTCCCGGTGGTGATGGCCACCGCATTGCTCTTCGGCGGCTCGATCCTCGTCGGCAACACGCTCTTCGACACCGCGATGCAGCAGGAGGTCGAGCCGGGCAGGCTCGCGCGGGTCGCATCGATCGACCTGATGCTCTCGCTCTGCCTCATGCCGGCGGGCCAGGTGCTCGCCGGGCCGATCTCGGGCGCGATCGGGGTGGAGGCGACGCTCATCCTCGCCGGAACGCTGATGTGCGTGCCGAACTTCCTCGTGCTGTTGTTCGTACCGGAGGTGCGCAGCGTTCGGCGCCGGGAGGCGGTGGAGCCGGAGCCCGAACCGGCGCTGTCAGCCTTCTAGAGCCGGTTTCGACGGAGCCTGCTCCTCTTCCCGGATGAACATGGCGCGCCGCGTCCAGTTCGGCAGGTACCAGTTCCACTTGCCGAGCAGGGCCATCAGCGAGGGCACGAGCAGCGCCCTGATCACCGTCGCGTCGAAGAGGATCCCCGCCGCAAGGCCGATCGCGAACTCCTTGATCTCGAAGCCGGGGCTCGAGGAGAGGACGAGGAACGCGAACGCGAGGATCAGCGCGGCGCTCGTGACGAGCTTCCCGGTCCGCGCCAGGCCGAGCTCGATCGCGCGCGGGGTGGAGCCGGTCTCGTCGTATGCCTCGCGCATCCGCGAGAGCATGAAGACCTCGTAGTCCATGGAGAGGCCGAAGAGGAAGGCGAAGATCATCAACGGGATCCAGGCGGTGATCGCCTGCGTCGCGGTGATGTTCCAGAGCGACGATCCGTGGCCCATCTGGAAGATGAACACGACGATTCCGAAGGCCGCGGCGAGTGAGAGGAGGTTGAGGATCGCAGCCTTGATAGCGAGCACGATGGAACGGAACGCCCGCGTCAGCAGGACGAGCGTCAGGATCAGCACGAACGCGAGCACGTACGGGAAGTTGCCGTAGACGGCATGTACGAAGTCGCGATCCACCGCGGGGACGCCGCCCAGCGTCGCGTCCGTTCCGCGGAGCGTGTCGTTGGTTCGGTTGATCACGCCCTGGATTCCCGGCGCGGCGCCGTCGATGGCCGGGAACGCCTCGACGAGCGTGTCCTGCGCGCGGTGCCAGTCGGGGCCTGGAGGCACGGTTGCGCCGAGCAGCCCGGCCACGTGACGCTCACGGCGAGCGACCGCCTGCGCGTCACCGCCGTGCTCGACCAGGGTCACGAACGGCTTCATCACGCCCGGCGAGATACCGGCGTCGGCGAGCAACTGGCGGCCGGCGATCGCGGTGCCGGTGCCGGGGAAGTTCTTCAGCTGCGACTCGTTCGGGTTGAGCTGAAGGCCCAGCACCACGAGCACGGTCACGATCGTCATGCCGACGGCTGCAACGGCCCAGGGCCGCCGCAGGACGAAGCGCGCCCAGCGCCCCCAGGCGCCGTCCTCGGGATGGCCTTGATCGATGAACCGCTTCGGCATCAGGCGGATGCTGTTGATCCGCGTGCCGAGCGTCGCGAGAAGGGCGGGCATCAGCGTGATCGCCGCGAGCACCGAGACGGCCGGGATCAGCATCCCGCCGATCCCGATCGAGCGGATGAACGGCAGCGGCAGGAGAATCATGGACAGGAGGCCGACCGCGACGGTCGAGCCAGACACGATCACCGAACGCCCGGCGTGGGTCATCGTCTCGACGAGCGCCGTCTCCACGTCCCTGCCGTCTCGCAGCTCGTCGCGGAAGCGGAAGATCATCAACAGCGCGTAGTCGATCGCGACGCCCAGCCCGACGAGCGCGATCAGGAACTCGACGATGATCGACACGTTCGTGATGTAGGTGAGCGCCCAGATGAGCGTGAACGTGTTGAGGATCGCGGCGGCCGCGACGGCGATCGGGATCAGTACCGCAGGCAGCGTCCCGAAGACGAAGAGGAGGATCACCATCGCGCCGAGGGCGCCGATGACCGCCTCGACGAGGACGTTCCCGCTTCCGCCCCCGTGCGTGCTCGCTTCTTCGAGCGGGTCGTGGCCCGTGACCTCGACCTGGATCCCGGCCGGCAGCCCGCGGGCGGCGGCTGCGCGTACGTCGTCCGCCCCGCTCGTGGTCGAGAACGTCGACGGCCCCGGTGGATAGAGCTCCTCGAACGTCGTGTGCCGGTCCTGCGAGACGTACATCGGGTCGTGTGTTGAGAAGTAGGAGCTCGTGCGGGAGCCGGGTACGGCCTCTGCCGCGCGCCGCATCGCGGCGGCGATCGCGGCGCTCTTCGTCGCGTCACCCGCGGTGTGGAAGACGACGACGTCCGGCGGCCGGACGCCGGTGCCGAACTCCTTCAGCGTCCGCTGGTTCGCCTCGTAGGCCGACTTGCCCGGGATCGAGAAGCTCTGGTACCAGCGCTTCGAGACCTGACTCGCGGCAAAGGCACCGAACAGCGTGAGCACGACCCACGCGACGATCACCTTCCGCCGATGCCGGGACACCAGGTGAGCGAGCCTTCCGAGCATGGTCATGTCTGCCTGCGCCATTCGATCCCTTCGTTCGCCTCGCGATGAGTCGTTCAGTTACTGAATCGTTCTGTAGCTGTAGCATATGCCCGTGGCCGCGCGCAACCCGAAGCACGCCGAGGTGGAGACGCCCACCTTCCGGAGCGCCGCCTTCATGCTTTCGAGCCTCGGCTTCACCGTCTCTCGCCGCTTCCACGAGGTGCTCGGGCCGCTGGAGCTCGAGCCCGGCGAGTTCGCTCTCATGCGCGCGGTCTCGGCCAGCGACGGCGAGCCGCAGAACGCTCTGGCCGAACGGCTGCACATCTCCCCGAGCTGGATGGTCGCGATCGTCGACCAGCTCGAACGGCGCGGCCTGCTCGAGCGCAGGCCTCACGCTCGTGACCGGCGTGTGCGGAACCTCCACCTCACCCTCGCCGGGAAGAGACTCCTCAAACAGGCGGAGCGGCGGGCGCAACGGTTCGATCGGCAGGTGTCCGATCCGCTGACGGAGCCGGAGCTCCAACAGCTGCTCGACCTCTTGCAGCGAGTTGCCGCAGGTCTCGACCTGCAGCCCGGCGCGGCGCACGCGGCGCTTCGCGAGCGCGGTTAGCGGCGGTTGACCTGAAGCTGCGTCTGCTGGACGCCGTCGGAACCGAGTAGCTCGACGGCATCCGCCGCGCGCGCGACTAGATCGTCCGGATCGTCCTGCGGCTCGAAGTTCGCGAGCACCCAGTCGGCGAGCGGACGGGGATCGCCCCGTTCCGGGCGGCCGACGCCGATGCGCAGGCGGAGGAACTCCGGCGTGCCGAGCTGTTGCGCGATCGAGCGCAGCCCGTTGTGGCCGGCAAGGCCGCCGCCTACCTTGAGCTCGAGTCGGCCGAGATCGAAGTCGCCCTCGTCGTGGACGACGAGCACCTCGTTCGGCTCCAGCTTGAAGAACGCGGCCGCAGGTCCGACCGAGCGCCCGGATTCGTTCATGTAGGTCTCCGGCTTCAGCAGCGCGAGGCGCTCGTCCCCCACCCGCACCTCGGCCATCTGGCCCGCGAACTTGCCGCGCCACGAGCCGCCGTGCCGCCGCGCGAGCTCGTCCACGACCATCCAACCGGCGTTGTGCCGGTTCCGGGCGTGCTCCCGGCCCGGGTTCCCCAGACCGGCCACCAGCAGCAAGGACTAACCCTCGGCGGTGTCTTCGCCGCCGGAGGATTCGCCCTCCGGCTCGGCTGCACCCTCGGCAGCCTCGCCCTCGGCACCCTCTTCGCCCTCTTCGCCCTCCTCGCCCTCGGCCTCCATCGCCGCGAGCTCTTCCTCGGTGGGCTCGGGCTCGACGACCTTCGTCGGCGCGGTGACCGTGGCGACGACCATCTCGGGGTCGTCGAGGAGCGTGACGCCCTCCGGTGCCGTGAGATCGGAGATGCGGAGCGTGGCACCGATGTCCATCGCAGAGACGTCGAGATCCAGATGCTCGGGGACCTCCAGCGGCAGCGCTTCGACGGTCACCTCGCGCAGCGGCTGCGAGAGCACGCCGCCCTCGCGCACGCCCGGCGCGTCGTCGCCGCCGTGGAGCTGAACGGAGACCGAGGCCTGGATGGTCTGGTCGAGCCGCACCTCCTGCAGGTCGACGTGCATGACACCGCCCCGCACGGGATGGACCTGGTACTCCTTGAGAATCGATGCGTGCGTCTCTCCCTTGCCGTCGATCTCGACGTCGAGGATCGAGTGCAGGCCGGACGCACCGGTGAGCGCGCGGCGCAGCTCGCGCTCGGCGATGGTGATCGCGATCGGCTCGCCGTTGCCGTAGAGGACGCCCGGCACGAGCCCTTCCTTGCGCAGGCGGCGCGACTCGGCCGAGCCGAGCCCTTCGCGCTGTACGACCACGAGTTTGGTGCGTTCTCCGGCCATTCCGGCGGCGGAGTGTAGCCGAGAGGCGCTTCGGTACGGTCCACTCCGATGGACTTCGAAGGCCTCCTTGAGGGCTGGGACGGCGAGCACGCCGTCGTCCGCCACGACGCCGAGAGCGGGGCCTGGATGTTCGTCTGCGTCCACTCCACGGTGCTCGGCCCGGCCGGCGGCGGCACGCGCCTGCGCGTCTATCCCGCTCCCGCGGAGGGACTCGCCGACGCGATGCGCCTGTCGGGGGCGATGACGTGGAAGATGGCCGCCGCCGGGATGCCGCGAGGGGGCGGCAAGGCCGTGTTGGCGGTGCCGGAGCTGCCGACGGGCGAGCCGCGGACGCACCTCCTCCGGCGCTACGGCGAGGTCGTCGCCTCGCTCGGCGGCACGTACCGCACGGCCGGCGACATGAACATCTCGCCGGCGGATCTCGACGTCGTCGCCGAGACGTGCCCTTGGGTCTACGGCACGACCGGCCGCGGCGGGAACAGCGGCCGCGGCACCGCGCGCGGCGCGCTGCACGCGGTCCACGCCACGGTCGAGCACGTCTTCGGGTCGCCTGACCTTGCCGGCCGCACGGTGCTCGTACAGGGGGCCGGCGCCGTCGGTGCGGTGCTCGCGCGCGAGCTCGCGGAGGGCGGCGCGCGCGTGCTCGTCAGCGACGTCGACGAGTCGCGGGCCGCCGCGACCGGCTACGAGAGCGTTCCCGTCGAAGCGGTGCTCGAGACCGAGGTGGACGTCTACTCACCGTGCGCCGTCGGCGGCACGCTCAACGCCGACTCGATCCCGCGCCTCGCCTGCCGCGCGATCGCCGGCTGCGCGAACAACCAGCTCGCGGAGCCCGAGGACGCCGAGCGCCTCCACGAGCGCGGCATCCTCTACGCGCCGGACTACGTCGTCAACGCCGGCGGGATCATCCAGCTCATCGGCCTCGAGGACGAGGGCTGGGACGAAGCGCAGCTCCAAAACGGGCTCGCGCGGATCGGCGAGACACTGCGGACGCTGTTCGCCGAGGCGGACGCCGAAGGCGTCACACCGAACCAGGCGGCGGATCGCCTGGTCCGCCGGCGGCTGGCCGAAGCCGCGTCCTGATCAGGGTCGGGCGCGCCGGCGCTTGCTGCCGGACCACAGCAGCCAGCTCACGGCGAACCACAGAAGCGGGAAGACCAGGAGGGCGCCGAGACTCGGGCCGTTCCCGGCAAGCCAGGCGATGAACGCCACGAGCATGCCGATGCTCCAGAAGAGCCACACGACCGCGGTGCCCACGAGAATGGCGGCATTCCGCAGCGACCGCGCAGGCGATCGCATCGCCTGGCGCACGGCTTCCGGAGCGGCCCACCGCTCCATGCCGGGAAGCTCCCTCAGAGCCGAGCGGAGCTGCCCCGCGTTCCGGGCATGAAGCACCGTCTCGAGCCGCTGCCCGAGCTCGTCCACCGATAGCCGCCCCTCGCGATAGTGGCGCTGGAGCTCGTGTGCGGCACGGTCACGCTCGGGGTCGCCGACCAACGTCGCCATTGAGTCGATGCTACCCCTCGAAGGAGGCGGCCGGGTGACGCTAGGCGGGCGCTGCGCCAGGCATCGTCGTGTCGGGATGCTCGCCGGTGTCGGCTCGCAGGATCGGAGACTCCGGCCGAAAGCCTTTCCAAGCGCAGTAGATGCCGAGCGACAGCTCCCAGAGGAACTCCGGGATCGTCGCAATGGATTGCACCGAGCGCAGCCCGCCGCTCGGGTCATTGCCGCTGAACAGGATGGCCGTCCCGGTGATGATGATCAGCGGGCCGCCGATCAGGCCGAGCCAGCACATCCGCCGCGGCACCAGCTCGGAGCGATACATCAGGTAACCGAGGATCAGCCCGTTTCCCCAGCCGACGACCCAGCCCGGCCCGAGCAGGAACGTCCAGTCCTTGATCGCGGCGAGGGTGTAGCCGACCGTCCCTTCAGCCGTGCCCGCCACTTGTTGGTGCAGCGTGACGATGCCGAGCATGGCGACGATGCCGACGAGGATGAACGTGGATTCGATGATGCGCGCGGTCACGTAGCCGAGTGCCAGCTCCTCGTTCTGCCGTCTCAGGATCGGGAAGATCACGACTGCGGTGCCGACGTTGGAGACGATCAGCAGCAACTCCAGGAGAGCGCCGAACAAGACTTGCGTGTCGTGTCCGGCTCCCGCGATGTAGCTCACCGGATGCCGGAGCACGGTCTCGTACAGCACCAGCGCCGGGATCGACGTGGCGAAGGTGATGAGAAAGAGCACGCCGAAGACACGCGCTCTCTTCTGGTCGAGGGACATGCTTGGACCCCGTTTCCCCGCTCTACGACTTCTAAAGCAGCTTGCAAGGGCCGCGGTCGTCGCCGGCCTCGCTGCAGGCAGCGCAGACTGATCTAGAAGAGCTGGTTCTCGCCGCCGAAGATCGCCGAGACCGAGTCGTCGGCGAAGACGTTCATGATCGTCTCCGCGAGGAGGCCGGCCACCGGGAGGACGGTGAGGTTCGGTGGAGCCTCGACGCGGTTCACCGGCACGGTGTCGGTGATGACCATCCCCTCGATCGGCGCGTCGTGGAACTTCGCGAGCGCGCCGCCGCAGAAGACGCCGTGCGTGGCGTAGACGTACACCTCTTTCGCGCCCTGCGCCAGCAGCGCGTGCACGTTCGCGATCAGCGTCCCGCCGGTCATGATCACGTCGTCGCCGACGATCGCGATCTTGTCGCGCACCTTGCCCGTGACCTCGGTGATCTCGGCCTGGTCGCGGGCCGGACGGGTCTTGTGCATGATCGCGAAGTCGCCCTCGATCATGTTCGCGAAGCGGACGGCGACCTTCGCGCGACCCTCGTCGGGCGCCACGGAGACGACGCCGGGGCCGGTCAGGCCGAGGTCCTTGAAGTGGCGCGCGAAGAGCGGCTGCGCCGTCATGTGGTCGACCGGGATCGTGAAGAAGCCCTGGATCTGGCCGGCGTGGAGGTCCATCGTGAGCACACGGTCGGCACCGGCGAGCTGGATCATGTCGGCGACGAGACGCGCGGAGATCGGCTCACGCGGCTTCGCCTTGCGGTCCTGGCGCGCGTAGGGGAAGAGCGGTACGACCGCCGTGATCCGCTTGGCCGACGCGAGCTTCGCGGCCTGGATCATGAAGAGGAGCTCCATGAGGTTGCTGTCGACATCGCCGACGCCCGTCTGGACGATGAAGACGTCGGCGCCGCGGATCGACTCCTGGTAGCGGCAGTAGGTCTCGCCGTTCTCGAACGTCTCGAGCTCCACGTCGCCGAGCTCCACGCCGAGCTTGTCGGCGATGTTCAGGGCGAGATCGGGATGCGAGCGGCCGGCGAAGACCATCAGCCGCTTCAGCGGGCCGCGCTCGATGTAGTGCTCCGGCGCCGGATCCGTCACTACGCGCGCCTCCAGCCCTGGCAGGGCCAGTTCAGTCGCCGTCGGGCTTTCCATGCTTCTTGTAGACCCACCCTTCCTTCGTTGTCTGCCGCGGGGCAAACCCGGCCAGCGAACCGGGAGGGACATCATCCGTGATGACGGTCCCCGCTGCAATCCAAGCGTCGTCGCCAATCTCGACCGGGGCATCGAAGACAGTGTCCACACCGGTCCTGACGTTGCGGCCGATCTTGGTGCGGCCCTTAGGCTCGCCCGGCTCGTGCGGGAAGTTGGCCGTGATGTTGCCGGCCGCGACGTTCGTCCCCTCCCCCACCTCGGCGTCGCCGACGTACGAGAGGTGCGGGATCTTTGCGCCTGCGCCGACCGCCGCATTCTTGACCTCGACGAAGGTTCCGATCTTCGCGCCTTCTCCGATCACGCTGGCCGGCCGGACGTAGGCGAATGGCCCGATCTCGGCGCCTCCCTCGATCCGGACGCCGCCACGGATCACCGTGTACGGATGCACGACGACGTCGGGCTCGATCTCGACGTGAGCCTCGATCCACGTCGTGCCCGGGTCGACGATCGTGACGCCGGCGAGCATGTGCTCCTCGTTGATGCGGTCGCGGAGGGCAGCGGCGACAACGGCGAGCTCTGCGCGGGTGTTCACGCCTTCGGCCTCGAGCGGGTCGTCCGCGAGCTCCACAGCGCAGGGCTCACCGTCGGCCACGAGCAGGCCGAGCGTGTCGGTCACGTACAGCTCGCCCTGGGAGTTGTGCGCGTCGAGACGCTCGAGCGCCGGCCACAGCTTCTCCGCGCGGAAGATGTAGATGCCAGAGTTGACCTCGCGCAACGCGAGCTCCTCGGGTGACGCGTCGGCCGCCTCCACGATCCGTGCGAGCCGGCCGTCGCTGTCGCGCACGATCCGCCCGTAGGCGCCCGCGTCTGCGGGCTCGAAGGAGAGGACGGTCGCGGCGGCGCCTGCCGCGCGGTGCGTGTCGACGAGCGCACGAATCGTCTCGGGCCTCAGCGCCGGGACGTCGCCGTTGAGGACGAGGACGTCACCGCCGAAGCCCTCGAGCGCTGTACGCGCGCAACCGGCGGCGTCACCGGTCCCGCGCGGCTCCTCCTGGACGGCGACCTCGACGTCCTCCAGGAGATCGCTCGTCTGCGGGGACGCGACGACGACGATCCGCTCGACGCCCGCTTCCCGAGCGGCGTCGACGACCCAGTCGACCATCCTCCGGCCGAGGATCGGGTGCAGGTGCTTCGGCGTCGCGCTCTTCATGCGCGTGCCGATCCCGGCGGCCAACACGACTGCTGCGAGCTCGTCTGCCATGTCAGTGAGAGGTGGCTGGGCCGCCAGGATTCGAACCTGGGATCACGGGACCAAAACCCGTTGCCTTACCACTTGGCTACGGCCCAGGGGCACGGAAGTCTAGCGGCGGTCAAACCAGAGAAACGCGAGTGCGATGACGGCGCATGCGATGAGGCCAAGGATCAGCAGCCACTTGAAGAAGACCGCGAACAGAACGAGCACGACGGCGATCAGCTGCGAGACGACGAAGATCCACAGGCCCTGCCGAATCCCGTTCGAGCGGCTGTTCCGGCCGAACCACCAGGCGAGCCCCGACACCGCCGCGAGCGCGACCACCGTCCACTTCGAGAGGTCGGCAGAAACCGCGACGATGACACCTTCGGCGGCGGCGATCCAGAGCGCGAGACGGTGGCGACGAACCCTCAACCAGGCGCCCGGACCGCGCTCGGCGGGGGTCGACGACGACTCGGTCAACACGGCATCAACCGTACCACGCAGGTGCCGCGAGCCAGGTCCGGCCTAGACCGCGGAGCGTGCGTCTCGCGGCTTCCGCGTCGCGCCGGTGATGGAAGAGCCCGTACAGCGCCGGGCCTGCTCCCGAGACGTCTGCGCGGAAGGCGCCCGCGGCGCGAATCTCCTCGGCGAGCGGCGAGCTCGCCAGGTCGTTCGGCGGCAGCACTGCGAGGTCGCGGGGGCGCTTCACCTCGGCGAGCCCGTCGAGCAGGGTCTGGCGCCGCTCGGCGAAGCCGGGCACGTCCTTCCGTGCGTCGAAGGCTGCGTACACGTCGGTGGTCGAGGTCTTCCCGGCGCCGTGCGGGAGGAGAACGACGACCCAGAAGTCCTGCGGCAGCTCGAGCGGTTCGAGCTCGCTCCCATCCCCCGTGCCGAGCTGCGGACCGTCGGCGAGGAAGAACGGAACGTCGGCGCCGAGCTGTGCGGCCAGGCTGTGCAGTTCGTTCGCCGGCAGCGGCTCGGGGAGTGTCTCGTTCGCGAGCCGGAGCGCAGTCGCCGCGTCGGAGCTGCCGCCGCCGAGACCGGCCGCGACCGGGATCCGCTTCTCGATCCGCACGCGCCAGCGCGGCTCGACGTCCGCGCTACGGGCGAGCTCTCGGAGCGCCTCGCCGACGAGGGTGTCGGCCGCGAAGCCGTCGACCCGAAGCTCGTGCGCCTCCTCGACCTCGATCCGGTCGACCAGGTCGATGCGCTGGAGGACGGTCAGGACCTCGTGCTTGCCGTCGTCGCGCAACGGCCCGACGACGAGCGCGAGGTTGACCTTGGCCGGGGCGGGCGCCCGGCTCACGACAGGCCCCGTGCGAGCGCGACGAACTCCGCCGGGGCGAGCGCCTCGGCACGCGTCTCGGCCGGACGGCCGATCGCGGCGAGTGCCTCGGCCGCCTGCTCGCGTGTGGCGAGCCCGGCCTGTGCGACCGAGTTCGGGAGGGTTTTCCGCCGGTGGGCGAATGCGCCCGTGACCAGCTCCTTCACACGGCCGTAGTTCTCCGGGAGCTCGGTGCGCCGGAAGGCGACGAGCGCCGAGTCGACGTTGGGCTGCGGCCGGAAGACGGTGCGCGACACCGCGTGGAACCCCGACCGCTCCGCGGCGAGCTGGACGAGCACGGAGACCGCGCCGTATTCCTTCGTACCCGGGGAGGCGAAGAGACGATCGGCGACCTCCCGCTGCACCATCACGCACCAGAGCCGGACGCTCGGCAGCCCGTCGAGGCTCTCCGCGATCAGCGGCGTCGCGACGTTGTAGGGCAGGTTCGCGACGAGCTTCGTCGCGTCCTGCGGCAGCTCGATCCGGAGCGCGTCCCCGAAGACGAGGTCGACGTTCGCGGGCAACTCGTTCAGGGCCGGCTCGAGCGCGCGGTCGATCTCGATCGCGCGGACACGACCGACACGCTCTGCGAGGTAGCGGGTGAGCACGCCCTGTCCCGGACCGATCTCGAGCACGACGTCCTCCGGCCCGAGCTCGGCGAGCCGACCGATCACGTCCAGGATGTTCCGGTCGACGAGGAAGTGCTGGCCGTACTCCTTCTTCACAGGCCGAAGCATGCGCTCGCATTGCGCTCGATCTGCCGCTCGAGCTCGGCCGGCTCCTCGCCGCGGGCCTGGGCCAGCGAGGCGAGCGTATGGACGACGTACGCCGGCTCGTTCCGCTTCCCGCGGACGGACTGCGGCGCGAGATATGGGGAGTCGGTCTCGGCGAGGATGCGCTCGGCCGGGACCTGGGTCGCCGCGAGGCGAAGGTCGACGGCCTTCGGGAAGGTCGCGTTGCCGGCGAACGAGACGTACCAGCCGCGCTCCAGCGCGGTCGGGAGCATGTGCGGCGACGAGAAACAGTGGAGGACCACGGTGCCGTCGAAGCCGGCGAGCACGGAGAGCGTGTCGTCGTCCGCGGCGCGTGTGTGGATCACGACGGGCTTCCCGATGCTCGGCGGCCATCGCGAGCTGGGCGTCGAAGAGACGCAGCTGATCTTCGCGAGGGCGCGTAGTCGCGGAACCAGTCGAGCCCGATCTCCCCCACCGCCACCGCCTTCGGATGGTTCTGCAGACGGCAGATCTCGCGCACAGCACCTTCTTCGACTCTCGGTCCCGCCTCGTGCGGGTGGATGCCGAGGATCGCGAACACCCCTCGTGGCGCTCCGCGAGCTCGAGCGCGCGGCGGCAGTCGTCCACGTTCGTGCCCGACGGTGAGGATCCGCGTGACGCCCGCCTCGGCTGCACGCCGGATCGCCTCGTCGGCGTCGTCGAGCGAGGTGAGGTGCGCATGCGTGTCGATCACGGGAGCTCGGCCGCGATGACTTCCTCCGCGTCGAGCTTGCGGAAGAGCGGCCGCGGCTCGCGCAGCGTCTGGCCCGGCGGCAGCTCGCTCGGCGCCCAGGAGCCGACCCAGCTTGCGTAGTCGCCAGTGAGGATCTCGTGGGTGGAGCCGTCCTCCTCCTCGACGGTGCGGAGGTCGAGCGGCCCGCGGTCAGCCCTCGTAGCCGAGCAGCTCGTGGAGCACTTGAGAGCTGAACGGGAGGAACGGCGTGAAGAGCGTCTTCAGCGAGTCGACGACGCGGAGCGCGACATAGAGAACGGTGGCTGCGCGGTCGCGGTCCGTCTTCACGAGGGACCACGGCGCCTGGTCGGCGACGTACTGGTTGAGCGCGAGCGCGCTCGTCGCCATGCCCTCGGCCAGGGCGCGCCCGGAAGCGGGCGTTCTCGATGTGCTCGCCGACCGTGTCGAATGCGCGCTCGACCGCGTCGAGGAGCGCACGGTCGCCCTCGGTGAGTGGGCCGGGCGCGGGGACCGCGCCGAAGTTTCGCGGGCGTTGACGAGCGTCCGGTTGACGAGGTTCCCCCAGTTGGCGAGCACTCGTCGTTCGTAGCGCCGGACGAACTCCTCCCACGTGAAGTCGCTGTCCTGCGTCTCGGGCCCGGCGGCGGTGAGGTAATAGCGAAGCGCGTCGGGCTCATAGCGATCGAGGAAGTCCTTGACCCAGATGGCGTGGCCGCGGCTCGTGCTCGCCTTGCTGCCGCTCATCGTCAGGTACTCGCTCGAGACGACGTTGTAGGGGAGCTGCAGGTCGTCGCCGTAGCCCATCAGCATCGAGGGCCAGATGACGGCGTGGAAGACGATGTTGTCCTTCCCCATGAAGTAGAAGCTCCGCGAGTCCGGCTCTGCCACCACTCGCGCCACGCCTCCGGGCGGCCGACGTTGTGCGCCCACTCGATGGAAGCGGAGAGATAGCCGATCACCGCGTCGAACCAGACGTAGATGCGCTTCGTGTCTCTCGGGATAGCCCTCGACGGGAACCGGGACGCCCCAGTCGATGTCGCGGGTCATCGCGCGCGGCTTCACCTCCCGCGCGAGGTTGAGCGCGAAATTGCGGACGTTCGGCCGCCAGTGCGTCTGCGCCTCGATCCATTCGACGAGCCGCTCGCGAAACGCCGGCAGATCGAGGAACAGATGCGTCGTCTCGCGGAACTCGGGGGTCGAGCCATCCACGATCGAGCGCGGGTCGATCAGGTCGACGGGATCGAGCTGGTTGCCGCAGTTGTCGCACTGGTCGCCTCGCGCCTCGCCGTAGCCGCAAATCGGGCAGGTGCCCTCGATGTAGCGGTCGGGGAGCGTTCGGCCGGTCGCGGGGGACGATCGCCCCGAGCGTCGTCTGCTCGATGAGGAACCCCTTGTCGTACAGGGTGCGGAACACGTCCCGGACGACGGCGTAGTGGTTGACGGTCGTCGTCCGCGTGAAGCAGTCGTACGCTTCATGCCGAGACGGACGTAGTCGTCGCAGGATCAGCGCGTTGTTGCGGTCCGCGAGCTCACGCGGGGTCACGCCTTCTCGGTCCGCCGACACCATCACCGGCGTGCCGTGCTCGTCCGTGCCGCTGACCATGAGGACGTCGTTGCCCTTCAGGCGGTGATAGCGAGCGAAGACGTCCGAGGGCACACCGGGGCCGGCGACATGGCCGAGATGTCGCGGACCGCTCGCGTATGGCCACGCGACCGAGACGAGGATCTTCTGCGGCGGTTCCGGCATCTGCGCAGCTTAGGCTGCGCGCGACACCTGCTTGAGCCCAGCTTCCGGCGGCGGCAGGCGCAGGACCTGGGCGCTCGCCGTCGTGCACGCTCTCGAGCGATGCCGTCGCGCGACAAGCACCGCACCGAGCGCGAACAGCGCGGCGGCCCAGTTGCAGACGAGCGTAGGCAAGGGACTGGAGGGCTCGCGTCCCGGCGACGCGACGTCCATGCTCGGCCGAGGCTCGTGACCGACGTCGAGACCGATCGGCCTGGGAGCCGCCGGCTCGACGACCGGCCGCCGGGAGTGGCTCGCCCGGTCGCTCGTGCGATCTCGCACAGCAGGACGGTGCTGCGACCGAGTCGTTTGAGCATCCGCGCGCGGCTTCTCGGCGCGACCCGACCGCTGGACCCGAGGATGGCTCCGGACCGCCTCGTTGCGCGATCCTCGCGTGCTTGCCACTCGCGGTCGCCCGGACGACGAGGACGCCGGCTTGCTCGCAGGAGCAGCCGAAGATGCGCTGCCCGAAGCAGGCTGCGACGCCGTCGTGACCGTCTCCGTTGCGGCGTCACCCGAGGCCGGCGGGAGCAGCCCGAGCGGATCGACGTAGCCGTTCGGATCGGCAGTGACGCGAATCCCGAGGTGGACGTATGGCTCGTCCACCTCGGGCGTGCCGCTCGGGCCGATCGTGCCGACGATGTCCTGCTCGGCGACCGTCGCGCCCCTGGGGACGGCGATCGAGCCGAGATGCGTAAGCGTGACCGAGTAGCCGTCCGCGGTCTCGATCGTGACCGTCTTGCCGTTCGTCGGCACGGTCCCGGCGAAGCTCACGGTGCCGGCCGCCGGTGCGACGACGCCCTCGCCGGCAGCATCGGCGCCGATGTCCACGCCTCGGTGCTGGCCGGAGGCGTACGGCTGCGCCTCGTCATACGAAAACGGCTGCACGACCGGCCCGTGCACCGGCCAGCTCCAGGCGTATGCGGCCGGTGTCCAGACCAGGAAGACAAAGAGAAGAAGCGCCAACCGCCGGATCGTTGTCAGAATGAGCAACAGGACGAGTAGAGTAGCGCGGCCGACGCTCGTTGTCAAATCTGCTTACAGCGACTGCTTGTAGAGCCGGTTCCGCGGGATGCCCACGAGGGTCGAGACGATCTCGGCCGCCCGCCGGCGCGGCAATCCCGCCGCCACGAGCTCCGCGACCGCGGCAAGTGCCGGCTCCTCATCAGGCTCGGCGGGAGCTGCTCCGGGCCCGAGCACGAGGGTGATCTCGCCTTTCGGGGGCGCGCCGAACCGCTCGGCGAGCTCCGCAGCCGTTCCGCGAGCGACCTCCTCGAACCGCTTCGTGAGCTCGCGGCAGACCGCCACCTCTCGCTCGGCATCGGCGGCCGCGAGCGAGCGCAGTGTCGCGGGCAGCCGCTGCGGCGACTCGAAGGCGACCGCCGGCCACGTCCAACCGCGCAGCTCCTCCCACAGCACCTCCAGCTTCTGCTCGCCACGCGGGAGAAAGCCGAGAAAGCGGTACTGCTGCGCCACGAGCCCCGAGGCGACGAGCGCCGTCTCAACGGCCGACGCCCCCGGCAGGACTGTCACGTCGACGCCCGCGTCGAGCGCCGCGCGCACGAGCCGCGCGCCGGGGTCTGACACGCCGGGGAGGCCGGCGTCGGAGACGAGCGCGACCCTCTCCCCCGCCTCGAGCCTCGGCACGAGCTCGTCGGTGCGCTGCGCCTCGTTGTGCTCGTGGTACGAGAGGAGCCTCGCCTTGATCCCGTGCCGTTCGAGCAGTCCGCGCGTGTGGCGTGTGTCCTCGCACAGCACGAGGTCCGCGGCAGCCAGCTCAGCGAGGACGCGCAGCGTCACGTCCTCGAGGTTCCCGATCGGCGTCGCGCAGACCGCGAGAGGCATCAGCTGTTGTCGAGCGCCTCGAAGGCGACGAAGGCGGCGCCGATGAAGCCGGCGGCCGTCCCGAGCTCGGCCTTCGCCAGCCGCACCGAGCCGCGCATCGGCTCGAGGGTGTCCCGATGCGCGACCTCGTCGGCCGGCCCGCGTAGGTAGTCGAAGGCCGCGACTCCGAAGCCGCCGCCCAGCACGACGAGCTGCGGCGCAAAGACGTTGGCGAACGACCCGATTGCCGAGCCGAGGTAGCCGCCGACCTCCTCGAGCAGCTTCTTCGCCTCCGCATCGCCCTCGTTCGCGAGCCGGACGAGCCGGTGCGCGTCGGCCGACGGACCGAACGTCTCGCGCGCAGCCGCGGTCGCTGCACTGCCGCTCACGTACGCCTCCAGGTGGCCGCGGCCCGTGCACCCGCCCTGGCAGGGCCGCCCGTCGTGGACGATCACGACGTGGCCGAGCTCCGCTCCCTCGCCGTTCCGGCCGCGGAAGGGCCTCCCACCGGAGATGACCCCGCCGCCGACGCCGGTCCCGAGGGTCAGCATCACGAGGTCGTCCTCGCCGCGGCCGGCGCCGGCCCGCCACTCGCCGATCGCGGCCGCGTTCGCATCGTTGTCGAGCCCGACCGGTATGTCGAACCGCTCGCGCATCAGGGCACGCAGAGGGGCGTTCTCGAGCGGCAGGTTGACGCAGCGGACGACGACGCCGTTCTCCTGGTCGATCGGAGACGGCGCACCGAAGCCGACCGCCGCCACCGACTCGCCGAGCAGCTCGGCTACCGCGGCCTCGAGCTCGGCGAGTACGTGCTCCTGCGAGTCCTGCGGGGTGGCGCGCTCGCTACGGCGAACGACACTCCCGTCGCGGGCGACGATCCCGGCGAGGATCTTCGTGCCGCCGAGGTCCACTCCGATCGCATGGCCCGCCTGCACAGTGGGTACCGTAATCCCCCGCATGGCCGCCTCCGGGGAGAAGCCGTATCGCGTCTATCGCGGCGGCCGGACGAAGGGCAAGGTGCCGCTGCAACGGCGCGAACGGGCCGCCCGGCGCGCCGTCCGCAGCGACGGCGGCGGCCCCGGCAAGATCGTCGAGCGGCCGCCGCGCCGCCGCCGTCTCTGGCTCGGCTGGACCTGGCGCCGCTGGACGGTCGTCACGATTCTCGGCCTGGTCGTCCTCTCGGTGATCTGGGGAGCCCTGGGCTACCTCTCGGTCTCGAGCGGCGTGAGCGACGCGAACAAGCGACTGCCGCAGAACGTGCGGCCGGTCCTGACACCGGACAGCGGCCTCCTGCTCTCCAGCCCGACGACGATCCTGCTGCTCGGCTCCGACCACGCGACCGGAAAGGGGAGTACCGGCCGGTCCGTCGATCAGCACTCCGACTCGATCACGCTGCTCCACACGGACCCGGGGCACCACCGTCTGTACTACCTCTCGGTTCCGCGCGACCTGCAGACCGAGGTGCCCGGTTACGGCCAGCAGAAGATCAACGCGGCGATGCAGTTCGGTGGGCCGAAGCTCGCGGTGCAGACGCTCGACGCGCTCCTCGGCAAGTCCTTGCCGGTCAATCACGTCGTGATGGTCGACTTCAACCAGTTCGAGAAGCTGATCGACGCCGTCGGCGGGATCACCGTGAACGTGCCGGAGCGCATCCTCTCGAACCGGTTCGACTGCCCGTACTCGACGCAGTCGCGCTGCCTCAAGTGGAAGGGCTGGCGCTTCCACAAAGGCCCGACCCACATGGACGGGCACCAGGCGCTGATCTTTTCGCGCGTCCGCGAGAACCAGCTCGACCGGTCGTGGACCGACTTCGATCGCCAGCACAACCAGCAACTGGTCCAGCAGGCGACGCTGAGCAAGCTGTCGAGCCCGACCCGGTTCTTCTCGCTGCCCTTCAGCGGCAGCTCGCTGCTGAAGCCGATTGCAACCGACCTCTCGACGTGGAAGCTCATGCAGCTCGCCTGGGTGAAGTTCCGGGCGGGCAGCACGGTTCACTGTCGGCTCGGCGGTACCGGCCTCACGAACTCTCTCGGCGACGTGATCATCGGGAGCACGCCCAACATCCAGGTGATCGACACGGTGCTCGGGCAGTCGGCGCCGCAACGGCCGGAGAAGGGAAATCCCTACGCACCCGGCTGCATCGTCGGCAACGCGGGCTTCCGCAAGTAACCGTCAGTCGCCGCTTGCTGCGGCCTTCTTCTCGGCCGGCTTGGAGTCCGTTTTGCCGCCCTCGGCGGCCTTGCTCTCGCCGCCGGACGAGCCGCCCTCACCGTCCTTCTTCGCGGCCTTCCCCTTGCCGTAGTCGGTCGTGTAGAAGCCCGAGCCCTTGTAGTGGATCGCGATCGGGTAGAGGACGAGCTCGACGGGAGATGCACCGCACTCGTCGCACTTCTCCGGCGCCGGCGCCGTCATCGGCTGGAAGCGCTCGAAGTGATGGCCGTTCGGGCAGCGGTACTCGTAGATCGGCACGGGGCGGCAGACGGTACCAGGGAGCGCCGTCGAGGCCCCGGCAGCGGATCGCCGGACTCTCTCGGCTATTGCTGGTAGCGCTCGACGACGTCGGGAGGCCTGAGCTCGGCGCCTTCAGGGCTCTGACCGGCGTCGCGACGTGCGCGCCGTTGCCTCAGGAGATCCCAGCACTGGTCAAGAGATACCCGCAGCGACTCCAGCCGCTGCCGGTCGGCGTCTGTCGCGTTGCCTGCCGACTCGCGCTCCCATAGCTCATGCTCCTCGGCGACCATCTTGTCGATCGCGCCGTGAATCTGTGGGTCGTCCACCAACTCCTCCTCGGTCACTCCTGCGCGCGTTCTTCTTCCACGGTCAACTCGGCGGTGGGTACGACCTCCAGCCGCTCGTCGGGGATCGGCTCCCCGCTCCGCACGGACAGGCCGTAGGTCCCCGCAGCGAGGCGTGCCTCGGCACGCTCCACCGCTGCGAGTTGAGTCCCGAGATCGTCGCGTAGACCCTCGTCGAACTCGTCCTGGTAGAGGTCGGACCCGCGGTTCCCCGGATTCTGGTCGTCGGCCTCTTCGCCGTCGTCCTCGTGGGCCGCCTGGGCGAGCCCGCGCTCGATTCTCGTCCGCTCCGCCTGGAGCAGCTCGCGTGCGCGTGCGGGATCCATGGCGCAAGCCTATGTGTCCGCGGTGGGTCAGTCGGTGAGAGCGCCGTCCGCGAGATCCGCGATCGTCTCGATCGACGGGATGACGTAGTAGGCGCCGCTCACCGGATTCGTATAGCGAGTCAGTGCGTCGCGGGCGCCGCTCTCGAGACCGGCCATGCTCTCGAGCATCGCCTGAAGCGGCTCGCGGGCCGAGGCGAACCCGACGAACATCGTCCCGTGGTCGGTGACGGTGCCGTAGGCCATGTTCCGCCGCAGGATCTTGCCGAACGTGTCTTGGTCGGTACTCGCGACGTGGGAGTCCGCCGGCTTCGGATCGAGCTCCACGCTGTCGACCTTCCGGCGGCCGATCACCTCCTCCTGGCGCTCGACGCCCAGCGCTTCCCAGACCGTTGCGTCGTGCTGCCACTTCTGCAGCAGTAGCGTCGACCCACCGGCGCCCGGGCTGCCTTCGGGCACTGCCACCACCTCGAGCGCCTCGACGAGCGTCGGGTTCTCCGTCCCGTCGATGAAGCCCGTCAGGTCGAGATCGTGGTGATACGACCAGCTCGAGGTCTCCTCGCCGACAGTCGCCAGGTCACCGAGCGCGGCGATCGCAGCACGCGCAACGTCGAAGACGACGTCGTAGCTGCCCCCCGAGATCCAGAGCACCGCGTCGTGTTGCGTCGCCGGCATGACGAAGCCCTCGATCCCGGCGAGGTCGGCGTTGAACCCGGCAGCGTCTGCCGGCGTGTCCTCCGGGCGGAGCTCCCGCCACAGCTCAGGCCTGAAGCCGGCGACGAGGTTGACGCCTCCCATCGTCGTCCTCGGCTCGCGGAGCGAGGCGACCGCCGCGGCGAGCGCAGCCGCATCGCCCGTCGCGTCGAGCTCGAGGTAGGCGTGCGACGCGGTGCCCAGCGCGAAGATGCCGGTCTGCGGAAAAGCCATCGGAGCCGGACCTACCGCACGCCCACGGCCGCTGTCAAACGACCGGCGGAGGGGCTGGGCCACGGGCGCCGGTGTCGCCGGCGCCCGTGCACCATCTCGTTCGGTCGTTACGCGTTACACCTGCCGCTGCCGGAGTCGCTGTAGCTCGCGGGGGTGCCGGACGAAGCCCCCGGGTTCAGCATCGCCGACTCGTAGTCCCAGTCGTACCCATTCGGCTTGAGGATGAGCTTCATCACGCCGTAGTACTGGTCGGCCCACGCCTGGAGGTTCGGGGTGTCCGGGAGCACCGTGTCGAGACTCTCGCCACCGGTGCCGACGATGAACTCGCGGATCCCGTGGCTCGGGTCGGCGTTCCCCGCCGGATCCATCGGCGCGAAGCGCGAGTACACGTGGTCGTGACCGTTGAGGATCAACGTCGCGTGGTGCTGGTACAGCAGCTGCCACCACGCATCGGCCGTCGCCCCCTCCTGGCTGTCCGAGGTGAACGGGCTCGCGGTCGAGCTGAAGGTGGGCTGATGCCAGTAGGCCAGCGTGCACGGGGCGTCGTCCTGCTTGAGATCCTGGGCCAGCCAGTCGGTCTCGCCGGCGAGCACCCCGCCGTCGGTGGTGGAGCAGTCGTTGTTGAACGCGGCCGAGTTGCACTCGATGTTCAGCGAGATGATGTGCCAGTGGCCGAGGTCGTACGAGTACCAGCCCTGGTTCGTGCTGGTGTCCTCGCCGGCCTGGCCGCCCGCGTTCGGGGTTCCGGCCTGGTTGTGACCGTTGAAGTAGGCGAAGTACCCGCCCCCGTTCTGGGCAGGCTCGTTGTCGCCCTTCTTCGTGTAGGCGTAGTACTCGTGGTTGCCCGGCGAGGGCCGCTCGAGCATCTTCAAGCCGCCCCAGGTTTGCTCGTATGACTGCTCGAAGTCGCTCAGTTTGCCGACCTGGTACTGCTCGTCGCCGAGGATCGCGACGAGATCCGGCTGCATGGAATACGCCTGCTGGGCGGTCGCGTACTCGGCCGTCTGGCCGCCGATCCCGGCCCCGTTGCACTTGACCGCGGCTGGGTTGCCGGAGTTCTCGTCGTTGTCCGGCTCGCAGGCGATGTCCCCCACTGCGACAAGCACCGGATTCGCCGCCGGACCAGGTTTGTCGGGCGAGTTGTACGGCCACGCGTTGTCGCTTCCACCGAACACGCCGCCTGGATCTGCGAGCACCGTGCCGGTGCCGGCGACGGCCATGAGTGCAACGGCCGCGAGCAGAACCACGCCGCGGCGAGACAGCTTTCTCATGCTCCTCCCCTTGCCTCGGAAACTGGACGGCGCAGACTCTCCAGCCGGATCGGGCGCGCGTGGGAACACAGCGCGTTGGGATCTCGTGACAATCCCGTGTCAGCTGCGCGGGCGACAGTTCCGGTCGCTCGTCAGCGGCGCGGGCGTACTCAGCCGGGCGGCGACTCGTTCGACACCGGCACAGGCACCGGTTCCGGCCTGAGCCGAGCACGGGCGAGGAGGCGGGCGATCGCGGGCACGAGAACGGCCGCGCGAGCGGGTGCCGGAGCCGGCGCGAATCGCGCCAGCGCGCCGACGACGGCGATTCCGGCCGTGAGCTCGTACGCGGCCGAGTCGTTGACGAGGAGCGACGTCACGATCGCGACGCCGAAGGCGAGCAGGACGTCGCGTGTCGACTGCTCGCGCGCGAAGCGCCACGAGAGCGCGAAGGCGACGGCGAGCACGAACAGAAGAGGAACGACCAGCTGCCATGCGTGGAGCGCAGGCACGTACGAGAGCGGCACCCGGCTCTCGAGCGACGAGACCAGCCCCGCGCCGTGGTCGGCGAACGCGCTGCGCAAGTGGTTCGGGCCCGGGTGGGAGAGACCCTGCGAGACGATCCAGAGCACGGCGACCGCCGCGGACGCGAGCAGACCGACGAAGCCGCGCGCTCCGAGCTTGAACAGTCGGGCCCCCAGCACCGCGAGCGCGATGCCGAGCGCGATCGCACCGCCGCCGTCGGAGCCCAGCCGGTTGTCCGTCATCACCACGAGCCCGAAGACGCCGAACACGGCGAAGCCCACGAACCCGAAGCGCCTTCGCGCGAGGAACGCCCCCGCGAGGAGCGGCGCGAGCAGCAGCGTCTCGATCTGGTTGCCGATCCCCCAGAACCGCGAGTTCTGCGTCGGCCCGAACGGGTTCACCGCCTGCCACTCCGGCCGCGTGACCATCACGTAGGCGTAGAGGGCGACGACGCCGCCGTAGAGCGCAAGGAGCGCCGACTCGCTGCGACACTTGCGCGCGAGGACGAACGCCAGAAGCGCCGTTCCCGCGGAGAGCGCAGCGCACAGCAGTACCTCGTTCGAGACCTGCGCCATCCCGAGGGCGAGGTTGACGAGCAGCCCAGCAGGGATCGCCGTGATCGCCGCGCGAAGGCCGAGCAGCGCCAGTGCGAGCAGCACTCCCGCGAGGATGAAGAGGGCGGCGAACTTGAGCCGGTTGTTCGAGCCGATCGCGCGGTCGAGCCGGGACAGCTGGACGGTCGCGTCCCTCGACGGTGTCCAGGAGAGGGTCGTCGTCGGGTGTCCCGGCAAGTCGGTCGGCGCGATGTCGACGACCGAGACGAGGCCGGGAATGTGCGTGGTGGGCGACGTCAGCAGCCCGTGGAAGCCGTTGCCGATCACCGCGATGCGATAGAGCCGGTTGTTCGAGGTCGGCCGGCCGCGCGGCGGCAACTGGACGACGATGCACAACTTGCAGTTCGGATAGACCTTGGCCTTGTTCGTGTTGATCAGCGGCTTGCCGGCCGGGACTCCGCCGAGCCGGGCGTTGACCTCCGTCCCGCGCACGAGCTCGGCCAGGGCACGGCGGCGGTTCGTCGTGGGGCCGTAGCTCGGCCGCAGGAGCCCGACGGCACCGCGGTGTGCGAGCTCGGCCCAGGTCGCATCGCTGATCCGATCGACGACGACGACGTGGAGACGTTCGCCGGCCGGGGTCAGGCGCGCGGAGGCAGAGCCGGGCGCGACGAGCGCGACGACGGCGGACAGAACAATCGCGAGCAGCGCGATGAGGCGGACCGGCCGGACCATCAGCTGAGCATTCTCACCGAAGAGTGTCAACAAACGACGGGTTCAACTGGCTCCACTGTCGATCCGGCCCGCATGCTCCTCGAGAAGCTCTTCGAAGCACGGCGCACCTTCGAAGGCTGCGAGGCCGGCGGGGCGCTCCAACCGCTGCTCGCGGACCCGTCGAACCATCCGCCGGCGGCGCGCAGCAGCGACGGCAGCCGCCCCGCCGACGAGCCCGCCCAGCAGAAAGTCACGCGCTCTCGCGCTCCTCCTCCCCGACTCCATGGGACGATTGTGCCTTGCGGATCGCGACGCTGGGTGACGTGCTGCTCGATGTGGTCGTGCTGCTCTCGGAGCCGCTCGTACCCGGCGGTGACGTGCGCGCCTCGAACCGGGCGAGAGCCGGGGGCCAGGCGGCCAACGTCGCGGCCTGGGCGGCCGAGCTCGGAGCCGAGGCCCGGTGCATCGCGAAGAGGGGCGACGACTCCGCCGGCGAGCTCGTGTCGCGGGAGCTCGAGGCGCGCGGCGTCGAGCTCGTCGGGCCGGTCGCCGAAGGCGAGACGGGTGTCGTGGTCTCGATCGTTCGCGAGGGCGACCGCTCGCTCGCGTCCGACCGCGGGATCGCGCCGGCGCTCGCACCGGAGGAGCTCGAAGTCGACTGGTTCGCGTGCGACGTCCTCCATCTCTCGGGCTATGCGCTCCTGCGGGAGCCGATCGCTGCGGCCGCGCTCCGGTCCGCCCGCCTCGCGCGGGAACAGGGTGCGCGTGTGTCGGTGGACGTCGCGGCGTGGACGGAGATCCGCAGCTACGGCCCGGTGCAGTTCCGCGAGCTCCTCGACGAGCTCGTACCGGACGTCCTCTTCGCGACCGAGGCGGAGTGGGAGTTGCTGGGCGGTGCCTATCTCACCGCGCCTATCGGCGTGCTGAAGCGAGGAGCGCGGGGCTGCAGTGTCTTCACGGAAGACGCGAAGCTCGACTTCGCCGCACTCGATGTCGAGGTGGTCGACCCGACCGGCGCGGGCGACGCACTCGCCGCCGGCTTCCTCGTGGGCGGCTCGCTCGAGGAGGCCGCACGACGCGGGCTCGAAGCGGCGGCCCGCTGCATCGCGAAAGTAGGGTCGCTGCCGTGAAGGTCGTGGACGCAGCCGCGATGGCCGATCCCGCCCGAGCCGTTCACCGCCGCGCCGTGCTCGGCGAGGACGGAAGTCTGGACGCGTTCCTGTGGTTCGATTGGCACGGCGACGTCGTCGAGGTGGAGCGCGCGGCGTGAGAGTCCAGCCGATCACCGACGAGCAGGCGGCCGCGATCGCCGAGTGGCGGTACGAGTTCCCCTACGAGTGGTACGACACGTCGGCCGACCCGCGGCGCGTCGAGCTGTTCGCAGACCCGGGCCGGCGGACGCACCTGCGGGCGGTCGTCGACGACGACGGTGAGCTCGTCGGCTTCTTCAACTTCGTCCCCGAGGGACACGAGGTGCGGCTCGGGCTCGGCATGCGGCCCGACCTGACCGGCCGCGGCCTCGCGCAGCCGTTCATCGACGCCGGGCTGGAGTATGCGCGCCGCGAGTGGCGCCCGCGCACGTTCCGGCTCTGGGTCGCGAGCTGGAACGAGCGCGCACTGCGGGCGTACCGGCGCGCGGGCTTCCACGAGGCGAGGCACGGCGAGGAGAGCCGCTTCGTGGAGATGGAACGGTCGGCGTGATCCACGTCGCCGACGAAGTGCGCGAAGCGCTGACTGCCGGCGGCGCCGTCGTCGCGCTCGAGACGACGCTCGTTGCGCACGGCTTCCCACCCGGTGAGGGCGTCGAGGTCGGGCTCGAGTCGGAGCGGCAGGTGCGCGCGGCAGGCGCCGTCCCGGCGACGGTCGGAGTCCTCGACGGCGCGGTTCGAGTGGGGCTGACGGCCGAGGAGCTCGCCCGCTTCGGCCCCGACGCGCGTAAGGCGGGACCGCGCGATCTCGCGGCGTCGGCCGTCCAGGAAGCCGTCGGCGCGACGACGGTCGGCGGAACGCTCGCCGCGGCGCGGGCGGCCGGCATCCGCGTCCTCGCCACGGGCGGCATCGGGGGTGTCCATCGCGGCTTCCCCGATCCGCCCGACGTCTCGGCCGATCTCGCTCAGCTCGCGCGGACTCCCGCGCTCGTCGTCTCGGCCGGCGTGAAGTCGCTCCTCGACGTCCCGGCGACGGCGGAGCTGCTCGAGTCGCTCGGCATCCCGGTGCTCGGGTTCCGCGTCGACACGTTGCCTCTCTTCTACGCAGCCGCGGGCGGTCCGCCGGTCTCTGCACGCGTCGAGTCGGCAGAGGAGGCGGCGCGGATGGCGGATGCGCACTGGCAGCTCGGCGGCGCCGGCCTCCTGCTCGGCCGGCCGCCCGACGAGCCGCTCGAGGACGTGGAGCCCCTCGTCGAGGGGGCGCTGGCCGCCGCAGAGGCAGCAGGTGTGAGCGGCCAGGCGGTGACGCCGTTCGTCCTCGCCCACCTCCACCGCGAGAGCGGCGGCCGCACCGAAGCCGCGAACAAGGCACTCGTCGCGCAGAACGCGCGCCTCGCGGGCCAGGTGGCGCTAGAGATCGCGGCGCTGGAAGAAGAACACCGCTAACGCGAGCGCAACGCAGAGGTAGCCCGCAGACCAGACGCGGATCCCCCAACCGTGGACGTACGCCCCGCCGAACGGTCCGAGTTGGAGCAGGAACCCCGTGAGCCCGCTCGCGTTGCTCGAGATCAGTCGCAGCCCATCCTGGTAGAGGGCCTCGAACGGCAGCGCCCATGCTGCGTCTCTGGACGCGTGCTCGATCGTCGTCGAGTTCAGCGCATGTCCGATCGTGCCGAGCAGGCCGGCGGTGAGACCGGCTCCGAAGAGCATGAAGACCGCGATCCCATTCGCCGTGGAGGCGAGGAAGACCGAGCCGAGGATCGAGAGGGCGATCACGATCACCACGCCCCCGGCGAGCTCGAGCCCCGGCACGAGCGGAGACGGGGGCGCCCAGCTCCCGGAGACGTCGATGATCGCCAGGGCAATCCCGTACACGGCCAGCACGTAGACGACGCAGACCGCGGCGGCGCCGAGGAAGCGCGAGAGCAGCAGGGTCGCCCGGCCGACGGGTCGCACCACGAGCGGCTGCAGCAGACCGCGCTCCGCATCGCCCGAGACGACGCCGAGCGTGAGGAAGACCGCAAGCACGACCCCGAGGAAGAGCGTCGCGAACATCGCGAGCCCGAGCAGAAAGGCACCGGCGAAGGTGCGCGTGTCGACGTTGACGCCGACCGGCGGCGTGATCGTCTCCAGACGCGAGAACACGTAGTGCGTGGCGAGCCAGAAGAGGACGAGGAAGGCCGCGGTCAGCAGGATGACGACGGCGAACACCTTGCGCCGTACGGCCTCTCGGAAGCCGTAGCCCATGATCGTGAGTACGACGCTCACGAGACCTCGTCCCCCACAGCCTCGAGATACGTGTCCTCGAGGGTCGATGTGAGGACGCGGACGCCGTAGACGCGCCTGCCGGCCGCGACCGCTTCGGCCACGAGCCGCGGCACGTCGTCCCGAATGGCGCCCTCGATCGTGCGTGTCCCCTCGTCGGTCTCGAGCTCGACGCCGCGCGGCCGGGAGAGCTCGGCCGGCGAGCCGGCGGCCACGACCTCGCCGGCGCGGAGGATCGCTACGCGGTCGCACACGAGCTCGATCTCCGAGAGCAGGTGCGAGTTGAGCAGAACGGAGACGCCGCGGTCGCGCATCTCTTCGAGCAGGACGCGGACGACTCGGCGGCCGGCTGGATCGAGCGCCGAGGTCGGCTCGTCGAGCACCAGCACCCGCGGCAGGCCGACGAGCGCCTGCGCGATCCCCAACCGTTGCTGCATCCCTTTCGACATGCCGTCGACCCGACGGTTGCGAGCGTCGTCCAGCGCCACAAGCTCGAGCAGCCGCCCGCGCTCGGCTGCGCCGCCGTCGGAGTGCGCCAACCGCTGGTGAAGTTCGAGGACCTCGTCCGCCGTGTACCAGCCCGGGAAGCGGAAGAGCTCTGCGAGGTAGCCGAGCTCGGCGCGGGCGGCACGGGAACCGGCGCGCGCACCGGCGACCTCGGCGCGGCCGCGCGTCGCCCGCACGAGGCCGACCGCGATCTTCACAAGCGTCGACTTGCCGGCGCCGTTCGGGCCGAGCAGCCCGACGAGCTGGCCCTCCTCCACCGAGAGATCGACTCCCTTCAGCGCATGGACGGCCCCGTAACGCTTCTCGAGCGCGTAGACAGCGAGGGCGGGCGGCACGTGGCGAGGGTACGGGACGAGGGGTCTTTGGCGAAAATCAGGCTGAGCCGGCGGCGCACGCTGCTCGCCCGCTGAGCGGCGTCCTCGGTCGCCTGAATAGCGCTGCTATTCACGCTCCCTGCGTCCTTGTCAGCGAACGACCATCGCACGCCGACGACGAGCGGCTTTCCGCCAAAGACCCTAGGCTCCGTCCATGCCCCGCGGCTACATGGAAGGCCCCGCCGCCGAAGAGGCCGAGCGCCGGGCCGACGAGGCGGCACGCACGAAGGACGAGCCGCCCGCGCCGGACGTGTACCCGGCCGTGTACGGGTGCACGGCGGACGATCCCGAGCCGCATTTCCTCGGCTGGCTGGGCCAGGTCGATCCCGACGAGCTGTTCGCGAGCGGCGCCGCCTGGGGCGTCACCGTCCGCCGCGTCGCCGTCGCCGAGTAGTTACTGAATCGTCGAGACGAACTCGTCGATGGAGAGCGCGGGCAGCGTCTCGATCTTCGTCGACCCGCGGGCGCCGAGGGCGACCGAGACCTTGGCGATCGTCGCCGTGTCGGGAGCCTCGACGACGTTGACGAAGTCGAACCCGCCAAGCGTCGCCCACTGATGGAGGACCTTGGCCCCGAGCTCCTCGACGTCGCGGTTGACCTCCTGAAGACGGGACGGGTTGCTCTGGATCGTCTGGACGCCCTGCTGCGAGAGCCGCGAAAGGAGAATGTAGATAGGCATGGCGGGAACCTACTCGACCTTGACCCGAGCGGCCTGGTCGATGTAGAGCAGCGCCGCGCCGATGAAAAGGAGCGGTGAGACGGTGACGCTCGCGAGGAAGAAGGCCACCGAGACGCCGGCGCCTCCGAAGTTGCGCAGGGTGAACGCAAGCACCGCCTGCGTGAGCAAGACGAGGATCGCGAGGGTGCCGAGTGAGCCGAGCGCGTGGACGAAGTCGGCCCGTGCGAGCTGCCACGCGCGCGCCAAGGCTGTTCGCACGGAGAGATCCTCGACGACGAGGACCGGAACGACGAGCCCGAGCGCAGCCAGCCATGCGAGGCCCGGGATCACGAAGCCGAGCACGAGGAAGGGAACCGGAGCGAACACCAGCCAGCCGACGAGCCACGCCACGACGAGCCGCCGGTTGTCTGGGCGTCGCTCGAGCACCAGCACGCACCCGCCGACGTAGGTCGCGGTCAGCAGGGCGCCGAAGAGCGTCGGCGAGAGAACGATCGCGACGGTACGCGAGACGTTCGCGATCACGACCGCGAGCACGGCGGAGACGAGTCCCAGAGCCAGACATGGCCAGAAGCGCTCGCCATAGAAGCGGATGGACTCGCCGATGAGCTGGCCGATCGTCCGCTCGGCGGGCGGCAGCGCGGCTGGACGCGGCTCGGCCATCGGCGCGGAGGGTATCGTCGCGCCATGGGCTGGGACGTCGTTCATCACGCCGATCTCGACTGGGAGAAGCGGGAGGCTCACGAGGGACAGGAGCCGCGGCACGCCGCCGCTTTGACCGAGCCAGCGCACATGACCGAGTCGCGGGCGCGCATGTGGCGCTATCCGGCGCATACGCGCGGCCGCCGGCACCTCGACCCGGACCAGGAGGAGGTCTTCGTTCCCCTGCGCGGCACCCTGACGATGCTGCTCGGCGAGCCGGGAGAGCGGGTGGACGTGGAGCCCGGCGGAGTCGTCGTCGTCCATCCGGGGACGCCGCTTCAGATGCGCAACGAGACCGGCGAGGAGATCCTCGTCTTCGTCTACGGCGCGCCGACGCGCCACGGCAACGCCGAGTTCCTAGAGGACGTCGAGTCGCTGTAGCGCCGCGGCGAGCGCGGCGAACGCGTCGTCGAAGCGCCAGCGCGTGCGATCCGCCTCGTCCGGCGAGTTGGAGATCGCGCGCAACTCGACGGCCGGCACGCCGGCGAGCTCGCACGCGCGGAGCACGCCGAAGCCCTCCATCGCCTCGACGTCGAAGTCGGTTCCCCCGCCGACCTTGCCGCAGGTCGCGATCGGGAGGACGTGGGCCTCGGGGAGCGCGGCGCGCGCCCGCTCCAGCAGCGCCGCGTCCGGCCGGGTCCGGTCGACGCGCGGCAGCGTCGATCCGGAATCGATCACGTCGCAGTAGACGGCCTCGCTGCCGAGCACGAGCGCCGGCGGCTCGAGCGTCCGCGAGCCGGCGATCCCGACGTGGACGACCGAGGCCGGCTTCCGCTCATCGAGCGCACGAGCGGTCTGGAGCGCCGCCTCGACCGGGCCAACGCCACAGCAGAAGGTCTCGAGCCCGTCGAGGAGCGCAAGCTCCCGCTCGGTTGCGGCCACGACGAGCATGGCGCGGACCCTAGTGCGTGAGAGGATCGCGGCATGAGAGCACAAGTCACGTATTTCGAGAACGAGTCGCCGGAGGATCTCGAGGCCGGCATCTCGCACGTGCGGGACGAGGTCGTCCCCGCCTTCCGTGAGCAAGGCATCGAGGCGTACTGGCTTGCCGACAGTGAAACGGGACGTCGGTTGAGCGTGGTCCTCGTCGAGAACGAGGACGCGCTACAGCGCGCGTTCGCCGCCGTCGGAGAACGCCGCGCCGCCGACCCCGACCGCCATCGGCCGTCGCCGGCATGGAGTGCGTCATTCGAGATCTACGCCGAAAGCTAGACCGCCACTGCGGCAGCCCCGACCTTCTCGAAACCGATCTCGCCGTCTTCGGCGTCCACGCGGATCGTGTCGCCGTCGGCGAAGTCGCCTTCGAGCAGGCGGAGCGCGAGCGGGTTCTCGACCAGACGCTGGATCGCGCGCTTGAGCGGCCGCGCTCCGTACGCCGGATCCCAGCCCGCCTCCGCGAGTGTCTCTTTCGCTGCGTCGGTGAGCGCGAGCTCGATCCGCCGCTCGGCGAGCCGTTCGTGCAACCGCCCGAGCTGTAGCTCGACGATCTCCGCGATCTGCTCCTTCGAGAGAGGCTGGAACTCGATCACCTCGTCGATCCGGTTCAGGAACTCCGGCCGGAAGACATCGCGCAGCGCGTCGATCGAGCGCACGTTCGAGGTCATGATCAGGACGGTGTTGCGGAAGTCGACCGTGCGGCCCTGGCCGTCGGTCAGGCGCCCGTCGTCGAGCACCTGCAGCAGGACGTCGAATACCTCGGCGTGCGCCTTCTCGATCTCGTCGAGCAGGATCACGCTGTACGGCCGGCGACGCACTGCCTCGGTGAGCTGGCCACCCTCGTCGTAGCCGATGTAGCCGGGCGGCGCGCCGAGCAGCCGCGCGACCGTGTGCCGCTCCTGGTACTCGCTCATGTCGAGCCGGACCATCGCGTGCTCGTCGTCGAACATGAACTCGGCGAGCGCGCGCGCGAGCTCGGTCTTCCCCACGCCGGTCGGGCCCAGGAAGACGAACGAGCCGATCGGCCGGTTCGGATCCTGCAGGCCGGTACGAGCGCGCCGCAGCGCGTTCGCGACTGCCTCGACCGCCTCGTCCTGGCCGACGACGCGCCGGTGCAGCCGATTCTCCATCTGGACGAGCTTCTCGGTTTCGCCCTCGAGCAGCCGATCGACCGGGATGCCGGTCCAGCGCGCCACGACGGCGGCGACGTCGTCCTCGTCGACCTCCTCCTTGACCATCGAGTCGGCGGCCTGCTGCGAGTCGCGCTCGGAGAGCTCCTTCTCGAGCGCGGGCAGCTCGCCGTAGCGGATCTCGGCGACGCGCTGGAGGTTGCCCTCGCGCTCGGCGCGCTCGGCCTCCATCCGCAGTGCGTCGATCTGCTGCGTGATCTCGCCGATGCGGTCGAGCGCTTCCTTCTCGCGCGACCAGCGCGCGGCGAGCCCGTCGCGGCGCTCCTTCGCCTCCGCGAGCTCGGACTCGAGCGGCGCGCGCACGGTCCTCCGACTCGCCGCCCAGCGCGGCGAGCTCGATCTCGAGCTGCGTCACGCGCCGGTTCGCCTCGTCGAGCTCCACCGGCGACGACTCGATCTCCATCTTCAGCCTGGATGCGGCCTCGTCGACGAGGTCGATCGCCTTGTCCGGCAGCTGCCGATCCGAGATGTAGCGCTCGGAGAGAACGGCCGCCGCGACCAAGGCCGCGTCGCGGATCCGCACCTTGTGATGCGCCTCGTAGCGCTCCTTCAGGCCGCGCAGGATCGCGATCGTGTCGGTGACGGACGGCTCGCCGACGAAGACGGGCTGGAAGCGCCGCTCGAGCGCGGCGTCCTTCTCGATGTGCTTGCGGTACTCGTCGAGCGTCGTCGCGCCGACCGCGCGCAGCTCGCCGCGCGCCAGCATCGGCTTGAGCATGTTCGCGGCGTCGACGGCGCCCTCGGCCGCGCCCGCGCCGACGATCGTGTGCAACTCGTCGATGAAGACGATGATCTGGCCCTCCGCGTTGGCGATCTCCTCGAGCACGGCCTTGAGCCGCTCCTCGAACTCGCCGCGGTACTTCGAGCCTGCGAGCAGGCCGCCGATGTCGAGCGCCCAGACGCGCTTCCCCTTCAGCGACTCGGGCACGTCGCCGGCGACGATCCGCTGCGCGAGCCCTTCGACGATCGCGGTCTTGCCGACGCCGGGCTCGCCGATCAGGACGGGGTTGTTCTTCGTGCGGCGCGAGAGCACCTGGATGACGCGGCGAATCTCCTCGTCGCGACCGATGACCGGATCGAGCTTTCCGCTCTCCGCGGCCTCGGTCAGGTCGCGCCCGAACTTCGAGAGCGCCTGGTACGTCCCCTCGGGATCGGCCGACGTGACGCGCCGGCCGGCCGTGACCTCGGCGATCTTCGCGAGCAGCTGGTCGCGCGGGACAACGTCGAGCGCGAGCAAGAGGTGTTGCGCCGCGACGTACTCGTCCTCCAGCTTCTTCGCCTCGTCGAAGGCGCGGTCGAGCACCTTCGAGAACGCGGAGGAGACGCCCGGCTGCTGCTGCGAGCCCTCGATGCGCGGCTTCTGGGCGAGCGTCGCCTCGGCCTGCGCGCGCAGCGCGTCGGCGTCCGGGACGAGCTCGCGCGGCAGCTCCTGGTCGAGGAGCGCGAGCAGCAGATGCTCGGGATAGAGCTCCGGGTTGCCGTTCCGGCGCGCAAGCTCCTGCGCTGCCGCGACGGCCTCCTGGGCCTTGATCGTGAGCTTGTTGAAGTCCATGCCTTACTGCCTTTCCGGTAGCCGCTCGTCGCGGACGACCACGAGGTCGCGGCGGTATTGCTTGTGCACCTTCTGCACGTCCCGCCGGTGCTGCCGCTGCAGGCGCTCGACCTGCGCATGCGCCTTGCGCAACTCGTCCTCGAGCCGCAGCACGAGCTCGACGCCGGCGAGATTGAGCCCGAGCTCGGAGGTGAGCCGCTGCACGATCCGCAGCCGCTCGATGTCCGCCTCGGAGTAGAGCCGCGTGCCGCCCGGCGTCCGCTGCGGCCGGACGAGGCCCTTCGTCTCGTACATCCGCAACGTCTGGGGATGCATGCCGACGAGCTCGGCGGCGACCGAGATCATGTAGATGGGCCGCTCGAGGGCGTCCATCAGCCGACCCCCTTCTGCAGCTCCTCGAGCAGCTCGCGCTCCTTCTTGTTCACGCGCTTCGGCACCTGGATGCGGACGCGCGCGAGCACGTCGCCCTTGCCAGAGCCGCTTGAGGCGCGGAGCGCCGCGGCCCTTGATCCGCAGCAGCTTGCCGTCCTCGGAGCCCGCGGGGATCTTGAGGGACACGGGGCCTTCGGGCGTCGGCACCTCGACCTTGCCGCCGAGGGCGGCGGTCGGGAAGGGGACGGGCACTTGCACGATCAGGTCGTCGCCGCGGCGTTCGTAGACCGGTGACGGCTCGACCCGCGTGACGACGATCAGATCCCCGTTCGGGCCGCCGTGCTGGCCGGGCTCGCCCTTGCCCTTGAGCCGGATCTTCGTGCCGTTCTTGACGCCCGGCTTGATCTTCACGGTGAACGTGCGTCGCCGCCGCTCGCGGCCCGAGCCGTGGCACTTCGAGCACGGCTGCTCGATCACCGTGCCGTTGCCGCGGCAGCGTGGGCACGGCTGCGACAGCGCGAACAGGCCCTGCGACTCGGAGATGACCCCGCGGCCGTTGCACTCCGGGCAGATGATCGGCGCCGTGCCGGGCTCCGCGCCCGTACCGCCGCACTTCGAGCACGCGACGGTCAGCTCGACCGGCACCTTCGCCTCGGCGCCGCGCAGCGAGTCCTCGAACGAGAGCCGCACCTCGGTCTCGACGTCCGCGCCGCGTACCGGTTGCGAGCTTGCACGCCCGCGCCCGCCGCGCGCGGTGCCGCCGCGGTTCCCGAACAGCCCCTCGAAGATGTCGCCGAGATCGCCGAAATCGACGTTGCCGAAGTCGACGTTGACCCCGTTGGGGCCGGGCTCGCCGCGTCCGTTCGTCGAGCCGAAGCGGTCGTAGGCCTTCCGCTTTTCTGCGTCGGAGAGGACGTCGTACGCGGTCTGCACCTGCTTGAACTGCTCCTCAGCAGACTTGTCGCCCTGGTTCGTGTCGGGGTGATACTGGCGCGCGAGCTTCCGATACGCCTTCTTGATCTCGTCGGCCGAGGCGCCCTTCTTGACGCCGAGGGTGTCGTACAGGGACTCAGCCATCACTCTCCTGCGGCGCGGCGACGACGACCCGCGCGGGCCGCACGACGCGCTCGCCGAGCTTGTAGCCCTTCTGGACGACGTCGATCACGGAGCCCTCCTCCGCCCCGGAGGGCTGGGAGAGCAGTGCCTCGTGCACGTGCGGATCGAACTTTCCCTCGGTCTCGATCGGGGTGATGCCGTGGCGCTCGAGCAGCCCCGCGAGCGAGCGGTGGACGAGGCGAACGCCCTCCTCGAGCTGCGCCTCCTGGTGCTCCTCGGCCGCCGCGAGCGCGCGCTCGAGATCGTCGAGGATCGGGATCAGCTCGCCGATCAGGCGCTCGTTCGCGAGCTGGACGTATTCCTGCCGCTCGCGCGCCGCCCGCTTCTTGTAGTTCTCGAAGTCGGCGGCAAGCCGGAGTAGGCGGTCGTCAACCTCCTGCTCCGGCTGCTGCTCTTCCGCGACCTGCTCGGTCTCTTCCTGCTGAACGTGCTCCTCGGTCACGAGGTCGGCGCCTCCTCGTCGACGACTTCGTACTCGCCCTCCTCGACGACCTCGTCGTCGGAGGCGGGCTCGCCGTCGCCGCCGCCTGCGGATGCCTGCGCCTGCTGGGCCGCCTCGGCGTACAACACCTCGGCGAGCTTGTGCGAGGACTCCTGCAGCGCGTCCATCTTCGTGCGGATCTCGGCGATATCGTCGCCCTCGAGCGCCTGACGCAGCTCCATGACCCGGCCCTCGATCGTCGAGGCCTCGGACTCGTCGAGCTTGTCGCGGTGCTCCTTCAGCGAGCGCTCGGTCTGATAGGCGAGCGTCTCGGCGAGGTTCTTCGTGTCCGCCGCCTCGCGCAGCCTGTGCGCCTCGTCGGCGTGCGACTCCGCCTCGTGGATCATCTTCTGCACCTCGTCCTCCGACAGGCCGGATCCGCCCTGGATCTGGATCTGCTGGACGTTGCCGGTACCCATGTCCTTCGCGGACACGTTGATGATCCCGTTCGCGTCGATGTCGAACGTGACCTCGATCTGCGGCATGCCGCGCGGCGCCGGCGGGATCCCGACGAGCTGGAACTTGCCGAGCGTCTTGTTGTAGGCCGCCATCTCCGACTCGCCCTGGAGGACGTGCACCTCGACCGAGGGCTGGTTGTCCTCGGCGGTCGTGAAGACCTCGGACTTCTTGGTGGGGATGGTCGTGTTGCGCTCGATCAGCTTCGTCATCACGCCGCCTCTCGTCTCGATCCCGAGCGAGAGCGGAGTGACGTCGAGCAGGAGGATGTCCTTGACCTCGCCCTTGAGCACGCCGGCCTGGAGCGCGGCGCCGACCGCGACGACCTCGTCGGGGTTCACGCCCTTGTGCGGCTCCTTGCCGATCAGCTCCTTGACCTTCTCCTGCACCGCCGGCATGCGGGTCATGCCGCCGACGAGGACGACGTGGTCGATTTTCGAGGAGTCGAGGCCGGCGTCGGAGAGCGCCTGCTTCGTCGGCTCGACCGTCCGCTCGAGCAGGTCGGCCGTGATCTCTTCGAGCTTCGCCCGCGTGAGCTGCAGGTCGAGGTGCTTGGGGCCCTCGGCGGTCGCCGTGATGAACGGCAGGTTGATCTGCGTCGTCATCGTCGACGACAGCTCGATCTTCGCCTTCTCTGCAGCCTCGTAGAGACGCTGGAGCGCCATCTTGTCCTGCGTCAGGTCGATGCCCTGATCCTTCTTGAACTGCGCGGCCATCCAGTCGACGACCGCCTTGTCGAAGTTGTCGCCTCCGAGATGGTTGTCGCCCGCCGTCGACTTGACCTCGAACACGCCTTCGCCGAGCTCGAGCACGGACACGTCGAACGTGCCGCCGCCGAGGTCGAAGACGAGGATCGTCTGGTCGGAGCCTTCCTTGTCGAGCCCGTACGCGAGTGCGGCCGCTGTCGGCTCGTTGATGATGCGGAGCACGTTGAGGCCGGCGATCTTGCCGGCGTCCTTCGTCGCTTCGCGCTGTGCGTTGTTGAAGTACGCGGGAACGGTGATGACGGCGTCCGTCACGGACTCGCCGAGGTACGACTCCGCGTCCTGCTTGAGCTTCTGGAGGATCATCGCGCTGATCTCCGGCGGGGCGTACTCCTTGTCCTCCGCCTTCACGCGCACGTCGCCGTTCGAGCCCTTGACGACCTCGTACGGGACGATGGTCATCTCCTCCGTCACCTCGTCGAACTTGCGCCCCATGAAGCGCTTGATCGAGAAGATCGTGTTCGTCGGGTTCGTGACCTGCTGCCGCCGCGCGGGAGCGCCGACGAGCCGCTGTTCGTCCTTCGTGAACGCGACGACGGACGGCGTCGTGCGCCCGCCCTCGGCGTTCGGGATGACGGCCGGCTCGCCGCCCTCGAGCACGGCCATGCACGAGTTCGTCGTGCCAAGGTCGATGCCGATGGTCTTCGCCATGTGGTGTTCTGCCTCCTGTGGTGAGAAAATCTAAGCCTGTTTATAGCAGATCATCCACTACGGCTGTCACCGGCCTAGCGGAAGGCTCCGATCAGCGCGCCGCCGGCGACGATGAGGGCCGCGCCGAAGACCAGGCTCTTCCCCACCGACTCCGACTTGCGCAGGAGCACGGCCGAGAGGGCGACCCCGACCAGCGACTCGATCGCGACGAGCGGTGCGACGACCGTGACTCGGCCGCGGTAGTAGGCCTCGAAGAGACAGACGTACGACGCACCGAAGAGCACACCCGCCGGCAGGAACGGGATCCAGCGACGGCCGATCCCCTGTCGCGCCCAGACCGCGATCAGGATGGTGCCGCCGAGTAGCGCGGCCACGGCGGCGACTGCGGGCGGCACCGTGGTGCTGCCCACGGCCAGATGCCGCACGAGGTTGTCCCGGATCGCGAACAGGGTCGCACCGGCGAACGCGAGCACGAGGCCGACCCTGTTGAGGTGCGCGGGCCGCTCGCGCTCGCGGGCGAGCAGCACCCCGCCCGCGACGACGAGCACCGCGCCGGCGATGAGCGGCGCGCTGGCCGGCTCGTTGAGGAGGAGCAGCGCAATCGTCACCGAGACGAGCGGCGCCGTCCCGAAGATCATCGACACCCGCGAAGATCCCGACTCGCGGATCGCCACGGTGACGAAGATCTGCGCCAGGCCCGGCGACAGCAGCCCCGCGAGCAAGAACGGCCAGGCCGACGAGAGGTGGAGGCCGCGCGCCGGCGTCTCGGCTGCTGCGGCGACGAGCGCGACGGCGAGCGCGGTGCCTGCGGTCGCGAGCGTCCCCAGCGCGGCGTCCGGGTCGCGATCGAGCGCCATCCGCAGCGCCACGCTCATCGCACCGAAGAACAGCGCCGACGCGAGCGCCAGCGCAACGGCGGCTATACGGCCTCCAGCGCACCCTCGGGCGTCGGCCTGCCGTGCGCGAAGAGCGGGATGAACACGTGCGCCAGCGGCCCGATCGACACGGCGTAGACAACGGTGCCGACACCGACCGTGCCGCCGAGCAGCCAGCCCGTCAGGAGCACCGTCAGCTCGAGCCCGGTACGGACGACGCGAATCGAGTGGCCCCGCGCGGCGAGCCCGATCATCAGGCCGTCCCGCGGCCCGGGCCCGAGCCCCGCCCCGATGTACATGCCCGTCGCGACGCCGTTGAGGAAGACGCCGCAGACGAGGCACGCAATCCGCGCCGCCATCGCGTGCGGAGCGTGCACGTTCCCGAGGACGACGTCCATCGTGAGCCCGACGAGGATCACGTTGCTCACCGTCCCGATCCCCGGCCGCTGCCGCAGCGGGATCCAGAGCAGGAGCACGGCGACGCCGACGATGATCGCCCAGGTCCCGATCGCGAGACCGAACGTCCGAGACAGGCCCTGGTGGAAGACGTCCCAGGGGTCGAGCCCCAGACCCGCGAGAACGAGCAGTGACGAGCTGATGCCGTAGAGAACAAGGCCGGCGTAAAGCTGGGCGAGACGCACGAGCATTCCCCGAACGTACACTCGCGCGATGCCCACGGAGACGACGCTCACCGCCCAACTCGCCGAGGACGCGGCGGAGCGCTTCCTCCGCTACGTCCGCATCGACACCCGGTCCGACGAGGATTCGGACACGTACCCGAGCACGCCGGGCCAGCTCGATCTCCTGCGCCTCCTACGGGACGAGCTCGAGCAGATCGGGCTTGCCGACGTGGCGATGGACGAGCATGGCTATGTGACCGGAACGCTTCCGGCGACCGTGGTCCACGAGATCCCGACGATCGCCTTCTTCGCCCACGTCGACACCGCGCGCGAGGTGAGCGGCGCCGGTGTCTCGCCGCAGCGGGTGCGGTACGACGGAGGCGAGATCGTGCTCGGCGACTCGGGCCAGGCGATCCGTCCGGAAGAGTCACCGCAGCTCGACAACCACGTGGGCCACGAGCTGATCACGACCGACGGGACGACTCTGCTCGGAGCCGACGACAAGGCCGGCCTCGCGGAGATCATGGCCGCGGTCGCGTATCTCGTCGCGCAGCCGGAGATCCCGCACGGGACCGTGAAGATCGCGTTCAACCCCGACGAGGAGGTCGGGCGCGGCGTCGTCCACTTCCCGGTCGAGAGCTTCGGCGCAACGGTCGCCTACACGGTCGACGGGTCGACCGCCGGCGAGCTGCAGGCCGAGACGTTCTCCGGGGCGCAGGTGCGCATGCACATCCACGGCCGCGCGATCCATCCCGGCTGGGCAAAGGGAGAGCTGGTGAACGCGATCAAGCTCGCGGGCGAGATCCTCTCCCGCCTCCCACAGGACGGCCTCTCGCCCGAGACGACGGACGGACGCGAGGGTTATGTCCACCCCGTGCTCGTCGACGGCGACTCGTCGGAGGTCGAGCTGCGCTTCATCGTCCGCGACTTCGAGGACAACCGTCTCGACGAGCACATCGCCTTCCTGCGCGCCCTCGCCGAGGAGGTCGCCGCGGGCGAGCCGCGCTGTTCGATCGAGGTGGAAGACCGGATCCAGTACCGGAACATGCGCGACGCCCTCGCGTCGCATCCCCAGATCGTCGCCAACCTCGAGGAGGCGATTCGCCGCGTCGGTCTCGAGCCGAAGCAGACGTCGATCCGCGGCGGTACCGACGGCTCCGCCCTCACCGAGATGGGCCTCCCGACGCCGAACGTCTTCACGGGCGGGCACGACGCGCACAGCGAGCGCGAGTGGATCTGCGTCGAGGACATGGGCCTCGCCGCGGCGACGCTGGTCGAGCTCGCGCGCGTTTGGGCCGACGAGCAACACGCATACTGAAAGGGATGGAACCTCTCCTCGACCGGCTCGGGCGTCCGCTCGAGACCCTGCGCATCTCGATCACCGACCGCTGCAACTTCCGCTGCGTCTACTGCATGCCGAAGGAGGTCTTCGGGCGGGACTACTCGTTCCTCGAGCGCCGCGAGTTGCTGACGCTCGAAGAGCTGGCCCGCGTGGCGGGCATCTTCGCCGGCCTCGGCGTCCGCACCGTGCGCATCACGGGCGGCGAGCCGCTCGTGCGGCGCAACGTCGAGCACCTCGTCGAGCTGCTCGCGGCGATCGAGACGCCGACCGGCGACAAGCTCGAGCTCGCACTGACGACCAACGGCTCGGTGCTGGCGCAGAAGGCCGAGGCGCTCGCAGCCGCCGGCCTGAGCCGCGTCACGGTCAGCCTCGACTCGCTCGACGACGACGCGTTCCGCGCCCTGAACGACGTCGACTTCCCCGTGCGGCGGGTGCTCGAGGGGATCGACGCAGCCGCAGCCGCCGGACTTCCGGTGAAGATCAACGCGGTCGTCAAGCGCGGCGCGAACGACGGGGACGTGCTCGCACTCGCGGAACACTTCCGCGGCAGCGGCCACGTACTGCGCTTCATCGAGTACATGGACGTCGGCTCGACGAATGGGTGGCGGCTCGAGGACGTCGTCAGCGCCGAGGAGATCGTCCGCCGGATCTCGGAGCGCTGGCCGCTCGAGCCCGCGGCCACGGAGCGTGCCGACGCGACCGCGCGCCGCTGGCGCTACGTCGACGGCGCCGGCGAGATCGGCGTGATCGCCTCCGTCACGCAGCCCTTCTGCGGCGGCTGCTCACGGGCCCGCCTCTCGGCCGAGGGCCGCCTGTACACGTGCCTGTTCGCAGCCCGCGGTCACGACCTCCGTGCGCCGCTCCGCCTCGGAGCCTCCGACGAAGAGCTCGTCGAGCAGCTCCGTGGGATCTGGACGCGCCGGACCGACCGCTACTCCGAGCTGCGGACCGCGGAGACAGCTTCGCTCCCCAAAGTGGAGATGTCCTACATCGGGGGCTAGTCACCACCTGCTAACCGTCGTGTAACCCGACGGACCGTCTAAAGTTGCACCCATGGAGCACGTCGTCGCTCTGGGACGCAGGGTGCTTCCGCGTGGCTGGCGGGACTTCGGAATCCAACTGGGAATCTGGTTCGGGTTCTATTTCTCGTACCTCGCGGTCCGGCACCTGACCGACAAGGACCCCACCAAGGCGGTCGTGAATGGGCTGCGCGTGATCTCGCTCGAGCAGCGTGTGACGCACCACCTCTTCGAGCTGAGCGTGGAGCGGGTCGCCGACTCGTCGCAGCTCCTACTGACGGCCGCGGCGTGGACCTACTGGAACTCGGAGTTCACGGTGATCGGTCTGACGCTGCTCTGGGTCTACCTTCGCCGGCACGAGGCTTTCAGCCGCTTCCGCAACACGATCCTACTCGCGAACGTGGTCGGCCTGCTCGGCTTCTGGCTGATGCCGACGGCGCCGCCGTGGATGTTCCCCGCCAAGGGCTTCGTCGACGGCGTCAACCATTCGAGCGCGCTCCTGCAGACCCTTGGCAACTCGTACGCGGCGATGCCGAGCCTCCACGCCGCGGACGCCCTGATCGTCGGCTTCTTCCTCGTATCCACCTCCCGCACGATCTGGGCCAAGGCGCTCTGGGCGCTCTGGCCCGTCTGGGTCTGGTTCTGCGTGATCGCAACTGCGAACCACTACCTGCTCGACGTGCTCGCCGGGATCGTGCTGGCGGTCGGCGCTCTGCTCGCCACAGCCTGGGCACCACGGCTCTTCAGACGCCTTCGCGCGGCCGGCCCGGCCATCGCAAACCTGCTATAGTCGCCCATAGCAGGATTGCGATGTTGGAGATGAATTCGACTCCAGTGCTCCGTCGTGTCAAGGACGGCTACACGACCGGGGCCCGCTCACTCGCCAGCCGCTCGGTTACGAGACTGGCGCGCACCGGCGTCACGCCGAACGTCCTCACGGCGACCGGCGTCTCGCTCTGTCTCGCGGCGGCCGTTCTCGTCCCGTTCGAGGACCGGGCCGACAAGGTGCTCGTCTACTGGCTCGCCGCCGCCATCTTCGTCCTCGGCTCGCTGCTCGACATCCTCGACGGCGCACTCGCCCGCGTGGGCGGCAAGGCGACCCCGTTCGGCGCCTTCATCGACTCCACCACCGACCGCGTCGGCGAAGGCGCGATGCTCGCCGCGATCGCACTCGTCTTCTCGCGTCACGGCGAGGATTGGGCGGTCGTGGTCGCGGTTGCGGCCGTCGTCGGCTCGTTTCTCGTCTCGTACACGCGCGCCCGCGCCGAGGCTCTCGGCCTGAAGGGCGATGTCGGCCTGGGCTCACGCGCCGAGCGCGTGGTACTCATCACCGCAGGACTCGTCTTCGCGCCTTGGGGCGGTCTTCCGTGGGCGATCGTCGTGCTCGCCGCGACGGCATGGCTCACGGTCGTCCAGCGCGTCCTGCACGTCCGCAAACAACTTTCCGGAGGATCCAGTGGCAACGACCAACGGTAGGGCACGGCTCGACGACGGCAAGGTCCGCGTCGCGCTCATCGGCGTGGGGAACTGCGCGAACTCGCTGCTCCAGGGCGTCGAGTACTACAAGGACGCCCCGGACGACCAGTTCGTCCCCGGCCTCATGCACGTCAACCTCGGCGGCTACCACGTCCGCGACGTGGAGTTCACCGCTGCCTTCGACGTCGTGAAGGGCAAGGTCGGCGCGGATCTCGCCGACGCGATCTGGGCGCATCCGAACGACACGATCAAGTTCGCCGAGGTCCAGGAGACCGGCGTCAAGGTCTCGCGGGGGATGACGCACGACGGCCTCGGCAAGTATCTCTCCCAGGTCGTCGAGAAGGCTCACGGCAAGACCGACGACGTCGTCGGGATCCTCAAGGAGACGAAGACCGACGTCGTGGTCAACTACCTGCCCGTCGGCTCGGAGATGGCCACCAAGTGGTACGCCGAGCAGATCCTCGAGGCCGGCTGCGCGATGATCAACTGCATGCCCGTCTTCATCGCCCGCGAGGACTACTGGGGCAAGCGGTTCGAGGACAAGGGACTGCCGATCATCGGCGACGACATCAAGTCGCAGGTCGGCGCGACGATCACGCACCGTGTCCTCACCTCGCTCTTCCGCGAGCGCGGCGTCCACCTCGACAAGACCATGCAGCTCAACGTCGGCGGCAACTCCGACTTCCTCAACATGCTGGAGCGGGAGCGCCTCGAGTCGAAGAAGATCTCGAAGACGAACGCCGTCACGTCGATGCTCGACTACGACCTCGGCCCCGGGAACGTCCACGTCGGCCCGTCCGACTACGTGCCGTGGCTGACCGACCGCAAGTGGGCGTACATCCGGATGGAGGGCTCGTCGTTCGGCGACGTGCCGCTCAACGTCGAGCTCAAGCTCGAGGTCTGGGACTCGCCGAACTCGGCGGGAATCGTGATCGACGCCGTCCGCCTGGCGAAGCTCGCGCTCAACAAGAACGTCGCCGGCGCGCTCGTCGGGCCGAGCTCGTACCTCATGAAGTCGCCGCCGCAGCAGATCGTCGACGACGAGGCATACGAGCTGACCGAGGAGTTCATCCGCGAGAACGCCCGCGTCGCGGCGGAGGCAACGCAGCACGCCTGAGCAGCTGCGCCGGGCGGCAATCGCTTTCGGGGCGGGACTCGCGCTCTGCGTCGGCGCGAGTCTCGCCCTCGACCTGGACGGCGGCGTGACGATCTCGTTGCTGGGGATCGTCGTCCTCGCCTTGCCGTTTGCGCTACTCGGCTTCTACGCCCTCGTCGGCCTGCTGCGCGGCCGTGCGCTCAGGCTCGGCTGGTTCGTTCAGGCGCTCCTGACGTTGCTCGCGTGGCACGAGGCGGCCGGCAGCTCGAGCGCGACCGCGGCGATCGTCTTCATCGTCCCGCTCCTCGCCGGTCCGGCGATAGCGACGCTGCTCGCAGCCGTCTCGAGCGGCTGGCGCGCGGTGCGTTCACTACGCCGGGAGGCGGCGTCGTGAACCTCGAGCTGCGCTCCGCGCGCGAGCTCGCTCCGGCCGAGCGCGCGGAGCTGTTCAACGCCGCGTACGAGGGCTACGTCGTCCCGTTCCACCTGGACGAGCAGCAACTCACGTTCATGGACGACGTGTTCGACCTCGATCTCGACGCGTCGCGGGTCGCCTATCGCGACGGTGAGCCGGTCGGTCTCGCGAATCTCGGCCTGCGCGGCGAGGACGCCTGGATCGGCGGGGTCGGCGTCGTGTCGAGCGCGCGCCGCTCGGGCGTCGGCGAGGCGCTCATGCGCGCGCTGCACGAGCAGGCGCGGGAGCGCGGCGTGCGCCGGGTCTGGCTCGAGGTGATCGTCGAGAACACGAGCGCGTTCGCGCTGTACGAGAAGCTCGGCTACGGGCTGGTACAGGATGTCGAGCTCTGGACGCTGCCGGGGGCCGCGGGTGAGCTCGCGGGGCGCGAGGTTCCTCCCGGCGAGGCGAAGGCGCAGTTGCCCGAGCGGCACGAACCCTGGCAGCGCGCCGACGGCACGCTCGCCAACTACGACGACGTACGCGGGCTCGTCACCGACACGGGCGCGATGCTGTTCTGCGTCCGCTCGTCGGCCCAGCTCCAGCAGTACGCCGGCGAGCCCGAACCTCTGCTCCACGCGCTCCGGACGTTCGGGGACGTCTACATCCTCAACCTCCCCGCCGACGATCCTGCGGCGACGGTGCTGCGAGAGCTCGGCGGCTCGGTCGTAGTCCGGCAGCACGAGATGCTCCTCGAGCTCTAGGCGGGTCTAGACTCGATCGAGTGCGGATCGCGCTCGTCACGCCGTTCGCCTGGTCGCAGCCGCACGACGTGAACGAGCACGTGGCCGGCCTCGCGCAAGAGCTGCGGCGCCGCGGCCACTCGGTCACCGTCCTGGCTCCTTCCAACCGAGCCCGCGACCTCGCCGCGGGACGGCGCGCGCTGCTGGGCGCCTTCGACGAGCCGCCCGAGCTGATCGCCATCGGCCCCGCCGTGCGGATCTCCCGACGGAGCCGGATGGGAGTGCCGGTCGGGGTGCGCGCAAGCCTCTCGCTCGCGCTGGCCCGAGGGCGGTTCGACCTCGTCCACGGCTTCGAGCCAGGATTGCCGAGCCTTTCGTACCTCGCCCTGCGTGACTCGTCCGCACTCACGGTCGCGACCTTCTTCTCGTCGGAGCGGCTCGGCTACCCGCCCGGCCGCGCACAGCGCGAGCGATTGATGGCGCGCGTCGACGCGCTCCTCGCGACGAGCGAGGAGGTCGCGGACGCGGCCGCCGCCCGCTTCCCGGGGCGTTACGAGCTCGTCCCGCAGGGGATCGATCCCGAGCTGTTCGCGCCGGCGGATAAGAGAAAACTCGTCGCGATGGAGTGGCGGCAGACCGAACGGCCGCTCCTCCGCGCGCTCGTCCGCGAGCTTGCGCAGCAGCCGGGCTGGGAGCTCGTTCTCCTGCGCACGCGCATCCCGGCGTCGCGGCCGGCCGTCTCGCCGAAGCTGCGCGGCAGGATGCGCGTGCGCACAGCGCGCACCGGCGCCGCGCGCGCCGAGCTGCTTCGGGCCGCTTCGATCTTCGTCCCCGCCGCCGAGGGCCTGACTCGCCTCGTCGCCGAAGCCCAGACGGCAGGTGTCGCAATCGCGGCTCCGGCGAGCCGCGCCGAGCAGCCCGAGCTCGCCGCCGCCGAGACGGCGCGGATGATCGAGGACGAGGGCTTCCGCGCCCGCCGCGCCGCGGAGAGTCTCGCGGCGGCGCGGTCCGAGACCGCCGAGGCGCTCGCCGACCGGGTCGAGCAGGTCTACGAGCGCGTAGCCTCACGGCGGCGCAGCCACACGACACGGGCGCCCTTCGAGGAACGCGACTGGATCGTCGCCGACCTCCATCTGCACACGAGCTGGTCGCACGACTGTTCGATCGACGTCGACGAGCTCCTCGACTACGCCGAAGCGAAGGGGCTCGGCGCGATCGCGGTCACCGACCACAACGTCTTCGGCGGCGCGCAGGAGGCCGTCGAGCGTGCTCGCGGCCGCCGGCTGATCGTCATCCCGGGCGAGGAGATCAAGACCGCGGAACAGGGCGAGGTGATCGGCCTCTTCCTGCGCGAGGAGATCCCGCGAGGCATGTCGTTCGGCGACACCATCGCCGCGATCCGCGCGCAGGGCGGCCTCGTCTACGTGCCACACCCGTTCGACCGCCTGCACGCCATCCCGGGCCCGGCGACGCTGCATCGGCACCTCGCCGAGATCGACGTGTTCGAGGTGTACAACGCGCGGCTCCTCTTCGAGGCATACAACGAGGAGGCGCTCCGCTTCGCGCGCAAGTACAACCTCACGCCCGGCGCCGGATCCGACGCGCACGTCCTCGCCGGTGTCGGCACCGGCGCCGTCAGGATGCGGCGCTTCAGCGGTCCGGAGGAGTTTCTCGTCTCCCTCCACGACGCCGAGGTGCTGCGCCGCCCGAAGTCGCTCGTCTACCTGCAGGGGCTGAAGTGGATGGCGCAGGCGAAAGAGCGCGTGCGCTAGGAGCTAGCAGCGAGCGGGCAGCGGCGCCCGAACCAGCGTTTCCGGTCCCTCGAGGCGCAGCTCGAACTGGCCGAGCACGTGGCTCAGCACGGCGAACGCCGCACGATTGTCGCTCCGTACCAGCGCCGTCACCTCTGCGATGCCGGCTGCACACGCGTCGGAGACGAGCTCCTGCGTGAGCGCCGAGCCGATGCCGCGGCCCTGGTAGGCGTCGGCCACCTCGAAGGCGACCTCGGCGCTGGCGCCGGAGCGCACGAGCCGAGCGATCGCCACCGGCTCGGGGTCGCCGTCGACGTAGGCGACGAGCACGTGGTTGTTCGGTCCCACTGTCGCGAGCCAGCGCAGCTCCTGCTCGCCCAGCCGGTGCTTGAGCCCGTTGAAGCGCGCCAGCCGCGACGCGTCGCCGAGGCGCTCGAACATGGCCTCGACGGTCGCGGTGTCGCCCTGTTTGAGCGGACGAACGAGGAGCTCCGGTCCGCATCTCGGTTTCACGACGCGCGTGTGCATACCCAATAGACGACCGGGCCGAGGAGGATCTTCCGGTCGGTAGCCTGGTCGCGAGGCAGGCACCAACCTGGTCGCGTCGAAGGACCGTCCGGCAATGGTGACGCCGCCTTTCGAGACGATCAGCTGACCGTGGCGACCGACGAGATCTACGAGAAGTACCTGCAAAAGGCGATCACCGAGAGCAACGCTCTCGGTGACGAGCTCGCGCAGGCTGCCGGAGGAGCCCGCGTCCCGGTGCTCGGCTCCGGCCATCCGCTCGCCGACGTCTTCCTCCTCAAGTACGCGCCGCAGGCGTCGGAGTTGCAGGAGGGAGTCGCTTTCTACGGCCGCGCCGGCAACGCGCTTCTCAAGTCGCTCCAGCGCCTGCACGTCGATCCCATGGCGATCTACGGGACGAACTGCCTCAAGTTCGCGGACGGCGACGAGGAGGAGTCGCGGCCCTTCCTCCTGCGCGAGCTGCACATCGTCCAGCCGAAGCTCGTGGTCGCGATGGGCGAGCCCGCCGTCGCGTTCCTCAATGCGGCCCGCTTCCCGCTCGCGCGCGAGCTCGCGCTCAGCGAAGGCGAGCTCCAGGAGCTCACGCCCACGATCCAGGGGCTCGTCACGCCGGACATCGACGAGTCGCTCGACGAGCAGCCGGCGAAGACGGCGTTCTGGAACGCCTTCAAGGTGCTCGGCGAGTGGTGGAGTCAGACGCCCCCGTACTGAGCCTGGGCGCGCGGCCGCGCCTCCGCGTCGCAGCGTTCGTCGTCGTCGCCGCAGGCGTAGTGTCGTGGGACGCCGTCGCGCTGCACCTGGGCGAGGTCTCCGTCTGGTGGGAGGTCGCGATCATCGCGGCCGGCGTGCTCCCTGCGACGCTCCTGCTCGTCTACCTCGCGCTGCCGCTCTGGTCGAACCGGATCGTCGTCGCCGCGGCGTTCCTCGTGTTTCTGATCGCCGCCGTCGTGACGTGGGAGACACACCACTACCTCACCTCGAACTTCATGAAGCTCGGCGCCTACACCTGCGGAGGCTGGATGTTCCTCTGGCTGTTCGAGGAGCTCGCCTGGGTGGTCCTGATCGCTCTGATCATTCCCTTCGTGGACGCGATCTCGGTGGCCGCCGGGCCGACGCACACCATCGTCACCCACCACTTCGCGGTCTACTCGGCCGTAGCGGTCGCGTTCGTGGCGCCGGGCGGCCGCGCGGCGGGGCTCGGCCCTCCCGACATCCTCTTCTTCGCCCTCTTCCTGGCGGCGACGGTGCGCTGGCAGCTCCGGCCCGGGTGGACGTGGCTGGCGATGACCGGGATGTACTCGCTGACGCTCGTGCTCGCCAACGCGACGGACGTCAGCGGCCTGCCGGCGCTGCCCTTCGTCTCGGCCGGCTTCCTGCTTGCGAACGGCGACCTGCTCTGGCGGCGGCTCAGACCGCGGCAGGAGTAGTTCAGGCGGTGTGCTCCAGCAGCGCCACGCACTCGACGTGCGGCGTGTGCGGGAACATGTCCACGGGAGTCACGCGCAGCAGCTCGTAACCGTATCCTCGCGCAGCGCCTTCACGTCGCCGGCGAGCGTGGTCGGGTTGCACGAGACGTAGACGAGCCGCGGCGCGCCGATGCGGCCGAGCCGCCGCAGCGCTTTCCCCGCCAGCCCGGCACGGGGCGGATCGACCACGACGACGCCGGGCGGGCCGGAGCGCTCGAGCAGCTCCTCCACCACTTCGCCGACGTTGCCCGCGAAGAAGGCGGCATTCGTGATCGTGTTGAGCTCGGCGTTCTCGAGCGCGCAGGCGACCGACTCCTCCGAGACCTCGATCCCCCAGACAGTCAGCGCGTCGCGCGCCAGCGAGAGCCCGATCGTGCCGATCCCGCAGTAGAGATCCCAGACCGTTTCGTCGCCGGTCAGCCCGGCAGCCTCGCGCGCGAGCTCGTAGAGCCGCTCGGCCATCGCCGTGTTCGTCTGCAGGAAGGCGTTCGGGCGGACGCGGAGGCGAAGACCGGAGAGCTCCTCCTCGATCCACTCGTCGCCCCAGAGCAGACGCGACGGCAGGTTCGTCACCTCGGCCGGCGTGTCGTTGATCGACCAGTGGATCGAACGCACCTCGGGGAAGCGGCGGAGGACGTCGACGAGGTAGCCGGTCTCGAACCGCTCGCCGGGTGCGGTCACGAGCTGCACGAGGGCCTGCCCGGTGTTGCGCCCCTGCCGGACGACGAGATGGCGGAGATAGCCGCTCCCGTCGGCCTGCGAGTACGCCTCGAGCCCCTCCTCCCGCGCCCAGGTCGCGGACGGCGCCGCGGATCCCGTTGCCGAGCTCGTCGGTCAGCCAGCAGCGCTCGATCTCGAGCACCTCGTCCCAGCGCCCGGCCCGGTGGAAGCCGAGAGCCGGCCCCTCCGGCGTCGACGTGAACGAGTACTCGAGCTTGTTGCGGTAGTGGAAGATCTCCGGCTCGCACGGAAGGATCGGCTCGAGCGGCGGCTCGGCGATGCCCGCGATCCGCTGCAGAGCGTCTCGTACCTGAAGCTGCTTCTGCTCGAGCTGCGCCTCGTAGGCGAGATCCTGGAAGCGGCAGCCACCGCAGGCGGGAAAGTGGGCGCACGGTGCGTCGACCCGCTCCGGTCCCGGCCTGAGCACTTCGGTGGCAAGCGCCTCGGCGTGGCTGCGCTTGACCTTCGTGACCCGCGCACGCACGCGGTCGCCCGGGAGGCCCCGTCGCACGAAGACGACGAAGCCGTCGAGCCGCGCGACGCCGTTGCCGCCGAACGCGAGCGAGTCGACGTCGAGCTCGAGCTCCTCTCCCTTCGTGACAGGCGCGGCCATGCGCCCACCGTAGCGTCAGAGCGTCGTGACGTAGATCTTGCGGTCGCGCGGCCCGTCGAACTCGCAGAAGAAGATGCCCTGGTACGTGCCCAGAGCGAGGCTTCCGTCGCGCAGCGGGATGAGCACCTGCGGGCTCGAAGCGAGCGAGGCGCGGGCATGGGACGGCGCGTTCGGCCCGTCGGCGTCGTCGTGACGCCACTCCCAGTCGTCGCCCACGACCCGGGTGAAGGCGTTCTCGAGGTCGGTCACCAGCTCGGGATCGATCCGCTCGTTGATCGCGACGCCCGCCGTCGTGTGCGGAACGTAGACCAGCGCCGCCGTTGCGCCGTTCGTCCCGCCGAGCGCCTCACGGATCCGATCGGTGATCTCGATCAGCTGCGTCTTGCGCTCTGTCTTGAGAGAGATCTCGTGCATCGGTCTATCCTACGAATCCGCATGGCAGACCCGCTTCAACAAGGGGAGATCGACGCGCTCAGCGCGGACGCCGATCGCTTCCAGGCTGAGCTCGACGAGGAGTCCTACCTCCACTTCGCCGGGCTCAAGGAGACCTTCGACATCGCGCCGATCTACGAGCGGCACGAACAGCTGACCCGACTCGACACGGCGCTCGGGCTCGGAGCCTCGGTCGACGGCGACCGTCGCCGGCGCGAGCTGTGGAAGTTCGCGTGCTCGGGCTATCTCGGAAACTTCGTCAGCGAGCAGGAGGAGCGCGTCGCGGAGCTCGAGGCGACCCTCACTGCGACCGTCGACGGCGAGGAGATCCCGTTCCGCATGCTCAGGCCGCGACTGATGAACGAGGAGAACCGCGACGTGCGGGAGCGGATCGAGGCGGCGAGGAACGAGCTCAACGACGAGCACCTGAACGCACTCCAGCTGCAGAAGGCTCAGGTCATGCAGCGCGAGACCCGGCGGCTCGGCGCGGACAACTACGCCGACCTCCACCGCAGCTTCGGCTTCCCCCTCGACGATCTCGCGGAGCAGTGCCGGCGCCTGCTCGCCGACACGGAAGATCTCTGGGTCGAAGCGGGTGACCACTTCTTCCGCTCGCGCGTCGACATCGGGCTCGGCGAGATCAAACGCTGGGACGTGGGGCGAGCCTGGCGCGGCGCAGACTGGGACGCGGCGTTCCCGCCCGACCGGATGGTCCCGGCCCTCGAGGGCACCCTCGCCGACCTCGGCATCGACCTCCGCGCACAGGAGAACGTCGAGCTCGACCTCGAGGACCGTCCGAGCAAAGATCCTCGGGCGTTCTGCTCGCCGATCGAGGTGCCGGGCCGGGTCGTGCTCGTGCTGAAGCCGCAGGGCGGGCCCGACGACTGGAGCGTCCTCTTCCACGAGGCCGGCCACACAGAGCACTTCGCCCACACGGACGCCTCGTTGTCGCCGGAGGAGAAGAGGCTCGGTGACAACGCAGTCACCGAGGGCTGGGCGATGCTGCTCGAGCACCTGACCACAGATCCGGTATGGCTCGAGCGGCGGCTCGACTTCCCCCGCCCCTACGAGTTCGCCGCCGAGGGGGCCGTGCAGCTCCTGTGGCTCGTCCGGCGTTACTGCGCGAAGCTCCTTTACGAGCTCGAGTTCCACACGGCCGAGGAACTGACCGCGTTGCAGCCGCGGTACGTGGAGCTGCTCTCCGACGCGACGAAGGTCGAGCCGGCTGCGTCCGACTACCTCAACGACATCGACGAGGGCTTCTACGCGACGGAGTACCTGCGCGCGTGGGCGTTCGAGGCGCAGCTGCGGGCCCACCTCCGGGAGCGCTTCGGCAACGCCTGGTTCTCGCGCCGCGAGGCCGGATCACTGTTGCGCGAACTGTGGGCGGAGGGTCAGCGGCCGACCGCCGACGAGCTGCTGTACGAGGTCACGGGCGAGAAGCTCGAGCTGGCCGCCGTCGGCGACCGGGTCCGCGAGGCGCTCGCCGCGGTCTAGACCGCGGCGGTCGCCCGATGCTTCCCCTCCGCGACAGCATCCCCGGCCGTACGACCCCGTACGTCACGGTGGGGCTGATCGTCGCGAACTTCCTCGCCTGGTTCTGGGAGCTGAAGAATCCAGGCGTCGACGTACACGTGTTCCGTGACGGCTTCTACCCGTGCGCAGTCGTAGGGCCGTGCCACCTCCCTCCCGGGTTCCGTGCGCTGCCCTGGTACGAGGGCGTGTTCACCGGCATGTTCATGCACGCGAGCTGGGAGCACATCCTCGGCAACATGCTGTTCCTCTGGATCTTCGGCAACAACGTCGAGGACGCGTTCGGGCATGCCGCCTTCTTCTTCTGGTACCTGGTCGCCGGCGTCGTGGCGATGGCAACGCAGACCTTCGTCACGCTGGAGTACGCGGGCGTACGCGCCGCGAGCATCCCGAACATCGGTGCGAGCGGCGCCATTGCAGGCGTCCTCGGCGCCTACTTCGTCCTCTACCCCCGCGCGCGCGTGCTGACGCTGATCTTCATCATCATCCGGGAGGTCCCGGCCTTCTGGTTTCTCGGCATCTGGTTCGCGCTGCAGGCATGGACCGGCGGCCTCTCGCTGGAGCATCCGGAAAACGGGGGCGGAGTTGCGTTCTTCGCCCACATCGGCGGGTTCGGGTTCGGAGTATTGAGCGGCCTGTTCCTCCTCCGGGCAGGGCGGAGCTCACCTCAATATCGCCTCCGCTAACGCTGAGGATTCAGGTGGAATGTCTCGGGCATGCCGGGCGTTGGAACCGTCATGCGAACCCTCAAAGAGATTCATACGGAGATCGAGGTCCTGAGCGAGGAGCGGACCGCTCTCTGGCACAGGCTCTCCGACCAGCACGACCCCGAGGTCCGCGCCGAGATCCACGCGATCGACGCGAAGCTCGACGTCCTCTGGGACGAGCACCGTGCCGTCCGCGCCCGTCTGCGCTTCGGCGACCGCGAGTCGATCGTCGCCCGCGCGCGGGTCGAGGAGCGGCTCGAGCGCGCCGCCTGAGCCGAATCTGGCTCTACACTGAGGCTCGCTCGGGGCGTTAGCTCAGCTGGGAGAGCACCTGGTTTGCAACCAGGAGGTCACCGGTTCGATCCCGGTACGCTCCATCGCCGCTCGGGGGCCCGCATTGTTACTCGGGCGCACCCTCGTCGAGCCAACGGCGAAACAGATCGATGCGCTCGGGAGGCCAGGCGCCGTCACACGGCATCGACCCGTCGGCCAGACGCTCTGCGATCGCCTCACGATTCGCGACGACGTCGTCGTATGCCCAGAGGTCGAAGAAGCGCAGCATCGATCCTCGGTCCCTCTCGCGAAACAAGGGCTTGATGTCGTTCTCGAACCCGAGCTTGGGTGATTGCGTGGAATCCATGCTCGAGCTCACCTCCTCTCAGCTCGAGTTGCTCACTGAATCATCCGCTCGAGCCAGCTCGCCGCTGCCTGGATGCTCGACGGGTTAATCGTATGGCCGACGTCCGACTCGCGGTACTCGACGTTCATGCCCGCGTCTTCGAGCAGGTGACTCGCGGCTCGCGCGAACTCGACGTTCATGATCGGGTCCGCGCGGCCGTGCGCGATGAACGCGGCCGTCTCCCGGGGTATCTGCGGTTCCCAACCCTGGACCGTCGGGATGAAGCCCGAGAAGGCGAGGATGCCTGCCGGCGCGGGTCGGTCCGGGCCGAGCCCGAGGGAGTAGCTCATCACCGATCCCATCGAGAAGCCTCCGAGCACCGTCCGTTCGGCGTCGAGCTCGAATCGCTGCCAGATCTTGTCGTGAAAGGTGGCGAGAGCCTCGTACGCGGCGTGAAAGGTGTCCGGGTCCGGGTAACCGACCCTCGGCACGAGATACCAGTGGTAGCCGGGACCGCCCGAAAGGGTGAGCGGTGCTCTCGGTGTGACGACGTGGAGGCGCTGCCGCGGGTCGAGGGCGTCTGCGAGCGGGAGTAGATCCTCCTCATCGCTGCCGCGGCCGTGGTGGAGTATGAGCAGCCCGGAGGCCTCGCCCCGAGCGAGCCGCTCGCGGTAGGCGAGCTCGCTCATGTGTCAGGTCGGCTGCTGCGACGACAAGGTCACCCTGGCGGCGACACTACTCCACCAGTCAGTGCCTGAGCCAAGCCGCAAGGACTTCCACACGACTACCATCTGCTCCGCGAGGACGTGGTTGCCACCAGCCGGAATGGAGGACACACTTCCACTGTGAGCGACGGGCTGGACATGCGGGGCCGCTACGAGGCGGCGCTCGCCGAGGTCGACGAGATGAAGCGGACGCTGCGGGAGCACGCGCAGCGGGTCGCCGCGCGCGAGAAGGAGCTCGAGCAGCTGCGCCTCGACGTCGCCGGCCGGCAGGGTCGGCGGCGTTCGGCCGCGCCCGCTGGGCCCGCGGGCCCCGACCGCTCGAAGGAGCTCGCCCACGCCATCGCGGAGGCGGAGAAGCGGGAGCGCCAGGCCGTGCAGGAGCTCGCCCTCGCCAAGGCCGAGCGAGAGCGGCTCGAGGAGCGCGAGCAGGCGATTCGCAAGGTCGAGCGTGAGCTGGCCGGACTGCGCATGCATCTGCAGGAGGAGAAGGCGCGGCTCACCGGCTCGGCGCCAAACGAGCCGGAGCCGGCCCGGGATCCCGGGCCCGAGGGCCGGCCGCCGCCACCCACTCCGCTGCCGCAACCGCCGACCGACCCGGATCTCGAGCCGGCCGCGTCCGGGAAACCTCAGCGCAGCAGCATGCTCGCGGACCCGCAGGTCAAAAAACAGCGCTAGAGCCCGCCAGCGGCGCTGCTATCGTCGGCAGTGGCTCACGCGGTAGGCCTGGGGGGTCTGCTGCGGCGGGCGTTTCGCCATGTCTACGTATGTGAGCTCAGTCGACCCGCCCGACCTCGGCCTGCTGCCGACGCTCCGCAGGCTGCTCCGGCTGTGGCGTGAGCAGTGGAAACTCGGCGTCTTCGCGCTCTCGTGCTCACTCGTCTACACGCTGATCTCGATCGCGATCCCGATCCTGATCCAGCGGGCGATCGACCACGCGATCGTTCCCCACCGGGAAGACCTGCTGCCGCCCTATCTCGCAGCCATCGGCGGGCTCGCTCTGCTGCGCTTCGTCATCAACTTCAACCGCCGGTACGCGACCGCCCGGATCGGGATCAGGATCGAGGCGCGGATGCGCGAGCTCCTCTACCAGGCGTACCTCCGCTACCCGCGGGCGTTCTACGACCGGCACGCGACCGGCCAGGTGCTCTCGCGGGCGACGAACGACCTGTATCCCATCCGGTACTTCATCGGCTGGGGGCTCGTGCAGGGGATCCAGAGCGTGATGATGATCGTCGGCGCCGGGATCGTCCTCGCCCTCGTCGACCCGCAGCTGACGCTCTACGCGGCCGTGTCGCTGCCGCCGATCGGGTACGTCGCCAACCGCTTCGGACGGCGCGTGTCGCCCATCTCGCGCGAGGTGCAGGCGCGGAAGGGAGACGTGACGGAGGCGGCCGACGAAGCCGTGGTCGGGATCGAGATGGTGCAGGCCTTCGGCCGCGAGGACGACGTCCGCAACCGCTTCGGCGACAGGGCCGAGGGTGTGCGCTCCGCGGCGCTGCGCCAGGCTAGCGTCGAGTCTCAGCACGTGCCCGGCCTCTACTACTTGCCCGCGCTCTCGATCGCGGCCGTCGTCTTCTTCGGCGGCCGCGCCGTCATCGACGGCAGCATCACGATCGGCCAGTTCGTCCTCTTCGAGACGCTCCTGCTCCAGCTCGTCTGGCCGCTCGAGGCCATCGGCTGGATTCTCGACCTGGCGCAGCGGGCGCTCGCCTCGGCCGGTCGCAGCTTCGGCTGGCTCGACGGCATCGAGCCGCTTCCCGAGCCGACGAGCCCGCGCCACCTTCCGCAGGACGGGCCGCTCGGCCTCAGCTTCGACAACGTGAGTTTCGCGTACGGCGGCGAGGTCGACGTGTTGCACGACCTGGACTTCGTGGTCGAGCCGGGCGAGATCGTCGCCGTCTGCGGGCCGACCGGCTCGGGCAAGACGTCGTTGCTCAACCTTCTCCCGCGCTTCTACGACCCCACCGGCGGGCAGGTGCTCGTCGGGGGCGTCGACACGCGCGACCTCCCGAGCGCGGAGCTCCGGGCGGACGTCGCCCTGGTCACCCAGCGTCCGGTGCTGTTCTCGGTGCCGCTGCGCGAGAACCTCACGGCCGGCCGCGAGGATGCCGACTGGGACGAGGTGCTCGCTGCGTGCGAGGCGGCCGGCGTCGACGCATTCGGGCCGAGCCTTCCCGAGGGCTACGACACCCTGATCGGCGAGAGAGGCATCAATCTCTCCGGCGGACAGCGACAGCGGGTCGCGCTCGCACGTGCGCTCGTCACGCGCGCGCGCGTGGTCGTGCTCGACGACCCGCTTTCGGCGGTAGACACCCTCACCGAGCGGCGGCTCGTCGCTCGTCTCCGCCCCGCGCTCGCCGGTCGGACCGTCCTGGTCGCCACGCAGCGCCTCTCGACGGTGGCGATCGCCGACCGCGCGGTCGTCCTGCTCGACGGACGGATCGTCGAGTCGGGGAAGCCGGCCGACCTGCTTCGTGCGGGTGGCGAGTTCGCGTCGCTGTTCGGGGACGAGGTGATCGCCGCGTGAGACGCCTCTGGAAGTACATGGAGGGCCGCAAGAGGTTCGCTGCGCTGATGGTGCTCATCTGCATCGGCAATGCCGTCTGCCTGACCGGAGGCTGGCTGCTCGTCCGGAACGCGATCGACAAGGGCATCAACGTCCACAAAGACGGCCACCTGGTGGGCAACGAGCGCCATCTGACCGTCATCGTCCTCATCTATCTCGGCGTCGCCGCAGTTGGCTGGCTCCTGCAGGCGAAGCTCATCAAGGGGCTGGCGACAATCGGCCAGGCAGTCGTGATCGGCTTGCGGCGGGACCTCTTCGACCACCTCACCGGCCTCTCGCTCCGCTATTTCTCGCAGCAGAAGGCGGGTTGGATCATCGCGCGCCTCACGAGCGACGTCGACGCGGTCTCTGACGTCCTCTCGCAGGGGATGCCGACCCTCATCTCGAACGTCATTCTCCTGCCCGCGGCGGTCATCGCGCTCCTCATCGCCGACTGGCGCCTAGGGCTCATCGCTTTCGTCGTCCTGCCGCCGACCGTCATCATCTCGCGCTGGTTCCAGAGGGTCTCGCACACGGCGAACGTCGAACAGCGGAACCGGATCGCCGCCGTCACGGCGCAGATCGCCGAGTCCGTGGCAGGGATGGCGGTCGTGCAGGCGTTCAACCGCGAACGCCGCTTCCAGGCCGAGTTCGACGCACTCAACGACGCGAACCGAGCGCAGTCGACGTACGTCCAGCGGATCTTCTCGGTCTTCTTCCCGTCGATCGAGTTCCTCGGCGTGCTCGCAATGGGCACGGTCCTCTACTTCGGCTCGAACCTCTACGAGAACCACACGCTCACCATCGGCACGCTGATCACGGCGATGTACCTGCTGCAGCTCGTCTTTCAGCCGCTGCAGGAACTCTCCGATGTGTACGGCCAGCTGCAGTCGGCCGGCGCAGCGATGGTGAAGATCGCGATCGTCCTCGACGAGGAGCCGAACATCGGCGATCGACCCGGAGCGCTGCCGCTGCCGCGCATCGAAGGCGATCTCGCGATCGACTCCGTCGTCTTCGCGTACGGCAAGGATCCGGTGCTGCACGGGGTCTCCTTCCACCTCTCGCCGGGCGCCTGCTTCGCGCTCGTCGGCGAGTCGGGACACGGCAAGTCGACGCTCGCACGGCTGATCGGCCGCTTCTACGACCCCGACCAGGGAGCGGTGCGCGTGGACGGGCACGACCTGCGCGACGTCCAGCTCCGCTCGTATCGGCGCCAGCTCGGCGTCGTGCTGCAGGATCCGTTCCTCTTCAGCGGGACGATCGCCTCGAACATCCGCTTTGCGAAGCCCGACGCGACGGACGAGGAGGTCGAGGCCGCGGCAGCCGCTGTCGGCGTCGACCGGGTCGCGGCCCGTCTCTCCGGCGGCCTGGAACACGCGGTGCGCGAGGGCGGAGCCGGCCTGTCGGCAGGCGAGCGGCAGCTCATCTCGCTTGCGCGGGCCCTGCTCGCCGACCCCCGGATTCTCATTCTCGACGAGGCCACGTCGAACATCGACCGCCCGACGGAGGTGCTGATCGAGCAAGCGCTCGACCGGCTCCTCAAGGGCCGCACCTCGATCATCATCGCCCACCGCCTCTCGACGGTGCGGCGCGCCGACGAGATCCTCGTCGTCGAGAACGGTCAGGTCATTCAGCGCGGCAACGAGCGCGAGCTGCTCGCGGTCGACGGCCCATTCCGCCGCCTTGCCCACATGCTCGAAGGCGGCGAGCCGGAGCTCGCGGTTGCCGGCTAGTTCTCCGCGGGGAGCTGCTCGAGGACGCGCAAGGTGACCTCGACCACGTGCGGATCGAACTGGCTGCCTGCACCCTCCGCGAGCCTGCGCACGGCCTCGCGCTGGCTGAGGCGACGCCGGTACGGCCGGTCGGTCGTCATCGCGTGGTACGCGTCGCAGACGAGGATGATGCGCGACTCGAGCGGGATGTCCTCGCCGGCGACGCCGTCGGGGTAACCGCGCCCGTCCCAGCGCTCGTGACAGTGGCGGACGATCGGTCGCACGACCTGGAGCCGGTCGATCGGAGCGATGATCCGCTCGCCGAGCTCCGGATGTGTCTGGACGAGCTTCCGCTCGGCCGCGGTCAGCCGGCCCGGCTTCGAGAGCACGTCGCTCGGGATGCCGATCTTGCCGATGTCGTGCAGCAGCGCGCCGAGCTCGAGGCACTTGAGCGCGCGCTCGTCGAGGCCGAGCTCCCGGCCGACCCGCATGGAGAGATCCGTGATCCAGCGCGCGTGGGTGGACGTGTACTCGTCGTTCGCCTCGAGCGCGTTCGCGAGCGCCTCGACGGTGGAGACGAACGTGCGCTCGAGCCCCTCGTAGCTCGAGGCATTGGCGATCGCGAGCTTTGCCTGCTGAGCGAGTCCTCCGAGCAGTGCCAGCTCGCGCTCTCCGAAGTCCTCCCGCTCGACGAGCGCGGCGAGGAAACCTGTTCGGCCATCGACGGCGAACGGCGCGACCGCGTAGCGGCCCCCCGACACAGGCGCCTGTCGCCCGATCTTCGGCTCGTAGTCCTGAGGCTCGGCGACAAACGGGTCGCGGGAGACATCGAGGACATCCAACGGCAACGGCTGCGACGCGAGCGCGGCGGCCGTCTCCCGGGAGTGCCCGTGCTCGCCCTGAAGAGTCAGCTCACCGTCCGTCTCGAGGTAGAAGGACGTATTGCTGCTGCCGAGGATCTCCGCGGACAGCTCCGTGACCCGACCCGCAATGTCGTCGAGGTCGACGAGCGTCGCGAGCTCCCGGCCGAACTCGAGCAGCGACGTCGCGCTCTCGGCCTCGCGCCGGGCCGACTCGTACAGGCTGGCGTTCTCGACCGCAACCGCAGCATGGCCGGCGAGCACCTCCAGCAGCCGCACGTCGTCCTCGTCGAACTGGTTCAGCCCGAGTTTGGAGACGACGATCACGCCGACGACGCGGCTTCCGTAGCGAAGCGGCACCGCGAGCAGCGACTCCTCGATCGGAACAGTGCCCTCGATCAGCTGCCCGAACTCGCAGTTCGCCGCGTCGGCCACCACGATCGACTCGCCGAGCTCGGCGCAGCGGCCGGTGACTCCCTCGCCGACGCGCTTCCGGAGCATGTCGAGCGAGAGCGCGTCCATTCCCGAGGTGAGGTCGCCGAGGAAGGCGACCGGGATGAGCTCGTCGCCGTCGGCGACGAACACGCGGCAGTTGTGGTAATCGACGAGCGCTCGGAGCTCGGCCGCGATCGCGTCGCCGATCTCCCGCACGTCGTTGAGCCTGTTCAGCCTGCCGGTCAGGCTCTGCAGCATCTTCAGGTGCGCGATCGAGCGGACATCCCGCTCGATACCCGGCGCAGCGGGCCGCCGCGCTCCGACCTCGGAGTAGAGAACGACCTGGTTCTTGCCCTGCGCCTTCGCCGTCATCATCGCCGCCTCTGCGCACGCCGCGAGCTCGCGCGGGTTCATGGCGTGCTCGGGCCCGAGCGAGAGCCCGACCGAGACGGTCATCCGGCCGATGCCTGGGAAGTCGACCTCCGCGAGCCGGCCCTGTACGCGCTCGGCAACCCGGACGGCGTCCTCGCCTCCGCAGCTGTCCATCACGACCGCGAACTCCTCGCCGCCGAGCCTGCAGATCACGTCTTCCGGCCGCACGATCGCGCGGAGGGCCTCGGCGAGAAACCGGAGCAACTCGTCGCCGACGGCGTGACCGTGGACGTCGTTGACGTGCTTGAAGTCGTCGATGTCGAGCATCAGCACCGCGAGCGGCCTGTGCGTGCGGCTCGACTCCTGCAGCGATTGCAGCAACCGCTCGTAGAAAACGCTGTGGTTGAAGAGCCCCGTGAGCGAGTCGGTGCGGGCCTGGTGCTCGAGGCGCGCCCGGATCTCGGCGTTGTCCAGCGCGAGCGCGGCCGCATCGCCGAACCGCTTCGCGATCTCGAACTCCGTCTCGCTGAACGCGACGGCGTCGCCCTCGCGATAGATGTTGAGCGCGCCCTTGATCTGGCCGCGCGCGATCAGCGGAACGCAGATGAGGGCTTCGGGCTCCATCGGCGTCCCCGGCACGGTGCGCACGCGCGGGTCGAGGTGCGCCTGATTGCAGAGGACGGCCTCACGATGTCGCGTCGCCCAGCCCGTGATGCCCTCCGAGAAGCTGATCGTCGTGCTCATGATCTCGTCCGCGTACACGTCACGGACGAGCACCGGCTTGAGCACGGACTTCGTCTCGTCGGCCTCGTAGATCGTCAGCGTGTCGAGCGACGGAATCAGGTCGCCGACCGTGTCGGCGATGCGCACCAGGAGGGCGTCGAGGCTCTGTTCCGCGAGGACCTCGTGGAAGACGTCAGCCAGCCTCCGGTACGACTCGACGAGGGTGGGATCGCCACCGGGCGCGTCGTCGTCGAGCAGCCGCAGATGGCTGGGCCGGACTACCACCGATCCCCCGATCGATCGCAGTTCAGATGCACGCGAGAAGCTCCTGGAGTGGACCGCAGCGGACGCACGAAGCATCGGTTGGTGGCGCCTGGCACGAATCCCTCGTGCGGGTGAACGCATAGCTCACGAGGCTGCGCTTCACTCGCGGAGGCCGGCGCGAGCGCGGTCCGGCCTGCGGCTTCCCCGGCCTGCTAGTCGCCCCAGTCGAAGTCGCGCGCGCCGCCGTTGCCCCAGAAGGCGGATTCCTCGATGGCGGGCACGGCCGCCTCGCTCGTCTCGGCGGTCACCTCTTCGAGCGGCTCCTCGCCCGGCCAGGCGCGGACGTCTTCGAGGCTCTCGTCGCTGAAGTCCGGGTCGACGCCGTCCATCGTCTCCTCGATTCGCGCCTGTTCCTCGCTCTTGAACAGGGGATGGTTCTCGAACGGATCGCCGTCGCCCTTGTAGTGCTCGATCGGCATCGTGCCGCCGAGCCTCGCGTTCCGCTCCTTCAGAGCAAGGTGCTCCTCGATGACCTGCGTGAAAATAGACGGTGTCTCTACCGGCATACAGTGCTCCTCCCTGGGGTCGTGCTCGTCGTCGGCGCGCATGATAACGAGGATTGCAGCGGGTTTCCGGTCCGAGAGCGTCAGAACGCGGCCCGCGCTGCCCGCACGACCCGATCCTTGCCCCCGCGCTTGGCCCGGTAGAGTGCGTCGTCGGCAACAGCGACCAGCTGCTCGGTGGTCGCCTCCCCTTTGTACTCGGCCACGCCGAAGCTGGCGGTCACGCGGAGCCCCGGAACACTCGGGATGCGGCGTGCGGCGAGCCCGATGCGCACGCGCTCGGCGAGCTGCGCCGCTCCCTCCTCGTCGGCGCCGGGCAGCAGGAGAAGGAACTCCTCCCCGCCCCAGCGGCCCGCGAGGTCCGACTCGCGGAGCGTGTCGCGCAGCACCTCGGCGAAGGCCCGCAGGACGGCGTCGCCGACGGCGTGGCCGTGCTCGTCATTGACCTCCTTGAACCCGTCGAGATCGGCGAGAACGACCGAGAGCGGCGTCTCGAGGCGCTCGGCGCGAGCCGCCTCGCCGTGGAGCGCGTCGGAGGTTGCGCGGCGGTTCGCTAGCCCGGTCAGTCCGTCGACGAGTGCCTGCCGCTCGACCATGCCGTGCAGGCGAGCGTTCTCCAGCCCGACCACCGCGTGAGCCGCGAGCGACGCGGCGTTCATCCGCTGCTCCTTGCTGAACGAGTCTCCCACGAGCTCGAGTGTCCCGAAGCGCTCTCCCGAAGCTGCGAGCGGGAGAATCAACCGTTCGCCGTCGCCCGCATCGCCGCTCGCGACCACCGTGCCGTCGGGCAACACGATCCGGCTGCCGCGCGCGGCTGTTGCCTCGGCAGCGGTCGCGGCGACGATGCTGAGCAGGTGCTCGGGATCATGCGTCGCTGAGAGCGCCTCTCCGAAGCGCGCGAGTGCGTCGCGCACGCGGCCGCGCTCGGCCTCGAGCTCGGCGAGCCGCGCCTCGAGCTGCGCAGCCATGTCGTTGAGCGCAGCGCCGAGCTCCGCGAACTCGTCCCGGCCCCGAACGGGGACGCGCTCCTGGAGGCTCCCACGCGCGATCCCGCGGGCGGCCTCGGCGAACCGGCCGAGGTGTCGGACGATTGCCCGTCCCTGGAGGTACGCGACGAACCCGACGAGCGCCAGGCACGCGAGCAAGCCGGCGAGGAGTCTGTTGCGCGTGCGCGCATCAGCGGCGTCGATCACTGCTCTCCGGGTCAGGACGGCGAGCCGTGCCCCCGGCACTCTCGGCAACCCCGGCGCAACGAATGCGCGATAGCGCGTTCCTCCGACACTGGCGGTCGCGCTTCGTCCGGCCGGAACCGTGACGCGCCCGGTGAGCCTCGGCGTGGAGGCCAGGATGCGCGATCCCTGAAGCAGGACGAGAACATCGCCGGAATCGAACGCCACGCCCCGACGGAGACGCCCGACGAGCCCGACGTCGAGCGGAATCGTTGCGACGACCTCGCCCAGGCGGCGTGCGCCGGTGACGACGTCGACAGGGAACCGAGCGGCGAGGTGCGGCACGCTACCCACCTGGAGACCGCCCGCGCCCTCGACGTAGAGCGACGGCCTGCCCGCGACGATCCGCCTCAGTGCGCCGCGGTCACGACGCTCGAGCGCGCGCTGCAACTGCCGGGAGCGCGCAAGCTGCTCGGCCCGCTCCTGAGCGCGATCGGCTTGCTGCGCGTAGAGCGCGAGTGCCGCGCGCAGGCCCGCTTCCTGCCGAAGGGTGACCTGGCGCGACTCGCCGGCGCCGGCAACGGTGCTGAACCCCCAGTACGTCGCCGCCAACGGGACGAGTGAGAGCAGGACGAAGTACGCCACGAGCTTGACCTTGAAGCTGCTCAGCTTGACCCCCTAGCACTCAAGCCAATCTCCCTTCCTGCCGATAGCCCTTGGGAGAGTTGTCGGCGGGAGAGGGGAGGAACATGAGCCGGAAGGAGCGCTTGGTCGCCGCGCTGTTGCTCGCGGTCGCCGTCGCCGGCGGCGCGTTGATCCCTCGGCTGCTCGCCTCACCTCCGACGTCTTTGGGCATCGCGCTCGGACCGGGTCCCAGCCGAAGCGTCGTTCAGGCGCCTGCGGTCCCCCGCGTGCAACGCAGCGCGCCCCCCCAGCAGACGACTTCGCAGCCTTCTCAGGTGGTGCAGGCCCCGGTCGCGCCGGTGACTCCGATCGCCACCGTGCGCCCGAAGCCGTCCACGAGCGTCACGGGGCCAAAGCACGCCGCGGCCACCCCGCCTGCACCGCCCACGAAGGAGACACCGCCGACCGTAGTCTCCATGACGCCGCCACCTCCCGCCGCTGCTGCGCCTGCCGACAAGGGTCCTCCGGGACACGACAAGACGCCGCCGGGCCAGGAAGGCATGCCGCCTGGGCACGAGAAGACGCCGCTAAGCCATGCCGAGGCCAAAGGGCACCACGATGTGCCACCATCAGGGCATGGCAAAGGGTCTCCGCAAGCTCCGCCCCACTCCGTGGGCCCTCACCATCGCCATGTGGGACATCTGGCGTCGCCTCCCCCCCGCCCAGCGCCGCCAGCTCCTCATGCTCGCCCGAAGGCACGGCCCAAGGCTGGCGAGCCGAGCGGCAAAGGTGGCGGACCGCCGTCGCCGCCGGTAACGCACGGCCACGACGGACACGGCAAGGGCTAGGCGCCGAGCGCGGCGCGGACGATGCGGTCCTGCTCGCGGAGGTGCGCGGTCGGATAGCCCTCGCTCGGGCTCGCGCGCCACGGCCTGCCGACGTAGCGAAGCGGCACGCCCTCAGGCTTCGTCTCCTCCAGCCGGTGCCGGATCGCGCGCCAGGCACCCATGTTCTGCGGCTCCTCCTGCGCCCACACGACCTCGCGCAGGTTCGGGTAGCCGGCGAGCACGGCTCGCGCGCGCTCGGTGGGGAACGGGTAGAGCTGCTCGATCCGGGCGACCGCCGCGCCGGTCGCACCCGCGCGCTGCTCATGGCCGACGATGTCGTAGTAGATCTTCCCCTGGCAGAGCACGAGCCGCTCGACGCGCGCCCGATCCGGATTCGCGTCGTCGATCACGGGCCGGAATTCCCCGCTCGCCAGATCCTCGAGCGTCGAGCCGGCTTGCTTCAGGCGCAGGAGCCCCTTCGGCGTCATGACGACGAGCGGCCGCGCCGTCGCGTCCAGCGCCTGCCGGCGCAGGAGGTGGAAGTACTGGCCCGACGTCGTGCAGTTCGCGATCCGCAGGTTCTCCTGCGCGGCGAGCTGGAGGAAGCGCTCGAGGCGCGCGCTCGAGTGCTCCGGCCCGTTGCCCTCGTAGCCGTGCGGTAGGAGCAGCGTGAGGCGCGTCGACTCCCGCCACTTCGACAGGCCGGCGGCGATGAACTGGTCGATGATGATCTGCGCGCCGTTGACGAAGTCGCCGAACTGGGCCTCCCAGAGAACGAGCGCCTCGGGCGCGGCCGCCGCGTAGCCGTACTCGAAGCCGACGCACGCGTACTCCGACAGCGGCGAGTTGTAGATCTCGAAGGACGCGCCGGCGTCGTCGAGATGCTGCAGCGGCGTGAAGGTCGCTCCCGTGCTCACGTCGTGGAGGACGTCGTGACGGTGGGAGAATGTCCCGCGCTCGGTGTCCTGGCCGGTGAGCCTGATCGGAATCCCCTCGATGAGCAGCGATGCAAACGCGAGCGCCTCGGCCTGGCCCCAGTCGATCCCGCCCTCCTCGAGCGCCCCCCGCCGTCGGTCGAGCTGGCTCATGAGCTTCGGATGGGGGGTGAAGCCGTCTGGGACGCGGAGCAGCTGCTCGTTGAGCGCCCGCAGCCGGTCGGGGGCGACCGCCGTGACCACCTCGTCGCCGGTCGCGGCGGGAATGTGCGTGTCGCTGCGCGGCGGCGACTCGGCCTGGCCGAAGGTCTCCTTCAGCGCCTCGTGCGCCTGGCGGAGCTCGGAAACGACGTCCTGCTCGAGCTCGTCGGCCTGCTCCTGCGTGAGGTCCCCGGCGGTGACGAGGCGAGCCGCGAACTCCTCGCGCACGGTGGGATGGTCGGCGATCGCTGCCGCCAGCAGCGGCTGGGTGTACGCGGCCTCGTCCTGCTCGTTGTGGCCGTGCCGCCGATAGCCGACGAGATCGACGACGACGTCGTGGCCGAAGCGGCGCCGGTACGCAAGCGCGAGCCGGATCGAGGCGAGCGCAGCCTCGGGATCGTCGGCGTTGACGTGGATGATCGGGATGTCGAAGCCCTTGGCCAGGTCGCTCGAGTACCGCGTCGAGCGACCGCTCTCGGGATCGGTGGTGAACCCGACCTGATTGTTCGCGATCAGATGGAGCGTGCCGCCGGTCGAGTAGCCCGCGAGCGCCTCGAGGGTGAGCGTCTCGGCGACGCTGCCCTGGCCGGCAAACGACGCGTCGCCGTGGATGAGGACCGGGAGCGCGACGCTCGGATCGTGGTAGCCCTGGCGCGAGGAACGGTCGGTCTGCTCCGCACGCGCCCGTCCCTCGACCACAGGATCCACTGCCTCGAGATGGCTCGGGTTGGAGACAAGTGTGATCGTGATGTCGCCGGTCGGCGTCGATCTCGTCCCCTGCGCGCCGAGGTGGTACTTGACGTCGCCGCTGCCTCCCTCCTCGCTCGAGACGACGGCCTCGATTGTGCGCTCGCCCTCGAACTCGCGCAGGATCGTCTCGTACGGCCGCCCGACGACGTGCGCGAGGACGTTCAGCCGGCCGCGATGCGCCATTCCGAGCACAACCTCGTGGGCGCCGTCCCGCGCGGCGAGGTCGATCGCCTCGTCGAGCATCGGGATCATCACGTCCAGGCCCTCGACGGAGAACTGTTTCTGACCGAGGAACGCGCGCCGCAGGTAGCGCTCCATCCCCTCCACCTGGCTCAGGCGCCTGAGCAGCCGGACTCGCTCGTCACGGGATAGCGCACGTCGGTAGCGGCCCGATTCGATCGCCTGGCGGAGCCAGACGCGCTCCTCGTGATCCGAGATGTGCTCGATCTCGTACGCGATCGTCCCCGTGTAGGTCTCACGGAGGTGCGGCAGAGCCTCGGCCAGCGTCTCGCCCTCGACGTGCAGGCGGAGCAGCGAGGAAGGAATCCGTGCCTGCAGCTCCGGCGTCAGCTGCGGGATCAGGCGTTCGGGCTCGAGAGCCGGATCGCCGGGCGGCTCTGAACCGAGCGGGTCGAGGCGGGCCGCGAGATGCCCGTGCATCCGGAACGCCTTGACGAGCGCCATCGCCGCGGCGACGCCTCCGAGGAGCTCGTTGTCCTCCGCCGCGACCGTCGGAGCCGGAGCGGGCGCGCGCGGCGGCGTGGTGACCGGCGCCGGGTGACCGTCTCCGTCGGCGGCCGCGAGCTCGAGCAGGCGCGCGAGGCCGGGTTGCCGCTGTAAGAGCAGCTCCGGCTCGCTCTCGAAGAGGTCGCGCCATTCCGCCGGCACAGCGCCGGGGTTGTCGAGGTACTGCTCGAGGAGCAGCGCGGCGTACCCAGTGTTCAGGCCGTCAACGTCGGGACGATCCATGTCCACGTCCGTTGTAGCAGTGCGGCGTCGTTACCAGAGCGGCTTGCTGAGAGTCACCGCGATCGTCATCCCCAGGAAGAAGCAGACGCCGCAGATGAGGACCGCGGCGAACTGCAGGCGTCCCTTGCCGCTTCCCATGCCCGAGGCGATGAGCGCGATCGCGAGCGCCGGAAGGATCAGACGCAGCGGATGCCACGCGAGCCCGACGAGGCTGACGAAGACGGCGATCGCGGAGAGGAAGCCCGCGACCGTCTCGGACGACCGCTTCTCTCCGCTCTCGTGGAAGATCTCGCCTTGGACGCTCACCGATCGGCGATCCTATCGGCGCGCGCAGCGGCGGCGCGCGCGGTGCGCGCGTAGACCCGGGCGGGACCACCGTGTGGCCGCGGCGGCCGACGACGCGAGCGCCGGCGCAGGCGGTCGTAGCTCGGCGGCGGCGGATCCGGGATCACCCGAACGCCGGCCGGGCCTCCGCGTCCCCGGGGCTCCGCCTTGATCGCATACCAAACCACGTAGCAGAGATATGCGATGGGGATCTTGAGGATCACCATGAGGAAGACGAGCTCCCAGAGCGTGTCCGGCGCCTTCACTGGCCTTCAGTTTACCCAGGGATGCGGCGTCGAACCCGAACGCGTTATCGAAGTCGGATGGGAGGCAATAGCAACGCCATGAGCCGTGACCAGCTACGCGCGCTGATGGAGCACGCCGAGGAGGTGGGCTGCATCAACCTGTCCGCGCTCTCCCAGACCGTGACCGAGCTCGAGCTCGACGACGAGGACGTTGCGGCGCTCTACGGGCAGCTCGAGGAGCGCGGGATCGAGCTCACCGACGACTGCAGCCTGCCGGACGTCAACGAGACGCACTTCTCGAACGAGACGGTCGCCGCGATGACGACCGACTCACTCCAGCTGTTCCTCAACGAGGCCGGGCGCTACCCGCTGCTGACGGCCGCGGAGGAGGTCGAGCTCGCCAAGCTGATCGAGCGCGGCGACCAGCGGGCGAAGGACAAGATGATCAACTCGAACCTCCGCCTCGTGGTCTCGATCGCGAAGAAGTACCAGGGCCATGGGCTCTCGCTGCTCGATCTGATCCAGGAGGGGATCATCGGGCTGATCCGTGCGGTCGAGAAGTTCGATTGGCGCCGCGGCTACAAGTTCTCCACCTATGCGACCTGGTGGATCCGCCAGGCGGTTCAGCGCGGGGTCGCGAACAAGTCGCGCACGATCCGGATACCCGTCCACATCGTCGAACGCGAGCAGAAGATCGCGCGCGCCGAGCGCGAGCTGACCCTGAAGCTCGAACGGCAGCCGACCGACGAGGAGGTTGCCAAGAAGGCGAAGCTATCCCTCAAGCACGTGCGCGAGACTCGGGCGGCGGCGCGCGCCGTTGCGAGTCTCGACAAGCCGCTCGGAAACGAAGGCGACACGGCCTTCGGAGACATCGTCGCCACCGACACGGCCGATGTCGAGGAGGAGGTCGTCGTGGGCCTGAGCGATCACCTGCTACGCGCCGCGGTGTCGAAGTTGCCGGACCGCGAGCAGCGGGTGATCAAGCTCCGCTACGGGCTGAACGGCGACGAGGACCCGAAGTCCCTGGAGATGATCGGCCGCGAGATGGGCCTGACGCGTGAGCGCGTGCGCCAGATCGAGACGCACGCGCTCGAGCGACTCGCCCGCGAACGAGAGATCGCCGCCATGGCACCGGCGTAGGACGTGGCCCAGAGAGCCCCGTCCGGTGCCAGGCACCGGACGTGTCCGGTCAGCCGGCCGGGCCTCAGTTTCGGCCATCGACGAACTGCCGAAGCGCGTGAAGTGCTCGGCGCTCGTCACCGTCGAGAATCGCCAAGATCTGGGAAGCATCGACGAACGGGAACGCCGCACTCCACCCGAGCGTCGTCGCGAAGCTGCTCCACGGCCAGTCCGCGGCGCGATCGACGATGCCGGCGCGCACGGGTTGCCCACGACGTACCGGTACGCCGTCAAGAGGGCTTCGTCGTCCTCCTTTCGACGTGACCAGAAGCGGTCCCGCACGAGGTAGCCGACCCGGCCATGCCGATCGTTGAACGCCTTCGAATACTCGGAGTTGAGCCAGTGCATGCCGATCGACAGCGAGTCGTCCGCGACCTCCACCAACGCATGCCAGTGGGTCGTCATCTGGCAGAAGGCAAGACACCGCCAGCTCCGTCGGTCGAGAAGGCTCACAAACCGCCTGATCCAGTCGATGTGGTCGACCTCGTCCCGGAAGTACGGAGCTGGTCCCGAGGCGCTCACCCCAACATGGTGAAGGCCCGGCATGCGGTCGCGCGGTGGACGGGGCATCTCTCGAGAGTGGTCGCCGGCGAGCGGGCGCGCAAGGTGTCCGATGGCGACAGGTGTCGGCTGCGGCCACGTCTGGTGCCTGGCACCGGACTCGGCTGTCTCGGCCTAGGCTGAAACAGCCCAGGCGTTCAGGGCCTCGACGACGTAGCGGAGGCGGCGGCCCGCTTCCGTCAGCCGGTACTCGACATGCGGCGGGCGCGTGTCGAAGACCTGTCGCTCGAGCACTCCGGCCTCCTCGAGCTCGGCAAGCCGCGCAGCCAGGGTCCGCGGCGGGATGCCCTCGAGTGTCTGCTTGAACTCGTTGAAGCGGACGGCGCCCGCCTCGGCCGCGGCCCAGAGGATCGCGAGCGCCCAGCGCCGCCCGAGGAGATCCGCCGCGCGGGCGACCTCCTCGGGCAGCGGACGGCACTGGTTACACCGCATGGAGACTCGGCTTCGCCTTCGGCTCGAGCGCGAGATCGAGCACTTCGCCGAGCGTCATCACCGGGTGGAAGCGCATTGCCTCGCGCACGTCGTCGGGCACGTCGTCGAGGTCGGCGCGGTTCCGCTCGGGAATGATCACATCGGTGAGCCCCGCTGCATGCGCGGCGAGCACCTTCTGCTTCAGCCCGCCGATCGGCAGCACGCGGCCCTGCAGCGTCACCTCGCCGGTCATGCCGACCGTGTGCTTCACCGAGCGCTCCGACAGGAGCGACGCGAGCGCGGTCGTCATGGTGATCCCGGCGCTCGGCCCGTCCTTCGGGATCGCGCCCGCCGGGACGTGCACGTGGAACGACTTGTCCTTGAATACGTCCGGATCGATCCCGAGCTCCTCGGCGTGCGACTGGACATAGGAGAGCGCGATGCGCGCCGACTCCTTCATCACGTCGCCGAGCTGGCCCGTGAGGACGAGCTCGCCGTGCGCGCTGTCCATCGAGGTGGCCTCGACGAAGAGGACGTCGCCACCGGTGCCGGTCACGGCGAGACCGGTGGCCACGCCCGGGACAGCCGTCCGGTCCGCCGCCTCCTGGAAGAACTTCTGGCGGCCCAGGGCGTCCCGTACGACCTCCACGTCGACCGCGACGGGTGCTTCGACCTGACCCGCGGCGATGCGAGTCGCGGTCTTGCGCAACACGGTCCCGAGCTCGCGCTCGAGCTGGCGGACACCTGCCTCGCGCGTGTACTCGGAGACGACGACCTGGATCGTGTCGTCCGAGATCGAGACCTCGTCCTCGCGCAGCCCGTTCCGCTCGACCTGCCGCGGCCAGAGATAGCCGCGGGCGATCGCCGTCTTCTCGTCCACGGTGTAGCCGTCGAAGCGGATGACCTCCATCCGGTCGAGCAGCGGGCCGGGGATCGTGTCGGCGACGTTCGCCGTCGCGATGAAGAAGACCTCGGAGAGATCGAGCTCGACGTCGAGGTAGTGATCGCGGAACGAGTGGTTCTGCGCCGGGTCGAGCACCTCGAGCAGCGCCGCCGAGGGGTCGCCGCGCCAGTCGGCGCCGACCTTGTCCACCTCGTCGAGCAGGATCACCGGGTTCATCGTCCCGGCATCGCGCAGCGCGCGAACGAGCCGGCCCGGCAGCGAGCCGATGTAGGTGCGCCGGTGGCCGCGGATCTCGGCCTCGTCGCGGATTCCGCCGAGCGACATGCGCACGAACTCGCGGTTGAGCGCATGCGCGACCGACTCGCCGATCGACGTCTTGCCGGTGCCGGGCGGCCCGATCAGAGTCAGGATCGCGCCGCTCTTCTTGTCGCTGGGGATGCCGCGGTCCTGGCGGAGCTTGCGCACCGCGAGGTACTCCACGATGCGGTCCTTGACGTCCTCGAGGCCTGCGTGATCGGCGTCGAGCACCTCTCTCGCGCCCAGCGGGTCGAGCGTCTCGTCGCTCCGCTTCGACCACGGCACGGAGACCAGCCAGTCGAGATAGGTGCGGATCATCGACGCCTCGCCGCTCGCCTCGCCCATCGTCTCGAGGCGCCGCAGCTCGCGCTCGGCCTGCGCCCGCACGTCGTCGGGCATGCCGGCCTCCTCGATCTTCGTCCGGTACTCGTCGACAACCGAGCCCTCGTCCTCGCCGAGCTCCTTGCGGATCGAGTTCATCTGCTGGCGGAGGAACCACTCGCGCTGCTGCTTCTGCGCGCCCTCCTCGACGTCGTCGCGGATACGGGCACGCACCTGCAACTCGGCGAGGCGCTCCCGCTGGAGCTCGAGTGCGCGCTTCAGCCGCTCGACGACGTCGACCGTCTCGAGCAGCTCGACACGCTGGGCAAAGCTGATGTCGGGTGCGTAGGCGCACGTGTCGGCGAGCGCGCCGGCCTCGGTGATCGCGCGGAGGAACTCGCGGACGCGGTCGTCGGCGCCACGCAAGTCGAGGATCTCCTCCACGACCGCGCGGTACTCGCGCTCGAGGTCGCGCGTCTGGACGGGCGGCGGGTTCTCGTCGGGCCGCTCTTCGACTTCGGCGCGCAGCCGGCCGAGCGCATCACTGTGAGCGGCGCCGATGACGCCGCGGTGCAGGCCCTCGAGGCTGACGGCATGGCCGCCGCCGCGGATGCGGACGTGATCGGTGACTTCGGCGATGGTGCCGACGCCGGCGTACTCGTTCTCGTGACGCGGCACGAGCACGACACGGTTCTCATCGCCGACGTCGACCGTGAGGGTGACGTTCATGCCCGGGAAGACGACGGTGTCCTCGAGCGGGACGAGTAGTAGATCGGTCACGGCGGATTCACACTCCAAGCTGTAGTTGGTATCGAAATTGTACCTACTCAGCCTCGAGCCCCGCAGCCTCGAGAGCCGACTCGAGATGCGGGTGCTCCTCGACGCGCACGACCCGGCCGTCGCGCATGTAGACGACGGCGGCCCAGCGGCCGAGGAGATACGAGCGGCGGCTCTGCAACGGCCGCTCGTCGGACGGATCGAGCTCGATCCGCGAGAAGCGCATGCTGACGACGACGCGGTCGGCGAGCCCGATCGCGCGGTCGACGACGACGTGGTAGTTCTCGGCGGCGCGGTCGGCGACAACCTCGAGAACGCGCTCGCGGCTGATCACCATCGCGTCCGACTCGCCGGCGGGCACCCACTCCACGTCCGGATGGAGCATCGTCGCCATCGCGTCGAAGTCCCCGTCCACGAACGCGTGGTAGCCCCGCAGGAGGACTTCGGCGCTTTCGTGGCTCATGCCTCCGAGTGTAGGCGGCTACACTGACTCGTCCCAGGGGCCCATAGCTCAGCTGGGAGAGCGTCGCGCTGGCAGCGCGAAGGTCGCCGGTTCGAGCCCGGCTGGGTCCACTCGCGGTGGGTGTTGAACCAGAAGAGTGGCGGACGCCCTCGCGGCAGCTGCTGACGTTACGCCGACTGGAGGTCGGCGGGCCGGCCCTGCTGGCCGCCGTCGGGCTCGCAGTTGTCGGTGCGATCTCGGGATCGAGCGTTGCATACGGCTTCGCGGTCGCGGCGCTCGTGCTCGGCGCGATCTCGTGGCCGTTCGTCGGGCGGCGCTACCGCTCGTGGGGCTACGCGGAGCGGGAGGACGACCTGCTCGTCCGGCGCGGCGTGATGTTCGCGCGCCTGTCGGTCGTGCCGTACGGCCGGATGCAGTTCATCGACGTGAGCGCCGGCCCGCTCGAGCGCGCCTTCGGCCTGGCGACCGTGCGCCTGCATACGGCGGCAGCGTCCACGGACGCACGCATCCCCGGATTGGAGCGCGAGGAGGCTGCTCGCCTTCGCGACAGCCTGGCCGAGCTCGGTGAGGCGCAGGCGGCGGGCCTGTGAGCACGACACCGCCCGAGAGCTGGCACCGGTTGCATCCGCTCTCCCCTCTTGTGCGGGGAGGCCGCGCGACGATCGCCGTCTTCATCATCCTGATCCCGATCGCGTTCGGCCACGACTCCTTTGGCCGCGAGATTCCTCAGCTCGGGGTCATCGCCCTTATCGTCCTGGCCGGTCTCGTCTCCTGGCTCGTGACGCGGTGGCGGATCGAGGACGACGACCTGCGGATCGAGACCGGGCTGCTCCGGCGGCAGTCGCTGCGGTTCCCGCTCGCCCAGGTGCAGGCGATCGACGTCGTCCGGCCAGGCCTCGCGCGGCTGTTTCGCGTCGCGGAGCTGCGCCTGCGGATGGCGGGCTCGAGCGGCGCGACGGCCCGGCTCGCCTACGTTGCCGAGCACGAGGTCGAGCCGCTCCGCGACCAGCTGCTCGCCCTGGCCCGAGGGGCGCGCCACGAGGAAGCGCCTCCCGCGCCGGCCGCGGCGTCGGATCCCATTCAGACGGAGGAGCACGTCCTGGCGATCGTGCCGACCGGACCGCTCGTCGCCTCGATCCTGCTCGAGAATTGGTGGCTGGTAACTATCTTCGTAGGCCTGCTCGTCGGTCTTGCCGTCTCACCGCACACGGTCAGCGGCCTTCTCGCCGGCGGCGGCTTCATCTGGGCGCTCAGCATGGCGACCTTCGTCTGGCGCCGGTTCAACCAGCAGTACCGCCTGACCGTCTCGGAGGGCCCTGACGGCCTGCACCTGCGCGGCGGGCTGGTCGCCTTGACCGCCGAGGTGATCCGGCCGGGCCGCGTCCAGGCCGTGCAGCTCGTCGAGCCCCTGTTGTGGCGACCGCTCGGCTGGTGCCGGTTGGAGGTCGACGTCGCCGGCCGGCAGCGAAGGAAGGGAGAGGGCGAGGCGCAGCGCGGCCAGCTGCGGGCGCTGATTCCCGTCGGGAAGCGCGAGCTCGCGCTCGAGCTCGTCGATCGTCTTCTGCCCGACCGTCCGCGCGAGTTGTCGCGACCGCCACGGCGAGTCTTCTGGAAGAGCCCGTTCCGGTACCGAGCATTGAGCTGGGGCCGGAGCGACACCTGCGTAGCGACGACGAGCGGCCGACTGCGTCGCGTCACCTGCTGGGTGCCGTTGGAGAAGGTGCAGAGCCTTCGCCACGTGCAGGGGCCGGTGCAGCGGCGACTCAATCTCGCGAGCGTTCACGTGGACACGGCCGGGCGGACCGTCCACGCCACACTGCGCGATCGCGACGCGGCAGAGGCCAAACGTGCGCTCGCCGACCTGACCGATCTCGCGCGCGCTGCGAGGAGGAAGCCGGCGCTCGCCTAGAGAGGGATTGGCGAGTCCCCTCGGGGTCCGTGACAATGCAGCATGTTCGAGATCGGTGGGAGCCTGCGCGAGGCCCGCCTGAAGCGAGACCTCACGCCTGCCGACGTCCAGAAAGCGATCCGGATCCGCGACCGCTACCTGCAGGCCCTCGAAGAGGAACGCTGGGAGCTCCTCCCCGGGGACGCATACGTCAAGGGATTCCTGCGCACGTATGCCGACTACCTCGGCCTCGACGGGAACCTTTACGTCGAGGAGTACAACAGCCGCTTCGCGCAGCCCGAGGAGCCACAACTCGTTCCGGAGCGATTCGCACGGAGCGGCACGGGGTTCGGCGGCGTCGGCTTCCTGCGCCCGCTGATCGTCGTGGCCGTCATCGTCGCGATCGTTGCGGGGCTCGCGGCCTGGCAGCTCAGCGGCTCGTCAGGCGACAAGCAGGGCGTGCCGCCTCCGACGACACCGACGACTACCGCCTCGCACCACACGACCAAGCCGAAGAAGAAGACGCACAAGACGCATGCCTCCACCTCTGCTCTCCCGAGCACGGCCGTGGTCGTGGCGTCCCGTGGCAACTCCTGGCTCTGGGTTCGTTCGGGCAGCGCGAACGGCCCGACGATGTACGAGGGAACCCTTCTGCAGGGCAAGACCCTGCCCGTGAATCTCAAGGGCGGTCCTGTCTGGATCCGCATCGGCGATCCGACCAGCATCGACGTCCGGCTCGGCGGCAGGCTCGCGCACGGACTGCCGACCCAGGTCGGCAACGTGCTCCTGACCCGCCGGGGGATCAGGCCGGCCTAGAAGCGTCTAGACGGCGGCCGCGTCGAGGTCGACGGCCGGCACGTCGCTCCACAGCTCTTCGAGCCGGTAGTACTCGCGCGCGTCGGGCGTGAAGACGTGAAGGACGACGTCGAGATAGTCCGCGATGATCCAGGCGCCCTCGCGCATCCCGTCGACGCTCCGGGGGAGCAGCCGCTCGTCCTGCTTCAAGCGCGTGTGCACCTCGTCCCAGATCGAGGCGGTCTGCCGCGGGTTGCGGCCGGTCGCAATGACGAAGTAATCCGTGAAGGAGCACTCGGGTCGCATGTCGAGGATCACGACGTCCTCCGCCAGCTTCTCTTGAGCGAGAGCGGCGATGCGACGGGCCTGTTCGAGGGAGGTCAGAGTCAGCTGTGTCCTTGGATCGCCTTTCCTTCTGCAGTGTAGCCCTGCTTCACGGACCGTAGAGACCGCGCTCCACGATCAGGCGCGCCACGCCGGCCGGAACCAGCCCGTCGAGCGGCTCCCCGGCAGCCACGCGAGCCCGTACGTCTGTCGAGGCGGCCGGATTCGGCTCGATCTCGAAGAAGAGGACTCGCTCGGGCCGGTCGAGCTGCTCGAGGACGTCCTCCAGCTCGCTGCGCGGGAAGCCCGGCCGGGTCGCAACCGCGAGCCGGGTGCGCTCGAGTACCTCCTCGGGCTCGCTCCAGGCGAGAAAGTGCCGGAACTGGTCGGCGCCGACCACGAACAGCGGATCGTCGAACCGCTCGGCACGGAGCAGCTCGACGGTGCGCGGATAGGGGTCGAGGCGAACGTCGTCGGCGGGAAAGGCGGCATGTGTCAGCGCCAGCCGATCCTCCGCGGACGCGTGGACCTCACGATGGGCGGGCCGTTCGCTGACGAGGACGACGAGCTCGTCCACGCTGAACTGCCTTCTCGCGGCGTCGGCGACGGCGACGTGGCCGAGATGCGGCGGGTCGAACGCACCGCCGTAGAGCGTCAGTCCCACTCGAGCAACTCCTCCCCCACCTCGACCTCGTCGCCCGTCCGCGCGCCGGCCGCCTTGAGGATCGCCTCGAGCTCCTCTTCCGCGGGCGGCTTGCCGATGACGCGGAAGCCGCGTTCGGTGCGGTAGACGCGGAAGGAGCGGCGCGCCGGCTGCGGCCGGTAGACGAGAAAGTCCACCAGCTCGTCCGCACCTTCGGCAGGCTCTTCCACCTCTGGCGGGGCGTACTCGAACAGCGTGCGGCGCAGCTCGTCGAGACCCGTGCCCGTCGCGGCCGAGACGCGAAGAACGCGGAGGATCCGCTCGTCCTCGACGCCGAAGGACGGCGGCTCGGGACTGAGATCGATCTTGTTCAGAGCGACGATCTGCGGCCGTTCGTCGAGCCCCGCGCCGTAGGCGGAGAGCTCGGCGTCGATCGTGCGCCAGCGCTCGTCCGCGTCGTCCTCGGCCGAGTCGATCACGTGCACGAGCACGCGGGCCCGCTCGAGGTGGGCGAGGAACTCGTGGCCGAGCCCGACGCCCTCGCTCGCGCCTTCGATCAGCCCGGGGACGTCGGCGACCACCAGCTGACGGCCGTCCGCAGACTCCACGGTCCCGAGCACCGGCGAGAGCGTCGTGAACGGATACTCCGCAACCTTCGGCCGCGCGTTCGAGATGCGCGTCAGGAGCGACGACTTGCCCGCGTTCGGCAGGCCGACGAGCGCGGCGTCCGCGAGGAGCTTGAGGCGAAGCTCGATCTCCCGCTCCTCGCCGGGCAGGCCGACCTCGGCGAAGCGAGGCGTCTGCCGGCTCGGCCCCGCGAAATGCTTGTTGCCACGGCCGCCGCTGCCGCCCTTCGCCACGACGACTCGCGCACCGGACTGCGCGAGGTCGGAAACGAGCTCTTCGCCCTCGAAGACCTGTGTTCCAACCGGAACGGCGAGCACTGCGTCGTCTCCGCGTGCCCCGTTGGAGAGACGGCCGCCACCGCCACCACCGCGACCCGCGCGCAGCCTCTGGTTCGGCCGGAAGCCCGAGAGGTCGCGTCGGCGCAGGTCGGCCACGAGCACGACGTCGCCGCCTTCACCGCCGTCGCCGCCGTCCGGGCCTCCACGAGGCACGTACTTCTCCCGCCGGAAGTGGATCGAGCCGTCACCGCCGCGGCCGGCGGCGACCGTCAATCGTGCGCGATCGTGAAACATTTGGGAAGCGTAGAGTGGCGGGGTGGAGGACGAGGTGGCCGTCACGATCGTCGGCAGCGAGCCCGAGGCGGAGCTCGCCTGTCAGCTGTTGCGCACCGAGAACATCCCGTGCTACCACCGCCCCACCAGCTTCGCGGCCGGCGCCGGAGACGGGCTCGTCTCACGCGGATCGCCGCGCGAGGTCGTCGTCCGCGCGGCGGACGCGGTGCGTGCTCGTGAGCTCTTGCCGGACGCCTAGGCCTGCTCGACCGAGATGAAGCGGCGCTCGCCGCTCGTCCGGAAGGCGACCTTGCCGTCGCGCATCGCGAAGATCGTGTCGTCCTTGCCGATCCCGGCGCCGGGGCCGGGGCGGAAGCGCGTGCCGCGCTGACGGACGAGGATCATCCCCGACGTCACGTCCTGGCCGGCGAAGAGCTTCACGCCGAGCATCTTCGGCTTCGAGTCGCGCCCGTTCCTCGACGAGCCGAGTCCCTTCTTGTGCGCCATCTACTTCTCCTCCAGTGCCGATTCGAGCGCGGCGAGCGCGCCCTTGCGGGCCTTGCCGGAGCGCTCGTGCTCGAGAGCCGCCTCGATCTGCTCGCGACTCCAGCCGCCCGCTGCCTCCGAGAGCTGCGCGATCGTCATCGATGCGTAGCCCTCCGGCAACCCCGCGGCCTCCTGCACCTCCGCCTTCTGCGGCGCGGCCTTCTCAGCCGGCTCCGCCTTCGGCTTCGCTGCCGCTGACTTGGCTGCGCGCTTGGCGGCGCCGATCGACTCGATCTCGATCCGCGTCAGCTTGCTGCGGTGACCGTTGTGCTTCTTGTAGCCGGTGCGCCGGCGGTACTTGCCGATCCGAATCTTCTTGCCGAGCTCGTGTCCGACGACGCGCGCGGTCACCGTCGTGGACGGCGCGAGATCCGGGGCCCCGTTGCCGCCGACGAGCAGGACGCGCGGCTCGACCGTGGCGCCCTCGTCCACGCGCAGGCGGTCGACGAGCAGCCGCTCGCCCTCCTGGACGCGGTACTGCTTGCCGCCGAGACTGATGATCGCGTAGGAGCTCATGGCGTGGAAACGCGGGCCTGGCGCCCGCGGCAGGCCAGTGTAGCTAACCCTTGGGCTCGAGCTCGTCGGCCCATTCCGACATCGGGACGTAGTCGAAGTCGCCGTTGTCCGACGACGACTCCGGCTCCGGCTGCGGCTCCGTGGCCTGCTCGGCGTCGGCAGCCGCCTCGGCGCCGTTCTGGGACGCGGCTGCAGGCTTCTTCTTCCGGTTCTTGCCACCACGCGAGCCACGCCGGGTCTTCTTCTTGGGCTTCGGCGCCTCCTCGGACGCTTCGGCCGTCGTGGACTCCTCCGCCACCTGGGGCTGTTCCGACGCGTGGGGCTCGGCAGGCGCTTCCTCCACCGGTTCCGCCTTGCCGCCTCGGCCGAAATCGTCCCCTGGGACGTGGATCGTGACTCCGCGCGACGACTCGGCGCGGGCGCCTCCTCCGAGGCTCCGCCGGCTTCGGCTGCTTCGGCGGTCACAGGCGGCTTCTTCCGCTTGCGGCCGCCGCGCGAGCCACGGCGCGTCTTCTTCTTGGCTGCCGGCGCCTGGGGCGAAGCCTCCTCGGCTTCCGGCGTGTCCTCGGCTTTCGGTCTCTGCTTCGGGCTCCTCGGCCTCGACAGCCGGCTCCTCCTCCGCAGCAGGCTCGGACTCCTTCGCGACCGTTGCGCCCTTCCGCGCCGGAGGCTTGCGGGTCGGCTTCTCGGCCTCGCCCTCGGCGGTCAGCGGCTCGGGCGCCGCCTTGGTCTTGCGGATCGCGACGGCGTAGGCGCGCCCGTCGAGCACGCGCTCGACGCGCACCTTGACGCGCTTGCCCACTTGCGAGGCGGCGTCGGCGACCACGATGTCGAGCCCGTCGAGCTTGCCCACGGCGGCGGCACCGTCGTAGCGGTCGACCTCGACGAGCTGGAGCATGATCTCCGCGTCCTCCCCGACCGGCGCCGGGGGCGCCAGATCGTCGAGCTTGCCCTCGCTGAGGACGACGAAGTGGTCGAGATGCGTCTCGGGCTTGCCGTCGAGGAAGAAGCGCTTCTTCGTGAGCGCCTCGAGCTCGATCAGCCGGCGTGCGCCGGGGCCGACGAGGGCGCTTGCGATCGGGTCGGCGAGCTCGACTCGGAACGCCTGCGCCCGCGAGCCTGCGGCGAGCGAGCGCAGCCGCCGCTCGACGTCGATCGCGGCGGAGGCCTCGGAATAGACGATTCCGTCGCCGCCGCAGGTCGGGCACTTGCGCGTCATGACCTCGCGAGGCCCGTCCGTCACGTTCTGGCGCGTCATCTCGACGAGGCCGAGCGGCGAGATCTCGACGACGTACGTCTTCGTCCGGTCGCGCTCGAGCTCCGTGCGCAGCGCCTCCTCCACGGTGCCCCGGTTCTTCGGGTTCGCCATGTCGATGAAGTCGATGACGATGATCCCGCCGATGTCGCGCAGCCGCAGCTGCCGGACGACCTCCTTCACCGCCTCGAGGTTGTTCTTGGTGATCGTGTCCTCGAGCCGGCCGCCTGAGTTCTTCCCGCGGCCGCCGACGAAGCGGCCGGTGTTGACGTCGATGACGGTGAAGGCCTCGGCGTAGTCGAAGATGAGGTAACCGCCGGAGGGAAGATCGACGCGGCGGCCGATTGTCGACTTGATCTCCTGCTCGACGCCGAACGCCTCCATGAGCGGCGTCTTCTCCTTGTAACGGACGACGCGCTCGACCATGTGCGGCGAGGTCTTCTTCAGGTAGCCGACGATGCGCCGGTACGTGCGCTCGTCGTCGATGTACGCCTTCTCGAAGTCGCCGGTGAAGAGGTCGCGAACGACCCGCAGCGGCAGCTCGGCCTCCTGGTAGACGAGCTCCGGGGCCTTCGCGGTCTTCTCCTTGGCCTGGATCGAGCGCCAGAGCCGCTGCAGGAAGACGAGGTCGCGCTCGATGTCCTCCTCGGACGCGCCCTCGGCCGCGGTGCGGACGATGACGCCGCCCTCTTTCACGTCGAGGCGCTTGAGGATGTCCTTCAGCCGGGTGCGCTCGTCGTCGTCGAGCCGGCGCGAGACGCCGAGGCCCTCTCCCTGCGGGACGAAGACGACGAACCGGCCCGGCAGCGAGATCTGCGTCGTCAGCCGCGCGCCCTTCGTCTTCATCGGATCCTTGACCGCCTGGACGAGGATGGTCTGGCCGCGCGAGATCAGGTCCTGGATCTTGCGCCCGTGACCCCTCTCGAGCTCCGGGCTGACGATCTCGTCGACGTAGAGGAAGCCGTTCTTCTCGAGGCCGATCTCGACGAACGCCGCCTCCATGCCGGGCAGGACGTTGTCGACGCGGCCGAGGTAGATGTTGCCGGCGATCGAGCGGCGCTCCGGCCGCTCGAGGTAGACCTCGGCGACCTGGCCGTCCTCGAGGACGGCGACGTCGCGCTCGCCGACGTCGACGGAGACGATCAGCTCGCGCTTCGCGGCGGGAAGCGGGGCGCGGCGCTGCGGCTCGCGGCGCCGGCGGGACGATTGGTCGCGGCGGCGCTCCTGCCGCTGCGAGAGCTCGCGCCGCTGTGGCTGCTTCGGCTCGGCCTTCTCCTTCCGCTCCGGCGTGGCCGCGCCGGCGGTGGATCCGGGCTTCTTGCGCCCGCGCCCACCACGACTGCCGCGGCGGCGCTTCGGCTTGCTCGGATCGGTCGATTCAGAGCCGGCCGCGTCCGCGGCCGGTTCGGTCAGCTGGGGCTGATTGAGCTGCTGGGGCTTCGCCTCGAGCTCGGGTACGTCAGAACGTTGGTCGTCGGAAGACTTTTTCTTCCGGAAACGGAACCAGGGCAAGTAAGAACTCCTTCGTGGGAGCGCGCGGCAGCTACCTCAGGAGAGGTGCGCGCGCGCTCGTTGTCATTGAAAAGGCTTGGCATGGCCTACGTGACCAGGGTAGCAACCGCTCTCCCCGGGGTCCGTCCGAGCCCGGACCTACGATCGGGCCAACTCACGACCGGGAGGTGACGGTGGTGGCGAAACGCGAGGCCGAAGAGCTCCTGCAGATCGAAGAAGCTGATGCGTGGTTCGAGTACCTCGAGGTGACGCGGAGCCAGTCTGAGAACCGCTACCACGAGGTCGAGCCGTGGGCCTGGGCGCGCCTGTCGCAGCGCCTGCGCGCCATCAAGGCGCGGCGCGCGCGGCTGCGGCCGGCTGCGGCGGCGTAGGCGCGAGCTCGAAGCGGAGGCGCGCGGCCTCGCCGAGCGCACGCGTCCCCGCATAGGCCACCGCGACCTTCACCGGCCAGCCCGCGCCGGGCACCAGACAGAGCGCCTGCCGCGCGAGAGCGCGGAGCCCGAAGCCGGCGCCCAGGGTCGCCGCGAGCTCCGGCAGGCGCTCGGGTGGGTCGTCGGCCGCGCCGTAGGCCTGTGCGAGCCGAAGCACGAGCCGGAATTGGTTCAGCGCGAGCACCGGCAGGTCGGCCCCCGGAATCCAGATCGCCGCAGCCAGCAGGCCGTTCTTCCGCGCGAAGGCCGCGACGAGCTGCTCGCTCACGGCCTCGCGGAGCAGCGGGACGCGCGCGGCGAGCGGCGCGCCGTGCTCCCCCAGCCGCGCGGCGATCGCCTGCGCGATCGTCTCGAGCGGGAAAGCCTCGCCGGCACCGACCCAGACGACGTCGGTCGCGAGTACGTACGGGATCGTGCTGTCGCGTGCGACACCTACCGCGACGGCGATCTCGGGGACGGCGGCGCGCCGCGCACGCCGCAGGACAGCGATGTCCTCGTCGCCCGGCTCGCCGCCAGGACGTGCACGTACGCGGCGGCCCCCTCCGGACCGCCCAGGCGGACCGCTCCCGGCTCCGCTCGGCCGCGGAGCAGCTGCTGTCGCAGCAGGTGCGCATGCTCGCTCGCCCCACCCACCGAGAGGACGGGCTCGCCCCGGCCCGATCTTGCGATCTCCCGCAGGAGCTTTCGGAGCGTCCCCGCGGAGACCGGTAGCTCGGGCATCAGCGGCGACGCGAGTACCGCGACACGCGACCCCGCGCGTGGATCGCGAGCAGCACGCCGATCGCCGCGAGGTTGGCTATGAGCGAGGAGCCGCCGACACTGACGAAGGGCAGAGGAATACCGGTGATCGGCGCGATTCCCATCGTCATGCCGACGTTGACGAAGATCTGGAACAGGAGCGCGATGACGATGCCGCCGGCGGCGATCGCGGAGAAGAGATCGCGCGCCACGGTCACCACCCGCAGTCCGCGCCAGAGCACGAGGAGGTAGAGCCCGAGCAGGATCACGGCTCCGACGAACCCCCGCTGCTCGGCGAAGGCGGGGAAAGCGAAGTCGGTCTGGCTCTCCGGCAGGAAGCCGAGGTTGACCTGCGTCGAATTCTTCACGCCGCGCCCGCGGAGCTGCCCCGATCCGACCGTCGTGATCGACTGTTGGAGGTTGTAGCCGGCGGCCGCCGGACACTTGGACGGATGAATGAAGCACGTCAGGCGCTGCTGCTGGTAGCTCTTGAGCAGGCTCACCCCGGCAGCCGGAGCCGCCCAGAGGACGCCGACCACAAGGAGAACGACAACGGAGCCGAGCACCGCGAGATGCCGCCACGGCACGCCGGCGACGTAGAGCATCGCGGCGAGCGCCGCGCCGTACACGAGCGCTGTGCCGAGGTCGGGCTGGACGAAGACGAGCAGCACGGGGATGAGGCCGATCCCGACCACCTTCAGCGTCGTCTCCCAGGTGGTCAGCTCGCGCTGGCGCTCGGCCAGCATCCCGGCGATCGCGAGGACGAAGAGCAGCTTCCCGAATTCCGAGGGCTGGAAGGTGAAGAAGCCGAGGCTGATCCAGCGCGTCGAGCCGTGCGCCGCGTGCCCGATGAGCAGGACGAAGGCGATGACCACACTGGTTCCGACGAAGATCGCTCGCCAGTAGCGCCGGTAGAGATCCGGATCGATGAGCGCCGCAGCAGCGAGTAGGACACCGCCCACGCACGCGTAGAGAATCTGGCGGTTGAGGTAGTAGCTCGGATCGTTCGTGACGGCGAACTTCGTGATGCCGGCGACGCCCCAGAGCCCCACGACGACCAGCGCCGCGACGCCGGCGAGCAGGATCCAGTCGATCGAGCGGACGACGGCGAGCAGGCGCGGCGCATCGCGCTCGGCGCGCAACCCTGCTCGTTGTGATCCCGCGTACTCGAGCATCAGTCGTTCATCAGTCGGAGTGGATGTATCCCGGTAGCGTCGGCTGGACGTTGAAGTACTTCGCGAAGACCCGCTCGGCGGCCGGCGCCGCCGCCGCGCCGCCCTCGCCGCCGTTCTCGATCACGGCGCAGACGACGATCTTCGCGTCGTTCGCCGGACCATAACCGCACCACCACGACTGGTCCGCCTCACCCGTGTACCCCGGGACGTGGATCGCCTTCTGCGCCGTCCCGGTCTTGCCGGCGATGGACACCGGGAAGTTGCCGAACACGCCGTAGGAAGTTCCCAAGGGGTCCTGCGTCCCCATGAAGAGACCCTGCTTGACGATCCTGAGGTAGGCCGGATCCAGCCCCGGCACGGGCCTGGGCGCAGGCGGTGGGGCCGTGGGCACGATCGTCCGGTTCGGGTTCTCGACGTCCATCAGGACGTGCGGCGTGACGAGCTTCCCGCCGTTCGCGATCGCGGCGTACAACCGGGCCATCTGGAGCGGTGTCACGCTCAGGTAGCCCTGGCCGATGGCGAGGTTGAGCGAGTCGCCCGGCTTCCAGAGCCGGTCGATCTGCCAGTTCGTCGGATCGAGGTGCCGCGAGAACCTGCGGTGCTTCCACCCTGTCGTGGGCACGAGCCCGGGCGCCTGCGGGGTGAGGTCGGAGCCGCTTGTCCGCCCGAACCCGAAGGCACGAGCCCAGCGCTGGATCGGCTGGCCGCGGTCCTTCGGCAACAAGTAGAACTTGTTGGCGAGGCGGTAGAAGTAGGTGTCGCACGACTGCGCGATCGCCGTCGGCAGATCCATCCCCTGATTGACGAAGCGGTCCCAGTTGTGGAAGACCTGGTGAGAGGTGTCCTCGGGAGCGGTGTACGAACCGGTACACGGATAGAACGCGTACGGCTTGATCAGATGCTCCTCGAGGCCCGCGATCGCGGTGAGCGGCTTGAAGGTCGAGCCCGGCGGATACGTGCCGTCGAGGGCGCGGTCGAGCCCCGGATAGTTCCGGGCCAGTGCCGTGCCGGACGTGAGCCCTTGCGCGGCCAGCTTGCGGGTGGTCACGCGACCGCTGTAGACCGAGGGGTCGTAGGACGGCGAGGAGGCCATGGCGAGGATCGAGCCGTCCTTCGGGCTCAGCGCCACGATCGCGCCGCCGTCGGCCGCCCAGTTGCCCTTGCTGTGCGCGAGCTGGATGCCGTACTGGAGAGCGTTCTGAGCAGCGAGCTGCAGTTGTGCATTGATCGTCAGGCGCACCGTCTGCCCGGGCTGTGGCGGCGTCGCCAGCAGCCGGGGACTGCGAGGGCGGCCCAGCGAGTCGACACGGACGCGCGCCAACCCGGGCACGCCACGTAGGTACATGTCCAGTCCCCGCTCGATCCCGGTCAGGCCGATCACGTCACCGGGCTCGTAGCCGTCCTTGCCAAGCCTCGGATCGCCCTGGGGGATCTGGCCGTCGTAACCGAGCAGCTGCGCCGCCAGCGAGCCGTAGGGGTAGCGGCGGATGTAGCTCCGGGCCAGCGTCAGCCCGGGGAAGGCCGCAGCGCGCTCCTCGAGGTAGGTCAGCATCGAGCCGGTCGCCTCGGTGCGCACGACGATCGGATCGAGCAGGTCGGCTGCGCGCTTGCGCTCCAGGATCAGCTTGGTCACGTGGCGCACCGACACACGCGCGACATGCGCGATTCTGCGGACCTCGGCGGCTCGTTCCGCATAGACCTTCGGCATGCCCGCAGGCGAGAGCTCGACCGACGTGACCGGCTTGTTGGTCACGAGGATCCGGCCGCTCGAATCGAGGATCGGCCCGCGAGGCGCCTGCACGCGCACCTTACGGACCTGGTTGGCCGTGGCCTGCGCCGCGTAATGCGATCCGGCCAGCACCTGCAGCGCCCACAGCCTCATGAAGAGCGCTGCGAAGCCGATCACGACGAGCGCTCCGAGCAGCGCGACGCGCTTCGCGAGCTTCGGCGTCAGCCGGTAGGACTCGACCGAGGCCTGCTCGGCGTCGGGCTCCTCCTCCTCCTCCGCGCGCCCGCGACGCCACGGCAACCCGGCAGGTGGCACCGTGCTAGCCAAGGAGCTGCACCTCCGTCGTCAGCTCGTCCCGGTCGACCGGCCGCAGCAGGCGCCGCACGAGTGCGTAGATCGGGGCGGTGAGGATCAGGTTGAGGACGATCGCCGGGACCAGGCTGCGGACGACCGCACCGGCCGGAGCGCTCTCCCCGAGCACGAAGTGCACGACGAGCAGCCCGAGCTGGTAGAGGACCGTTACCACTGCGACCGAGAGGAACGGCGCGTGCGCGCGGTCGCGACCGGTCGTCTCCCCGTAGCGCCCGATCCAGTAGCCGGCGAGAGTCAGGACGAGCGACGTCAGGCCGAGCGTGCCGAGCGACGCGGTGTCGACGATGAGCCCCGCGAAGAAGCCGCCGACTGCTCCCGCGACGCTGCCGCGGAGCAGGGCGACCGCGACGAGCGAGACGAGCAGGACGTCCGGGACGGCGCCGAAGACGTGAACCTGCGCGAAGATCGAGACCTGGGCGACCGCTGCGACGAAGAGCAGGGCGGCGGCCTTGACGCCGTCGCCGAGCGTCATCGGCGTGGCTTCTTCGGGACGAGCACCGCCACCGCTTCGAGCGAGCCGAGGTTCGCGAACGGTTGCACCTGCACCTGGAGGAACGTGGCGGTGTCCGTGGCGCTGACCGACGTGACGCGGCCGATCGGGATGCCGTACGGATAGAGGTCCGGGTACTGCGCGTTGTGCGTCCCTGCGGTGACGAGCTTGTCGCCGTTCTTCACCTTGAGCTGCTTCTGGACCTGGTCGAGAATCAGGGTCCCGCCCGGCCCGGTGTGGATCATCCCGCTGCGACCTGGGTGTCGAGGTCACGGGCGGCGACGAAGTGTCCGGATCGGCGAGCAGCCTGACGACCTTTGCCGTGTGGGGGAAGACGTTCGAGACGATTCCGACGAGTCCGTCGCCGCTCACGACGGGCGAGTCGAGGCGTACCCCGGACGACGATCCGGCGTCGATCGCGAGCGTATGCGCGAACGGCCCGCCGGTCGGGGAGATGACCGCTGTGTTGATGGCGCGGATAGTCGCCCGGGAAGGACTCGGGCCCTGCTCGAAATGCAGATGCCTCACGACGGCCGGGTACCTCGCGGCCCGCCGCGCGGCGATGAGCGTCGTCTCTCCCGCAGCGCTCGTCGTTCTGCTTCCTCAGCTTCTTCGTTCTGGGACTCTAGCGTTCGCGAGGCCGTGGACGTAGTCGTACGCATCGCGGAACGGCTGCGCGATCCGGGTCGCGGCGATCTGGAACGGACGCAGCGCCGTCGAGCCGGCGCCCTGCACGTCGTGGAGCGCTCCCGCCGTCGGGGAGCGGAACGAGATCGTTACGAGCGCCAATGCGACGATGACGAGCCCGACGACGATCGCCCGGCGAATGAGCGCGCTACGAGCCCGCGACGGGTACGGCGTGGGCTTCGAGCGCTGAACCGACGAGGCGAGCACCGCCGCGCGCGCGCTGCGACTTGGTGGAGCCACCGCAACAGGTTACCGCGGGCGCCCGTCGACCGAGCTGATCTGCTTGCGCTAGTAGCTGATCGGCTTAGTAGCGGTGGCGGCCGTTGCGGCTGCGGGCCTTGTTGCTGCGGTGGATGGCCTCGAACTCCTCGAGGCTCCGTCCCGACCCGACGGCGACGCAGGTGAGCGGGCTCTCGGCGAGGTGCACCGGCATCTGGGTCTCGTGGCGAAGCCGCTCGTCGAGCCCCGTGAGGAGCGAGCCGCCGCCGGCGAGCACGATCCCGCGGTCCATGATGTCCGCCGCGAGCTCCGGCGGCGTCTTGTCGAGCGTCGACTTGATCGCCTCGATGATCTGCGTGACGGGCTCGTCGAGCGCGCGGCGTACCTCCTCCGACGTGAGAATCACCGTCTTCGGCAGCCCCGTGAGCATGTCGCGGCCGCGGACCTCGGCCTGCAGCTCCTCGCGCAGGTCCCAGGCGGAGCCGATCTCGAGCTTGATCTCCTCGGCCGTCTGCTGGCCGATCAGGAGCTTGTAGTCGCGCTTGATGTGGTTGATGATCGCCTCGTCCATCTCGTCGCCGCCGACGCGCAGCGACTGCGAGACGACGATCCCGCCGAGCGAGATCACAGCGACCTCGGTCGTGCCGCCCCCGATGTCCACGATCATGTTCCCGGTCGGCTCGGCGACGGGGAGGCCGGCGCCGATCGCGGCCGCCATCGGCTCCTCGATGAGGTAGGCCTGGCGCGCGCCGGCCGACAGCGTCGCCTCCTCCACCGCGCGCTTCTCGACGCCCGTCACGCCGGACGGGACGCAGACCACGACTCGCGGGTGCGCGAAGCGGTGCTGGTGCACCTTCTGGATGAAGTGGCGGAGCATTTGCTCGGTGACGTCGAAGTCGGCGATCACGCCGTCCTTCAGGGGACGGATCGCCTGGATCGTCCCCGGCGTCCGCCCGAGCATCCGCTTCGCCTCGACGCCGACCGCGTGCACCTCGCCAGACCGCTGGTCGATGGCGACGACCGAGGGCTCCGACAGGACGATGCCGCGTCCGCGCACGTAGACGAGCGTGTTCGCGGTGCCGAGGTCCACGGCCATGTCGCGGCCGCCGAAGCCGGTCAATCCAGAGAAGAGGCCCATCGCCGAGCCACTCTAACCGCAAAACGGCACAAAGCCTTGACCCTGCAGTGACAGGTTTCCGCCTAGCGTCCACGCCATGAACGTGGTGACGCTGATCGGCAACCTCGCGACCGAGGTCGAGTTGCACGAGGTCGGGCCGGACAAGAAGGTGGCGAGCTTCGTGCTCGCCGTAGACCGTGCCAGCCGGGACGGCGGCGCGGACTTCGTGCGCGTGTCGGCCTGGGACCGGCAGGCGGAGTTGTGCGCCGAGTACCTCGGCAAGGGCCGGCGGATCGCAGTCGACGGGCGGCTCAGGTCCCGCTCGTGGGAGGACGACGGAAAGCGGCGCAGTGCGCTCGAGGTGGTTGCCCGCCGGGTCGAGTTCCTCGGCGGCGGGCCGAGGCGCGACGACGAAGAAGGCGGGGAGGTGATCCCGTTCGAGGCGCCTGCAGCGGTCTAGAAGTCGGTTCGATGCGTCCTAGTCGAGCGAAGCGACGAAGTCGCGGATCGCCGCGAGGCAGGCGTCCGGCCTCTCGCCGATCAGGAGGTGCCCGCAGCCGGCGATCGTCCGTAGCGGTGCTCCCAGGCGGCGCGCGTACTCGATTCCGTCGTCGACGTGGACCCAGTTGTCGCTCGCTCCCCAGAGACAGAGGCACGGGCACGTGACGCGATGGAGCTCGGTGCGCGGGTCCGACGCGAGCAGCGCGCGCCCCGCCTGGCGCGTGTCGGTGTGATGCGCGGGGCCTTCGAGGAAGGCCTCGGCGAGCTCGGGCTCGAGAGCGTCCGGATCCGCCACGCCCCACCAGCCGAACGCGGCCCGGCGGCCGAGCCGCGACCGCGCCCAGGAGCGGCGGTACGGCGCGATCAAGCGTCCCGGCTTCGCGGCGCCGAGGACGGCGAGTGTCACCTGGGCGGCGCGCGTGGCCGAGCCGATGCCGGCCGCGGCGGCGAGGACGAGGCCGCGTACGGCGTCGGGGTTCAGCGCCGCGGCGCGGAGCGCGACGACGCCGCCGAGGGAGTGGCCGATCCACACGGCGTCGCCGGCCTCCTCCGCGGTGGCGATCCCGAGGACGGCCTCGGCCAGCGCGTCGACGTCGGGTGCTTCGGGCAGCAGCTCCGAGCGTCCGTGGCCGGGCAGGTCGGGAACGAGCACGCGGTGCTCGAGGGCGAGCGGCGGCGCGAGCGCGCGCCAGTTCTCGATCGTGCCCCCGAGCCCGTGCACCAGGACGAGCGGCGGGGCTGAGGCTGGAGCCGTGCCTGCCTCCTCTCCGCCGACGGCGTAACGGAGCCGGGTTCCGCGCCACCGAAGCTCGCGCTCCTCGAATCCCTCCAACCGGTGTTTGCGGTCTGTCACCACTGAGGCATATTCTTCGGGTAATGGATGCTTCTGCAGGGCGGGCCGAGTGATGTCCGCGACCACGACAAGCAAGGGTGCGATCTAGCCCGCCAGCGCGTTGCGCGCGGCGGGTTTTTTCGTTCCAGGCTGGAAGGAGCCGACAAATGTCGAATCACCTCACGCCCGAAGAACTGTCGAAGGAGCTCGGTCTCGACAGGCAGGAGGTGATCCGGGTGTGCGTCGAAGAGGGAGTGCCGATCTATCAGGGCAAAATCGACAAGTACCTCTTCGCGATGACGCAGCAGCAACTGGCAGCCCGGCAGCACCAGTCGGCAGCCTAGGCAGGCTGCACTCAGCCCTCGGGCGTCAGGCGGACTTCTTCGCCGTCGCCTTGCGAGACCGGGAACCAGAGCCGCCCTTCGAGGCGGCTTTCCCGTTCTTGGAGTCCTTCTCGGTGCGGCGGCTCTGCGCGTCGGCCACGCTCTGCCGCAAGGCCTCCATCAGGTCGATCACAGGCGCCTCGGCGACGGGCTCCGGCGCGACGATCTCCTGGCCGGCCAGCTTCGCCTCGAGCATCTGCGCGAGATCACGCCGGTAGTCGTTCTCGAAGTCCTCCGGCGTCCACTCTCCGGCGAGGCTCGAGATGACTTGCTCTGCGAGCTTCAACTCCGCCTCCTGCACCTTGGTCTCGGCGACGGCCTCCTCGATCTCGTCCCGCGCCCTGACGTCCTCGGCGAAGAAGAGCGTCTCGAGCAGCAGGGCACCGGCCTTGGCGCGGATGAGGCAGAGGTTCTCCTTGCCCCAGAGCACGAACTTGCCGACGGCGGCCATCCCCGAGTCCTCCATCGCGCGCAGCAAGAGGACGTACGGCTTCCGCTGCGCGTCGGCGTCGGCCGGCGCAAGGTAGTACGTGCGGTCGAAGAAAACGGGATCGACATCCTCGAGCCGGACGAAGCGGAGGATCGCGATCGACTGCGAGCGCGTCAGCGCGACGGCTTCGAGGTCGGCCTCCTCGACGAGGACGTACTGGCCCTTCGCAAACTCCCAGCCCTTGACGAGCTCGTCGGGCTCGACGTCCCGCTCGTGCACGGGGCAGTAACGCTTCTGCTTGATCGGCGTGCCGCACTCGCGATGCAGCGTGCGGAACGAAACGTCCTGCCGCTGGGTTGCGAGCGCAAGCCCAACGGGGATGTTGACGAGGCCGAAGCTGATCGATCCGTTCCAGATGGTCCGCATAAGAAGTCCCAGTTTAGTTAGGGACTGCCCGAATTCTCGTTTTTAATCGCCTTCCCTGCATACGATTCTGCCCATGGAGAGCCGCACTACGCCCGAGCTCTGGCGCGATGCCGTCCGCGACGCGCCGGCCGGGCCTGCGTATCTCGAGGAGACGGCGGACGACTGGCGGCCCGTCTCGTGGGACGAGGCGGGGGAACGTGTCTCAGCGCTGGCGCAGGGGCTGCTGGCGCGCGGCGTGCGCCACGGCGACCGGGTGGCAGTCCTTTCGCGCACCCGGCTCGAGTGGATCCTGCTCGACTGGGCGGTGATGTCCGTCGGCGCCGTCGTCGTCGGGCTCTATCCGACGAGCTCCGCGAAGGAGTGCGAATACATCCTCGGCCACTGCGAGGCGGTGCTCGCCTTCACCGAGGACGAGGATCAGACCCGGAAGCTCGTCTCCGTCCGCGGGTCGCTGCCGAACCTGCGGGAGATCATCCCCTTCGACTGGCTCGAGAAGCTCGAGTCCGACGGGCGCCTCGCAAGGCACCTGCAGCCGGAGCCGGTCGAGGAGGACGACCTCGCCACGCTGATCTACACGTCCGGGACAACCGGGCCGCCGAAGGGCTGCATGCTCACGCACCGCAACCTCGTCACCGCGGCGATCCGCGTCGTCGAAGGGATGAACCAGCCCGACGACATCGTCCTCCTCTTCCTGCCGCTGGCCCACAGCTACGGCCGGCTGGCGCACCAGGCAGCGACCCATCGCGGCGCGACCGTCGCGCTCGTCGCCGACGTCGCGCGCGTGCCGGAGGCGCTCGCGACCTTGCGCCCCACGATCCTGCCGGCCGTTCCGCGCGTCTACGAGAAGGTGCACGCGAACGCGCTCGGCGAGATCGAGCGCGCCGGCGGCCTGCGCAGCCGGATCGGGTTGTGGGCGCTCGGGGTCGGCGCGCGCACGAGCCGCGCTCGCCGAGAGGGAGCTCCGGTGGGCGGCGTCCTCGCATTGCAACAGCGACTGGCCGACCGGCTCGTGTTCGCCAAGGTGCGCGAGCGGCTGGGCGGTCGCCTACGCGTCGGCGTCTCCGGGGCCGCGCCGCTCTCCACCGACGTGATGGAGTTCTTCCATTCGCTCGGCGTGCCGGTGATCGAGGGCTACGGCCTGACCGAGACGGCGAGCTCGGCGACCGTCAACGAGCCCGGCGACTTCCGGATCGGCACGGTCGGCCGGCCGGTCGAGGGCGCCGAGGTCCGGCTCGCGGACGACGGCGAGATCCTGATCCGCAGTCCTTCCGTCTTCGCGGGCTACTACAAGGATCCCGAGGCGACGGCCGAGGCGCTGACCGAAGACGGCTGGCTCCGCACCGGCGACGTGGGCGAGATCGACGACGAGGGCTTCCTGCGGATCACCGACCGGAAGAAGGACCTGATCATCACCGCCGGCGGCAAGAACATCGCCCCGCAGAACCTCGAGAACGCTCTCAAGTCGTCGCGCTTCGTCTCGCAGGCGCTTGTCGTCGGCGACCGGCGCCCCTACGTGACGGCGCTGGTGACACTGGACGAAGCCGAGCTCGCCTCGAGCGGCCGCGACTCGCAGAAGCTCGTGCAAGAGCTCGTGGACGACGTCAACCGCGACCGGATGCGCGTCGAGCAGATCAAGCGATTCGTGATCCTTCCGCGGGACTTCTCCCAGGAGGAGGGCGAAGTGACGCCGACGCTGAAGCTACGTCGCAGGGTGATCCACGAGCACTTCGCCGACGAGATCGAGCGGCTGTACGAAGCCGGCTGAGTTCTTAGCCGAGAATCCGCTTCGCGCCGTCGTACTCCGACGCGTACCAGCCTCCACTGAGGCTGTCGATGCGGACGACGGAGCCGGTGTGCGGCGCATGGATGAACGACCCGCCGCCGACGTAGATGCCGACGTGGCCGAGACCCGCGAAGAAGACGAGGTCGCCGGGCTCGAGCTGGCTCCGCGAGACCGAGACCGAGTCGGCGTAGTTGTACTGCGCCACGGTGTAGTGCGGCAGCGAAACGCCCACCTGGGCATACACGTACGCGACGAGCCCCGAGCAGTCGAAGCCACTGGGACTCTCGCCGCCCCACGCATACGGGACGCCGAGATAGCGCTCGGCGATGCCCACGACGCTGCTGTAGCGGGCACCCGCGACGGACGTGCTCGCGGGACCGGCCCCGAAACTGACCTTCGGGCTCGCAACCTGGGTCTGCGCGACTCTCGCGGCGCGGGCCGCCGCGGCCTGCTGCGCACGCTGCGCGGAGATCATCTGCTGGATCTGGGAGCGGACCGAGCTGTAGAGCTGCCGCTCTGAGGCGAGCCTGCCCTCGATCCGGTTGCGCTCCGCCGCGCGCGCCGCGACGAGCCGGTGCTGCCGGGCGCGTTCGTTACGCAGCAGCGTCCGCCGGTGCGCGATCTGGTGCTGGAACCCGACGACCTGCTGGATGAGTGCCGTGTCCTGCTTCGACATCGAGTTGGCGGCCTCGATGCGCGACATGAGGTCGTCGATACTGCGGGCCTCGAGGAGGACAGCGAGCGAAGACTGCTCGTCCTGCGACGTGTAGATCGCGACGAGGCGTCTCGCAAGCGCGCGCTGCGCGCGCGCGAAGTTGCCGCGAGCGACGCCGAGCGCCTGGTGGTTTACCCGAAGCCTCTGCTCCACGATTCGGAGCTTCTGGGTCGCCGCCTGGTAGGCGCTGTTCGCCCGCTGCGCCTTCGCATCGAGGGATTGCAGCTGCGCGAGGACGCCCTGGGCCTGTGCGCGCTTCGCACTGATCTGGTCCGCGTGCGCACGCGGTGCCGAGGCCCCGAGCAGGCCTGCAAAAAGCAGACCGGTCAGAAGTGCCAGGAGCGCAACTAGCCGCCGCGGCACGCGCAATGACGTCCTCCCGCCCGTCACAAGCGGTGGACGGTAACAAGCCTGCCGGATGCCCGCACGGAGAACCGTCACGAAAACGCTGCAATCCGGTACTACGTTCCCGGAAGCGCGCTACCGCACCTGCCGCAAGGGCCTTGCGCCGTCCAGTACGGTCAGCCCTTCATGCTGCGGGGGAGGAGATCTCGCGCCGTGCGGTTCGGCGCCCTGGCTACTGCTGTGCTCACGCTCACAGCGTCGGCCGCGCTTGCAGCTCCGGGCACCGGAGGCGGCGCGCAGACGAGCTCCGACGCCACGATGCAACAACTCGGCACGCGGACACATCAGGCGCTGCTCAGCCTCTACGCGCTCGACTCGCAGCTGCAGGAATGGCGCGCGCGACTCGGCTCGCTCCAGACGGAGGAGGCCGATCTTCGGGCGCGGCAGGCGTCCCTCGAGGCCGAGCTGACCGCGGACGAGGCCTCCTTCAAGGCGAGCCGGCGCAGCCTGGTCCTCGAGCTCCGCGCCCTGTACGAACAGGGCGACGTCGATCCGGTCGCCGTCGTGCTCGGAGCGAAGTCGCTCAGCACGGGCCTCAACCAGCTCGCCGACCTGTCGCGCGTGGCTGACCAGAGCCGCCAGATCGTCGCGGCGACGGCCGCGGCTCATCGCCGCCTACTCCGGTCGCAACACCTGCTTGCGGTGGAGAAGCGGCGACTCGACCGCTCGCTGGCCGCCGCCCGGCAGTCCGGGCAGAGGCTCACAGCGGCGGCCGCGTCCCGGGCCGCGTATGTCTCCTCCCTGCGGGCGCAGGAGCGTCTTCGTGCGGAACAGGTACGCAGCGTCGAGTCGCAGGCACAGGCCGCTCAGCAGAAGTCGCAGACGCTGCAGCAGCCGACGACTTCGGCGCCGACGGGCAAGCGGCAACTCACCGTGAGCGCCACCTGCTACGACCTGTCGGGCCGCACCGCGACCGGCATGCCCGTAGGGCCGGGCGTCGTCGCAGTCGACCCCTCCGTGATCCCGCTCGGCACCAAGATGTACGTCCCCGGCTACGGCAACGGCGTGGCCGCAGACGTCGGCGGCGGGATCAAGGGCAACATCATCGACCTCTGGATGACGCCCTCCCAGTGTGCGGCCTGGGGGCGGCGCACCGTCACCATCACGCTTTACTGAGTACACTGGCGCCGCGAGAGGAGGGGATTCGCGGTGACGGAGCTGGTGGAAACTGCCGAGCAACGGCACACGGAGCCACTCCGTGTGCTCCTGGTCGACGACCACGACCTCTTCCGCACAGGTCTGCGGAACCTGCTCGAGGAGCAGGGGCTCGCGATCGTGGGTGAGGCCGCGACGGGCGCAGAGGCCGTCACGCACGTGAGCGAGCTCACGCCGGACGTCGTCGTGATGGACCTCAACATGCCGGCAATGGGAGGCGTCGAGGCGACCCGCCACATCGCGGAGGTCTCGCCGCTGACACGGGTCGTGATGCTCACGATCTCGGACGAGGACTCAGACGTCACCGACGCGATCCTCTCCGGCGCCTGCGGCTATCTCCTCAAGGACGCCTCGATCCAGGAGCTCGTCTCGGGCATCCGGGCGGCGGCCCGGGGCGAGGCGCTGATCTCTCCCCACATCGCTGCGAAGGTGCTGCAGCGGATCCGGGCCACGAGCGCACAGCCGGAGATCGAGGAGATGATCCGCGCGGAGCTCTCGGAGCGCGAGATCGAGGTGCTGAAGCTGATCGCGAATGGCAAGGACAACGCGGTGATCGCGGCCGAGCTCCACATCAGCCCGAAGACAGTGAAGAACCACATCTCGAACATCCTGATGAAGCTTCAGATCGACAACCGCATCCAGGCGGCCGTCTACGCCGTCCGCAGCGGGATTGTCTAGGCGCTGCCGCCGCGCGCGAGTCGGCGTCGCGCTTGAAGGTTGCGGAGGAGCGAGCGGAGGCTCTCCAGCTCTCCGTCGGCGGCCTCGAGCGACTCTGCGAGCCGGGCGAACTCCCGAAGGTTCTCCTCCCCGCCCGCGTCTCGCGCGACCTCGCCGAGCCGCCGCTCGATCCGTGTGCGCTCGGCCTCGAGCGCGAGCGCTTCGGCGTAGCCGTCGGTCAGCGTCGACTCGATGACGTCGAGGGTTGGTGCCCCGACACCGTCCTCGGGCATCCTGAGCAGCTCCGCAATTTCGTCCCGCAGCGGCATGACCCCCGATTATCGAACGGTGGCGGGCCAACGGGAATGGGCCGCCCGGCCCATCTTCCGGAGTGGGCTGACCCATCCAGCTTGACGTTTGGCCTGTCGCTTGAAGAATAGAGAGACCGTGCCTCTCCGTCTCGCCGCAACGGCAGTGGCAATTGTCGCGTTCTTGCTCGTCCCGGCCGCGCAGGCAGGGTCTCGCAGCGAGTTCCAGGCGCATCTTGCGAGAGCGCTGCATGCACGCCACATCAGCCCCGGCCGCACCGGCGCGATCGTCCTCGACTTGCAGACCGGCGCCACGCTCTTCGTCCACAACCCGCTGCTCGCGCTCAGGCCGGCCTCGAACGAGAAGCTCGCCACGACCTATGCCGCCCTGACCGCGCTCGGCCCCTCATTCCGAATCGACACCGACGTGCTCGGCGAGGGCCAGCAGGACGGAGCGACGTGGCGGGGAAACCTCGTGCTCAAGGGCTACGGGGACCCGGCGCTGTCCTTCGCCCAGCTGAACTCGCTCGCGCGCCAGGTGACTGCGACCGGGATCAAGCACGTGAGCGGCCGGATCCTCGGCGACGAGAGCTGGTTCGACACGCGCCGCACGGGCCTCGGCTGGAAGCCGGACTTCTACCTCCACCAGTCGCCTGCGCTCTCGGCACTCGTCGTCAACCGTGGGTGGACGGGACGGTACGAGACGAGGCTGCCCGCGCTGATGGCGGCCCAGGCCTTCCGGCGCGACCTGCGCCACGCGGGCGTCACCGTGCACGGCGGGACTGCGGTCGGCGTCGCCTCGGCGCAGGCGGTTCAGCTGGGCGAGGTCACGTCGGCACGGCTCGCCACGCTTGTGCGCCACATGGACGTCTTCAGCGACAACTTCTACGCGGAGATGCTGCTGAAGGAGATCGGCGCGGTGCAGGGCAGCGGCGGCTCCTCCGCGGCCGGCGTCGCAGTGGAGCGGCGGCTGCTCGGCGATGCCGGCGTGCCGTTGGGAGGCGTCCGGACGGTCGACGGCTCCGGCCTCTCGCTCCTCGACCGTTGGACGCCCGTCGGCCTCGCAACGCTGCTGCGCACGATGTGGCAGGACAGCGACCTGCGACCCTATGTCGTCCCCGCTCTGCCGATCGCCGGCGAGACGGGGACGCTCGTGCACCGCATGCGCATGGCGCCGGCCCGCGGCCTCGTGCGCGCCAAGACGGGCACGACGAGCAACTCGTCGGCGCTCTCTGGCTTCGTCGGCGACCGCTACGCCTTCTCGATCCTCGAAAACGGAAGCCCGGTGCGGGTGCCGAACGCCGAGGATTCGCAGAACCGCTTCGCCCAGGTACTCGCGCGCGCGGCGGCCTCCAGCTAGGACTCGCCGAGCAGCGCGAGGAGGTCGCTCTCGGAGAGGATCGGCACTTCGGCCTTCTGCGCCTTCGTCAGCTTCGAGGCGCCCGGCTCCTCGCCGACCACCAGGCCCGTCGTCTTCGCCGACACGGAGCCCGTCACCTTCGCGCCGAGCGCCTCCAGTCGCGCGGTCGCATCCTCGCGGGAGAAGCGCTCGAGCGTGCCGGTGATCACGTAGGTGCTGCCGGTGAGCGGCCCCTTCTTCGGCCGCTCGTCCTCAGCCGCCTCGAGGCGCAGGCCGACGGCGCGCAGCTCCTCGACCAGCGCGCGGTTGTCCGCGTCGTCGAACCACTCCGCGACGGCCTCCGCCCGGTCGGGCCCGAAGCCTTCGACCTCGGCGATCTCCTCGGGCGTTGCAGCCATCAGCCGCTCGATCGTCTCGAAGTGCCCCGCGAGATTCTGGGCGAGGACCCAGCCGATGCCGGGGATGTTGAGCCCGAGCAGCACGCGCGAGAACGGAACGCGCCGGCGCGAGGCCTCGATCTGCTCGATCGCGTTCGTGGCGGAGATCTCGCCGAATCCGTCGAGCTCGAGCAGCTGCTCCTTCCGCAGGCGATAGAGATCGGGGAGCGAGCGGACGAGCCCCTTCTCCCACAGCGTCCGCATGGTCTTCTCGCCGACTCCCTCGATGTCCGCCGGGCCGTAGACCCAGTCGATCAGCGTCTCCAGGCCGCGCGACGGGCACGCGCGGTTCGGGCAGCGGTGCATCGCCTCGCCCTCCGGCTTGACGATCTTGGTGCCGCAGACCGGGCAGTGGGTCGGCATCCGGAACTCTTTCGTTCCTCGCCGGTGCGGCCCGGCGGGACCGACGACCTGTGGGATGACATCGCCCGCGCGCTGCACGATGACGTCGTCCCCCGCCCGGATTCCCTTGCGGTTGATGTCCTCTTCGTTGTGCAGCGTGGCGCGCGAGACGGTGACGCCGCCGACCTCGACCGGCTCCAGCACCGCCCACGGGTTGAGCGCGCCGGTGCGCCCGACCCGGATGCGGATCTCGTGCAGCCGCGTCACCGCCGTCATGGGCGCCCACTTGTACGCGCGTGCCCAGCGAGGCCGGGAGTGCAGGGCTCCGAGCCTGCGCTGCTGGGCGAGCGAGTCGACCTTGATCACCACGCCGTCGATCTCGTAGTCGAGCTCCAGCCGCCGTTTTTCCCACTCGACGCACGCGGCGGCGACCTCCTCGATCGCCTCGAGCCGCTCTGCGTAGGGGTTGGTGCGCAGGCCGTGCCCGCGCAGCCACTCGAGCATCTCGAACTGCGTCTCGAACGTGACGCCCTGACGGTGGCCGGCACCGTAGACCCAGATCGAGAGCGGGCGGTCCGCGGTGATCGCCGAGTTCTTCTGGCGCAGACTGCCGGCCGCAGCGTTGCGCGGGTTCGGCGCGAGCTTCTGATTGGTTCCGGCGAGGCGCTCGTTCAACTCGTTGAAGCCCGAGATGGGCAGGTACACCTCGCCGCGAACCTCGATCACGGCCGGAGGATCACCCTCCAGGCGCAGCGGGATCGCTCTGATCGTCCGCAGATTCGGTGAGACGTCTTCGCCTTGCACGCCGTCGCCGCGAGTCGCCCCGCGCACGAAGACGCCGTCCTCGTAGGTGAGATTGACCGCGAGCCCGTCGATCTTCGGCTCGAGGACGTAGGCGACCGCGGCGTCGGAGCCGAGCCGTTTGCGGACGTCTTCGTCCCACTTCCGCAGCCCCTCCTCGGTGGTCACCTTCTCGAGCGAGCCCATCGGCTCCAGGTGCTGGACCTTCTGGAACTTGTCCGACAGGCCACCGACCCGCCGCGTCGGCGAGTCGGGCGTGACCAGCTCGGGATGCTCCTCCTCGAGCGCCACGAGCTCGTCGTAGAGGACGTCGTAGGCGGCGTCCTCCATCATCGGCGCGTCCTCGACGTGGTAGGCGATGAGCGCGCGGTTGAGGACCTCGCGCAGCTCTGCCGCGCGCGTGGCCGCTGTCGCGGTCTTAGAGGACGCCAAGGAGCTCCTCGGCGCGGTCGACCATCGCGTCCGGCTGCTCGGCCTCGAGTCGCGCTCGGTCGTGGATCCGGCCCCACGTCACGGCGACGGCGAACATTCCCGCCGCCTTCGCGGCGCGCATGTCGAAGGGCGAGTCGCCGACGTAGGCGGTCGCGGCAGGATCCGCTCCGAGCCGCTCGGCGCCGAGCAGCAGCGGCTCCGGGTCCGGCTTGTGCCGCTCCGTCTCGTCGCCGCCGACGATCGTCTCGAAGAGATGGCCGAGCGGGACGTTGGCGAAGGCGAGCTCGACGGTCGAGCGTCGCTTGGCGGTCACCACGCCGAGCCTCCGGCCCTCCTCGTGGAGCTTCACGAGCACGTCCTCCATGCCGGCACACGCCTCGAGCTCGTCGTGCAGCGGCTCGTTGTGCGCGCGATAGACGTCGACGAGCCGCTCCACCTGTTCGGGCGCAAGCGCGTGCATCTGCGCCTCGAGCCCCGGCCCGCCGACGGTCTGCATCAGCTCTTCGTCGGAGTACTCGCGGCCGAGCACCTCACGGGTGGCGTGCCGCATCGAGGCGAGGATGATCGCGCCGGAGTCGACCACGGTGCCGTCGAGGTCGAAGAGAACGGTCTCGAACCGCATGCGGCGATCGTATCGACGGCCTCTCAGTAGGCTCCGGCGGTGTCCGAGGTTTCCGACTTTCGCTATCTCGTCGTCCCGCACACGCACTGGGATCGCGAGTGGTATCTGCCATTCGAGTTCTTCCGGCTGCGTCTCGGCTCGGTCGTCGACGGCGTCCTGGACACGCTCGAACGCGACCCGTCGTTCACGTCCTTCACGCTCGACGGGCAGGCGATCGTGCTCGAGGACTATCTCGAGGTGCGGCCGGAGAATGCGGGGCGGCTGCAGCCGCTGCTCGACGCCGGACGGCTCGAGGTCGGCCCGTCGTACGTCCTCCCGGACGAGATCCTCGTGGGGGGCGAGTCGCTCGTCCGCAACCTCCTGCTCGGTCGCCGCGTCTGCCGGCGCTTCGGGGTCGAGCCGAGCGGCGCCGGCTACCTCCCCGACAGCTTCGGCCATCCGGCGCAGCTGCCGCAGATCCTGGCGGGCTTCGGCATCCGCACGTTCCTCTTCTCGCGCGGCATGGGGGACGAGGTCGACGAAGTCGGCGTCGTCTTCCGCTGGCGTGCCGGTTCCGCGGAGGTCGTCGCCTGCCAGATGCTCCCCCACTACGACAACTTCGCGCGCCTCACGTGGTTTCACGACGCCGAGGAGCGCCTTCGCGCGATCGTCGAGCGGTTCGCAGAGGTCGTGTCCGCCGCGGGCCAGGACGAGATCGTGCTCGCGAACGGCTCCGATCACCTGCCGATCGAGCCCGAGCTGCCACAGATCCTCGACGGGCTGGGGAGCACCTTCGGAGCGCAGTTCAGGATCGGCCGCTACGACGAGCACACGCCCGACGCCGACGGACTTCCGGTCTACGAGGGCGAGCTCGTCGGCAGCCGGCTGCAGAACCTCCTGCGCGGCGTCAACTCGGCACGGATCTACCTCAAGCAGGCGAACGACCGCGCCGAGCGGCGGCTGCTCTCGATCGAGACGGCCGCGGCGCTGCGCACGCTGCGGGAGGACGCGCCGGATCCCGCGGCAAACCTGCGGCTCGCGTGGCGCGACCTGCTCCGCAACCAGCCGCATGACTCGATCTGCGGCTGCTCGTGCGACGAGGTGCACCGGGACATGCTCGTCCGCTACGGGCAGCTCGACCGGATGCTCGATTTCGTCGAGCGGGAGGCGCTCGGAGTCGGCGGCGCGCTCGTGAACACTCTGCCGTTCCGCCGGCGCCGCGTCGTAGAGGGGGAGCTGTACGAGCTCGACGGCTTCTCCAGCCGACGACCGGAACGGCTCGCCACTTCTCGGAAGCGGATCGACCTCGAGCCGATCGCCGACCTGCTTCTCTTCGAGGACGAGCCGGACGTCGGCGACCTGTACACGTTTTGCCCCGGCGGCAGGACCACGTCGGCGCAGCTGGTCAGCAGTCGACGGACCGGCAACACGCAGGTGCTCGAGCACGAGCTCCCGGGGATCCGGATCCAGACGACGATTCGGGCCGCGAATCTCGACCGCCTCGAAGTGACGAGCATCGTCGAGAACGAGGCCGAAGACCACCGGCTTCGGGTACTCGTCCGCTCCGACGACATCTCAGACGAGGTGAGGGCCGAGAGCCAGTTCGCGGTCGTCCGCCGTCCGCTCCTGCTGCCGCCTCCGCGCGCGGACTGGGTCGAGCCGCCGGTGCCGACGGCGCACACACTCGGCGCCGTCGCGCTCGGCTCCCTCGTCCTGCTCACGAAGGGCCTGCCGGAGTACGAGGCCTCGGAGGACGGGCTGCGGCTGACGCTGTTGCGCTGCGTCGGCACGATCTCGCGGCCTCCCGGCCTGCCGACGCGGCCGCTCGGGGCCGGGCCGGACATCCCCACGCCCGACGGCCAGTGCCGCGGCCGCCACGTCTTCGAGTACGCGCTCCGCTTCGACGGCGAGACGCTGTCGAACGCTGCACTCGTCCGGGCAAGCCAGGACTACCGCACCGACTTCCTCCGCGGCGATCCGTTCGACACCCAGCTCGAGCTCGGCGGCGATGTCGTCTTCTCGTGCCTCAAGCCGGCGGAGGACGGCAGGGGCCTCGTCCTGCGCGTCTTCAACCCGAATCCGCAGCCCGAGTCGCTCAGCCTGAGCCTGCCCGCCCGGCGCATCCGGCTCGACGAGGAGGAGGAGCTCGACGGCGGCCTCGAGCTCGCGCCCGGCGAGATCGCCACCTTCCTCCTCACCAAGTAACAGACTGTTACTTAGTAAGACACGGCCACGAGGTACAGGCCCCACGGCGGTGCCGTGATGCCGGCTTCGGCGCGTGCGCGGCCGTCGAGCAGGCCCGGGATCGCCGCGGGCGTCTCGACCATCGTGCCGACCAGGCTGCGCACCATGTGGCGGAGGTAGCTGTTCGCCGTGATCTCGAAGTCGAGGTGGTCGCCGCGCCGGATCCACTCCGCCCGCTCAACGGCGCGGACGAAGACGGCGTGGTAGGTCTGCGACGGCGTGAAGGCCCGGAAGTCGTGCTCCCCGGCGAGGGCGACGGCGGCGGCCGCCAGAGCGTCCTCGTCGAGCGGCTGGGGAAGCCACCAGCTCCGGCGGAGTTCGAACGGCGACCGCGTCGAGCGTGTGTAGAGCCGGTAGCGATAGCTGCGCGAGCGCGCGGAGTGCCGGGCGTGGAAACCTGCGGGCGCCTCGGCGGACGAGAGCACCGTGATCTCGTCGGGGAGGCGCGGATTGAGGGCGGCGGCGGCGCGCTCCGGCGGCGGCCCGCCCTCGACGTCGACCGAGGCGACCTGGCCGAGCGCGTGGACGCCCGTGTCCGTGCGGCCCGCGACGGCGAGCCTCTCCACCGACGGGAAGGTCTCGGCGAGGGCCTGCCCGAGGGCGGCCTCCACCGTCGGCAGGCCGGGCTGCGTCGCCCAGCCGCGGAACGGCGTGCCGTCGTACTCGATCGTCAGGATCAAGCGCACGTCAGGGCATCCTGACCGCGTTTGTCAGGTGCGCCTTATGCTCTAGGCGTTTGCACATTGTCTGATATACTCTACTTGTGAGCGACGAGCATACCTTTCTCCTCCAGAAGGTCCAGCCGGCGATGGTCGGTCTCATCGACGGCTCGCTCTCGACGCTGGCGCCGATCTTCGCGGTCGTACTCGCCTCGCACGACACGCGCTTTGCTTTCATCGCCGGCCTTGCGACGTCGATCGGGGCGGCCATCAGTATGGGCTTCTCTGAGGGACTCTCCGACACGGGAGAGCTCACCGGCCGGGGCAGCCCCTGGGCACGCGGGCTGATCACCGGCGGCGGGACCTTCCTCGGCGGCATCCTCCACTCCCTGCCGTTCCTGATCACGAACTACCACGTGGCGCTCATCTTTGCCGTCGCCGTGGTGGCGTTCGAACTACTGATGCTCGCGTACTTCCGTTACCGGTTCTTCCAGGACACGTTCATCCGCGCCCTGGGCATCGTCACGTTCGCAGGCGTCCTGATCGTCGCGATCAGCGCCGGCCTCGGCAGCCTGCTCGGCGCGCCGGTCGCCAGCTAACGACTACGGCTCGAAGTCGACGAGCTCGAGGTAGACCATCTCGGCGGCGTCGCCGGCTCGGTGGCCGAGCTTGACGATCCGCGAGTAACCGCCCGGCCGGTCCGCCATCCGCGGCCCGACGTCGTCGAACAGCTTGTGCACCATCTCCTGCGAGCGGAGCACGGAGAGCGCCTGCCGGCGCGCGTGGAGATCGCCGCGCCGGCCGAGCGTGATCATCTGCTCGGCGAAGGGCTTCACGGCCTTCGCCTTCGCCTCGGTCGTCCGGATCCGGCCGTGCTCGATGAGCGAGCACGTCAGGTTGGAGTACAGCGCCTTGCGGTGCGCCGAATCGCGGCCGAGCTTCTTCCCTGTGCGAGCGTGGCGCATCAGCGACCGCTACTCGTAGCCGCCTGAGCCGTTCTCGCCGCGGAGGTTGAGGCCGTGCTGCGCGAGCGTCTCGCGCACCTCCTCGATCGACTTCTTGCCGAAGTTCGGGATCGCGGCCAGCTCCTGCTCGGACTTCATCACGAGGTCGCCGATCGTCTCGATCCCGACCCGCTTGAGGCAGTTGTACGAGCGCACGCCGAGCTCGAGCTCCTCGATCGGGAAGTTCTCCATCCCGTGCGCGAGCGCCGCCTCGGGCGAGACACCGCCGCCGTCGACCGGCGCGGCCTCCCCGAAGCCCTCGATCCGGTCGAGGTCGGTGAAGATCGCGAGCTGCCGGATCAGGATCTCGGCGGCCTCGGCGAGCGCGTCCTTCGGCTCGACCGAACCGTCGGTCGTGATGTCGAGCGTGAGCTTGTCGTAGTCCGTCCGCTGCCCGACGCGTGCAGCCTCGACCTGGTACGCGACGCGGCGCACCGGCGAGAAGATCGAGTCCATCGGGATGACCCCGATCGTGTGCTGCGGCCCGCGGTTGAGCTCCGCCGGCGAGTAGCCGCGGCCGCGGCCGATCGTCAGCGTGATCTCGAGCCGCCCCTTGTCGGACAGGTTCGCGATCTCGAGCTCCGGGTTGAGGATCTCGAGGTCGGCGGGCGCCTCGATGTCGGCGGCCGTGACCGAGCCCGGACCCTTCTTCGCGATGTGCACCTCGATCTCGGGCGACTCGCCGTGCAGCCGCGAGACGAGGTTCTTGAGATTGAGGATGATGTCCGTGACGTCTTCGCGGACGCCCGGCAGGGTCGTGAACTCGTGAGCCGTGCCCTCGACCTTCACCGACGTCACGGCGGCGCCCTCCAGGGAGGAGAGCAGCACGCGCCGCAGCGAGTTGCCAAAGGTGTGACCGAAGCCGCGGTCGAGCGGCTCGATGCCGAAGACCCCGCGGTGGTCGTCCACGTCCTCGTGGACGATCTTCGGGATCTGGAAGTCCATTTCACGTGTAGCCAAGAAGATTCCCTCTTTCCGTTACTTCGAGTAGAGCTCGACGATCAAACTCTCCTGCACCGGCGTATCGATCTCGTCACGCTCGGGCTGCTTCAGAACCTTGCCGGTGAGCCCGTCGTGGTCGGCCTGGAGCCACGGGGCGACGGTCGAGACGAGATCCGTCGCGTCCCGGATCACCTGCTGCGCCGAGGAGCTCGGCGGGACGGTGACGACGTCGTCGGGACGTACCTGGTAGCTCGGGATGTTGACCCGCCGGCCGTTGACGTGGAAGTGCCCGTGGCGGACGAGCTGCCGGGCCTGCGCGCGCGAGGCGGCAAAGCCGAGCCGGTAGACGACGTTGTCGAGCCGGGTCTCCAGCATCCGCAACAGCTCCTCGCCCGTCACGCCGGAGCGCTTGGACGCCTTCTCGTAGTAGTTGCGGAACTGCTTCTCGAGCAGGCCGTAGTAGCGGCGCGCCTTCTGCTTCTCGCGCAACTGCAGCAGGTACTCGCTCTGCTTGATGCGGCCCCGGCCGTGCTCGCCCGGCGGATACGAGCGACGCTCGATCGCGCACTTCTCCGTCAGGCACCGCTCGCCCTTGAGGAAGAGCTTCATCCCCTCGCGGCGGCAGAGGCGGCACTTCGGGCCTAGATCGCGGGCCATCCTAGACCCTCCGCCTCTTGCGCGGCCGGACGCCGTTGTGCGCCTGCGGCGTCACGTCCTTGACGGACAGGATCTCGAGGCCGGCCGCCTGGAGCGAGCGGATCGCCGTCTCCCGGCCGGAGCCCGGCCCCTTGACGAAGACCTCGACCTTCTGCAGCCCGTGCTCCATCCCCTTCCGCGCCGCGGCGTCGGCGGTGACCTGCGCGGCGAACGGCGTCGACTTGCGCGAGCCCTTGAAGCCGGCGGAGCCGGCGGACTCCCACGCGATGACGTTCCCCTCGCGGTCGGTCAGGGCCACGATCGTGTTGTTGAAGCTCGTCTTGATGTGCGCCTGGCCGATCGCGATGTTCTTGCGGACGCGGCGACGCGTGCGGCCGCGCGTGGCCGCTGGCCTTCTCGCTCCAGGCACGCTACTTCGCCGCCTTCTTGCCGCGTCCGACGGTCTTCTTCGGGCCCTTGCGGCTGCGGGCGTTCGTCTTCGTCCGCTGCCCGTTCACCGGCAGGCCGCGCCGGTGGCGGATACCGCGGTACGCACCGATCTCGGAGAGCCGCTTGATGGCCTGCTGCCGGTCGCGGCGCAGGTCACCCTCGACCTCGAGCTCCGAGTCGATGTAGTTGCGGAGCTTCGTGACCTCTTCGTCGGTGAGGTCCTTGACCTTCGTGTCCGGGTTGAGGCCGAGCTCGACGGCGACCTTGCGCGCGGTCGGCTGGCCGATCCCGTAGATGTAGGTCAGCCCGATCTCGAGCCGCTTCTGGTTCGGAAGGTTGACTCCGGCGATGCGTGCCACTTAGCCCTGCCTTTGCTTGTGACGCGGGTTGGAGCAAATGACCATGGTCGTGCCGTGCCGCTTGATCACGCGGCAGCGTTCGCACATGGGCTTGACGGACGGACGGACTTTCATCTCTAACGGTGCCTGTAGGTGATTCGACCGCGGTTGAGGTCGTAGGGGCTGAGCTCGACCTTGACCTTGTCGCCCGGGAGGATCCTGATGTAGTGCTTCCGCATCTTCCCGGAGATGGTCGCGAGCACGGTGTGGCCACCCCCGTCGAGCTGCACCCGGAACATCGTGCTCGGGAGCGCTTCGACGACCTCGCCTTCAACCTCGATCTTCTCTTCCTTGGTAGGCAAATTCCCTTCAGTGAATAGGAGCCTCAGACGCGCACACGCGCGCGGCTAGAGCCGCGCGCGAAGGCGGTCATCGTAGCAAAGCGGCTTTTGCCGTTGTCAGGACCCTGGGGCCGTTGGAAGTGACCGCGACGGTGTGCTCGAAATGCGCGGCGAGAGATTCGTCGACGGAGGAGATCGACCACTCGTCGGCGTGGACGTAGACGTCCGGCTCGCCGGCCGTGATCATCGGCTCGATCGCCAGTGTCATCCCCTCCTGCAGCAACGGCCCGCGGCCCGCCGGCCCGTAGTTCGGGATCTGCGGGTCCTCGTGGTAGGAGCGGCCGACGCCGTGCCCGACAAGACTGCGCACGACGGAGAAGCCCGCCGTCTCGACGACGACCTGGATGGCGTGCGAGATGTCGGAGAGCCGGTTGCCGACCCGTGCCTGGTCGATACCCGCACCGAGCGCCTCGCGGCAGACGTCGAGGAGCCGCCGCGCCTCGGGCGAGATCTCGCCGACCGGCAGCGTCACCGCGCTGTCGGCGACGAGCCCGTCGAGTGTGACGCCGAGGTCGAGGGAGATCAGGTCGCCTTCCCGCGCGCGATAGTCGTCGGGAATCCCGTGCACGACCATCGAGTTCGGTGAAATGCACAGCGCGGCCGGGAAGCCCTTGTAGCCCTTCGAGGTCGGGTGGCCGCCCTTCGCCTCGATGTGCTCGTCGGCGATGCGATCGAGCTCGCGCATCTCGACGCCGGGCTCGAGATGCTCGGCGACCAGCGCGAGCGTCTCCGCGAGGAGGGCGCCTGCGCGCGCCATGCCCTCGATCTCGGCTTCTGACTTGCGGACGATCACGCTTCGACCTTCGAGTGGCGCTGGACCTCGTCGAGCGCAGCCGCGATCTCGCGGAAGACCTCCTCGATCGTGCGGCTTGCGTGGATACCGACGACGTTCGCCTGGTGCGAGCGGTAGTAATCGATGAGCGGCGCCGTCTCGCGCTCGTAGAGCTCGAGGCGCCGCCGGATCGCTTCCGGCGTGTCGTCGGAGCGGCTCTCCTCGGCCGCGCGGCGGAGCATCCGCTGCAGCAGCACCTCGTGGTCGACCACCTGGAGGTCGAGCACGGCGTCGATCTTGCGGCCGAGCTCGCGGAGGAGCTCGTCGAGCGCCTCGGCCTGCGGCAGAGTGCGAGGGAAGCCGTCGAGGATGAAACCACCGATGGTGTCGCCGCGCGAAAGCCGGTCCCGGATCAGCCGGATCATGAGGTCATCGGAGACGAGATCGCCACGGTCGTAGACGGCCTTCAGCTCTCGCCCGAGGTCGGTCGGGAGCTCTTTCATCTCGCGGATGATGTCGCCGGTCGCGATGTGCGGGATCCCGTACGTCGCTTTGATCCGCTGCGCCTGCGTGCCCTTACCGGACCCTTGCGGGCCCAGGACGAGGATGTTCATGCGCGCCTCGCTACCGGAGGAAGCCTTCGTAGTGGCGCATGACCATCTGCGACTCCATCTGTCGCATGGTCTGGAGCGCCACGCCGACGACGATCAGGACCGAGGTGCCGCCGAGGGCACGGTAGGTCGCCTGGTTGAAATTGAACTCCGAGATGAAGACGGAAGGCGCGACGGCGACGGCCGCGAGGAACAGCGCGCCCGGGAACGTGAGCCGGTTGAGGACGCGGTCGAAGTAGGCCGCCGTCGGCGGGCCCGGCCGGATGCCGGGGATGTAGCCGTTGTACTTGCGGAGGTTGTCGGCCTGATCGACCGGGTTGAAGACGACCGACGTATAGAAGTAGGTCATCATGATGATCAGGAGCGCCTCGGCGAGCAGGTACTTCCAGCCCGTTGGGCTGAAGTTCACCGTCAGCCAGTTGTTCCAGCCGGGCTTGAAGCTGCCGACCGTCTGCGGGACGGCCAGAATCGCAGCGGCGAAGATGATCGGGATGACGCCCGCCATCACGACGCTGAGCGGCATGTAGGTCGAGCCGCCGGACGTCTGCCGGTTGCCGAGCTGGCGCCGCGCGTACTGGATCGGGATCCGCCGCTGCCCCTCCATCACGAACACGACCGCCACGACGATCCCGAGCGCGACGAGCGGGAAGAAGAGGCGTGCCGACGTGCCGCCGTTGATCCAGCCGCTGATCCCGGTCGGCGCATAGGCGAGGATCGAGGCGAAGATCAGGAGCGAGATCCCGTTGCCGATGCCGCGCTTCGTGATCTGCTCGCCCATCCACATGAGCAGCGTCGTGCCACCGGTGAGCGTGATGATGATGATGATCAGCCGGCCGGCGTTGACGTTCGTCAGGACGTTGGATTGCTTGAACAGGAACGCGTAGCCGGTCGACTGCGCCGCCGCGAGCACGACCGTCAGGTACCGCGTGTATTGCGTGATCTTGGCGTACCCGGCCTCGCCCTCCTTCTGCAGCCGCTCCAGCGAGGGGACGGCCACCGCGAGAACCTGGAAGATGATCGACGCCGTGACGTACGGCATGATCCCGAGCGCGAAGAGGGAGAAGCGCGACAGCGCCGAGCCCGAGAAGAGGTTCAGAAGCTGGAGAACGCCGCCGTTTCCGCCGCCCGAGCCGAAGAACGTCTTCAGCGCCTGCTGATCGACCCCCGGCGCCGGAATCCACGAGCCGAGCCGGTAGACGGCAAGAACACCGGCAGTGAAAAGCAGGCGCCGACGTAGCTCGGGGACGCGCCACGCATTGGTGAGCCAGGACAACATCTAGTTCTCGGCGCCTTCCGCGTCCTCCGTCGCCTCGGCGGGAGCCTCTTCCGGGGCGGCCGGCTCTTCCTGCTCGTCGGTCGTGGCCTCGGGCTCTTCGGCGGCGACGGGCTTCGCCTTGCGGTGCCGCACCTTCTTCACCTTCGGCTCGCGCAGGAGCTCGACGGTACCGCCGGCTCCCTCGATCTTCTCGCGCGCAGAGGCCGAGATCGCGTGCACGCGCACGGTGAGCTTCTTCGTCACCTCGCCGACGCCGAGCAGCTTCACGTCGGTGCGCGTGTTCTTGATCAGGCGCTTCTCGACGAGCGTCTCGGGCGTCACCTCGTCGCCGGCCTCGAAACGGTCGAGGTCCCGAACGTTGACGGGCTGCGTGTAGGTGCGGAACGGGCCGATCGGCATCGCGTCGGCCGACGTCGCGCCGCGCAGCTTGCCGAGCCGCATGTAGAGAGTCGTCTGTCCGCCCTCGAAGCCGGCCCGCATCTTGTGCGAGCCCGAGCGCGACTTCTGGCCCTTGATGCCGCGGCCGGAGTAGCGGCCCTTGCCAGAGCCGAGGCCGCGGCCGACGCGCTTCCGGTCCTCGCGTGGCTGCGCCGGGGACAGATTCGAAAGATTCAGCTGCTTCTCGGGCATTTGGCTCAGGCGCTCTCGATCTTGACGAGGTGACGAACCTTGCGGAGCATGCCGGCGAGCACCGGGGACTCCTCGTGCTCGGCGCTGCGGCCGATGCGGCCCAGCCCGAGTGCGCGCAGGGTACCGCGATGCCGTTGGGACTGCCCGATCTGAGACCGGACCTGCGTGATCAGAAGCTTCGCCACTAGGAGTCGTCCTTCTTCCTGCGCAAGGTACGCCGCTTCGGCTTCTCTGCGGGCCGCTCCGGTTCGGCGGGTGCCTCCGCGGCAGGCTCATCGGCCTCCGCTACCGGGTCCTCAGCGGGCGCCTCCTCGGCGACCGACTCTTCGATGACTGCCGGCTCTTCGACGACCTCGACTGCGGCCTCCTCGACGGGAGCCTCTTCCTCAGCGGCCGGTGTCTTGGGCAGTGGCAGCACCTCGTGGATGCGCTTGCCGCGGATCTTGGCCACGTCCTCGGGCCGGCGCAGGTCCTGCAGCGCAGCGACCGTCGCCTTCGCCATGTTGATCGGATTCGTCGTGCCGAGACTCTTCGCGAGCACGTTGCGGATGCCGCCGAGCTCGAGGATCGCGCGCACGCCGCCGCCGGCGATGACGCCCGTTCCCTCGGAGGCCGGGCGCAGCAGCACCCTCGCAGCGTCGAATCTGCCGAGCACCTCGTGCGTGATCGTCGTGCCGTGCTTCGGGATCGTGAAGAGGTTCTTCTTCGCGTCCTCGACGGCCTTCGTGATCGCGAGCGGCACCTCGCGCGCCTTGCCGTAGCCGACGCCGACGCGGTCGACTTCGTCCCCCACGACGACGAGCGCCGTGAACGAGAAGCGCCGACCGCCCTTGACGACTTTCGCCACGCGGTTGATCTCGACGACGCGCTCCTTGAGCTCGCGCGTCTCGGTGTATTCGGTCGAGCTCAAAACTCGAGTCCTCCCTCGCGCGCGGCGTCTGCGAGCGCCTTGACGCGTCCGTGGTAGAGGTAGCCGCCGCGGTCGAACACACACGTGTCCACCCCGGCCTTCTTCGCCGCCGTTGCCAGCGCCTTGCCGACCGCCTCCGCCTGCGCGGTCTTGTCGCCCTTGAACGACTTCGCGAGCGCGAGATGCGACGCCGCGGCGAGCGTCTTGCGCGAGTCGTCGTCGACGAGCTGCGCCTCGATGCCGCGGTTGGAGCGGAAGACGACGAGGCGAGGCCGCCCGGCGCTGCCGTGCACCTTCGCGCGCACGCGCCGGTGGCGCCGCAGGCGACCCTCCCTGACGGTGAGGCTAGGCACGCTTGCCGACCTTTCTCCTCACGTACTCGCCTTCGTAGCGGATGCCCTTGCCTTTGTACGGCTCGGGCGGACGCACCTTGCGGATCTCGGCGGCCGTCTGGCCGACCATCTGCTTGTCGGTTCCTTTGACGAAGATCTCCGTCGGGGTCGGCACCTCGAACGTGATGCCCGTGCGCGGCTTGATGGTGACGGTGTGCGAATAGCCGACGCTGAGCTCGAGGTCGGTGCCCTTGAGCGCAGCGCGGTAGCCGACGCCCTGGATCTCGAGCTTCTTCTCGAAGCCCTGCGTTACGCCCTGGACCATGTTCGCGACGAGCGTGCGCGTCAGGCCGTGCAGCGCCTTGTCCTCCCCGCGCTCGGTCGGCCGCGTGACCTTGACGACGCCGTCGTCGATCTCGATCTTCATGCGCGTCGGAACCTGCTGCTGCAGCGTGCCGAGCGGGCCCGCGACCGAGACGCGGGCAGGGTCGATCGTGACGGTGACGCCGTCAGGAACAGGGATGGGTGCGTTGCCGATTCTGCTCATTGCGTTACCAGATGAAGGCCACCACTTCGCCGCCGATGCCGCGCTCCTGCGCGGTGCGGCCCGTGACCAGACCGGACGAGGTCGAGAGAATCGCGACGCCCATCCCGCCGAGCACGCGCGGAAGACGATCCTTCCTCGCGTAGACCCTGCGGCCCGGCTTCGACACGCGCTTCAGGCCGGAGATGACCCGCTCGCGGTTGCGGCCGAACTTGAGGTCGACGACCAGGGTATCGAAGGATTCGCCCTTCTCCACGTGGTAGTCGCGGATGTAGCCCTCCTCCTTGAGGAGGCGTGCGATCTCGACCTTCATCCTCGAGCTCGGCATGGTTGCGTGCTCGTGCAGCGCCTTGTTGGCGTTGCGGATGCGGGTGAGCATGTCTGCGATCGGATCGGTCAGCACCGTTTCTCTCCTACCAGCTCGACTTCGTCATGCCGGGAATCGCGCCCTGGTGCGCCAGCTCGCGGAGGCAGATCCGGCAGAGGCCGAACTTGCGGAAGACCGCGCGCGGGCGGCCGCACCGGTTGCAGCGCGTGTAGTTGCGCACCTTGTACTTCTGGGGTCGCCGCTGCTTCACGACGAGCGACGTCTTTGCCATTACTGATTCCTTCCTTCGCCATCGGCGGCGAACGGCAGGCCCATGGCCCGCAGCAGCGCGAGGGCGTGCTCGTCCGTCTCGGCGCTCGTCGTGATGGTCACGTCGAGCCCACGGACCTGCTGGATGTCGTCGTAGTTGATCTCGGGGAAGATGAGCTGCTCGCGGATGCCGAGCGAGAAGTTGCCGCGGCCGTCCATCGAGCGCGGGTTGAGGCCGCGGAAGTCGCGAATGCGGGGCAGCGCGATCGAGACGAGCCGGTCGAGGAACTCGTACATCCGCGCGCCGCGCAGCGTGACGCGTGCGCCGACGGCCATCCCCTCGCGCAGCTTGAACTGCGCGATCGACTTGCGGGCGCGCCGAATCTGGGCGCGCTGGCCGGCGATCGTCGTCAGCTCCTCGACGGCGGAGTCGAGCAGCTTCGACTCCGTCTTCGCCTCGCCGACGCCCATGTTGAGCGTGATCTTCTCGATGCGCGGCGCCTGCATGATCGAGTCGAGCCCGAGCTCCTCCTTGAGGCGCGGCCGGATCTCGTTCTCGTATTGCTCCTTCAGGCGCGGCGTGTACGTGTCGGCTACGGCGCTCATCTCCCGTCGATCTCCTCACCGCACTGCTTGCAGACGCGGACGCGGACCGTCTTGTCCTTGACGACCTTCTCGACCGTCCCGACACGGGTCGGCTTGCCACAGACCGGGCAGACGACCATCACGTTCGAGACGGGCAGCGCTGCGGCCAGCTCCATGATCCCGCCGGGGGTCATCCCGCCGCCGCCCATGCCCATCGTGTTCTGGATCGGCCGCGGGCGGCGGTGCCGCTTGACGACGTTGATGTTCTCGACGACGACGCGCCCCTGCTTGGGCAGCGCTTCGAGCACGCGTCCCTCCTTGCCCGCGTCCTTGCCGCGGAGGATGCGCACGACGTCGCCCTTCTTCACTTTCATGGTCTGCGCCACGGTCAGAGCACCTCCGGAGCAAGGCTGACGATCTTCATGAAGTTCTTCTCGCGCAGCTCGCGGGCGACGGGCCCGAAGATGCGCGTGCCGCGCGGGTTGCGTGCCTGGTCGATGATCACGGCAGCGTTCTCGTCGAACGCGATCGTGGTGCCGTCGTCGCGGCCGAACGGCTTCTTCGTCCGCACGACCACCGCGCGCACGACCTCGCCCTTCTTGACGGCCCCTTGCGGGGTCGCGGTCTTGACGGTGCCGACGATGATGTCGCCGACCCGCGCGTAGCGGCGGTGGTGGCCGCCGACGACGCGAATGCAGAGGATCTCGCGGGCGCCGGTGTTGTCGGCGACTCTCAGGCGGGATTCCTGCTGGATCACTTGGCTGCCTCCACGACTTCGGCGAGGCGCCAGCGCTTGGTCTTGGACAGCGGGCGCGTCTCGACGATGCGCACGATGTCGCCGACGTTCGCGGAGTTCTGCTCGTCGTGAGCGTGGAACTTCACGCTCCGCCGGATGACCTTCTTGTATCGCTGGTGCGAGGTGATCACGTCGACCTTGACGACGATCGTCTTGTCCATCGCGCTCGAGACGACGACGCCGCGGCGCTCCTGGCGCCGGCCGCGCTCGTGTTCGGGCTTCGGCTGGCGGACGATCGGCTTCCGCTCCGCGCTCGGCGCGGTGCGGCGGCGCCTCTTCGGCGGCCGCAGGCGGCGCGGGATGCGCTTCCGCTTCTTCTTCGGCTCGGACTGAGGCGCTGCAGGCGCGTCCTCCTCGGCCTCGGCCTCGGCCGGAGCAGCCTCCGCCGCGGGCGCGGCCGCTTCCTCGGTCTCGGCTGCAGGCTCCTCCGCAGCCGGCTCCTCCGCAGCCGGTTCCTCCGCAGCGGGCTCTTCGGCAGCAGGCTCCTCCGCAGCAGGCTCTTCGGCAGCAGGCTCCTCCGCGGCCGGTTCCTCGCCAGCGGGCTCCTCCGCCGCAGCCTCGGTCTCCTCGCCGGGCGCCTCCTCGGCGGCAGGCTCCTCTACGGCCTCGGGTTCCTCGACCGGCGCCTCGGCCTCGACAGGGGTCTCCTCCACCGACTCCGGCGCAGCCGGAGTCTCCGCAACCTGCTCTTCGGTGTTCTCTGTGTTCTCGGTCTCTTCAGCCATCTCTTTAACTTGCCTTCGCCTTCTCTGCCTCGCGTTCGTTGACCACCGTCAGGATCCGCGCGATCTCGCGCTTGGCGAGCTTGAGGCGCGCCGAGTTCTCGAGCGCCCCGGTCACCGACTGGAAGCGGAGGTTGAACAACTCCTGCCGCCGCTCTGCGAGCCGGTGCTCGAGGTCGTCGTCGGTGAGATCCCGCAACTCAGATGCCCTGGTCAAAAGAGATCTTCCTCTCGCTTTACGACCTTCGACTTCACGGACAGCTTCTGGCCGGCCAGGCGCAACGCCTCTTTCGCGAGCGGCTCCGGCACGCCGGCGAGCTCGAACATCACGCGGCCCGGCTTGATCACGCAGACCCAGCCCTCGGGCGAGCCCTTGCCCGAGCCCATGCGTGTCTCGGCCGGCTTCTTCGTGAAGCTCTTGTCGGGGAAGACGTTGATCCAGACCTTGCCGCCACGCTTGATCTTGCGCGTCATCGCGATACGAGCCGCCTCGATCTGGCGGTTCGTGATCCAGCCGGCGTCGAGGGCCTTGAGCCCGTAGTCGCCGAACTGGACGGCCGTCTGGCCGCTGGCATAGCCGGCGCGGCGGCCGCGATGCACCTTGCGGAACTTGGTCTTCTTCGGCATCAACATCAGGCGTCACCCTCCGGCTTCTCCGGCTCGGCCTTCGGCTTCCGCGTGCGCTTGGCTTCGGCTTCGGTGCCTCGGCGGCCGGCTCCGACGGCGGCGTTGCAGCCTCGGGAGTCTCGGCCGGGGCCGGGGTCTCGACGACTGCCTCCGGCGTCGGCGTCTCGGCCGGCGTCGGCTCGACCTTCGGCTCCTCTGCAGGCGATGCCTGCTCCTGGCTGCGCGGCGCGCGCTCGGCCTGCTGGTCGCGACGAGGACGTCCACCGCCGCCGCCGCCGCCGGGACCGCGTCCCCTGCCACGGCCGGGACCACCGGGGCCGCCACCCTGGCCGCGCCGCCGCTGCCGCACCGGGCCGAGGCCCTCGCGGTCGGGACCGCGTCCGCGGCCGCTTTCGCGGGAGGCGCCGAGACCCTCGAGCGCCCCGCCGCGGCGGCGCCGCGTGTCCTGGTCGCCCAGCCGCGTGTCGCCGGTGTCGAAGCCCTCCGGCATGATCTCGCCCTTGTTGATCCAGACCTTGACGCCGATTCGGCCGGACGCCGTCTTCGCCTCGACGAAGCCGTAGTCGATGTCCGCGCGGATCGTGTGCAGCGGAACGCGTCCCTCGCTGTACATCTCGCGCCGGCTCATCTCGCCGCCGCCCAGGCGGCCCGAGCACTGGATCTTCACGCCGGCCGCACCCGAGCGGATCGCGGAGGCGAGCGCGCGCTTCATCGCGCGCCGGAAGGCGACGCGGTTGGAGAGCTGCTCGGCGATCGACTGCGCGACGAGCTTCGCGTCGAGCTCCGGGCGCTTGATCTCGTTGATGTTGATGTGGACGTTCTTCTGCGTCAGCGCATGCAGGTCGCGCCGCAACGCGTCCACCTCGACGCCGGACTTGCCGATCACGATCCCCGGCCGTGCCGTGTAGATGTCGACCGTGATCCTCTGCTTGTCCTTGCGGATAAGGATGTCGGACAGGCCCGCGTGCGCGAGCTTTTTGTAGATGTGCTCGCGGATGCGGACGTCCTCGAGGATGTAGGCCGCGAACTCCTTCTTGCCGGTGTACCAGTTGGACTTCCAGTCGTGGATCACGCCCACGCGGAGGCCTCCAGGATGAATCTTCTGTCCCACTACCGATCAGTCTCCTCTGTCGAAGCCTCGGCTTCGGGCTCGTCGGTGTCCGTCTCAGCTGCCGGCTCTTCGGTCTCTTCCGCACCCTCCGGCTCCTCGGCTGTTTCGGTCTCCTCGACTTCTGCCTCGTCGACCGTCTCTGGCTCCTCGAGGGCCTCCGGCTCCTCGACCGGCTCGGGCTCAGGCGCCGCCATCGCAGGCACGGACGGGATGCCCGCCGCCGGCGCTCCCTGCGCGAGCTCGATCGTGATGTGACATGTGCGCTTGCGGATACGGGCGACGCGGCCGCGGGCGCGGGCGCGCCAGCGCTTCAGCGTCGGGCCCTCGTCGGCGTAGGCGACGGCGACAACGAGGTCGTCGCCGGCCCAGTGGAGATCAGGCCGCGACTCGGCGTTGGCGACGGCCGAGCGGAGCACCTTCTCCACGTCCTTGGCCACGGCGCGGTTCGAGAAGGCGAGGATCGTGCGCGCCTCCGGCACCGAGCGGCCGCGGATGAGGTCGGTGACGAGCCGCGCCTTGCGCGCGCTCGAGTGCACATAGCGCGCCTGCGCACGCACCGCCTCCCGCTCCTGCTGCTCGGCGACTGCCACGACTACCGCTTCACCTTTGCCGTGCGATCGCCGGCGTGACCGCGGAAGGTCCGCGTCGGCGCGAACTCGCCGAGCTTGTGCCCGACCATCTGCTCGGAGATGAAGACCGGCACGTGCTTGCGGCCGTCGTGGACGGCGATCGTGTGCCCGACCATCTCGGGGAAGATCGTCGAGGAGCGCGACCAGGTGCGGATCATGTTCTTGTTGCCCGACTCGTTCATCGCCTCGATCCGGCTCATAAGCCGCTCTTCCACGAAAGGCCCCTTCTTCGACGACCTGCTCACTAGCGGCGACCCTCCTTGCCGCGGCGACGGCCGCGGACGATCAGCTTGTTCGATTCCTTGTGCTTGCGGCGGGTCCGCTTGCCGAGCGTCGGCACGCCCCACGGTGTGACCGGATGGCGGCCGCCCTTGGACTTGCCCTCGCCGCCTCCGTGCGGGTGGTCGACGGGGTTCATCGCCGAGCCGCGCACCGACGGACGCTTCCCGCGCCAGCGGCTGCGGCCGGCCTTGCCGCCCGTGATGTTCTGGTGGTCGAGGTTCCCGACCTGGCCGACGGTCGCCCGGCAGGCGAGCGCCACGCGCCGCATCTCGCCGGACGGGAGGCGCAGGACTGCGAACGCGCCGTCCTTCGCGACGAGCTGGATACCCGAGCCCGCCGAGCGCGCCATCTTCGCGCCCTGGCCAGGCTTGAGCTCGACGGCATGGACGAGGGTGCCCGTCGGGATGTTCTCGAGCGGAAGCGCGTTGCCGACACGGATGTCCGCGGCCGGCCCCGACTCGACGGTCGCACCGACGCGCAGCTGCGCGGGCGCGAGGATGTAGGCCTTGGCGCCGTCCGCGTAGTGGAGCAGCGCGATCCGCGCCGACCGGTTCGGGTCGTACTCGATCGACGCGACCTTGGCCGGCACGCCGTCCTTCCGGCGCTTGAAGTCGATGATGCGGTAGCGACGCTTGTGACCGCCGCCCTGGTGGCGCGTCGTGATCCGGCCATTCACGTTGCGGCCGCCCTTCTTCGAGAGCGGCGCGAGCAAGCTCTTCTCCGGCTCCGACTTCGTGATCTCCTCGAAGGTGGACACGGACATGAAGCGGCGGCCGGCGCTCGTCGGCTTGTAGCGGCGGATCGGCATTACAGCTGTGCTCCCTCGAAGATCTCGATCTTGTCGCCGGGCTTGAGCTCGACGATGGCCTTCTTCCAGCCGGGGCGCACGCCCTTGGTCACCCCGCGCCGCTTCGGCTTGGGCGGCATCTTGACGATGTTCACGCCGACGACCTTGACCTCGAAGAGCTCCTCGACGGCCTGGCGGACCTGTGTCTTGTGGGCGTCCTTGTGCACCCTGAACGTGTAGCGGTTCTCGGTGATCTGGTGGTAGCTCTTCTCGCTCACCACGGGCTTGATCAGGACTTCGCCGGGATGGAGGCTCATGATGTGGCCCTTCCTTGCACCAGCGGGAGCGCGGCTTCCGTCACGACGAGCGAGCGCGCCCAGACGACGTGTGCGACCTCGAGCTCGGCCGGCACCGTGACGAGCACCCGCGGCAGGTTCCGGAAGGACTTGATCAGCGTCTCCTCGTCCTCGGTCGCGACGACGACCGTCGGCTCTGCCTGGCCCCAGCCCTGCAGCAGCTCCACGGCCTGCTTCGTCGAAGGCGCCTCGAACGAGTCGCCGGCGACGAGGCCGAGCGTTCCCGCCTGGGCGTGGTCGCTGAGCGCTGCGCGCAGCGCGGCGCGGGCGGCCTTCTTGTTCACCTTGAGCGAGAAGTCGCGCGGCGTGGGCGGGAAGGCGACGCCGCCGCCGGCGAACTGCGGCGCGCGGATCGTGCCCTGACGGGCACGGCCCGTTCCCTTCTGGCGCCACGGCTTCGCGCGGCCGCCGGCGACGAGACCGCGGCTCTTCGCCGCTCGTGTGCCCTGGCGGCGCGCGTTCAGCTCCGCGCGCACTGCCTCGTGCACTATGTGCGGCTTGATCTCGGCTGCGAAGACGGCCTCGTCGAGCGAGACCTCCTTCTTGGCGCCGCCGAGCAGAGGTGCCTTCGGAGCCGCCATTACCTGACGTCCTCCCGGATCTCGACCAGCCCGTTCTTCGGGCCGGGCACCGCGCCCTTGACGAGGAGGAGGTTTCGCTCCGGGTCGACGGAGTGGACCGTGAGCCCGACCTGGGTCGCGCGCTTGCCTCCCATGCGGCCGGCCATCTTCATGCCCTTGAAGACGCGCGACGGCGTTGCCGAGGCGCCGATCGAGCCCGGCTTGCGGACGTTGTGCGAGCCGTGCGTGACCGGGCCGCGACTGAAGTTGTGCCGCTTGATCGTCCCCTGGAAGCCCTTGCCGATCCCGGTGCCTGAGACCTTGACCTTGTCCCCCGGCTGGAAGATCTCGACCGTGACGTTCTCGCCCTGAACGGCGTCGGCGAAATGACCGCGGAACTCGACGAGATGGCGGTAGGAGCCGTCGACACCGGCCTTGGCGAGATGTCCACGCTCGCCCTTCGAGATCTTGCGGTCGGCGACCGCCTCCCACGCGAGCTGGACGGCCTCGTAGCCGTCGGCGTCCGGCGTGCGGACGGCGACGACAGGGCAGGGGCCTGCCTCGATCACGGTCACGGGAGTCACGCCGCCACTCTCCTCGTCGAACATCTGGGTCATGCCCAGCTTCTTGCCGACGAGGCCTTTCACAGCTTGATCTCGATGTCGACGCCGGCCGGCAGGTCGAGCCGCATGAGCGAGTCGACCGTCTTCGGGGTCGGCGAGTGGATGTCGATCAGGCGCTTGTGCGTGCGCACCTCGAAGTGCTCCCGCGAGTCCTTGTCCTTGAACGGAGACCGGATCACGCAGTAGACGTTCTTCTCGGTGGGCAGGGGCACAGGGCCGGTGATGGTGGCGCCGGTGCGCTGGGCCGTGTCCACGATGTCGCGCGCGGACTTGTCCACCTGCTGGTGGTCGTAGCCCTTCAGACGGATACGGATCTTCTGTTGCGGCACCGGCGCCTCCTCGACCTTCCTACTTGATGATCTCCGTCACGACGCCCGCACCGACGGTGCGGCCGCCTTCGCGGATCGCGAAGCGGAGGCCCTGATCCATGGCGATCGGCTGGATCATCTCGATCTCCATGTTCGTGTTGTCGCCCGGCATGACCATCTCTTGGCCCTCGGGCAGCTTGATCGAGCCCGTGACGTCGGTCGTCCGGAAGTAGAACTGCGGCCGGTAGCCGTTGAAGAACGGCGTGTGGCGCCCGCCCTCATCCTTCGAGAGGACGTACACCTCGGCCTTGTAGTGCGTGTGCGGGGTGATCGAGCCCGGCTTGGCGAGCACCTGTCCGCGCTCGACCTCCTCGCGCTTCGTGCCGCGAAGCAGCGCGCCCGCGTTGTCGCCCGCCTGCGCGGAGTCGAGGGTCTTGTTGAACATCTCGACACCGGTGACGACCGTCTTCGCCACCTCCGGATGGATGCCGACGATCTCGACCTCCTCGCCGATCTTGACCTCGCCCTGCTCGACGCGGCCGGTGACGACCGTGCCGCGGCCCGTGATCGTGAACACGTCCTCGATCGGCATCAGGAACGGCCTGTCGAGCGCGCGTGTCGGTTCGGGGATGTAGCTGTCGACGGCCTCCATGAGTTCCAGGATCTTCGGAGTCCACTCCGCGTCGCCCTCGAGCGCCTTCAGCGCCGAGACGTGGACGATCGGGATGTCGTCGCCCGGGAACTCGTAGCGGGTGAGGAGCTCGCGCACCTCCAGCTCGACCAGCTCGATCAGCTCGGGGTCGTCGACCATGTCCGCCTTGTTGAGGGCGACGACGATCGCCGGCACCTCGACCTGGCGAGCGAGCAGGATGTGCTCGCGAGTCTGCGGCATCGGGCCGTCGGCCGCCGAGACAACGAGAATCGCGCCGTCCATCTGGGCGGCGCCGGTGATCATGTTCTTGATGTAGTCGGCGTGACCCGGGCAGTCGACGTGCGCGTAGTGGCGGTTGTCGGTCTCGTACTCGACGTGCGCCGTGTTGATGGTGATGCCGCGCTGGCGCTCCTCGGGCGCCGCGTCGATCGACGCGAAGTCGCGCACCTCGGTGTTGGTGCCTTTCTCGGACAGCACCTTCGTGATCGCCGCGGTCAGGGTCGTCTTGCCGTGGTCGATGTGACCGATGGTGCCGACGTTGACATGCGGCTTAGTCCGCTCGAACTTCTGCTTTGCCATGTGTGGCTCTCCCTGTCCCTTTCTCGCTCGCTAGCCCTGCGAGTCCATGATCTCGCTTGCGATCGACTGAGGCACTTCCTCATAGCGATCGAACTGCATCGTGAAATCTGCCCGGCCCTGCGTCATGGAGCGGAGGTCCGTCGCGTACCCGAACATCTCGGACAGCGGGACGCTCGCCTTCACGACCTGGGCGTTGCCGAGAGGGCTCATCGACTCGATCCTGCCGCGGCGGCTGTTGAGGTTCCCCATGACGTCGCCGAGGTACTCCTCGGGCGTCGTCACCTCGACCGCCATCGTCGGCTCGAGCAGCGTGGGCTTCGCCCGCTTCATCGCCTCCTTGAAGGCCATGGAGCCGGCGATCTTGAATGCCCGCTCGCTCGAGTCGACATCGTGGTACGACCCGTCGACGAGCTCGATCTTGATGTCCACGACGGGATACCCCGCGAGGATGCCCGAGCCCATCGCCTCCTGGATCCCGGCGTCGACGGCCGGGATGTACTCCTTCGGGATCTTGCCGCCGACGATCTTGTCGACGAACTCGTAGCCCGCGCCTGGCTCCTGCGGGTAGAGGTTGATGACGGCGTCTCCGTACTGGCCGGAGCCGCCCGTCTGCCGGACGAACTTGCCCTGGATCTTCTCCGCCGGCTTCGTGACCGTCTCGCGATAGGCGACCTGCGGGCGGCCGACGTTGGCGTCGACGTTGAACTCCCGCTTGAGGCGGTCGACGATGATCTCGAGGTGCAGCTCGCCCATCCCGGAGATGAGCGTCTGCCCGGTCTCCTCGTCGGTCTCGACGCGGAAGGTCGGATCCTCCTCGGCCAGCCGCGCAAGCCCGGTCCCGAGCTTGTCCTGGTCGGCCTTCGACTTCGGCTCGACTGCGACCGCGATGACCGGATCCGGGAAGGTCATCGACTCGAGCACGATCGGCGCGTTGTCGGCGGCGAGCGTGTCTCCGGTCGTCGTCGACTTGAGACCGACGCCGGCCGCGATCTCGCCGGCCATGATCTCCTCCCGCTCCTCGCGGTGGTTCGCGTGCATCTGGAGGATGCGGCCCACGCGCTCGGTGCGGCCCGTGATGGTGTTGAGCACGCGGTCGCCGGCCTTGAGCGTGCCGGAGTAGACGCGGAAGTACGTCAGCTTGCCGACGTACGGATCTGACATGACCTTGAAGGCCAGAGCCGAGAACGGCGCCTTCGGGTCGGCCGCCCGCTCCTCCTCACCGCCGCTCTTCGGGTCGGTGCCCTGCACCGGCGGCACGTCGAGCGGGCTCGGCAGGTAGTCGACCACCGCGTCGAGCAACAGCTGGACGCCCTTGTTCTTGAACGCGGAGCCGAGCAGCACCGGCGTGATCTCGTCGGCGAGCGTGCCGGCACGGACGGCGCGGCGGATCATCTCCGCCGTCACCGAGGACTCGTCCTCGATGTACGCCCCGAGCACCTCGTCGTCGAAGTGCGAGATCGCGTCGACCAGCTGGTGGTGGTACTCCTGCGCCTGCTCGAGCAGCTCGGCCGGGATCTCGACGACGTCGAACTCCTTGCCGAGGTCGTCCTTGTAGGTCACGGCCTGCATCTCGACGAGGTCGACGACGCCAGTGAAGTTCTCCTCCGAGCCGATCGGGATCTGCAGCGGCACCGGGTTGGCGCCGAGCCGGTCGCGCATCGACTGCACGGCGGCGAAGAAGTTCGCGCCGGTGCGGTCCATCTTGTTGATGAAGGCGATGCGCGGAACCTTGTACTTGTCCGCCTGCCGCCACACCGTCTCGGACTGCGGCTGCACGCCTGCGACCGAGTCGAAAACGGCGACTGCGCCGTCGAGGACGCGCAGGCTGCGCTCGACTTCGACGGTAAAGTCCACGTGGCCGGGCGTATCGATGATGTTGATCCGATAGTCCCGCCAGAACGCCGTCGTGGCAGCCGACGTGATCGTGATGCCACGCTCCTGCTCCTGGGCCATCCAGTCCATCGTCGCGGCGCCCTCGTGCACCTCGCCGAGCTTGTGGGTGATGCCGGTGTAGTAGAGGATCCGCTCGGTCGTCGTCGTCTTGCCCGCGTCGATGTGGGCCATGATCCCGATGTTGCGGACGCGGTCGAGCGCGACCACCTGTTCTGTCATCTTCGTGCTCAAGTCTTCCTTCCCCGTTCCGTCTACCAGCGATAGTGCGCGAAGGCCTTGTTGGCCTGCGCCATACGGTAGACGTCGTCCTTTCGCTTGAACGCGCCGCCCTGCTGGTTCAGCGCGTCGAGAATCTCGTTGGCGAGCTTGTCCCCCATGCCCTTCTCGCGCCGCTCGCGGGCGTACGTGACGATCCAGCGCACGGCGAGCGTGCGGGCCCGCCGCTGCGGCACCTCGACCGGCACCTGGTAGTTCGCGCCGCCGACGCGGCGGCTGCGCACCTCCAGCACCGGGGTGACCGTCTTGACCGCGGCCTCGAGCACCTCGACCGGCGGGCGGCCGGTCTTCGTCCCGACCGTCTCGAGCGCGCCGTAGACGATCTGCTCGGCGATGGACTTCTTGCCGTCGAGCATGATCTTGTTGATCACCTGCGTCACGAGCTGCGAGCCGTAGACGGCGTCGGCGTCGACCTCGCGGACCTGGACTTCTCCACGGCGCGGCATCACGAGCCTCGCTTGGCGCCGTACTTCGAGCGGCCCTGCTTGCGGTCCGCGACGCCGCCCGTGTCGAGCGCCGCGCGAATGATCTTGTAGCGGTAGCCGGCGAGGTCCTTCGTCGAGCCGCCGCGAACGAGCACGACGGAGTGCTCCTGCAGGTTGTGGCCCTCGCCCGGGATGTACGCGCCGACCTCCGCCCCGTTCGTCAGGCGGACGCGTGCGACCTTGCGCAGGGCCGAATTCGGCTTTCTCGGCGTCTGCGTCATGACGCGCGTGCACACGCCGCGCTTCTGCGGCGCGCCGGCGAGAGCGGGTGTCTTCGTCTTCGCCTTCGCGGCCTTCCGGCCCTTGCGCACGAGTTGATTGACAGTCGGCAAATGAGTCCTTTCGTAAAGAGACGGTCGGTAGGGGCAAAAGCACCCCGACCAACCGGCCCGCGGCATGGTAGCGAAACCGGTGAGTACACGCGTCTGCGGGTTCGGTCGCTTATCCGGCGAGTGGCTCGTCGTTCGTGGCAAGGACGCAGGGAGCCCCGATAGCGGTGTCCTATCGGGGCGACTGAGGACGCCGCCACGGGCGGCGAGACGCCGCCGGGAAGTGGCCATGACCCGCGGACGCGTGTACTAAGCCCCGCCAATCGGCCAGAAACCCGCCAAATCGGCTAGTAGCTCGCATTGCGACCCGAACCTAAAGTACGCCCACCGAATTTCCGGAGCTGCGGTTATGCATTGGCTAACAATCGGTCTCGCTATTGGGCTCGTCGTCTGCGCCTTGCTGGCGCTCGAGCTGCTCCGCCGGCTGCGCCGCCGGAGCGCTCGCGACGTCGAGGTCCAGGTGGCTGCGACGGTCGAGACGCTCGAGGCGCGGCTCGACGAGCTCGCGCGAGAGCTGGGCAGCGCCGTCAGCCGCGCGGAGGAGGAGGCGCAGCGCAGCCGGTTCCTCGGCCAGATCGCCACGACGATCGATCTCGACGACGCGATCGGCTCGACGCTGCAGGCCGCGGCCGGGCTGCCGAGGGTCGACGCGGCGGTCGTCGAGCTGGATCCGGACGGAGACGGCGACGAGCGGCTGCTCGGCTCGATCGGCCTGGACCGCGACGACGACGAGGAGGACGGCGTCCGGATCTTCACCGGGGCGCCGGAGCGACAGGAGGCGCGCGCGATCGAGCATTCCTACCTGTACGGGGAGGAGCATGCGGCCGGAGCAGTGCACGGGGCACTCGGTGTGCCGCTCCTCGGCCGCAACGGCAAGATCGGCTGGCTCGGCGTCTTCTCGCGCGACCCCGACGTCCGGTTCGGCGACGACGACGTGCGCCGGCTCGAGGAGCTCGCGGAGCGGGTCGCGCCGGCGATCGAGAACGCGCGCCGGTTCCGCGAGGCGCGCCAGCTCGCCGATCTCGACTCACTGACGGGCCTCCACAACCGCCGCTACTTCTACGAGACGCTCGGCCGCGAGGTCGACCGCGCCCAGCGGTACCAGCGGCGCCTCTCGCTCGTGATCGTGGACGTCGACGGCTTCAAGGAGATCAACGACCGGATCGGCCACCTCGCGGGCGACGCCGTGCTCGCCGAAATCGCCGACCGCATCCGCCAGGTCGTCCGATCGGCGGACATCCCGTGCCGGGTCGGCGGCGACGAGTTCGCGGTGATCGTCCCCGAGGTCGAAGGCGGCCAGGCCCGCCAGCTCGTGGGGCGGATCCAGCGGGCGGTCTCGGCGCAGCCGATCGCGCGCGCCGGCCGCGTGCGCGTTTCGGCCGGGGTGGCGGACATCCAACCGAACGACAGCCCCACGACCCTGTTCGAGCGGGGGGACGAGTCGCTCTACGCGGCGAAGCACGCCGGCCAGGGCGGCCTCGCGGCCGCGGACTAGCCAGACGGGTACTCAAGCAAGCGAACCCGGCCGCCGATAGGCGTCGCATGGGTCCCACCGCGAGAGCGCGCCTGCCGCGCCGCCTCCGCGCGCGCGCCGCCGCCGAAGGCGGCTTCACGCTGGTCGAGCTCATCGTGACGATGGCGATCCTGCTCGTGGTCGTCGCCTCTCTTTCATCCGTGCTCGTCTCGGCAACACGTACCGAGGTAGACGCCAACAATCGCTTCCAGGCTCAGGAACAGGCACGCACCGGCCTCGCCCAGCTCACTCGCGAGCTGCACTGCGCGAGCTCGGTCACCGTCACCGACAGTCTCGGGGCTGCCGTGTCCGCCCCCAGCAGTGGCAGCCGGATCGCCGCCACCATCCCCTCGACGTGCGCGACCTCGGGCGGGGTGGCGCTCTTTGTCACCTGGTGCACGGCGGCGAGCACGCTCAACACGAGCGACTGGGCCCTCTATCGAGTGACGTCCACTTCCGCTGCGCCGCTCTGCAGCGCGTCGGGCAAGATCAAGTGGGCCGACTACTTGACGACGTCGACCCCCTTCTGTCTGCCGAGCACGACCACCGCGTGCGGGTCCCCGCCAGTGCTGAGGCCATCCGGGAGCCTGCCGATGCTGCACGTCGCGATGCCCGTGAACCTGAAGGGGCCGAGCTCCACCATCGAGTCGTACAACGTCGTCGACGACATCGCGCTCCGGAACGGGACGCACACGTGACCAGGCTGCCACGGAGACCGCGCATGCGGTGCGAGGAAGGCTTCACCCTCATCGAGCTGCTGATCGCGATGCTCGTCCTGACGGTCGGGATCCTCGCGCTGATCGCCGCGTACAGCTCCGGCTACGTGGCGCTGAATCGTGCGACCCGCGTCTCGAGCGCCAGGCTGGTCGCCGACCAGCAGATGGAGCGCCTCCGGGCTGTCCAGTACAGCGCCATCAAGCTGAACACGACCTGCGGGGCGAGCTGCACCGAGGACGCGACGTTTACGGGCGACCCTGCGTATAGCTCCGCGGCGCAAGTGACGGGGTGCACGACCACGGACTCCACCTGCCTGCCGACGCAGACGAAGATGGGGCCGGATGGGAAGTCCTACCGCCTCGACACCTACGTCGAGTACACGTGCGTGAGCGGCACGCTGACCACCTCGCCTTCACTCTCCTGTGGATCGGGGAACCCCTACCCCGTCAAGAGCGTCACGGTCGTCGTGCGCAGCTCGACTCTCACCGCCGCGGTGCGCGAGCAGTCGACGTTCACCACCTTCCCGGGAAACTAAGGCCGGCCGCACATCCCTCGTTTGGGCGAATCCCTCCTTCTAGGGGCGGCTGCACGGCCTGACCCGCCGACAGTAGGAGCGATGAGCGTGCTGCAGCGGTCGCCCGTGGCGCGTCGGCCCGATCCGAGGCCGGCGGCTGTCGACCTGCGGTCGTGGCTGCGCGAGGAAAGCGGGATGGCACTCGTCATGGCGCTGGCCGTGATGCTCGTGCTCACGATCCTCGTCACGGCGACGCTGGCCTTTACGAGCTCGAGCTCGCGGGACGCCTCGCTGAAGCAGCAGGGCCAGTCCGCGTACTCGCTCGCCGAGGGCGGTCTCAACCAGATCGAGGCGCAGCTCTATTCGCATTTCTACGACGGCACCGGGACCGCGACCAACAACACGACCCTTTACAGCGCCAGCTGGTTCACGGGCGCGGGAATCCCCACGTCACAGCAGTCGCCGACGTCGACGGCCACGTGCACGTCGACCTCGACGTGCATGAGCTGGAGCGTCGCGAGCTGGACCCCCACCAGCTCGGTGAACACGAAAGGTTTGCTCGTCCTCCGGGGAACCGGCAGGGTGCCGAACCCCACCGGGGGAGCGCAGTTGACGCGCACCGTGACCGACACAGTCGCCGTGCAGCTGCTGCCCCAGTACGTGCCACCCCCGAGCTACTGGACGGAGCTCTACTCGGGCTCGACCGGCCAGCCGTGTGACCTCCAGCTCGGCCAGACGGTCAACGCCAACGCGCCGATCTACGTCGCGGGCAACCTCTGTCTGACCTCGGCGGCGTCGATCGAGGGCGCGGCGGTCACGCTCAAGGTGCAGGGAAACATCAGGCTCCAGAACGGCGGCGCGGACATCGGCAAGACGACGAAGGTGACCAGCGTCCAGGTCGGCGGCGGCTGCGTCAAGAGCAACAACGGGTCCTACATCACGCCGTGCCCGATCAACACGTCGTCGACCGACATCTACGACCAGTCCGGGAGAACCACCGCGCCCGCGCCCGCGGTCGAGACGCTCCCGAGCGTCGACTGGGCAGGGATCGCTGCCAACCAGGCTGGTTCGACCGTGTCCTGTACGAACGGGGTGTCACTGTCGAGCGCCACCTTCTACCTGACGCCTTCCTCCGGCGCCGGCTCGAGCGGCTACACCTGCACGATCAAGGACCCCGTGAGCGGCGGCACGGCCGGCTCGATCAGCTACAACTCCACCGCCCACACGGTGGCGCTCTACGGCTACCTCTACTTCTCCGGCAACCTCGACCTCAGCAACAGCACTCCGGTGACCTACACGGGAGTCTCGAGCTTCTTCGTCGCCGGGACGGTGACTGCCGCCAACGGCACGGTCCTCTGCGTCCACCTCGCGAGCGGCAACTGCGACTACGCGAACGCGACGAACACGAGCTCCTCCGACTACTGGGACACGACGAAGTCCGTCCTCATCCTCGAGTCCGAGGGCCTGATCTCGTCGACCAACCTCAAATTCCAGGGCGGTATGTACAGCGCCACCGAGATCAACCTTGGCGGCGGTCAGAGCGGGACGCAGGGGCCGCTCGTCTCGCCGCAGCTCATCATCCCGGGCCAGTCGCTCAACCTGAGCTTCCCGAACTTCCCCTTCATCGAGTCCTTCAGCGACCCGAACTCGAAGCCGTACTACACGCTCTTCTCGTCCGGCGGATCGTTCTAGCGAGCCCTCAGGCCTCGACGTCCTCGGGGCCGAACTCGCGGACGACGCGCGCCGGGACACCCGCGACCATCGTGTATGCCGGCACATCTGCGGTGACCACGCTGCCTGCACCGACGATCGCGAACTCCCCCACCGTGACGCCGGCCAGGATCGTGCTGCGCAGGCCGAGATAGGCTCCACGGCGGATGGTCGTCCGCAGGTCGGCCCGCGTCGCCTCGTCGCCGAGCAGCCGATGGAAGTGCCGCGGGTAGTACGTGTGGCCGAGAATCGTCGTCTGCGCGATCACCGTCACGTCGTCCTCCAGCGTCACGGACGAGGGCGAGGCGTCGTCGATGAAGACCTCCGTGCCGATGAAGACGCGCCGGCCGACGTTGACGCCGCGCCGCCGGTGCAGCGACGCGCGCGTCGCCGGCGGTAGCGGCATGTAGCGCGCCACGACGTGCAGCCAGCGCTTGCCGAAGGCGCCGAAGACACGTGTCCCCTGCGTCTCGGGCCCGACCGGGATGTTCCCCCACAGCTTCTCGAGCACCGCCACTCCGCAAGGCTATGCCCTGCAGGCGTCGGCGTACCTACTGGATCCGGAGGAAGGGGAGGTACTCGGTGAGATCGATCGCTGCCGGCTGGGGCAGCTGATCGCGGAGGCAGATCGTCCGGTTCAAGGCATGGTTCTGCTGCGCAATCGTCCAGTGCTCGAAGGACTGCGCGCGCTCGAAGCCACGCAGCGCCGCGACGATCGCCGATCGCACGGTCGGGAGCGGCAGCGCGCCGAGAGGTTGCGCTGGACCGAGCGGCTTGACGGCGAACGACCCCAGGAGGGTCGAGAGGCGGAACTTTCGCCCCGCCGGTAGGGAGAAGAGCCGCTGCGGCGCCGACTCCTCGACCGCGAAGCCTGTGCGCGCCGCGAGCCACGGCGGGGCCGGCGAGACGCGGACGCGCCGGACGAGCAGGTCCGGATAGGCGGAGTAGAACCCGGACACCTCGTCTCCCTTCGGCTTCGGGGCGTACCGCGGCTGCTCGAGTCGCGCGCGCCGGAGCTCGTCGCCCAGCACTGCGAGTGCGACTCCGGCGGTCGCGTGCGCCTGCCGGAGCGCTGCGAGATACGCGCTCTTTCGGCCGTGGAAGGAGCTCCGGATCACCTCGCGTTGCGCGCCGAGCACCGCGCGCCGCGACACGGAGCGCTCCGATGCCTCGACGGCACGCTCGAACAGTGCGCTCATGGCGGCCTCACGGTCGCCCGTCAACGCCTCGAGCGAGCCCACCGCACCGCCGCCGAGGGCTCCGATGCCCTCGACGCGACAGACCGCCCCGTGCGGGAGAACGATCTGTCCGGCGCTCAGCGACCGGTCGAAGTGCTTCCCGAGCATCCGAGGTGCGTTGCAGAGGCTCCGCGTCCGCGCCCAGAGCCAGACGCAGGCAGCCTTCGGCTTGTCCGGATCCATCTCCCTCTTGTTCCACTCCTGCCAGCCCCAGGAGAAGACCGAGCCCAGCCCGACCTCCTTCGCGACGTGCTTGACGGCGAGCGCCTCCCACTTGACCACCTGGTACCAGGCCGAAGCCGGCCTGAGGCCGTTACGGCCGCCGACTCCCTTGTGGCTGAGGAAGCTGAGCATGAGCCCGACCCGGGTCGCCGGGATTCCGATGGAGGTGATAGCGGTGACCGCGTTGCGGTAGCTCTGGCGCAGGAGCCGGTTGCCGAGAATCGGGCCGAGCGGCCAGATCTGAGTGGCGGGCAGGTAGACCTCGCGCACGATGTCGGAGACCTTTGCCACCTCACGCCACCACGTGACCGCGTCGCTGCTGCCGGCGAACGGGGATTTACTGATCAGCAGAACCGGGTGCGCGCCTTTCGCCGCAAGATCCTGCAGGAACGCAAGCACGTTCGCGCGGTACTCCGCGGTCAATGGGCTCCACGGCGTGGGGATCCCCGCGCCGAACAGCTCGTTCTCGACGATGAGAGGCGTCGCGCAGCCCCCGGTCCGAACCACGGCCCGCTGATACTCATCCTCCGCGGCTGCCTCGATGGTGGAGGGATCGGCCGGCGCGGTCGGCGTCCCCACCTTGTGCGGCATCTTCAGGTCGAAGGCGTACGTCGCTGCGCCTCGTCTCCGGGCTGCGGCTGCGTAGTCGGTGCGGGAGCGAGTCGTGGCGGCGAGCAGCGTCCCTGGCTTGGCCAGGATCGGCAGAAGCGACGGCCAGCCATACTCGCCCCACACCGTCTGCTGCGCCCTGATGCCGCACTGCCCGGCGAACGCCGGGTTCGAGGACGCGCTGCCGGCCGCGAGCAGGCAGGCAGACGCAACGAGCGGAACGAGCAGGAGGACCCTCTTCACGACCAGCTCCTGTGTACCAGAGAAAGCAACGGCGGAGGGCCCGCCGGCCGCTAGTCCTTGGTGAAGACGACCATCTTCTGGTTGTTCGGGTGCTCGAACTCGCCCTCGTAGGCGAACGAGAGACCCGTCCCCTCGCACGCGAAGCGGAGCGCGTCGAGGTCGTAGTGATAGAGGTCGTAGTCGTAGTGGGACGTGCCGGTCTCGTTCTGCTTGATGTCGTCGAGGTACAGCTTCCCGTGCGGGTTCTCGTAGATCGTCGCGTAGAACTTGCCACCGGGGTTCAGGACTCGGCCCATCTCGACGAGGCAGCGGACGATCGAGTTCAGCGGCAGGTGGGTGAAGACCGACTGCGCGATCGCGTAGTCGAACTTCCGCCCGAGCTTGCCGAACTCGAAGTGGTCGGTCGCCAGGAGCTGGGGCTCCTTGTCCTCGATCCCGTAGCGGGGGAGCTCGACCACGCGCGCCGTCTCGAGCACGTCGCCGCGCTTGTCGACGCCGGAGTAGTGGCCGGGCTCGAGGTAGGCGATGAAGTGCACGCCCGCCCGCAAGGGGCCGCAGCCGACGTCCAGCAGGTGATGCTCCGGCTCAAGGCCGCGCTCGACGAGGTAGTCGAGCTGGAGCTTGCCGAGATAGTCCCAGTGGCCGACGTTGCGGCGGATCGTCTTCCGGTGCCAGTCGGGATCGAAGTACCGCTTGTACCGGTCAGGCAGGGCGCGCTGTACCGGCCGCTTCACAGCGACCGGCACGACGCGCTTCAATTGTCCGAGGATCGCCTGCGAGCGATCCGGCTTCGTCTCCTCGGGGCTAGTCATCGAGCGGCGAGTCGACCTCCGGCACTTCCTCGGCCTCGAGGTCCGAGCGCGGCTCGGCGCCGCCGTCGGTCGCCTCCGGCTCGCCGCCGAAGTCGAGGCCGAGCCCGGCGAGGGCGTCGGAGCCGTCAGTGCCGATCTCCTCGAGCGCCGCGAGGAGCTGCTCCTCGGTCTGCGGGCGCGCGAGCGCGCTCGCCGGCACCTTGTCGGACGGCCCGATCTCGATCGTCCGGTAGCGCTTCAGGCCCGTCGCCGCCGGGATCAGCTTCCCGATGATGACGTTCTCCTTCAGCCCGAGCAGCCGGTCGACCTTGCCCTCGATCGACGCGTCGGTCAGCACCTTCGTCGTCTCCTGGAAGGACGCGGCCGAGAGGAAGGACTCCGTCGCGAGCGACGCCTTGGTGATCCCGAGGATCAGCGGCTCGGACGTCGCCTGCTCCTTCTTCTCCTTCTTCACGCGCGCGTTCTCGCGCTCGAGCACGATCTTGTCCACGAGCTGGCCCGGTAGGAGGTCGGTGCCGCCGTTGTTCTCGACGCGCACCTTCTTCAGCATCTGCCGAACGATGAGCTCGATGTGCTTGTCGTGGATCTCGACGCCCTGGGACTTGTAGACCTTCTGCACCTCGCCGACGAGGTACAGCTCGGTCTCGGTGTAGCCCTTCAGGCGCAGGAGGTCTGACGGGCTGATCGAGCCCTCGTGGAGCGCATCGCCGGCCTCGACGTGCTCGCCCTGCGCGACGCTGAGCCGCGTCCGGCGCGGGACGAGGATCGAGAAGTCGTCCTCCTCGTTCCCGGTGTCGGCGACGACCGTGATCCGGAGCTGGCGCTCGGTCTCCTCGAGCGCGACGGTGCCGGTCACCTCGGCGAGCACCGCGGCGCCCTTCGGGTTGCGCGCCTCGAAGATCTCGACGACGCGTGGAAGGCCGTGCGTGATGTCGGCGCCGGCGACACCGCCGGTGTGGAACGTCCGCATCGTCAGCTGCGTGCCAGGCTCGCCGATCGACTGCGCGGCGATGATCCCGACCGCGTCGCCGATCTCGGACAGCTCGCCGGTTGCGAGGAACGTGCCGTAGCACTGGCGGCACACGCCGGTCTCGGCCTTGCACTTCAGCACCGACCGCACCGGGACCGAGAAGTCCTCGGCGATCTCGTCGCCGAGCTCCTCGACGATCTGCCGCAGCCGCGGCACCGTGATCTCCTCGCCCTTCGAGGCGACAACCGTCTTGCCCGGCTTGCCGGACGCGAGCGGCTTGTGGACGTCCTCCGCGGCGATCCGGCCGGCGACGGACTTGTTCAGCCCCTCGGGCAGGAAGAGCGGCAGCTCGACGAACTCCTTCGTCTTGCAGTTCTCCTCGCGGATGATCACGTCCTGCGAGACGTCGACGAGACGCCGCGTCAGGTAACCCGAGTCGGCGGTGCGGAGCGCCGTGTCGGCGAGGCCCTTGCGGGCGCCGTGGGTCGAGATGAAGTACTCGAGCACCGACAGGCCTTCCATGAAGTTCGCCTTGATCGGCCGCTCGATGATCTCGCCCTTCGGATTCGCCATCAGGCCACGCATGCCGGCGAGCTGGCGCAGCTGCGCGAACGAGCCGCGGGCCCCGGAGTTGGCCATCATGTAGATCGGGTTCAGCTCGTTGAGGTTCTTGACCATCGCCTCGGCGACCTTGTCGGTGGCCTCGGTCCAGATCGACGTGATCTGCTCGTGCCGCTCCGACTCGGTGATGAGGCCCTGGTCGTACGCGTCCTCGACCCGCGAGACGCGCTCCTCGAAGCCGGCGAGGATCTGCTCCTTGTCCGGCGGGATGACGATGTCGTTCTTCGAGATCGTCACGCCGGCGAGCGTGCCGTAGCGGAAGCCGAGGTCCTTGATCGTGTCGAGGACGTGAGCGACCGCGTGCGCGCCGACCCCGTCGACGAGCTCGGAGATGAACGTGCCGATCTCCTTCTTCGAGAGCGTGCGGTTGATGTACTCGTGGTACGGACCGTCGTCGCCGTTGTGCGACGTCGCCTCGTGCAGCGAGCGGTCGATCTCGGCGTTGAAGATCACGCGGCCCGGCGTCGTCAGGACGAGCTCGCCGTTCCACAGGTACTCGATCGGCTGCTGGAGCTTGAGCTGCTTCGCCTCGACGGCGAACTCGACCTCTTCCTCGGTGCGGAAGCGGGACGGCCTCGGATCGAGCTTCTCGACGGTCAGGCTGTCGAGGTCCTTGTCCGAGTACGTGAGGTAGTAGGCCCCGAGCACCATGTCCTGCGTCGGCGTGGTGAGTGCGTCCCCGTTCGCCGGCGACAGGATGTTGTTCGCCGACAGCATCAGGATCCGTGCCTCGGCCTGGGCCTCCGCCGACAGCGGCACGTGCACCGCCATCTGGTCGCCGTCGAAGTCCGCGTTGAAGGCGTGGCAGACGAGCGGATGCACCTGGATCGCCTTGCCCTCGACGAGGGTCGGCTCGAACGCCTGGATGCCGAGCCGGTGCAGCGTCGGCGCGCGGTTCAGCAGCACCGGGTGCTCCTGGATGACCTCCTCGAGGATGTCCCACACCTCGGCGTTCATCTGGTCGACGTGCCGCTTGGCCGCCTTGATGTTCTGGACGATCTTCCGCTCGACGAGCCGGCTCATGATGAACGGCTTGAAGAGCTCGAGCGCCATCAGCTTCGGCAGGCCGCACTGGTAGAGGCGCAGGTGCGGGCCCGACACGATCACGGAGCGGCCGGAGTAGTCGACGCGCTTGCCGAGCAGGTTCTGGCGGAAGCGGCCCTGCTTGCCCTTGAGCATGTCGGACAGCGACTTGAGCGGCCGGTTGCCCGGGCCGGTCACGGCGCGGCCGCGGCGGCCGTTGTCGAACAGAGCGTCGACGGCCTCCTGCAGCATCCGCTTCTCGTTGTTGACGATGATCTCCGGCGCGCCGAGATCCAACAATCTCTTGAGCCGGTTGTTCCGGTTGATGACTCTGCGGTAGAGGTCGTTGAGGTCCGACGTGGCGAAACGGCCACCGTCGAGCTGGACCATCGGGCGAAGCTCAGGCGGGATCACCGGGACCGCCTCGAGGATCATCCACTCGGGCTTGTTCTCGCTCGTCGTGAACGCGCTGACGACCTTGAGCCGCTTGATCGCGCGCTGCTGCTTCTGGCCCTTCGCGGTGCGGATCGTCTCGCGCAGCATCGCGGCCTCGGCGTTGAGGTCGAGGTCCTTGAGCAGCTCGCGGATCGCCTCCGCGCCCATGCCGCCGTTGAAGTAGACGCCGAACCCGTACGGCGAGCCGAAGCGGTCCTTCAGCTCGCGGAAGATCTGCTCGTCGTTGACGATCAGCTTCGGCTCGAGCTCGCGGAACAGGCGCCAGGTCTCCTCGAGCCGGTTCACGGCGTCGACGGCGGCCTCGCGCGCGTCCTCGCGACGCGACTCGATGTCGAGATACATCTCCCGCACCTTCAGCGCCCACTGGACGATCGCGTCGAGATCCTCCTTCTGGATCCGGCCGTCCGTCTTCAGGCAGAGGTCGTTCGTGAGCTCGCGCAGGTCGGAGTCGGGGTCTGCGGTCTCGAGCACCTCCTTGAGGAGGCCGTTGCCGAGATCCCGCGCCTTCTCGACGTTCTTCTGGTCGACGCCGGCGACGAGCGCGGTGTCTTCCTCGTTCAGCTCGGCGCCGGTCAGCAGCCCGTCGCTGACGCGGTGGATGTGCTTCGTGACCGCGCCCTTCTTCGAGCCGGTCGCCTTCTCGGCTTCCTTCTCGAGCGGGGCGATCGCGGCCCTGATCTGCTCGGCGGAGGTCGCCACGACTTCGAGCTCGCGCGGCGTCAGGCGCCGGTCGTCGCGGATCGCAGAGTTGCGGACGAGCTCGCGGATCTTCTTCGAGTCCTCGGTCGTGATCTTGGAGACGAGCTCGACGAACAGCCCGCCCACGAGCGAGCGCGAGTCCTCGAGCGTCGGCAGCACCTGCTCCTCGGCCCACGACGAGAGCCCGCGGCCCCAGAAGTCGTCGTCCTCGTCGAAGTTCCGCTCCTTGCCCTTCGCGAAGTAATCGCGACGACGGGCGAGACGGTCCTCGAGCGCGGCGAGAGCTTCATCGCGGTCGACGTCGATCCGCTCTGCCTCGGCCCGCACCTGGTCCTCGAGCCCATTCAGGTCGGAGGCTCGCTTCTCGGTGTCGACGGCCGTGACGATCGAGGCGGCGAAATAGAGCACCTTCTCGAGCTCGCGAGGTGCGATGTCGAGGAGGTAGCCGATCCGGCTCGGAACGCCCTTGAAGAACCAGATGTGCGAGACCGGTGCGGCGAGGTCGATGTGGCCCATCCGCTCGCGCCGCACCTTCTGCCGCGTCACCTCGACGCCGCAGCGCTCGCAGATGATGCCCTTGTAGCGGACGCGCTTGTACTTGCCGCAGTAGCACTCCCAGTCGCGCGTCGGCCCGAAGATGCGCTCGCAGAACAGGCCGTCGCGCTCGGGCTTGAGCGTGCGGTAGTTGATCGTCTCCGGCTTCGTCACCTCGCCGGAGGACCAGTCGCGGATCTGCTTCGACGAGGCGAGGCCGATCCGAATTGCGTCGAAATCGTTGATGTCGATCAAGTCTCTCCCTCGCCTATCAGTCTTCGATTTCCAGATCCACAAGGTCCTTCTCGCCGAGCGGGCCGACCTCTGCGTCGGCGTCCTCCTCGGCTTCCTGCTTGTCGGAGACCTCGACGCCCTCGAGGTCCCCAAGCGCTTCGTCGGCCGGCAGCGTCAGCTCGGCGCCGGTGTCGTCGGTGCGTTCCTGCCCCTCTTCCTGCTCTTCGGCGGTCGGCTCGCGGCCAACTGCGCGGAGTGAGCCGGGCGAAAGATCGATGCCGAGCTCCTCCGCCGCGCGGAGCAGCTCGTCCTCCTCCTCCCGCACCTCGACCTCGCGGCCCTCGTCCGAAAGGACGTGGACGTCGAGGGCAAGCGACTGCATCTCCTTCAGGAGCACCTTGAAGGACTCGGGGATCGACGGCTCGGCGATGTTCTCGCCCTTGACGATCGCCTCGTAGGCCTTCACGCGCCCGACGGTGTCGTCGGACTTGATGGTCAGCATCTCCTGCAGCGTGTACGCGGCGCCGTAGGCCTCGAGCGCCCACACCTCCATCTCGCCGAAGCGCTGGCCGCCGAACTGGGCCTTACCGCCGAGCGGCTGCTGCGTGACGAGCGAGTACGGGCCGGTTGAGCGGGCGTGAATCTTGTCGTCGACAAGATGGAGCAGCTTCAGGATGTACATGTAGCCGATCGTGACCTTCTGCTCGAACGGCTCGCCGCTGCGGCCGTTGTAGAGCTGGGCCTTCCCGGAGCACTGCCGTCCGACCGGCCGCTTCGTGTCGACGAGGAACTTGATCGGCGAGTCGGGATTCTGCTTCGTCCACTCGATCAGCGCCTCGTCGACGTCGACGGGCGAGGCGCCGTCGAAGACAGGCGTCGCGACCGCGCTCGGGTTGCCGCCGTTGATGATCTGACGGCGATGCCGCCAGTCGACGTCGCCGTTCTTCTCGCCGTTAGTGGCTCCGTTCTCGGCAAAGACGCCGTGCGCCGCCGCCCAGCCGAGATGCGTCTCGAGCACCTGGCCGATGTTCATCCGGCTCGGCACGCCGAGGGGGTTGAGGACGATGTCCACCGGCCGCCCGTCTTCCAGGAACGGCATGTCTTCCTCGGGGACGATCTTCGAGATGACGCCCTTGTTGCCGTGGCGGCCGGCGAGCTTGTCGCCCTCCGCGATCTTGCGCTTGGTGGCGACGTAGACGCGGACGAGCTCGTTGACGCCCGGCGACAGGTCGTCGCCGTCCTCACGCGAGAACGTCTTCACGTCGATCACGACGCCGCCTTCGCCGTGCGGCACCTTGAGGCTGGTGTCGCGGACCTCGCGCGCCTTTTCCTTAAAGATCGCGCGGATCAGCTTCTCCTCCGCCGTCAGCTCGGTCTCGCCCTTCGGCGTGACCTTGCCCACGAGCAGGTCGCCGGCGCCGACCTCGGCGCCGATGCGCACGACGCCGCGCTCGTCGAGCTGCGACAGCGACTCCTCCGAGCGGTTCGGGATGTCGCGCGTGATCTCCTCGTCGCCGAGCTTCGTCGAACGCGCGTCGATCTCGTACTCGTGGATGTGGATCGACGTGAGGATGTCGTCCTTGACGACGCGCTCCGAGATGACGATCGCGTCCTCGAAGTTGAAGCCCTCGAACGGCATGAACGCGACGAGGAGGTTCGCGCCGAGCGCGAGCTCCCCGTTGTCGGTCGAGCTGCCGTCGGCGAGCACGTCGCCGGCCTTGACCTTGTCGCCCAGGCCCACGATCGGCTTGTGGTGGATGAGCGTGCCCTGGTTCGAGCGCATGAACTTCGTCAGCGTGTAGTCGTCCTTGCCGTCCTTCGTCTCGACGACCACGCGCTCGGCGTCGACGTCGACGACCGTGCCCGGCCGCGACGTGACGAGCACGTCTCCGGAGTCGACCGCGGCGCGATACTCGAGGCCGGTGCCGACGAGCGGCGCCTGGCGCACGAGCAGCGGCACCGCCTGGCGCTGCATGTTCGCGCCCATCAGCGCGCGGTTCGCGTCGTTGTGCTCGAGGAACGGGATCAGCGCCGTCGAGACCGAGACGATCTGCGCCGGCGAGACGTCCATCAGGTCGACGTCCTTCGCCACCGCCATCACGGCCTCGCCCTCCGAGGAGCGGCAGAGGACCGTGTCGGTCACGAACTTGCCGTTCTTGTCGAGCTGCGCGCTCGCCTGAGCGATCACGTAGCGCGACTCCTCGACGGCGTCGAGGTAAACGATGTCGTCGCTGACCTTGCCGCCCGTGACCTTCCGGTACGGCGTCTGGATGAAGCCGAACTCCGAGACCGTCGCGTACGAGGCGAGGTAGCCGATCAGGCCGATGTTCGGGCCTTCCGGCGTCTCGATCGGGCACATGCGGCCGTAGTGGGTCGGGTGGACGTCGCGCACCTCGATCGGCGCGCGCTCGCGCGTGAGGCCGCCGGCACCGAGCGCCGACAGGCGGCGACGGTGCGTGAGGCCGGCGAGCGAGTTCGTCTGGTCCATGAACTGCGAGAGCTGGGAGGAGCCGAAGAACTCCTTCAGCGCAGCGACGACGGGCCGGATGTTGATGATCGTCTGCGGCGTGATCGTGTCGACGTCCTCCGTCGTCATCCGCTCGCGGACGACGCGCTCCATCCGGTACAGGCCGACGCGGAACGCTTCCTGGATCAGCTCGCCCACCGTGCGCAGGCGCCGGTTGCCGAAGTGCTCGTACTCATCGAGGTCGTTGACGATCGGGGCGCGCGAGAGCGCCATCCCTTCCGCGGCGAAGTCCTTCGAGTCCTCCGGGATGCCGATCTTGACCGGCAGCTCGAGGAGCTTGCGGACGAGCGAGACGATGTCCTCGGTCGTGAGGACGCGAGTGTCCTCGGGGACATCGACGCCCAACCGCTGGTTGAGCTTGTAGCGGCCGACCTTGGTCAGGTCGTAGCGCTTCGGGTCGAAGAACAGTGAACGGAGGAGGTTCCGCGCGTTGTCGAGGGTCGGCGGCTCGCCCGGCCGCTGCTTCTTGAACACCTCGATCAGGGCCTCCTCCTCGCGCGTCGAGGGGTCCTTGTCGAGCGTGTTGACGATGTAGTGCGAGTTGTCGAAGAGGGCGAGGATCGCCTCGTTCGTGGAGGTGTCGAGCGCGAAGCCGGTCGAGGGATCCTCGGCCGGGAGCGCGCGGAGCAGCGTCGTGATCGGCAGCTTCCGCTTGCGGTCGATGCGCCCGTAGACGATGCCCTTCTTGTCGATCTCGAGCTCGAGCCACGAGCCGCGGCTCGGCATCAGGTTCGCCGTGAACACCTGCTTCGTCGGGTCCTCGGGCTCCATGAGGTAGGCGCCCGGCGAGCGGACGAGCTGCGTCACGATGACGCGCTCCGTCCCGTTGATGATGAACGTGCCGAACTCGGTCATCATCGGGAAGTCGCCCATGAAGACGCCCTGCTCCCGGATCTCGCCCGTGTCCTTGTTCACGAAGCGGACCTTCATGTTGAGCGAGGCCTGGTAGGTCAGGTCCTTTTCGCGGCACTCCTTGATCGAGAACTGGGGATCGCCGAACTCGAACTCGCCGAACTCGACGGCGAGCGTGCCGGTGTAATCCTCGATCGGCGAGATGTCGTCGATCGTCTCCCGTAGACCTTCATTCTTGAACCAGGAGAACGAGGCCTTTTGGATGTCGATGAGATTGGGTAGGTCGAGAACGTGCTCGAGACGGCTGAAAGTCGTACGAGCGCGGGGCGAAGCGACCGTGGTGGTCAAGTAGAACAGCCTCCCTTGAAGCGTGCGAGAACGGGCAAGAATTCGGCGTCAGAGCTGCGAGCGGCCGTACGTAGGCGCAACCCGTCAAGGTACCGGAAGGACCCCCCTCACCGCAAGCGCAACCAGCGGCACTCGCCGATATCGGCTGAAACTGTAGCGCGAGCCTCGCGGATCCGCAATCCGGCGCAAAAGGCCCGTCCCTGCCACCGAACGAGCGAAAGGCCGGTGGCAGGCACGTTCCTCCGTTGAGGCCTACTTCAGTTCTACGGTCGCGCCTGCTTCCTCCAACTGCGCCTTGATCTGGTCGGCCTCCTCCTGGGCGACGCCCTCCTTGACCGGCTTCGGAGCCGAGTCGACGAGGTCCTTCGCCTCCTTGAGGCCGAGACCGGTGACCGCGCGCACGACCTTGATCACCTGGATCTTCTGGCCGCCCGCTGCGGTGAGCATGACGTCGAACGAGGTCTTCTCCTCCACGGCGGCACCGTCGCCACCTCCGCCGCCGCCCGCCGGGGCGACCGCGACCGGAGCGGCAGCCGTGATGCCCCACTCCTCCTCGATCTTGTTCTTCAGCTCGACCAGCTCGAGCACGCTCATCTTCCCGAGCGAGTCGAAGATCGAATCCACACCTGCCATTACTCCTCCTCCGTGCTTTCGTCGGTAGTCGTCTCTTCGGTCGCCGCCGGCTCTTGCTCGGCGACAGGCTCTTGCTCGCTCGGCGCTCTCCTCGGCGGCCGGCGCCTCTTCCTCGGCCGGCGCGCCTCCGCCTCCGGCTCCGGCGCCGCGTCCGCCTCCTCGCCACCGAGCTGCTCGATGCGAGCGTCGATGAGGCCGACGAGGTTCTGCAGCGGTGCGTTGAGCAGGCCGGCGAGCGCCGTCAGCGGCGCGACGATCGCGCCGAGCACCTGTCCGCGGAGCACATCCTCCGGCGGCAACTTGGCGAGGGTCTGCACCTCATCCGCCGTCATCGCGCGTCCCTGCAGGATGCCGCCGCGGATCTCGAGCACGTTCGTCTCGCGCGCCGAGTCGGCGAGCGCCTTCGCGGCCGCGACCATGTCGCCGTCGGCCTCGAGGAACGCGATCGCGCTGGGGCCGTCGAGCAGCGTGAGCAGCGCCTCCGTGCCCGCGGCCTCGGCCGCGCGGCGCGTGAGCGTGTTCTTGACGACGGTGAAGCGCGCGCCGCTCTCGAGCAGCCGCGAGCGCAGGTCGTCGATCTGCGGCATCGTCAGTCCGCGATAGTCGGCGACGAGCAGCGTGTCCGCGGCCTTCAGCCGCGCAGTCAGCTCCTCGACAACCTGTTCTTTCTGATCTCTTCTCATCTCACCTCGACTGGTCTTCTGTCCTCCCAAGGAGGACTGCCAGTGGTCTTCGGCGGGTCAGTTGCTAGGCCGGAACTGTAGCCGCCCCCACAGGCTGCTCGTCCAGCTCTTCCACGACGCCCCTGATCCGTGCCGGATCGACGTGGATTCCCGGGCCCATCGTGCTCGTGAGCGTGATCTGCTGGATGTAGCGGCCCTTCGCCGCCGACGGCTTCGCACGCACGATCTCGTCGAGGACGGCGGCGTAGTTCTCGACGAGCGCCCGCTCGTCGAAGCTCTTCTTGCCGATCACGACGTGGACGTTCGCTCCGCGGTCGGTGCGGTACTCGAGCTTGCCCGCCTTGGCCTCGGAGACGGCCTTGCCGACGTCCATCGTCACCGTGCCGGTCTTGGGGTTCGGCATCAGCCCGCGCGGGCCGAGGATGCGGCCGAGCTTGCCGACGTTCCCCATCTGGTCGGGGGTCGCGATCGCGACGTCGAACTCCGTGAAGCCCTCCTCGATCCGCTTCGCGAGGTCGGCCGAGCCGACGACGTCCGCGCCGGCCTGTTCCGCCTCGCGCGCCTTGTCGCCCTCGGCGAAGACGGCGACCCGCACGTCCTGCCCGCTGCCGTGCGGGAGCATGAGGGTGCCGCGCAGCTGCTCGTCGGCGTGGCGGACGTTGAGGCCGAGGCGGAAGTGGAGCTCGACCGTCTCGTCGAACTTCGTCGCGCCGAAGGCCTTGAGCAGGCGGACGGCCTGGACCGGCGAGTAGAGCTCCTCGCGGTCGAAGCTTGCGCGTGCATCGCGGTAGCGCTTGCCGTGCTGTGCCATTACAGGTCCACCTCGACGCCCATGCTACGGGCTGTCCCCGCGATGATCTTCGCCGCCTGGTCGATGTCGCGCGCGTTCAGGTCGGGCATCTTCGTCTCGGCGATCCGGTTCACCTGCTCGCGCGACAGGCGCCCGACCTTGGTGCGGTTCGGCTCGCCGGAGCCCTTGTCGAGCCGCAGCGCCTCCTTGATCAGGACGGCGGCCGGCGGCGTCTTCGTGATGAACGTGAAGGAGCGATCCTCGAAGACGGTGATCTCGACCGGGGTGATGCGGCCGTTCTGGTCGGCCGTCTGCGCGTTGAACGCCTTGCAGAACTCCATGATGTTGACGCCGTGCTGGCCGAGCGCAGGGCCGACCGGCGGGGCCGGGTTCGCCTGGCCGCCGGGGATCTGGAGCTTGATCAGAGTGAGAACTTTCTTCGCCATGTATTCCCTCAGTCGAGCTTCTTGACGTTGTCGAATCCGACTTCGACCGGCACCTGCCGCTCGAAGATGTTGACCATCACCTGGAGCTTCTGCGCGTCGGGGTTGACGTCGGTGATCTCGCCGTCGAAGTCCGCGAGCGGACCGGAGGTGATCTTGACCGACTCGCCGAGCTGGAACTCGACCTGCGAGCGCTGAGCCACGGCCGAACCGGCTCCGGTGTGGAGGATCCGGTCGACCTCGGGCTGCGAGAGCGGCACGGGCGTCGCGCCGGCGCCGACGAAGCCCGTTACGCCGGGCGTGTTCTTCACGACCGTCCAGGCGTCGTCGTTGAGATCCATGTTGACGAGCACGTAGCCCGGCAGCGTGCGCTTCTCGATCTGCACCTTCTGGCCGTCCTTCGTCTCGACCACCGGCTCGGTGGGGACGACGACGCGCCGGAAGCGGGCGCGCTGGTTCATCGACTCGATCCGGTGCTCGAGGTTGGTCTTCACCTTGTTCTCGTGCCCGGAATAGGTGTTGATCACGTACCAGCGGAACATTGTGGTCTCTCTCGGCTCCAGTCCTTGGCTAGCGCAGGAACACGTGCTGGACGACCCACTGCCAGACGCGGTCGTTCAGATACAGGTAGACGCCCGTGATGAGGCAGGCGACGATAACGACGGCGGTGCCGCTGACCAGCTGCTGCTGATTCGGCCACTCGACCTTCTTCAGCTCCGCCCAGGACTCCTGGAAGAAGCGGATGCCGCGCGTACCGGAGCGAACCTCGTCGCTGCGCTCGGCCTTTGCTTCGGCGGGCTGCCTCGGCGGCTCCTCCTCGGTGGTCGGACGCGGCCTGGGCGCGGGCCGGAGCGGCGGAGTACCTGCTGCCTGAGCGCGGCGCTGCCGGCGCTGCTGCCTGGTCGAGCGGGCCACTAACGGGTCTCCCGGTGCAGCGTGTGGCTACCGCACCAGCGGCAGTACTTGCGGAACTCGACGCGGTCGGGCGAATTTCGCTTCGACTTCTGCGTCTGGTAGTTCCGGCGCCTGCACTCGGTACAGGCGAGCGTGATTGCGACTCTGACTCCGGTTGCCATTTTTGTTCTCGCTTCGAGGGACGCGCTCCAGTAGCGCCGGGTGGGCTCGAACCACCGACCTCTGCATTATGAGTGCAGCGCTCTGACCAGCTGAGCTACGGCGCCTCGCGCCGGCGCATAGTAGCGGAGACGAAACCGAGCGCCAGCGCAGCCGCGCCGGCGAGGACGGCGGCCCTCGCGGCCCGCCGCGACAGCGACGGCTTGGGCCGCACCTCGTAGTACAGGCGCTCGGGCCTGGCCCCGGACGGCCCCGAGGCGCCGTGCTCGCGCGCGAGCTTCAGCACCTGCGCAACGTGCAGCGCGCGCCGCCCCGTTCCTCCCTGCTCGATCTGCGTCTTGCAGGAGAAGCCGTCGGCGACGACGATCGTCTCCGCGTCGAGCTCGCGCACCCTCGGGAGGAGCCCCTGCTCGCCGACCGCCATCGAGATGTCGTGGTGGCCGGCCTCGAAGCCCCACGAGCCGGCGAGCCCGCAACAGCCGGCCTTCAGCGTCTCGACCTCGACGCCCATCTTCTTCAGCAGCTCGACCTCGGGGTCGATCCCGCCGGTCGCCTTGTGGTGGCAGTGCCCCCAGACGAAGGCCTTGCGCTCGAGCAGCGGCGGCTCGACGTCGAACTTCTCGAAGAACTCGGCGAAGTGGTACGTGCTCTGCGCGAGCCGCTTCGCGTCCTCGTCGTGCGGCAGAAGCTTGCCGAGCTCGTCCTTGAACACCGCCACGCAGCTCGGCTCGAGCCCGACGATCGGGATGTCCTCGCGATACCACTCGCGCAGCTGGTCGAGGCTGCGCCGGAGATAACGCTCGGCCAGGTCGAGGAACCCGTAGTCGTACAGCGGCCTTCCGCAGCAGACGTGGCCCGCCGGGATCACGACCTGCCAGCCGGCCGCCTCGAGCGCCTCGACCGCGGCGACGCCCACGTCCGTGTGGAGGTGGTTGTTGAACGTGTCCGGGAAGAGGACGACCTTCCGTCCGGCCGGGTTCATCGTCCCACCACGCTGCTTGAACCACTGCTGCAGCGTGAGCGGCGCGAACTCCGGCACCGCGCGCTCCTGGGTCATGCCGGCGGCGAGCTTGAAGGCCTGCGCAAACGGCGGCGTGTGCGTGACGAAGTTGACGACCCCCGGCGCGCGCGACGCGAGCCGCGAGACCTGGTCGATCAGCCCGAACGCGTACGCGTGGCGCGGGCGAAGCCGGTGCTTCCAGCGGTTGTGGAGAAACTCGGCCTTGTAGGTCGGCATGTCGACCCCGGTCGGGCAGTCCTTCGTGCAGCCCTTGCACGAGAGGCAGAGGTCGAGCGCCTCCATCACCTCGTCCGACTGCCAGCCGTCGGTGATGACCTCGCCCTCCAGCATCTCGAACAGAAGGCGCGTGCGGCCCCGAGTCGAGTGCATCTCCTCGCGCGTCGCCATGAAGGACGGGCACATGACGTCGACTCCGCCGGGCGTCCGGCACTTGCCGACGCCGACGCAGCGGACGGTCGCGTGCGCGAAGTCGCCGTGGTCCCGCGGATAGCCGAACTTGACCTTCGGCCGCCACGGCTCGTAGTCGGCGCCGAGGCGGAGGTTCTCGTCGACGCGGTACGGCCGGACGACCTTGCCCGGGTTCATCTTCCAGTCCGGGTCCCAGATCGACTTGAACTCCTCGAAGGCACGCACGAGGTGGCTGCCGTACATCTTCGGCAGGAACTCCGCCCGCGACTGCCCGTCGCCGTGCTCGCCCGACAGCGAGCCGCCGAGCTCGAGCACGAGGTCACTCGCGTCCTCGAGCCAGCGGCGGAACCTCGCGATCCCGGGCTTCGTGACGAGGTCGAAGTTCCAGCGCGCGTGGACACAGCCCTGGCCGTAGTGGCCGTAGAGAGAGCTCTCGTAGCCGTACTCGTCCGCGAGCTTGGACAGTCGCCGCAGGTACTCGCCGAGCCGCTCGGGTGGGACGGCCGAGTCCTCCCAGCCCTCGTGTGTGTCCGGCTTGCCGGGGACGAAGGCCGTCGCCCCGAGCCCCGCCTCGCGCACCTCCCAGATGTGCTGCTCGCTCGCCGGGTCGTCGTACAGCTTGATCCCGGACGGCGGGACGCTGTCGTGCTCGAGGTCGGCCATCAGCGCTCGCGCCTTCTCGTCCGCCTCCTCCTTTGTGTCGCCGCCGAACTCGACCAGCAGCCAACCCTTGCCGTCGGGGAGCCTCGAGCGCTCGTGCCGGTGGATGCCGAGCAGGGTCATGTCGTCGATCAGCGTTCCGTCCATCCCCTCGATCGAGATCGGCCTGTGCTCGCGCGCGAGCAGCACGTGATCGGCCGTGCGGAACTTGTCGGGGTAGCCCACCGCCAGGAGCGAGACGCAAGGCGGCTTCGGGATCAGCTCGAGCGTCGCCTCGAGGATCGTCACGCACGTCGACTCGGTCCCGACGAGCGAGCGGCCGACCTCGAACCCCTTCTCGGGGAGCAATTCGTCGAGGTTGTAGCCCGACACGCGCCGCGGGATCTGCGGATAGCGGGCGCGGATCTCATCGGCGTTCGCGTCGGCGAGCGCGTGTAGCCGGTCGGCGATCGCGTCCGGCACGCCCGCGCCGCCGCGGCCGATGCGCAAGCGCTCGCCGCGGTAGGTCAGCACCTCGAGCTCCACGAGGTTGTCGGCGACGCGCGGCCCAGGCCCGTGGAACTCCGCCTGCACCGAATGCCGGCCGCAGGAGTTGTTGCCGAGCATGCCGCCGAGCGTGCAGTACGCGTGCGTGGACGGGTCCGGCCCGAAGGTGAGGCCATGCTTCTCGCCCGCAACGCCGCGCAGGTGGTCGAGGACGCAGCCCGGCTGCACGCGGGCGATCCGCCGGTCGGCGTCGATTTCGAGGATGTGGTGGAGGTACTTCGAGAAGTCGATCAGCACCGCCGTGTTGCAGCCCTGGCCGGCGAGGCTCGTGCCGGCGCCGCGGAGGACGATCGGCGCCCCGTGCTCGCGGCAGACGCGGTGGATCTCGACCAGCTCGTCCACGTGGCGCGGGACGACGACTCCGATCGGCGGCATCCGGTAGTTCGAGGCGTCGGTCGCGTAGAGGGCGCGGCTGCCGGTGTCGAACCGGACCTCGCCCTCGATCGCCGCGCGTAGGTCACCGGCGATGCCTCGGCGGTCAACGTCCTTCGCTCCTCGCATCGCGAGCCTCAGCGTGTCACTTCGGCGAGCTGCACGCTGAATCGAGCGGCATGCCTGAGGACGGTCGAGCTAAAGAGCGGGGCCTCCGCGCCGCCCACCGGCCCAACTGTGTTAGATGCCGCTATGACGCAGCCACAGCCGGGTTCAGTGCCCACCGACGACGAAGACGAAGCGTCTCGAGGCTCCGAGCTCGCCGTCTGATCTCGACCAGGAGCGGCGCACTTCGATGGCTGCAGAACGCACCTGGCTGGCGTGGTGGCGCACCGCGCTCGGCGCCACCGCCGGGGCGCTCGCTGTGGGTCGGTTCGCCCCGAAGCTGCTCGACGCCGCCCCGTGGCCTTACATTCTGCTCGGCTGCGGCTACGCGTCTCTCGCGATCGGACTCTCGCTCGTGGGCGCTCGGCGCCAGCGCCAGCTGGAGCACGCGTTGCGAACCGGTGGCCACTCACCCCTGGGGTTCCGCACCGTGGTGCTGTTCACCATCGGCGGCGTCGCGCTCGCCCTGCTGACCGTCGTACTCGTGATCGCGCAGAGTTGAGCCTCAGGGGCCTTTCGGGAACGCAGGCACCCTTACAAGCGCGCGTCGATGAACTCGAGTGTCCGCTGCCAGGCCTCGTCGGACGCCGTCTGGAACTCCTCCTGCTTGCGGTCGAAGAAGCTGTGCGGCGCGCCCTCGAACTCGATCAGCTCGTACTCCTTGCCGGCCTCGCTCAGCGCCTGCTCGAACGCGACGTTGTCCTCGTGCGGGATGCCCTGGTCCGCCCCGCCCTGGAGGGCGAGGATCGGCGCGTCGAGCTGCGGCACGAGGTCGATCATCCGGCCCGGCCGGCCGTAGAAGCCGACGGCGCCCGCGAGCCCGTGCCCCCAGGCCGCCGCCGCCCACGAGCCGCTGCCTCCGAAGCAGAAGCCGACGGTGAAGATCGCTCCGCAGCCGAGCTCCCTGAGGTTGCTGACGCAGGCGCCGACGTCGGCCTGCACCTGCTCGTGCGTGAGCTGCTGCACGAGCGGCATGTAGTCCCAGTCGTCCGGCCGCTTGTCGATGCCGGCGGTGCGTCCGAAGTAGTCGAAGGCGGTCGCGGCATGGCCGCGCTCGGCGAAGCGGAGCGCGAGCTCCTCGTAGAAGCGGTAGAGGCCGCGGACGTCCGGCAGGATCACGACGCCCGTCGAGACGTCTCCTTCCGGGACCGCTCGGAAGGCGCCGAACTTGTTGCCGTCCTCGCTCTCGAGGACGAGGTCGTCGTGGGAGACGGCGGCGCCCGAGATCCGGGGGATCGGCGGCTCTGAGTCGAGGTCGAAGCACATGGCCATGAGCCTACGAGAGGAGGCGCGTGCTGTGCGGCGTACCCTGAGGACGGTGGACGACGAGTCGCAGCGTGACGAGATGAACGCCGCGATCCGCGCCCAGCGCGAGCGGGGAGCGGTGCCGCGTTCGATGCTGCCGCCGGAGGACGAGCTGCCGGAGCGGCCCGCCCATCCGTCGGAGCCTCCTGTGCCGGAGCCCGAGTCCGAGCCGTCGAAGCGCGGCCTGCTCGACCGCCTGTTCGGGCGCTAGCTCCCGTATCCAGAAACCGCGCGCGACGTTTATCCCGTGTCGTATGCGAGAGGGCACGCGCGCATCAGGAGGGCTGCGCTTGAAGCGGGGGCTGCAGATCGCAGCCGCCTGCGTCATCGTGCTCAGCGGCGCCTTCGCGGTCGGCTCCGCCGTCGCCGGGCCGTTCTTCTGGTACTCGTGCAGCCTCGACGGCCTCGAGGCGCACGGTGCGGCGCGGGCGAGCATCATCCTCGCGAGCGACGGCACACATCTCGGACTGCTCGGCGCGAGCGGCAACCGCCAGCCCGTTTCGATCCGGCGGATCAACCCCGTGATGCGGAAGGCGATCGTCGACACCGAGGACCGCCGCTTCTACTCGAACAACGGGATCGACTACGTCGGGATCGTCCGCGCGCTGAAGAACGACGTCTCGTCCGGCGGGTACGCGCAGGGCGGCTCGACGATCGAGCAGCAGCTGGTGCGCAACCTCTACCTCACACCCGAGCAGTCGCTCGGCCGGAAGCTCACCGAGGGCTGCCTCGCGGTCCAGCTCGACAAGCAATGGAGCAAGGACCGCATCCTCACTGCCTACCTCAACGACATCTACTTCGGGCAGGAGGCATACGGGATCGAGGCGGCCGCCGAGGCGTACTTCGGCGTGCACGCGAAGGATCTCTCGCTGGAGCAGGCGGCGCTCCTCGCCGGGCTGCCGCAGGCGCCGTCGGCGTACGACCCGCTCAACCGGCCGGAGGCTGCGAAGACACGCCGGACGGAGGTCCTGCGGGCGATGCTCCAGGCGGGCGACATCTCTCGTTCGCGCTATCGACGGGCGATTCACAGCCCGCTCGGCCTGCGTCCGCGACAAGCGCCGGGGCTCGCGGGCCAGACCTACCTGACCGGCTACATCACCGACCAGCTCGTGAAGGAGTACGGGGCCGAGCGCGTGCGCCGCGGCGGGCTGCGGATCTACACGACGCTCGACGCGAAGATGCAGACGGACGCGACCCGCTCGATCCTCGGCACGCTCGACCGCAAGGGCGACCCGGCGGGCTCTGTCGTCTCGATCGACCCGAAAACCGGCCGGATCCGCGCGATGGCGATCGCCCAGACCGGGCAGCGCATCGCGTACGACCTGCCGGTGGACGGCCAGAGGCAGGCGGGGTCGACGTTCAAGATGTTCGTGCTGACACAGGCGGTGCAGCGGGAGATCAATCCGTACTCGACGCCGTACCTCTCGGCGCCGTTCGTCGGGCCCGACGACTGGCGCGTCCACACCTTCGAGAACACGTACTCGGGCCGGATCCCGCTCACGCAGGCCACCCTCCTCTCCGACAACACGGTCTTCGCCCGCCTTACCCTCGACCTCGGCCCCAAGCCGATCGCCGGGCTCGCGCACCGGATGGGGATCCAGTCGAATCTCAAGCCGGTCCCCTCGATCGTCCTCGGCGTGAACGCGGTGAGCCCACTCGACCTCGCCACCGCTTACGCGACGCTCGCGGACGGTGGCGTCGCGCACGAGCCGAGCATCCTCGACAAGGTCGTCTTCCCGGGCGGTCACGTCGAGCAGGCCTCCAAGCCGAAGGGGAAGCAGATCGTCGACCCGAAGGTCGCAGCGGTCGTCACGAAGGTGCTGGAGGCGAACGTCCAGTCAGGCACAGGCACGGCCGCGGCGCTCGCCGGCCGGCCGACCGCCGGGAAGACCGGTACGACCGACAGCTTCGCGGACGCGTGGTTCGCGGGCTGGGTACCGCAGCTCACGACCGTCACCTGGGTGGGTTATCCAACCAACGAGCGGCCGATGCGCGCCGTGCACGGGATCGCCGGCGTCACGGGCGGCACGCTGCCGGCAGAGATCTGGCACACGTACATGACAGGCGCGCTGCAAGGGCAGCCGGTCGAGCAGTTCGCGAGCCCCGGATCTCCGCCCTTCAAGCCGTGGTGCGGGCGTTACCAGTTCGCGCGCACGTGGCTCGATGCGCGCAAGCGCCACGGCTGCAAGCACAAGCAGCGCCAGAAGGCCAAGAAGACGACAACAACACACGAGAAGACGACAACCGCCCCGACGACCACCGCCCGGACGGTCACGCAGACCACGACACGCACCCTCCCCACGACGACGACTCCGCCGCCGACCATCACCCAGCCGCCGACCACCACCGAGCCGCCCCCCACGACGACGACCGGACCCTGACGCGCGCCGGGGAAGCCCGGTGTCCCGAGCTCCCCCACCGCGGGGCGCGGCTCAGAACTACGCCGCCTTCTTCTTCCCGAGCATCTTGTTCCACCAGTCGTCCTCGTCGACGAGCGAGGCAGTGACCTTCGGCCCGCTGGGCCACCGGGGCATCGCGACGCGGCGCTGTTTCGTGAGCTCCTCAAGCACGATGGCTCTCAGGGTGTGCAACCGCTCGTGCTGTGCTTCGACATCGCGGGCGAGCTCGGCGCGCTCGACTTCTCTGCGAGCGACGTCGTACTCGACCTCGAGCAGGCTGCCCCCGTGGGTAACGCTCTCCTCGATGGTGCTGGACATGCGGCGCTCCTTTTCCACTCGGGTGTAGCGGACGCCGCAGTTGTCCTGGCCCAATTGTCGTCACGCGCGCGGCAGCGGGCCATCCCTCGAACAAGCGTTTTCCCGACGCAGTCCGCTGCGTTCAAGTTCGCTGCTTCTGGCGCCGATAGAGCTGCTGTGACTTCACTGCGGCCGGTGGGGAACCTGGCATGAGTGCGTCCTCCGACAGAGAGCGCATGCCTCAGCGTCAGCTCGGAGAGCTGATGACCGAGCTCGGGCTCATCAGCGCGGAGCAGCTCGCGACCGTCCTCGAGGTCCAGCAGCAGTCGAAGCGCCCGCTCGGCCAGATCATCGTGGAGCTCGGCTTTGCATCGGGAGCCGCGGTTGCACACGCGCTGGCGATGCAGAGCGGTGGCGCTCTCAAGACCGAGTACGGCTTCGCGCTCGGCGCGCCGCCAGTGGACGAAGACGCCACCGCGGATGAGACAGGCGCCGGCCTTCCGAAGCTTCGGCTGGCGGCGACGGCCGTCGCGCCCGAGCGGACGAGCGCCACGCCGGAAGAAGTCGAACCGGTCGACGACGCGGTCGAGTCGGCGACCGCCGAGGAGCAGGCTGAGCTCGTCGCCGTTCCGGCCGAGCCGGACGAGGTTGCAGCTGAAGCCCATGTAGTCGAGGAGGTCGAGGTCGAGGCGGAACCCCTGGAGGCCGCTCCGGAGGAAGTCGAGCAGACCCCGGACGCCGAGCTCGAGGAAGTGCCTGCCGAGATTGACGAGAGCGCGGAGACGCCGCTCGCCGTCGAGACCGATACTGAGGAGCTGTTCGAAGCCGCCCTCGCCGAGACGCACATCGCGCACGAGCAGAAGCTCGCCGAGCTGCGAGAGGAGCACGAGCGCGCGACGGCAGAGATCGAGCGTCTGCAGACCATCGTCGCCGAGGCGGGGAGCGAGCGCGAGCAGGAGCTCAGGCGGCTGCAGGAGGAGCGCGACGAGCTCGCGACCGAGCTCGAGCGGCAGCGCGCAGTCCTCGCCGAGGCCCAGGCCTCCGCAGCCGAGCACGAGCGGCGGCTCTCGGAGGAACAGGGGGGGCATGCCTGCGAGCGGGACGAGCTCATCTCGCAGCGCGACGAGATCATGGCCCAGCACGACCGGATGCAAGACGAGCTCGGGGACGCACTCGAGCGCCTGGCCGCTGCACGCCCCACCGCCGAGGAGCGGGACAGGCTTCACGCCGAGCTCGAGCAGCTCGCGTCCACGCTCGCCGAGACGCAAGCTGCCGCGGACGCCGAGCGCGAGCGTCTGTCGGGCGACGTCGAACGGCTCGAGAGCAGTCTCACCGAGACGCAGACCGCCCATGAGGAGGAGCTCGGACAGCTTCGCGAGAGGCGCGACCGCGCCCGCGAGGAGGTCGAGAGCCTGCAGAATGCGCTGACCGAGGTTCAGGCCTCGGCGAGCGAGCAGGAGCGGCGGATGGCCGAGGAGCAGGAACGGCATGTCGGCGAGCGCGACGAGCTGCGCACCGAGGTCGAGCGACTCCAGCACATCCTCGCCGAGGTGCGCGAGAGCGCTGCGGCCGAACTGGGCGGTGTCGTCAGGGAACGCGACAGGCTCGCGGCCGAGCTCGAGGGGGCCCGGGAGCTGCTGAGACAGGCGGAGCGGGTACGCGAGTCGCAGATCGCCCTCGAGGCCGAGCGAGACAGCGCCCTGGCCGAGACCGAGCGACTCCAGACCATCGCCGCCGAGGCCGAGACGGAGACCGAGGAGCGGGCGCGCCTGCTCGCAGAGGAGCAGGATCGTCACCACTCCGAGCGGGAGACGCTGCTCGCCCAGCGCACGCTGCTCGAGGAGGAGCTCGGCCGCTCGATCGAGCAGCTCGCCGCTGCGGCTGCCGCCGCCGACCAGCGCGAGGCACAGCTCCAGGTCGACTCGGAGCGACTCCTCGAGGCGCTCGACGCCATTCGCTCGCTCGCGACCGAGCTCGCCACCGGCAGCGAGGAGCTCCCGCCCGAGCCCTCGACCGACGAGTCGGAGGCCGAACCCGAGGCCGCGAGCGAAGAGCCTGCGCCCGAGGCCGACACGAACGATCCCGACGCCGAGGCGGAAGTGATCGAGTACTCCCTGTTCGTTCCCGGGCCGAACGGCTACGAGCTCGTCCCGCAGACGGGCGTACCGCCGCAGGCCGGCCAGAGAGTGGAGCTCGTTTTGTCGGACTCGGAGGAGCCCAACCTCTACGAGGTCGTGCGCAGCGGCCGCACGCTGCCCGACGGCGACGTCTGCGTCTATCTCGCGCAGGTGTAAGCAGCTTCGCGCCTAAAGAACGGCACAGCAGACGCCGATAACTGGGCTAACGCGAACTGAGCAGATACGCGAACTGGAGGCCTGCAGTGGAGAACTACAACTTCGAGAGCGAGACCACGTTCGACGACGCACAGCGCGTCGAGCCGGGCGACGAGCGCAGCACGGCGATCGCGACCGCGCGCAGCTGGGAGCTCCCCTACCTCGACGACGAACCGGTTCTGATCGACAGCGAGTCCGCCGCCCGCGTCGGCGGCGAGGAGCTCGCCCGCATCGGCGCTGCTCCGGTCCGCTGCGCCGACGGCAACGTCCGCGTCGTCCTCGCCGACGCAACGCCGGAGCGCATCGCCGGCATTCGCGAGCACTTCTCCGGCGCCGTCGACATCGGCGTCGTCAAGACCTCGACCCTCGCCTCACTGCTCGACGCCGCGTCGATGGCAACGGTGTCCTCAGGGACCGACCCGGTGACGAACGGTGCGGCCGCTGCCGCGCCGGTCTGGGGACGGTCGCTCGAGCGCGTCCTCACGGCCTTCGACACCGAGGCGACGCGGCTGCAGGATCTGCGCGGCAAGCTGCAGGAGCTCGGCGGCGAGATGGCCGCACGCGAGCAGCGCGTGCAGGAGCTCGAGACGGAGCTTCAGCGGATGCGCGTCGAGCGCCTCCGCGACCAGGAGGCGGTCGAGCGCCTCCGGCATGACCTGACCGACCGCAACAATCGGCTCGAGCGGGCCTTGACGAAGACCCACGAGCTCGCAGCGATCATCCAGGGCGGCCACCTGCAGTGAGCGGCACGCCGGCACGGAAGCTCGCCGCGGCGGGCGCTGCCGGCCTGGGAGTCGCGGCGGCCGCGGCTGCCTACGCGATCGTCGGCGGCGTTCCCGGCCTGCTCTACGCCGCCGGGATCTGTCTGGCCGCATTTGTCGGCGCGGTGGCGATCGTGGCCGGTCACACCGAGGAGGCGCCGGTCGCGGCGTTGACCGAGAAGACGCCTGAACACGCCGCGGATCCGCGGTCGAAGCGCTGGCGCCGCAAGTCGACGATCATCGCCGAGCTCCAGACGGAGCTGGCTGCGACCGTCTCGGAGCTCGAGGAGCACCGGCGGGCGCTCGCGAACCTCGCGACGCAGCTCTCACGAGAGTCGGAAGCGGCTCGCAGGAACGCCGAGGCGCTGGAAGGAAGCATCCGTGAGCTCGAGGCCGAACGGGACGGCCTCCTGCAGCTCGTCGCCGACGAACGGGAACGGTTCGAGCGGACGCTCGACGAGCTCGGCGGCGGCATCGGGCGGCACGGCAGCGAGCTCGCCGAGATCGAGCGGGAGCTCGAAGCGCTGATCGCGCGCTAGCCAAGGAGAGACCGATGCTGCTGAAGATCTTCGTCGTCGGTGCCTTGCTGATCGGCGTGATGGCCGCAGTCAAGGACGGACGCATCCTGCGCGACGCCGGTCTCCTGAGCACCTGCAGCCCGGTCAGGGTCAACGGCCAGGGCGACCCGACGTTGCTGAGCTGCACGAAGGGCCGTCTCGACGGCTGGCCGGACGAGACGAACAACTCGTGCAATTTGATCGCCGTCCACCCGACCCACGAGTACTGGCGCTGCGCCGCGCCCGTCGTCTCGTCCCGAACACCGACCGGATGAGCAACGGGGAACACACCGCCCGTCCGGGGGATCGGGCCTAAAGCCGGTGGCATAACCGGCCGATTGGAAGGCTGCCGATGGAACTCGAACTCGTGCTCAGACGCGCCGTCGAACTCGGCGCAAGCGATATCCACCTCAAGGTCGAGCGGCCTCCGATGCTGCGCCGCGACGGCAATGTGAGCGAACTCGAGGGTGAGACTGACCTCACGGAGCGTGATCTCGAGCTCGCACTCGAGGAGGTTTGCGCCCAGACGCCCAAGCGGCTGCAGACGTTCCTCGAAACCGGAGAGTTGGACAGCGCGTACGCGCCGGCCGGCCTGCCCCGGTTCCGCGTCAACGGCTTCCGTCAGCGGGGCTCGATCTCGATCGCGTTCCGCGTCATCCCGCGCGAGGTGCCGAACTTCGACGAGCTTTCACTGCCGCCCGGCGTGAGGCGTCTCGCAGAGGAGCACCGCGGGCTCATCCTCGTCACCGGAGCCACCGGCTCGGGAAAGACGACGACCCTCGCCGCGATCATCGACCACATGAACCGCTCGCGGCACCAGCACATCGTCACGATCGAGGACCCGATCGAGATCGTGCACAGCGACCACAGCTGCATCGTCAACCAGCGCGAGGTCGGGCTCGACACGGCCTCCTTCGCGCAGGCGCTGCGCCGCGGACTCCGCCAGGACCCCGACGTGATCCTGATCGGCGAGCTCCGCGACGCCGAGACCGCCGAGACCGCCCTTGCCGCGGCCGAGTCGGGCCACCTCGTCCTCTCGACCATGCACACCGTCGACGCCTCCGAGACGATCGGGCGGATGGTCGAGTTCTTCCCCTCGGTCAAGCAGCACCTGATCCGGTCGATCCTCGCCGGCGTCTTGCGCGGCGTGATCAGCCAGCGGCTGCTGCCCAAGGTCGACGGCGGACGCGTCCCGGCGGTCGAGGTCATGATCGCGAACGCCCGGATCTCCGACCTGATCCGCGACAACAAGCCGGAAGAGATCACCGAGGCGATCGCCGAAGGCGACTTCTTCCAGATGCAGACCTTCAGCAGGGCACTGATCGAGCTCGTGCTCGACGAGAAGGTCGACCGTGAGATCGCGGCCAACGCCGCCTCGAACCGCCACGACTTCCTGATCGCGCTCGATCGGGCCATGAAGGAGCAGGCCGCAGGGGCGCACCTCGACTCCGTCGCCGACTCGGATCCGGAGGAGGAGCCCGAGCCGGAGGCCGAGGAGGTCGTCGACGAGGCGGAGGATCTGCCGAGACTTCGCGTAGCCGGCCAGCAGTAGCCATGAGACGTCTTCTTCCCCTCGTCGGGGCGGTGCTCGTGCTCGCCTCGGTTCTCTCGAGTACCGCGGCGGCGGACACCTTCCGTGTGGTGCAGCCGCATCCGAGCGCCGTCGGCAGCGTCGGCGCCACCGTGATCCCGTTCACCTCGACTCAGCCGCGGAGCGGCGGGACGTCGTACGCGGCTTTGCGCCCGATCTGGCAGGCGGCCGGCAACGCCTACGGGATTCCGTGGGAGGTGCTGGGGGCAATCAACAAGGTCGAGACGAACTTCGGGCAGAACCTCGGGCCGAGCTCGGCCGGCGCGGTCGGCTGGATGCAGTTCATGCCCTCGACGTGGGCCCGCTGGGGTGTCGACGCGAACGGCGACGGCGCAGCCGATCCGAACAATCCCACCGACGCGATCTTCAGCGCCGCTCGCTACCTCGCCGGATGCGGCGGGCAGTTCGACATCGCGCGCGCCGTCTACTGCTACAACCACGCGACCTGGTACGTGAACGAGGTGCTGGGGCTGGCCAGCCTCTACAGCGCCGGCGGAGACGGAGGAGCGACCGGATTCGCGATCTCGCCGGGCAAGCTGAAGGCGCAGCTCGCTTCCGCCCGTAGCCGCGTCTCGGCATCGCACGCGCTCCTGGGCAGCGCCCACGCGCAGGCAGCAAGGCTCGCGCGCTCCGAGCGGCGGTTCCTCCGCGTCGCCGACACCGCCCGTGTTCTGTCCAACCAGCTCGAAGCACGCAAGCGGGCCGTCCAGCTCAGCGTGCGCCGCCAGGCGGCCGCTGCGCGCGTGAGCCGGCTACAGCAGCGTCTCGACGCGGCCACGTCGCAACTCGGCCAGTTCCGGGACGAGGGGAATGGCGCCTCCTTCGGGACGAGCTCCCCGGCGCTCCTCTCGAGCAACCTCTTCTCCATCGGCGGCGGCTCGGGTGCGCCCTACAGCGGCATCGTCTCGCTCGCGATGCAGTACCTGGGGATCCCGTACAAGTGGGGCGGCGCAACCCCGGTGGCCGGCTTCGACTGCTCGGGCCTCGTCCAGTACGTGTACGCGCAGGTCGGGATCTCGCTGCCGCACTACACCGTCTCGCAGTGGAACTACCCGGGCGCCGTCCCGGTGCCGAAGAACCAGCTCCAGCCCGGAGACCTCGTCTTCTTCAACGGCCTCGACCACGTCGGGATCTACATCGGCTACGGGGACTTCATCGACGCGCCACACACCGGAGCGAACGTCGAGATCGACAGCCTCAGCGAGCCGTGGTTCGCGTCCAGGTACGACGGCGCGAGGCGGGTTCTCGGAGCGGCGGTCGCCGGCCAGTCGCAGGCGACGACCACCGCGACGTTCACCTCGGCGGGAAGCACCGCGTTCAGCTCCGACATCGTCTACTTCACCCATTAGAGGGGTCATCCGCATGTTCGAACGTTCCGATGCACGAGTCGTGTCCAGGCGCATCCTCACGCTTCCCCGCCTGACGGCGGTCGCCGCCGCCGGCCTGCTGGTCAGCGCCACGATCAGCCTCGCGGCCGACAAGCCGACGGGGACGACGAAGCCGGCGCACGCCGCGAAGCCGCAGCAGGTGATGACCGTGCCGGACGTGCGCGGCCAGCTGTTCGTGTTCGCGTCGGGGGCGCTCGAGGACAGCGGCTTCGGCTGGAAGGTTCGCGGCTCGGTCGAGGGCTACTCCTCCAACCTCGTCGTCGCCCAGGCGCCGAAGCCCGGGACGCACGTGCTCAACACGGGCAATCCGACCATCACGCTGCACCTCGCCCGGAAGGGCGCGCAGCTCGGCGAGCCGCAGAACCGCTCGCCCTACGGCGCCAGCCTGATCAAGCGCCCGGCGACGCACGGCTCCAACTAGCCGTCTGACCTCATGACGAAAGCTGCAACCCGCTCTCAAGCGGCGCAGCGGGATTGTCGATAACGAACGGGATGGACCTCGTCCTACCACTCGTCTTCGTGCCCGGGCTCGCCCTGGGCAGTTTTCTCGGCGTCGTCGCCGCGCGCGTGCCGCTGCGCCGCTCGATCGTGCGGCCGGGCTCGGCCTGCATGAGCTGCGAGACGCCGATCCACTGGTACGACAACGTGCCGGTGCTCTCCTACGCCGTGCTCCGCGGCCGCTGCCGCAAGTGCGACACTCGCATTCCGCCGCGCGACCTCGCCATCGAGCTCACGACGGCGCTGCTCCTCGTCGCCTGCGTGTTCGCGTTCGGGCTCACCCTGAGGACGGCCGCGGCCGCGATCGCCTGCGCCACGTTCGTCGTCGTGACCGCCACCGACATCGAGCGGCGGATCGTCCCGAACCGTGTGGTACTGCCGGCGGCGCTCGCCGTTCTCGTACTCGACACCGTCTGGCATCCATCGCCGGTGTGGGCTGTCGGCGCCTTCGGCCTGGCGGGCTTCCTCTTCGTCGCAGCAGTCGCCTACCCCGGCGGCATGGGAATGGGAGACGTCAAGCTCGCGCTGCTGATCGGCGCACTCCTCGGCAAGACGACTCCGGTCGCGTTCATGCTGACGCTTCTCCTCACCCTCGTCCCGACCGTCTTCCTCATCGCTCGCCACGGTCGCGGCGCCAGACGGCTCGCGATCCCGTTCGCGCCGTTCCTCGCCGCTGGCGCCGTCATCACCCTCTTCGCCGGCAACGCCATCCTCAATGCCTACCTCCACCATCTGACCTGACCTGAGACGACTGCGGTGTCTGCTCAGCCAGTAACGCGCGACGGGAACCCGGTGCCGCCGAAGGCCCCGGCCACTCCCGCGCCGATCTCGCAGCTCATGGGTGAGCTCGTCGTCGACCTGCTCGAGACGACAGGGCTGATCCCCGAGGCGAAGGTCGAAATCCTCCGGGAGAAGGCGAAGACCACGCCCGTCGTGCAGGCTCTGATCGACGAAGGGCTGGCCTCGAGCGAGGCGATCGCCCGCATCGTCGCCGCACAGTACGGGCTTCCCGTGGTCGAGCTGGGGAGCGTCGGCATCGACCCCCTGGCCGCCGAGGCCATCCCTCTACATGTGCTCGAGCAGGTCAACGCGCTCCCCTACGGCTTCGAGGACGAGTCCCTCTGCGTCGCGATCTCCGACCCGCAGAACATCCACGGCATCGACGCCCTGCGTCTCGCCAGCCGCCACCCGATCGCGTTGCGCGTCGCCGCGAGCGAGGAGATCGCGAACGAGCTCGGACGGCTCGCGCGCACGGCCGAGGCCTTCGGGGCCCGCTCCGGCTACAGCGACGTCGCCGAGCTGGAGGTGATCGACGAGGACGAGCTCGACGATCTCGAGGTCGACGACGGGATCTCCGACGCACCGCTCGTCCGGCTCGTCAACTCGATCATCTTCGAGGCTGCCGAGGACGGCTCGAGCGACGTCCACTTCGAGCCGCAGAGCGACGCCCTGGTGGTGCGCTTCCGGATCGACGGCGTTCTCCACGAGACCCAGCGGATCCCCAAGCGCAGTGCGATCGGCGTGACGACCCGCCTGAAGGTCCTGGCGAAGCTCGACATCGCCGAGCGCCGGAAGCCGCAGGACGGCCGGATCTCCCTCTCCGCCTCGGCGGCGGGCCGGATGCTCGACGTCCGCGTCGCCACGCTGCCGACGGTCGAGGGCGAGTCGGTCGTGATGCGCCTGCTCGACAAGTCGAAGAAGCCGCCGACGATGGAGGAGGTCGGGCTCAGCGTCGCGATGCAGGAGCAACTGGCGACGATGGTTCACCGCCCCACCGGCGCCCTGCTCGTCACCGGGCCGACCGGCTCGGGCAAGTCGACCACGCTGTTCTCCGCGATGTCGGAGATCAACCGCCCCGAGATCAACGTGATCACCGTCGAGGATCCGGTCGAGTACCGCCTCCCGGGCCTCAATCAGGTGCAGATCAACCCGCGAGCGGGCCTGACGTTCGCCACCGCCCTGCGCTCGATCCTCCGCTCGGACCCCGACGTCGTCATGGTCGGCGAGATCCGTGACGTCGAGACGGCGAAGATCTCGATCGAGGCAGCGCTGACAGGCCATTTCGTCCTCTCGACCCTCCACACGAACGACGCCCCGTCCGCGCTCTCGCGCCTGAACGAGATGGGCGTGGAGCCGTTCCTCACGGGCGCAGCGGTCACCGGCGTGCTCGCTCAGCGCCTCGCGCGCCGGCTCTGTGAGCACTGCAAGGAGCTCTACACGCCGAACAAACAGGAGCTCGACGCGGCACACGTCCCCGACGAGCTCCGCCACGGCAAGACCGAGCTGTTCCGCAGGAACGGCTGCGTGCGCTGCCGCCAGACCGGCTACAAGGGCCGCATCGGCGTCTTCCAGCTCCTGGAGATGAACGAGGAGCTCTCGGCGCTCGCCGCACGCAAGGCGAGCCACGAGGAGCTCGAGCGGGCGGCGCTGGAATCCGGCATGTCGACGCTCTGGGGCGACGGGATCGAGAAGGTCGTGGGCGGGATGACCTCGCTCGAAGAGCTCGCCCGCGTCACGACGCTCTAGCGCAAAATTCACCCGACGTGGACGTCGGATGGGATGAGGTACGCGCGCGCCGGCTGGCGCGCTCGCTCCTGAGCGACCGGGCGAGCGGCGAGCGGCTCGTCGAGGTCGTGAGCGAGGTGTGCGGCGTCCAGGCCCAGCTACAGACGGCGGCCGAGCTGCAGCTCTGTGCGCGGGTCGACGGAGTGACGCAGGCCGACATTCGGGAGGCGGTCTGGGAGCAGCGGACGCTCGTCAAGGCCTGGACGATCCGCGGAACGCTCCACGTCCACCCCGCCGGCGAGTTGGCGCTGTGGCACGCGGCGCAGCGCGCAGCCCTCGGCTCGGCCCCAGCGGCGCTACCGGCCTGGCGCGATCCCGAGCGCGTCCTGCACCCGGCACTCTGCGCCGACGAGGTCGAAACCGTCCGGGCAGCCGTCTGGGAGGTGCTCGACGGCCGCTGCCTCACGCGTGCCGAGCTCACCGAGGCGGTCGTGAAGCGGGTGGGAACCGCGCCGCGAGCACGTCTTCGCTCGGGATTCGCGTTCTTCCACACGGACCTGTGCCAGGGGCCGCCGCAGGGGTCGCGGATCACGCTCGTGCGGCCGGACCAGTGGATCGAGGACGGGCAAAGCGCGGAGCCCCGGGAAGCGCTGCGCGAGGTCTGCCGGCGGTTCCTGCGCACCTACGGACCGGCCCGCCCCGCCGAGTTCATCGCCTGGTTCGGCGCTGCGGCATTCCGGGTCGCCGAGGCGAGGGCGCTGTTCGACGACCTCGGCACCGAGGAGATCGACGTCGACGGCCGCCGATCCTTCGTCCTGTCCGGCGACACGTCGTTCCCGGTGCCGAGCCGTCAGGTGCGGCTGCTCTCGGAATACGACGTGTACATGATGGGATTCCGCGAGCGCGACCAGCTCATCCCGGAACCGGTGCGGGAGCTGATCGCGAATCACCGTCGGGGCCGCTACGAGGGGCCGGCCGCGACGCGGCTGGTGCTGGTGGACGGAGTAGCGGCGGGCCTGTGGGAGCGCGAGAAGCGCGGCAGGCGGATCGAGCTGCAAGTGCGGCTCACGCGCCGTTTGGGGAAGGCGGCTCGCGCGGAGCTTCGACGCGAGGCCGAGCGCATCGGCGCGTTCCTCGGGCTCGAGCCCGTGCTCAGCGAGTCGCGCTGACTATTTCTCGCCGGAACGGCCGCCCATGCTGAACCTGGTCGGCCGGCTGGCTGCGGCCAGATCCTCGAGCGAGCTCGGCGGCGGCGTGAAAGCGCCGCCCGGCGCGGGAGTGGGCTCCTCCGGCTCGGGGGGCGGCGCCTCGGGCTCGGCTGTGGGCTCGACGGCAGGTTCGGGCTCCGGCTCCGGCTCGGCCGCCGCCTGTTGCTCCGGCTCCGGCTGGACGCCGCCGGAGTGCGCGCCTGCGAGCAGCTGCTCGGCTTCGTTGCGCGCGGCTTCCACGGTGCCGTGAGCGTTGGAGAGGAGGCTCTCCGCCTCCGAGCGGGCAGTCCCCAACACGGTGTCCGCCTCGGAACGGGCGGCGCCCACGAGGCTCTCGGCCTCCGAGCGGGCGGATCCCACAATCGTGTCCGCCTCGGAACGGGCGGCGCCCAAGAGCGTCTCCGCCTCGGAGCGGGCGGCGCTCAAGGCACCCTCGGCCTCCGAGCGGACACCCTCCGTCGCAGCCTCGGCCTCCGCGCGGGCGGAGCCGACGCGGCGTTCTGCCTCGCCCCGCGCCGCCTCGACGGCCATATCCGCCTCCGACCGCGCCATGGCGGCGATCGACTCGGCCTCGGCCCGAGCGGCGGCGAGCACCGCGGCGGCTTCGTCGTCCACGGACGCCAGCCGAGCCTGCGCCTCGTTCGAGGCTTCCGCGGCCTGCCGGCGCTGCTCCGCGATCTCCTGCTCCGCCCGAGCGACCTCCTGATGGGAAGCTTCGAGCTCGCGCTTGAGGTGATCGAGCTCCTTTTCGCGCTCGTCGAGGGCGAGCCGGCGCAGCCGGACCTCCTCCTCGGTGCGCGTGATCCTGTCCTTCGCAGTCTCCTGAGCGTCGCGTTCGATGCGGTCGGCAAGCTCGACTGCCGCCCGGACGAGGTCGAGTGCCTCGAGCCTCGCCGAGCGGTTGTCGGAGGTGAAGCCGGGGCCGCCGTCGGGCGCGTCGAGATTCGGAGGAAGCCGTTCGAGCTGAGGGAGCGCGATCACGTCGGCGACCGGATCGGCCTCGTGCCGAAGCTCGCCTTCTTCCCTCGCCACGGGATCCACCTCGCTCCCGCTCGAGCCTCTTAGGCGTGAATCTCGCAGCCGAGGTAGACCAGGGCCTCGACGGCCTCGGTCACGAACGTGCTCGCCTGCTGAGCGTCGGCGAAGCTGTACGCGCGCGGCTCGGCTCCGTCCTCGCGCCCGTCGACTTCGACGTCGACGACACAGGCGTCGCCGAGATCACGCGCCCGCATCGTCACGACGGGCCGGCCGTGCCGGCTCGCGCTGCGCACGAAGAGCTCGCGCGGCTCCGGCTCGGCTGCCTGAGGGCGGCCGCCCCTTCTCATCAGCGCGCGTCTGCGACGGCCTGCGCGACCACGTCGCGGTCGACGAAGCCCCTGAACTGCGACGTGATGGTGCCCGGGCGCCTGACCACGAGAATCTCCGGCGTGTCGACGACTCCGAGCTTGTGGAGAAGCGCGGTGCCGGGGCGCTGGTGAAAGACGTTAAGAGTGACGTAACCCGCGCTCGCATCGGCGGCGCCGGCCTGAGCCTCGGCGCGCGTGAGCGCCTCGTCATCGCCTTGCGGTGTGGTGACGGCCACCACGACCACGGAATGCTTCTGCAGCGCACGCGCGATCGGGACCGGCAGCCCGTGCGTATGGAGCTTGGCGGCGGTGGCCGGGTGCGTGTGCGTCTTGCTCGGGGTGGGAGTCGTCGTCGCGTGCGTCGTGCGGGCCGGAGTCGAGCTCGCGGTCGTCTGCGTGGGCGTGGTCGACTTGTTTTTCGTCATGACCACGTAGCCGCCGCCGGCGACCACGACCAGCACGAGAAGTGCAACGAGGCGGATCTGGCGCGTGCTCAGCGTCGCGTTCATGGCCCTCCTATCGGCAGGCCCGGCGACGCAGGCCTCCCTGGAATGGGG
>CAVWZB010000002.1:0-497569 GCA_963759435.1 uncultured Actinomycetes bacterium | reverse complement strand
GGCGTCGACGCCGGCGAGGCCGGCGAGGCCGGCTCGCGGACGACCGTGCTCGCGCTCGGCGACCCGCCGGCGCGCGCCGACGCACGCAAGATCGAGGACGACGGCGATGCGGCCCAGGCGATCCTCGACTTCCTCGCGGAGAAGAGGATCGTGTGAGCATGCTTGTCTTCCTGGAGAGTCACGGCGGCGAGCTGCAGAAGGGCTCGCTCGGCGTGCTGGCCAAGGCTGCCTCGCTCAAGGACGTGGCCGCCGTCATCGCCGGCGAGGGCGCGCGGGGGCTCGCCGCAGAGGCTGCGAAGTTCGGCGCCGGAAAGGTCTGGGTCTGCGAGGACGGCGAGGTGGCGCAGCCGTTGCCGCAGCCGCGGGTCGACGTGCTCGCCCATGTGGTGGAGGAAGGCGGCTACGACACCGTCCTCTTCGCCAACTCGGTCCTCGCCGCGGACGTCGCGGCCGGCCTCGCGGCGCGCCTCGATGCCGGGCCTCAACTGGGATCTCGTCGACGTCGAGCTCCGGTATTCAGGGGATGGCAAGACAGAGCCGGTCGGCAAGCGCCCGGCTCTGCAGGACTCGGTCTACGCCGACGTCGGCTGGACCACCACGCCGAGGCTCGCGCTCTTTCGCGCGGGCTCGTTCGACGCGTCGCCGATCGGCGGTGGCGAGCCCGAGATCGTGGACGTCTCGCCCTCGTATGCGGCGCACTCCACCTCCGTGAAGCTCGTGGGACAGGACGCGGAGGAGTCGAGCGGACCGTCCATCGAGGACGCCGACGTGATCGTCGCCGGCGGCCGCGGGCTCGGCTCGCCCGACAACTTCACGCTCGCCGAGGAGCTCGCGAAGGCGCTCGGCGGAGCTGTCGGTGCGACCCGCGCGGTCGTCGATGCCGGCTGGTACCCGTACTCGGCCCAGATCGGCCAGACGGGTAAGACCGTCTCGCCGAAGCTCTACGTGGCCCTCGGCATCTCCGGCGCGATCCAGCACAAGGTCGGCATGCAGAGCTCCGGCACGATCGTCGCGATCAACAAGGACGCGAACGCGCCGATCTTCGAGTTCAGCGACCTCGGCGTGGTGGGCGACGTGCACGAGATCGTGCCCAAGCTCACCGAGCTCGTCCGCGCCCGGAAAAGCTGATGGCGAGGCCCTCCAACTTCCCGCCGCCGTTCTCGGCGCGCGACTACGTCGCCGAGCCGACCGATCCGCCGGATGAGCGGATCGAGGTCGGCGTCCTCGTCGTCGGCGCGGGGCCGGCCGGCCTCGCCTGTGCAATCCGGCTCGGCCAGCTGATCGAGGAGCACCCGGAGATGGCGGCGCGGTTCGGCGAGGTGCCGGTCGCGGTGCTCGAGAAGGGCAAGCAGCCCGGCTCGCATCTCCTCTCCGGTGCCGTCGTGAACCCCAGGGCGCTGCGCCGTCTCTTCGGCGACCGCTTCCGGATGCAGGACCTCCCGTCGTACGGACCTGTCCACGGGGAGTCGGTCTATGTCCTCACCCGCCGGTCGGCGCTCCCGATCCCGCCGCCGCCGCCGATGCGCAACCACGGCAACTGGGTCTTCTCGCTCTCCGAGCTGGGCCGCTTCCTCGCCGAGCAGGCGGAGGAGGCCGGCGCGATGATCCTCCCCGAGACCGCGGCGCAGAAGCTCCTCGTCTCGCACGGCCGGGTGGTCGGCGTCCGCACGGGGGACAAGGGCCGCAACCGCGAGGGCGGCGAGCTCGGAAACTTCGAGGCCGGCTCCGACCTCATGGCGAAGGTCACGGTGCTCGCGGAGGGAACGCAGGGTCACCTCACCGGCGTCGCGCTCGACCGCTTCGACCTCCGCGGCGAGGAGCCGCAGGTGTGGGAGCTCGCCGTGAAGGAGGTCTGGAAGGTCGCCAAGCCGCTCGATCGCGTGATCCACACGATGGGCTGGCCGCTGCGCGCGAGCAAGCGCTACCGCGAGTTCGGCGGCTCGTTCATCTACCCGATGGGCGAGGACATGGTGACGATCGGACTCGTCGTCGGGCTCGACTACCGCGACGCATCCCTCTCGGTGCACGACCTGCTGCAGGAGCTGAAGACGCACCCCAAGATCCGGAAGATCCTGGCGGGCGGCGAGCGCGTGCAGTGGGGGGCGAAGACGATCCCGAGCGGCGGCTTCAACTCGCTGCCGCGGGAGCTGCACGCGCCGGGCCTGCTCCTCTGCGGCGACGGCGTCGGGATGGTCAACGTCCCGCGCCTCAAGGGCATCCACTACGCGATCGAGTCGGGACGGCTCGCCGCCGAGGCCGCGTTCCGCGCGCTGCAGCGCGGCGAGACGCCCGCGAGCGCGCTCTCGTCCTACGACGACGCCGTGCGCGACAGCTTCATCTGGAGCGACCTGCACGAGGTGCGGAACATGCGCCAGGTCTTCGGTCGCGGCTTCTTCGCCGGCGGCGCGCTGGCGAGCGCGATGACGATGTCGAAGGGCCGCGTCGAGCTCGGGAAGCTGGAGGCGGAACCGGACGCCGACCAGCCGCTGCTCGTCACCGACCGGGACAAGAGCTACCCGGCGCCCGACGGCAAGCTCACCTTCGACAAGCTCTCGTCGGTCTTCGCGTCGGGCAACAAGACCCGCGACGATCAGCCCAACCACATCCGGATCGAGCGCCGCGTGCCGCCGGAGGTAGCCCAGCTCTGGGCGCACATGTGTCCGGCGCACGTGTACGAGGTCGGAAGGGAGGACGACGACGGCACGGTCATGGTCGACGTCGCCCCGTCCAACTGCGTCCAGTGCGGCGCGATCACCGCCAAGGGCGGCCGCCTCACGCCGCCGGAGGGCGGTTCAGGCCCCGAATACACCGTTACCTGATTTACCGCGGATTTACCTCGACCGGCCGCTTCAGGAACGACAATACGCCCATGTTCACCAAGCGCTTCGTCTTTCTCGTCGGCGTCCTCGTGACGCTCAACGCCGCGCTCTGGTTCGCCGGCCCCGGCCTCGCGCTGCGCAAGGCTCTCGTCAACGAGCTCCTCGGCCCGAAGCTGATCCGCGCCGAGGGGATCTACAAGAAGCCCGTCTGTGGGAGCACGGACTGTCGCATCGACCGCGGCGTCATCACGCAGGTGAACAGCACGCAGCTCACGCTGAGGGAGGCCGACGGCCGCATCCAGCCGATCTCGCTCTCCGACACCACCAGGGTTCTGTCGCCGTTCCACCGTTTGCTGCCGCTCTCGGCGCTCGGGCCGAGGTGGCACGTGGTAGTGACGTGGCCGGCGACTGGGCCTGCCCAGTCGGTCGACGTCGAGAAGATCCCGCGGGGTCATAAGAGCACCGGTTGATCGCCGGTTGCGCACCTATCCTGAACCCGTGACCACCAGGGCAACGGGCGGCGCGCTCCTCCTCGTGGAGGACGACGACTCGATCGGCAAGCTCGTCAAGCAGTACCTCGAGCAGCAGGACGGTTGGCGCGTGCTCTGGCGCAGGACCGGGGAGGAGGCGATCGCCGAGCTGCGGGGACAGCCGGTGCGCCTGGTCGTGCTCGACATCGGGCTCCCCGGCATGGACGGCTTCGAGGTCTGTCGCCGCATCCGGGCGGGCTCGAAGGTGCCGATCGTGATGCTCACGGCCCGCGACGAAGAGCCGGACCGAGTCGCAGGGCTCGAGCTCGGCGCGGACGACTACGTCTCGAAGCCGTTCTCGCCGCGCGAGCTGTCGGCCCGGATCAAGGCGATCCTCCGCCGCTCCGAGCGCCGGACAGAGGACGAGGTGCTCGCCGCGCGGGAGATCATCCTGCGGCGCGACTCCCACGAGGTCACCGTCGCCGGCGCGCAGGTCGAGCTCACGAGCAAGGAGTTCGACCTCCTCGGCTGCTTCCTCGAGCATCCGGGCATCGTCCTCTCCCGCGAGCGGCTGCTGGATCTCGTCTGGGGCATGACGTATCCCGGCGGGACTCGTACGGTCGACGTCCACGTCGCGCAGCTGCGGCGCAAGCTCGGGGACCCGGAGGGGATACGCACCGTGCGTGGCGCCGGCTACAAGCTCGTTCCAGCCTGAGATGCGCGGCAGCGATCTCCGCTCGCGTCTGTTCAGGGCGATCGGGGTCGTCGTCCTCATCTGCGTCGCGTTCACGATCGGCGTCGGCCTCGTCCTCACCCATCGCGCGGTCAAGAGCGCGACCCTGAAGGACCTCGCGCATCAGGCAGACCTGATCAACACGTTCGAGGGGATCAAGGGTGCGAATCATCTCCCGCAACTGCCTCCGTCGTTCCTGCGGCAAGGGGAGTCCATCTCCACCGACCCGCGGAAACTGCCGCCCGCCGCCCGGCATCAGCTCGCACTGGGCAACCACGTGCAGGGCACGGTCGACGGCGACTACTTCGCGGCCCGGCCGCTCGAGCCAGGCCCGGGGACGCTGATCCTCCTGCGGCCGGAGAGTGCGACGGGCTCGCTCCTGTCGCCGTACGTCTGGGGGCTGCTCATCGCGGCCGCCGCCGGCGGCCTGCTGGCCGCGCTCGCCGCTTTTCTCCTGGCGCGTCGCATCTCGCGGCCGGTCGACCGGATCGCCGCTGCGGCGCGGACCCTCGCGCGCGGCACGCATCCGGAGCCCGTCCCGGTGGAGGGAGCGACCGAGATCGCGACGCTCGCAGGCGCGTTCAACGACCTCGCCGCGCAGCTCCAAAGGGCCCAGGAAGCGGAGCGGAACTTCCTCCTCTCCGTCAGCCACGAGCTGAAGACGCCGCTCACCGCGATCCGGGGCTATGCCGAGGCGGTCGAGGACGGCGCAGTCGACCCTCGGGAGGCTGCCGCGACCGTCGCGTCCGAGGCGCGGCGGCTGGAGCGGCTGGTCAAGGACCTGCTCGACCTCGCGCGGATGAACCGCACCGACTTCAGTGTGCACAACACCGAGATCGATCTCGCGGACGTGGTCGAGGACGTCGTGCGCCGTTACGGGAAGCAGGCGCACAGCTTCGGTGTGGCGCTGTGGGCCGTCACCGAGTCTCCCGCCCCGGCGATCGCGGACGCCGACCGCGTGCTCCAGGTCGTCTCGAACCTCGTCGAGAACGCGCTGCGGCTGACGCCGCCGGGCGGCGAGGTGCGCGTCGTCGCGGAGCCGGGCATCCTCCGGGTCGAGGACACGGGGCCCGGCCTCGCCGAGGCCGACACCGAGCGCGCGTTCGAGCGCTTCTACCTGCACGAGCGCTACGGGCTCGAGCGCAAGGTCGGCACCGGCCTCGGCCTCGCGATCGTCAAGGAGCTGACGCTCGCGATGGGCGGCGACGTCGACGTCGAGAGCCGCCCGGGCACGCTCACGGTCTTCACAGTGCACCTCCGCGTGCCGAGGGTCGCGGCGCGCGAGACACTTCCCGCGTGACGGTTTCCCGGCAGGACGTCGAGCACGCCCGCACCGTCCTCGCCGGGAGGATCCACCGCACGCCCACGTTCGGCTCGCGCGCGCTCGGCGTCTCGCTCAAGGCGGAGCTGTTCCAGACAGACCGGCTCGTTCAAGGCGCGCGGAGCGCTGAACCGGCTCGCTGCGCTCACGCCGGCGGAGCGGCAGCGCGGCGTGGTCACGTGGTCGGCCGGGAACCACGCACAGGCCGTCGCGTGGGCCGCCGCCGAGTCGGGCGTCGACTGCCTCGTCCAGATGTGGGAGGGCGTGAGTGCGCTCAAGGTGGAGGCGACGCGCGGCTACGGCGCGACCGTCGATCTCTCGCCGCCCGACCCGGCCGCCGCCTACGACCGTGTGCTGGAGATCGTCGAGGAGCAGGGACGCGTCTTCGTCCACCCGCACTCGGATCCGCTCGTCGTCGCCGGCCACGGGACGCTGGCGCTCGAGCTGCTCGAGGACGTGCCGGACGTCGAGACCGTCGTCGTCGGCACCGGCGGCGGCGGGCTGATCTCGGGCATCGTCACGGCGCTGGACGGGCGGGCGCGCATTGTCGGCGTCGCTCCCGAGCGCGCGCAGGCGTTCCCCGCGGGCCTCGCGGCCGGCCACAGCGTGCGCGTCGAGACCGACACGATCGCCGACGGGCTCGCTCCGCCGTTCGCCGGCGAGCTCCCGATCGAGCTCTGCCGGGGCAAGGTCGAGACTGTCCTCGTCACCGAGGACGAGATCGCGGAGGGGATGCGATTCCTCTACGCGCGAGCGAAGCTCGCTTGCGAGCCGGCGGGCGCGGCGGCGGCGGGAGCGGTGCTCGCGGGCAAGGTCGAGCCGGGTCGTGGCGTGGCCGTGATCGTCTCCGGCGGCAACGTGGATCCCCACCAGGCCGCTGCTATCTTGAGAGAGCAATGAAGGCCGACATCCATCCCGAGTACGTCCTCTCCACGGTGACGTGCTCCTGTGGAAACACGTTCCAGACCCGCTCGACGAAGCCCGAGCTTCACGTCGAGATCTGCTCGCAGTGCCATCCGTTCTACACGGGCAAGCAGAAGCTCATGGACACGGGCGGTCGCGTCGAGCGCTTCCAGCGTCGCCTGGAGCGCGCCGGCCAGCCACGCCGCGGCTAGCGCCGAAGACTCATGGCAAACGTCGGCGGACAGGCGGTCCTCGAGGGCGTGATGATGCGTGGCCCCGGCAACTGGGCCGTCGCCGTCCGCAAACCGTCCGGCGAGATCGCGCAGGTCTCGCGTCAGATCGACTCGGCGATGGCGCGCCATCGCTTGTTCCGGCTGCCGGTCGTGCGGGGCGTGATGGCGCTCGGCGAGTCGCTCGCCATCGGCTTCCGCGCGCTCGCGATCTCGGCGAACTACGCGCAGCAGCAGGAAGGCGAGGAGGGCGAGGTCGACACCGAGCTCTCGCGCGGCGCTCTCGTCTTCGCGTTCCTCATCGCGATCGGGTTCGCGATCGCCGTGTTCAAGGTGGGACCGGCCCTGATCACGGATCAGCTGCCGATTCGCACCGGGGAGTATTTCGTCATCGTCGAGGGGCTGATCCGTGTCTCGATATTCGTCGCCTACCTGTTCCTCATCTCGCTGCTGCCCGACCTGCGCCGGGTCTTCCAGTACCACGCGGCCGAGCACAAGGCGATCAACGCCTACGAGGCGGGCGAGCCGCTCGAGCCGGAGGTCGCGCAGCGGTACTCGCTGATCCATCCGCGCTGCGGGACGGCGTTCCTGCTCTGGGTGATGGTGCTCGCGGTCTTCGTGTTCGCGTTCTTCGGCCGCCCGACCTGGTACTGGCTGATTGCGACCCGGATCCTCCTGCTGCCGGTGATCGCCGGGCTCGCCTACGAGCTGATCCGTTTCGCCGGCAAGCACCAGGGGAACCGGGCGGTGATGACGCTGCTCGCGCCCGGGCTGTGGCTGCAACGGCTGACGACGCGTGAGCCCACGCTCGACCAGCTCGAGGTCTCGATCCGCGCGCTCCGTGAGGTGCTCGAGCTGGAGAACGTTCGCGGCGAAGCTCCTCTCGTCGAGGTCATGGCCTAGTGGCGACCGAGCGTCAGTGCGGAAGTTCGCCTGGCAGCGGCAGTCTGCTCGAGGGCTCAGGCGAGATCGGCTCCACGACGAGCGGCGCCTTCGGCGGGCTCGGCGTGACCTGGAAGGCGCGCTCGGAGGACGAGACCGGCGGCCTGACCAGTCCCGAGGAGCTGATCGCCGCGGCGCATGCCGCCTGCTTCTCGATGGCACTCTCGGCCGGTCTCGCGCGGGCGGGCACTCCGGCCGAGGAGCTCCGCACCTCGGCGACCGTCACCTTCCAGCCCGGCGAGGGCATCACGCACATCGCGCTCGCCGTCGTGGGCACCGTGCCCGGTATCGACGGTGTGGCGTTCGAGGAGGCTGCGCTGGCCGCCAAGGAGAACTGCCCGGTCTCGAAGGCGCTGGCCGGCGTCCCGGAGATCAGCCTGGACGCCTCGCTCGACGGCTAGGAGGGTTTGGCGAAATCAGGCTGAGCCGCCGGCGCACGCTGCTCGCCCGCTGAGCGGCGTCCTCAGTCGCACGAATAGCGCCGCTATTCGCGCTCCCTGCGTCCTTGTCAGCGAACGACCATCGCACGCCGACGACGAGCGGCCTTCCGCCAAACCCTCCTAGACGGGCTCGATCGCGCCGCTCCGCACGTCGTAGACGAAGCCGGTCGCCTCGAACGAGTCGGGGAGAAGCGGGTGGCTGCGGATCGTCTCGACGCTCTGCCGAACCCGGTCCGCGACGTCCGGGAACGGCTCGAAGTCGATGCTCTCCGCCTCCGGCCCGAGCTTCTCGTGCAGGTCCTCGTTCGTGAAGGTGAGCATGCCGCAGTCGGTGTGCCCGACCACGACGGCCTCCTGTGTGCCGAGCAAGTGGTGGGAGATGAGGAGGGAGCGGATCGCCTCGTCGTTCACGATCCCGCCGGCGTTGCGGATCACGTGCGCGTCGCCCAGCTCCAGGCCGAGAAAGCGTGCCGGATCGAGTCGTGCGTCCATGCACGTCACGACCGCGAGCTTCCTGCCCGGCGGCATGGGCAGTCCTCCCTTGGCGAATTCGGCTGTGTAGCGCTCGTTTGACTGCGTGACCTCGTCGACGACGGACATCTTGCCCTCCACCTCCCGGCTCGAAGCTTTACCGACTAAAGCGTGAAGCTATCCAAACTGAAGCGGGCTGGGCAAGAAGTACGCTGACTCGCAGTGGCGACTGACTTCGACAACCTCGTCGCGGACCTCGAGCGCTCCTACGAGGAGGTTCAGGCCCGCATGTCCGACCCGGCCGTCTACAACGACCACCGCGAGGCGGCCGAGGTCGGCCGCCGCCTGAAGGAGCTCGAGGGCCCGTACAAGCTCGCGCGGGAGTGGAACGCCGCGCGGGACGACCTCGCGGCGGCGCGCGAGGACGCGGACCTGCGCGAGCTCGTGCCCGAGCTCGACGAGCGCACCGGCCGGTTGCAGGAGGAGCTTCGTCTCGCGCTCGTCCGCAAGGATCCGGCCGACAGCAAGGACGTCATCGTCGAGGTGCGCCAGGGGGTCGGCGGCGACGAGGCCGCGCTCTGGGCCGGCGACGTCTACCGGATGCTCGCCCGCTATGCCGAGCGGCGCGGCTTCAAGGTCGAGGAGCTCGGGGCGAGCCCATCGGACGGTGGCGGCTACAAGGAAGTCACGTTCGCGGTCAAGGGCGACGGCGCCTACTCCATCTTCAAGTGGGAAGGGGGCACGCACCGCGTGCAGCGTGTTCCCGAGACCGAGAGCGCCGGCCGCATCCACACCTCGACCGCCACGGCCGCGGTGATGCCCGAAGCCGAGGAGGTCGAGGTCGAGATCGACCCGAACGACCTCAAGATCGACGTCTACCGCTCGACCGGCCCCGGCGGGCAGTCCGTCAACACGACCGACTCGGCCGTCCGCATCACGCACCTGCCGACCGGCGTCGTCGTCTCGATGCAGGACGAGAAGTCGCAGCTGCAGAACCGCGAGAAGGCGATGCGCGTCCTGCGCGCCCGGCTCTACGAGCGCGAGCTCGAACAACGGCGGGCCGAGCTCGACGCGACCCGCCGCTCCCAGATCGGCTCGGGCGACCGGTCGGAGAAGATCCGCACCTACAACTTCCCCGAGAGCCGGGTCACCGACCACCGGATCAAGCTGACCGTGCACCAGCTCGACCGGATCCTCCAGGGTGACCTCGACGAGTTCACCGAGGCGCTGACGACCGACGACCGGCGCCGCGCGCTGGGAGAGTGACCGTCCGGGAGGCGCTCGCCGAGGCCGAGCGCCGGCTCGCCGCCGCCGGCGTCGAGACGCCGCGTGTCGACGCGGAGTGGCTCGTCGCGCACCTCCTCGGCACGACGCGGTCCGGCCTCGCGGCGCGCCAGGACGACGAGGTGCCAACCGGCGCTGAAGGCGCCGGGGTCTTCCCGCCGGGCGTCGCCGGCTCTGCCGGCGACGCTTCCAGCACAGGGCTCGAGCCGCTTCTCGTGCGGCGTGAGGCCCGTGAGCCGCTCGCGTACGTCCTCGGCGAGTGGGGGTTCCGGCGCTTGACGCTGAAGACGGACGCCCGCGCGCTCGTGCCGCGGCCGGAGACCGAGACGCTCGTCGAGCGCACGCTCGCGCTCGCGGAGGGAATCGAGAGGCCGCGGATGCTCGACGTCGGCGTGGGCTCGGGCGCGATCGCGCTCGCACTCAAAGACGAGAGACCGGATGCGCAGGTCACCGGCGTGGACATCTCGGTCGGCGCGCTCGAGCTTGCCCGCGAGAACGCCGAACGACTCGGGCTCGAGGTCGAGCTTCGCGAAGGTGACGGCGCCGCTGCCGCGGCCGAGGGCTGGGACGTGGTCGTCTCCAACCCGCCCTACGTCGCCGGGCTCGGTCAGGCCGAGCCGGAGGAGTTGTGGCACGAACCGCGGATAGCCCTGGTCGGCCGGGGCGAGCACGAGCGCCTCGCGCGCGCGGCGAAGTCGCGCTTCCTCGTGTTCGAGGTCGGCGACGGCCAGGCGGACGAGGTGGCCGCGATGCTCAGCCAGCTCGGCTGCGCCGAGGTCGCGATCACCGCCGACCTGACGGGCCGCGCTAGGGTCGTCGAGGGAAGGCTGCCGTGATCGAGATCTTCACCACGCCGGACGGGTTGACCCTCTCGTACGAGCGGCGTGGGACGGGGCCGCTCCTCGTCTGCCACCCGGGCGGTCCGGGCGGCTCGGCGGCCGAGTTCGAGGACTTCGCCGGTCTCGACGACACGTTCGAGCTCGTCCTCTTCAGTCCCCGCGGCTCGCACGGATCCGATCCGGCCGACGACTACTCGCTCGCCTCCTACGTCGCCGACGTCGAAGCGCTCCGCTCGCACCTTCGCGTCGAGCAGCTCAACCTGCTCGGCTTCTCTCACGGCGGTTGTGTCGCGATGGCCTACGCCGCCGCGCATCCGGCCCGCGTCCGCCGGCTCCTGCTCGTCGACACGCTCGCCGTCTGGGGCGACGAGGCCGAGGCGGAGATGAAGCGCATGATCGAGGCGCGTGGCGGCGAGCCGTGGTTCGCCGAGGCGCTTCAGGCGATCGAGGAGGAGCAGGCCGGCGAGTTCGGCTCGGTCGACGGCCTGATCGCGAATCTGCAGCGGCAGATCCCGCTCTACTTCCATCGCTGGGAGGGCAACGAGCAGGTGGGGGGCCGACTCGCCATGGACTTTGCGCACGCCGAGCCGCTGCACCACTTCAACACCGTCGAGTTCCCGACTTTCGACCTGCGGCCCGAGCTGCGGAAGGTCGAGGCTCCGACGCTCGTGGTCGCCGGCGAAGACGACTTCATCTGCGGCCCGGCCTGCGCCGACGCGATCGTCGGCGCGCTCGGGGACGCCCGCCTCGTCACGATCGCGGACTCGGGCCACTTCGTCTACGTCGAGCAGCCCGAGGCGTTCCGCGCCGCCCTGACCGGCTTCCTCCTGTGACCGAAGGCGCGCTCGCGGCGCTGCGTGCAGGCCGCGCGGTGATCCTCCCGACCGACACGGTCTACGGGCTTTGCGCGCTGCCCGAGCACGAAGACGTTCTGTACGAGATCAAAGGCCGCGACCGCTCGAAGCCGGTCGCGCTGCTCGCCGCGGACGTCGAGGCGCTCGTCGCCGCGGTGCCGGGCCTGGACCGACCGGTGCTGGAGATGTACTTCCCGGGGCCGTACACCCTGATCGTCGGGAAGGTCGGTGTCCGCGTCCCGAACCTGCCGGCGGCAGCGGCCGACGTCGTCCGCGCGGTCGGCGTCGTCGCCGCGACGAGCGCGAACCTGTCGGGCGGTCCCGATCCGCGCCGCGTGGAGGAGATCCCGGAGGAGATCAGGTCGGCCTGCGGAGCGATCATCGACGCGGGCGAGCTACCCGGCGTCCCGTCCACGGTGATCGAGCTCACCGGCGCCGAGCCGCGTGTCGTCCGACGAGGCGCCGGCCCGCTCCCCTGACGCGCGTGCCGTCGCCGTCCTGCCGTAGCATCAAAGCGATGGCCACGAAGCAGGCGACGTTCGAGGAGCTGAAGCAGGCCGGGCTCGACGAGCTCGACCCCGAGATCGCGCGCCTCCTCGGCGACGAGCTCGAGCGCCAGCGCGGACAGATCGAGCTGATCGCCTCCGAGAACTTCACGTGGCCCGCCGTGCTCGAGGCTGTCGGCTCGGTGGCGACGAACAAGTACGCCGAGGGCTATCCCGGGCGCCGCTATTACGGCGGCTGCGAGGTGATCGACGAGATCGAGCAGCTCGCGATCGACCGCGCGAGGGAGCTGTTCGGTGCCGAGCACGCGAACGTCCAACCCCACGCGGGGGCGCAGACGAACATGGCCGTATACGCGGCGGTGATGGAGCCGGGCGACACGCTGATGGCGCTCGCGTTGAACCAGGGCGGGCATCTCACGCACGGCCACAAGGTCAACTTCTCGGGCCGCCTCTACAACGTCGCGCACTACGAAGTCTCCCGCGAGACGATGACCGTGGACTACGACGACGTGCTCGCGAGGGCGAAGGAAGCCCGGCCGAAGGTGATCGTCTGCGGCGGCTCCGCCTATCCGCGCACGGTCGAGACCGACCGGTTCCGTGCGATCGCGGACGAAGTGGGGGCGATCCTCGTCTGCGACATGGCGCATTTCGCCGGGCTCGTCGCCGCGGGCATCCAGCCGAACCCGGTCGAGCACTGCGATTTCGTGACCTCGACGACCCACAAGACGCTCGCCGGCCCGCGCGCCGGCTTCATCCTCTGCCGCGAGGAGCACGCGAAGGCGCTCGACTCGGCCGTGATGCCGGGGATGCAGGGCGGGCCCCTCGAGCACACCATCGCGGCCAAAGCGACGTGCTTCCGGATCGCGATGACCGACGCCTTCCGCGAGTACCAGGCGCAGGTTCGCCGCAACGCCGACGCCCTCGGCGAGTCGCTGCTCGAGGGCGGGCTCTCGCTCGTCACCGGCGGCACCGACACGCATCTCCTGCTCGTCGACCTGAGCGAGTCGGAGTGGACGGGCAAGGCGGCGGAGGAGCGGCTCGGCGACATCGCCGTCACCGTCAACCGCAACACGATCCCGTTCGACGAGCGCTCGCCGTTCGTCACCTCCGGGATCCGGCTCGGCTCTCCGGCGATGACGATGCGCGGCTTCGACGAGGACGACTTCCAGGAGGTCGGGCGGATCATCTGCGAGGCGCTGACCGAATCGCCCGACCTCGACGGGCTGCGCGCCCGCGTCGCGGCGCTGTGCGCGAAGCGGCCCCTCTACGAGGGCTTCCGCGGCTACACGACCTACGTCGCTTGACGGAGCCGCGCCTCACCGTCGTCGAGCACCCGCTCGTCCAGCACAAGCTGAGCTACCTCCGCGACAAGGACACGCCGACCGTCCACTTCCGCAAGCTCGCGAACGAGATCACGCTCCTGCTCACGTACGAGGCGACGAAGGACATGCCGACCGAGCCGGCGGAGATCGACACGCCGCTCGAGCGGATGACGGCGCAGCGCATCTCCGGCAAGAAGGTCGCGGTCTGCCCGGTGCTGCGGGCGGGGGTCGGGATGCTCGACGGCGTCCTCTCGCTCGTGTCGAGCGCGCGCGTCGGCTTCGTGGGGTTGTACCGGGACGAGGAGACGCTCGAGCCCGTCCAGTACTACCTCAAGCTCCCCGACGACCTGTCCGAGCGGGACGCGATCGTCCTCGACCCGATGCTTGCGACCGGCCATTCGAGCTGCGCGGCGATCGACGCGGTGAAGGAGGCCGGGGCCCAGTCGGTGACGCTGGTCTGCATCGTCGCCGCCCCGCCGGGGGTCGAGGAAGTCCACCGGCAGCATCCCGACGTCCACATCGTCTGCGCGGCCGTCGACCGGGGCCTGAACGAGCGTGGCTTCATCGTCCCGGGCCTCGGCGACGCCGGCGACCGCCTCTACGGCACTAAGTAACTCGTACCCGCCGCCGCGAGGCGGCTAGCGAGCGACGATCTCGTTGACGGCGGCGTTGTTCGGCAGGTCGGCCAACCGCGCGAACGTGCCGTGGTCGGCGATCTCCTGGGCGGCGGCCATGGACGCGGCCTGCGCAACGCGCGCAAGCGAAGCGCCGACGCTGATCCTGCGGACGCCGAGCGCCTCGGCGTCTGCAACCGTGATGAACGGCTTGTAGACGAGCAGGTTCACCGGCTTCGGTGCGACGGCGGAGACGATCGCCGACACCTGCTCGGGTGTGTCGATGAACGGCGCGTAGAGGCAGTCCGCGCCGGCGTCGGCGTACGCCTGCAGGCGGCGGATCGTCTCGTCGAGGTCGGGCCTGCCGACGACGAACCCCTCGGAGCGTCCCGTGAGGACGATGTCCGTGCCGCTTTCGTCGATCGCCCGGCGCGCGGCCCGAACCCGCTCGACGGCCAGGTCGAACGGATACAGCGGCTCGTCGGAGCCGCGCGTCGAGTCCTCGATCGAGAGCCCCGCGATCCCGGTCGCCGCTGCGAGCGCGACGCTCTCGGCGACCCCTTCCGGATCGGAGGCGTACCCACCCTCGAAGTCCGCGCTCACCGGCACCTCGACGGCACTCGCGATCTGGCGAAGATGCTCCAGCACCTCGGCCCGCTCGACTCCCTGGTCGGGGCGGCCCAGCGACCACGCGAACCCCGCGCTCGTGGTCGCCAGCGCCTTGAAGCCCATGCGCTCGAGGATGAGGGCGCTGCCGACGTCCCAGGGATTCGGGATCACGAAGCAGCCTTCGTCGTGCAGCGTGCGGAACGCCTCGACCTTGTCGCTCTGCGAAGTCACGTCGCGAATGATCGCTTTTCTGCACCGAGGTGCGACGGCCACTCGAACCGGTCGGAGTCCGCGAAGCGCAGATAGGCGTCGAGCGCGTCGCGCATCGCCTCGACGAAGCCGTCGGCACGGCGCGGCGCGAAGCCCTCCTCCCACCAGAGGCCCGCCACCTCGACGCGGCCCTGCTCCCGGTCGATTCGCGGCTCGATCCGGCCGACGAATCGGTCGCCGAAGAGGATGGGGAGGACGTAGTAGCCCCAGCGCCGCTTCTCCGGCTTGAAGAAGCCCTCCCAGACGAAGTCGAAGCCGAACAGGCGATCGAGGAGGGCCGTGTCCCAGAGCAGCGAGTCGAACGGGGCGATGAACGCGACCGAGGGCGGCAGCTCCGGCGGCGTTTCCAGCCGCGCGCGCTCCTCGGCGACCACGAACCGCTTGCCGCGCATGCCCTCGACCTCGACGGGCACGAGCGCGCCGAGCTCGACGAGCTCCTTGTGCAGTTCCTTGCGGACGTCCGGGTTGGCGATGCGGGCGAACGTGCCGCCGGCGCCGCCCGCGCCGAGCAGGCCGTGGGCTCGGTGGCGGGAGAGCTGCTTGTGCCGGAGCTGTTCCCGCCCGGGCACGTCCTGCTCGAGGAGCTCGGCCGGGAGCAGACGCTCGATGACGTCGTAGTAGCGGGTCTTCCCCTCGCGCCGGGCAAGCCCGATCTCTCCGGCCACGGTGTACGCCTCGAGGACCGAGCGCACGGCATTCTCCGGCAGCCCGAACCAGTTCTTGGTCTGTCCGCTCTGTCGCTCGAAGTCGGTCGAGCAGAGCGGTCCCTCCGCCCGGATGCGCTCGAGCACCTGCTCGGCGACGGCGGCGTTCTCCTTCAGTGCCGCGGCATGGAACCGGGGACCCTTACGACCCGCATTCACGCGATACCAGGGGAACTCGCTTGCCGGGATGAACGACAGCGCCTTGTTCGTCGTCTCGAAGATCTCGCGGCGCTCGTAGAGCGCGTCGCACCAGGCGGGCTCGTAGCCGGCGACGCGCGCGTGCAGCATCAGATCGTGGTTCCGGCCCGCGACCGCGATCGGGTCGAACTGGATCGAGCCGAGCTTCCGAATGACCTTCAGCACCGAGTCGGGGCCTTCTGCCAGAGATCGTGCGGGTGCGAGGAAGTGCCGGTCGACGAGGAAGCGGCGCGCTGCGTCGGGGGTGACCTTGACCGGAGGTGCGGTCAGGACAGCTGCTCGAGCCCGTCCGCGACCCACGCCCGCAGCTCGTCGGACTGGACGAACGCAGCGCCGTCGGCTTCGGCACGTGCGAGCACGTCCTCCGCCGGCGCGCCGGCCTGCAGCCCGGCGTAGAGGTAGATCAGGGCCGACGAGCGCGGCCCGGTCCGGCAGGTCACGAGCGTCGGCCTCGGCAGGCCGTCGAGCGCCTCGATCTGCCTGCGCGCGAGATCGAGGTCGAGCGGAGTGGGCGGGTCGGAGACGACGTTCGCCGACACGGGCACGGCGCGCTCGACGTCCGCGTACGACATGCCGCCCTCCACCGACGCGAATTCCTCGCCGCAGAGAAAGAGCCAGGAGGCGGCGCCCTTCTCGCGCGCGAAGCCCTCCGGATCGGCGATCAGTCCGCGGTTGTTCATCAGGTCGGTAGGCGTCTCGAAGTCGGGCATGCCGCGATCCTACTCCCGTCAGGACGTATGGTCTCGGGGCGGATGCCGACGTCGCCACTCGAGCTCACGCGGGCCCAGATCCTTGCCTTCCGACGCCGCGCCGGTGCCCTCGACGAGCGCCTGGAGCCCGGCGCGCGCTCCCTGCGGCAGGCGGCCTGGGCCGGGCTGACGGACAGCGTTCCACGGGCGGCTCTGCTCGCGGTCCACGCGCGGGTGGAGGGCGCGCATCCGGCGAGTTGGGAGGACCCCTCGCTCGTTCAGGTCTGGGGGCCGCGCTACAGCACGTATGTCGTGCCGGCCCGCGATCACGCGATCTTCACACTGGGCAGGCTCCCCGAGAACACGGGCCGCCGCCAACGAGCCGAGGACATGGCCACCCGGGTGCACGCCTTTCTCGCGGGGCGCCGGCTGAAGGACACCGAGGTGCAGAAGGCGCTGAAAGTCGGCAACGCGTTCAAGTACGGGACGACGACCGGGACCCTGCTGATCCGCTGGGAGGGTGCGCGGGCTCCGACGATCTGGGCGGTGCCGCGGCCCGAGATCGAGCCTCATGAGGCCCGCAGCGAGCTCGCCCGCCGGTACCTACACGTTTTCGCGCCGGGGACACCTGAGGTGTTCAGCACCTGGGCCGGTATCGGCGCGGCCGACGCCCGCGCGGCGTTCGAAGCACTGAGCACGTCGCTTACCGCGGTGCGAACGCCGATAGGCGAGTCCTGGATCCTCGCCCGCGACGAGCCGAGCTTCCGCGAGCCGCCGGGGCAGCCTGCCTCCGCCCGCCTCCTGCCGAGCGGCGACAACTATTACCTCCATTGGGGAGCGGGACGCGAGTTCCTCGTCCCCGACGCTGCGCAACGCGCCGAGCTTTGGACGACCCGCGTCTGGCCGGGTGCCGTCCTCGTAGCCGGCGAGATCGTCGGGACGTGGCGGCGCGCCCAGGCTGACGTGACCGTCCAACTGTGGCGCAAGCTCACGAAGACGGAGCGCAACGCGGTCGAGGCGGAGGCGCATTCGCTGCCGCTGCCGGGGCTCGAGCGCGAGATCGCCGTCCGCTTTACAGCATGAGAACGAAGGCGGGCGCGTCCCGGCGGCGAAGTACGCTGATGTCGTGCTTGCGGCGACCAGCCCGCACCTCAGCGTCCTCGACGAGCTCGGCGATCACCTCCAGGTCCTCTGGGGGGCGCTCGTCGCCTTCGCCATCGTCGTCCTGCTGACGCCGGCGGTCGGAGGGATGGCGCGCCGGCTCGGCGTGGTCGACATCCCCGGTGGCAGGCGGATCAACGAGCTTCCGGTGCCTCGTCTCGGCGGGATCGGGCTCTTCCTCGGGATCCTCGTGCCGGCGCTGGCCTTCCTCCACGTCGGCCACCAGACGCGTGGGCTGCTGCTCGGCGCTGCGATCGCCGTCAGCGTCGGCATCGTCGACGACTTCCGCGGTCTCCCCTGGTACGGGAAGCTCTCGGGTCAGGTGTTGGCCGCGGCGGTTGCCACCGGCTTCGGCATCTGGGTGAACCGGTTCACGTTCCCGTTCGTGGGCGTCCACACCCTGCCGTCGTCGGTCGGGATTCCGCTGACCATCATCTGGATCGTCGCGATCATGAACATGTTCAACTTCCTCGACGGCCTGGACGGTCTCGCCGCCGGCGTGGCCGCGATCGCCGGGCTGACGTTCTGCGTGATCGCGCTCTCGCTCGGGAAGTTCGACCCGGCCGTCCTCTCGGCCATCGTCTTCGGCGCCTGCGTCGGCTTCCTCCGCCACAACTTCTATCCGGCTCGGATCATCATGGGCGACTCCGGCGCGCTGCTGCTCGGCTACGTGCTCGCGACCATCGCGGTGCAGGGCCTCTTGAAGACGGCCGCGACCGTCGCGCTGTTCTTCCCGCTGCTCGTGCTCGCCGTCCCGATCGTCGACACGACGTTCGTCGTGGTACGGCGGCTCAAGCACGGGGAGCCCGTGTTCGAGGCCGACCAGGCGCACCTGCACCACCGCTTCCTGCGGCGCGGCTTCTCGCAACGGCGCGCGGCTCTGACCATCTGGGCCTGGTGCATCACGCTTGCCGCGGCTGCATTCGCGACCCGCTTCGTCCCGTTCCGGGCCCACGGCGTCTGGCATCCCTGGTGGACCCTTCTCGCCGCCTCGATAGGTCTCGCCGCCGTCCTCTTCTCGGTTTACGTGGTCTACGTGCTCGAGATCGTGAAGCTCGGCAACCGGATCCAGAGACGCCGCAAGCCCGACGACCCGTTGCGGAAGACGGCGTGACTCAGTCCGAACGTCGAGCCTGACCCTGGTCTCGGCCACCGTTGACTCTCGTCAACGGTTGTGCCAACCTCCGTGCCTCAAATGGGGTACCCCGATCGGGAGTAGTGGAAGGAGGTTCGCGCCAATGGACGTTCGTCTAGCCGCTTGGGGCAGCTAGCCCTGGCGACGTCTGCGGTGTAACGCCTGCGACGGAGCCGCCGTCGTACGACGGCCGTCAGCCCGGCGGCTCCGAGCAGGTGCCCGAACGAACGCCGGCGCGACACCGGGTTGAGTCGCATCCTTGCGCCCTTTGCGAGCCGCGACTTCAGGCTGCTCTGGACGGCGAGCACGATCTCGCTGGTCGGAGACGGGATCTGGTACGTCGCGATCGGCTGGCAGACGCTCGCGTTGTCGAACAGCGCGACGGCCCTTGCGGTCGTCTGGCTCGCCTTCACGCTGCCGCACATCGCGATGCTCCTCTTCGGCGGTGTGCTCTCGGACCGGCTGCCGCGGCGCCGGGTCCTGCTCGGCGCGAACATCGTCTCGGGAATCTTCGTCGGCGCCATCGCGGTGCTCTCGCTCGCCGGCGTGCTCTCGCTCTGGAAGCTCCTCATCCTCGTGGCCGGCTACGGGGCCAGCGAGGCGGTGTTCGGGCCCGCCTACGGCGCGATCATCCCGGAGCTCGTCGACCGCGAGGTGCTCACCCAGGCGAACTCGCTCAACCAGCTCAACCGGCCGCTGGCAATGCGGCTTGCGGGGCCGGCGCTCGGCGGGCTCCTCGTCGCCGGGCTCGGGACGGGCGCTGCGCTGGCCGTCGATGCCGGCACCTTCTTCGTCTCCGCCGCGATCCTCTCCCGGATGGCCGTTCCGCGCCGGGCTGTCGGCGTCGTGGAGACGAGCGTCCGCGCCGTGCTTCGGGAGGTGGGCGAGGGGCTCGCCGCGGTCCGGCGCGTGCCGTGGCTCTGGGCCGGGATGGGAGCGGATGCGATCGGCACGGTCGCGACCTGGGGTTGTGTGCAGGCGCTCGTGCCGGTTCTGGTGCGCGATGACCTGGGCGGCGGCGCGGGTGCGCTCGGGGCGATCTACGCCGCGGGCGGCGTCGGCGCCGTGGCTGCGGCGCTCATGACCGCTTCGCGCGGCAGCCCGCGGCGTCCCGTGACCGTGCTGTTCCTCGTGCTTGCGGGGAAGGTCGCCGCGGTCGGCCTGTTCGGCTTCGCCACCAGCGCAGCGACTGCGATGGTCGCCAGCTTCCTCATGGGCGCACTCTCGACCGTCGGGCTCGTGGTCTGGATGACCCTGATTCACGAGCGGGTGGAAGGCGACCTGCTCGGCCGGGTCAACAGCATCGACTGGCTCGTCTCGACGAGCCTGATGCCGGTCGCGCTCGCCGTCGTCGGGCCGCTGGCCGATGCGTTCGGCGTGCGGGCGCTGCTCGCGGTGGCCGGGTTCGGAGGAGCGCTGCTCGTGCTCTCGTTCCTGCTCGTGCCTGGCGTGCTGGCCGGCGAACAGCTTCGCGGCGACCGCCTCGAACCGACGTAGGGATAGCGGCGAGATCCCGCCCGACAGTGCCCTCAAAGGACACGTCCAGGTGCCAGGCACCGGACAGGTCCGAACAGGCCACGTGCCGGTGCCAGGCACCAGGACAGGTCCGAACAGGCCAGAGCTCGAACGGGAATACCTGCGTCGCCGGCAGAAGTCGTCGTTTACTCGTCCGCTTCGGACACGTCTCGGTGCCTGGCACCAAGACGTGGCTGTTTCAGCGAGGGTCGGCGCGCTCGGCGAAGCTCGTCAGCAGTTCGTTGAACGGCTCGCCGAGCCGTTGGATCGAGTGGCCCGCGCCCGGCAGGACGGCCCGTTCGGCGCCGAGCCGCTCCTCGAGCACGTCGCACAGCGCCTCGAAGGCCGCACTGTGCCCGCCCGAGACGACGAGCTTCGGGAACGGCGCCCGCGAGAGCTCGTCGAACGGGATCACCGCCTCGGACGGCGGTCGCTCGACCATCAGCGTCCGCGCGCCCTGGAGGAGTTCGGGTGTGAAGTTGCCGGGCGGGGTGGAGGAGCCGACGAGGCCGAGGAAGCCGCGCAGGAATTCGGCGGGGTCGCGCGGGCCGTTCCTCCAGTGCTCCTCGATCCGCGCCATGAACTCGTCGGCGGCGGGAATGCCGCGCGCGGCGCCGAAGGCAGGTGGCTCGATCACCGTTAGCGATCGCAGCTGCTCCGGGTGCCGCGCCGCGGCGAGCAGCGCGACGACGCCGCCGTAGGAGTGGCCGACGAGGTGCGTTCCGGGCTCGAGGAACTGATCGAGCCACACTGCCTCGTCCTCGAAATCGACCTGCTCGACCTCCGGTCCTGGCGGGAAGCCGCGTCTGTTCGGCGCCACCATCTCGAATCGGTCGGCGAGCGGTTTCTGGGAGCTCCAGGTCAGGTCCGCGTTGACCACGGAACCGTGAACTAGCAAGAGGCGAGGTTGGCTATCCATGCGGGTTTCGGGTGTCACAAAGTACTAGTTCGCGGCCCCTCCCACACTGCTATTCTCGCCGCGGATGCAGGGGACCACTTCGACGCAGTTCAACGCGGCTGGTGCCGGCGGCGTTCTCCTAGCCGTGCTCGCGGTCTGCATCGGCATCGGCACCCTGGTGGGCTGGGCTGCAGGCTCCGGCCCGATCGGCGCGCTGTTCGGAGCCGTGGTCGGGATCCTCGGTGGGATCGCCGCGGTCTATGCGCGCTACGGGAACATGAGCTGATGCTCGGCACCCTCTTCTCGGCCCGACGCGCTGAGCCGGATCACCTGCTTCCCGTGGTCGGCGGAACGGCCGTGATCGCGCTCCTGTTGCCGGTGGTCGCGCTCGTCGGCTGGAGCATCGCGGGCTGGGGGCTCGCCGCGTTGCTCTGGCTCGGCACCCATGCGCTCGACCTTCTCGTCGTCCGGGCGCGCTCGAAGCCGGGTGGCGTGGCGAACTCGGGCATCCAGGCGTTCGCCCTCTTCTTCAAGCTGATCGCGCTGCTCGTCGTGCTCTTCGCAGCCCTCGCCGCAGACCGGAATCTCGCACTGACGACGGCGCTGACGTACGGGCTCGCGTACACGTTCGAGCTCGGGCTCTCGCTCGCCTCCTACTTCGGAACGCCGGCTTGACCCGGCTCCGGATCCTGCTTTTCTTCGGGGCGCTCGCGCTCCTCGCGCCGCAGGCCGCGTTCGCACGCGGGAACTTCGACCCGACGACCGAGTTCGAGCAGCACGAGTGGATCCCGATCCACCTCGGCCCGCTCAACCTCTCCATCACGAAGGCGGTCGTCTATCTGATGCTGGGGACGTTGTGCACGATCGGGCTCGGGCTCTTCACGATGCGCAGCCGGCTCGCTCTCCTGCCCGGCAAGCGGCAGACGGTCGGCGAGGCGCTCTACGAGGTCTCCCAGACGCAGATCGCCGAGCAGGGGCTCCCGACCAAGGCGATCGGCCGCTGGTTCCCCTACGTCGCGACGCTGCTCCTCTTCATCTTCGTGGTCAACCTGCTCGGCTTCATCCCGCTGCCGCTGACGGGGGAGACGTGGCACGGTTTCCCGACCTGGGGGATCTACGCGGCCACGTCGTCGCTCTCGGTGACGCTTGCGCTGGCCCTGCTGACCTTCCTCTTCACGCACTACGAGGGGATCAAGTGGAACGGGGCCCGGCGCTACTTCAAGAGCTGGATCCCCGAGGCGCCCAAGGGGCTCCTGTTCCTGATCGTGCCGCTCGAGATTCTCGGTCAGTTCATGCGGCTGATCTCGCTGAGCGTCCGGCTCTTCGCGAACATGCTCGCCGGCCACATCCTGATCCTCACGTTCCTGGGCCTGATCTTCATCTTCGAATCGCTCGCCCTGGTGTTCGTGATCATCCCGGCGACGGTCTTCTATCTCTTCGAGGTGATCATCGTGGTCGGGATCCAGGCGTTCATCTTCGCTGCCCTGTCCGCCATCTACATCGGCTCGGCGATCGAGCCGGAGCACTAAGGAGGAAACGACATGATCGGCTACATCCTCGCCGCCACCACCGGCGACGTGACGAAGGCGGGCAAGGCGATCGGCCTCGCCCTCGGCGTCGGCCTCGGCGCGGCCGGCGCCGGCGTCGGCATCGGGATCATCTTCGGCTCGATGATCCAGTCCGTCGCCCGCCAGCCCGAGCTCCGTAGCGAGCTCCAGGGCATCCAGTGGCTCGGCTTCGCGCTGACCGAAGCCGTCGTCTTCTACGGCCTGCTCGGCTCGATTCTCGCGTACGTGCTGGTCAAGTAAGTGGTCGTCGCTTCGAACCCACTGATCTCGGTCACGCCGGGTCTGATGATCTGGACGATCGTTTGCTTCCTGATCGCGCTCTGGGTGCTCAAGCGGTACGCGTTCGGCCCGATCCAACAGATGATCGAGAAGCGCCAGGAGTCGATCCAGCACTCGGTCGAGGCGGCGGACCACGCCCGCGACGAGGCGGAGCGGCTACTGGAGGAGCACCGCAAGCTGATCGCGGAGGCGCGCGGTCAGGGCGAGGCGATTCTCGCCGAGGCGCGCAAGACTCGCGACTCGATGGAGCAGCGGATGCGCGAGGAGACCGAGGCCGAGCGGCAGCGCCGGCTCGAGGAGACGCGGAAGGAGATCGCCGCGGAGACGGCGCGGGCGCTCCAGCAGATCCGGGCCGAGGTCGCCGACCTCACGCTCGAGGCCGCTTCGCGGGTCGTCGGCCGCACGCTCGACGCCGAGCGCGACCGCGAGCTCATCTCCGAGGCGATCGACGGCCTCGACTTCTCGCGCCTGGAGGAGTCGGCATAGCCGTCGCGCACCGCATCTACGCCGAGGCGCTCTTCGGCGCGGCGAAGGACGCCGGCCGGCTCTCGCAGGTGAGCGAGGCGCTCGGCGACTTTGCCGCCGCGATGGCGGAGTCGCCGGAACTGCGCGCCGTCCTGCGTAACCCGCAGCTCGAGCCGAGCGCGAAGTCCGCGATCCTGGCCGACCTCGCCGGCGACGACGAGCTGCTGTTCACGCACTTCCTCCAGGTCGTGGCGGAGAAGGGGCGCGCCGGCGAGCTCGAGGACGTCGCGAAGGAATTCGAACGGCTGATGGCGCGCGAGGAGCGGCGCCTCACGGTCGAGCTGACGACGGCTCGCGAGCTGACGGACGCCGAGACGAAGGCGATCCTGAAGCAGATCGAGGATGCGGCAGGCCGCAAGGTCGAGGCGACGCAGAAGGTCGATCCCGACCTGGTGGGCGGCATCGTCCTGCAGGCCGGCTCGCTTCGCGTCGACGCGAGCGTGCGCGGGAGACTGGAACGACTGAGAACCGAACTCGTGAAGACATGAGGAGCTGAGAGGACTTGAAGCTGCGCCCCGAAGAGATCACCTCGATCCTGCGCCAGCGGATCGAGCAGTACGACGTCGCGACCGACCTCGCCGAGGTCGGCACCGTCCTGCAGATCGGCGACGGAATCGCCCGGATCTACGGGCTCGAGAACGCGGTCGCGATGGAGATGCTCGAGCTCGAGCACGGCGTCGTCGGCCTCGCGTTCAACCTCGAGGAGGACGACGTCGGCGCTGCGCTCTTCGGCGAGTGGGAGCACGTCAGCGAGGGCGAGCCTGCGCGCCGTACCGGCCGCGTGGCCAGCGTCCCCGTCGGCGAAGGGCTCCTCGGGCGCGTCGTCGATCCGCTCGGCAACCCGCTCGACGGCCGCGGGCCGATCGAGGCGACCGAGACGCGCCCGCTCGAGTTCAAGGCGCCGGGCGTGGTCGCGCGCCAGCCGGTGAGGGAACCGCTCATGACCGGCATCAAGGCGATCGATTCGATGACGAACGTCGGCCGCGGCCAGCGCGAGCTGATCATCGGCGACCGCTCGACCGGCAAGACGGCGATCCTGATCGACACGATCCTCAACCAGCGCGACACCGACGTGCACTGCATCTACGTCTCCATCGGGCAGAAGGCCTCGACCGTCGCCGGCATCTACGAGCGGCTGCGCGAAGAGGGCGCGATGGAGTACACGACGATCATCTCCGCCGCCGCCCACGAGGCCGCCCCGATCAAGTGGATGGCGCCGTTCGCGGGCTGTGCGATGGGCGAGTACTTCCTCTTCAACGGCAAGCACGCGCTCGTGATGTACGACGACCTCTCGAAGCATGCGGACGCGTACCGCCAGCTCTCGCTGCTGCTGCGGAGGCCCCCGGGACGTGAGGCATTCCCGGGCGACGTCTTCTATCTCCACTCGCGCCTGCTCGAGCGCGCCTGCAAGCTCAGCGACGAGAACGGCGGCGGCTCGCTGACGGCGCTGCCGTTGATCGAGACGCAGGCGGGCGACGTCTCCGCATACATCCCGACCAACGTGATCTCGATCACCGACGGGCAGATCTTCCTCCAGTCGGAGCTCTTCTACTCGGGTGTTCGCCCGGCCGTGAACGTCGGCATCTCCGTCTCGCGCGTCGGCGCGTCGGCGCAGACGAAGGCCATGAAGAAGGTCGCGGGCCGCTTGCGCCTCGACCTGGCTCAATACCGCGAGCTCGAGGCGTTCGCGCAGTTCGGCTCGGAGCTCGACCGCGCGACGCAGCAGGCGCTCACCCGCGGCGAGAAGATGGTCGCAACGCTCAACCAGCCGCAGTACCAGCCGTGGCCGATGGAGGAGCAGGTCGCAGCGATCTATGCCGGAAACGAGGGCTACCTCGACGAGATCCCGACCGCGCAGGTCTCGCGGTTCCAGGACGAGCTGCGCGAGCATCTTCGCGCCGAGGACGAGATCTACAAGCAGATCCGCGAGACGGGCGACCTGCCCGACGACCTGGCCGAGAAGCTGAAGGGCGAGATCGAGAAGTTCAAAAACAGCTTCAGCGTCAAGGGCGAGGACGCACTGACCTAGTGGCCTCCCTGCAAGACCTCAGGCGGCGGATCTCGTCCGTCCGCAACACGCGCAAGATCACGAAGGCGCTCGAGCTCGTCGCCGGCGCCCGGCTGCGGCGCGCGCAGACCCGCATCGAGGAGATGCGGCCGTACGCCGACCGGATGCAGGAGCTCATGATCGGCACGGCGCGCGCGGCGTCCTCGCTGCGGAACCTCGCGCTCTTGCAGGAGCGGGACGAGATCCGCCGGGTCGCCGTCGTCGTCGTCACCGGCGATCGCGGCCTCGCGGGGCCGTTCAACGGCCAGGTCCTGCGTCGGGCCTTCGAGCTCGAGCGGCAGATACGGGCCGAGGGGCAGGAGGTGGCGTGGCTCGCCGTCGGGCGCAAGGGCGCCTCGACGCTGCGCTTCCGGCGCTACGAGGTCACCGCCCAGTGGGCAGGCTTCGCGGACAAGCCGGCCTACCACGACGCACAGGCGATCGGGCACAAGCTCGCGGAACTGTACGAAGCCGAGGAGGTCGACCGCGTCGTCCTCATCTACAACCGCTACGAGTCGGCCCTCGTCCAGCGGGTGACGACGACCGACCTGCTGCCGATCCGCGAGGAAGTGCTGGCGGGCGAGGAGGAGGAGCAGCACGAAGGCCCGAGCGCCGACTTCTTCTACGAGCCGGAGCCGGAGCAGATCCTTCAGCGCCTCCTACCCGTCTATCTCGAGACGGAGATCTACCGCGCGCTCCTCGAGTCCGCGGCTGCCTTCCTGGCCTCGCAGATGACGGCGATGCGCAACGCTTCGAAGAACGCGGGCGAACTGATCGACAACCTGACGCTCTCGCTCAACCGCGCGCGCCAGGCCGAGATCACGCAGGAGATCCTCGAGGTCGTGGCCGGCGCGGACGCCCTCACCGGCTAAGCCTGGCGCTCGGTCTCGGCGGCGTCAGGCGTTGAGGACGCTGGCCCAGCCGAGGGTTATCTTCTGGCCGCTCGTTACGCTTGCCGTCCGGCTTTCGATAAGGAGGGTGATGAGCGCACGGACCGGGGCCATGCCGGACCACTACCGGAGGGTGCTGCGGTTTGTGCGGCGGCGGGTCGCGTCGGCCGAGGAGGCTGAAGACCTCACGCAGGAGGTTTTCGCAAACGCGGCCGCGATCCTTGACGGTCGTGGGGCGGGTTCTCCAGCGCTCGCGTGGCTCTACACGGTTGCGAGGCGCAGGATGGTGGACGAGGCCCGGCGGCGCGCCCGCTCGCCGACGGTGTCGCTTGAGCTGGTCGGCGATCCGGCTGCGCCTGAGGCTGACTACGGCAGCGACGTCGCGCATGCACTAGATGCGGCGCTGGTGACGATGCCCGAGGGTCAGCGTCGCGTTGTGCTTGGGCGGCTGATTCAGGGACGGAGCTTCGCCGACCTCGGCCGGGAGCTGGGGATGAGTGAGGAGGCCTGTCGGATGCGGTTCATGCGCGGCCTCCAGGATGTGCGCGAGGAGTTCATGAAGGAGGGCTTAGAGCCATGAGCAAGACTGTTTCGCCGCTCCGCGACCGCGAGCTGGTGCAGATGCTGGCCGACGAGCCGGAGTTGCTGGCGATCGCTGACGCGCTGGTTGAGACGCGCCGCCAGGCGGGCGCCGCACAGAGGCCGCGACCTCTTGAACGGCCGCGAAGGCTGGGTTTGGTTGGAGCGGGTGCCGTGCTCGTAGTGATCGCCGCGGCGATCGCGGCCGTCGTCGCGGTGGTGAACCCAGGCAGCAGTAACGCCAGCCCCGTCCGCCAAGCTACACCGCTTGCCCAAGCGAACGTCACCGCCTCGGTGCGGAGGTCGATTGCGCACATGGCCTTGAAGAACGGCGTCGACCCGGCAACCGTGGTCGAGCTTGGTGGCAGCGGCACGGGGCGGCAACACCATGCCGTGCTGGCTGGAACCGACGCATCGGGAGCGACCGTCCTTTCCTTCCTGGACGGGTTCGGAATGTCCGAGTTCGTTCCGGGCGACAGGTTCGCGAGCGCCGCGCATCCGATGTTCGTGTCCGACACTGTCTCTGGCCCATCGACGGAGGCCCGCATCGTGGGAATGACCGGCATCACCACGAGTGAGGTCACTCGGGTGACGGTTCAGCTCGCGAATGGCACCACGCTGACGCTTCCGCTCGATCAGGCACCAGGCATCCCGTACGAGGGCTTTTCGTACGTCAGCAACGACGCTTCGACCTTCCCCGCGAAAGTGATGGCATACAACCGGGACGGTGACGTGGCGGCGCAGCACAAGGTTGACGCAACGGCGCTCTGCAACTCATCGCAGCCCAACTGCCTGGGCTAGATACGCGGCACCCCAGGGTCATTTCAGCATCACTGGCCCAGGCGAGGGTTGACGCGTCCGGACGCTGGAACCTAGGGCTTGACGAGCCAGGAGAAAGGACGGCTGTCGGCGACGAAGCCGGAGGCATCTAAAACCCCGACGCGCCGCCCGAAACGGTAGTGCCAAAGCCGAAGCTCCTTGCCGCCCGCGTCGGCTGGGATGCGCCAGGTACAGGCGACATCCGCAGCTGCCTCGTACGGTGGCGCGAAGTACCGCTCTTGTCGCCCGCGCAAACGCTCGTTTCCTACCTGAGCATCACAGCGGACGCGCCTTATCGTGACGCTCGACGGCTCGCGGTTGACGACCACTACAGCACGGAAGGGGTGTCCCGCGGTGGGACGTTCGGCGCTCGCTATGAAACCGAAACCTGTCGGGGCCGGATGCCCCGCTGATGCGTTCGCCCGGAAGAGCGCCGCCGACCCAGCCGCGAGCATCGAGGCTGCCGCTCCTATCGGCGTCGCGTAGTGCCTCATCTCGTCTCCTTCCTATACGGCACCGGGCCGATCTGTGTCACATCGTCAGGGGTCAGCCCCAAACACTGGCCCAGGCCAGTGCGATCAGCCCGAATGTGACAGTCGCGGAGTCGGAGGCGTATAAGGCCGTGGGATGAAACGCGTCGTCAGCGTGTTCCTGCTGGTGGTCTGCGCCTGCCTGCTCGCGGGTTGCGGCGGGTCTGGGCTTCAGGCGAAAGCGCGCAAGGTCGTCGGTGACCCGCACGCCACAGTCGTGAGTACTCAGACGGTGCAAGCTTTGAGCGGGGATCGCCTGGCGGTCGTCGTGATGAAGCCCGGGGGCTCTCAGGGTCTCGGATGTGGAAATGACCTCATGGGCGGCCTCTACCGGTGTCCCCGCTGGAGCGACGCCTACGTGTTGTTGAACCCGACGACGCACTCTTATGGCGGCGATCTAGGAATCAGCCGATTCCAGGTTGCGGCGATTGCGGGAGGACGAGGAACCAGTCCTCGATTCCGAATCTTCCCCGGCGTCAACCAGCTAACGGTTCGCTGCCCCATCCCGAACCCGAATCTCGGTGCGGTGGGGTACACGCTGCGCGGCATGTGCGAGACCACCGCACTGCCGTTCGGGAAGCCCGTCCGGTGCGTTGCCTTCAGCGAGGCCTGGCGGCCGAGCGCCGCGAGCAAGTTGAGGGCGCGCGGCTGGGTCGTGACGTTCAGCCGAGACGGACGCGGGCGATCGACCCACGTGGCCACCCATCCCCCGCAGCGCGGACGGGCCGCCGCCCGACCTGCTCGGCGATCTAGCTCAGGGTCATTCCGGCCTGCCTCACGGGTCAACCCGCGATGAGTCTCTCCGCGGGTTCCGGTCTGTATCCACGACCGATCAAGCCGACCCGAGGAGAGCATCATGGCCGCTACCTACACCTTCGACGTCTTTTCCAGCCTCGACGGCTTCGGCTCCGCCAGCGGCGGCGACTGGGGCGGCTACTGGGGCAAGCAGGGCCCTGAGCTGCTCGACCACCGCCTCGCCTTGTACAGCGAGGAGCAGCGGATGGTCTTCGGGGCCAACACCTATCGGCTGTTCGCAGCGATGCTGGCCTCGAGTACCGAGGAGTCCGAAGTGAGGGACCCGTGGGTCAGCCGGATGGTGGCCCAGCCGGCGATCGTCGTGTCGAACACCCTGGAAGAGCCCCTTGACTGGCCGGACGCGACCGTGCTGAGCGGTGACGCGGTCGATGTCGTCGCCGGGCTGAAGGAGGCGTCCGAGGTGCCGCTGCGCTCGCACGGGAGCCTGTCGCTGAATCGGGCGCTGATGGCCGCCGGCCTGGTCGACCGCGTCCAGGTGACTCTCTTCCCTGTGATCACGGGCCAGAACGGATCGGATGCGATCTTCGAGGGTGCGGCCGACTTCGACCTCGAGCTGATCGAGAGCCGAACGCTCGACGGCGAACATCCAGGAGCTGACCTACCGGCCCACCCTGCACGTGTGAGTCCCAGGCGAGCGTTGCTCTGCAATCCTTTCGATCAATGGCGGATCACCGCTGGGATGGCGACGAACGTGGCGACGGCGTCGCTGACGCGGCGACGTTCCTCGATGGCGCTACCGAGCTGATCGCCGCCATGCGGCGCCCCAATTGGGTGGCCGAGCAGCCTGAGCTGCATCTTCTGCCCCATCTCGAGCAGGCGTGCAAGCCGCTGCCGCTCGAGATCCTCGCTGCCCGCACCATGGAGGACGGCTCGTACGAGGTGCAGCTCGATTGGACGGGAGACGAGCCCGGAGTCGGGGCCATCCGAGCCACGATCTTCACTCTGCTCGGCGGGATCGCAGAGCCCTCCACCTACGTCAGACAGCGTCGGACGGACGTCGCGCTGACCTTCGACGTCGTCACGGGCATCGTCGACGACGTGCCGTTCAAGCCGCATGGCCACACGCTGCGACTCACCGTCGCGACCTGACGGTCGGATCGACGAAGATGCAGGTATGGGGGAAGGGTCTCTCGTCCCGTCCGGCTTCGTCGTTCCGACCGTGCTCGTGACGGACGACTTCAGGCTCGAGCCACTCGGGCCGCAGCACAACGACTCCGACTACGAGGCGTGGTCATCCTCCCTGCAGCACATCCGCATGACACCCGGTTGGCAGACGGGCTCGTGGCCCGACGAGCGCACCCTGGCCGACAACCTCAACGACCTCGAGGGGCACGCCGACGACTTCGAGCAGAGGACGGGCTTTACCTACACCGTCCTCGATCCAGCGACCGGAGACGTGATCGGATGCGTGTACATCTATCCGGACAAGACCGGCGAGCACGATGCCCGGGTGCGCTCGTGGGTGCGGGCCAGCCGCGCCGATCTCGACGTCCCGCTCTGGCGGGCGGTCACCAACTGGCTCGCGGACGATTGGCCGTTCGATGAAGTCGCCTACGCCGAGCGCTAGCTCGCCCGCACGAGCTCGCGCGCTCGCGCTGCCTTCACCGCCGCCGAGAGCGTTGAGATGTCGTACGCCCCGTAGTGGCGGAGCTCGTTGACGAAGAAGGTCGGCGTGCCCGAGACGCCCGAGAGATCGGCCGAGTCGACGTCCTGCGCGATGTGGCCCGCGTCGGCGCGCGTTCGCAGATCGTCCTGGAAGCGCTCGACGTCGAGCCCGAGCTCCCTCGCGTAGCCGACGAGATCGCGGTAGCCCAGGGCGTCCTGGCGCTCGAGCAGTAGGTCGTGCATCTCCCAGAACGCCCCTTGTTCGGCCGCGGCCTCCGCAGCTTCCGCCGCGCGCTGCGCGTTCGGGTGGACGTCGTTGAGCGGCAGATGGCGCCAGACGTAGGCGACGTCGCCATGCTCGCGCAGCAACTCGCGTAGCACGGGTTCCGCCTGGCCGCAGTAGGGACACTCGAAGTCGCCGTACTCGAGCACCGTGACCGGCGCCTCGAGCGGGCCGCGGATGTGGTCGCGCTCGGGGTCTACCGGCTCGGCGAGGTCGACGATGAGGTCCGGCGCGCCGAGCAGCGCCCGGATCCGCAGCTGCCGCGGCAACCGCTTCGTCACGAGCACGACGACCCAGGTGAGTGTGGCGGCGAGCAGCGCCGCGCTGAGGGTGCCCACCTTGGCCTCGTCGAGCTCGGCGCCGTGGAAGGCGAGATCGGCGATGAGGATCGAGACCGTGAAGCCGATCCCCGCGATCGTCCCTGCGCCGAGCACCGACGCCCAGCCGACCGGCGGGCGCAGGCGGCCGTGGCTGAGCTTCGCGGCGAGCCAGCTCGCGCCGACGATCCCGATCGGCTTCCCGAGCACGTAGCCGAACAGGATCCCGAGCGTCACCGGCGACGTGAACGCGGTCGAGAGGAAGCCGGCGCTCAGGTGGACACCGGCGTTCGCAAGCGCAAACAGCGGCACGATCGCGTAGCTCGTCCACGGATGCCAGAGCGACTGCAGCCGTTCGTTCGGCGAGACGGCCGAGCGCAGCGCCGACCGCGCCGTCCGCGAGAGCTCTCCCGTCGGCTGCTCCCGGAACAGGCGGAAGATGTCGCTCGCGCGCTCGAGGTCGCTCCGCTGCGCCGGATACGCGAGCGCGATCACGCCGCCCATGAGGCCCGCCACCACGGGATCCACGCCGGACTCGTAGAACGCGACCCAGACGGCGGTGCCGAGCAGGAAGTAGACGAGGCCGACGTGGATGTCCGCAGCTCGGACGAGGAGGATGCAGCCGAAAAGGGCGAACGCGACGAGGAGCGGGACGACCGAGATCGAGCCGCTGTACGCGATCGCGATCACGAGCAGCGCGATGATGTCGTCCACCACGGCGACCGTCAGGAGATACGCGCGCAGGCGGTCGGGCAGGCCCGATCCGACGAGCGCGAGCAGCCCGAGGGCGAACGCGGTGTCGGTCGACATCGCGGTTCCCCAGCCGTGGATCGAGTCGTGGCCGGCGTTGATCGCGAGATAGATCAGGACGGGGACGACCATCCCGCCGAGGCCGGCGAGCAGCGGCAGCGCCACCCGCCGCCGCTCGCGCAGCTCCCCGAGGTCGAACTCGCGCCGGGCCTCGAGTCCGATCACGAAGAAGAAGAACGTCATCAGGCCGCTGTTGATCCAGCCGCGCAGGTCCATCGAGATCGAGTGCGAGCCGAGCCGGATCGAGAGCGTCGTCGTCCAGACGCGCTCGTACGACGCGAAGTCCACGTTCGCCCACAGCAGCGCGGCGACGACCGCGGCCAGGAGAAACGCGGCGCTGCCGGTCTCCGTGCGCAGGAAGGAACGGAGCGGCGTCTGGAGGTTCCGCGTCCATGCCGTCCGGCCGCTGAATGGAGCTGCGGAGACGTCGGTCTCGGCCATGCGGACAAGCTTCGCAAACCGCGTCGGTTCGACCGAGGGGCGCGAAGCCGCTTGGCTAGAGTGCGCGTGCCTGCGGGCCGCCCGCGAGCGGCGCCGACCTCGAGCACCAGGGGAGACTCAGTGGCCGACCAGAGCAACGGCAAGAACACGGGAAAGATCGTCGAGATCAAGGGCGTCGTGCTCGACGCGGTGTTCCCGGACCGGCTGCCCGAGATCAACAACGCGGTCAGCATCGAGGTCTCCGAGGACGGCGGCTCGCGCGAGCTGATCGCGGAGGTGCAGCAGCACCTCGGCGACGATCGCATCCGGGCCGTCGCCATGGACACCACCGACGGGCTCGCCCGTGGGGTCGAGGTCGTCGACACCGAGCAGCCCATCTCCGTGCCGGTCGGCGACCAGACGCTCGGCCGGATCTGGAACGTGATCGGCGACCCCATCGACGGCAAGGAAGCCGCGAAGGGCGAGCGCTGGCCGATCCACCGCGACCCGCCGCTCTTCCCCGACCTCTCGCCGACGATCGAGATCTTCGAGACAGGCATCAAGGTCGTCGACCTGATCGCGCCCTTCGTCCGCGGCGGCAAGGTCGGCCTCTTCGGCGGGGCCGGGACCGGCAAGACCGTGACGATCACGGAGCTGATCCACAACGTCGCCCTGCAGCACGGCGGCGTCTCGGTCTTCTCCGGCGTCGGCGAGCGCACGCGCGAAGGGAACGACCTGATGCTCGAGATGCAGGAGTCGGGCGTCATGGACAAGGTCGCGATGTGTTACGGCCAGATGAACGAGCCGCCGGGTGCGCGCCTGCGCGTAGGGCTCTCGGGCCTGACGATGGCGGAGTACTTCCGCGACGAGGGCCAGGACGTCCTCCTCTTCATCGACAACATCTTCCGCTTCGTCCAGGCGGGCTCGGAAGTGTCCGCGCTGCTCGGCCGCATGCCGAGCGCGGTCGGCTACCAGCCGACGCTCGCGACCGAGATGGGGCAGCTGCAGGAGCGCATCACCTCGACGCGCACCGGCTCGGTCACGTCGGTGCAGGCGATCTACGTGCCGGCCGACGACCTGACCGACCCGGCGCCGGCGAGCACGTTCGCGCACCTCGACTCGACGACCGTGCTCGATCGCAGCATCGTCGAGAAGGGGATCTATCCGGCGGTGCACCCGCTGCGCTCGACCTCGCGCGCGCTGCAGCCCGGCATCGTGTCCGAGGAGCACTACACGACCGCGACGCGCGTGCAGGAGGTGCTGCAGCGCTACGCCGACCTGCAGGACATCATCGCGATCCTCGGCATCGACGAGCTCTCGGACGAGGACAAGCTCGTGGTTCAGCGCGCACGGAAGATCGAGCGCTTCCTCTCGCAGCCGTTCTTCACGGCCGCGCAGTTCACCGGCACGCCGGGCGAGTTCGTGAAGCTCGAGGACACGATCCGCGGCTTCACGGAGATCCTCGACGGCAAGCACGACGAGCTGCCCGAGCAGGCCTTCTACATGGTCGGCCCGATCGAGGCGGCGGTCGAGCGCGGGAAGCAGCTCGGCGGCGAGGAGCCGGAGGCGGCCGCAGAGCGTGAGGCGGACGAGCAGGCCGACAAGCAGGACGACGCCGCCGAGGCCGAGACCGCCGGCGCTCCGGCCTAGCGAGCGCAGTGGCGGACCATCCGCTCTTCCCGATCTCGGTGGTGACGCCGGAAGGCCCCGCGTTCGAAGGCGAGGCCGAGATGCTGATCGTGCCCGGCGCAGCCGGGGAGATCGGCGTCCTCGCGCGGCACGCTCCGCTCGTCGCGATGCTCAAGGCCGGGTCGACGCGCGTCCATCTCGGGGACGGCGAGGTGCGCGAGTTCGCGACCGGCCCCGGCTTCTTCCAGGTCCTCGAGAACCGCGCGATCGCGCTTGTCGACGACGCCGTCGCGGCGGCCGACATCGACGAGGCGCGGGCACGCCGGCAGCTCGAGGAGGCGCAGGACGAGCTCGCCAAGGTCGACGCCGGCGACTCCTCAGCGGACCGCTGGCAGCTAGAGCAGCGCATCCGCCACGCCGAGAACCAGCTCACGGTCAGCGGCGCGTCCTAGTAGCGGTCGATGTCGACGAGCCGCTGGTCGCTGATGCCGAAGTGGTGCGCGATCTCGTGGAAGACGGTGCGCCGTACGAGGGCGCGCAGGCGTTCGGGATCGCCGCCTGAGATCCGCTCGAGCGGGACGCGGTAGATCGTGATCTTGTCCGGCAGGGCGCCCGCGTAGTACGGGCCGCGCCTGCCCCACGGGACGCCTTCGTAGAGGCCGAGCAGGTTCGGCCCCCGCGGTGACTCGTCCTCGACCGTGACCGCGACGTTCGTCATCAGGCCGCTGATGTCGTCCGGCAGCTCGTCGAGCGCGTCGCGTACGAGCTGCTCGAAGTCCGGTGCGCCGTCCTCGTTCACCGCCCCGATCCTAGGGGGAGGCTGGCACCTGCGTGAGCACGCCGCCCTCGCGAAGCGCCTGTTCCAGCGGTTCGGTCAGGGCGGCGTCATGGGCTGGGACGTACGCGTCGCCGAGCTCCTCCTGCGCACTCGCCTTCGCCTCCTCGAACCGCTCCTGCTCGCGGGGCTGGAGCAGCAGGCCGGCCTCCGCGAGCAACCGGTCGGCGATCCCGGCCAGATGCGCGGCACGGGCGGCGTCGCCCTCGAGGAGGCAGAGACGGACGTAGGCGGCGAGCGAGTACGCCATCACCTCCTTGAAGCCGAGCTCGAGAGTGTGCGCGATCACGCGCTCGAGCCACTCGCGTGCCTGCTCGAGGTGGCCGGCCTCGAGGTTGTGGCTCCCGAGGTTGTAGAGCGAGATGGCTGCGTTCGCCTTGTGGCTCGACTCGAGCGCAAGGGCCTCCTCGGTGACCGCGATGGCGCGCTCGTAGTCCCCCTGCTGCCCGGCGATGTGGCCGAGGTTGCCGAGCACGGTCGCGAGTCGGGCAGGCACGTCGAGCTCGCGGAAGAGGGCCGCGCTCTCCTCCAGCAGCGCGGTCGCGTCGTCCCATTCCTCCCGCGCCGCCGCGGCGGTACCGAGGTCGCTGAGCAGGCGCGCGATCCAGAGGTCGTCGCCCAGCTCGCGTGCGAGGTCGAGGGCCGCGTCCCAACGCTCCTGCGCACGTTCGAGGTTGCCGACGCGAAACGCGATGGCTCCGCTCGCGGACAATGCCTTCCGCCGCACCTCCGGCGCCGAGTCGGTACCGCGCGGAAGTGCTTGCTCGAGCCAGCGGGCGCCTTCGGTGGCGTGGCCGCGGACCTCCCAGAAGAGCCGCAGCGAGCTCGCCAGGCGCAGCGCGAGCTCTGGTGCCTCCTCGAGCGACCAGGTGAGCGCGGCGCGGATGTTGTCGTGCTCCGGCTGGATCCGATCGAGCCACGCCGTGGCGTTCTCGCCGGCCGTGGTCTGCTCGGCCATCGTCTCGGCGAGCTCGGTGAGCCACTCCGCGTGCCGCCGCCGTACGGCCGCCGGGCCCGACTCCGCGAGGCGCTCGACCGCGAAGTGGCGGACCGTCTCGAGCATCGTGAAGCGCGAGTCGCGCCGTCGCAGCAGGTTGTTGTCGACCAGCGCGCCGAGGCTCTCGAGCGTCACGTCGCACACTCCCTCGGCAGCCTCCAGCGTGCAGCCGCCGACGAAGACGCCCAGCCGCATGAACGCCAGGCGCTCCTCCGGACCGAGCAGGTCGTAGCTCCAGTGGATCGTGGCGGCGAGCGTGCGCTGGCGTGCAGGTGCATCTCGCGGGCCGCTCGGCAGCAGATTCGGCTCGCGTTCGAGCCGCTCCAGGATCTCTCCCGGCGCGAGCAGCTTTGCGCGCGCGGCGGCCAACTCGATTGCGAGCGGCAGTCCGTCGAGCCGGCTGCAGACGCGGGCAACTTCCGGTGCGCTCGCCGTGTCGAGCTCGAAGCCGGGGTCGACAGCCTGCGCCCGAGCGGCGAAGAGACGCACTGCATCGGTCTTGACGAGCGCTTCGAACGGAAGGCCGGCGTCGGGAGTCTCGAACGGCGGTACCGGGTACTCGCGCTCGGCCGCCAGCCGCAGCGGCGCGCGACTCGTGGCCAGGATCCACAGACGCGGGGCTGCGGCGAGCAGGTCGCCGACGAAGGGGGCAGCCGAGAGAATCTGCTCGAAGTTGTCCAGAACGAGGAGCATCCGCTTCTCGCGCAGGTGCTCGATCACGCCCTCGGCCAGGTCACGCTCGCCCTCGCGCACGTCGAGCGCCTCGGCGATCGTGGGGACCAGGAGCTCCGGGTCCGAGACCGGCGCGAGGCTGACGAACAGTGCGCCGTCGCGGAGCTCGGGCTCGAGCTCGTTCGCGACCGCGAGCCCAAGCCTCGTCTTGCCCGTGCCTCCCGCGCCGGTGAGGGTGACGAGCCGCGCGCCCTCGTCGCGGAACAGCGCGCCGACGGCCGCGAGCTCGAGCCGGCGGCCGAGGAGCGGCGTGGGCGGGACCGGCAGCGGCTGTGTGGAGCGCGTGGGTGCTTCCGGAGCGGCGAGGCTCGGGTCCTGCCGGAGGATCGCCCGCTCCAGCTCCTGCAGGGCCGGGCTCGGATCGAGGCCGAGATCCTCCGCGAGGGTCTCGCGGGCTTCGCGGTAGACCTCGAGCGCATCCGCCTGGCGGTCGCAGCGGTAGAGCGCGAGCATCCGCTGCCGGAGGAACCGCTCGCGATACTCGTGCTCCGCTGTGAGCGCTTCGAGCTCGGCGACGACAGCGTCGTGGCGGCCGCACGCGAGCTCCGCGTCGTAGCGAAGCTCGAGCGCCGTTAGGCGCAGCTCCTCGAGCCGCTCGGCTTCGGCGGCGCGGCGAGTCTCGTCCGGCAGATCGGCGAGAACCGGCCCTCGCCAGACAGCGAGCGCCTCCCGCAGGTCATCCGCCGCGTCTTCCGCGCGGCCGGCCTCGAGCGCCGCCCGGCCGCGGTCGAGCGCGCGCTCGAAGCGGTCGAGATCGAGCTCCTCATCGCCGACGACGACGCGGTACCCGCGCCCGGCCGTCTCGATGCGGTCGGCGCCGAGCGCGCGGCGCAGCCCGTGCACGTAGACCTGCAACGACTGGACGGCCGACGCGGGCGGTGCCTCACCCCAGAGCCCGTCGATCAGCTGCTCGGCCGTCATGACGCGCCGGCGGTTGACGAGCAGCAGCGCCAGCAGCCCACGCTGTTTTGGCGCACCGAGCGCGGCCGGCTGGTCGTCGACCAGCGCCTGAATCGGCCCCAGGATGCGGAATTGCACGGATCCCCCCTTACCCCTTAGGTCAAGCCCAAGCGGATCTTAAGCGGCCCCTTCGACAGTGCCAACGACAGCCGCGCCAGCGGCACACCCGAGAAGGAGACAAGCATGATCCGCGCAGGAGACTCAATCGAGAACCCGGTCACCGGCGAGCGTCTCGTCTTCCGGCAGACGAGCCGTGAGACGAACGGCGCCGCGGTCGTGATCGAGACCTACGTCCAGCCGAACGGCTTCGTCGCCGCGGCGCACGTGCACCCGAGCCAGGAGGAGCGCTTCGAGGTCCTCCGCGGCACGCTCGGCTTCAAGGTCGGCCGCGAGAAGCTCGTCGCCGGCCCCGGCAAGCGCCTCACCGTGCCCGCCGGCACGCCGCACAAGTTCTGGAACGCCGGCGACGAGGTAGCGCACTTCGTCTGCGAGATCCGGCCCGCCCTGCAGTTCGAGTCGCTGATCGAGACGATGTTCTCGCTCGCCGCCGACGGCAAGACGAACCGCAAGGGGATGCCGAACCCGCTGCACCTCGCGGTGATCGCACAGGCCCACTTCGACACGGTTCAGCTCCCGTTCCCGCCGGCCATCGTGCAGCGGATCGCGCTCGCGCTGGGCAGCCCGCTCGGCCGCGTGCTCGGCTACCAGCCCGTCTACGTCCCCGCGCCGGCTCCGGTCGGTGCTCCCGCCGCGACGGCAGCAGTCTGATGCGGCGCGCCCTGTTCATCGCGGGTTTCGTCCTCGGCCTCCTGGCACTCGCGGGGCTCGGGGTGTCCATCTCGCTCGTCCGCTCTGCCCGCTCGAAGGTGCGGGCGCGTCTCCGGCGCGCGCGCACCGTCCCGGCTCTCATCCTTCCCCTCGAAAGGAGCACAGCACAATGAATCCCTCGGAGAACCGCCGCTGGGCCCTCGTCGGTCCGCTCACCGTCGCCCTCTGGGTGGTCGGGCTCATCCTCCTCAACAACAAGGGCCCGGCCTCACACGCGACCGGAAGCCAGATCCTCGCCTGGTACAGGTCGGACGCCGACACGATCATCCTCGGCGGCTGGCTCTTCATGCTCGGCTGCCTCGGCTTCGTCACCTTCGTCTCCGGCCTGCGCATGCGGCTCGCCGAGGCCGCCGGGCCGGCCAGCCATCTGCCGGGCCTCGCCCTCGCGGGCGCCGCGATGGCGGGCGTCTGCGGGATGCTCACCGCGGGGGTCGACCTCGCCGGCGGGATCGACAAGAACGACATCGACCCCGGCACCGCCGCCACGTTCCATCACTCCGTCGACCTGTTCTTCGTCGGCGCAGAGCTCGCAGCGATCCTGCCGCTTGCCGCATTCGCGATCATCGCCTGGCGGACGCGCGTCGCGCCCCGCTGGTGGGCAGCCTTCAGCGCCCTCGTCGCGATCGTGCTCATCGTCGGCCCGATCGGTTGGCTCGGATTGATCTTCGGGACGCCGATCTGGCTACTCGGGACGAGCCTGTTCGTGCTGCTCGGGTCTCGCGACCGGGTGCGGGCCGCTGCCGCCACCGCCTGAGGGCGGGTGTGGGAGAGGAGGCGCGCCTCGGGGTCGGCGCGCCTCCAGATCCCGCTACGCGACGCGGGACGCGGCCCGCGGCGCGCCCTCGTGCGCCGGGAGGTAGAGCCGCTCGACGTACTCCGCCGCCATCCGCGCCGTGCCGAAGCGCGGCCCGAGCTCGGCGATCGACTCGCGCATGAGAGCGATCCAGCGGTGCGGGAGCCCGGCCTCGTCGCGCTCGTAGTACGCGGGCAGTACCTGCTCCTCGAGCACCGCGTAGAGCGCGTCCGCGTCCGCCTCGTCCTGCCGGGTGTCACCCTCGACCTCCGGACCGCCGATCGCGAAACCGCAGGCCGGCGAGTACGCCTCGGCCCACCAGCCGTCGAGGATGGAGCAGTTGAGCACGCCGTTCAGCGCGGCCTTCATCCCGGACGTGCCCGACGCCTCGAGCGGCCGCTGCGGCGTGTTGAGCCACACGTCCACGCCCTGCACGAGCCGTCGGGCCAGCGTCATCTCGTAGTCCTCGAGGAAGACGACCCGCCCGGCCGCCATGGGCTCGCGCGCGAAGTCCACCACGAGCTGGATCAGGTCCTTCCCGTCCTCGTCGGCCGGGTGCGCCTTGCCGGCCACGAGCACCTGGATCGGCCGCTCGGGATCGGCGAGGAGCCGCGCGAGCCGGTCGGGCCGGCTGAAGAGCAGGCTCGCGCGCTTGTAGGTGGCGAAGCGGCGGGCGAAGCCGATCGTGAGGACGTCCGCGTCGAGCTCGCGCGCGCCGCGCGTCGCGGCCGCGAACCCGAGCAGCCGCTCCTTCGCGCCGCGGTGCGCGGCCCACAGATCCTCACGCCGGCAGCTCCCGCGCCAGCTCGAACCGTGGGTCGGTGTCACCGAGCAGCACCTCGAGCTCGGGAGAGATCCACGTCCGCTGATGGACGCCGTTCGTGACCGACGTGATCGGCACTTCGTCGACGCGCTTCTCGGGCCAGAGCCCGTGCCACATCTCGCGCGAGACGGCGCCGTGCAGCTCCGAGACGCCGTTCGCGTACTCCGATGTGCGGAGCGCGAACGGCGTGAGCCCGAAGCCCTTGTCGCTCGCCTCGACCTTGCCGAGCGCGAGGAAGTCCTCCCACGTGAGTCCGCAGCGCTCGACGAGGCCTTCGAGATTTCGCCGCACGAGCTCCGGGTCGAACACCTCGTTCCCGGCCGGCACCGGCGTGTGCGTCGTGAACACGGTCGACGCGCGCAGCCGCTCGAGCGCGTCGGTGGCCGACAGCTCCTGCTGCTCGACGAGCTCGCGCATCCGTTCGAGCTGGAGAAAGGCCGAGTGCCCCTCGTTCAGGTGGAAGACGGTGGGATCGAGGCCGAGGCGACGCAGCACGCGCACGCCCCCGACGCCGAGCACGAGCTCCTGGCGCAGCCGGTTCTCGCGGTCGCCGCCGTAGAGGATGTCCGTCACGTTACGGGACCACGTGGGATTGCCCTCGATCTTCGTGTCGAGGAGATAGAGCGAGACGCGGCCGACCCGCACGCGCCAGACGCCGAGCCGCACCGGCACGAGATCGCCGTTGTCGTCGGCGAGCTCGATGATCGGAGCCATCGGCACGAGCTCCAGCGGCAGGCGGCTCGAATCGTTGCGTGGGTAGCGCTCGACCTGCCGGTCCTGCTCGTCGAGCTGCTGCCGGAAGTACCCGCGGCGGTAGAAGAGGCCGATGCCGACGAGTGGGATGCCGAGCTCCGACGCGGCCTTGAGGTAGTCGCCGGCGAGGACGCCGAGCCCGCCGGAGTAGATGGGGAGGCTCTCGTCGAGCCCGAACTCCGCGGAGAAGTAGGCGACGAGGAGATCCGCGGGGCCGCGCCGGCCGCGCCACCACGTGTCCTCGCCGTGATCGCGGGCGAGGCGTTCCTGGACCCGCACGAGCCGTTCGAGATAGTCCGGCGCGAGGACGCGGGACAGGTCCTCGTCGGTCAGCTCGGACAGGAGCGCAGTCGGGTTGTGGTGAAGCTCGGCGAACCGGCGGGGCTCGAGGTCCATGAAGAGCCGTCGCGCCTCCGCGATCCACGAGAAGGAGAAGTCGCCGGCGATCTCGAGGAGTGCCGCGCGCAGTGTCGCGCCGTCGTGTACCTCCACCACGAAGCGGCACCCTAACGTCCGTCTTCGGCCCTCACGCGCGGGTGGCGGACGGCTCGGCTGCTAGCGTTTCGGGTACCCGGAGAGCTTTGACAGGCAGCTTGGCGACCGGGTCAACAAACGCCTAAAGCGCTCGAGAGCACCGCTCCCGGGCCTCTGATAAGGAGAGCAGGTGCAAGACACGCGGGAACGGCTCGAATCGATCCTCAGGGAACGCATCGCCGTCCTCGACGGCTCGTGGGGCGTGCTGATCCAGAAGCGCGTGCGCGGCGAGGACGAGTACCGCGGCGAGCGCTTCCGCGACCACCCGCGCGACGTCGCCGGCAACCCCGACCTGCTCAACCTGACGCAGCCGGACATCGTGCGGGAGATCCACCGCTCGTACTTCGAGGCCGGCGCCGACATCGCGACCACCAACACCTTCACGGCGACGCGGATCGGCCAGGCCGACTACGCGCTCGAGGACGTCGCCGCCGAGATGTCGCTCGAGGGGGCGAAGCTCGCGCGGGAGGTGGCCGACGAGTTCGGCGGGCTGGTGGCCGGCTCGGTCGGGCCGCTCAACGTCTCGCTCTCCCTCTCGCCGCGCGTCGACGATCCCGCCTACCGCTCCGCGACGTTCGACCAGGTGGCGGAGGCGTACGCCGAGCAGATGCGCGCCCTCCGAGAAGGCGGCGCCGATCTGCTCCTGATCGAGACCGTCTTCGACACGCTGAACTCCAAGGCCGCGATCGTCGCCGCGCAGGACGCAGCGCCGGAGCTGCCCCTCTGGCTCTCCTTCACGGCCGTGGACAAGAGCGGCCGCAACCTCTCGGGGCAGACCGTCGAGGCGTTCTGGATCTCGGTCGAGCACGCGGAACCGCTCGTGGTGGGGGTCAACTGCTCCCTCGGCGCCGCCGAGATGCGGCCGTTCGTCGAGGACCTCGCCGAGACCGCGCCGACCTGGGTCGCCTGCTATCCGAACGCCGGGCTGCCGAACGCGCTCGGCGAGCACGACGAGCGGCCGGAGGACACGAGTCGCTTCCTCGGCGAGTTCGCGCGGGACGGGCTCGTGAACATCGTCGGCGGCTGCTGCGGGACGACGCCCGAGCACGTCCGGCAGATCACGGCGTCGGTCGAGGGCGTAGCACCGCGGGCGGTTCCGGAGCGGCGCGCCGCGACGCGCTTCAGCGGACTCGAGCCCCTCGAGCTGCGCCCGGACTCCAACTTCACGCTGATCGGCGAGCGGACGAACATCACCGGCTCGGCCCGCTTCCGCCGGCTCGTCGAGTCGGGCGACTTCCAGGCGGCGACAGACGTCGCGCTCGAGCAGGTGCGCGGCGGGGCGAACCTCCTCGACGTGAACATGGACGCCGACCTGCTCGATGGCGAGCGGGCGATGACGACCTTCCTCAACCTCGTCGCTACCGAGCCCGAGGTTGCTCGGATCCCGATCGTGGTCGACAGCTCGCGCTGGTCGGTACTCGAGGCCGGGCTCAAGTGCGTCCAGGGGAAAGGAGTCGTCAACTCGCTCTCGCTGAAGGAGGGGGAGGAGGCGTTCCTCGAGCAGGCGCGCGCGGTTCGGCGCTACGGCGCGGGCGTCGTCGTGATGGCGTTCGACGAGCAGGGACAGGCCGAGACGGTCGAGCGCAAGGTCGCGATCTGCGAGCGCGCATACCGGCTGCTCCTCGACGAGGCCGGCTTCCCGCCGGAGGACCTGATCTTCGACCCGAACGTCCTCGCCGTCGCGACGGGCATCGAGGAGCATCGCGGCTTCGCGAAGGCGTTCCTCGAGGCGCTGCCGCTGATCAAGGAGCGCTGTCCGGGTGCGCGGACGAGCGGCGGGATCTCCAACCTGAGCTTCGCGTTCCGCGGCAACGACGCCGTGCGCGAGGCGATGCACTCGGCCTTCCTCTACCACGCGATCCGCGCGGGTCTCGACATGGGCATCGTCAACGCGGGCCAGCTCGTCGTCTACGAGGACATCGAGCCGGAGCTCCATGAGCTCGTCGAGGACGTCATCTTCGACCGGCGCGAGGACGCGACCGAGCGGCTCGTCGAGTACGCCGGCCGCGTGCGCGGCGAGGCGACCAGGCGAGAGGTCGACCTCTCCTGGCGCGAGGCGCCCGTCGAGAAGCGGCTCTCGCACGCGCTCGTGCACGGCATCGTCGACTTCATCGAGGAGGACACCGAGGAGGCGCGGCAGCGCGCCGACCGGCCCCTCGACGTGATCGAGGGCCCGCTGATGGGCGGGATGCAGGTGGTGGGCGACCTCTTCGGCGACGGGAAGATGTTCCTGCCGCAGGTCGTGAAGAGCGCGCGCGCGATGAAGCGCGCCGTCGCCTATCTCGAGCCGTACATGGAGGCCGAGCAGGCCGCGGCCGGCGGCGCACCGCGTGCTCGCGGCAAGGCGGTTCTCGCGACGGTGAAGGGCGACGTCCACGACATCGGCAAGAACATCGTCGGCGTCGTCCTCGGCTGCAACGACTACGACGTCGTCGATCTCGGCGTGATGGTGCCGGCCGAGCGGATCCTCGAGGTGGCCGTCGAGGAGGACGCGGACGTCGTCGGGCTCTCCGGGTTGATCACGCCGTCGCTCGACCACATGGTCGACGTCGCGCGCGAGATGGAGCGGCGCGGGATGAACCTGCCGCTGCTGATCGGCGGCGCCACGACGTCACGCCAGCACACGGCGGTGCGGATCGCGCCCGCGTACTCGCAGCCGGTCGTGCACGTCCTCGACGCCTCGCGCGTGGTGGGCGTCGTGTCCGACCTGCTCGATGCCGAGCGTCGGGCGCGACTGGACGTCGAGAACCGCGCCGACCAGGATCGCCTGCGCGACCTCCATGCCGAGAAGGAGCGGAAGCCCTTGCTGCCGCTCGCACGGGCACGCGAAAACCGGCTCCGTGTCGCGTTCGACGACCTGCCCGTGCCGGAGTTCACCGGCCGGCGCCTCGTCGAGCCCGACCTCGCGACGCTGCGCGAGTACATCGACTGGCAGTTCTTCTTCCATGCGTGGGAGCTGAAGGGGAAGTTCCCGGCGATCCTCGAGCAGCCTGCGGCGCGGGAGCTCTTCGACGACGCGCAGCGCCTGCTCGACGACATCGTTAGTAACAAGTTGTTACAAGCGCGGGGTGTGTTCGGGTTCTGGCCCGCGCGCGCCGAGGGCGACGACGTGGTCCTGGACGAGGGAACGCGCTTCAACTTCCTGCGCCAGCAGTCGGACTACGGCGACTCGCGGCCGAACCGCTCCCTCGCGGATTACTTCGCTCCCGACGGGGACCACCTGGGCGCGTTCGCGGTCACCGCCGGTCTCGGCGCCGACATGCTCGCCGACTCGTTCGCCGTGGAGCTCGACGACTACCACGCGATCATGGTCAAGGCACTGGCCGACCGCCTCGCCGAAGCCTTCGCGGAGCACGTGCACGAGGTCGCGCGCCGCGCCTGGTACGAAACGGGCCCGAAGCTCCCGCCCGAGCAACTGATCGCCGAGCGCTTCCGCGGCATCCGGCCCGCGTTCGGCTACCCCGCCTGCCCGGACCACAGCGAGAAGGCGAAGCTGTTCGCGCTGCTCGGCGCCGAGGAGGCCGGCCTTGCGCTCACCGAGAGCTACGCGATGACGCCGGCAGCGAGCGTGAGCGGCATCTACCTCGGGCATCCCGATGCGCGCTACTTCTCGGTGGGGCGGATCGGCCGCGATCAGGTCGAGGATTACGCGGCGCGGAAGAGGGTCTCGCCGGCCGAGGTCGAACGCTGGTTGCGACCGAATCTCGGCTACGAGCCGGCGGAAGATGAGCAAGAGATGAGGATCGTGTCGGCCTCTTCCGGGACCTGAGCTATCCTCGGTGACCGGCGCCGGTGGGCCGCCGATCTGACATGCGGACGACGTTAAAACGCGGAATCGGACAGGCCGCCGGGCTCAATGGCAACGGCCACTCCGGCGAGCCTCCGCTGCTCGGCCCGATCGTCCGCTATCGGCAACCCGACCCGCCCAAGCGCTCGCTGGTGGGCCTTGTTCTGCGCGGCTTTGGCTGGCTCGTGCTGGCGATCGCCGTCGTCGGAGCCGGCGCTGCCGGTGGCGCCTACCTCTACGGCCACGAGACCCTCAACGCCGTGTCGGCGCACACGAAGGTGCTCAAGAAGACGGAGACGAACGGCGACCTGAAGCAGGTCCCGCCACCGTCGAAGCCGGCCATCGCTCTCGTCGCCGGCTACGACGTCCGCGGCGCGCCCAAGGGGCCGAATCCGTACGCCGGCTCCAACTCCGACACCCTGATGCTCATGCGCGCCGACCCGACGAACAACACGCTCTCGCTGCTCTCGTTCCCGCGCGACCTCTGGATCAACATCTACTGCCACGGGGACACGGTCGACACCCAGGGCCGCATCAACTCCGCCTGGTCGAACTGCGGCAACAACGGCCCCGCCGCGACGCTCGACACAGTGGAGAAGCTGACGGGCCTCCACATCAACTACCTGATCACGCTCGACTTCCACGCCTTCACGCAGATCGTCGACCACCTGCACGGCGTCTACATGAACGTCGACCGGCGGTACTTCATCGGCAAGGGCACGGGGACGTCGGCGATCAACCTCCACCCGGGTTACCAGAAGCTCGACGGAGCCCAGGCGTTGTCCTACGTCCGCTATCGCCACACCGACAGCGACATCTACCGCAACGGCAGGCAGCAGCTCTTCCTCGACGCCCTGAAGAGTCGGCTCAAGACGGGACTCTCGATCTTCGACGTGCCGAAGCTGATCCGAGACCTGAAGAACAACGTCGAGATCGCCCAGGGCGGCGGCGGCAACGTGACTCCGGGACAGCTCAGGTCGTACCTCGGGCTCCTCTACGGCCTGCCCGCCGGCCACCTCTTCCGCAACGCGATCCCGCTGAACGACTTCAATAACGCCGTGATCGGCGGGGCCGACGTCCTCACGACCGATCCGAGCAACATCACGACCGCGGTGCACAGCTTCCTCAACCCGGACGTCCGCGAGGCGCAGGCGGTCAACACCCAGTTCGGCGGCAAGCCGAAGACCCCGAAGAAGAAGACGAAGCAGCACAAGCTGTCGAAGTCGCAGATCTCGGTGCTCGTCCTCAACGCCGGCAGGATCGCGGGGCAGGCCGAGAACACCAGGTACCGGCTCGCGGTGCACGGCTACACGACGAAGACGCTGCCCGCGGGCGACCAGGCCAACGCGCCGAGGGTGGCCAGCAACACGACCGTCTACTACGACCCCGTGCAGGCGAACGCGCAGCAGGCCGCGCAGCAGCTTCGGCCGCTCTTCGGCCCACACGCGCGCGTCAAGCAGATGACGCCTCTCATCTCGAGCTTCGCGGGGCGAGCCGGCAACCCGTTGACGGTCGTCACGGTCGGGACGAGCTTCCCGGGCACGCTCACGATCCCCAAGCCGCCGAAGGTGGAGCCGAAGACGCCGCCGCAGGTGAGCGAGGGCCAGGGCATGACGGCGCCGCGGCTACGGCAGGTCTACGACGAGGTGCACTTCCCGCTGATGGTGCCGCACAAGATCGCGCGGTACTCGGAGCTGTCGTCGGTGGAGGGTGTCCGCGCGTTCAAGCCGCTCAAGAACCAGCACGAGGTCGCGCTCACGTTCCAGGTCGGGCAGACCTACGAGTACTGGCAGATCGAGGAGAGCACCTGGAAGTCCGCGCCGATCCTCGACAACCCGTCCTTCCCGCTCGTCCACAAGGGCCAGAAGTACCTCGTCTACACGACCGGCGGCGCTGTCCAGAGAATCGCGCTCGTCACCCCGCAGGCGACGTACTGGGTCTCGAACACGATCCTCAACGAGCTGTCGAACTCGACGATGCTCGCGATCGCCGAGAGCCTCCAGCCGCTGCGCCGCTGAGAAGCGGATTACCCTAGGGCCGTGGCACGGATCGCAATCTTCGGGGCCGGCTACGTCGGCCTCGTCACCGGCGCGTGCTTTGCGGATCTCGGCCACGAGGTCGTCGTGCGCGACGTGCTGCCCGAGCGCATCGAAGCGCTGCAGGCGGGCGAGGTGCCGATCTACGAGCCCGGCCTCGACGATGTGCTCGAGCGCTGCCGGGACCGGATCTCGTTCACGCTCGACGTGCAGGAAGCCGTCGCCGGCGCCGACTTTCTCTACGTCGCGGTCGGGACGCCGCCGACCTACTCGGGCGACGCGGACCTCACCGCCGTCTGGACGGTCGTCGACGAGATACCCGACGGCGTCGCAGGCCGCCCGCTCCTCGTGATGAAGAGCACCGTCCCGGTCGGGACGGGCGAACATGTGCGCGCGCGGCTCGACGGGCGCGGCCTCGAGAACGTCGGCTACGTCTCGAATCCGGAGTTCACGGCCGAGGGAACGGCAGTCGCCGACTTCATGCACCCCGACCGCGTCGTCGTCGGCGCCTTCGAGCCCGAAGACGCGGAGCGCGTGGTCGAGCTGCATCAGGGCATCGAGACCGAGTTTCTTCGCATCGACGTCGCGTCGGCCGAGCTCGTCAAGCTTGCGTCCAACGCCTTCCTCTCGACGCGCATCAGCTTCATCAACGAGATCGCGAACGTCTGCGAGCTCGTCGGCGCCGACGTCGTCGAGGTCGCGCGCGGCGTCGGCCTCGACCACCGGCTCGGACCGCACTTCTTCCGCGCGGGGATCGGCTTCGGAGGCAGCTGCTTCCCGAAGGACGTCACCGCGCTGAAGCAGCTCGCCGGCAACTCGGGCTATCCGTTCCTGCTCCTGCAGGCGGTGTGGGAGGTGAACGAGCTCCAGAAGCGGCGCGTCGTGCAGAAGCTCCAGCAGCGGCTCGGCAGCCTGCGCGGGCGCACCGTCGCGCTGCTCGGGCTCGCGTTCAAGCCGAACACCGACGACATGCGCGAGGCGCCGAGCCGGGTCATCGCCTACCGGCTGCTCGCCGAGGGCGCCGAGGTGCGGGCGTGGGATCCGGTCGCGCGGCCCACCGACCTCCAGGGCGTCGAGATCTGCGATTCGGTGCTCGAAGCGGTGCGCGACGCCGACGCCGCGGTGATCGTGACCGAGTGGCCGGAGCTGAAGGAGCTTCCGACCGCCGAGGTGCGCGACGCGATGGCGCGGCCGCTCATCGTGGACGGCCGGAACCATCTCGACCCCGCTGTCGTGGCAGCCGCCGGCTTCGAGTACGAGGCGATCGGCCGCCCCACCCGCGCGACGCCCGGCGGCGTGAACGGGAGCCCCGTACCGTCGCGCGACCGCGAGACGACCGCCTGATGGAGGCACTCCTCCTTGCGGGCGGCAAGGCGGAGCGGCTGGGGGAGGCGGCACAGGGCCTGCCGAAGCCGCTCGTGCCGGTCGGAGGCCTTCCGCTGGCGGCCTACGCGGTTGCCCGGCTCGTCGAGTCCGGCGTCACGCGCGTGATCGTTGCGTGCCGCGCCGGAGACGAGGAGGCGTTCCTGCACGCACTCGCCGGACTGGGCGCCGAGGTCGAGGCGGTGGGGGAGGAAGAGCCGCTCGGTCGCGGCGGCGGCCTCCGGCTCGCGGCCACCCGGCGGCAGGAGCCGGGGCCGGTGCTCGCCCTCAACGGCGACGAGCTGCTCGACGTCGACTTTCGCGCGCTCCTCTCCGAGCACGAGGCCAGCGGCGCCGCCGGGACGATCGTCGTCGCGCAGGTTCGCTCCCCGTTCGGCGTCGTCGAGGTCGAGGAGGACGGGACGATCACCGGCTTCCGCGAGGCGCCGCTGCTCGAGCACTGGGTCAACTCCGGCGTCTACGTGCTCGGCGAGGACGCGCTTGCGCTCCTGCCGGAGAAGGGCGACCACGAGCAATCGACCTTCCCGCAGCTCGCGCAGGAGCGACGGCTGCACGCGCACCGGCACGAGGGCGTCTGGCTCACGGTGAACACGCCGAAGGATCTCCGCCGCGCCGCAGAGTTCATCGAGGAGCATCCCGACTGGCGGCCGCAGAGGCAGGTCGCGTGATGCTCGACTCGCCGAACTACGGCTCCCTCGACCGTTTCGCCTTCGAGGCGCGGCGGGTCGAGAAGCCGTGGGGCTGGGAGCTGATCTGGGCGCACGCGGACGCCTACGTCGGGAAGGTGCTGTTCGTGCGGGAGGGCGAGTCGCTCTCGCTGCAGTTCCACCGGGAGAAAGACGAGAGCTGGTACGTGCAGAGCGGCCGCGCGCGGCTCGAGCTCGGCGAGGCCGGCCAGGAGGCGCTGGACGAGGAGGTCGTGATGGCCGGGGCGTGCTTCCACTTCCCGCCCGGCACTGTGCACCGGGTCACGGCGCTCGAGGACACGACGATCCTCGAGGTCTCGACGCCGCATCTCGACGACGTCGTCCGGCTCGAGGACCGCTACGGACGCGAAGGCACAAGCGACGCCTGACCGCGTCCTGCGCTGGGACGGCTGCGTCAACGTCCGCGACCTCGGCGGGCTGCCCCTCGCCGGTGGCGGCGAGACCGCGTACCGCGTCGTCGTGCGGGCCGACTGGCTCCCGGGACTGAGCGAGGCGGGGCGGCAGGCGCTCGTCGAGTACGGCGTCTCGCTCGTCATCGACCTCCGCGCGGAACGCGACGGCGACGAACAGCCGCTGCCGCTACCGGTCCGGCGCGAGCCGATGGATCCGCGCCCTGTCCCCGCGGCCTGGGACTGGCCGTCGATGCACGAGGCGTACCTCGCTCTCGCCGACAGCTACCGGGGCGCGCTTGCGGGAGCTCTCACGGCGCTCGGCTCGGCCGACCCGCCCGCCGCCGTCCACTGCGCCGGGGGACGCGACCGGACCGGGATCGCCTGCGGCATGGCGCAGTGGCTCGCCGGCGTCGAGCCCGAGGCGATCGCCGCCGACCATGCGCTGAGCGACGAGAGCTGGGCGCCCTTCAACGCCGAGTGGCTGGCGGGAGCCCCGGACGAGTCGGAGCGCGAGCGGCGGCGCCGGATCTCGCAACCTGCCGGCCGGACGCTCGTCGACGTCCTCGAGGAGATCGAGGAGCGGGAGGGCATCCGCGACCTCCTCGTCGGCGCGGGGGCCGATGAGCCTGCGCTCGACCGGCTCGTCGCACGGCTGCGGGGCGAGGCTTGACACAGCTTTGTTAAGGTCGAGCCGATGGATGCTTTCCACGTCTCGCACGCGGCTGCACGGACCGGCTGGTCCGCGCGCATGCTCCGCTATCTCGAGCAGGCCGGGCTCGTCGTCCCGTCGCGCACGCCTGCCGGCTATCGGCTCTACGGCCTGCGCGAGCTGAACCAGCTGCGCTCGCTCGCCGAGCTGCGGCGCCGCTTCGGCCTCGGGATCGGCGACATCGCCTTCGCGGCGCGGCTGCGCCGGGAGCCCGAGCTCCGCACCGCGATCGACGGCTGGCTCGCGGACGTCGAAGACGCGTCCTGGGTGGAGTGGGAACAACGCAAGCACGAACGACTTCTAGCGGCATAACGAAAGGAACAGATGGCAGCGACGCAGCGCTACGACGTGAAAGACCTCGCCCTCGCGGAGGACGGCAAGCGGCGGATCGAGTGGGCCGACCGGCAGATGCCGGTGCTCGCCGCGATCCGGGAGCGATTCGAGCGCGAGCAGCCGCTGGCGGGTCATCGCATCTCCGCCTGTCTCCACGTCACGACCGAGACGGCGAACCTGATGCGGACGCTGCAGGCGGGCGGCGCGGACGTCGTCCTCTGCGCGTCGAATCCGCTGTCGACGCAGGACGACGTCGCGGCGGCGCTCGTGGCCGAGTACGACGTGTCCGTCTTCGCCATCAAGGGCGAGGACAACGACACGTACTACGCCCACATCGAGGCGGCCGTCGATCACAAGCCGCACTTCACGATGGACGACGGCGCCGACGTGATCGGCGTCCTCCACTCGGCGCGCCGCGAGCAGCTCGGCGAGATCATCGCCGGCACCGAGGAGACGACGACCGGCGTGATCCGGCTCAAGGCCCTCGAGGCGGAGGGGAAGCTGGGCTTCCCGATCATCGCCGTCAACGAGGCGCAGACGAAGCACATGTTCGACAACCGCTACGGCACGGGCCAGTCGACGATCGACGGGATCATCCGCGCGACGAACGTCCTGATCGCCGGCAAGCGGTTCGTGATCGCCGGCTACGGCTGGGTCGGGCGCGGCGTGGCCTCGCGGGCACGCGGCATGGGCGCGCACGTGATCATCACCGAGGTGGATCCGCTGAAGGCGCTCGAGGCCTCGATGGACGGTTTCGAGGTGCTGCCGCTCGAGCGGGCGGCGGAGGTCGGCGACATCTTCTGCACCGCGACCGGCGACAAGCATGTGATCGCGCGTGCCCACATGGAGCGGATGAAGGACGGCGCGATCCTCGCCAACACCGGCCACTTCAACGTCGAGATCGAGATCCCGGCGCTGCGCGACATTGCGGTCGAGACGAAGAAGGCGCGGGAGTTCGTCGAGGAGTTCACGCTCGCCGACGGGCGGCGTCTCTACCTCGTCGCCGACGGGCGGCTCGTCAACCTCTCCGCGGCCGAGGGCCACCCGGCGCTCGTGATGGACATGTCCTTCGCGAACCAGGCGCTTGCGCTCGAGTACGCCACGCAGCACGCGAGCGAGCTCGACCGCAAGGTCTATCCGGTGCCGTCGGAGATCGACAACGAGATCGCGCGCCTCAAGCTCGAGACGATGGGCATCGAGATCGACACGCTCACGGAGGAGCAGGCCCACTACCTCGCCTCGTGGGACGAGGGCACCTGACCCGTCGAGACAGGTCCGGGTAACTGATACCGGGACGGGTCCGGATTGGCTGGTGCGCGGCGGACGCCAAGCGCGTCTTCGCTGCATTTCGAGCCGGCCATGTCCACTCCGGACCTGTCTTGGTATCTGATACCGAGACATGGCTCTTTCGGGCATAGCTGAGCTCGAGCCCGAGCAGATCGTCCGGCTCGAGGAAGACGGCCCGGCGGTCGTTCTGCTCGACCAGCGCCGGTTGCCGGAGGAGGTCGTCGAGGTCCGCTGTGCGACGGCTGCCGAGGTCGCCGGCGCGATCCGGGACATGGTCGTGCGGGGCGCGCCGGCGATCGGGATAGCGGCTGCGTACGGGCTCGCGCTCGCCGCGCTTCGCGGGGACGATCTCGCCGCGGCGGAGGAGATGCTCGCGGCTTCCCGCCCGACCGCGGTCAACCTCCCTTGGGCGCTCGCGCAGATACGCGCGGAGCCGACGCCCGAACGGGCGCGCGCGCTCCACGAGGAAGAGGTCGAGCGCTGCAGGCGGATGGCCGCGCACGCCGCCGAGCTCTTCGGGCCCGGCACACGCGCGCTCACCCACTGCAACGCCGGCGGGCTCGCGACCGGCGGCTATGGCTCCGCGGTCGGTGCCCTCCGCGCCGCGGCGGAGCGCGGCCTGCTCGAACGAGTCCTCGTCGACGAGACCCGGCCGCTCCTCCAGGGCTCCCGCCTCACGGCGTGGGAGCTGGAACGCGCCGGTATCCCGCACGCCGTCATCGCCGACTCGGCGGCCGGCTCGCTCATGGCGCGCGGCGAGGTCGACCTCGTCGTCACCGGCGCCGACCGGATCGCCGCGAACGGGGACACGGCGAACAAGATCGGGACATACTCGCTCGCCGTGCTCGCAGCGCACCACGAGATTCCGTTCTACGTCGTCGCTCCCACCTCGACGCTCGACCGCGAGACCCGCGACGGCTCGGGCATCCCGATCGAGGAGCGCGATCCTGCGGAGCTGACGAGCCGCTTTCCCGCCCGCAATCCCGCCTTCGACGTGACACCGGCGGCCCTCATCGCCGCGATCGTCACGGAAGACGGCGTCCACCGCCCGCCGTACGAGGAGTCCCTCGCGTGAAGGCGATCCTCCTCGCCGCGGGCTACGGCACTCGGCTCCGGCCGCTGACGGACGACCGGCCGAAGCACCTGCTTCCGGTCGGCGGCCGACCGATGCTGGACTGGATTCTCGAGTGGGTGAGGGAGCTGGAGGATGTCGACGGGGTGCACCTGGTGACCAACAGCCGCTTCGCGCCTGACTTCGCGCGCTGGGCGGAGCCGCACGATGTCACCGTCCATGACGACGGGACGATGTCGAACGAAGACAGGCTCGGCGCGGTGGGCGACCTCCGGCTCGTGATCGAGTCCGCCGGGCTCGAGGACGACGAGCTGTTCGTGGTTGGCGACGACATGCTCGAACTGTCACTCCCCGCCTACGTCGAGTGGTGGCGCGCGAAGCCGCAGCCGGCCAGCGCTGTACCCCTCCACGACGTGGGGGATCTCGAGCTCGCGACGCACTACGGGATCGTGGCGACGGACACGGATGAGCGCATCGTCCACTTCGTCGAGAAGCCGAGCGATCCGCCCTCGACACTCGCCGCAACCGTCGCCTACCTACTCCCGCCGGAGCATGTCCGGCTCGTCGTTTCCTATCTCGACGAAGGCCAGAGTCCGGACAACGCCGGCGGCTTCCTCGGCTGGCTCGCGGGCCGTGAGCCCGTCTTCGGCTACCGCTTCGAAGGCAGCTGGTACGACATCGGGAATCACCAGCAGCTGCTCGAGGCGGACAATCGGCTGCGGCAGTTGGCGGGCTTGCCGGAGCGCGAGTCGTACAGTCTCGACTGAGTCGGCACATTCGAGTTACACCCCGCCTCGTAGCGTGGACGTGTGCTCGACCTGCTCCTGCCGCAGCGCTGCGTCGTATGCGGCTGCGGCGGGAGACAGCTCTGCGCCGGCTGCCGTGACGAGCTGCAGCGCATCGAGCCGCCGCTCTGCGCACGCTGCGGCGCGCCGACCGCGTGGCCGGTGGAGCGCTGCCGAGAGTGCGCGGGCCGACGGCTCGCCTTCGCGACCGCCGGCGCAGCCGTCGGCTACGACGCGGCGGCACGCCGGCTCGTCCACGCGTGGAAGGAGCGCGGGCTCCGGCGACTCGCCTCCGAGGCCGCGCAGATCGTCGCCGAGCGGCTCCCGGCTCCAGAGGTCGACGCGCTGACGTTCGTCCCGGCCGACCGCGGCCGCCGCCTCGAGCGGGGGCACAACCCGGCCCAACGACTCGCGTTCGAGCTCGCCGCGCTCTGGGAGCTGCCGTGCCTGCCGCTGCTCGAGCGGACGCGCGGCGGGCGCCAGCGCGGCAGCTCGGCCGCCGAGCGGCGGACGCTGCGTGGCGCCTTCCGAGCGACAAGCGCTGCGCCTCGGAGGGTCGCCGTGATCGACGACGTCTACACGACCGGCGCCACTGCGGCGGCCGCCGCAAGCGCGCTTCGCGCCGCCGGTGCACGCCGGGTGGAGGCGATCGCGTTCACCCGCGCGCTCCGCCGCAGCTAGGAAGTAGGGAGTGCTGCTCGAACAGCTCTGGCTGAAGTAGTTGGCTGCCTCCCGAGTAGGGTTAGACCGCAGCGCACAAGTAGCGACAGGGGAGGCGCCGATGCAGCTTCACGTCAAGGGCAAGAACCTCGAAGTGAGCGACTCCATGCGGAGCTACGTCGAGCGGAAGCTCCAGAAGCTCGACCGCCGCGTCCACGAGTTGACGGAGGTCGAGATCGAGCTGGCCGTCGAGCGGAACCCGTCGATCGCCGACTCGCAGGTCGCCGAGGCGACGGTCCACCTCAAGGGCCGGACTCTGCGAGCCCGCGAGACCGCGCGTGACATGAAGGCCGCGGTCGACCAGCTGGCCGACAAGCTCACCCGGCAGGTCCGGGACCTCCACGACAAGCGCGTCGGCAGCCGCAGGCACGTCGAGGAGCCCGCGCTCGAGAGCCCGGTCGAGGCGGAGATCACCGAGAGCTAGTGGGGCTCTTCCGGCGCAAGCAGGAGACGCTGAACGAGCAGCTCCTGCGGCAGGCGGGTCTCGACTCGGCACAGGTGCTCGGCGATCCGCCACCTCCGCCGCCGGCGCCCGGACCTCCCGTGTCGGTACTCGCGGCGGCCGGCGTCCCGGACGGCTCCCGCGTCAGCCCGAGGGAGTGGGACGCGACCGCCGTGGTGAAGGCGCCGGATCTCACGGGCGAACGGGTCGAGTTCACGACGATCCCGGACGGCGACGTGATCGTGAGCGAGGAGGCGGGCGACGCCGACCTTTCCCCGCTCGCCGACGCCGTCGAGCGCCGCGTCGATCCGCCCTACCGGGCGGTCGCCGCGCGGCAGGAGGGCGATCTCTGGGCCGTCGGAGCGAAGCGCATCGCCGTGGCGTCGATCCCGTTTCCGGCCGGCGAGAAGGTCGAGCTGTCCTGGAACGGCAGCGACGCGGAGCTACGGGTCGACGGCGAGCAGAGCGATGCGGCGATTCCTCCTGAGCTTGCGGAGCTCGGCGAAGCCGCCGGCGCCGGCTATTTCGTGGAGGCGTCGCGCATCGACGGCAATCTCTGGGAGGTCAGAGTCACAGCCTTCTAGGCCGCTACCCTTGACCCGTGGAGATCGGCAACCTCGAAAAGGTTCTCCGCGTCGGCGAGGGCCGCCGCCTCAAGCGGCTTCAGGACCAGGCCGCGTACATCACGTCGCTCGAGCCCGAGTTCGAGAACCTGTCCGCCGCCGACCTCGAGGGCAAGACGGTGGAGTTCCGGCAGCGGCTCGAGAACGGCGAGAGCCTCGACGACCTCACCTTCGAGGCGTTCGCGGCCGTCCGCGAAGCCCGCAGGCGCGCCTCGGACCAGCGCATGTTCGACGTCCAGCTCATGGGCGGGATCGTCCTCCACGAGGGCGACATCGCGGAGATGAAGACCGGCGAGGGAAAGACGTTCGTCGCGAGCCTTGCGCTCTACCTCAACGGCCTCGCCGGCCGCGGCGCGCACCTCATCACCACCAACGACTACCTCGCCCAGCGCGATGCCGAGTGGAACCGGCCCGTCTTCGAGTCGCTCGGCATGACCGTCGCCTACATCGAGACGATGATGCCGTTCGACCAGCGCAAGGTCGCCTACGACGCCGACGTCACGTACGGGACGAACTCCGAGTTCGGCTTCGACTACCTGCGCGACAACATGGCGGTGAGCCTCGACGGCGTCGTACAGCGCGGCCATCCCTACGGAATCGTGGACGAGGTCGACTCGATCCTGATCGACGAGGCGCGGACGCCGCTCATCATCTCCGGCGAGCCCGAGACGGCCGCGCAGATCTACAACGACTTCGCCCGCGTCGCCCGGCAGCTGACCCCCTTCCGCGCGTCGCCAGGCGACCCCAAGGGAGCGGCCGAGCAGGCAGGCGCCGACTTCGAGTTCGACGAGAAGTTCAAGACGGTCGGCGTCACGTCGCAGGGCGTGGAGAAGGTCGAGCGCGCGATCCGGATCGAGAACCTCTACTCGCCGGAGAACACGCAGCTCGTCAACCACCTCTACCAGGCGCTCAAGGCCGAGTCGCTCTACCAGATCGACGTCGACTACGTGATCCAGGACGGCGAGGTGAAGATCGTCGACGAGTTCACCGGCCGGATCATGGAGGGCCGCCGCTGGAGCGAGGGCCTCCACCAGGCGGTCGAGGCGAAGGAGGGCGTGAAGATCCAGGAGGAGCACCAGACGCTCGCCACGATCACGCTCCAGAACTACTTCCGGCTGTACGAGAAGCTCGCCGGCATGACCGGTACGGCGAAGACCGAGGAGAAGGAGTTCGTCGAGATCTACAACCTCGCCGTCGTGGAGATCCCGACCAACGTCGACGTCGCCCGCGCCGACGAGAACGACCTCGTCTTCAAGACGAAGGAGGGCAAGTTCGCCGCGGTCGCGCGCGACATCGAGGAGCGCTCGCGGGCGGGCCAGCCCGTCCTCGTCGGCACGATCGCGGTCGAGACCTCCGAGTACCTCTCGCAGCTCCTGACGCGCAAGGGGATCAAGCACACCGTCCTCAACGCGAAGGAGCACGCGCGCGAGGCCGAGATCATCAAGGACGCCGGCCAGCGCTCGGCGGTCACGATCGCGACGAACATGGCGGGCCGCGGCGTCGACATCAAGCTCGGCGACGGCGTCGTCGACGCCGGAGGGCTCTACGTCCTCGGCACCGAGCGCCACGAGTCGCGCCGCATCGACAACCAGCTCCGCGGCCGCTCGGGCCGTCAGGGCGACCCCGGCGAGACCCGCTTCTACCTCTCCGGCGAGGACGACCTCGTGCGCCTCTTCGCCGGCGACAAGATCAAGAACGTGATGGAGCGGTTCAAGATCCCGGACGACCAGCCCATGGAGCAGAAGATCCTCTCCCGGCAGATTGAGGGCGCGCAGAAGAAGGTCGAGGAGCAGAACTTCGTCATCCGCAAGAACACGCTGAAGTACGACGACGTCCTCAACCGGCACCGGCAGCGGATCTACGAGCAGCGGCGCCAGGTGCTCGACGGCGAGGACCTCTCCGAACAGGTCAAGCTCTGGATCGGTGAGGTCGTGGAGGACACGGTCAACGTGTTCACCGCCGAGGAGTCCGAGCTCGAGTGGGACCTCGAGGCGCTCACCCAGGCGATGTCCCAGCTCTACCAGACCGAGATCACGGCGAAGGAGCTACGCGAGGACCTCGGACAGATCTCCCGCGACGCGCTGATCGAGGAGTTCCAGACCGACGCGCGCGACGAGTACGAGGCGAAGGAGGAGGAGTTCGGGGCCGAGCTCATGCGCGAGCTCGAGCGCTACATCGTCCTGCAGGTCGTCGACATGCGCTGGCGCGAGCATCTCGAGAACATGGAGGTGCTGCGCGAGGGCGTCCACCTGCGCCAGATGGCGCAGAAGGACCCGCTCGTCGAGTACACGGGCGAGGGCGAGCGGATGTTCACCGAGCTCGGGCGCATCATCCGCAGCGAGGTCGTGCTCCACCTGTTCCACGCCGAGATTGCGCCGGAGCAGGCCGAGCAGCAGCTCCAGCAGTCTCAGACGACGAACGGGAACATCCAGTACGAGCACGAGACCTCGGCCGGCGCCGCGGCAATTGCCGCCGCGGGCGGGGGCGAGGCTGTCGCGGCGGGCGTCCCGTCGTCGGCCGGCGTCGTGACCCAGCCCGTGCGCGCGAGCGAGCACGAGAAGCTCGGCCGCAACGATCCCTGCTGGTGCGGCTCCGGCAAGAAGTTCAAGAAGTGCCACGGGGCGTAAGCGTCGAGGCCGGTCCCGAGCCGCCCCTCCGTGAGCTGCTCGTCTGGATCGGCGATCGTCCGCGAACATACGACGACACGATCGAGGCGTGGCGGAGTAACTGCCCTCGCCATCCGGTCCTCGACGACGCGTTCACCGACGGCCTCGTGCGTGTGGAGGGCGGCGTCGTGGTGCTCACCGAGGGTGGGCGCCGGCTCCTCTAGGCCGGGCAGCCCGGCTACCATCGACGGCCGATGAGTGACGAGAATCAGATCCCGCTCGACGAGGAGCTCACGCAGGTCGGGGCCCAGCTCGACTGGGTCCGTGGTTACCTTTGACCCCGACGCGCTGAGGGTCCGACTCGCCGAGCTCGAAGAGGAGCTCTCACAACCCGACTTCTGGAATGATCAGCAGCGCGCGGCCACGCTCTCGTCCGAGCACCAGCGCACGCAGCAGAAGCTCCAGCGGTATGACGAGCTCGTCTCGAACGTCGAGTTCCTACAGGAGGGCGTGGGCACGTTCCCCGACAAGGAGCTCGAGCCGGTGCTGCGCGACGTGCGCGCCGAGCTCGCCCGGCTGCAGGAGGACGCCCTCTTCGGCGGCGAGTACGACTCCGGTGACGCGGTCGTCACGATCCAGTCGGACGCGGGAGGCACCGACGCGCAGGACTGGACCGAGATCCTGCTCCGCATGTACCTCCGCTGGGCCGAGCAGCGCGGCCTCAAGACCGAGGTGATCGAGTCGAGCCCGGGCGAGGAGTACGGCCTCAAGTCGGCGACGTTCACGGTAAAAGGCGAGAACGCGTACGGGATCCTCAAGGCCGAGCGCGGCAAGCACCGGCTCGTCCGCCTCAGCCCGTTCGACTCGGCCCATCGGCGCCACACGAGCTTCGCGCAGGTGATCGTCGCACCGCTCCTCGAGGACGCCGGCGCCATCGAGATCGACGACGACGACATCCGCATCGACACGTACCGCTCGTCGGGAGCCGGCGGCCAGCACGTGAACAAGACCGACTCCGCCGTCCGGATCACGCACATGCCGAGCGGCATCGTGGTCGCCGTCCAGAACGAGCGCAGCCAGTCGGCGAACAAGGACACCGCGCTCAAGATCCTCCGCTCGCGACTCGCCGAGAAAGCCGAGGAAGAGCGCGAGGCCGAGCTGGCGCGCGAGCGGGGCGGCGTCTCGATGGGCTTCGGCGGAAACGCGATCCGCAGCTACGTCCTGCACCCGTACCAACTCGTCAAGGATCACCGCACAGAGCACGAGGTCGGCAACACGCAAGGAGTCCTCGACGGCGATCTCGACGGTTTCATACGCGCGTATCTGCTGCAAACAGCAGGAGATACTTCTTAGAGCGCCGAAACCTGCGCTAGAGTGGGGGCCGCTTCGCACGACTCGACCGGCGCCGGGCGAAATCGCCCGCCCCAACTCGAACCGGTAGACGTGACTGACGTACAGATAGAGCAGCCGACCGCATACGCACAGCCTTCTTCGAACGGGCAGGCCAGGCCTGAGCCCGTCGCGGAGCAGGCGAAGCCCGCCACGGGCTCGATGATCCTGTTCGAGAACGTGACCAAGGTCTATGAGCCGGACGTCACCGCACTCGATTCCGTCAACTTCGCGATCGACAAGGGAGAGTTCGTCTTTGTCGTGGGCGCGTCGGGCTCGGGCAAGACGACGCTCGTGCGGCTCCTGCTCAAGGAGCTCGAGCCGAGCGACGGGAAGATCGTCCTCGGCGGCCGCGATCTCGGCCGGCTGGGGCACTCGAAGGTCCCGCGCCTGCGCCGCAACATCGGCTGCGTCTTCCAGGACTTCAAGCTCCTGCCGAGCCGGACGGCGGCCGACAACGTCGCGTACGCACTCAAGGTGCAGGGCGAGAGCCGCGCCTCGATCCGGCGCAAGGTGCCCGAGGTGATGACCCTGGTCGGGCTCGCCAACAAGATGAACTCGCTCCCCGACGAGCTCTCCGGCGGCGAGCAGCAGCGCGTCTCGATCGCGCGCGCCGTCGTCAACCACCCGCCGCTGCTCGTCTGTGACGAGCCGACCGGGAACCTCGACCCCGACACGAGCGTCGGGATCATGCAACTCCTCTACCGCATCAACCGCGCCGGCACGACGATCCTCATGGTGACGCACGACCGCGAGATGGTCGACAAGATGCGCAAGCGCGTGATCGCGCTCGAGGGCGGGAAGCTCTCCCGCGACGAGCGCCGCGGGGGTTACACCTCCGAATGAGCCAAGCACGGCTGCTCTTCTCCGAGGCCTGGGCCTCGATCCGGATGAACCTGTCCACGACGTTCGCGGCGACGATGACTGTGCTGATCGGCATGTGCCTGCTCGGGCTGTTCATCGCCCTCGGCACCTGGGTGCTCTCGTGGAGCAACCACATCCAGAAGGAGCTGGAGGTCAAGGTTCTCTTCTGCACCTCGGTCGTCCCGCAGAAAGGCTGCGCCACCGGTGCGACGAAGGCACAAGAGCAGGCCGTCGCGGTCCATCTCAACCATGACCGGCGCATCAAGTCCCCCGTCACCTTCGTCTCGAAGGAACAAGCCCTGGAGCAGATGAAGAAGACGGAGAAGGACATGTTCAAGGAGAACATCGTCCCGTCGAATCCGTTCCCGGACGAGTGGGTGGTGACCCCGGTCCAGGCGAAGGACACGCCCCTCATCGGCAAGCAGATCTGTCAGGCCCATTACGCAGGCGTCGAGCCGTGTCCCACCAAGGGCATCGGGAACTCCGGCGGCGTCCAGTGGGGCAGCACGATCACGAAACACGTCCTCACGGTCGCCAAGGTGATCTCGCTCGTCTTCCTCATAGCCGTGATCCTGCTCGTGATCGCCGCGACGCTGCTGATCGCGAACACCATCCGGCTCTCGATCTTCGCGCGGCGGCGCGAGATCGAGGTGATGAAGCTCGTGGGCGCCACGAACTGGTTCATCCGCGGGCCGTTCGTGCTGGAAGGGCTCGTCTGCGGGGTCGTCGGCTCGGTCTTAGCCGTGATCCTGCTCCTGCTCGGGAAGTCGATCGCGCTGCCGGCTGTCATCGGACACCTGGGCGGCGGCAACTCGGACATCCACGCGCTGCCCTTCAGCCTGAACGCGCTCCTGATCATCACCGCCGGTCTCTTCCTCGGCGCGATGGGCTCCGGCTTGACTCTCCGCCGCTTCCTCCAGGTCTAGTGGCGCGGGGGCGGCAGAAGCGCCCCAGTCGGAGCGAACGGCATCGGCGGCGACATCAGCCGGCGCGGAGGCCCGTCTCCGAGCTGACCGTTCGGCTGCCCGAACGTCGCGTCGAGCCGGAGACGGTGATCGCGCACCTCGGCCCCACCAACTCCGGCAAGACGCACGACGCGCTCCGTTTCCTGATCGAGACCGGAAAGGGCGTCTACGCGGCACCGCTGCGGATGCTTGCCCAGGAGGCGCACCGTCGCCTGCAGGCGGAGCTCGGCGACGAGCGCGTCGGGTTGGTGACGGGCGAGGAGCGGGTCAATCCCGGCGCGCCCATCCTCTGCTGCACTGCCGAGATGGCGCCGGCGAGCGGCGAGACACTCGTGCTCGACGAGGTGCAGTGGGCCGAGGACGAGGAGCGCGGCTCGGCCTGGACGCGGCTCCTGCTCGGCGGCGAGTACCGGCACATCCTGCTGCTCGGCGCCGTCGAGGCGCTGCCGCTCGTCCGGCACGCGTTCCCGCAGGTCGAGGTCCGCTTCTTCGAGCGGAAGGCTCCGCTCGACTGGGTGGGCCGGCGCGGGATCAACGGTCTCGGCCCGGGCACGGTCGTCGTCGCCTTCAGCCGCCGCGCCGTGATCGGCCTCGCGGGGGAACTCAACCAGCTCCATCCGGGTCGCGTCGCCTGCCTCTACGGCGCGATGCCGCTCGCGTCGCGGCGCGAGGAGATCGACCGTTTCGCCGACGGCCGCGCCGAGGTCTGCGCCGCGACAGACGTCCTCGGGCACGGCGTCAACCTGCCGTGCGAGACGCTGCTCTTCGCCGAGACGACGAAGTTCGACGGGAAGGAGCGGCGCGACCTCGAGCCGTGGGAGATCGCCCAGATCGCGGGCCGGGCCGGCCGCTTCGGCTTCCACGAGCGCGGCCACGTCGGCGTGCTCACAGGGGTACCGTGGGCCGACCCGGATCCGGAGCTCGTGCGAGACGCTCTCGTCCCGCACGTCGCGATCGAGGATGGCCACCTCGGCTACCGCGTCGTGGACAGCGGCCGCCTGCGCCCGCAGCTCTCCGACCTCAACGTGACGCGCGTCGACGAGCTCGAGCCGGCCCTGCACGCGTGGCGGCACGCGGCGCTGCGCTACTGGAGCGTCGACGGCTGGCTCGAGGTCGAGTCGATCCAGCCGCTGCTCGCGCGGCTCGACGCGGTGCGGGACGCGCTGCACCACGCGCGGCGCATGCTCGAGCTCGCCGACATCTGGAAGCTCGTGCAGGCGCCCGTGGACGAGGACAACGCGCCGCTGCTCGGCACGCTCGCCGCCGCGGTCGCCGGCGACAAGCCGCAACAGACGGTCATCGGCTGGATCCTCGATCCGAAGCGTCTCGACGCGGCCGGGCTCGAGGAGGCGGAGGCGGCGGCCCGCGAGGCTTCGATCCTCCGCTGGTTCGCGCTGCAGTACCCGGGCGTGGCGGGCGTCACGATCGAGCGGGCTGCGGCACTAGAAGAAGCCGCGGCAGCGCGGGTCGTGCGCGAGCTGCGGGCCGAGATCGAGGACCCGACGATCGGCCGCTGCCGCGTCTGCGGCGCGCGGACGGCGCCGTGGGCGACGCTCTGCGACCGCTGCTTCATGGCGCGCGGCTACCGTGCCGGCAGGCGTTAGCGCAGAACCAGCTGCGTGGCGCGGAAGAGCGCCAGGTGGCGGCTCTCCGCATCCGTCACGGTCGCGTCCCAGAGCTGCGTGGTCCGGCCGCCGTGGACGAGCGCCGCCTCGCAGACGATCGTCGTCTTCGGCTGCGCGGAGCGGAGGAAGTTCGTCTTCAGCTCGATCGTCGTGAACCCGGTCGCGCCCTCGGGCAGGCTGAGGATGCAGCCGTAGCCGCAGGCCGAATCGGCGAACCCGACGACGGTGCCCGCGTGCAGGTAGCCGTTCGGCGCCATGTGCTTCTCCTCGAGCTCGAGGCGTGCGCGGGCATAGCCGTCTCCGGCCTGCTCGAACTCGATCCCGAGCAGCCCGGGAAAGCCGGACGAGCCCATCTCCTGCAGCTGCGCGAGCGTGAGCTCCACCGGGGCCGAGCCTACACTGGCCCCTCCATGGCCAAGCCAAGCGGAGAGAAGCTGATCGTCGACAACCGCCGTGCGCGGCACGACTACCACCTTTCGGATCGCGTCGAGGCCGGCGTCGTGCTCACCGGCACCGAGGTGAAGTCGCTGCGCGGAGGCGAAGCGACGCTGCAGCAGGCGTACGCGGAGGTGCGCGACGGCGAGGCGTGGCTCGTCGGCCTCCACGTGCCCGAGTACACGGAGGGGAACCGCGCGAACCACGATCCGGATCGGCCGCGCAAGCTCCTCCTCCACCGGCGGGAGATCGAGCGCCTCGCGTCGGGCGTGGCGGAGAAGGGCTTCACGCTCGTGCCGACGCGGCTCTACTTCAAGGACGGGCGCGTCAAGGTCGAGCTCGCGCTCGCGCGCGGCAAGGAGCTGCGTGACAAGCGCCGCGACGTCGCGGCTCGGGACGCGCGGCGGGAGATCGAGCGCGAGTTGAAGTCATTGCGCCGCTAGCGGGCTACAATTCGTGCACACACATACGGGGGCGACCTGGCTTCGACGTGGTCGATCCATCCGGATGAGCTGCAAGCCGAGGTCGCCGGTTGGCCTCGTAAATCCACCGGCAAAACGCAAGTGCGAAGAACGATCTCGCACTCGCCGCCTAGGGGAACCTAGCCGGCGACGCCGCCCCGGGTTTGCCCGTGGCTCGGAGGCGGCGCCAACGAACGGGCTCGGCGCGGAGGGAGAGCTGATCGCCCAAAGCGCGACACGAAAGGATCGGCTAGCGCGTCGGTAGGGCGGCTGCACCCCGGCCGGCGGGCGAATCGAAAGGGCAGCCTACGCTTGTAGACGCTCAGCCGGTGCGGCTGCGGACGCGGGTTCGATTCCCGCCGCCTCCATTCTCCCTGCTAATCGCGATTTGGCGAGAGGAACGATTGCGATTTAGCGGGGGCGGGCGGAATCGTTGTCCGCATCGCCCGTCTCGTAGATCTCGGCGAGCTTGCGCTCGAGGCTTGCCTCGTTCGGCTGGACGTAGATGTTCGCCGTCGTGCCGATGTCCTCGTGACCGAGTAGCTGCTGCGTGGCTCGGATGTCGCCTGTCGCGAGATAGAACTCGGTGCCGGCCGTGTAGCGGGCGGCGTGCATCTTCATCCCGCTGGTCTGCCCCGGCTCGACGACGCCGGCGCGCTGTAGGCAGCGGTACCACCAGCGATGGAGGGCGGTCGAGCTCAGCGGCTTGAGGCGGTTCGCGTGCACGACCGCGATCTCCGCCTTGTCCTCGCCCGAGACCTGGCCCTTCTGCCAGCGCGGTGCCTTGACCTCCGGGAAGAGCAGGTACTCGTTTGGGTCGCGGCCCAGGATGAGCAGCTCGAGCTCCTGCCGAAGCTCTTCGGTCGGGAGCGGCAGGTTCCGGATCTTGCCGCCCTTGGAGTGGACGCGCACGCGGCGCCGGCCGAGGTCGAAGTCCTTGAGGCGGAGCTGGGCGAGCGATCCCTTGCGGATGCCGATCAGGAAGAGGAGCTTGAGCGCGACGCGATCGCGGAGCTCGGGCTGAGCCGCGACGATTCGGTCGACGACGTCGCGGTCGAAGAGCGGCCGTTCGATGTCGCGGAGCCGCGGGCTCCGGATCGGGACGACGGGGTTGCCCTGGAGCTTGAACTCGCCCTGTGCCCAGCGGAAGAAGGACATGAGGACGGCGCGCACCTTCTTGCGCGTTCGCGGGGCGGCATCGCCCCAGCGCTCGTCGATGAACTCGCGGAGGCAGGTCGTGCCTGCAGGCGGCTCGAAGTCCGACGAGCTCGAGGTCGGCGTGGTCGAGCGCCAGTTTGGCCAGGATCGCCTCGTAGTCGCGCAGCGTCTCCTGCGTCGCGCCGTACTCGTTCCGGAACCAGCGCATGAAATGGGCGACCTCGAGGCCGATCGGCGTTGCCCGGTACGACTTGTCCTTCATGCGCTCAGCCTTGCGCATGATCCGCGCGGCCTCGGCGAGAGTCAAGCGAGGCGGTCCCGGTGGCGGCTTCGGAGCGCGCGGCGGTGCCTCGACCGGCTCGATCGCCGGCAGCTCGAGGCTGAGCTGGGCGAGGCCTGTTTGAGGCATCGAAGCGGAGAGTAACAAAAATGTTCCTAAAGAGGAAATCGGCCCGAGAGGTAGAATCAGCTCGTCGTGACGAGCGGACTGCTGATCAGGGAGGCGCGGCTCCTGGCCGGCCTCTCTCAGGGCGAGCTTGGCGCCCGTGTCGGCAAAGACCGCGCTCAGATCGCGCGCTGGGAGCGCGGCGCCGTCGAGCCGAGCTTCGAGACGCTGCGCCAGCTCGTGCGTGCCTGCGGCTTTGAACTCGATGTCTCCATCGGCCCTGCTGAGGTCGACGAGACGGGGGAGAAGGTTCTACGCCGGAAGCTTCGCCTGTCGCCGCAGGAGCGCCTCCAGGAGCTCCTGAAGGCCTCGAAGGCGTGAGCCCGGCTCGGTCGTCGACGTTCGACCCGCGAGCGGTCCTGAGCGTGCTCGATCGGCACCGCGTGTCGTTCATCGTGATCGGAGGCCTCGCCCGCGTCATCGAGGGAGCCGACGAGATCACCATGGGCGTCGACATCACGCCGTCGACGAGGCCGGAGAACCTCAGGCGTCTCGAGGAGGCTCTTGGCGAGCTCGGCGTGGGGGAGACGGAAGTCGACGCTGAGCAGCCCACGACCGTGGCGACTCCGTACGGCGAGCTGCGCGTCGTTCCGGTGCCCGCCGGCACGCGCGGCTACGACGACCTCCGCCGCGCGGCGGTTCGAGAGCCTCTTGGCCAGGGACTCCGGCCGGCCGTCGCCTCGAAGGGCGACCTCGCGCGGATGCTCTCCGCACTCGGCCGCGACGAGGACGCGGAGAAGCTCCACCAGCTCCGCCGCCTCATCGAACTCGAGCACGAGTCGGCCTCGGCGATCGATCTCTAGCCTCGTCCGGTTCGCCTTCTTCGACAACATGACCGGCGAGACACAGATGCACTTCTGCGAGAAGTGCTCGAAGAGCGACCCATACGATGGTTCGGCGAAGCCCGCGAGCGGAACGATTCGAAGCGGCGCCTAGCAACTGTTCCGCTCGCCCCCACACCCGTGAGGGGGAGGTGCCGAGCATCAAGGATGGCATCTGCGTCTCGCCCGCTTCTCCGGCGAAAGGACGCTCGCCCAACCGAGAGAGCATTCGCCCGAGCATCATGTGCGCGTGACGGACAACGGCCAGACAGAGAGCACGAACGAAGCAATCTGTCCGCACTGTGGCCAGCCGGTCGCCCTAGAGCGCTACCACGCCGGGTTCAGCAACGAAGGGTTCATGTACTGCGACCGGGACGCCACGGTCGTCACCTGGGACACCTACGACGAGGGGTATGAGCGCGTCGTGGGGAGCGTGCATCCCTGGATGCTCAGCGCTGAGCAGCAGTCGGCCGTTGAAATGGCCATGTCGCAATGCCCCTGCGGCGGGCGGTTCGCCTTCGGGAATCGGCCCCTGTGTCCGCACTGCTCGCAGGAGGTCTCCGCCTTGACGCCATCGCGTGAGTACTTCGTGATCGTCGGAAGACGCCTCGACGCGACGGCCGACGAGGTCTGGCGGACGACCTAGCGCTCAGGGGTCATTCCGGAACACTGGCCCAGGCGTGTGTCATACCCTCCGAGGGTGGTGTTCTACGCGAGAGCGTGCCCCGCTGAACGCAAAGCAGCGTGAGCGGGAAGGAGCTTCCTCCGGGCCTCGCGGCTCGTGACGCTGCGCGGCGGGGAGACGTCGACTACCTGATCGACGCTCTCATTGACCCAGAAGCGCGTGGCCACGCGGCGCTTCGCTTGGGTGATCTCCGCGAACGTAGAGCGGTCCCTGCGCTAATTCGCAACCTAGGGGTCAGGAACGACCTCGACCGCAACGGAACGATCAAAGCGTTAGGCAAGATCGGCGATCCCTCTGCGATACCAGCGCTGTTGGAGGTCGCGGAAGAGGACGAGGCAGCAGGCGTCCGGACGACGGCGATTGATTCGCTGGTGAAGCTGGGATCGCCGCAGGGTGCCAAGATGCTCGCCCAGCTCGCGATCGATCCCTCGCCTCTGCTCTCTACCTGCTCCCGGAACTTCGACGCTCCGACCGTGCGGGAGCTTACGACCCAACGCTTGCATCAGATTCGCAAGTGGGCCGCAAAGCGCCTACGCGAGCTTCACGTCACCGATGCCGCTCCGGAACTAAGGGCGGCGCTCGGAACGGTCGACGGGCGTCACCGGATGCGCCTCCGGCGCACCATCAGATCGCTCCGGGGTTGAGCATCTCCGACCAGCCCAGCTCGGGGGTCATTCCGGAACGCTGGCGCACGTCAGCGACCCTTTACCCGTTGCCTGCCGTTGTCGAAGATGTGGGTGTGGTTGATCCGGCAGAGGCCAGGCGGCTCCTTGATGCGGAGGAGAACGACCGGTTGCTCGGTCTAGTTTCGCCGGAGGAGGTCGGCCTCGCGTGGTGCCGCTACGCGACCCGGTCTTGGGGCATCGAGGAGGAGCTGGCGTGGGAGGCTGATCCCGATGGCTGGGCAGCCGAACTGGTGCAGACGTTCGAGTTCTTGGACAACGAGGAATTCGAGCGCGAGTTCCTAGTCACGATCGCGGACGCTGCCCCGGAGGAGATCCTGGGTTGGGTTGGCGCTGGTCCGCTCTGGGAGTTCCTGAACGAGGAGGATGCCGACCAGCTCGCGTGGATTGAGGCGCAGGCAGCGCGCTCCGAGCGATTCCGGCGCGCACTCGGCCGCGTCCGCGTCTCTTCGTCCGCCTCGGCGGAGGCTGTCCTTCGACTCGAACGCGCTGCAGGCGTGCCGCTGAAACGAATGTCGGACTACACCCTGACGAGCGAGACAATCCGCCGCCTTACAGGCGAAACTCCACCTCACGACGAACCAGATCCCGGCTGAGGGCGACCGTAAGGGGTCATCCCCGAACTCAACGTCACTCTCGGCGGGTGCTCGTTGTGGGGCAAAGACTCGGGTCGGCGGCTGACTCGATTCCCGCTTGGAGGATTGAAGTTGACTCCCGCCGAAGCGGTGCCGAGCTCAGACTGGTCCGCGCATAAGTAGCGGAGGAAGGTTGCCGATGAACAGAAGTGGACAAAGTCAACATACTCGACAAAGACCCCAACACAGGCTATGATCGGATCAGCAATGGCAACCAGAGAACTCCTGAACGTTCGCGACACCGCTCGGGCGCTCGGCGTGCACGAAAACACGGTCCGGAACTGGGAGGAGCGCGGCATCCTCAGTGCGGTGCGTCTGCCGGGCAGCGGTTACCGGCGTTTTTCGATCCAGGATGTCGAGCGGCTTCGCGCCGAGATGTTCGAGCAGCTCGCGCCGGCGACCGAGGGACCGGTCGTGAACACTGGCCGCAAGCGCAGCGGACGCCTCGTCTTCGGTGACGCAACCGAGTAGGGCTGCCGAGAATCGGCCGGGTCCGCCGATAGGCTGGCCCGCCGATGCCGCCGAGACCTGAACGACCTCCAGACGCCGACTACTACGAGCGCCACCGCGTCGAGCTCTTCAGCCAGGGCGATCTCTTCCGCGACGTGCCGCTCGCGTATCCGCTGCCGGCCGATGAGATCGTCGTCGACGAGGAGAGCGGCGGCAATCGCCGTTTCCTGAGCGGCCCTCTCGAGTTCGGGCCGGCGATGCTGATCACGCCGAGCTGCTCGCTGGGTGCGCAACGTGCCGGCGGATACGCGCACCCGGTTCGGACGCTCGTGCCGGTATTGCCGCTTGCGGAACTCGTCGAGCGAGGCCTCGTCAAGGAGACGGCGCTCGACGATCTACGACGATTCGACCACCTGATCAACTACCTGTACCTCCCGCCGCTCGACGCCGACGAGCTCGACTTCGCGATGCCGGAGAGCGTCGCGCTCCTCTACATGCCGGTCACGCTCCATCACGCGTTCCTCGAGGGCCAACGCGTCTCGCAGCTCGCGTACCGCGGAGCCCAGCAGCTGCAGCGGAAGCTCGTCTGGTTTTACTCCGGCTGGCTTGAGGACGATCTGGACGTCTTCGATCCGCCGATGGACTGACGCACCGTGCCGAGGACCTGCGCGGTGAACGTCGGCTACGAGCCAAGTCTTAGGGGCGTTCCTCTGTCGCCTTGGACCGGTTGGGGGTCTTCCCACCGAGGATGAACGCGGGCAAATCGAGGGGGACTCAGATCGAATGACGCTGGTGGACAACGACGAACTTGAATGCCGTGCCGCCGCCATGGTGGTTGCGGAGCTTGGCGCTGTTCGGTCCGTGAAATGCGACATCTCCGGCGGCCCCTCCGGTATGCGTGACTTCGACATCGTGTTTGCCGACGGCCACAAAGAACCGCTGGAGATCACAACCAATCTCGACAGCGTTGTGATGAGCGTCTTCGCCCGAGCCGACGGCGGTGCGTTCGACCTCGCCGCGAATGTGCGCAGGTTTTGGATGGTCTCCGGCAGCCAGACCTTCACCGATACGAGCGGGAGGGTTTTGCCCTTCGACCGGCAGCGAGTCACCCAGCTTCTTATCCCGCTGATCGAGCAGCTCGACCAGGGCGGGGAGACGTACTTCGATACTGACCGACTGGCGTGGCCGATCGGCGGACGCGGCATCGCGGGTTATGAAAAGCCGGCGCGCGAGCTTTACGAGCTTGGGATCGCTCGAGGCGTCTCCGCCGAAGTGCGGGGTGAGAAGCCACGCGTCTCCGTCCATCTCGGCGGTGGCGGCTCATGGGGCCCGTCGACAATTCCGACCGTGCTTGAGGCGATTGCCGCGTTGCCTGACAACGTCGAGAAGCTCGACGCATGCAGTGACGCGAGGCGTAGGCACCTGTTTGTCCTGCTCGCTGGCAGCGGGTCGACGAACATGGCGGGCTGGGCGCTGAGCGACTTCCTCCGCGGCAGCTGGATTTGGGACGACCCGCCAGGGCTCCCGGAGCTTCCTAGTGCTATCACCACGATTTGGGCGAGTAACGCTACCGGCCGCATTTACGCCAGCCCGCCTGACGGCTGGCAGCGATTCGGCACCGCTCGCGCATAGGATCGACGCCGCCAAGTTCGGACCGGGCGGGTCAGGAGCTAGGAGCGCTCCCGAGGGGAACCTTGCGCGGGTTCGATTCCCGCCGCCTCCATTCTCGCTGCGAATTGACTCATTTCGAGCGGCAAGTAGACCTGACGAGGTTCCGCTCGCCCTTCGCGAGATTCGAAAAGTCCACGGATTTTTCCAACCACCGGCGCGATGCGGGATGGCCCGATAGGACCTCCCGCGTCGCGCCTGCACAGATGGCGTTGCAGCTCTCTGTTCGGTGCTCGTCTCTCAGCTGCGGCCGATGACCGGCGCGACCATCGTGGGTGGGGCGTCGGGAGAGAACACCGAGGTGACGTCGACGAGCGTGCCGGCGGCGATCGCATCGGTCACCTGCTGTGCTGTGGTGAACGGGTTGGTGCCGAGGTCGATGCTCCCGGGGCTCGTCTCGACGAGCAGGACGAGCGTCCACGCGCCCGTGTACCCGGGATCCCCCGGCGCAACCGAGAGCACGTGCTCGTGCCGGAACGCCGTCGGGTCGCCGTCGCAGTGGTCCTGTGTGGCGGTCGAGTCGAAGACGACGTACAAGGGGCTCGTCGGCCGGTCGATCCCTGTGAGGTCGGGACCGAGCCCGAAGCAGCCGAGTACGCCGCCGTTCGGCTTTGCGCTGAACAGCGATGGCTGCAGGAACGAGATCGGATGGCCGTCGTACCAGGCCGGCTCGATCCGGAGCCGGCCGCCGCTTCCCGCGCCTGCCGTCCCTGCCGCGATCGCAGCTCCCAGCACGACGACTGCGGCGACGGCGATTCGATGCCGTATGCGTTGCATCTCTCCTTCTCCTCTCACGAATTGGACGAAGCGGCACGCTACGGGGACGGACTTTGCCCTCGGTTAGCACGGCCTTTGCGTCGCGAACGTCCCCCCGGGTGGGACGGGTTCGCTCGCTGAGCGGCACGAGCGCATCGGTGGTCGACGCCGCCGGACCTTCGCGGCGGCGTCGCCCACTCGACGGACGGCGAGCCTAGGCCTCTACGTACGCCGTGATGGGCGGGACGACGCCGTGCTCTTCCATCGCCGCCGCGACCTCGGGAGACGGCGACGCCAAGATCGCCTGGAGGGCGGCCAGATCCTGGACGTCGGCCGTGAGGGCGATGTTGTTGCTCCCGTCGCGGGCGACGTAGTCGGTGACGTTGCTGCCCGAGCCGGACTCGATGGCCTGGGCGCGTGCAGCCTTGCCCTTCAGCCAGCGCTCGATGTCCACGACGGCGTGGGTGATGACGACCCTTGGCATGAATTCCTTCCGCTTGAAGAACGACCCCGCAGAGCCAGCCTACTCCTGGTTCAAGCGTTCTCCCTGAGATACTGGTGCACGAAGGCGATCGCCATGCTGCCCTCGCCGACGGCAGCGGCGACGCGCTTCACGGGGCTGAATCGGACGTCGCCGCAGGCGAAGATGCCGGGGACGCTCGTCTCCAGGAGGTAGGCGTCCCGGTCGAGCGGCCACCGTCCCGCGTCGCGCACGTCGGGGCCGGTGAGCACGTAGCCCTTCTTGTCGAGTGCGATCTCCGGCGGGAGCCACGCGGTCTCGGCATCGGCGCCGATGAAGATGAAGAGCCCACCGGACTCGAGCCGGCTCGTCTCGCCGCTCGCGCTGTCGTGCACGTCGATTTCCGTGAGTGAGGTGTCGCCGTGCGCGGCGACGACCTCGGTCCGGTATCGCACGTGGATGTTCGGCCGCGTTGGGAGCTGGTCGACGAGATACCGCGACATGCTCTTCTCGAGCGTGTCGCCGCGGTAGAGGATGGTCACGCTCCGGGCGTGGGCCGAGAGGAACATCGCCGCCTGCCCGGCCGAGTTGCCCGCGCCGATGATGTGGATGTCCAGTCCGTGGGTGGTCGGTGCCTCGCTTCGCGCGGCGCCGTAGAGGATCCCCTTCCCGGCAAGACGCTCGAAACCCTCGATCTCCAGCTGCCGCCAGCTGACGCCGCACGCCAGGATGATCGTCCGCCCACGCAGGACGTCGCCGCCGTCGAGGTGCACTTGCCGGGTCGCGGCGTCGATGCGCGTGATCGACCGCGTGACCAGGATCTCGGCGCCGAGCCTGCGCGCCTGCCGGAGCGCGCGGCTCGAGAGCTCGTCGCCGGACACGCCCGACGGGAACCCGAGGTAGTTCTCGATCCGGGAGGAAGTGCCCGCTTGCCCGCCCGGCGCCTCGCGCTCGACCACGATCGTCCGGAGCCCCTCGGAGGCGCCGTACACGGCCGCGGCCAGCCCGGCAGGCCCGGCACCGACGATCACCGTGTCGTACTCCGCGGCCTCCGGCTCGGTCGGAATGTCGAGGAGCTCCGCCACCCGGCGCAGCTGCGGCCGAACGACCGTCTTGCCGTTTGCGGCGCGAATCGCGGGATAGTCGCCGTCGTCCGGCAACGCGCCCCACTGCTCCGCGTCGGCGGGCACGTCCGGCTGGAGCCATCTGAAGCGGATCTGGTTGCGGTCGAGGAAGCGCCTGAGCTCCAGACAGGCGGCGTCCCCGGAATGCCCGAGGACGATCGCCCTGATCGGAGACGGTACGGCCGCGCGGGCCTGCAGGCCTCTTGCTCCCCCTAGCCGGTAGTTCGCCAGGGCGCCCACACGCTCCGCCACCTGCGGCGCTGCTGCGGCGAGCTCCTCGTAATCGGCCAAGTCGATCCGGAACACACGCGCCGCCTCCACTGCGCGGAAGCTCAAACCGGCGGGGTAGACCAGTCCGAACGCGACGGTCATCTCCCCGAGAAGATCTCCGGGCTTCCGCTCGCCGACGACGCTCTCCACGCCGTCGACCCGCCTGATCACCTGGAGCCGCCCCTCGAGAACCGCGAACAGCGCTGGCGCGTCGCCCTCGTGTACCGCGGACTCGCCGGGCGTGAGCGAGATGTCCGCGACGACCCGCGCAAGCCGCTCTCGCTCGTCCGGCTCGAGGTCCTCGAACACTTGGATCTGACCGATCTCCTCCGCCGTCACCACGGCGGTCCACGGTACTAGCCCTGCGTTTGGGAGCCATGCGCAGCCCAGCCGTGGCAGAAATGTTCCGCGAGTTCGATTCCCGCCCCCTCCACGTTCCCCGCAAATCAGCGCCGTTCGAACGGAACAGTTGATCGAAAAAGCGCGTCGATCGGAATAGTCGTCCGCATCCGGTGAGAGGACGCTCGCCCAGGCCAGCGTTGCCTCTCCTGTGACGCATCGGCCCTTGGTGCCGTATACACGTTTGGATGCGAGCGGTAGCTGCTTCGGTGGCGGTGATCGTAAGCGTGCTCGTCGCCTCGGGCTGCGCCAGCTCGGGGAAGAAACCGACGACAAGTGTGAGGTCGACCGCGCTCGGACCTGCCGGGACGGGGACCCTCAGCCGCAACCACGCCCTGCGAGTTGCCCGCGCCTCAAATCCAGCCTTCTCGATCTTCTCCACGAAGCCCGGCAAGAGACACTGCGTGATTCCCCTCAGCACGATGGCATTGAGGGCGGCGTACCGTGGAACGTGCCAGACGAGCGTTCGGCGCTACCAGCCCGCGCAGATGCCTGCGGTGATGGTCACCTTCACTGAGCGGTGGCGACCGCCGGAGTGTGCGCCCGACCTCGACGTCGATTGCCCTCACCCGTGGCGCCGTCATATCTGGCAAGTCATCGAAGGCGAGCCGCTCGTCAAGCTCAACGCAGGGCCAGGACCACCTGCTCGCCGAGTTATCCGTTCGAGCGGCGCGACCGCGCCGCAGGACTACAAGTAATCCCCGCGGCTCAGGGGTCATTCCGGAACACTGGCCCAACCCACGCCCCTGTCTCCTGATTGGCAGCGCCTGAGTAGGTTTGAGCGATCGCGCGAGCCCTGCGCGCGCAGCGCGGCCTTGACATCGGCTTGGCCGCGCTGCGTCACTGCGATGGGCGCCCGGTCAGAGGATCCCCGCCCCCGCCATCCCTCGGCGCATCAGGTCGCCTCTGACGCGGCTGCAGCGGCGGGGATTTCGTCGGCAAGAGGGGGTCGGGTATCCGGGTTCCGAGTCGAAGGAAGCCGGCTCCCGTCAGTGCCAGCGCCAGGGCGCCGCCCCACCAGATGGTGTCGGGTGACGTTGCGAGCAGCACGCCGCCGACCGCCTGGCCGAGAGCCACGCCGACCAGGAAGCTGAGCTGGTAGAGCGACATGTAGCGGCCGAGCAGGTGCGGCGGCGCGATTTCCGCGACCAGCGGGCCGAGCACGATGAACTGGCCACACTCAGCGACCGCGATCAGGATCGCCACCCCGGCCAAGACGGTGGTAGCGGCGAGCGTCGAGTGCGTGAGCGTTGCGAGCAGGACCGCGAGCAGGCCGACTGCGAATATGGCGCTGGTGGCGAACAAAGCGTGAGTGCGGCGCATCCGCGCCACCACCCGTGTCGCCGGTACCTGCGCTACGACGATGAAGAAGGTGTTGATGAAGATGACGACACCGATCCCCACGGGCCCGACAGGTGTATGCGCCGCCGCAAACGGCGAGAGGATGTAGGAGAAGAACGCGCCGCCGATCATCACAAGCGCGAAGTTGCCCGCGATCAACGCGAGCAAGAGCCGATCCCGAGCAACAGCTCGGAAACCCCGTGCGCCCTCGCTCGCCGACGGAGCATCCGCGAGGCCAGGATCCGGGATCCAGACGACCACAACCAGTGCGAAGACGACGAACGTGACTGCGTCGAAGAGGTAGAGGCCCTGGAACGCCTGGAGGTGATGTTGGGTGGCCGCGACGATGAAGCCCGCAACCGTCGCGCCGAGGCCGAGACCGAAGTTGCCTGCGACTCGTCGGAGCGCTGTCGACGCGGCGCGCTGCTCCGCCGGGACCAGGGTCAAGGTCAGGACTTGGCCGGCGGTTCCCACGAGTCCAAAGCCGGCACCGCCGACGGCCGAGCAGACAAAGCCTTGCCAAGGACGGTCGACAAACGCCAAGCCCCCGTAGCCGAGTCCGTTCAAGACATTGCCCGCGATCAGGATCCGTTTCGCACTGAAACGATCGAGGAGCGCACCCGAAGGGAGCGATACCACTGCGGCCGTGCCCATGACCGTCGCCAGTACCAGCCCCGCGGTCGCCGTCGAGAAGCCGCGGACCGCGTGGAGGTAGATGATCTCGAAGGGAAGGAGCAGTCCGGTGCCGAAGTAATTGAGCGCGTCTCCGCCCTGCAGGACGAGGACAGGCCTCGGTAGGCCCGTACGCCAAAGGGCGAAAACACGTGGGAGCGCGCTGCTCACTCTGCTGGGCGACCGGACGCTTCACGACGGCGAGCGAGGCGCTCGAGCTCCTCGCGGCAGGCGCTCAGCCGCAGCTCGATCGCCGTCCGCACGGGCTGGGGCGGGCGGATGTGGGCCTCCCGGGCCTGGCGGTACCGATCGGCATCGCGCTGGAAGCGGGCCGTCCGCTCGAGCACCATCTGATGATTCAGCTCGGGGTACATCGGAGGTCAAAGACACCGCGATGCCGCGAAACGGACCGCGGTCCGTTTACGACGGACCTGGTGTCATTAACGCGATGACCGTCGATCTCGAGCGGGCCAAGGGAGGTGACGAGCGCGCGTTCGCGACGCTGGTCGAACCGTTCCGGCGCGAACTCCAGCTGCATTGCTACCGGCTACTCGGCTCCGTGCAGGACGCCGAGGATCTCGTCCAGGAAACACTGCTCGCCGCCTGGCGCGGGCTCAACGGCTTCGAGGAGCGGGCGTCGCTGCGCTCCTGGCTCTACAGGATCGCAACCCACCGGAGTCTCAACGCAATTCGCGAACGCGGGCGCCGCCCCGCCACGGAGAACACCATGAGACCGTCAAGAACCCGCCGCGCCGTCGAGCCCAGCTGGCTCGAGCCTTACGCGGACAGCGCGCTTCCGGATCCCGCTCCCGGACCCGAAGCACGCTACGAACAGCGCGAAGCGATCCAGCTCTCGTTCATCGTCGCGCTGCAGCAGCTGCCTGCGAAGCAGCGTGCAGCGCTTGTGCTGCGGGACGTGCTCGGCTTCCCCACCGACGAAGCCGCCTCGATCCTCGAGACGACGCCGCAGTCGGTCAAGGCCGCGCTCCAACGCGCACGCGCAACGCTCGACTCGTACACCGTCGAACGCGAGCAGGCACCGCTTCCCGACTCGCCGACCGAACGGAACCTTCTCGCCACCTTCAGCGACGCCGTCGAAGCCGGCGACACGGCGCGCCTCCTGACTCTGCTGAGCTCCGACGCTCGGATGACCATGCCGCCGAGCCCGGGCGAGCTCATCGGACACGAAGCGATCGGCGTGTACCTCGACCACGGCGCCGAGGTCCGCGGCGCCCCGCTACAGGTACGCCCGACCCGCGCCAACGGCCAGCCGGCCTTCGGCTGCTACCTGCGCTCGCAGCCCTGGGGCATGATCGTGCTCACCTTGAGCGGGAGCAAGGTCGACGAGATCACCTTCTTCGCCGACCCAGCGCTGCCCGGCCGCTTCGGTCTTCCCGAACACATCTGGCCGACAAGGATGGGTTCGACGTGAAATGGACGCCGCCGTTCAGGGGTCATTCCCGAACACTGGCCCAGGTCGGACTGCTCGATCCTGAGGGCCTCTCGGTAGCGGTACATCATCTTCACCGACGCCACCTCCCAGGCCTTGGGCATCCCGCCCATGCCAGCCACCTACGGCCACTACAGCGTCAGCTTCATGGGTGCCAAGGGTGAGGAAACGATCGCTCCCTAGCACTCGCTCCATGACCTGAATGGGAAGAGCCGGCCCGCGCTGCTCGTGCGCGGGTCCGCCCCCTCGCGCGCCGAGGCAGCGTATTCTCCGTTCGGGCCTAGCAGGGGAGACAACCCAGAAGGGGGTAGCAGATGACTCGAGTGAGGTTTGTCTTGCTCGCGGCAGTCTCTTCGGTCGTGCTCGGGTTGAGCGCGTCCGCCGGAGCCACTGTCACGACGGCCGGCGCGGGAACCGTCACCTCGGGAACCGCCGGCGCAGGCACGGCCGCGTGTCTCGCGCACATCATCGGCGGCCTGAGCGCTGACGACAGCGACTGGTCGGACTACTACACGGCAGGCTGCACCGGCCACGACGAGCCGGAACTCGACCCCGTCTCGTCGGCGCCCGGCTCAGCGCAGAACATCACGTGGCGCGTCGCCCTGCCGGCCGACGGGACGTTCCCGGTGTCGAGCGTGGGGCCGACCTTCTGGTTCGGGGGCACGGTCAAGGACTCGAACCCGAAGAAGCTCGGCGGCGAGGGTTTCCTCGAGCTGCAGTTCTATCCCGACTCGTTCACCACGCAGTGCACTCCCAACGGTGGCTTCAACGTCCAGCAGGAGCCGAACGTCTACACGGCGTGCTCGCCCGTCTGGACGCTCCAGCAGCAGGGAAAGCAGATCACCGAGCCGGCTGCGTTCAACGGCATGCTCACGGACGCCTCGGGCAAGAACCCGTTCGTCATGCACGCCTACGACGTCGTCGACGTCCACATCTGGGCCCCATCGCCGACGGACGCCTACCGGGAGCAGATCACGGACGAGACGAGCCAGACCACGTCGAGCGTGCTCGTGCTCAACAGTCAGAAGGACGGGCCGCTGACGCCGGAGTTCTCTACGAACCAGATCGGCAACGCGCTCGACTGGGGCGGCGTCTGGGACACGCCGATGGCGTTCGTCTGGGAGATCGGCCACTCGGATCTCTACGGCGACCATCCCGGCCAGTTCTGCGTTCCGGGCCAGACGTTCTGTGGCTCGTTCAACTCCGACAACTGGGCCGGCTTCCAGCCGATTCGGATCTTCGACGCGACGTTCGGTGACGGGTCACACCCGCAGAACTGGGCGGTGGTCTCGGACACCGGCGGGAAAGCCGAGGTCCTCGGCAACTCGTTCGTAGGCCCGACCGATTGCACGACGTACGGCGGCCCGTACTGCATCTACCCGTGGTTCTCGTGGGATGGGGCGGCCTTCAACTACGGCGTGAACTATCCCGACACGGTCGACAACTTCGGCAAGGCGAACCAGTTCGCGCAGACCGCGAAATGTCCGGAGGACGGCGTCTTCGCGGGACCGACCTACTGCGACAAGATCGTCAAGTAGCGAGTACGAGGGGTGGGCGCCGGCCGTCGGTGTCCACCCCCGTCTGCTGCCGGGCGGTCAGCCGACGAGGCGACCGCAGAGTTCGCACATGACCGTGTACTTCTTCACGCCCGCGGGAGTCACGGCGATCTGACGGCGCACCGGTCGGTGACGGCATGGGTTCACCGGCGGCAGGAGGCGCCGGAACGGCGGCAGATCCGGGAGGTGGCGAACGGCGCCGCCGAAGGCAGGACACCCCGCCTCGTGCTCACGCCAGACGTCGTTCACGGGCTGGCTCGTAATCGCGACCCAACCGCAGGCTTCGCAGGAGACCCTGATCACGCGTCCAGGGTACGCATGGGCTCCGCTCGCCGGCCGGCTCGCCTTAACATCAGCTCGAGTGCTTCCCGACGGCGTGCATCACTGGACCGCGACGCATCCCGAGTGGGAAGGGCCGGTTTCGGCGTACGCGATCGACGACGGGGAGCGGCTGATCCTCATTGACCCGATCGCCGTTCCGGACGAGGTACGCGGGCTGTTCGAGTCGCGAGAGGTCGTCACGGTACTCACCTCAACGTGGCATGAGCGGGACGCGGCATCGCTCGGCTTTCCGGTCTGGGCACCGGCGCCGGACCGGCCCGAGGACCAGCTCGTCCCGGCGACGCGCTACGCGATCGGCGACTCGCTGTTCGGGCTGGAAGCGTGGCCCGGGCGTGAAGGCGAGCTCGACCTCGTGCTCTGGAGCGAGCGGACTCGCGCGGTGATCGCCGGCGACACGCTGATCGATCTCGGCAACGGGCTGGAGATCCGCGCGAGCTGGCTGCCGGAAGGGGCCACGGTCGAGCAGGTCGCGAGCGGGCTGCGGCCGCTGCTCGACAAGCCCGTGGAGATCGTGCTGCCGACGCACGGCGAGCCCGCCGATCGTGCGGCTCTCGAACACGCCCTCGCCTGACCGTGGACGACGAGCAGCCACCGATCTGCCCAACGTGCGGCGTGACCATGGTTCCGGCCGGCCTGAGCGCACGGGCCGAACACGTGGGTGAGTGGGTCTGTCTGGAGTGCGAAGAGTCGGGAGAGCTCGACTCGAGCTAGAGCGGCTCTGCGGCCGCCCCGGGTGCCGGCGCCTTCGCCTCAGCCGCCTTCCGCTCGCTCTCCAGCTGCCGGAACTCCTCCCACACCGGTCCGAAGACGGCGCAGACCATCGAGATCGTGATGGCGATCAGCACGAATGCGAGCAGCGCGAGGATGACGCCGAAGGGCCCGAACGCCTTGGCGTTCTGGTTCAGGGTCGGCCCCATCCAGAGCGGCGCCGTACCGACCGTGCCACCGAGCACGAAGGCCCCGAGAAGGGCCCCAGGCAGGAGCTTCCTCGTCGGCACCTTCTTGTGCAGCAGGAAGCGCGGCGTCCAGAGCCAGTAGAGGACCGAGACGCCGAGCCAGAGCGGGATGAAGAGCGCGCGGTTGGACGACGCCGTCTCCGTCGTCGCCAGGAACATGGCCCCGAGGAGGCCGCAGGTGACGAAGTACCAGATCGTGAACAGCACCTGGTCGCTCGCCTGGGCGGTCTCCACCCGCCACGATCGTGTGTAGACGTCGCGGTAGAGCTGACCGATCCCGATGCCCCAGAAGAGGAAGCTGATCACGACGGCAACGGTCGCCGCGAGCGTGTTGTCTGCGGTGGTGCCGAAGGTCTGACGCACGATCTCGGCGGTGTCGCCGGTGAGATGCATGCGCGTGACGAGGCGCTCCGCCAGGGCATTCGCGTCCCCGCCCGCCTGGCCGAAGAGAGCGACCGCCACGAGCGCGGTCGGAACCACCGAGAGCATGAAATAGGCCGTCGTCGAGGCGCCGGAGTTCTTGCTCGCCTGCATGTAGCGCTTGAACCACAGGAAGGAGAGCCGGCCGATCCAGGAGTCCGTCTGCCTCCCGAGCCAGTCTCTGATCCTGCCGACGCGTGTGCCGGTGCGCCCCGGCCCCTTGCTCATCCGCTCTCCCTCCGTTTGCGCTCCCACAGGGTCGCGTTGATCTCCGCCCCTCCGAGCAAGAGGCGCCCGAGCGCCCACAGGCTCAACAGCACCGCCGCGGCGAGACCGAGCGCGCCGTACGTCCCCTGCTTCTGCAGGGCATAGGGCGCGAGCAGGTACGCGGCGAGCATCTGCAGTATCCCGATGCCGATCCCGACGGCAATCGCGCCCGGCAGGAGATCCTTCCAGCCGGCGTCTCGGTGCGGCAGCTGGGTCGACGTCCAGAGCCAGAGCCCCGTGAACCCGACGATCGCGAGGATGGTGGCGACGAGTCCTGCCGCAGGAGAGCGAACACGCGCCCAGCCCGCAACGCCCGCGAGCAGGAAGAAGGCGATCAGGACGCCGAGCAGCTTCGCCGCATCGAGATACGTGGGCTTGGGCCGCGCGTCCCGGACGTCTCCCCAGGCGAGGCGATGCGTTCCGATGAGGACACGCAGGACGCTCCGCGTCGCATAGAGCAGGATCGGCACTCCCACGATGAGCGCGTACCAGGCGGAATGGGAGTCCGAGGCGCTGTGCAGCGAGCTCGAGATGATGCCGCCGATCCCGAGGTTGGTGCCGAGCTGTTTCGGCGAGTCGGACAGGAGATCGGCAACGACGCCCAGGCCGCCGACGAACACCAGCCCGAGGGGCAGCAGCCAGATGAAGAGCCGGTAGGCGAGCGCGCCGGCGATGATGCCGCCGGCCACCTCGCCATCGCGGTCGACCACCTCGAAGGTCGCGTCGAGCCAACCGTGCCGGCCTCGCTCCTCCTGCGCCCGCTCCGAGAGGCGGTCCATCCGAGCCTGCAGCGCTTGCTGGCGCTGACGCATGCGCTCCCGCTTGCCCCGTTGACGCGCCGTCTCCTGCACCCGCATGAGCGTAGAAGTGGCTTGTCACACAATCATCACCTCCGCGGGATGATGCTCGGCCTAACCGCTGCGCCAATCAGGCGTCGGTAGAAGCACATGCGGGCTCGTTTCCTGCTTCTGCTGCTGGCTCTCGCCGTGTTGGCGGCCTGCGGGGCTGCGTCCGCTCATACCTCCCGGCTGCACGACTCCCACGCGTGTGCCGGCGCCACCGGGTACACGTGCGCGACCCTCGACGTTCCGATCGACCATGCGCATCCGGGACAGGGGACGCTGCACCTGCACGTCGGCATGGGCGACAACGTCCACGCGCCGCGCGGGGTGCTGCTCGTGCTCTCGGGTGGGCCGGGACAGCCCGGGCTGCCGATCATCCACGGCTATGTCTCCAGGGCGCTCGCGGCCGAGCAGGGTCAGTACCGCATCGTCGTCTTCGACCAGCGCGGGACGGGCGCCGGCGCGCTCGACTGCAAGGCGCTCCAGCGCCAGATGGGGAGCTCCGACCTCACGCCGCCGAGTGCCTCGGCCGTCCGTTCCTGCGCCCGCAAGCTGGGAGCGCGGCGTCAGTTCTTCGGCACCGACGACACCGTCGCCGACATGGAGGACTTGCGCCAGGCGCTCGGCGTGAAGAAGTGGTCGCTCGACGGGATCTCGTACGGCACGTACGTCGGCGAGCGCTACGGGCTGGCCCATCCGTCTCACGTCTCGAAGCTCGTGCTCGACTCGGTCGTGCCGCAGGTGGGGCAGACCGACCTCGGCGTCGCGGAGTTCGCGGCGGTGCGGCGCGTGCTCCATTCGGTCTGCGGGGCCGGCTGCGTGGCCGACCTCGCGACCGTCGTCCGCCGCGACCACCTTGGGCCGCGACTGTTCGACGCGCTGACGTTCGACAGCATCGCCGACCCGACGTACAGCAAGTACTGGGACGTGCCGGCGGCGCTCCACGCGGCGAGACACGGCAACCGGAAGCAGCTGAACGCCTTTCTCGCCGCCGCCAGGCGCTTCCAGCGCTATCCGTCCAACCTGCTCGACCAGGGCCTGCACGCGAGCACGCTCTGCGCCGACTGGCGCTTCCCCTGGGGAACCTCGGCGGCACCGCTCGTGGGCCGCGCGGCGAAGCTCCGAGCCGCAGTCGCGCGGATCCCGGCCGAGAAGCTCTATCCGTTCGACCGGCAGACGGCCTCGGGCAACGGTTTCGTGCAGCAGTGCCTCCCGTGGGCGCCGACCCCGCCGACGCCTCTGCCGCACGGCAAGCTGCGCGTACCGACGCTGCTCGTCGAAGGCAACCACGACCTGTCGACACAGCTCACCTGGGCGCGGCAGCAGCTCGCCCTGACCCCGCACGGGACGCTGGTCGTCGTCCCCGCGGCAGGCCACTCGGTGCAGTCGCGCGCGGTGAGCGACGTCGGCCGGAAGGCCGTGGCGCACTTTCTGCTCGGCTCCTAGGCCGGCCGAACTTCCCTCGTTCGGGTGAGAGGAAAGGCCGAGCGGACGGTGGAAGTGTTCGCATGCCGGCCGCTCTGATCCTCGTCGCGCTGACGGCTCTCGCCGAGCAGCTCGACGTCGTCGTCGGCCGGCGGACGCGTGTCTCGCTCGCCGGCCCGTTCCTCGTTGCCGCGGCACTCGTCGGCGGGCCGCTCGTCGGCGCGTGCGCCGGCGCGTCGACCGAGGCGTTCACGACCGGCGACCCCTGGCGAAAGCGCGCTTTGTGCGCGGCCGCCGGCGCGCTGCAGGGGCTCGCGATCGGACTTGCGGGACAGCAGTTCTCGCACGACGGCGTCTCCGGCGCGGTGGTCGCGGCGGCTGTCGGCTTGCCGATCGGCTTCGCGCTGAACGGGAGGGTGCTGCTGCGCGCACTCGGCCCCGGCTTCAGGCTGCGCCAGGAGCTACGTGCCGCCTGGCGCCCGCTCGTCGTCGTCTGGTTCCTGCCGGCGCCGCTGCTCGTCGTCTTCCTCTACGTCTTCGAGACGGCGCCGGGCCTCGCGCTAGCGTTCGCCGCCGGACTTCTGCTCGTCGCCGCCTGGGCGAACCGCTTCCGCCGCCGCCTCGAGCAGACACTCGCGGGAGAGCGCTCGCGCGCGCGCGTCGACGCGCTGACGAGCGCGCCGAACCGCTACGCGCTCGCCGAGGCGCTTACCTCCGAGCAGGCGCGGATCAGGCGCGGCGGGCGAACGGCTGCGCTCTGCTTCCTCGATCTCGACCGCTTCAAGACGGTCAACGACACCTACGGCTACGCGGCCGGCGACCGGCTGCTCGTGGATGTGCACAGCCGGCTCCGAGGCGCGCTGCGCGCGAGCGACCTCGTCTTCCGCTGGGGCGGGGAGGAGTTCGTCGTGCTCGCTCCGCATGTCGAGCACGCGGAGTTGGCCGACTTCGCCGAGCGTCTCCGTCTGCTGCTCTCGACCCGGCCGTTCGCCATCGACGGGCGGCCGCGCACCATCACCGGCTCGGTGGGAGCCGTCCTGCTCGACGACGGGCGCGCCGCCCAGGAAGCTCTCGACGCGGCGAGCCGGCTCGTCAAGAAGGCCAAGCAGACGCGCAACGCGGCCGTGGTCGAGCGAAGCGCCGCCGGTGCGGCTGCCTGAGCGCGCTCGCCGGCCCGGGCTGCGGCCGGGGCGGATCGCTGGCACCATGGCCGCGAAGTGAAGGGGATCGCGACCATCGCCCTTGTCGCCGTCGTCTCGGTAACGGCCGCGACGACGCATGCGGCAATGCGCAGCACAGGTATCGCCCGGCTCACGCCCGCCCAGAGGCACGCGATCAAAGCGGCCGGCGAATGGCACAGAGGTTGCCCGGTGTGGATGTCGGAGCTGCGCGTCCTCAGCTACCGCTACTTCGGCTTCGACGAGCAGACGCACATCGGCCAGATCGTCGTCAACGCGAAGGTGGCGCAGCCACTGGCCAAGGTCTTCGGGAAGCTCTACCGGCTGCGCTTCCCCGTCCGGGACGGCGCGTTCGCGTCGACCTACAGCTCGCACCCGGATCAGAGCGGTGACGTGACCGCCTCCTTCGAGTGCCGCAACGCGGCCGCGTCGCCCTGTAGCGGCAACGCCACCACGCACCACTGGTCGATGCACGCGTACGGCGAGGCCGTCGACCTCGACCCGCGCGAGAACCCGTATGTCGGGTGCGGCATGACGCGTGACAAGACCGCCCGCTCGTACCGGAACCGGTCGTGGCACCGGCCGGGGATGGTGACGCCCGCCGTGCGCGGCGCCTTCGCGTCGGTCGGCTGGGGCTGGGGAGGTTCGTGGTTCGGCTCGACGAAGGACTACATGCACTTCTCGATCAACGGCCACTAGGAGCCCGATGAAGAAGGTCCTGCTCGTTGCGGCGCTTGCCGCCTTGACTCTCGTTCCGGCAGCGTCTGCGAGCCGGGCGCATCGTGTGAACCTGGCGCTCGTGCCGCTGCCGAAGTCGCTGATCGGCCCGGCGGCGAGCTCGTTCTCACTCGCGTATAGCTCGGGGAAGGTCTCGAACGCGAATGCCGCAGCCCATACGCCCGACGCGACGCCGAAGACGCTCAAGAAGCTCGGCCGCCTGACCGGCTACGGGCTCGAATACGGCAACGCGTTCACCGGCGCCGCGGGCATCACCGACGTGCGCACGAGCATCGAGCAGTACAAGACCGCGGCCGACGCCAGGCGGGCCCTCGCCTTCTGGAAGAAGGAGGACGCCGAGCTGAGCAAGCTCGACAATCCCGGCTTCTCGGTCACGAGCGTCCCGGTGAAGCTGCCGGCTCCGGCGGCGGGAACGAGCCACTTCGCCTACCTGACGAGCTACAGCGCGTCGAACATCGTCCCCGTCTCGGGAATCGACGAGCAGATCGCAGACGGACGCTTCGTCCTCGACGTCATCGTGACGGCCGGAACCGCGCCCCTGGCCGAGGCGCTGGCGCCGAAGCTCGCCGCGAAGCTCGACGCCCGGCTCCGGCGCGCGCGCAAGGGGCGCCTGCACGCGACGGCCGTGAGGCTGCCGAAGCAGACGGCAGGGCGACCGCCCGGCGGGCCGGACCTGTCGGTGCTCGCGCTCCGCAAGTCCGATCTCGTCGGGACGGCGACCGTGACCAAGGGATACCTCGCTGACCCGGCTGCGATCTCGGACTACAGCGTGTTCATGCTCCCGGCGGGCCAGTTCGACGCGCTCGACCAGGAGATCGAGTGGTATCCGGTCGCGAACGAGGCGAGCTTCTTCGCGGACTTCGAGAACGCTGCTTCGCTCTTGCAGCCGGGGACTACGGCTCTCGATCTCAGCAGCCTCGGCGACGGTGCGCAGGGAAGCGTCACGGCGGGCTCCTTCAGCCTGGGCCAGGTGTTCTTCTCCTCGGGCCACCTCGCCGAGTTCATCTTCATGGCCAGTGAAGGCTCGATCGACAGCAACGACGTCACGAGCGTCGCGCAGGCCGCCGCGAACCGGATCGACGCGGCCGGCCTCGGGAGCTAGGGTCCGCGGCATGGTCAGGAGGGGCGCGCTGGTCGCGGCGTTCGTCGCCGCCGTTCTCTTGCCCGTCGCGTCCGCCTCCGCCGCTTCGCAGATCAAGCTCGCGCTTCTGCCGCTGCCGAAGGCAGCGCTCGGACAGGCGGGACACTCCCTGTCTCTCGCGCCGGACTCCGGTGTCGACTCCAACGAGCACTCGGCGAGCCAGGCGACCGGCAACGTGACCGCGGCGCGGCTCAAGCGTCTCGGCCGCATCTCGGGCTACCTCCTCGACTTCGGCACGCCGTTCAGCGACTCGCCGGCCGTCAGCGAGATCCAGACCGAGGTCGAGCGCTACCGCACCCCGGCTGCGGCCGGCAAGGGCCTCGGTTTCTGGCGCAAGCAGGAGCTCGACGTTCGTGCGCTGAAGCAGTTCGGTCTGCACGTCTCCTTCCAGAAGGTCGTGCTGCCGCACGCGCCGCGGCCCAACTGGGCGTATCTCACCACCGGCAGAATCCACGGGCTCAAGCCGATCTACGGCGTCGACGCGCAGATGGTGGAAGGGGCCTACCTGCTGGACGTCTCGATCGCCGCCGGCTCCTCCGCGGCCGCGAAGCGGCTCGTACCGGTGATCGCCCAGAAGTTCGACCGGCGGTTCCGACTCGCGCGGCAAGGCCGCCTGCACGGGAAACCCTTCAAACTCTCGCGGCCCAAGCCCGGCCCGCCGGCGCACGGGCCGAAGCCGAGTCGGACCGTGCTCACCCGGGGCGACGTGGGCAGCCCGTCAACGCTCCGGCACGCCGGCTACGTGAGCCCGAGAAACGCATTTGACGAGTACGCGGTCTCCGCGTACGACCTCGCGATGGTCCCGGCCGGCACCTTCGGCGAGCTCCAACAGGAGGTCTCGGTCGCGGCAAGCGCGCTCGAGGTGAAGTACTTCGCTGCACTGGCTGCCGGCGCGTTCGCGCGCGGCGGCGGCGGGGGCACCGCGACACCGGTCGACCTCAGCAGCGTCGGCGACGACGCCTTCGGGGAGCTTCTCCAGATCACGATCGGCAGCAACTCGGCGTCCGAGGCGATCGTCGTCCTCTCGCGCGGCAAGTACCTCGACTTCGTCGTCGCAGCGGCCAATGCGAAGGTCTCGGCTGCCGACGTGCAGAGCCTCGCGCACAAGGCCGCACACCGCCTCGACGCCGCGGTTCCGGCCGCCTAGCTCAGGCCCCGACGACCTGGACGAGCCAGCGGCGGTCGCGCTCGCGGTCCAGCTCGATGAAGAGGACGCGCTGCCACGTCCCGAGCTGGAGCTCGCCGTCGCGGACGGGCACCGACTCGCCGGCGGTGCCGAGCAGCATCGCCATGCAGTGCGAGTGGCCGTTCCCCTGATCCATGTCCTCAGGGCAGATGTTCTCGGTGCGCCGGTCCCAGTCGTCGTGCGCGTAGTAGCTCTCGCTCGGCACGAGCCGGCGGAGCAGGTCGCAGAAGTCCTCGAGGAAGCCCGTCTCCATCTCGTTCACGCGCACGCAGCAGGTCGTGTGCGGGGAGTAGACGCAGGCGATTCCGTCGACGACGCCGCTCTCCCGCACCGCGTTCTGGACGTCCTCGGTGATGTCGTTGACGGTGAGGCCGCCGGCGGTGCGGAGGCGCGTCTCGTGCTGGAACACCTTCATCGTGACGGCCATTCTGCGGGAATCGTTACCCGACCCGGCGGTCGAGCGGTCGCACCCTCAGTGGATCCTGCGGGAGCGGTACCGGGTTGAACCCGCGCCGCGGATTTAGTCATAATCGCGCGCGACGGCTGCTTGTCTCGTCGTAGGGGCCAAAGCGGGTGGCTCGGGGGAGCAACTCGCTAGGCGCGACCGGTGGCCATGTGATGCGACAACCGAAGCAGGGGAGGGAACGATGCGTCGGTACTTACTGCCCGTGGCGCTGCTGGTTGCAGCGGCGGGCGTCCTACTCGTTGCGGCCGCCGGACAGGCGGGTGGCCGATCTTCCACATCGCTCTACATCGTCCAGTTCGCCGGCAAGCCGCTGGCGACGTATACCGGTGGCGTGCGCGGCTTCCACGCGACGAAGCCCGTCAGGGGTGCGCGGATCAACACGCACACCGCCAATGCCAAGCGCTACCGCAACTACCTGACCAATCGCCAGCACACCGTGCTCAGCCGGTCCGGAATCGTGTCCAGGCCGGTCTACCGGTTCACGACCGTACTCAACGGTGTGGTTCTGAAGATGACCGCGCAGCAGGCGTCCAAGCTCCGCGGAACTCCCGGCGTGGCAATGGTCGAGAAGAACAGGATCTTCACGATCAAGACCTCGAGCGGGAACAAGCCCGACGCGCCTCAGGCGCCTCCCGGCCCTCCTGGGTCGCCGGACTCCGGTCCGCAGCCGCCGACGCCGGCGTTCCTCGGCCTCACAGGCGATGACGGCGTCTGGCAGACGCAGTTCCATGGCGACACGGACGCCGGCGCCGGCGTCATCGTCGGCGACATCGACACCGGCTTCTGGCCCGAGAACCCGAGCTTCGCGGCGTTCAAGGGGAAGGGTCCCGCCGACGCTGAGATCAAGAAGAAGTTCCACGGCACGTGTGACACGACAGGCGAGGATCCGGTCAGCTGCAACAACAAGGTGATCGGCGCCCGCTATTACGACGCGGCGGGCCTCTCCACGGCCAACCCGGGCGAGTTCACCTCGCCGCGCGACTACGACGGCCACGGCTCGCACACCGCATCGACGGCGGCCGGCGACCCGGTGGAGGCCACCATCAACGGCTCCGACGCGGGCCCGCTGGAGGGCATGGCTCCGGGAGCACGCCTGTCCATCTACAAGGTGCTGTACGAGAACGCCGCCAATACGCAGGCGAGCGGCAGCGGCGCCGACATCGACGCCGCGGTCGAGGACGCCGTGAACGACGGCGTGGACGTGATCAACTTCTCGATCGGCGACAACGTCGACACGTTCGGCTCCGACGAGTTCGCGTTCCTCAACGCCGCAGCCGCGGGCGTGTTCGTCTCGGCTGCCGCAGGCAATGCAGGCCCGGGCGCCTCGACGGTCGACAACGCGATGCCGTGGGAGACCACGGACGCAGCGGGGACGTTCGACGAGAGCTTCCCGATGACCGTCACGCTCGGCAACGGAAGCAGCTACCCCGGCGTCGGGCGCGGTTCGGGCGTTGGGTCCTCGCCGCTCATCGACTCGGTGGACGCAGGTGTGTCTGGTGCAAACGCGACCAATGTGGAGTTGTGCTTCTCCACGGCGTCGAACGGCGGCACCCCCGCACTCGATCCGGCGAAGGTGGCCGGCAAGATCGTGCTCTGCAAGCGCGGCATCAACGCCCGCGTGGACAAGAGCCTCGCCGTCCAGGAGGCCGGCGGCGTCGGGATGATCCTCTACAACGCCAACGACGCGCAGGAGTTCGACGCGGACTTCCACTTCGTCCCGACCGACCACATCAACAATACGAACGGCCTCGCGATCAAGTCGTACATCGGCTCGGCAGGCAGCTCCGCGACGGCCTCGCTCACTCCGACCACCGGGGCGCCGGCGCCCGAGGCACCCGTTGTCGCCGGCTTCTCGTCGCGCGGCCCGTCGCTCTTCAGCGGCGGCGACCTGGGCAAGCCGGACATCATGGCTCCCGGCGTCGACATGGTGGCCGCGGTCTCGCCGGAGAACCATGCCGGCAACCTGTGGGACAGCGAGTCCGGGACGTCGATGGCGACTCCGCACATCGCGGGCGTTGCCGCGCTGCTGATGTCCAAGCATCCGGACTGGTCGCCGATGGAGGTCAAGTCGGCGATGATGACCACCGCCAGCCCGCTCGACAACCTGGGCAACCCGATCCAGGGTGCAGCCGGCAACGCGAACCCGTTCGACATGGGTTCCGGCGAGGTCGATCCGGGCCCGGCGTTCGATCCGGGCCTGGTCTACAACAGCGGGATCGTCGACTGGGTCCAGTACAGCTGCGGCGTGGGCGTGCACCTGTTCAGTGGCAGCACTGACCTCTGCACGGTGTTCCCCGCGATCAGGGCGAACCAGCTGAACTACCCGTCGATCGCCGCGGGTGCGCTGCCTGGCACCCAGACGATCACCCGGACGGTCACCGATGTCGACGGCGGCGGCGCGACCGACCACTACACCGTCCAGGTCACGAACCCGGATGGCTACGACGTCTCGGTGAGCCCGTCGCAGTTCGACATCAAGTCGGGCCAGTCGGTGACGTACACGGTCACGCTCACCCGGACCACGGCACCGCTGAACGCGTACCGGTTCGGCCAGCTCGTCTGGACGGACGGCAACGGCCAGGGCCACGGCCACTCGGTCCGCAGCCCGATCTCGATCCAGGGCGTCGCGCTCTCCGCGCCGTCCACGGCCTCGGGAACCGGTGCAAGCGGGTCGCAGGAGCTGTCACTGGTCGCGGGTTACGACGGCACGCTCAACACGAGCGTGCAGGGCCTGGCCAAGTCCGATGTGACCAGCACTCCACTGGTGCAGGACAGTGCCCATCCGTTCAATACCGCCGCGCCGGCCACGTCCGACGCCACCACACGGGTCGACGTGACGATCCCGTCCGGGACGGCGCTGGCTCGGTGGGCGACCTTCGCCGACGACTACGCGGCGGGGAGGGACGTGGACATCTTCCTCTACCGCGTCGGGAGCGGCGGCAGCCTGACGTTCCTCGGCCAGAGCGCCGGCGGCACTGCGAGCGAGTCGCTGACGCTCCGCAATCCGACTGCTGGCAATACGTACGCGCTGTTCGTCAATGTGTTCGACGCGGGCGGCGAGGGCAATCCTCTGACCGTCATGCCGAACATCTTCCTGGTGCCGAACACCGACTCGGGCAACATGACGGCTACGCCGACTTCGCAGTCGGTGACGCTGGGTAATCCCGCGCCGGTCACGCTGAGCTGGTCGGGCCTCGCGTCCGGCCGGTGGCTCGGCATCGTGAACTACGACGACGGGACCAACGCGATCGGATCGACGACGGTCTCGGTCACTAGTCCGTAAGTACCGCAATCGCACGGTCTGGCCCGGCTCCGCTTCGGTGGAGCCGGGCCGGCCGGCTCGTTTGATGGGCCCGCCTGGATTCGAACCAGGGACCAACGGATTATGAGTCCGCTGCTCTAACCAGCTGAGCTACGGGCCCCTCGTGTCTATCTAAGCCAAAATCTCTCGCCAGAACGCGGCTTCGGTCTTACCGCGCTCCAGCGGTGGCGAATGGTTACAGGCCCGAGTCGTGGAGCCATGCCGTTTCACCCTTAGCGGATGACAGCGAAAAGGTCGCCGCGACCTAGCCTCGTGTGGTCCCGACGTCTGTGAAAGGAGAGGGCAATGGCGTCGACAGCTACGGCTGCGGCTCCCGACGGGAGCCGCTACTTCCGAGCAGGCGAAGGGGGACGTGCTCGTCGTGTTCGGGATCACCGGCGACCTTGCGAAGGTCATGACCTTCCGGTCGCTGTACCGCCTCGAGGCGCGCGGACTCCTCGACTGTCCGATCGTCGGCGTCGCGGTCGACGACTGGACGGTCGACGACCTCAAGGAACGGGCACGGACCTCGATCGAAGGCACCGGCGAGAAGCTCGACCAGGACGTCTTCGACCGTTTCGCCGAGCGCCTCTCGTACGTCTCGGGAGACTTCACCGACCCGGCGACCTACGAACGCGTCGGCGCGGCGATCGAGGGCAAGACGAGCCCGGTCTTCTACCTCGAGATCCCGCCGTTCCTGTTCGGGCCCGTGGTGAAGCAGCTCTCCGACGCCGGCCTGACGCAGGGCGCGCGCATCGTGGTCGAGAAGCCGTTCGGCAACGACCTCGAATCGGCGAGCGCGCTCGCTGCCGAGCTGCACCAGTACATCGACGAGTCGCAGCTCTATCGGATCGACCACTACCTCGGGAAGATGGGCCTCGACGAGATCCTCCACCTCCGCTTCCAGAACTCGATCCTCGAGCCGATCTGGAACCGGAACTACGTGGAAGCGGTCGAGATCACGATGGCCGAGTCGTTCGGCGTCGAGGACCGTGGCCACTTCTACGACCCGGTGGGAGCGTTGCGCGACGTCGTCGTCAACCACCTGATGCAGGTGGTCGCGGCCTCGGCGATGGAGGTGCCCTCGCGGCCGGACGCGGACACGCGCAAGAACTCGGTCGCCGGGCTCTTCCACTCGGTCGAGCCGGCCAGTCCGGAGCACTACGTGCGGGGTCAGTACGACGGCTACCGCTCCATCGACGGCGTCGCTCCCGACTCGGCCACGGAGACATACGCCGCGCTCCGGCTCGAGATCGAGAACTGGCGCTGGTCGGGGGTGCCCTTCTTCATCCGGACCGGCAAGCGACTCCCGGTCACGCAGACCGAGCTGCGCCTCGTCTTCAAGCGCCCGCCGCGGCTCGGCATGGCCTCGGGGCGGGTGGCGGAGGCGAACCAGCTCGTGGTCAAGCTCGACCCGTCCACCGGTGTCCGGCTCATCGTCGATGCGCACCGGGCCGACGCGTCCGGGCCGGCGCCGGTCACGCTCGACGTCGAGTTCGCCGAGGAAGGCGGGGAGGGGCCGACGCCCTACGAGGTGCTCCTGCACGCCGCGCTCGTCGGCGACAGCACGCGTTTCACCAGGCAGGACGGGATCGAGGAGGCCTGGCGGATCATGCAGCCGCTGCTCGACGCGCCGCCTCCCGTGCATGCGTACGAGCCGGGGTCGTGGGGGCCGACGGAGGCCGAGCGGCTCGTCTCGGGCTACGGCCGCTGGCACGGGCCCTGGATCGAGAGCTAGGCACCGAGAAAGGAGTCCCCGATGACCGCCGTCCCCACGAAGGAGCCCGAAAGCGCTCCGCAGAGTGCCGCCGCGCCGTCGCCGTTCCCGCCGATCGCGGACTACGCGTTCCTGTCCGACTGCCATACGGGCGCGCTCGTCGCCCCGGACGGCGCGATCGACTGGCTGTGCGTTCCGAGCTTCGACTCGCCGAGCGTCTTCGGCAGCCTCCTCGACCGCCAGGCCGGGTTCTTCCGCTTCGCTCCGTTCGGCATCTCGCACCCGACCGCGCGGGCCTACGTGCCGGGCACGAACGTCTTCGAGACGACCTGGAAGACGCCGACGGGCTGGGTCGTCGTGCGCGACGCGCTGACGCTCGGCCCGAGGGATCACGAGGACACCGTGACGCCGCACACCCGGCCTCCATCCGACGACGACGGCGACCACATGTTCGTGCGCACGGTCGAATGCCTCGACGGACGGGTCGAGATCGACCTGGTCTGCGAGCCCGCCTTCGACTACGGCCGGACGCCGGCGACCTGGACGATGGTCGACGGGGAGCACGCCGCCGACGCGACAGGAGCCGGCGTGACCTTCAGGCTCGTCACCGATCTCGCGATCGACGTCGAGGGCGAAACGGTCCGCGGACGCCACGAGCTCGAAGCCGGCGATCGGGCGTACTGCGCGCTGTCGTGGGCCGAAGAGCTCGCCGCGCCGCAGAGCGTCGACGAGGCGGCAGCGCGTATCGACGCCACGACGCGTTTCTGGCGCCGCTGGCTGAGCAAGGCGCGGATCCCGGATCACCGCCTGCGCGACCCGGTGCAGCGGTCGGCGCTGACGATCAAGGGCCTGACCTACATGCCGACCGGGGCGACGGTGGCGGCGCTCACGACCTCGCTGCCCGAGACGCCCGGCGGGGAGCGGAACTGGGACTACCGCTACACGTGGATCCGGGACACGACCTTCACCCTCCAGGCGCTCCACTTCCTCAACCTCGACTGGGAAGCGGGCGAGTTCATGGAGTTCATCGCCGACCTCGAGCCGACGGAGGACGGGTCGCTCCAGATCATGTACGGCATCGACGGGCGGCGGGACCTGCGCGAGACGACCCGCGACGACCTCACCGGGTACTCGGGCGCCTCGCCCGTGCGGATCGGCAACGGCGCGTTCGACCAGCGGCAGAACGACGTCTTCGGCGCGGTGCTCGACTCGATCCTGCTTCACTCGCGCCACAGCGAGCGCCTGCCGCGGCGTTTGTGGCCGATCGTGCAGGCGCAGGCGGAGTGCGCCACGCAGGTCTGGCAGAACCCGGACCAGGGGATCTGGGAGGCACGCGGCAAGCCGCAGCACTACGTCTCCTCGAAGCTGATGTGCTGGGTCGCGCTCGACCGTGCGGCGAAGCTGGCGGAGATCCGAGGCGACCCAAGCTGCAGGAGAAGTGGGCCGCGGTCGCCGACGAGATCCGCGCGGACATCCTCGAGCACGGCGTCCGCGACGGCGTGCTGCGCCAGCACTACGAGACCGAGTCGCTCGACGCGTCGACGCTGCTCGCCGCGATCTTCGGCTTCCTGCCAGGCGACGACGAGACCCTGCGCAAGTCGGTGCTGGCGATTGCGAACGACCTCACCGAGGACGGTTTCGTCCTGCGCTACCGGACCGGCGAGACCGACGACGGCCTGTCGGGCAAGGAGGGCACCTTCCTCATCTGCTCCTTCTGGCTCGTCTCGGCGCTCGGGATCATCGGCGCGCGGCAGGCGGCGACCGACCTGATGGAGCGCCTGCTGCGCGTCGCCTCGCCGCTCGGCCTCTACGCCGAGGAGTTCGACGTGGCGACCGCCCGGCACCTCGGCAACTTCCCCCAGGCGTTCTCACACCTCGCGCTGATCGAGGCGGCTGCGCGAATCATCGTCCCGGAGATGCTCGCGGAGTACTGAGCCATGGAGGCCGCCGCGCCGCCACACCTGTCTGAGGAGGACACGATGGACTTCTACGACGTGATCATCATCGGCACCGGGGCAGGTGGCGGCACGCTCGCCCGCAGCCTCGCTCCGTCCGGCAAGCGGATCCTCCTGCTCGAGCGGGGGGACTGGCTGCCGCGTGAGCCGGCGAACTGGCTCGCGCAGGACGTGTTCGTCGACAACAAGTACGTGTCGCCCGACACGTGGTACGACGAGAAAGGCACGGCGTTCCAGCCGCAGGTGCACTACTTCGTCGGCGGCGCGACGAAGCTGTACGGCGCGGCGCTGTACCGGCTGCGGCCGCAGGACTTCGGCGAGCTTCGCCATCACGACGGGATCTCGCCCGCCTGGCCGATCGGCTACGACGAGCTCGAGCCCTACTACACGCGGGCCGAGCAGGCCTACGAGGTGCACGGTGCCCGCGGCGAGGATCCCACCGAGGGGCCTGCGAGCGCGCCGTACCCGTTCCCGGCCGTCTCGCACGAGCCCCGGATCCAGCAGCTCGCCGACGATCTCGAGGCCGCCGGCCACCGCCCGTTCCACGCGCCGTGCGGCATCAGGCTGAACGAGCCGAACATGCCGTACAGCGTCTGCGTGCGCTGCCAGAACTGCGACGGTTTCCCCTGCGCCGTGCACGGGAAGTCGGACGCCGAGGTGCTCGGGGTTCGGCCGGCGCTCGAGCACTCGAACGTCACGCTGCTGACGAACGCGAAGGCGGTCCGCCTCGAGACGAACGACGCCGGAACGGCAGTCACCGGCGTGACCGTCGAGCGAGAGGGCGAGACCGAGCAGTTCGCGGGCGAGATCGTCGTGCTCGCGTGCGGCGCCGCGAACACGGCCGCCTTGCTCCTCTCGTCGGCGAACGACAAGCACCCGAACGGCCTCGCGAACGGCTCCGACCAGGTCGGCCGCAACTACATGTTCCACGCGAGCCAGGCGGTGCTGGCGCTCTCGCGCGAGGAGAACCCGACCGTCTTCCAGAAGACGCTGGGGCTGAACGACTTCTACTTCGGCACCGACGACCACGACTATCCGCTCGGGAACATCCAGATGGTCGGGAAGTCGCAGGCGCCGATGTTCCACGGCGAGAAGCCGATGGAGACGAAGCTCGCGCCCGGCTGGACCCTCGAGAAGATCGCGAAGCACGCGATCGACTTCTGGCTCTCGACCGAAGACCTCCCGTTGCCCGAGAACCGGGTGACCGTCGACGGCGAGGGCCGGCTCACCCTGGCGTACAAGCCGTCGAACGACGTTCCGAAGCAGGAGCTGTACAAGAAGCTGAAGTCGATCCTCGGGCAGCTGCGCATGGAGGGCGACCATCTGTTCGGCCGCTTCGCGTACATGAAGAACGAGATCCCGGTCGCCGGCTGCGCGCACCAGGCGGGAACGTGCCGCTTCGGGACGGATCCGGCCACCTCGGTGCTCGACGTCGACTGCAAGGCGCACGAGCTCGACAACCTCTACGTCGTCGACACGAGCGTCTTCCCCAGCATCGGGGCCGTCAACCCGGCCCTGACGGCGATGGCGAACTCGCTGCGCGTGGGCGACCATCTGCTCGAACGTCTGGGAGCCGCCGTGCCGGTCGAGGCGGAGGCGGTTGCGTGAGCGAGGCCGGCGTGGCTACCGAGCTCGGTCAGATCGAGATCGCTCGCGGGGAGCAGCGCGTGGGCGTCGTCGCTCTCGGCGGTGGGCTCCGCTCGTACGAGGCCGGCGGCCGCGAGCTGCTCAACGGCTTTCGGCCCGGCGAGCGCCCGGCCTCCGGCCGAGGCCAGGTGCTCGTCCCGTGGCCGAACCGGATCGAGGACGGAAGCTACGAGTTCGAAGGCAAGCGGATGCAGCTCCCGCTCAGCGAGCCGGAGAACGGGAACGCGATCCACGGGCTCGTCCGCGGCGCGACGTGGAACCTCGTCGACCACGAGCCCGACCGGGTGGTGCTGGACTACACGCTCGAGCCGCAGCCCGGCTACCCGTTCGCGCTCGGTCTCAGCATCGAGTACGCCCTCTCGGCTGCCGGCCTCACCGTGACGACGACCGCCCGGAACCTCAGCAGCGAGAACTGCCCCTACGGGGCCGGGCAGCATCCGTATCTCACCCTCGGGACACCGACGATCGACACGCTGCGCCTGCAGGTTCCGGGTCGGGTCGTCGCGTTCTCCGACGAGCGCGGCCTTCCGGTGCGCTCCGCCCCTGTCGACGGGACCGAGTACGACTTCCGCGCCGGCCGGGAGATCGGCGGCACCGTGCTCGACAACGCCTTCACCGAGCTCGAGCGGGACGGCGACGGCCGGGCCCGTGTCCTGCTCGACGACGCTGCGGGCGACGCCGGCCTCACGCTCTGGGTGGACGAGAGCTACCGCTATCTCATGCTCTACACGGGGGACTCGCACCCCGACGTCGCCAGGCGCGGCCTGGCCGTCGAGCCGATGACGTGTCCGCCGAACGCGTTCCGCACCGGCGACTCCGTGATCCGCCTCGAGCCGGGCGAGTCCATCGCGAGCAGCTGGGGGATCGAGCCGCGGCTCGCGGCAAAGGGAGGTCCAGATGACAGGTAACGGACGTCCGCGTGTCCTGATCCTCGGCGGTGGGTTCGCCGGGGTCGGCGCGGCGCAGAAACTCGAGCATGCCGACGCCGACGTCGTCCTCGTCGACCGGCACGACTACCACACCTTCCAGCCGCTCCTCTACCAGCTCGCGACCGGCCTGCTCGAGACGACGGCCGTCGGACACTCGCTGCGCGACCTGCTCTCGCGCCACGAGAACACCGTGCTCCACAAGGCCCAGGTGACCGCGATCGATCTCGAGCAGCGAACGGTCGAGTTCGACGAGATCGCGCCGATCTCCTACGACTATCTCGTCTTCTCTCTCGGGGCCGAGGTCAACTTCTTCGGCACGGCCGGTGCTCCCGACCACGCGTTCCCGATGTACACGCTGCCGCACGCGGTCCACCTCAAGGACCACCTGCTCGAGCGCTGGGAGGCGGCTGACCGGGACCCGAGCCTGCTCGCGGCCGGTGCCCTCAACGTCGTGGTCGTCGGCGGCGGGCCGACCGGCGTCGAGACCGCCGGCGCGCTGGCCGAGCTCTATCGAAGCGACTTTGCGAAGGACTACCCCGGCGTGGATTCCGAGGACGCCCGGGTGACCCTCGTCGAGGCCGGGCCGGAGCTCTTCGGGATGTTCAAGCCGAAGCTGCGCGACTACGCCGAGAAGGCGCTCACGAAGCGGGGCGTGGAGGTGAAGACGGGAGCAGTCGTCGCGTCGGTGACGCCGACCACCGTCACGCTGAAGTCGGGTGAGACGCTCGAGGCGCACACTCTCGTCTGGGGCGCAGGCCTGCAGGGGAACCCGCTCGTCCAGTCGCTCGGGCTCGAGCTCCAGCGTGGTAATCGGATCGGGGTCGGGCTCGGATCTCACGCTTCCCGGTCATTCGGAGGTCTTCGTCGTCGGCGACGTCGCGGCGATCACGGATGCGAAGACCGAGCAGGTGCTGCCGCAGCTCGGCTCGGTGGCGCTGCAGTCCGGAGAGCATGCGGGCAAGACGATCGCCGACAGAATCGCGGGCAAGGAACCGAAGCCGTTCAAGTACAAGGACAAGGGGACGATGGCGACGATCGGTCGTGGCGCCGCGGTCGTCCAGATGCTCGGCGGGCGGACGATGACCGGCTTCAAGGCGCAGGCCGCCTGGGGAGCCGTACACCTCGCGCTGCTGCCCACGAACGAGGATCGCGCCAAGGCCGTCGTCGACTGGGCCGGCGCAGCGACGACTCACCAGCGCGCAGGCCGGATCACGGTGGAACGCTCCTAGCGGGCGATGCTCACTCTTGCGTCAAACCTCGGCGCGGCGCGGAGCCAGATGGCGTTCACGCTGGGGTTCCACATCATCCTCGCGTCGCTCGGCGTGGCGCTGCCCGCGATGATGCTGATCGCGAACTACCGGGGCCTACGCCACGACGACCCGGACGCGTTGCGGCTGGCACGGCGCTGGTCGAAGGCGGTGGCGGTGACGTTCGCGGTGGGCGCGGTGACCGGGACCGTGCTCTCGTTCGAGTTCGGGCTCCTCTGGCCGGGGTTCACCGGCCGGTTCGGCTCGGTGTTCGGGGTGCTGTTCGCGATCGAGGGCATCTTCTTCTTCCTCGAGGCGATCTTCATCGCCGTCTACATCTTCGGCTGGAAGTACCTGTCGCCGTGGGCGCACTTCTGGGCGGGTGTCCCGGTCGTGATCACGGGCCTGGGCGGCGCATTCTCGGTCGTCGCCGTGAACTCGTGGATGAACCAGCCGCAGGGGTTCTCGCCGACCTCCGGCACCGTCACCTCGGTGGACCCGTGGAAGGTGATCTTCAATCCGGCGGTCCCGTACGAGGTGCCGCACATGATCCTGGCGGCGTACCTGGTCACGGGCTTCCTGCTCGCCGGGATCTACGCGACGGGGATGCTGCGCGGCCGGCGCGACCGCGTGCACCGGCTCGGCCTGCTGATTCCGCTGACCGTGGCGTGCATCGCCACGCCGATCCAGTTCGCGGTCGGCGACACGGCTGCGCGGGCGATCGCCCACGACCAGCCGATCAAGTTCGCCGGCATGGAGTGCGTGCAGCACACCTCGACGGACGTGACCGAGTACATCTTCGGGCGGTGCACGTCGAGCGGGGTGAAGGGCGGGATCGGGATCCCCGGCTTCGACTCGTTTCTCGTCGGTTGGAGCACGAGCACGCAGGTGACCGGGCTCGACTCCGTTCCGCCCGATGACCGTCCACCCGCCAACACGATGCTGCACTGGGCGTTCGACACCATGGTCGGTATCTGCTCGGTGCTGATCCTGCTCGCGCTCTGGCTGGGGATCGGGTGGTGGCGCAAGCGCGACTTCCCGCAATCGCGCTGGTTCCTGCGCGCGACCGCGGTGTCGGGCGTCGCGGCGGTGATCGCCCTCGAGAGTGGCTGGATCGTGACCGAGGTGGGCCGCCAGCCGTGGGTCGTCTACAACGTGATGCGCACGTCGGATGCCGTCACGCATGCGCACGGCATCTGGATCACGTTCGGGTTGATCGTCGGGCTCTACGTCGCGCTCGGCGCGACGCTGATCATCTCGCTGCGCGCGATGTCGCGGCGCTGGCGGCAAGACGACCGGGAGCCGGACGACGTGCCGTACGGCCCCGAATCGGGGCCGCTTCCCGGTGCGGCGGGGACGCCGACATGAGCGAGGCCGACGCCGTCGCCGGCGTCCTCCTGGTCGGCGCGACGATGTACGCCGTCTTCGGGGGCGCGGACTTCGGCGCAGGGGTGTGGAGCCTGCTCGCGGGTGGGGGCGACAGCGGCCGGCGGCCCCGCGCCTTGATCGACTGGGCGATCGGGCCAGTCTGGGAGGCCAACCACGTGTGGCTGATCTTCACGCTGGTCGTGCTCTGGACCGGGTTCCCCACGGCGTTCGAGTCGATCTTCTCCACGCTCTTCATCCCGCTCAGCCTCGCGGCGCTCGGAGTCGTGCTGCGCGGCTCCGGCTTCGCGTTCCAGCACACGGCGCGGCGGGCGCGTGGGCGCGCGCTGGCCGTGTGGTTCTTCGGGCTCGCGTCCGTGCTGACGCCGTTCTTCATGGGCACCGTGGTCGGGGCGATCGCAGGTGAGCGCGTGCCGGTCGGCAACGAGGCCGGCGACCTCGTGACGAGCTGGCTCAACCCGCTGTCACTCGTGCTCGGCGCGCTCTTCGTGGCCACGGGGGCGTACCTGTCCGCGGTGTTCCTGATCAGCGAGACCCGGCGCGCCGGGACACCCGACCTCGAGCGGTACTTCGTCAAACGCGCGCTCGGCGCCGCGCTCGCGGCCGGTGCTCTCGCGGTCGCCGGGCTGATCGTGCTGCACCGGGACGGACGGTTCGACTTCGACGGCCTCAAGGGCGACGCGCTCCCGCTCGTGATCGTGTCGTTCGTGAGCGGAATCGCGGTGCTCTTCCTGTTGCAGCGCGGCATCCAGCGCGGCGCGCGCGTGCTCGCCGTGGTCGCCGTCGTCGCCGTGATCTGGGCGTGGGGGATCGCGCAGCACCCGTACCTGCTCCCACAGGTGCTCACGATCGACGCGGCAGCGGCGCCGGGCACCACCCTCACGGCGGTGCTGATCGTCTTCGGGATCGCTCTCGTGGTGGTGGTGCCGGCGCTGGCGCTTCTGTTCACGCTCGTCCAGCGCAACCTCGTCGAGGAGACCGAGCGGCCGGCGTACGACGGGGGCACGGCCGGAACCGGGTAGGAGAGATTTCGTCCGGACGGGATGAACGACAGCGCGAGGGCTCGTCATATGTTCCCGCTCAGATGGCTCCCGCTGCGGATCACCCGCAGGACGGCGCTCCCGACCGCGCGGGCCTCGTCCTCGTCGCACTGATCCTCGTCGCTGCGGTGGCGAACCTGAATCTGTCGGTCGCGAACGTCGCTCTGCCTTCGATCGGCAAGCATTTCGACTCGAGCCAGACGACGCTCGACCTGATCGCAGTCGGCTACTCGCTCGGGCTCGCCTGCTCGGTGCTGTGGCTCGGCGCGCTCGGCGACCGCTACGGGCGCAAGTCGATGCTCCTGCTGGGCACGCTGCTCGCGATCCCGTTCTCGCTCCTCGCTGCCTACGCGTGGACGGACTCCGTGCTCATCGTCGCCAGGATCGGCGGCGGCCTGGCTGCCGGGATGGCGTACCCGACGACGCTGGCGCTGATCACGGCGCTGTGGTCGGGCCCCGGCCGCACGAAGTCGATCGCGCTCTGGTCCGGTCTCGGCGGCGCGATCGCGGCGCTCGGCCCGTTCCTCTCCGGCCTTCTGCTCGAGCACTTCTACTGGGGCTCGGTCTTCCTGCTGACGCTGCCGCTCGCCGTCGTCGCGGTCGTGGTGGCCTGGCGCTTCGTGCCCGCGCACGTGAACGAGGGCACCGAACCGGTCGACAACCTGGGCGGGATCCTCTCGCTCGTGCTGGTCGGCGCCCTCATCCTCGCGATCAACTTCGCGCCGGTGCCCAACAAGGGGACGCTGACGATCGTGCTCGCGTTCGTGGCCGCAGCGGCGCTGCTCCTCTTCCTCTGGCGCCAGCGACGGGCGCAGAACCCGCTCTACGACCTCGGGGTGGCCGCGCGCCCGCCGTTCTGGGTCGCCGCCTGCGCGGGGATCATCGTCTTCGGCTCGCTGATGGGCGCGATGTTCGTGGGCCAGCAGTTCCTGCAGAACGTGCTCGGCTATTCGACGCTCGAGGCGGGGCTCGCGATCCTGCCGGCGGCCGCGTGCATGGTTGTCGTGGCACCGCGCTCGGCGAAGATCGTCGAAGCACGCGGCGCCCGCTTCACCCTGCTCTTCGGGTACGTGTTCGTGCTGCTCGGCTTCCTGACGATGCTGCTCCTCTGGAAGGACGGGATCGCGTACTGGAAGGTCGGCCTGGGCTACGCACTCGTCGGGATCGGAGTCGGGCTCGCAGGCACCCCCGCCTCGCACTCGTTGACCGGTTCGGTGCCCGTGCGGCGCGTCGGGATGGCCTCAGGCACCGCGGACCTCCAGCGCGACCTGGGCGGCGCGATCATGCAGTCGATCTTCGGTGCGCTGTTGACGGCCGGCTATGCGACGGCGGCAGCCGCCGCGGTCAGCGCGTCGGGCACGAACGTCACGCAGAGCGTCCAGAACCAGCTGACGAAGTCGTTCGACGGCGCAGAGTCGATCGCGCAGGAGTACCCGCAGCACGCCGCCCAGATCACGGCCGGCGCCAAGGCAGCCTTCCTCCAAGGCGACCAGTGGGCCTACCTGGCGGGCATCCTCGCCGTGCTGCTCGGCGCCGTGGTCGTCTTCTTCTGGTTCCCGAAGATGGAGCGCGAGAAGACGCTGCTCGCCGAGTACCACGCCGCCGACACCGAGCCGCCGGCTGCGCCGGACGTGCCCGCCGGGCCGCCACAACCGACCCCGGCCTAGCCACCGGAGCGAAGTGTTCTTCTCGCTCAGTAGTTGGGCTCTCGCACTGATCATCTTCGCGGTCGTCGGGACCGTGACCGCCGGGGGCTTGCTGCTCGGCCGACGGATGCGCCGGCACCACGAGAGGTTGCGGGAGCCCTTCGGGGCCATGCAGGGCGCGCTGCTCGGCGTGGTCGGGCTGATCCTCGCATTCGGCCTTTCCCTCGCCGTCGGCCGCTACGAGGATCGACGGGCGGCGGTGGTCTCGGACGCGAACGCGATCGGGACGACGTACCTGAGGGCCCAGCTCCTGGCCGAGCCGGCCCGGATGCGCTCACTCGTGCTGCTCCGTCGCTACAACGACCTGGCCCTCCGCATGTCTCACGAGGTACCGAACAGCCCGGCGATGCTGCAGACAGCGGCCCAGGAAGACGTTCTGCAGCAGCGACTGTGGGGCCTGGCCGGTCAGGCGCTCGACGCGGCGCCGATCGCATCCGCGCCTCGGCTGTACGTCGATGCGCTGAACACGATGATCGACGAGCAGACCGTTCGAATCTCCGCGCTCAACAACCGCGTACCGGGGTCGGTTCTCGCGCTCGAGGTGATCGGAGCTGCGATCGCGTTGGGGCTGCTCGCCCTCTATCTGTCGGTGCTCGGCCGCGGCCTGTGGCCGATGATCTTCGCGACGGCTCTGGTGACGATGCTGCTGCTCGTGACCTTCGACCTCGACCGCCCGACCCGCGGCCTGATCACCGTCCCCGATACGCCGTACAGAGCGCTGCAGACCCAGATGAGGTTGCCGCCCGTCGCTCCGCGGCGCTAGGTCGAGCGTATCGCCCGGCGCAGCGAGAGCCAGAGAATGAGCGGGACAGCGAGTGGCAGCAGCCACCACGCGGCCACGTCGGCCGCGGCGAGGGCGGCGGTCGCGCCGATCCCGATCACGACGAGAACCGCGACCAGCCAGTCGTCGCCGATCACGAAGTCCCACCAGAAGCGGCCGAAACGGCTCAGCCAGGTCACGCCTGCGCCTCCGCGGCGCGCAGCTGCGTGCGCCGCTCGCGTCGCAGCAGTCGCACGAGGAGGAACGACGAGAGACCGACCCAGCCGAGCACGCCGAGGATCGCGGCGTCGGAGCCGGGCCAGTCCGCCCCGGCGCCCTCGACCGACCAGAAGACGCCGAACGTCGTCAGCATCAGGCCGACCGCGAACTTCATCGCGTTCTCGGGGACACGGGCCAGCGGCGCGCGCACCGCGACGCCGACGCCCGCGACGAGCAGGAGCGCGGCGGCTGCTCCGGCCGCGGCGAGCGGGATCGAGCCCTGCGCGCTGCCGAACGTGAGGACGATGAACACGACCTCGAGCCCCTCGAGCAGTACGCCCTTGAAGGCGAGCGTGAACCCGTACCAGTCGACTCCCGCGCGCTCGACGTGCTCGGCGCCGTGCGCGTCCGCCATCTCCTGCGCGAAGATCGCGTCCTCGTCGTGGAGTGCCTTGTAGCCGCTCGCGCGCAGGATCGCCTTGCGCAGCCACTGCAGGCCGAAGACGAGCAGCAGCCCACCGACGACGAGCCGCAGTGCGTCGATCGGGATCTTCGTCAGCGCCGGTCCCAGCGCCGCGGTGATGACCGCGAGCACGAGCGTCGCTGCTCCCAGGCCGGCGAGAGACGAACGCCAGCCCCGCGCCAGCCCGGCGGCGAGGACGATCGTCAGCGCCTCCACGAACTCGACGCCGCTCGCGAGGAACGCAGACAGAAAGAGAAACGCGTCGCCGGTACTCATCAAAGGCCCCAGTTGTCCCGTGGCTCAGGATAGTCGGGCATCTCGTCCGCGCTCGCGGCAGCGTTCGCGACGTCGGCCGGGTATGTCCGCAGGCCCTTGAACAGGAGCCACGAGCTCGCGCCGAGCGGGAGGATCATCACGACGAACGTCCACTGGAGGCCCGAGCGGCCGCCGCCGAAGACATGGTCCGAGACCGCGCCGAAGAGCAGCGGCGCGAGCGCCATCGCGAGCGAGCGCAGCATCGTCCGCACCGCCTCGGCACGACCCCAGAGAAGCGGCGGCATGATGTCGAGCCGCGCCGCGTCGAGCGGTGGGTTCTGCATGCCGAGGAAGAACGCCGCCGCGACGAGGTAGGGCACGGCGGTCACCGCGTCGCGGGTGAAGATCGCCGGCACGAAGAGGACCGCCGTGAGCGCCGCCGCAACCGCGGGCGTCCACACGCGCGCGTTCAACACTCCACGCTTCAGCAGGTAGTCGCCGAGAGTGCCGCCGGCGAGGACTCCGGCCAGGGACCCGACGCCGATCACGAGCAGGAGCGAGCTCGCGAGCGCCTGGTCGATCCCGTACTGGTCCTTCGAGAACTCCAGGCCGAACGTCTGCAGGCCGGCGAGGAAGTAGTAGCCGCACGCGCTGGCGGCGATCAGGATCAGGTTCGTCCGCACGCGCAGCACATAGCGGGTCGCGCGCCAGAGGTTCATGCGCCGCGCCTCGCCGGGCTCGACGACGAGCTGGGGGTCGGGAGTCATCCCGCGCTCCCGCGCCAGCCGCTGCGCGTCGGTGGTCTGGGCGCCCTCGTTCGCCTGCGCCAGCGCGTCGGCCGGGGGCGGGCCTTTGTCGGACGCGAGCACGCCCTTGCCTCCGCGCTCGGGCTCGCGGAGCCGCCACACGACGAGGGCAAGCACGAACGCGGGCAGCGCGAGGATGACGAAGGCGGCGCGCCACGAGAGCGCGGCGATGTTGCCGGTCACCGCGAAGCCGATCCCGGCGCCCACGTACTCGCCGGCGAGGATGACGCCGTAGATCCGGCCGCGCTCCCAGCTCCCGAACCAGTCGCCGACGAGCGAGGCGACCATCGGGCCGGCCGAAGCCGTCACGGCGCCGAGGAAGAGCCGCGTCCAGAGGAGCTCCCTGAAGTCCGCGGCTGTGGCGCTCCAGAGCATGGCGGCGCCCCAGGTGACGATCGTCAGCCCGAGGATGCGCGTCCGCGTCACCCGGTCGGCCAGGACGCCGAACGGCAGTGACGCGAAAGCGCCGACCAGGGAGCTGACCGCGACGAGCAGGCCGATGTCGGTGTTCGTGATGTGCAGCCCCGACCGGAGCTCGCTGGCCGAGGCGCCGACGGTCGCGGCATCGGCCCCGCTCAGCCCGAGGATCGCGGCGAGGACGATGATGACGCGGGTGCGCTCCGCACCTCCGAGTGCGACCGTGAGACGCCGCCCGAGGCCGCTCGCCGCCGCCGAGCCCATGGCCGCAGCGTCCGAAAGGACGCGTTGGGTGCGCGACTCCTCGGTGCTCACGCCCTCATGGTGGCAGGCGAATCTGCCCTGAGGGTGCTAGACGTCCCGGCGGATGAGCAGAACGGCCGCGATCAGGATCGCGGCGGCGCAGTAGGCGACGAAGACGAGCCCGCCGGTGAGCGGGGTCAGCGTGTGGGCGGCGTGATGGAGCGCGAAGATCTGCCGTCCCGCCTCGCTCGGCAGGTACTGGCTGATCGCGTTGTTCCAGCTCGTCGGCAGGGTGAACATCAGCGGGGGGAGCACGAAGAAGATGGCGGCGAACGTTGCGATTCCGCCGGCCGTGTTCCGCACGATCGCGCCGATTGCGAGGGCGAAGATTCCGACGAGCATCACGTAGACCGCGCCGCCGATCACCGCTCGCGCTACGCCCGGCTGCGTGAACGAGATCTGGAGCTGCGGGATGTTGTGGATGATTGCCTGGCTTGCGAAAAAGCTGGCGAGCACGGCGGGCACCATGAGCACGAGGGAGACGACCGCGTAGTCGATCAGCTTCGCCCAGAGGACGGGCAGCCGCTTGGGCACCGCGGTGAAGGTCGAGCGGATCGAGCCGGTCGAGTACTCCGCGCTGATCAGCAGGACACCGAGGACGGCAACCGCGAGTTGCGCGACATTGACGCCGGCGAGCGCGATGTCGAGCGGATGGCGTCCTGCGCGGTCCGACGGCGACATCGAGTTCCAGTGCGACCGGGTGACGAAGGCGAAGATGACCGGGAACGCGATCGTGAGGAGAAAGCCCGCGAAGAGCGACCACTTCGTCGAGCGCACCGAGCGGAGCTTCGTCCACTCGGAGAGCAGAACGCGATGGAAGGCGAGCCGGCCGGAAGCCTCGAGGCGCGGCAGCTGCACGGTCGGCGCGATGGCGTTCACGCGACCACCTCCTCCAGCTCCGCCGCGAACTCGAGCTCGTCCCGGGTCAGGTTCATGAAGGCCTCCTCGAGCGACGCCTGCTGCGGGGTCAGCTCGTGGAGCGCGATGCCGGCGGCGGCGGCCGCGTCGCCGACCTGCTCCGCCGTCAGCCCGTGGACCTCGAGCGCACCGCGCTCGGCGTCCGCAAAGGTGACGCCCGGCCCGCCGAGCTCGACCCGTAGCCGCTCGAGCTCGGGCGAGCGGACCACCACGACCTTCTGCGAGGCGCGGGCCACGAAGTCGTCGACGCTCGTGTCGGCGATCAGCTTGCCGCGGCCGATCACGATCAGGTGGTCGGCGGTGAGCGCCATCTCGCTCATCAGGTGGGAGGAGACGAAGACGGTGCGGCCCTCGGCGGCGAGCCCCTTGAGGAGGTTGCGGATCCAGTGGATGCCCTCCGGGTCGAGGCCGTTGCCCGGCTCGTCGAGCATCACCGTCTTCGGGTCGCCGAGGAGCGCCTGCGCGATGCCGAGGCGCTGGCCCATGCCGAGCGAGAACTGGCCGGAACGCTTGCGCGCCACCTCGTGCAGGCCGACGAGGTCGATCAGCTCCGAGACGCGGCGCTTCGGGATCCCGTGCGTCTGGGCGAGCGCGAGGAGATGGTTGTACGCCGACCGCCCGGTGTGGACGGAGCGCGCCTCGAGGAGCGCGCCGACCTCGTGCAGCGGCGCGGCGTGCTCGCGATAGTGGCGCCCGTTGACGGTGACCTCGCCACGTGTGGGCGCGTCGAGGCCGAGGATCAGGCGCATCGTCGTGGACTTGCCGGAGCCGTTCGGCCCGAGGAAGCCGGTGACGATCCCCGGCTGCACAGTGAAGCTGAGCCCGTCGACGGCACGCTTCCGGCCGTAGTCCTTCGTCAGGTCACGGGCCTCGATCACTCGCCTGAACGTAGCCACACTGAGTGAGGCTCAGGTGAGGATGTACTCGTGACGCTCGGCTTCTTCCTCTCCACGCACACGATCGACGGGTGGCTCGAGTCCTACGGCTACCTCGTGGTCTTCCTGCTCGTGATGATCGAGAGCATCGGCGTGCCCGTGCCGGGAGAGACCGCCCTCATCGCGGCTGCGCTCTACGCCGGCTCGACGCACAAGCTCGACATCTGGTGGGTGATCGCGGCTGCGATCGCCGGCGCGATCATCGGCGACAACATCGGCTACGCGATCGGCCGCTACGGCGGCGCGAAGGTGCTGCTGCGGCACGGCCACAGGATCGGCCTGCACGAGGACCGATTGAAGATCGGGATCTGGCTCTTTCGCCGCCACGGCGGCAAGGTCGTCTTCTGGGGCCGGTTCGTCTCGGTCCTCCGCACGTGGGCGGCGTTCCTCGCCGGTACGAACAAGATGGCGTGGCCTCGCTTCCTCTTCTTCAACGCCGCCGGCGGGATCGTCTGGGCCACGCTCTACGGCCTCCTCTACTACTTCTTCGGCAGCGTGCTGAGCAAGCTGAGCACGACGATCAACGTCACGCTCGCGGTCGCGGGGCTGCTCCTCATCGTCGCCTTCGTCGTCTGGACGAGGCGGAAGGAGCACGAGCTGCTCGAGCGTGCGGAGCGGGAGATCGGAGGCTCGGTCGCTGCGGAGCTCGGTGAGGACGAGCCCACGACGTAAGCTGATCGCATGTTCCTTTTCACGAAGAAGGCCGAGCTCGTGACGCCCGAGGACGCGCTCCTCGGGCGCGAGCTCCCGATGCAGGTGCCCGAGCGGCACGAGGTGCTCGGTACGCCGCTCCAGCCGCCGTTCCCGGACGGCACGGAGCGGCTCGTCGTCGGGATGGGCTGCTTCTGGGGCGCCGAGCGCGTGTTCTGGCAGGCCGACGGCGTCTACACGACGGCGGTCGGCTACGCCGGCGGCTATACGCCGAACCCGACCTACGAGGAGGTCTGCAGCGGCCGCACCGGCCACACGGAGGCCGTGCTCGTCGTCTTCGACCCGGCCGTCCTCTCGCTCGACGGAGTACTCAGGCTGTTCTGGGAGGGGCATGACCCGACGCAGGGGCAGCGGCAGGGGAACGACGTCGGCACGCAGTACCGCTCGGCTGTGTACTGGGCCGGCGACGCGCAGCGCGCCGCCGTCGAGGCGTCGCGCGACATGTTCCAGGCGGAGCTCACGCGCGCCGGCTACGGCGAGATCACGACGGAGATCGCGGAAGCGGGGCCGTTCTATTACGCGGAGCCGTACCACCAGCAGTACCTGGCGAAGAACCCGAACGGCTATTGCGGTCTCGGCGGCACGGGCGTCTCCTGTCCCGTCGGGATCCCCGCCTCGTAGCGCCTGCGGGCGCAACCGACAACGAGCGGCGCCCGTTCTCCCTCAGGATGCTGAGGGAGGAGCTACGGCGCCTGATCACCTGGAGCGAGCGTCATCGACGGCTCCTCGCCCGGGTGATCATTGCCTTCGGTCTCTCGGCAGTCGTGGACGTCGTCTGCGCGACGCTGATCTGGTCGTACGAGCGCGGGCTGAAGGGAAGCAGCATCCACGGCTTCGGCGACGCGCTCTTCTTCGCGACGGCGCAGATCGTGACCGTCTCCTCGTCCTTCAAGAATCCGGTCACGCACTCGGGTCAGATCGTCGACGTCGTACTCGAGTTCTGGGGGATCTTCGTCGTCACCGCCGTCGCCGGCTCGTTTGCCTCCTTCTTCACGAGCGGCGACCAGATCTCCTGACGGGTCCTGACTCTCCATTTGACATGGCCGCATCTGCCATGTTGAGTCAGGGCATTCCCTGCATATGGCGGGGGGCCGACAGGAGGGAACGATGAAGCGCTTTCTGATGTTCGTCGGGGTCGCGGTGGTTGCCGCGGCCATGTACGTGGCCGCCTCGCCGGCAAGTCAGCAGTCGAAGGTGCCGACCGAGAAGCAGTTCCTTGCGCTGAAGAAGCAGGTCGCGACCCTGAGCAAGACTCTGAAGACCGTAAAGGCCGAGGCGGTGGAGGCTGATGGGTTCCTCAGGGCCTGTATCGCCTCCGCCAATGCGGGCATCGTGCCGGTGAACCAGTTCGGAGCCAGCGATAACGGCTTCGTGTTCGGGCCTCCGGACAACACCTCCGCCAAGACCGCCCGGACCGCTCTTGACTTGGATCCGTCGGCGACCCCGGGAGCCTTGCTCATCGCCATCGATCCGACCTGCGTTCAGACCAACGGTCTCAGGCACGGTGGCGCCGGTGATCTGCTGCGGCTCGCTGTTCGCGTCCGCTGAGCCGAAGCGAGGGGGAGGGCGGTCGTGGCGACCGCCCTCCCCGCGGCCGTCAGGCCGCCAGCTCCGCCATGTGCAGGCGGTACAGGTCGGGCTCGCAGGCCTCGAAGCCGTCGACGACGTCCGGGTCGAAGTGCGAGCCGCGGCAACGGCGCACTTCCTCGGCGGCGACGTCCCAGCTGACGCAAGCCCGGTAGGGCCGCTTGTCCGTCATCGCGTCGAGCGAGTCGACGACGGCGAAGATCCGCGCGGCGAGCGGGATGTTCTCCTCGGAGAGCCTGTCTGGGTACCCGTTCCCGTCCCACCGTTCGTGATGGGAGCGGATGACGCGCGCGCCTTCCTGGTTGAGCAGCGGGACGTGGGCGAGCAGCCGGTCGCCGAGCTCCGCGTGTTCCTGCATCTTCCGGCGCTCGGGCCCCGTCAGGCGGCCCGGCTTGAGGAGGATGCCGTCGGGGATGCCGATCTTTCCGACGTCGTGCAGCATGAAGCCCCACTCGAGGCTGGGATCGTCGAGCAGCCCCGGCGCAACCTCGAGCGTGAGCCTCGTCGCGTACGAGGTGACGCGGCGCGAGTGCTGGCTCGTGCCGAAGTCACGCGACTCGAGCGCCGACGCGAGCACCGCGACCGTCTGCGCGTACGCCTCGCTCAAGAGCTGGTGCTGACGGCGGCCGATCTCGATCAGCCGGTTCAGGTCGGCGGCGTCGACCACGTCTCTGCCTTCCATCGCGACGAGCCCGACCTCTCTGATCAGCGGCGTCACGAGCGCGATCAGCTCGAGCGGGCTGAACGGCTTGTGCAGGAATGCCTCCGCGCCCACGGCCCTCGCTGCGCGGCCGGCCTCGTCCGATCCGCTGATCGCGACGATCGGGATCCGGCTCGTCTGCGGAGTCTCACGCAGGCGTTCCAGGTAGAAGATCCCGTCGATGCCGGGGAGCCCGATGTCGAGCAGGATCGCGTCGGGACGCGTCTCGATGAGCACCCGCTCGGCCTCGATCACGTCGTAGGCCGTGGCGACCTCGAATCCCTCCAGCTCGAATGTCGTCCTGACCAGCTCGCAGAGCAGCCGGTCGTCGTCGATGACCAAGACCCTAGGTGTGCGACCCATTTTCGAACCCCCTAACTACTCGCTGACGGCCCTTCGCGTTCTCTGTCGGCAGGCGGCGGAGCGGCGATGAATCGGGGCTTCGGAGACCCGAGAAGGCAGTTGGAGGACTTTCTATCGAAACCTGCTGCAAGCTGCGGTGACGAGTCACTCGTTCGGGGCAGCGCCTGCCACCCGCGGCGCCGGATTTGCACCGGCGCCGCAGGCGGTGACGACGAGGACGAGCGCACTCGCCGGGAGGAGAAGGCGCTTCATCCTTGGCGTTAATACGTCACCGCGACCGCGCGTGTCACACGTTCAGAACACGAACGGCACGAGCATCTTGGTCGAGCGCTCGTACGCCGGATAGCTGTCCGGGAACTGCTCCGCCAGGTAACGCTCCTCGACCGTCGCGCTGTAGAGGAAGTAGACGCCCGCCAGGCCGACCGGAGCCAGCCAGAACCAGCTCAGCGCCACGGCGGTGCCGATGCCGGCGACGATGATGCCCGAGTAGATGGGGTGTCGCACCAGGCGGTAGGGACCGCTCGTCACGAGCTCCGGCTCGTCCTTCTGCGTCATCGGAGTGCCCCAGTTGCGGCCGATGTGGACGCGTGCCCAGATCGCGAAGCCCAGACCGACCCCGAAGAGGACGAGCCCGATCGCTTCCCGCCACGGATCGGTGGTGACGCGGTGACCGCGAAGGACGCCCAGGCGGACCAGCACAATCGCGAGGACGATGATCACCACTCTGATCCGCCCCTCGTGCGACCACGAGACGCGGCCCCGCTTCATGGAGAAGGCCGCCACCAGCCAGTACAGCCAGAACGCCGCCCAGCCGACGGCGAAGATGAGCTCGACCGCTCTCACCGCGGCACAGTCTCTCGCCCACGGCCTCGGTTACTGCAGGCGTTCGGCGAGGTAGCGGATCGCCAGCGGGTAGCGGTACTCGATCCCGCCGTGCTTCGCGTCGAAGAGCTCGAACAAGACGTCGGTGATCCCGAGCTCCTCGAGCTCGCGCCGGAACGCCTCGGCGCCGAGGTCGAGGAACCACTCGTCGCGCTTGCCGGCGTCGATGTAGATCGCGCGCTGGCTGCGCAACGCGTCGGCGTGACGGCGGGCCATGCGCACCGGATCCCAGGCGAGCCAGCGCTGCCAGACGTCGTCGCGCAGCATCCCGGTCGCCGTGTCGAACGGGAGGTCGATCGAGCCGTCCTCGTTCGCCGAGTAGCAGGCCGCCATCGCGTACGTGTTGAGGAGGATGTGGTCCCACGGCTTCGTGAACGCGGGTCGTGAGCGGAAGTCCTCCCAGAAGCGCTCGTACGACCCGCCGTACTCGTCGCGCAGCGTGCGAACGGTGTCCCGAAACTCCGGCAGGTAGCAGAGCTCGAACAGCGCGTCGCCGGAATGGGTCGCGAGCCCGCCGAAGACGTCGGGCCGCAGCATCGGCACCACCATCGCTCCGTAGCCGCCGCTCGACTTGCCCGTGAGACCGCGGTGCGCCGCCTCCGCGAGCGTCCGGTAGCGCGAGTCGACGAACGAGACGACCTCGTCGCAGAGGTACTCCCCGTAGCGCCCTGTTCCGGGTGAGTCGATGAACTGCGAGCCGCCGTACGACGTCCAGGCGTCGACGGCGACGACGAGCGCCGGCGGGCAATCCTCTTCCGCGAACAGCCGGTCGATGCGCTCCGGCGTGCTCGGCCGGAATGCGGTCCGGTTCTGCCACATGTCGAGCTGCCCGGTCATGCCCTGGATCAGGTAGATCGAGGGGAAGCGCCGGTCGGGCTCGGCGTCGTACGCCGGCGGGACGTAGACCCAGAGCGGCCGGACGTGCGGGTCGCCGAGCGGGTTGTCCCGGAGCACCGCGCTCTCGATCTCGAGCTCGTCGAAGCGTCCTGCCGGCTCCCGCCTCCACGGCTCCACGCGCCGGTTCTATCAGCTCTCTCCTGGCTACACTCACGCCGATGGCCGAATACGGGACGATGCGGGTCAAGAGCGGTCTCGCCGAGATGCTCAAGGGCGGCGTGATCATGGACGTCGTCGACGCCGAGCAGGCGAAGATCGCCGAGGACGCGGGTGCGTGCGCGGTCATGGCGCTCGAGCGCGTCCCGGCCGACATTCGCCGCGACGGCGGCGTCGCGCGCATGTCCGATCCCGAGAAGATCCAGGAGATCCAGGAGGCCGTGACGATCCCCGTCATGGCGAAGTGCCGCATCGGCCACTTCGCCGAGGCGCAGATCCTGCAGGCGCTCGAGATCGACTACATCGACGAGTCCGAGGTGCTGACGCCCGCCGACCTCGAGCACCACGTCGACAAGTGGCAGTTCACCGTCCCCTTCGTCTGCGGCTGCACGAACCTTGGCGAGGCACTGCGCCGGATCGCGGAGGGCGCGGCGATGATCCGCACCAAGGGCGAGGCTGGCACCGGCGACATCGTCAACGCGGTCACGCACATGCGCGCGGTCTTCGGCCACATCCGCCGGCTCGGCGCGCTGCGCGAGGAGGAGCTGTACGCGGAGGCGAAGGAGCTGCGAGCCCCGTATGAGCTCGTGAAGTGGGTCGCGGAGAACGGGAAGCTGCCGGTCGTGACGTTCACCGCCGGCGGGATCGCGACGCCCGCCGACGCGTCGCTCTGCATGCAGCTCGGCGCGGACGGCGTCTTCGTCGGCTCGGGAATCTTCAAGTCGGGCGACCCCGAGCGCCGCGCGAAGGCGATCGTCGAGGCGACCACGCACTACAAGGACGCCGAGATCCTCACCCGCGTCTCGGCCGGCCTGGGCGACCCGATGGTCGGCATCTCGACGCAGTCGCTCGACCCGAGCGAGCTGCTCGAGACCCGCGGCTGGTAGTGCCCGAGGCGCCGCTACAGGAGTCCGGTTCCGGCCTCGCGCCGACCGGGCCGGGGTGGTTCGTCCTCAACGTGGGCGACGCGATGTGGCTCACGACGGAGGGCGGCGAGAAGAAGCGTTCGGGCTCGGAGTGCTCGTTCGAGACGCCGATGGCCGAGTTCGAGCAGGCGGGAGTCCGCATCCACGTGCTTCCCCCCGGCGAGCCCAACGGCTGCTACCACGCGGAGAACCAGCAGGAGGACTTTCTCGTTCTGTCCGGCGAGTGCACCCTGCTCGTCGAGGGGGAGGAGAGGACGCTGCGCGCCTGGGACTTCTTCCACGCCCCCGCCGGAACCGAGCACATCTTCGTCGGCGCCGGCGACGAGCCCTGCGCCATCCTGATGGTCGGCTCGCGCACGGGCGACTGGACCGTCGAGTACCCGGTCTCCGAGCTCGCGGCCCGTCACGGGGCGAGCGTCGAGCGCAAGACGTCCGATCCGGACGAGGCGTACGCAGAGTGGGAGCCGTCGCGCCGCGAGCGGCCGTCCGCCTGGGACCGCCTGCCCTGGACGTAGCCGGCGGGTCGGTCCGTCCGACCGGGGTAGGACGATCCCCCCGGTGGATGTCCGCGAGATCAAGCCTGTCTGGAAGACATCGAGCTTTCTCGTCTACGCGGGCGGGCTGACCGTTCTGCTCGGCGGGCTCTTCGCCCTCGGTTATCTCTATATCGAGTACCACGGAGGCGGAGCCCGGACGGCCTTCGCACTGCTCATCCTCGTCGTGCTGTGGGTGATCGCGGAGGCGTTGCGGCGCGCCGGGACGTGGGCCGCCGCCGGAATCTTCGCCTTCACCGCGGTGATCGCCTGGGGCTTCTTCGTCGGGTCCGCCTGGCACTGGTTCGGCTGGCTCAACGGCTGGAACTCTCCGTTCCAGGGCTGGTCGTTGGCGCACCTCTCGCTCGAGTTTCTGATCCTCGTCGCCGCGTTGATCGATCGCCGCATCTGGCGGTTCCCGTTCATCGGCCTCATTTCGGCCGTCGTCGGGTGGTTTTTCGTGACCGACTTCGTCTCGAACGGTGGCTGGTGGACGTATGTCGTGACGCTCGTCATCGGCCTGGCCTATCTCGCTGCAGGGAGCATCTCCGACCAGCCTTCTGCGTTCTGGCTCCACTTCGTCGGCGGGCTGCTCATCGGCGTGCCGATCTACCACTGGTTCAACACGAGCGACTTCGACTTCGCCGTCGTTCTTGTGGTCTCGGTCATCTTCGTGCTGATCGCATACGCGACGAGGCGGTCGAGCTGGGCCGTGTTCGGCACGATCGGCTTCTTCGCGGCAACCATCCACTACGTCGGGAGCTCGCCGGCGGAGGTCGCGGGATCACCCTTCGGTGTCGGCGGGGGGCAAGAGTGCACGAGCACGGCGACCGGATCGATCTGCAGGTCGATCGGGCCGTCTGTGCCCGCGCTCTGGGCGCCGGCGCTCGGCTTCGGGCTCCTCGGCCTCTGGCTCGTGTTCCTCGGCCTGCTCGGGCGGCGGCGGCGCGCGGCCGCAGCGTCCCCTGCCGGTCGACCCGACGCCCGCGTAGCCCTCGTTACCATCGAAGCGTGGAGAAGCCGCTCAGGATCGGCGTTCTTGCCGTGCAGGGGAACTTCCGCGAGCACGCCGCGGTGTTGCGACGGCTCGGTGTCGAGCCGGTCGAAGTCCGGCTCCCCGAGCAGCTCGACGGGCTCGACGGCCTGATCATCCCGGGCGGCGAGTCGACCTCGATCGGCCGGCTGATGCGGTTGTACGGCCTCGACGAGGCGGTGCGCGGGTTCGGCGGTCCGATCCTCGGCACGTGCGCGGGGATGATCGTCCTCGACCGCGACCACCTGGGACTCGGCGACTACACGACGCGGCGCAATGCGTTCGGGCGCCAGGTGCGCAGCTTCGAGGCCGACCTCGACATCGGTGACGGCGACGAGCCGCTGCGGGCCGTCTTCATCCGCGCGCCGTGGCTCGAGGACGCGGGGCCCGACGTCGAGGTGCTCGCGGAGGTCGACGGACATCCGGTGCTGGCGCGCGAGGGACGGCTCCTCGTCGCCGCCTTCCATCCGGAGCTGACCGACGATACTCGCGTCCACGAGCGGTTCCTGAACATCGTGAGGGAGGCGGGAAGTGTCCGGGCATAGCAAGTGGTCGTCGATCAAGCACAAGAAGGGCGCCGCCGACGCGAAGCGCGGCAAGCTCTTCTCGAAGCTGACGCGCGCGATCATCGTCGCGGCGAAGGAGGGCGGGCCGGATCCCGCCGGTAACCTCGCGCTCCAGAACGCGGTCGAGAAGGCGAAGGCGGCCTCGATGCCGAAGGACAACATCGACCGCGCGATCGCGAAGGGCGCGGGCACCGACGCCGACTCCGCCGCGTACGAGACGGTGGTCTACGAGGGCTACGGCCCCGCGGGCGTCGCGGTGATCGTCGAGACGCTCACCGACAACCGCAACCGGACGGCGGGCGAGGTCCGGCACACCTTCGCCAAGAACGACGGCAACCTCGGCACCGCGGGCGCGGTCGCGTGGCTGTTCGAGCGGCGCGGCCTCGTGCTGGTCCCCGCAGACGGCACGGACGAGGACGAGCTGATGCTCGCCGCGGCGGAGGGCGGCGCGGACGACGTCTCCCTCGATGGTTCCTCCTACCAGGTGCTCTCGGCAGCAGAGGAACTCGCCGGTGTGCGCGAAGCCGTCGCCGCGGCCGGCTTCGAGATCGAGTCGGCCGAGCTGACGATGCTCCCGAAGACGACCGTCGCTCTCGAGGACGAGAACGAGGCGAAGAAGATCCTGCGCCTGATCGACCAGCTCGAGGAGAACGACGACGTGCAGGAGGTCCACGCGAATTTCGACATCCCCGAGAGAGTCCTCGAAAGCGTGGCCGGCTAGGCCGTCCACGCGTCCGACGCTGGTTAGGGTGGCCGGATGGCGCCGAGCCGCGGGCAGCCGCACGGCGAACTTGAGATCGTTGACGTTACTCCCGACAGGTGGGCGGATCTCGTAAATCTGTTCGAGCGCCCGGGCTCACGCGGCTCGTGGCCGCGCACGAGTGCGTGCTACTGCATGTTCTGGAGGCTGAAGCCTGCCGACTACGAGGCGGCCTTTCGCCGCCGGTCGCTTGAGGGTCGCAGCGGCGGGCCGAACAAGGAGGCGATGAAGCGGCTCATCGCCGGCGGCGGCGTGCCGGGTCTCCTCGCCTATCGCGACGGCCGAGCGGCCGGCTGGGTGTCGGTCTCACCGCGGGCCGATCTCGTCCGCCTCGAACACTCGCCTCAGCTCCGATCTGCGGACGCAGCTGGCGACGAACGCACGTGGGCCGTCTCTTGCTTCTACGTCTATCGCTCCGACTGGCGCAGCGGCGTTGGTGGGACACTTCTCGCGGCAGCAGTCGAACGCGCGACCGCGAACGGCGCGAGCACGGTCGAGGGTTATCCCGTCAAAGCGCCCAGTGTCGACCCCTACACGGGCTACGACGCCATGTTCGCCCGGGCCGGGTTTCGCCTCGTGCAACCGGGAAGGGGGCGTGGGCGCGGGCTCTGGCGGAAGGACGTCTAGGAGAGGCCCGCAGGATTCGTCCGACCGGGTCCGTAGCTTTCTGACGTGAAGGTCGTAGGCATCGATCCGGGGACTGCTGCTTGCGGGTACGGAATCGTCCAAGAAAGCGGAGGCCGCCTCAGGGAGGTGGCGCACGGTTGCTGGTCGACCCCCGCCGGGCAGGACACGGTCCTCCGTTTGAAGACGATCCACGACGCAGTGGCGGCGCTCATCAACGAGCACGCGCCGGATGCGGTGGCGCTCGAGGAGTCGTACGTCGGCGCCGACGCCCGCATCGCACTCTCCGTCGGACAGGCACGCGGCGTCGTGCTGGTCGCGGCCGCCAACGCGGGAGTCGCCTGCCGCGAGTATGCGCCGGCCAGCGTCAAGCAGGCCATCTGCGGCTACGGCCGCGCCGAGAAGGCCCAGATGCAGCGGATGGTGAAGATGCTCCTCTCGCTGCCCGAGTTGCCGACGCCGCACCATGCTGCCGACGCGCTTGCGGTTGCGATCTGCCACGCGCTCGCGCCGCCGCTCCTCCGGGCCGCCGGTTAGGGAACGTCCGTTCCCGTGCGTAGATTGCGCCCATGATCGCGCGCCTCCGCGGCAAGCCCGCTGCCAACACGCCGGAGGGGCTCGTGCTCGACGTCGGCGGCGTGGGCTACCTCGTACACGCGACGCCGACCGCAGTCCGGAAGGGTGATTCCGCGGACGAGATCACGGTCGAGACCTACCTCCACGTGCGCGAGGACGCGCTGCAGCTCTACGGCTTCGCCGACCGGAGCGAGCGCGAGCTGTTCGTCCAGCTCCTCGCCGTGAGCGGGATCGGGCCGAAGGTCGCGCTCGCGATCGTCTCCGGCTCGCCCGTGGCCGATTTGCGGCGTGCGATCGTGCGCGGCGATTCGGCACGCTTCCAGGCGATTCCCGGCATCGGCAAGAAGACGGCCGAGCGGATCGTGCTCGAGCTGAAGGAGAAGCTCGGCGACCCGGACCTGGTGCCGGTCACGGACGGCTCCGGCGAGCACCACGTCGTCGCGCGCGACGCGCTCGTCGAGCTCGGCTGGTCGCTGCTCGACGCCGAGCGCGCTCTTGCCGACGTCGACACTGATTTGCCGCCGGAGGAACGCGTCCGGCTCGCGTTGAAGAAGGCCGCATGAACGCGACCACGCAGTTCCTGACGCCGGCACTGCGTGACGACGAGGAAGAGGTCGAGCAGAGCCTCCGGCCGCGCCGGCTCGACGAGTTCGTCGGCCAGGCACGCATCAAGGAGCAGCTCGCGATCGCGCTCGACGCGGCGAAGGGACGCGGCGAGGCGCTCGACCACGTCCTGCTCGTCGGGCCGCCGGGGCTCGGCAAGACGAGCCTCGCGCACATCATCCGCGAGGAGCTCGGTGTCGGCATCCGCTCGGTCGCTGGGCCCGCGCTCGAGCGGAAGGACGTCGCCGCGATCCTCACCGCGGTCGAGGCGCGCGACGTCCTCTTCGTCGACGAGATCCACCGTCTCGGCCGCGCCGCCGAGGAGATCCTCTACCCGGCGCTCGAGGACTTCCGGCTCGACATCGTCATGGGACAGGGAACTGCCGCGCGGACGCTCACGCTCGACCTGCCGCCGTTCACGCTCGTGGGCGCGACGACCCGCACGGGTCTTCTCACCTCGCCGCTGCGCGACCGCTTCGGGATCACGTTCCGGCTCGACTACTACGAGGACGGCGAGCTTGCCACGATCGTCCGCCGCTCCGCGGGGATCCTCGGCGTCGAGATCGCGGACGAGGCCGCCGACGAGATCGCAGGCCGCGCCCGCGGGACGCCCCGCGTGGGCAACCGGATCCTCCGGCGCGTCAGGGACGTCGCGGAGGTGCGCCATCAGGGCGCCATCACGACCGCCATCGCGCGCGAAGCGCTCGAGCTGTTAGAGGTCGACGAGGCGGGACTCGAGCGGCTCGACCGCGAGCTCCTGCGGTCGATCGCGGAGAAGTACGGCGGCGGCCCGGTCGGGCTCGGCACCCTTGCGGCGGCGCTCGGCGAGGAGCCGGACACGATCGAGTACGTGTACGAGCCGTACCTTCTCCAGCTCGGCTTCATCCAGCGGACGCCCCGTGGCCGCACGATCACCGCGCTCGGCCGCGCGCACCTCGGCGCGGCGCCCGTACCCGAGACGGAGGAGCGCCTCTTCTAGGTGGGTTTGGTCAAACGGCGGAAGCGACGCGCGATGAACGCTCCGGTCGCCGCGATCCCTGCCAGAGCGGCAGTCAGAAGGTTCGCCTGGACACACGTGCGGCAGGCGTTACAGCACGTCGTCGCAGTTGGCGCGAGTTCCCCGTACTTCGCGGCAGCCTGAGTTATGCGGCCTCTCCACACCGTCTGCATGAGCAGGAGGGTATTGCCTGTCGAGATCAGGCGCCGGAGCCGCGACGGCGGGAGTTAGTGTCATTCCCGTGCCCGACTCTCTCTGGACGCCCAACGCAGAGCTGCCGCACGAGGCGTTCATCGAGCGGCTGCACAAGGCGATCGCGTCGTTTGCCGAGGCGATGGGGGTGGAGAAGCCGTTCGTCGAGGTCGAGCTCGCCGACAGGTCACGCTTCGTCCTCGATCGGATCGAGCCGGAGCCCGGCTTCGGGATGGTGACGCTCTACGTGACGGACGCACGCGACGACGACGCGCCCGACGCGCTCATCGTGCCGATCGGCTCCCTGCGGCGGATCGAGCTGAGCAAGGGGCCGGAGGAAAAGGTCCAGCGCTTCGGGTTCAGCGTCCCGCCCGCGGCGTAGACGAGCCACGGCGCGACGAGCAGCGCCATCACGTCGAACCAGACGTAGCCGCTCGCGACGCCGCTCGGCGGGTTCCCGTCGGGGATCCCGAGACCGGGCAGCGTGGAGGCCCAGCGCCACGTCCCGATCGAGGTCCCGTAGAGCTCGAGCGCAGCCACGGCGAGGAAGACGCCGGCGTAGGTCGCCCGAGCACGCGACCGCCAGAGGAAGACGAGCAGCAGCGGCACGCCGACGGCGCCCGCGACGTCGAGTCGCGGCAGCACCGTCAGGCCCGCGATCCCCCAGGCCGTCGCGCCGACCGCGGCGGCCCAGACGACGGCGCGAGCGCGGAGGCTGCGGCTGAGCGCGATGCCGCTCAGGTAGACGAGGCCGTGCGCCGGCGGGATGAAGAGCGGCAGGTTGTGCAGGCGGTAGTGGTAGACGCCCCAGACGAGCGAGCCCGTCACCTCGCCGATCGTCGCGAACAGCACTACGCCGACCGCCTGTGCGCGCACGAGCGGCGCGAGCGGCCAGAGCGCCGCGGCGAGGACGACGAACGTGAGCGCGCCGAGCGCGAGCTGCCCGTGGAGCGAGACCTGAGTGTCGAGCGCGAGGAGCGCCGCCAGGTACGCAGGCAGAACGAGCGCGTACCGCCTGGGAACCGTCATCGCCGGTACTGGAGCTCGTGCCAGCTCGGGGTGGGGAGGAGCTCGAGCAGGGCGCGGCCGCCGTTCGTGTCGGCGAACGTGAAGTCCTGCCGCTCGTCGTCCCAGTCCACCTCGAGCAGCCCTTCCTTGACGCGGTGGTCGAGCCACGCGCTGCGGAACACGAGCTTCTTGAGCCAGTAGACGAGTGACTCGCCGCGAACGAGCGCGAGCGCGTCCCAGTGGCGCACGAGGTATTCGCCGAGTGGGCTGCGCGGCGTCTCGATCGCGTCGCGCTCGACGAGCTCGACGAGGTCGGCGGTCTCGTCCTCGTCCAGCTCGGGGTCGGAGACGAGCCCGAGGCGCACCGCCGCCGCGGTTACGCGCTCTTCGAAGTCCACGCCGTTGAAGGAGAAGCGGTAGCCGAGGAACTCGACGATGTAGTCGTCGCCGGAGTGGTAGTTGCCGGCCGCTTCCACGGCGGCAGCGTACCCTGGCGGCGTGCGGGTACTCCGCTATCCGGTGGCGCTGATCGTCGTCCTCGCGATGGTCGCGCTCACGGCCTGGGCGCTCGCGTGGCCGTTCGAAAAGGCGGTCTATCTCGCGCCGGTGATCGTGGTGGGCGGGGCCGCCGCCGTCGGTCTCCTGCTCCTGTGGGGGAAGATCGCGCTCAGCTCCCTGCAGGAGTCCCGTCATCCGCGGCGCGTGCTCGCCTACTGGGTGCTCGGCATCGGGCTACTCGTCTTGCTGACCGTGCTCGGCGTCAAGCTCCCGAGCGAGGGCGGTTAGCAGCCGGTCGATCTCGTCGCAGGTCGTGTAGCCCCCGACGCACAGCCGCCGGAGGTTCCGCTCGGCGCTTCACCGGTGACGAGCGTGTCGCGGCTTCGTCGTGGAAGTCCGGCGATTCCGATCTGCCGGTCTCGTTCGGCCAGGTGCCGGCGCGGATTCCGTCCGCCCGTCCCCGTAGCTTGGCTGGACATGCACGAAGGCACCTGGACACTCTCCGATTGCTCGCCTGCCGCCCAGGCGGAGCTCGTCCGCGAGCTCGGAATCGCGGAAGTGACGGCCGCGGTACTGGTCCGCCGCGGCTACTCCGACCCGGCTGTCGCGGCCCGCTTCCTCGACGGCGAGCAGCCACCGCACGATCCCTTCCTGCTCGGAGACATGGAGGCTGCGTGCGCGCAGATCCGTGCAGCCGTCGAGGAGCGTCGCCGGATCTGCGTCCACGGCGATTACGACGTCGACGGCATCGCCGCCACCACTCTGGCCGTTCTTCTCCTTCGCGAGCTAGGCGCGGACGTCGCCTGGCACCTGCCGAGCCGCTTCGACGAGGGCTACGGCGTCCGCAGCGAAACGCTTGCCCGGCTCGCGGACCAGGGTTGCGGCCTCGTCCTCACCGTCGACTGCGGGATCACCGCTGTCGACGAGGTGGCCGAAGCCCGAGAACGGGGCCTCGACGTCATCGTCACCGACCATCACCGGCCCGGCGAAACGCTGCCCGACTGCCCGATCGTCGCCACCCGCCCCTCGGCATACCCGTTCCCCGAGTTGTGCGGGACCGGAGTGGTCTTCAAGCTCGGCCAGGCCCTGTTCGGCGTCGAGTCCGAGGTTCTCCGGCGTCATCTCGACCTCGTCGCGCTCGCGACGATTGCCGACGTCGTCCCGCTCGTCGACGAGAACCGGTCGCTCGCCATCGCCGGGCTGCGCGCCCTCGCGCGCACGGCGAAGCCCGGTCTTCGCGCGCTCATGCAGAGCGCCGGCGTCGACCCGGCCACGGTCGACGCCGGGGCCGTCGGCTTCCGCCTGGCGCCGCGCCTGAACGCGGCCGGCCGACTCGGACACCCGCGGGAGGCGCTCGAGCTGCTCCTCACCGAGGACGAGGCGGAGGCGCGCCGACTCGCCGATTCGCTCGAGGAACTGAACCGCGAGCGCCAGGCGGTGGAGGGCCGGATCCTCCGCGAAGCGGTCGCCCAGGTCGAGGAGTGGTCACCCGAGATGCGTGCCCGCCGCGCCTACGCCGTGGCCGGGAGCGACTGGCACGAGGGCGTGATCGGCATCGTCGCCTCTCGCCTCGTCGAGCGCTACCACCGTCCAGTCGTGCTGATCGCCGGCACCGACGGCGACTGGAAGGGATCCGGCCGCTCGATCCCCACATTCGACCTGCACGCGGCGCTGGGAGCATGCTCCGGTCTGCTCGGGCGGTGGGGCGGCCACCGTGCAGCGGCAGGCCTCTCGATCGCGGAGGACAACGTCGAGGCTTTCGCCGAAGCCTTTGCCGAACAGGCCGCCACGGTGCTCGCCGACGAGGATCTCGAGCCCCTCACGTCAATCGACGCAGTCGTCGCACGGGGAGCTGATCTGTCTCTCGACCTCTGCGGCGAGCTTCGGAGGTTGGCGCCGTTCGGGCTCGGGAACCCGGCCCCGGTGCTGCTCGCTCCCGGCTGTGGGCTCGCCGAGCTTGCGACCGTCGGCGACGGCAAGCATCTTCGCTTCCGCGTCCGGCGGGACGGCCGCGACGCCGGCAGCGCGATCGCGTTCGGGCAGGGCTCGCGCCTCGAGGTGCTGCGTCCCGAGGCTCTGTACGACGTCGCCTTCCGCCTCGAGGAGAACCACTGGAACGGGACGGTCGCGCCGCAGCTCGTCGTCCGCCGCGTCTTTGCGAGCCCTCCGCGGTATCGCGAGCTACGCGAGTGGCTGGCAGAGGAGTGGCGCAAGCCGGCTACCGCCCGCGATCCGGAAGCGGCTGCGATCTTCGCGGAGCTGAAACTCGAGGACGGCGCTCGCCGCGACTTGCTCGAGTCGCCTCGGTTCCGCGCGCTCCTCGCTGCGGAGCCGCCGCTCGCCGCCGCCGCGTGATCCGGCTCGCCCAGGAGGGCGACTGGCCCTCGATCCTCGAGGTGCACGGTGCAGCTTTCGGTAGGGACGACGTCCCGCGCCTCGCCGCCGAGTTGCATGGACGGGCCGACCTCTACGTCCCCGAGCTCTCCTTCGTCGCGGAGGAAGACGGCGCCGTCGTCGCCCACGTCATGAACACGTGGAGCTTGATCGACGAGACGGGAGAGCGCGTTCTCCAGCTCTCGCCGCTCGGCGTCCTGCCGGCGCACCAGCGGCGCGGCCACGGTTCCGAGCTGGTGCGGGCCTCGCTCGACGCGGTCCGGGCCGCGGGCGAGCCGCTCCTTCTCGTCGAAGGCGCTCCGGCCTACTACGGCCGGTTCGGCTTCGTCCGCGCGGACGAGCTCGGCCTGCTACCGCCGCCGGAGGCTTTGTACGACTGGGCCTTCCAGGTTGCGGTGCTCGATCCGGAGGCGGTGCTGCCGCAGGGCCACGTCGTCTACTCGGAGCCGTTCAGGCACTGAGCAAGCGCGAGCGCGAGCCGCAAGGCGGCGCGATAACGGCGATATGTAGCCATGGAACGCGTCACTTCGATCCCTTAACGGCCGTTCCTTCCGCACAGATTCGCCCGAAAACCCGCGAGTACACTGAGACGATGACCACGCTGCAGGCAGGCGAGAGGCACGAGGAGCTCCTCGAGGGGCTGCTCGCCGAGCTCGCCGCGCAGCACGCCGAGGTCGACGTCGAGCTCGTCACGCGCGCCTTCCGCTTCGCCGCCACGGCGCACGAGGGGCAGCACCGACGCTCGGGCGAGCCTTTCATCACGCATCCCGTCGGCGTCGCCTCGATCTGCGCCGGCCTGCGGCTCGACGAGCAGACCATCGCCGCCGCGCTCCTCCACGACGTCGTCGAGGACACCGGCGTCGAGCTCGAGACCCTGCGCGACGAGTTCGGCGACGAGATCGCCGCGCTGGTCGACGGCGTCACGAAGCTGACCCGCGTCCAGTTCCAGACTCGCGAGCAGGCGGAGGCCGAGAACTACCGGAAGATGGTCGTGGCGATGGCCGAGAACGTGCGCGTCATCCTCGTCAAGCTCGCCGACCGCCTCCACAACCTCCGCACGATCGAGTACCTCGGCAAGCAAAAGCAGATCCAGAAGTCGCGAGAGGCGCTCGAGGTCTACGCGCCGCTTGCGCATCGGCTCGGTATCCACGCGCTCAAGTGGGAGCTCGAGGACCTCGCCTTCCAGACCCTGCACCCGCGCAAATACGCCGAGATCAAGACGATGGTCGCCGAACGGCGCGCCGATCGCGAGGGCCACGTCGCGGAGGCGGCCGACGTGCTGCTCCGCGAGCTCCAGAAGGTCGACATCCCCGTCGACATCTCCGGCCGCGCGAAGCACTTCTACTCGATCTACGACAAGATGGCCCGCAAGGGCCGCGAGTTCAACGAGATCTACGACCTCACCGCGATGCGCGTGATCGTCGAGCGCGACGGCGAGGAGGGGACGCGCGACTGCTACGGCGCGCTCGGTCTTATCCACTCCCTCTGGAAGCCGATGCCCGGTCGCTTCAAGGACTACGTCGCCATGCCGAAGTTCAACGGCTACCGCAGCCTTCACACAACCGTCATCGGCCCGGAGGGGCGGCCGCTGGAGATCCAGGTGCGGACGCGCGAGATGCAGCAGACGGCCGAGCTCGGCGTCGCGGCGCACTGGGCGTACAAGGGGGACGGACGGCGCTCGAAGGCGGCGGACGCGGAGTGGAACGCCTGGGTGCGCCAGCTGATGGACATCAACGCCGACGAGTCCGACGCGGCCGAGTTCGTGAAGAGCTTCCGCACCGACCTCTTCGACGAGGAGGTGTTCGTCTTCACGCCGAAGGGAGAGGTGAAGACGCTGCCGGCGGGCGCGACGCCGATCGACTTTGCCTACGCCGTCCACACCGACGTGGGGCACCGCACGGTCGGCGCGAAGGTGAACGGCCGGATCGTGCCGCTCCACTACCGCCTGCGCAGCGGCGATCGCGTCGAGATCCTCACGGGCAAGTCCGCCGCGCGCGGCCCGTCGCGCGACTGGCTCTCGCTCGTCGCCTCGTCGCGAGCCCGCAACAAGATCCGCCAGTTCTTCTCCCGCGAGCAGAAGGAGGACCTCGAGGCGAAGGGCCGCGAGCTGCTCGAGAACGCGCTCAAGGGCCAGAACCTGCCCTACAAGAAGCTCAACGGCTCCGCCGTGCTCGCGGGCGTGATCCGTGAGTCGGGCTACAAGAAGGCCGACGAGTTCTACATCGCGCTCGGCTCCGGGAAGCTGACCGCGTCGAAGATCGTCGACAAGGTTCTCCAGCAGCTCAAGGTGGGCGAGGTCGCCGAGGAGCAGGTTCCGGTCAAGAAGCCGCGGGCTCGGGAGGCCACCGGCAGCGACAGCTACGGGATCAACGTGATCGGTGTCGAGGACGTCCTCGTCCGGCTCGCGAAGTGCTGCACGCCGGTTCCGGGCGACGACATCGTCGGCTACATCTCGCTCGGCAAGGGGATCACGATCCACCGCGGCGACTGCCCGAACGTCCGCGCGCTACGTCGCAACCCCGAGCGGTTCACGCCGGTCGAGTGGGAGGGAGGCGGCACCCAGAGCTTCCGCGTCCAGATCGCGGTCGACTCCTGGGATCGGCCGCGCCTGCTCGAGGACGTGGCGCGGACGTTTGCCGAGTACGGCTCCAACATCGTCTCGTACGGCGGCACCGTGGAAGATCAGATGGCCCGCAACTGGTACGTGGCCGAGGTCGGCGACGTCAAGGCGCTCCGCGGTCTGCTCGGCTCGCTCCGCAACGTCGACGGCGTGTTCGACGCCCGTCGCGTGACACCCTCGTAGCAGCTTCCCTCGTTCGAGGGATCCAGGCTCACCAACCGTGGGTTACCCCGTTCGAGGGAGAGCCCATTGCTGGAGCGGGGCGCGTCACTCGAACGAGGGACGGGATCGTTAGCTTTGCCACACCTCGCCGCCGGTGTCCCAACCGACGAGGCAGAGGTCGGCGATCGCGTGCGGCGACGGTCTCGAGCTCCGCAGCGCGACCTCGCCGTCGACCGCGAGCTCGGCGACGCGTGTGCCTCGCCACAGCACCGGGACAGTCGCACGCCGCTCGGGCTCGGGCGTGCCCGCCTCCGGCCCGAGCACGAGGTTGTCACCCTCGGCGAAGTAGATCCCGGCCCAGGTGCAGCCGTCCCGCGCCGCGAGCTCCGTCACTGTCTGGCGCAGCTGCTCGTCGGCGTCAGGCGTCGACATCGTCTCCCCTCGAAAGCGAGGACGGCCTCGCGGTAGGCGTCCGGGACGGGACAGGCCCTCCGCTCGGCGAGGTCGACGTAGACGAGCGTCTGGTGCGCCGTGACCATGAGCAGATCGTCGGGGAGGCGATGGGCGGCGAAGGTGAAGGTGACGCTCGTGCGGCCGAGCCGCGAGACGCGGACGCAGACCTCGATCTCGTCGTCGAAGACGGCGGGCGCGAAGTACTCGACGTCGTTCGCCCGCATCACGAAGTCTCCCACCTCGCCGTGCCGTTGCAGGAGCCCGAGGGAGCGGAGGTACTCGACACGCGCGAGGTCGAAGTAGGGGTTGTAGCGGCCGTAGTAGACGATCCCCTGCGCATCGGTGTCCGAGAAGCCCACACGCGTTCGCGCACTGAACTTGAACGGCGGCTTCACGAGCGGATCACCTCGAGAACCTCGTCGCGCTTCTGCTCCATCAGCTCCTCCGACGTCGCCTCGAGATTGAGGCGCAGCAGCGGCTCGGTGTTGGAGGGGCGCACGTTGAAGTGCCAGTCGTCGTAGTCGACCGAGATCCCGTCGAGGTGCGACACGCGCCCGTCGGCGAACCGCTCCTTCAGCTCCTGCAGCTTCAGCGCGACGTCCGGAACGGGCGTGTTGATCTCGCCGGTGATGAAGTAGCGCAAGCGGAGCGGCGCGAGGATCTCCGACAGTCCCCGGCCGCTCTTGGAGATCAGCTCGAGCATGAGCAGGAACGGGACGACGCCCGAGTCGGCCTGGCTGAAGTCGCGGAAGTAGTAGTGGCCGGAGACCTCGCCGGCAAAGGCGGCGTCCTCCTTGCGCATCCGCGCCTTGATGAACGCATGGCCGACGCGGTTCACGAGCGGAACGCCGCCGTCGCGCTCGATCGTGTCCGGCACCGCGCGGCTTGCGCGCACGTCGTAGATGATCTTCGCGCCCGGCTCCTTGTCGAGCACGCTTCCCGCGAAGAGAGCGGTCACGAAGTCGCCCGGGACGAACTCTCCGGAGTCGTCGACGAAGAAGCAGCGGTCGGCATCGCCGTCGAAGGCGACCCCGAGGTCGGCGCCCTCCTCGAGGGTCTTGCGGACGATGAACTCGCGGTTCTCGGGCAGGAGCGGGTTCGGCTCGTGGTTCGGGAACGAGCCGTCGGGCTCGAAGTAGCAGCGAACCGCGTCGATGGGCAGCCGCTCGAGCACCGGCGGCAGCATCGTTCCGGCCATCCCGTTCGCCGCGTCGATCACGACCTTCAGCGGCTTGATCGCGGGAACTTCCACGAACGACAACACGCGATCGACGTACGCCGGCCAGATGTCGTATTCGGCCACAGTCCCTTCGGGACGCGTCCGGTGCCTGGCACCGGACATGGCTCTTTCGCGCACGTCCAAGAGGCCGGACTCCCCGCCGACCGGCAGGGCGCCGCGGCGGACGAGCTTCATCCCGGTGTACTGCTTCGGATTGTGCGAGGCCGTGACCATCGCACCGCCGTCGAGCTCGAGCGAGCCGACCGCGAAGTAGACCATCTCGGTTCCCACGAGACCGAGGTCGAGCACGTCCGCCCCGGCAGCCGTGGCGCCGCGCATCAGCGCTTCCTGCATTGCCCGTGACGAGAGGCGCATGTCGCGGCCGACGGCCATCCGACGCGGCTCGAATTGCTCGACGTAGGCGCGTCCGATCGCCTCCGCGCCGGCCTCGTCGAGCTCGTCGAGATAGATCCCGCGCACGTCGTACGCTTTGAAGACCTTCGGATCGAGCACGGGCGCGATGCTATGCGACGGCTACGGAGAGGAGAGAGTGATGGGAATGCTCGACCATGTCGGCATCGGCGTCGCCGACTACCAGCGAAGCAAGGAGTTCTACGAACAGGCGCTCGCGCCGCTTGGCTATGGCCTCCTCATGGAGTTCTCGGGAGCGGCGGCCGGATTCGGCACGGACGACGGAGGCAGGCCGTCGTTCTTCCTCGAGGCGCACGGGGAGCCCGCGCGGGGACGGCTGCACATCGCGTTCGGCGCCGAGAGCCGCGAGCTCGTCGACGCCTTCCACGCGGCCGCGCTCGAGGCGGGTGGAACCGACAACGGCGCGCCCGGCATCCGCTGGTATCACGACGACTACTACGGCGGCTACGTCCTCGACCCCGACGGCAACAACGTCGAAGCCGTCTGCCACAGACCGGCCTAGCGAAGCGCGAACCAGGTCGTGCCGGGGAAGTCGAGGCTGCCCCCGCCGACCACGAACTCGAGGCTGTCGGCGTCGTTCGCAGCGATCGTCCAGCAGAAGTAACCGGTTCTGGACTCGCCGGAGTGGAGCGGGTCATGGAAGTCCAAAGCTGGTTGCGGGCCCGGATCGGGGCATGAGTCGGTGCCGTCGCCGTAGTGATTGTGACTTCCGACAGCAGACAAGCCGTCGAAGGAGGGGTTCCGCAAGCCGCGCCCCGTGTACGTCACGGTCACATTCGCGTCGAAGTACTCCGAGCCGGCCGGCGCGGGCGGCGACAGCTGTACATTCGAGTTGGCCGAGTTGACCCGCACGACGAATTTGTCCGGGGTGTCGGCGGCGGTTCCGAGCGGGATCGGGTTTGCCCGGGTGAGCCCGCGCCCGACGGGAATGAACTTGACGCCGACATGGATCTCGCGCTCGCCGAACCGGTTCCGATGCTCGTGCGCGGCGTCGATCACGCACTTCGGCTTCCTGCTCTTGCATGGGCCGTACCAGCCGGTGAGCTTCCAGCCCTTGTAGGGCTTCGCGACAAGCACGACACGACGGCTGCGGAGCAGCTTGACCGTTGCTGGGCACTTCGCGTTGGTGCAGCTGAGGGTCGAATGCCCGAAGAGTCCCTTGCTGAGCTTCACCCCGCCCCAGCCGTTGAATTTGACGAAGACGTAGCCTCGTAGCCGCTGAGGTTGTGAGCGAGCGCTCGTCGCCGCGCCGAGCAGAGCGAGTGAGACGAGCACCAGGACCGCAGCGGTTGCCGCGATTTGGCTTTCGGTCAAGACTGGTCGAGCAGCACGTCGCCTATAGCCCGCGTCGATGCGGCGTCAGGCGCCTCGCTGATCACCGTCGCCGGCCGCTCGAATCGCGCGAGAGCCTCGCGGAGCGGCTCGGCGCGCAGCGTCCCCTCGCCGTAGGGAAGGTGCTTCGTCTCGTTCCGGTTCGCGTACTGGATGTCGCTGAAGTGGATGTGGAACGGCGCGCCGGGCTCGAGGACGGCGTCCGCGGCGGCGAGGGCGTCGGCAAACGCATCGGCCTCGAGGAAGGCGCCGTCGCTCGTCGCGTGCATGTGGGCGAAGTCGAGCACGGGGCGGACGAAGTCGACCTGCGCCGCGATTGCCAAGACGTCGTCGATCGAGCCGAAGTCGCGCACGCGACCCATCACCTCGACGCCGAACGGGACGAGGCGGTCCTTTGCCTCGAGCCGTTTGCGGAGGTCCTCGAGTTGGTCGACGACGTCGGCGATCGTCTGCTCGCGGTCGCGGCCGAGGAGGAAGCCCGGATGGAAGACGACCAGCCGCGCACCGCAGGCTTTGGCGAGGCCCGCGGTGTGGTCGAGCATCCCGAGCGCCATCTTGAACTTCTTGCCCCGATCGGCGTGACCCATGAAAGCCGCGAGCGGCGCGTGCACCGAGAGCGCGACGTCCGCGGCGTCCGCTGCGGCCGCGAACAGCGGAGCCGTCTCGTAGTCGAGCCAGAAACCGCTGACGAATCCGATCTCGCAGGCGAGGTAGCCCTCCGCCGCAAGCGCCGCGAACGCCTCCTCGAACGTCGGTGCCTCGGGCAGTCCGCTAGGCCCGTACCGGATCTCGCCCATTCGAGGGAGCCTATGCCGTCCGACCCTGTTTCTACGTTTTTCGCCATGCCCAAGAGCCCCTCCAGAATCGATCTGCTCGAGCTCGACATCGATCTCCGCCTCGCCGACCTCTGGCGCGAGACACTCGACGTGACCGAGTGGAACCTCGACGTCGTCGCCGCATTCCTCCGGGCCGCGTACGGGAAGGGCTACTGCGACGCGCTCACCGAGGACGCCCCCGGCTCGCTCTGCCACGAGCACGGGTACCGCATCCCCGCGCGCAAGCCGACCAAGTCGCCGCAGAGCTAGCGCCACTGCCGCTCCCGCGGGCGCGCGAGGGCTACGATGCAGCCCGTGGGATCCAGTCCTGCGCGGCTCGTGATTGCCCTCTCGGTGGCGGCCGTGCTCGCCATCTTCGTCGTCTACACGGCTCTCGCCGGAAACGGCATCGCCGACGTCACCCCGAGCTCGCTCGCCGGACATACCGGTGACGTCGCGCTCGTCGGCAAGGTCGTCGGCACGCCTCGGGGCAACGCCTACACGAACGGTGGCCTGCGCTTCCGGATCAAGGACATCGGCAATGCGACGGCCGCCCGCGTCCCGGTCGTGTACCGCGGCAGCGTCCCCGACCTGTTCAAGACGGGCGGCGACATCACCGTCCAGGGGAGGCTTCGCGACGGTGTCTTCGTCGCGAAGCGCGGCTCGCTCGTGACGAAGTGCCCGGATCACTACGCGCCGGCGAAGTCCAAGTCCTCGAACACCTAACCGATGGCCCCGCTCGGGCGCGCGGCGCTTCTCCTCGCCTTCGGCCTCGTCGCCTACGCGCTGGTCGCCGGCTCGTACGCCGCGTGGAAGCGGCGGCGGCGGCTCGCGCTGTCGGCGCAGAACGCGCTGCTCGCGGCCTTCCCGGTGACGCTCGTTGCGGCGATCGTCCTATTCGTCGCCCTGGGCCGGCGGGACATGACCTTCGTCTACGTCTGGCAGCACACGAGCCACAAGTTGCCGCTCGGCTATGCGCTCTCCGCGTTCTGGGGCGGCCAGGAGGGGTCGCTCATGCTCTGGCTGCTCGTGCTCACGGGCTACGCGGGGCTCGCAGTCTGGCTCAACCGCCGCTCGCGCGAGCTCGTCGCGTGGACGGTGCCCGTCTTCGGGCTCATCGCCGTCTTCTTCGCCTTCATGCTCTGTTTCGTCTCGAGCCCCTTCAACGTCCAGCCCCCGAGGCCGGACGGCAACGGCATGGTGCCGAGCCTGCAGAACCCGTACATGCTCGCCCACCCGCCGCTGCTCTACCTCGGCTACGTCGGGCTCTCCGTGCCGTTCGCGTTCGCGATGGGCGCGCTCCTCTCCGGCCGCACCGACGAGCGGTGGATCGTGGCGACGCGCCGCTGGACGCTGGCGGCCTGGACGTTTCTCGGCGTCGGGCAACTGATCGGTGCCCACTGGGCGTACGTCGAGATCGGCTGGGGCGGCTACTACGCCTGGGATCCGGTCGAGAACGCTGCGCTCATGCCGTGGCTCGCGGCCACGGCGTTCCTCCACTCCGTGATGATCCAGGAGAAGCGCGGGATGCTGAAGGTCTGGAACATGATCCTCGTCGCGCTCGCCTTCAACCTCTCGCTCTTCGGCACGTTCCTCACGCGGTCGGGCGTGATCGACTCGATCCACTCGTTCTCGAAGAGCTCGATCGGCGGCTGGTTCCTCGCCTTCCTCGGCCTGATGGTGTTCTTCTCGATCGCACTCATCCGCTGGCGCCTGCCGCTGTTGCGGACGAAGACGAAGCTCGAATCGCTCGTCTCGCGCGAGGCGACGTTCCTCTACAACAACCTGCTGCTCGTCGCCCTCTGCCTCACGATCCTCTGGGGTGTCCTCTACCCGATCCTCACCGACGCCGTGCGCGGCCAGTCGCGCTCGGTCGCGGGGCCGTACTACGACTTCTTCCTCCACACCTTCGGGCTGCCGCTTCTGCTCCTGATGGGGATCGGCCCGCTCGTGGCGTGGCGGAGGGCGTCGCTCCGCTCGCTGAGCAAGACGTTCGTCATCCCGTTCACGGTGGCCGTCGTGACCGGTGTCGTGCTGCTCGTGCTCGGCTTCGGAAGCTCGCTGCCGGGCCTGCTCACGTACACGTTCTCGGCCTTCGTCGCCGCCTCCATCGTGCTCGAGTTCGTGCGCGGCCGCGGGGCCGCGGGAGGAATCGCCAGGCTGATCTCCCGGAACCGGCGGCGCTACGGCGGCTACATCGTGCACGCCGCGATCGTCCTGCTCGCGATCGGGATTGCGGGCTCGAGCGCGTACCAGACGCAGCGGGAGCAGATCCTGCGGCCGGGGCACTCGATGGAGGCTGCCGGCTACACACTCACGTACACCGGCCTGACCGGTGTGAAAGGGTCGAACTACACCGGCTACCGGGCGCAGCTCGCGGTGTCCGGTCACGGCGAGCACTTCCGCCTCGACCCGGGGGCCAACCACTACTTCATCGAGGGCGTCGCCAACGAGGCCTCCATCTACCACGACCCGCGCTCGATCGGGGACGTCTTCACGACGGCGCGGGTCGCCGGGACGCACACGACCAACATCGACCTCAAGGTCTTCGTGAAGCCGCTCGTCAACCTGATCTGGGTCGCGGGCTTCGTCTTCGTAGCGGGTGCACTGATTGCGATGTGGCCCGACGCGGTCGAGCAGCGCCGGCTCGCCGCACGCTATGCCGCGGGCGCTGCGCCGGCAGGAATCTGACGTGGAGTGGGCGCTCGCCCTCGCGGCCGTGATCGCGGTCGTCGTAGTCGTCTTCGTCGCGCGCCCGTTCCTCCGCGACCCCTCTCCCGCAAGCGACCGTCTCGACGAGCTCTCTCCAGAGGCGCGGGAGCGGCTCGCGCTCGCCGAGGAACGCGATCGCGCGCTCGCGGCGCTGAAGGAGCTCGAGTTCGACCACCGCACGGGCAAGGTGTCGGACGAGGACTACCGGGCGCAGGTAGGCCCGCTGCGCAGGCGCGCTGCGGAGGTGTTACGAGCCTTGGAGGGTGGGGAACAAGCCCGCCATGAGCGCATCTCCGATCCAGGACAGCGCGTGCCCTAAGTGCGGCGAGGAGCTCGCGCCCGGCGCGCGCTTCTGCTCGAGCTGTGGCGCCCCGGCGGGCGAGGTGCCCTCCGTGGAGACCGTCCCCGGCCCCGTCGTGCACGAGAGCGTCGAGCGGCGCTGGCTCGGGCTACCCGCGCGCTTCGTCCTCCTCTGTCTCGGCTTTGCTGCCTTCGGAGCCGCCATCGGCCTGTTCGCCACCAGGAGCTGGGCGTGGGGCATCGTGCTCTTGCTGCTCGCGATCGTCTTGCTCGCCGCGCTCGGGGAGGCGACTCGCCGCAGCGCCGACGCGTGGATGCAGCACTCCTCCCGCCTGGCGGCCGACGGCCGTGCGCACGCCGCGACCACGGCCGAGGTATGGCGGACGAGGCTCGATACGGCGCTCAACCGCTGGCGCACGCGGTCGCGGCTCGACGCGATCTCCGTGGAGCGTGGCCCGGCGCTGCAGGCGCTCGGCGACGCGGTCTGGCGGGGCGACACGTCTGCGGAGCGCGAGGCCCGGGAACGGCTCGTAGAGCTCGAGCAGGAGGGGAAGCGGATCGAGGACGAGCTCGCAGTCCGGCTCGCCGGCGCCGACGAGAGGATTCGCCGCGCCCGTCTTCCGGTAGAGGAGACGCTGATGGTCACACCGAACGAACCAAGTGCCCCGTATCCGCCACCCGACGAGGGCAACCCGCCTCAGCCGGCCCAGGTCCCGGAGCCGTATCCGCCGCCCGACGAGGGAACGCCCCCGGAGCCGGCGCCCGACCCCGGCCAGACCGAGAGCGAGTAGCACCCTTCACTAGCCTGTGTCGTGCGGGGTGCGAGCTCGGCGCCAATCGAAGCCTTGGAGGCCCGACCTGAAGTTCAAGCCGCTCTACTGGACGTTGGCGCTGCTGGCGCTGATCGGGCTGATCGCCGCGGTCGGCGCGGAGGCCCGCGCCGCGCCCAAGGGGCCGAACATCGTCTTCGTCCTGACAGACGACCTCGACTGGAACCTCGTCCAGTACATGCCGCACGTCCGACAGCTCCAGTCGCAGGGCACGACGTTCACGAACTACATCGTCACCGACTCGCTCTGCTGCCCCTCGCGCGCCTCGATCTTCAGCGGCCGCTACCCGCACAACACGGGGATCTTCACCAACGGCCCCGACGGCGGTTTCAAGCTCTTCAACACGCGCGGTGAGGAGACCGACACGTTCGCCACCCGCCTGCAGGAGCACGGCTACCGCACGGCCTTGATGGGCAAGTACCTCAACGGCTACACGCCGCAGCGGCGCGTCGACGGCAAGCCGCTTTACATCCCACTCGGCTGGAGCAAGTGGGACGTGGCCGGCAACGCCTATTCGGAGTTCAACTACAACCTCAACGCGAACGGCAGGCTCGTCCACTACGGCTCCCGTCCGAGCGCATACCTCACCGACGTGCTCGCCAGCAAGGGCAGCGCGTTCATCAACGGCGCAGCTGCGGCGGGCAAGCCGTTCTTTCTCGAGATCGCCACGTTTGCGCCGCATATGCCCTACACGCCGGCGCCGCGAGACGCGGCGGACTTCCCGGGGCTGCAGACTCCGCGCACACCGGCGTTCAACGAGGCGGACGTCTCGGACAAGCCTTCCTGGCTGCGCGGCCACCCGTCGCTGACTCCGGGACAGATCAGCCAGATCGACAGCGCGTACCGCGAGCGAGCGCAGGCGGTGCAAGCAGTCGACGATCTGATCGGGAAGATCGAGCAGACCCTCGAGCGCGCCGGTGTGGCCGGCAACACCTACATCTTCTTCAGCTCCGACAACGGGTACCACCTGGGCGACCACCGGCTGACGCCGGGCAAGCTGACCGCATTCGAGACGGACATTCGCGTGCCGCTCGTCGTCACCGGCCCGGACGTCGCCGCGGGTCAGGACGTCGCCCGGGTCACCGAGAACGTCGACCTCTACCCGACCTTCGTCCGCCTCGGCCGGGCCGGCCCGTCGCCGCTCGTCGACGGGAAAGGCCTTGTCCCGCTCCTGCGCGGACAGCCGGCGCCCGACTGGCGCGATGCCGCGCTCGTCGAGCACCACGGGCCTGACTTCGCGACTTCGGCCGGGCCTGATGCGCCGCAGGCGGGTAGCGGGAACCCTTCGACCTACGAGGCGCTCCGGCTGCCGCACTCCACGTACGTGGAGTACGCGAACGGCGAGCGTGAGTACTACGACCTCAAGTCGGATCCGTACGAGCTGACGAACACCTACCGGAAGCTGTCGCCGGCACAGGTGGACGCACTGCACTCTGAGCTTGCCCGGCTCGAAAGCTGCCGCGGCGTAGTGACCTGCCAGCATCGCTAGGCTGCGCCGCGCCATGGTCGGCGTCCACCATGCCGTCGCGTTTGCCGTGCTCACCGCGACGTTCGGGGCGGCGGTGGTCGGAGCCTGGACGTACTACCGATACAGGGAGCCGCGCGGGCTTCTGACCCATCTCCTCGCGCTCGCCCAGACCCTGCTCGTCGCGCAGGTCGGGATCGGGCTCCTGCTGCTCTCGAGCCACCATCGCGCAGCCGACAAGCTCCACTATCTCTACGGGACGCTGTCGCTGCTCGCCGTGCTCGCGCCGTGGATGTATGCGCCTGCGGAGCGGCGCGGACGCCTCGCGTGGTTCACGGGCGCTACCTTGGTGGCAGGAGCGCTCGCGGTGCGGGCGTACTTGACCGCAACATGAGCAACCGGTTCTTCTCGCGTATCAACCCGTTCCTGCGAGGGATGCTGATCCTCGCGGCGATTGCCGGGGTGATCGTGGTGCTCCAGCTCGAGCAGACGCTGGTGGCGCTGAACACGCTGGCGCGCATCGCGTTCCTGCTCGCGATCGTGTACTTCATCTTCCTCGTCTGGCGCGAGCGCCGAGAGGGGATCTCGACCTGGTCCCAGCGTGCGCGCTGGGTCTTCTACGGCGCGGCGATCGTGGCGGTCGCGGACGTCGGCGTCTACTGGTACGGCGGCGCGGTCGGCTACGAGGTCCTGGCCTTCGTGGCCATCCTCGTGCTCTGCGGGATCGCCATGTGGCGCACCTGGCGCGACCAGCACACGTACGTCTAGCCGGGGCTCAGGCCTCGACGCGAGCGGAGGCGCCGTCGAGCGCGGCGAGCGCCTCGCGGATCGGCACATGGCGGCCGACGAAGATCGGCGTGTCGCGCTCCGTGTACCGCGAAGCCTCGCTATCGCGCAGGCGCAGCATCAGGTGCATGAAGTCGGCCGGTTCCTCGCACTCGAACGCGGTCATGAACTCTTGGTCGTCGATGCCGAACGAGTAGGTCGTGTGGTTCTTGATCCCGGGGAACTCCTCGCGGCCGATCCGGATGTGCTCGTTCATCGCGCGCTGGCGCTCCTCCTCAGGCAGCGCGTACCACGGCCGCACCTTCACGAACGGGTAGACGACGAGATAGGGGAGGCCGTGCGGCGTGATCTTCCGCGCCTTGCGCGCGCTGGTGTACTGCGACGCCTTCGTCGTCGCGAGGTACGAGTAGGTCGTCTCGAGCCAGCCCGCGAGGGCGGTGCCGTTGAGCGCCGCGCCGAGCCCCTCCAGCGACTCGTACCGCTCCGTGATCTTCCAGAGGAAGAAGTCGGAGTCGGGCCGGACGCCTGCGGTGCTGTATGCGCGCAGGTGCTCGAAGCGCTCCGCGAAGGAGTCCACGACCTCGGCGAGCTCGTCCTTGTGCGCCTTGCGCTCCTCCACGGGGAGCCGCCGCCACGCCGGATCGACGCGGTAGAAGCTGTACGCGACGTACTGGCCCTCCACGCCGCGAAATGCTACCGAGGCTCTGCGGGCTCCTCGGGCTCCTCGGGCTCCGCGTCGCGCTTGAGCCAGCCGTCGACCTTGTCGCGGAGACCCTGGCTTGCGTCGCTCGCGTCGCGGTAGATGCTCCACATCTTGTTCACGTAGTACTCCGACGCCTTGTCGGCATCGCCTCGAACATCGCTCTCGCCTCGGCGCGGATACTGGCCGCCGAGAATGCGGTCGTAGTCGCCGCCGCGCACCCATTCCATGAGCTGCTGGACGCGGCGCACCGCATAGGGATGGGTTCCGCGCCGTTCGGCGAGGATCCGCAGCAGCCGATCCCAGCGCGAGTCCCACTCCTCGTACTCGGACGCCTGGCGAAGGAAGGCGTCGAGGTCGAGGCGGCTCGAGGGCACGCCCGCCGCCATCACCATGAGCATGCGGCAGTAGGCGAGCGGATCGCGGCAGGCGAGTGCGCCTGCCCGGTCGGCGGTCAGCTCGGCCGAGCGGGACCACTCGAGCAGCACCGCCAGGACCGCGCGGTACGGGAGCCGGATCAGGAAGGGGAGTACGCCCTGGAGCTGGAGCAGGATCGCGAGCGTCGTCGTGTAGAGGACGTGATCCGCCAGCACGTGCCCGAGCTCGTGTCCGGAGACGGCCCAGACCTCGTCGGGGTCGAGAAGCTCGACGAACTGCGACGAGACGACGATGATCGGCCGACCGGCACCGATCGCCATCGCGTTGGGCGATCCGAGATAGGTGGTGTAAAGATCGGGCAGCGCCGGCATGTCGAGCGTCTCCCCGGCCCGCTCGTAGACCGTCCACAGCTCGGGCAGCTGCTGTGGCCCGATCTTGACCGCGTTCGCCAGCAGCATCTGCCGCAGTGCGCGCTCGTACTTGAGCTCGGTCAACTTCCGCACGACCTGGTCGACGCCGGGGATCTGGGCCAGCGCGGCGGTCGCCGCGCGGTCGGCCGGGTGCTGGAACGCCCGCGGCGAGATCCCCTCGAGCCGGTGAAGGGTCGGCTGCTCCATGCTCGGAGGCTATCGCGGCCGCCGGGATGAGCCAACCCCGCGAACGGCGGCGATAGGCTTGTCTTCCGAGAGAGAGCGACGAAGGGAGCCGAGGGTGAGGACGGTATTCGCGGGCGGACGGGTGTTCGACGGGACCGGCGCGGCTGTCGCAGACGCGGATGTCGCGGTGGTCGACGGGCAGATCGCCGAGGTCGGCGTCGGGCTGGACGGCGACGAGCAGATCGACGTCGGCGGGTCGACGCTTCTGCCAGGCCTCATCGACACCCACGTGCACGTGATGATCGGTCACGTCGACATCTGGAGGCATCTCCAGACACCGTTCTCGTACCGCTTCTACGACGCGGTTCGGAACCTCGACGCGACTATTGGGATCGGCATCACGACCGTGCGCGACGCGGGCGGCGCCGACCTCGGCGTCAAGCAGGCAGTCGAGGACGGGATCGTCCGAGGGCCGCGGCTCCAGATCTCGCTGACGATGCTCAGCCAGACGGGCGGCCACGGCGACGGCTGGATGCCGTCGGGCGGCACGGGCGAGCTCTTCCCGGAGTACCCGGGAATGCCGTCCTCGATCGTCGACGGGGTCGACGAGGCGAGGCGCAAGGTCCGTGAGCTCATCCGCGACGGCGCCGACGTGATCAAGATCGCCACCTCTGGCGGTGTCCTCTCGCCGCGCGACTCACCCGACCAGCCGGGTTTCTCGCTCGAGGAGATCGAGACGATTGTCAGCGAGGCTCGTGCTGTCGGTCTCTGGGTGATGTCGCACGCGCAGTCGACCGTGGGCATCAAGAACGCGGTTCGGGCCGGCGTCCGCTCGATCGAGCACGGCATCTACCTCGACGACGAGGCGATCGAGCTCATGCTCGAGCACGGTGCGTACCTCGTTCCGACGCTCGTCGCGCCGCACGGCGTGCGCCGCGCGGCGGAGGCGGGCGCGCCCATCCCGGCGAACGTCATCGTGAAGGCGGCGGAGGTCGTCGAGGCGCACCAGGACTCCTTCCGGCGCGCCGTCGCGGCCGGCGTCAAAGTGGCGATGGGCACCGATGCCGGGGTCGTCCCGCACGGCACGAATCTCGAAGAGCTCCAGTTGATGGCCGACGGAGGCATGAGCCCGGAGGACGTGCTCGCCTCGACCACTCGCACCGCGGCCGAGCTGATGGGTCTTGGGCGCAGCCTCGGCACGATCGAGCCGGGGAAGCGCGCCGACCTGGTCGTCGTCTCGGGCGACCCGTTCGACTTCGGCGACCTCGCGTCACGGATCGAGCGCGTCTACCAGGACGGCCGGCTCGTTGCCGGAGGCGCGTCGGAGCAGGTGGCCGTAACCGTCTAGGCCTCGGATACGGTGGCCGTCGTGGCCGCCCGGGTCGAAAACCAGCTGAAATCGCTCCCCGCGAGGCCGGGCGTCTACCTCTTCCGGGACGCGGACGGCGAGCTTCTCTACGTCGGCAAGGCGAAGTCGCTGCGGCCGCGCGTCCGTTCCTACTTCCAGCGGACGACCGACGGGCGACCGCAGATCCAGAGCCTGCCGGCGCGCGTTGCGGACGTCGAGGTGATCGTGACGGGCAGCGAGGTGGAGGCGCTCCATCTCGAGCAGAACCTCGTCAAGCGTCACCGGCCGCCCTTCAACGTGCGGCTGCGCGACGACAAGTCGTTCCCGTACATCGCCGTCACGGTCGAGGACGAGTACCCGCGCGTGATGTTCACCCGCGAGCGGCACCGGCCTGGAGTCTGGTACTTCGGCCCGTACGCGAACGCGAAGAAGGTGCGGGAGACGCTCGACGTCCTCAATCGCGTCTTCCGCTACCGACCGTGCGAGGGGCCGAAGCCCGGCCGGCACAGCGGGATTCCGTGCCTCGACTACCACATCGACCGCTGCCTCGCGCCGTGCGTCGGCTACGTGTCGGTCGAGGATTACCGCGGGATCATCGACGGCGTGATCGAGTTCCTCTCTGGCGACGTGAAGCCGATCCAGCGCGAGCTCGAGCGGCGGATGCACGACGCGGCGGCGGACGAGCGTTTCGAGGACGCGGCGCGCTATCGCAACCGGTTGTTCGCGGTTCAGCACCTCGTCGAGCGGCAGGCCGTGGAACGGCAGTCGGTCGGCACGGTGGACGTCATCGGGTTCGCGGCCGAGGGCGACCGTGCCGTCGTCCAGATCTTCCCGTTGCGCGGCGGCAAGATGGTCGATCGGCACTCGTTCCATCTCGAGAACGTCGGCGGCCAGGACGTGACGACGATTCTCGAGTCGTTCGGGCTCGAGTACTACGGCAGCGCGCCGAGCTTGCCGCCGCAGATCGTGGTGCCGAGCGACGTCGAAGACCTGTCCGCGCTAGCCGAGCTCCTGTCGGAGCGGCGCGGGGCGCGGGTCGAGATCCGCACGGCCGAGCGGGGGGAGAAGCGGCGCCTGCAGCGGCTCGCCGACGAGAACGCTCTCCACGTGCTCACGAGCGACCTCGCGCAGGGCGAGCAGCGCCGGCTGCGCCGCGTCGAGGCGCTCGAGCAGCTGCGTGAGACGCTGAACCTCGAGGCGCTGCCGCTGCGCATCGAGTGCTTCGACATCTCGACGGCGATGGGCCAGGACAACGTCGGCTCGATGGTCGTCTTCCAGGACGGACTACCGAAGAAGGCGCACTACCGCAAGTTCGGGATCCGCGGGCAGGCGGGGATGGACGACTTCGCGGCGATGGGAGAGATGGTCTCACGACGCTTCGCGCGGCTAGCCGCCGGCGTCACCACCGACGAGTACGACGAGTCGTTCGCGGCGACGCCGAACCTCGTGGTGGTCGACGGCGGCAAAGGCCAACTCGCGGCGGCGCTCGCCGCGATGCAGGCGTTCGACCTGCCTCGCGTCGCGGTGATCGCGCTCGCGAAGCGGGAGGAGGAGGTCTTCGTGCCGGGACGGGCGAAGCCGGTCGTCCTCTCGCGGCACGACCCGGGTCTCCAGCTCCTCCAGCGGATTCGTGACGAGGCGCATCGCTTCGCCGTTGGCTTCCACCGGCAGCGGCGCGAGTCGCGCGGCTTCGCGTCGCTGTTCGACGAGCTCGAGGGCGTCGGGCCGGCACGGCGGAGGGCGCTCCTCAACCACTTCGGCTCGGTCGAGGCGATGATCGCCGCGACGCCGGAGGAGCTCGAGGGCGTGCCGGGTGTGCCCGCGAAGGTCGCGCGCGGCGTCTACGCCCAGCTGCACAAGGCCGGCCGCGCCTGAACTACTCGGGGTCTGGCCCGAGGAACGGGTAGCGGTAGTCGCGCGGCGGCACGAACGTCTCCTTGATCGTGCGCGGGCTGACCCAGCGGATCAGGTTCCACATCGAGCCGGCCTTGTCGTTCGTGCCGGACGCGCGAGCGCCGCCGAACGGCTGTTGGCCGACGACGGCTCCGGTCGGCTTGTCGTTGACGTAGAAGTTGCCGGCCGCGTAGCGGAGCCGGTCGCGAGTCTTCTCGATCGCGTCGAGGTCACGCGCGAAGACCGCGCCGGTGAGGCCGTACGTCGTGCCCTTGTCGACGAGGTCCAGCGTGTCGTCGTAGCGCGAGTCGTCGTAGACGAAGGCGGTGACAACCGGCCCGAACAGCTCCTCCTGCATCGTCCGGAAGCGCGGGTCGGTCGTCTCGATCACGGTCGGCTCGACGAACCAACCGTCGCTGTCGTCGTAAGTGCCGCCGGCGACGATCGACGCGCTGCCGGACGCTTTCGCCTCTTCGATCGCCTCCTTCTGGGTCGCGAACGAGCTCGCGTCGATCACTGCGCCGACGAAGTTCGAGAAGTCGGCGACGTCGCCCATCTTCATCCGGCCGATCTCCTCAGCGACCCGGTCGCGCACCTGCGGCCAGAGGCTCGCGGGCGCGAAGACGCGTGAGGCGGCCGAGCACTTCTGGCCCTGGTACTCGAAGCTGCCGCGGAGGATCGCGGTCGCGAGAGCCTCGGCGTCGGCGCTCGGGTGCGCGACGATGAAGTCCTTGCCGCCGGTCTCGCCGACGATCCGCGGGTAGTTGCGGTAGCCGGCGATGTTCTCGCCGACCGTCTTCCACATGCCCTGGAAGACGGGGGTCGAGCCGGTGAAATGGATGCCTGCGAGGTGCTCGCTCGCGAGCGCGGGGTCGCCGACGGCGGCGCCCGAGCCGTAGACGAGGTTGATCACGCCGGGCGGCAGCCCTGCTTCCTCGAACAGCTGCATGAGGAAGTGCGCGCTGACGGCGGCGGTCGAGGCCGGCTTCCAGACGACCGTGTTGCCCATCAGTGCGGCCGACGTGGGGAGGTTGCCGGCGATCGAGGTGAAGTTGAAGGGCGTGACGGCGAAGACGAAGCCCTCCAGCGGCCGGTACTCGAGGCGGTTCCAGACGCCGGGCGAGGAGATCGGCTGCTCCTCGTAGATCCGCGTCATGTACTGGACGTTGAAGCGCCAGAAGTCGATGAGCTCGCAGGCGGCGTCGATCTCGGCCTGGTGCGCGGTCTTCGACTGGCCGAGCATCGTGGCCGCGTTCAGGGTCTGGCGCCACGGGCCTGCGAGGAGCTCGGCGGCGCGGAGGAAGACGGCGGCACGGTCCTCCCACGGCGTGCGCGACCAGTCCTCCCAGGCGTCGGCGGCGGCAGCGATCGCGCGGTCGACCTCGGCGGCACCGCCCTTCTGGACGTCGGCGAGGACGTGGCTGCGCTTGTGCGGCATGACCGCTTCGAACGTGTCGCCGGTCTCGACGTCCTCACCGCCGATCACCAGTGGGATCGCGAGGCGCTCGGAGGAGAGCTCGTCGAGGCGGCGCCGAAGCTCGTCGCGCTCGGGACTGCCGGGCTCGTAGCCGAGCACCGGCTCGTTGTGCGGGCTCGGGGACGCGGAAGTTGCCGTGAGCGGTCACTTGGTGCGATTCTAGGGAGGGGTAGTGGGGCGGCGCGACCGAGGACGCAGCAGCCGGCGAAGCCGGCCGGCGAGCGAAGCGAGGAGTCGCGGCGCTCAGCGAGGCTCTGCGGCACAGTTACTCCCCCGCCGCCCCTCCCTAGGATTCGTGGTCGTGGCGGTGACGCAGGTCGCCTACGAGGTCGAGGGCTGGGGCATCGGTGAGCTCGTGGTCGCCGACGGCCGCGTCGTGTGGCACGAGCTGCCGTGGCCGCGCGCGGAGCGGCCGGCGCCGGGCGGAGCGACTCCTCCCCAGGACCCGTCCCAAACCCCCACCCACCCGGGGCTGGGGCACAGCTCCGTCGTATCACGGAAGGCGTCACACGGGGATCGCGGCTTCGTGACGGAAGTCGTGCAGTTGCTGCGGGCGTACTTCGAGGGCGAGCAGGTTCCGCTCGAGGACGTGCCCGTCGACCTCGACTACGAGACCCCGTTCCTCACGCGTTGCGCGGCGGCGCTGCGCACGATTCCGCGAGGCGAAGTCGTCACCTACGGCGAGCTCGCCGCGCTTGCCGGGGCACCCGGCGCGGCGCGCGCAGCCGGGGGCTTCTGCGCGCGCAGTCACCTCTCGATCTTCGTCCCGTGCCATCGGGTCGTCTCGGCGGGCGGTCTCGGCCCGTACGGCTCCTACGGCACCGGCTACAAGCGGCGCCTGCTCGCGCTGGAGGGTTATGCCCGCGCTCTCTGACGATCTGCGGGAACAGCTCGCGGCGATCTCGCCGACGAACGAATGCGACCGGCTCGCCGAGCTCTCCGGTCTCTTCCACGTTGCCGGTCGCGCGCACCTCCGCGGCCGTGGCACCGTCGATGTCCACCTCGACGTCTCGAGCTCCACCGTGGCGCGTCGCGCTTTCGTCCTGTTGCGCGCATCCGGTGTCCGTTCGGAGATCCGCACCTACCCGCAGAGGGCTTTCGACCGCGCGACCCGGTACCAGCTCCACGTGGAGGGCGCGGAGGATGCGTACGTGACGTTGCATCGGGCCGGCGTGCTCGACCGCTCTCACCGGCCGCTCGGCCGGCCGCCGAGCCGCGTGGTCGCACGGCGCTGTTGCGCCGCCGCCTACCTCCGCGGTGCGTTGCTCGGCTCCGGAACGCTCAGCGGGCCGCGAGACCCGCACCTCGAGATCCGGACCGCCGAAGCCGAAGGAGCGCGCTTTCTCGCCGCCATCGCGGAGCGCCTCGGCGGCGAGCTCCACGTGCAGGAGCGGAGCTCTCACTCCACCGCCTACGCCAAGGGAACCGAGGCGATCGCCGACGTCCTGGTCGCCGCCGGTGCCGTCGACCTCGTGCTCGCGCTCGAGGAGCTGGCCGTGCTGGCCGCAACGCGCGCCGACGCCAACCGGCTCGCGAACGCCGACCACGCCAATCTGGTGCGCACAGGCCGAGCAGCGCACGCCCAGCTCGAGGCGCTCCACCGTCTCGACGTCGACGCGCTTCCCGACGATCTGCGCGAGATCGCCCTCCTCCGCCTGCGCCACCCGACCGCCTCGACAGCGGAGCTCGCACGCCGCTGCAAGCCCGCCCTCTCGAAGGCGGCCGCCTACCGCCGGCTCCGCCGTTTGCAGGAACTTTCGCAGCTCTGAACTAGCTCGTTATCCGTTGCAGGTCGCCTAGCGCGGCAACAACGCAAGAGGCATACTCGCCTCGGCGGGTTCCTGTTCGTCCGGCGGCGGATTCAGACCCCGTCTGCCGTCAGGTCTCGGGCAGGTGAGGGACCGGGAGGGTCGTCCTCGGAGCTTCCCGGTCCGCCCGCCGACCCGCGCAGAAGCCGCGCCAAGACTGCGGAGAGCTACGGATTTCTCCCGAAGCGGCGCGGTTAGACTCGATTGGCAACCGACGACGAGAGGGGCTTCGAGATGGCCAAGACCAGGGTGGGGATCAACGGCTTCGGCCGCATCGGCAGGAACTTCCTGCGTGCCCAACTCCAGCAGGGCGGCGACTTCGAGATCGTGGCCGCGAACGACATCGGCGACACGAAGACGATGGCGCACCTGCTCAGGCACGACTCGGTGCTCGGCAATCTCGACGTCCCGGTCGAGGCAGGCGAAGACTCGATCACCGTGGACGGCCACGAGATCAAATTCGTCTCCGAGCGCGACCCCGCGAACCTTCCCTGGGCGGACCTCGGCGTCGAGATCGCGATCGAGTCGACCGGGCTGTTCACCGATCGCCCGAACGCCGAGAAGCACCTCCAGGCGGGCGCGAAGAAGGTCGTGATCTCCGCTCCCGCCACCGATCCGGACCTCACCATCGTCCTCGGCGTCAACGACCGCGAGTACGACCCGGAGCAGCACAACATCGTCTCGAACGCCTCGTGCACGACGAACTGCGTCGCGCCGGTCGCCAAGGTCCTGCACGACGCGTACAGGATCGAGCGCGGCTTCATGACCACGATCCACGCGTACACGAACGACCAGCAGACTCTCGACCTCCCGCACAAGGACCTGCGTCGCGCCCGCGCAGCCGCGATCAACCTCATCCCGACGTCGACGGGCGCCGCCCGCGCGATCGGGCTCGTGCTCCCCGAGCTCGAGGGGAAGGTGGACGGCATGTCGATGCGGGCGCCCGTGCCGATCGGCTCGATCGTCGATCTCGTCGTCCAGGTCGGTTCCGAGCCGACCGCGGGGGAGATCAACGAGCTCTTCCGCGGGAAGGCCGACACGGGCGACCTCGAAGGGATCCTCCAGTACACCGACGAGCCGATCGTCTCGAGCGACATCGTCCACTCGTCGTACTCGTCGATCTTCGACAGCGACCTCACGATGGCGAACGGCAATCTCGTCAAGGTCTTCTCCTGGTACGACAACGAGTGGGGCTACAGCTGCCGCCTCGTCGATCTCGTCGCGAAGATCGGCCGGACGCTGCCGGCCGCAGTAGCTGCCTAGTGAGGCTGCCCCGCTCGGTCCGGGACGCCGACGTCGGGGGCAAGACTGTGCTCGTCCGCGCTGACCTCAACGTGCCGCTCGAGGACGGCCGCGTCGCCGACGACACGCGCATCCGCGCCTCACTGCCGACGCTGCAGCTCCTCCTGGAGCGGGGCGCCGCCGAAGTGCGCGTCTGCTCGCATCTCGGCCGGCCGAAGACCGAGGAGGAACGCTCGAGGTACGCGATGGCGCCCGTCGCGGCGAGGCTGCGCGAGCTTCTGCCCGAGGAGCGGGTCCACGTGCTCGAGAACACGCGCTTCGATCCGGGCGAGACAGCCAACGACGAGCGCTTCGCGCGAGAGCTCGCCGAGGGCTGCGACCTGTACGTCGACGACGCGTTCGGCTCGGCCCACCGCGCGCACGCCTCGACCGAGGCCGTCGCGCATCTCCTGCCGGCCTATGCCGGCCTGTTGCTACTGGCCGAGCTCGAGCACCTCGGCCGCCTGCTCGGCGAGGTCGCGCGTCCGTTCGTGCTCATCTCCGGCGGCGCGAAGGTCGAGGACAAGCTCGGCGTCCTGAGCAACCTCGGCGGCCGGGCCGACACGGTGCTCATCGGCGGCAAGATGGCCGAGGAGCTGCGGATCGAGAATCCGCTCGACTTCGAGGTCGAGCTGCCCGTCGACGTCGTGGCTGCGGCTGAGTTCGCGCGGGACGCGCAGTCGCGGCTATCCGCGGTCGACGAGATCCCGGACGGCTGGCTCGGACTCGACATCGGGCCCGAGACGCGCACGCGCTTCGCCGAGCGGATCGAACAGGCGCGGACGATCTTCTGGAACGGCCCGATGGGCGTCTTCGAGTGGCCACCGTTCGCGGGCGGCACCAAGGCCGTTGCGGGAGCGGTAGCGGCGAATCAGGACGCTTTCTCGGTCGTCGGCGGCGCCGATTCGGTGCGCGCCCTCAACGAGCTCGGTCTAGCCGACGAGGTCTCCTGGGTCTCGACCGGCGGCGGCGCGAGCCTAGAGCTGCTCGAGGGCAAAGAGCTGCCGGGCGTGGCGGCCATCCCGTCGGCATAGGATCGCGCCGTGCTTATCGCAGGCAACTGGAAGATGTTCCGTGGGCCGGATCCGGCCGCTCTCGCCGGGCTCGAGGCGGTCGTGTGCCCGCCGTTCACCCGACTGCGCGACTGCGTCGACGCGGGACTGACGACGTACGCACAGAACGTGCACTGGGAGCCTGAGGGCGCGTACACGGGCGAGATCTCGGCGCCGATGCTGCTGGAGCTCGGCGTCGTCGGCTCCCTCGTCGGCCACTCCGAGCGGCGCCAGTACTTCGGCGAGACCGACGAGACCGTGGCCAGGCGGGCCGGGGCGGCGCTCGAAGCCGGGCTGCGCGTGATCGCGTGCGTCGGGGAGACGCACGAGCAGCGCGAGGCCGGGGAGACGGAGGACGTCCTTCGCCGCCAGCTGTCGGTGCTGCAGCCGCATCCCGGCCTGGTGCTCGCGTACGAGCCGGTCTGGGCCATCGGCACCGGGCTCACCGCGACGCCCGAGATGGCACAGGAGGCGCACGCATTCATCAAGTCGTTGCTCGACGCGCCGGTGCTCTACGGCGGCTCGGTCAAGCCGGACAACGCCGGCACGCTGCTCGCGCAGCCCGACGTCGACGGCGCCCTCGTCGGCGGCGCCTCGCTCGAGGTCGACTCCTTCAAGGCGATATGCAGGACGGCCGCACGTATCCCCTCGTAGCGCTCGTCATCCTCGACGGCTGGGGAATCGCGCCGCCCGGCCCGGGCAACGCGATCGAGCTGGCGGACACGCCTGTCTTCGACCGCCTGTGGCGCGACTTCCCGCACGCACAGCTTGCCGCGTCGGGCCCGGCGGTCGGCCTCCCGGAAGGCCAGATGGGGAACTCCGAGGTGGGTCACCTGACGATCGGCTCGGGCCGCATCCTCTTGCAGGATCTCGTGCGCGTGAACAGGGCGATCGAGTCCGGCGAGCTGTTCGAGAACGCCGCGCTGCGCGGCGCCTTCGAGCGGGGCGAGAACGTTCATCTCCTCGGGCTCGTCTCGCACGGCGGCGTCCACTCGCACATCGACCACCTCCAGGCGCTGCTGACCTTCGCGCCGGAGAAGACGTGGATCCATGCATTCACCGACGGGCGCGACGTGTCGCCGCACTCGGCGGTGCACGACCTGGCCGAGCTTCCCGTCGACCGCATCGCCACCGTGGCCGGCCGCTACTACGCAATGGACCGCGACAAGCGCTGGGATCGCACCGACCGTGCGCTGCACGCGATCGTCGACGGAGAGGGCGAGCATGCGAACGATCCGATCGCCGCCGTCCAGGCGAGCTACGACCGGGGCATCACGGACGAGTTCATCGAGCCGGTCGTCATCGACGGCCGCCCGCGCCTCGATCCCGAGCGCGACACCGCGATCTTCTTCAACTTCCGCCCCGACCGCACACGGCAGCTCTCCGAGAAGCTCGGGGAGCTCGGCGTCGACCTGACGACGATGACCCGTTACCGGGACGACTTCGACTTCCCGGTCGCCTTCCCGGAGCACGTCGTCGAGAACACGCTCGCCGAGGTGCTCTCCGCCCACGGCATCCGCCAGCTCCACTCGGCCGAGACCGAGAAGTACGCGCACGTCACGTACTTCCTGGACGGGGGCCGCGAGGAGCCGTTCGCGGGCGAGGAGCGGATCCTCGTCGACTCTCCGCGCGACGTGCCGAGCTACGACCACAAGCCGGAGATGTCTGCGCCGCGAGGTCGCCGACCGTGTCGTCCAGGCGATCGAAGAGGACGGCTACGGCTTCGTCGTGGTCAACTTCGCCAACGCCGACATGGTGGGCCACACGGGCGTGATTCCGGCCGTTGTGCAGGCCGTCGAGACGACGGACGAGTGCCTGGGGCGCGTCGTGGATGCGGTCGAGCGGGCGGGCGGCGTCTCGCTCGTGATCGCCGATCACGGCAACGCCGAGCACCTTCTGCAGGAGGACGGCAGCCCCCACACGGCCCACACGACGAACCCCGTACCGGTGATTCTCACGGCTCCAGAAGCCCGTTTGCGGGACGGGGAGCTTTCCGACGTCGCTCCGACGATTTTGGCCCTGCTGGGCCTGGATGGGTCAACTGAGATGGTTGGTAAAAATCTCGTACAAATCCCGTGAAATTTCGGTCTATACTGCCGCCACCTTGTCGCTGCCCCAGCCTGACCATGGCGTCCTGCGGAAGGCGCAGCGGGGCGATGAACGAGCTTTCTCGATCATCGTCCGCGCTTACCAGATTCCGGTCTACAACTACGTCCTGCGCATGGTGGGCGATCGCTCGCTCGCCGAGGATCTGACGCAGGAGGTCTTCCTCCGCGTCTACCAGGGCCTGCCGCGTTTCTCGCACAGCTCGAAGTTCACGACCTGGCTGTTCCAGGTGACCAAGAACCGCGTCCTCGACGAGCTGCGGGCGACCGAGCGCCGTCCCCGCGCTGTCGTGGATCTCGACGACATTCCGCCGCTCGAGGTCGTCGACGCGCCGTTCGAGCGGCTCGAGGCGATCGACGCCGTCTGGCGGGCGGTCGAGCGGCTGAACGTCGACCTCAAGATGGCGCTCCTGATGCGGGACGTGGTCGGCCTCTCCTACACGGAGATCGCCGACTCGCTCGAGGTCACGCTCGCGACCGTCAAGTGGCGGATCTGGAAGGCGCGCGAAGATGTCCAGCTCGCGCTGGCGCGCGAGGGGATCGAGGTCTACGAGGAGCGCGAGGTTCCCGCGGTCGCGACCGTCGCGGCTCCGGCTCCCGCTCCCACGCTGGTGCTCGCACCGCCGGCGCTACCCGCCGCCTGACGCGCGCTACAGCCCGAGCTGGAGTCTTGCGGCCAGCATCTCCGGTAGGCCTGCCTCCCGCATCTCACGCTGCGTCTGCTCGACGTCGTACTCGACGCGCCTGAAGCTCGCCTGCTGCGCGTCGAGGTCGAGCAGGAGGTAGGCGGCTCGCGGGTCACCGTCCCGGGGCTGTCCCACCGAGCCGGGGTTGAGGAGCGCCCGTACCCCGCCGAGCTCCAGCTCCCTCCCGACCGGCGCGACGCCGCCTGCGACCTCGTCGCCGGACTGCACCACCTGCAGCGCGACGTGGCTGTGGCCGACGAGGACGAGCGGCGACCCGGCGAGCTCGAGCGTCGCCAGCGCGGCTTCGTCGCTGAGGACGTACTCCCAGATCGGGTCGCGCGCCGAGCCGTGGTACAGGGAGACGCCGTGGGCCGAGCCCTCCGGCTCGAGGCGGTCGAGGAGCCCCTTCCACTCCGGCTCGAGCACCTCCCGCGTCCAGGTCGCCGCCAGCCCGGCCTCCCCGTGGAACTCCTCGAGGTCGATCGTTCCGCGCACCGCGAGGTCGTGGTTGCCCGCGAGGCAGACGTCGGCCCGCTCGGCGATCGTCGCGCAGCACTCGTTCGGCCGCGGGCCGTAGCCGACGAGGTCGCCGAGACACCAGAGCTCGTCAGGCGCCTCCGCCTCGATCGTCGCGAGGACCGCCTCCAGCGCGTGCAGGTTCGAGTGGATGTCGGAGACGACTGCGACGCGCATCGAAGGCGGCGAACGCTAACCCGGCGAGGACAGGCACTGTCGCTGCGACCTCCGAGGTGCCGAAGAGGAGGAGCCCCCAGAGGCCCGCTGCAATCCCGGTGACCGCTGCGGCGCCGAGCTTGCGACGCCCGGCGACGACGACGCCGAGCAGCGCGGGAGCGAGCAGGTCGAGCCAGCCCATGAGCGCCGAGCCGAAGGTCGCCTGCTGCAGGCTCGGCAGCGGCGTGCCGGCGGCGACCGGGCTGGCGACGTTCTCGAGCGTCTTGGTCGCGTCCTGCACACTCGGCGTTCCCCAGACGAGCAGGATGTCGAGGGCCGCGAGGCAGACGAGGCCGACCCGGATCGACCACGCCGGCGCCGCCATGGCGATGGCCGACGCGGCTGCGAGGCACGCGAGTGCGATCAGGGCGGTGCCCGCCGCATTCTGCAGAAGCCCGCTCGCGAGCCAGGCTGCGAACCACAACCCCGCGGCAACCGGCGGCCAGAGCCACCAGCGACGGCTGCCGCGGAAGAATCCGTAGGTCGCGGCGAGCACGGGCGTCCCGAAGGTTGCGAGCCGCGCGAGCCAGTGCGGGCCCTGCGGCACGACGTTGATGATGAGCACCCCTGCACCGAGGAGGGACGCCGGCACGGCGAGCCAGACCCAGCTCCGTCCGACGGGGCGCGCCTGCCGTGCCGGTGCCGCAACCGTCGCGGCCTGCGCGGCGCACAGCACCGCGTACGACGGGGCGAGGGAGAGCGTCAGTTCTCTTCCGAGGAGTCGTCCCCGTGGTCGGGCGCCTCGGGCAGGTTGCGGATGCCCTCACGCGTCACGTACTTCGACCACGAGTCCTGCAACGCCTCGATGAGCTCCGGGATGAACCTCGCCGAGGCGTTGACCCTGGCCACGACCGCACCGGGAACGTCGCCCTCCTCGACCTCGTGCTCGATGCGGGCGAAGGTCAGGGTGAACTCGTACGGCGAGAAGCTGACGTTGGCGAAGTTCGCGTACGTGCCGCCGACCAGCTCCGCCGGCATCTGGATGTTGAGCCGCCGCTCTTCCGGATCCTGCTCAGGTAGGCCGAGCTCGTCGTCTTCCATGGCCACATACTAGGGCCGTGGCCGAGCACGTTCGCCTTCGTCAGATCGCCCGTCTCCTGTTCGCGATCGCGGTGACGCTCGTCGTCGGCACGGTCGCCTTCCACGAGACGATCGACGAGTCGTGGTTCCAGTCGTTCTACCGCAGCGTCGTCACGGTGACCCTGACCGGGCTCGACTCGGTCCCTGCGAGCAACGGGGCGCGGGTCGTCTCGATCGTGCTCGTCGTGGTCGGCCTCGCGATCATCGCCTATGCGGGTGCGGTTATCGTCGAGGCGGTCGCCGGCGGCGTCGTGACCGGCGCGCTGGCGGAACGGCGGAGGGAGCGGGCGATTCAGCAGCTGCACGACCACTTCATCATCTGCGGCTACGGCCGCGTGGGCCGGCGCGTCGCGGAGGAGTTCAGGGCGGCCGGAGTGCCGTTCCTCGTGCTCGACTTCCACGAGGACGCGATCGAGGCAGCGCGCGACGACGACGTGCTGCTGCTCGAGGGAGACGCGACCCGGGACGAGAACCTCCGGCGGGCCGGCCTCGAGCGCGCGCAGGGGCTCGTGGCCGCTTCCGATTCTGACGCCGACAACCTCTACGTCGTCCTCTCGGCCCGCTCCGCGCGCCCCGATCTGACGATCGTTGCGCGAGCCTCTCGCGCGGACTCCGAGCGGAAGCTGATCCTCGCCGGCGCGGACCGAGTCGTGCTTCCGTACACGACCGCGGGCCAGGTGATGGCGAACCTCGTGCTCAAGCCACAGGTCACCGCGTTCCTCGACGTCGTGACGACCGCCACCGGCCCCGACCTCCAGCTCGCCGAGATCGAGGTGCGGCAGACTTGCGCGGCGGCGGGGCGGACGATCCGTGAGCTCCGCATCCGCCACGAGACGGGAGCGATCGTGATCGCGTTGCGGAAGACGGACGGCAGCTTCGACACGACGCCGGAGCCAGACACGCCGATCGAGGTCGGCGACGTGCTGATCGGCGTCGGCTCGCCGGACGAGATCCGTGCGCTGGAAGACCTGTTCGCCGCCGGCGAGACCGTTGCCGGCTGACCCCGTCAGATCGCTCGCGGCTGCGCTCGGCGTCGCGGCGGGGGCCGAGCTCGAGCTCGAGCGGCCGGGAGAGGCCGAGCACGGCGACTACGCGACGAACGTCGCGTTGCGGCTCGCCGGTGCGCGGCGCCGGGCGCCGCGCGAGATCGCGGCGGAGATCGCGGAGGCGGCTGCCGGGCTCGAGGTGGTCGAGCGCGCCGAGGTCGCCGGCCCGGGCTTCGTCAACCTCTTCCTCCGCGAGGAGTGGTTCGCGTCGGCGCTCGCCGCGATTCTCGAGGACAGCGACGCGTACGGGGCGCGCGGCGCCGGCAAGCGTGAGCGCGTTCAGGTCGAGATGGTCTCTGCGAACCCAACCGGCCCGCTACACGTGGCCCACGGCCGCAACGGCGCCTATGGCGACGCAGTCGCGCGTCTGTTCCACCTCGCCGGGCACGAGGTCGAGCGCGAGTACTACTACAACGACGTGGGCGGGCAGATGGACCGCTTCCGGGCCTCGGTGGACGCGGTCCGGCGCGGTGAGGAACCGCCCGAGGACGGCTACCGCGGCGCGTACATCGAGGACCTCGCCGCGCTCAAGGGCGATCCCGCCCCGTTGATGCTGAAGGAGATCGAGGGGACCCTCGAGCGTTTCCGCATCCACTTCGACAGCTTCCGGCGGCAGAGCGAGCTCGAGGAGCGCCTGCCCGAGCTCCTGCCGAAGCTCGATACCTACGAGAAGGACGGCGCGCTGTGGGCTCGCTCGTCGGCCCATGGGGACGACGAGGATCGGGTACTGCTCCGCTCCGGCGACCGCTCGGCCACCTATCGCGCCGCCGACGTCGCCTACCTCGTCGACAAGCTCGACCGCGGCTTCGACCGGGCGATCTACGTCCTCGGCGCCGACCACCACGGCACGCGCAACTGGTACGCGGCCGTCGCCCGGATGCTCGGCTACGACCCTGTGCGCGTGGAGGTGCTCCTCTACCAGATGGTCAACCTGATGAAGGGCGGCGAGCAGACGCGCGTGTCGCGCCGACGCGGCGACATCGTCTTCCTCGACGCCTTCATGGACGACATCGGCGTCGATGCCGCGCGCTGGTATCTCGTCAACCGAGGACCGGATCAGACGATCGAGCTGGACGTCGACCTCGCCGCCGAGCGGTCGCAGAAGAACCCCGTCTACTACGTCCAGTACGCGCATGCCCGGATCGCCGGGATCCTCCGCAACGCCCCAGACAACGCTAGTAACAGTCTGTTACTTGCCGGCCCGCTGGCGGCCGAGGAGCGCGAGCTCGTGAAGCGGCTGGCCGAGCTGCCGGCGGTCGTCGCGGAGGCGCTCCTGAAGCGTGGGCCACAGGGCGTTCCCACCTACGCGATCCGCGTCGCAGACGACTTTCACCGCTTCTACCACGAGCACCGCGTGCTCGAGAGCGAGCAGGAGGCGTTCCGCCTCGGCCTCTGCCGTGCGACCCAGACCGTGATCGCGCGCTGTCTCGACCTCGTCGGGGTCGAGGCACCTGAAAGGATGTGAGGCCGTGAGCGCGCGGCAGGCCCCCGACCGCAACATCGCGATGGAGCTCGTCCGCGTGACCGAGGCGGGCGCCATGGCGGCGGCGCGGTGGATCGGCCGTGGTGACAAGGAGGAGGCCGACCGGGCGGCAGTCGACGCCATGCGCTTCGTCCTCGACAGCGTCTCGATGCGCGGAGTCGTAGTGATCGGCGAGGGGGAGAAGGACGAGGCGCCGATGCTCTACAACGGCGAGGAGGTCGGGAACGGCGAGGGACCGGAGGTCGACGTCGCCGTCGATCCGCTCGAGGGGACGCGCCTCACCGCACTGGGGCAGCCCAACGCCATCGCGGTCATCGCGGTCGCCGAGCGCGGCACGATGCTCTTTCCCGGGGCGGCCCTGTACATGGAGAAGATCGCCGTCGGCCCGGAGGCGATCGACGCGATCGACATCGAGCGCAGCCCGACGGAGAACGTGGCCGCCGTGGCGAAAGCGCTCGGCAAGACGGCGCGCGAGGTCGACGTCGTGGTGCTCGAGCGGGAGCGCCACGAGGAGCTGATTGGGGAGCTTCGGGACGCGGGCGCCCGCGTGCGTCTGGTCCGCGACGGCGACGTCGCGCCGGCGATCGCGGCGGCGCAGCCCGGGACGGGCGTCGACATGCTCTACGGGATCGGCGGCACGCCGGAGGGCGTGATCTCGGCAGCCGCGCTGAAGTGTGTCGGCGGCGGGATCCAGGGACGCCTCTGGCCGCGCTCGGGCGACGAGCGGACGAGGCTGCTGGAGGAGGGCCTCGACCCGGCGCGCGTGCTCCACACCGACGACCTCGTCTCGGGCGAGGACGTCTTCGTCGCCGCGACAGGGGTCACGACGGGCTCGCTCCTCCAGGGCGTCAGGTACACGCAGGGAGGCGCGACGACCGACTCGATCGTGATGCGCTCGCGCTCGGGAACGGTGCGTCGCGTCGTCGCGCAGCAGTCGCTGGCGAAGCTCTCGGCACTGACCGGATTCGAGTACACGTAGCCGTGGCAGTCTCCGAAGCAGCCATGGATGACACCCCGTACGGGCGGAACCCGTCCTCGGACGGCTGGTTCGTGCTCAACCTCGGCGATGCCCTCGCGGCACGGAACGAGGCGAAGGGCGGGGCCGTCTATCCGCTCGAGCCTCGGGAGGTGAGGTTCACCGACTTCGGCGTCAACGTTCACGTCGTCTGGCCCGGTGAGCCGAGCGCGCTCTACCACTCGGAGAACGTGCGCGAGGCGTTCCTCGTCCTCAGCGGGGAGTGCACCTTGATCGTCGAGGAGGAGGAGCGGCCGTTGCGCCAGTGGGACTTCTTCCACTGCCCGGCCGGAACGCACCACATCGTCGTCGGCGCCGGCGACGGGCCGTGCGCGATCCTCATGATCGGCGGCCGCCCGCAGGAGAGGCGAACTCTCCACTACCCGGTGAGCGAGGTCGCTGCGAAGCACGGCGCGTCCACCGCGAAAGAAACGCCGAACCCGGACGAGGCATACGCGGACTGGCCAGGAGACTACGACCTGGTACGTCTGCTCTGGCCGGTCGAGTAGCGGTTAGTGCGCCGCGTCGGCCGCGAGCCACGCGTCGCAGATCGCGGTGACGTGACGGATGTCCGTTCCGCAGCAGCCGCCGAGGACCTGGAGCTCGGGGAGGTCGTCGCGAAGCGCGACATACCGCTCGGCGAGGTCGGCCGGATCGCCTGAGTCGAGCTCTTCGGCCTCGTCGAGCTCGGCGTGGCTGAGGGTCGAAGCGTTGGCGCGCACCCCCCGGATCCGACGGCGCGAATCGCTCGCCGGGAGGGCGTCGGCGAAGTGCGTCGGGTGGGCGCAGTTGAGCATGAACCCCTGCGCTGCGCCGTCGGTTGCTGCGTCGACAGCGACGATCGCGTCCTCGATGGATGCGCCGTTCGGCAGCCGGCCGTCGGTCTCCACGGTGAAGCCGACTACGAGGGATAGGTCCATGGCCGTCGCCGCGCGCGCGATGCCGATCGCCTCCTCGGGATAGGTCAGCGTCATCGCGGACACCTGCGTGCAGCCGCTTTCGGCGAGCGCCCTGAGCTGTGAGGAGTGGTACCGCTCAGCCTTTGCTTCGTCCATCAGCAGGGTCGGCCGATACGCATCGCTGCGGGGCCCGACACACCCTTCGACAACGACGTCGTCACGCGCCCCGGGCCCGAGAACGTCGTCGCGGACGGCCTCGACGAACCCGACCGCGCGACGATTCACCGCCGCCAGCTCGTCGCCTTCGTAACCGAGCAGTCGTCCCCAGTCGGGGCTGGCGCGCCAGGTCGGCGCCGAGAGCACGAGAGGCACGTCCCGGCCACGCGCGAGCTCGAGGAAGGAGGTGTAATAGCGCCGGAGGGCGGCACGGCCGTCGTCGCTGTCGACGAGCGGAAAGGCGGCGAACTCCGGCAGATCGATGCCCTCGTCGAACAGCAGCACTGTCTCCAGCCCTGCGTCGGTCAGTTTCACGCCGCGACGGCCTCCTGCTCCATCTCGGGCGCGTACGTGCCGGTCCGTGCGGCCGCGTTCATCTTTGCGCGGTGGTAGTACGCGCGCTGGCCCGCCTCGACGTTCTCCTCCTTGCCGCCCCATGCCTTCAGCGCTGGCGCTTGCAGGGCGCGACCGTAGGAGAAGGACAGCTGCCACGGATGCGGCCCGCGGGCGTTCATCGCGTTGAGATGCGCGGTCGCGTCCTCGTCCGACTGGCCGCCGGAGAGGAAGACGATCCCCGGCACCGCGGCCGGTACGTGCTTCGTCAGCGTGTGCAGCGTGTCTGCGGCGACATCGTCGACGCCGACGCGCGTCGACGCCTCGTAGCCGGAGAGGACCATGTTCGGCTTGAGCAGCGTCCCCTCGACGTCGACACGCTGGTCGAACAGCTCGGTGTAGACGGCGGCGAGCACGCGCGAGGTGACGAAGCCGCTGCGCTGGATCGAATGCGTCCCGTCCTGCAGCACCTCGGGCTCGACGATGGGGACGATCCCGGCCTCCTGGCAGAGCGCGGCGTAGCGGGCGAGCGCGTGCGCGTTCGTCCAGATGCAGTACTCGCTCGGCAGGGTGTCCGAGATCGAGTAGGTGGCGCGCCACTTCGCGAAGCGTGCGCCGAGCCCGCGGTACTCCTCGAGCCGCCGGCGCAGCCCGTCGAGCCCCTCGGTCACCGTCTCGCCCTCGGCGTGCGCGAGCGGCTTCGCGCCCTCGTCGACCTTGATGCCCGGGATGACGCCCTTCGAGGCCAGCAGCTCAGGGAACGGCGTCCCGTCGTCGGCGTTCTGGCGGATCGTCTCGTCGTAGAGGATGACGCCGCTGATGTACTCCTCGGCGCCCGGCGTCGTGAAGAGGAGGTTGCGGTACGCGCGCCGGCTCTCCTCGGTCGACTCGACGCCGATCGTGTCGAAGCGCTTCTTGATCGTGCCGGTGCTCTCGTCGGCGGCGAGAATCCCCTTCCCCTCGGCGACGAGTGCTGCGGCGGTCTCGTGCAGCTCGGTGTTCGGCATCGCGGATCTCCCTGTCTCGCTTGTCGCTGTCTGGGGCTCCATTATGGCCGGGCTACAATCGCGGCAGCCGCGGGAGTAGCTCAGTTGGTAGAGCATTGGCTTCCCAAGCCAAGGGTCGCGGGTTCGAGTCCCGTCTCCCGCTTCACGCATGGTTGAGCGGAAACCCCCGATATCCGGGGGTTTTCCTCGTTCTAGAGGCCGTCTCGTCGGTTGGCTGGAATCCGCTCGAATCCGCCGGAATTCGCTACCGACTGGGCCGCAGACTGGGGCGCATTAGAGCATCCTGCAGGCGTCGCAAAGAGTCACGGCCCTAAGCTCGCCTTTCAAACGAATGGCGCCACGCCCACGATGGTGAAGATGACGTCGATCGGCGAAGCCTAGGTCGTCTACGTGGCCGAGATCTGTAGGAGACGACGTACTCGGGCCCAGGCGAACTTCCCGCCCGGGCCATTGCTTGACTCTTTGATCGTGGCGCGATTTGATGGTCTTGCTTAGAGCCTGATCGGGACGCTCCGCTTTTCCTTCAGGGGCACTGCGGTCGTTTGAGAGCGGAGAGGCTCGCCCGTGTGCGGGCGGGCAACGATTAACAACTTTGGAGAGGGTGGTTTGGGTGCGGCGAAGTCTGCTTAGCGCGTTCGTATTGGTGGCCGCGGGGATTGTGCTGTTGGCTCCGGCGGCGGTAGCGGCGAAGTCGTCGGCGCCGTCGCTGGCGTGGTCGCCGACGACGAGTACGGGCACGTTCGATTACGGGACGGTCACGGCTGGTGGTACGCCGAGCCAGGCGTTTACGTTGAAGAACTCGGGTGGCGTGGCGTCGAGTGCGCTCGCGGTCTCCCTGACCGGGTCGTCGGCATTCACCGTCACCGCGAATGCCTGCATGGCGGTCAGCCTAGGCCCGAACAAGACGTGCGGCCTCACCGTGCGGTACAGCCCGAGCGCGGCCGGTGCGACTGACACCGCCATCCTGACCGCGACAAGCAAGAAGCCGGCGGCCAGCGCGAGCATCACGCTCAAGGGTGCCGGGGCGGCCACCGGCCACCTGTACTGGGCCACCGACAACGGCGTTAAAGACGGCGGCACGATCGTCGAGGCCAACCTGGACGGCAGCAACCCGCAGACGATCGTCAGCGACCTGAACGCCCCGCGCGGGGTGGCGGTCGACGGAAACCACCTCTATTGGGCGAACTTTGCCCTCTTCACGATCTCCGAGGCCAACCTGGACGGCAGCAACCCGCACACGATCGTCAGCGGCCAGGACCCGATGGCAATGGCGATCGACGCCAACCACCTGTACTGGACGAACGGCTTCGGAAACGGCACGATCGCCGGGGCCGACCTGGACGGCAGCAACCCGCAGACGATCGTCAGCGACGCGAACGAACCCCGCGGCATTGCGGTCGACGCCAACCACCTCTACTGGAGCAACCAGATCGGCGCGGTCGTCGAGGCCAACCTGGACGGCAGCAACCCGCTGACGATCGCCAGCGGCCAGAGCAGCCCGACGGGGGTGGCCGTCGACGGCAACCACCTCTACTGGACCAACCAGAACGCCGGCACGATCGTCGAAGCCAACCTGGACGGCAGCAACCCGCAGACGATCGTCAGCGGCCAGGGCTTTCCAGCATTCCTGGCTGTTGACGCCAACCACCTCTATTGGACGAACTCCACCGGCACGGTCGTCGAGGCCAACCTGGACGGCAGCAACCCGCAGACGATCGCGAGCGGCCAGAACGACCCGATCGGGGTGGCGGTCGGCCCGTAAGACCAGCGAACACGAAACACCTCGCGGCTCACACCACGGGGCGACCCTCCGTAACGACGCCGAGAGGCGGCGGGCTTCACGGCTCGCCGCCTCTCCCGCGGACGCTCTACCTCCGGCCGCGAGCGCCGGGTAACCCACGCCTTCAGGCGTCCGCGTTCACGCGTCGCATCCCAGCCGATCGAGGCTCCGGAACAGCAGTCGGCTGCTGACCCGGCCGGCGCGGAGGCCGAAGGTCCCGAGCCAACCTGGCCGCGTCACGCTCGGCCTCGCGTAACAAGCGCAGGATCGGTGCTTCCGAGACGGTTCCGTTCGGCCACTCGACCATGAGCGGCTTCCCTCATCGGCCCACGCCTCGAGGACATGGTCGACTAGCTCGACCGCGCGCCAGTCTCGAGCAAGAGACCGTAGGAACGCGGCGGCGCGCCTGAGAGCGCACCGCCGCGTGTCACTTAGCTCGCGTCGTGAATCAGATTCGGCTTCTGCGTGCCTCTTACTTCAGTCGAAGTCGCCGCGTTGTGTTGGGTTGCGGGTTGGGGGCAAAGCTGACTCCGGGCTTCCCCATTTCGTAGCTAAAGGACACCCTGGTAGCCGAGGTCGTCTTGGCATTGAGGATGATGAAGGTGCCTGCACTGACAGTCGCGGACGGACCGGCCGAAGTGCAGGAGCTGTCTCCAGCGAGGATCGTGCAACTGATAGAGAATCCGAAGTTGACGTTGTCGGTGGTGGCGATCCCTATCTGCACGTTCGTTGCAGCCGTGCCTGGGATCTGCGCTCTGAAATGACCAAGGACCGTGTCCACCGGAACCGGTGATTCCACACCGTTGGGGACACCGAGAACGCAGCCCCCCGGCGTGCTCAGACCGCCCGGCGCGGCGATCTCACAGCTGCTTCCCGCGAGCAGAACGTTTCCGAACTCGACGGCCAGCCCATCCGCTGTGGCGGGATCGCCCTGAATGCCCTGAATGCCCTGGATTCCCTGGATTCCCTGGTCACCCTTGAGCCCCTGGATTCCCTGGTCACCCTTGAGTCCCTGGAGGCCCTGGTCACCCTTGACCCCCTGGATGCCCATCAACCCCTGGATTCCCTGGTCACCCTTGAGCCCCTGGATCCCCTGGATGCCCTGGTCGCCTTTGTCGCCCTTGGGACCGGTCTGCCCTTGCAGCGCGCTGATCGCCTTGCCGTTGATCTTGTTCTTCGTAACGGCACCGTTCTTGATCTGCTTGGTGCCGACGCTGTTCTTCGGCAGGCTCAACGCGGCGTAACTCGTCCCACCGAGCGCGACGAATAACGCGATCAGCGCCACGACGAACGCCGGGCTAGGGCCCGACCTCGGCCTGAAGCGGCGGAGTTTCATCTAGATCCCCTCTATTAGGTGTTGCTGATGCCCGCTGGCGAATCGCCTCTCCCACACCGACTCGAACGTCATGGAAGTGGGGCGGCAGCCTCGTGAGCCCTATTCAGACCATCTAACGCTTCCACGCTCCACAAGTCAACGGCAGTCGCCCGAGGACAACGGCACGCATCCGAGTCCCGTCTCCCGCTTTTCTTCACCGCGCTCGACCCGCCGCGCGAAGCATCCAGTTTGAAACCGGTTCGGCGCAAGCCGCGCCGGAACGGGGCGCAGGCGGTCCTGAGGGTTAGGAGTCGTTCCTGCGAACCGGGTCGCGCTGGGGCTCCGTGTCGATGAACAACATGCGGAAGACATCCGCCGCCATCAGCACGAGCACGAGCGCGGCTACTACCTCGACCATCATGCTCTCGTAATACCCCCGCGCGAGGCTTGCGACGCCAGCCGTTCGGCCGGGATCGCCGGGACTACTGCGCTGGCCACGCCTCGGCGAGCTTGCGGCGCGTCTCGAGCAGGTGCTCGGGGATCACCTTGATGTCGGCGAGCAACGGCATGAAGTTCGTGTCTCCGTTCCAGCGCGGCACGACGTGGAGGTGGCCGTGGTCGACGATGCCCGCGCCGGCGACGCGGCCGAGATTCCAGCCGACGTTGAAGCCCTCCGGGGCGAAGACGGCTCGCAACGCCTCGATCCCCTCGACCGCGAGCCGGTGCATCTCGAGCGCCTCCGCCTCTCCGAGGTCGTCGAACGCCGACCCGTGCCGGTACGGCGCGACCATCAGGTGGCCGGAGGCGTACGGGAACTTGTTGAGGAGGACGAAGGCGAGGTCGCCCCGGTGGATCACGAGCTCCGGCTCGTCCTCCGGCAGCGCCGCGGCGCGGCAGAAGACGCACTCGCCGCCCTCGTTCGCGTGCTGGACGTACTCGAGCCGCCAGGGCGCCCAGAGCCGCTTCACACGCAGAGGCTACAAGCGCGCGTCCGCCCGGCCTTGTAGCATCGTGGCCATGACCAACTGGTTGAAACGCTTGTTCGGCGGCGGATCCGACGAATCGGCTCCGAGCGAGGCTGCGGCGCCCGAGCCTGCGACGGCACCCGAGCCTTCCGTCACGCCTGCGGAGCCGCCCGCCCCGCCCGCCCCCGCACAGCCCGAGACGTCCGGCGAAGGAACGTCGGACGCGGGCGACGCGCCGGCCTGACCTACTCCCGGCTGAAGCTCAGAGCCAGCGCTTCCAGCGGAAGAAGGCGAGCATCCCGACGATGGCAACCGCCATCAGTCCGAGAGCACCCCAGAACGCGTCCCATGTATCGACACCCGGGAAGTGGACGTTCATCCCGAAGAACCCGGTCAGCACGGTCAGCGGCAGCAACACGACGCTGAAGACCGTGAGGACGTAGAGGATGTCGTTCTGCTGGTGCGAGATGAGCGACTCGTTCGTGCCCTCGAGCGCCTCAACGACCTCCTTGTAGTTGTCGAGGATGTCCCAGATGCGCTCGCTCGCGTCGACGATGTCGTCGAAGTAGAGCTCGAGGTCCTCCGGAAAGACGCGCTCGATCGAACGCTCGAGCAGGCGGAGCGTCGGCCGCTGCGGCTTGATGATCTTGCGGTAGGAGATGATCTCCTGCTTGACCTTGTGGATGTCGGTGACGAGCCCCTTGGCGCCCTCGGCCGCTCCGATCTCCTCGTCGATCTGCTCGAGCTTGAAGCCGATCTTGTCGAGGATCGGGAAGCAGTAGTCGTAGAGATCGTCGAGGACCTCGTACAGCAGGCGGCCTGAGCCGCGCGAGAGGAGCTGGTCGCGGAGCTCCGCGTTCTCCTCGGCACGGCGGAAGAGGAGGCTGACGGGCCGCAGCTCGACGCTCGGCAGCGTTACGAGGTAGTCGGTCCCGAGGAAGAAGTCGAGCTCGCCGGCATTGAGCCGCCCGACCGTCTTGTCATAGACGGGGAAGTGGAGGACGCCGAAGAGGTAGCCACCGTCGCCGTCCTCGGCGGGATAGGCGTCGATCTTCGGCCGCTGGCGCCGGGAGAGGACGTCCTCGACGTCGAGGGGGTGCCAGCCGAACCGGTTGGCGAGAAGTTGCGCCTCGCCCGCGGTCGGCGAGAGGAGGTGGATCCAGGTGACCCCGCCGGCGCGAAGCTCAGCAGGCCCCGGCCGCGTCTCGACGACCGGAGTTCCGGGCACGGCGCGGCGCGAACGGATGCGCGGCAGGCTGGGCATTGGTACTGAGGGGGTCTGCGGTCGCTGGCATGGCCGGGGAATGCTACCCACTCGCCGGAATTGGCAACGGAACGGCTTCGCCGGGCGGTGTCCGGCGCACTCCTGCGGGCAGCCGCGGCTCGAGCGCCAGGGCGCCCGCCGCGCAGGCGAGGTTGACCCCCGCGGCGATCGGCCAGAGCAGAAGCGGCCGGTGCTGGAGGAGGAAGCCGCCGGCCGCCGGGCCGACGATCCAGCCGATCTGCCACGAGATGCTCGCGGCGGCGACATAGCGGCCGACGAGCTGCGGCGGGGCGAGGTCGACGCTGAGCGGGGCGTGGATCGCCCCGTGCAGGCATTCGCCGACCGCGAACACGAGCACCGCGGCGGCGAGGATCCCGAACGCCTCGGTGGCGCGCGTCCACGAGCCGGCGGCCCAGATCGCGAGGGCCGTCACCGCCCACAGCGTTCCCATCAGCGCGAGTCCGCGCATGCGGCTCCGTCCCTCCGACAGCTTCACCACCGGGAGCTGGAAGAGGGCGACTCCGACCGCGTCGAGCGCGAACACGATGCCGACCTCCCTCTCGCTGATCCCGGTGACGTTCTTGCCGAACGCCGGCAGCAGCTCGACCACGAGCGAGATGGCGGCTGTCATGAAGGCGGCGTTGAGCAGCGTGTAGAGGGTGAAGACCCGGTCGCCGAGCACGGCGCGCCAGCTGCCGCCGAGCCGTCCCTCCTGCAGCCCGGGTGCGCGAACCCAGGTGAGCACGATCATGTAGCCGACGAACGTCACGCAGTTGATCGCGAAGAGGACGGTGAACGTCTCGGGATCCCCGACCGAGGCGATCAGCCCCGCGACGACGCCGCCGAGTGCGACGCCGACGTTCATGGCAAGTCGCTGCAGCGCATAGGCGGGCGCGCGCCGCCTGGCCGGTGTCAGGGCGGCGAGCAACGCCGACTGCGAGGGCCAGAACGCACCGCTGCCGATGCCCCAGAGCGTGTAGATCGCGAACGCCTCCCACGCCGTGCGGATCGACGGCATCAGCGCGAAGGCGACCGTCATGACGGCGAGCGCGCCGAGCAGCACGCGCTTCGGGCCGATCCGGTCCGAGAGCGTCCCGCCGAGGAATCCGCTTGCGAGCGCCGCCGCTGACTGGACCGCAGCCGCGGTGCCGGCGAGCCCAAAAGGGATGCCGCGCACGTTGTGGAGGTAGATGAGCAGGAACGGGAGGACGACGCCGTTGCCGAATGCGTTGACGAGCGCCCCCAGCTCGAGCACGTAGACGGGGCGCGGCAGGCGCGGGTCGAGGCTGCGCAGATAGCGGAGCACCGGCGCGAGGCTAGCCGGAACCGGTTTGGCCGAACTGCCTGCTCTTACGGCGAATTTTGCCCTCGGGCGGCCGAATCAACATCATGTGGGTATGGCCGGTTTTCTCCTGCGGCGGCTGGTTTTCGGCCTCGTCGCCATGTTCGCGGCGTTGTCGCTGAGCTTCTACTACTTCGCGTCGAAGTTCTATCCGCTGCGCGGAACGTCGACCGCACACGCGTACTGGGTGTGGGTGCGGGGCATCCCGACGGGCCGGAGCCTCACACATGGCGTGCTCTATCCCCACCTGTTGCCGATGGTGGGCGCCGCGTTCGGGCGGACCATGTTGCTGCTGGCCGTGACGCTCGTCATCGTGGTCGCGATCTCGGTTCCGGTGGGTTGCATCTGCGCCGCGACGCGCGGCTCGTCGCTCGACTTCATGTTGCGCACCGCCACCTACGTGGCCTGGGCAGTGCCGGGGTTCGTGGTCGCGATCGTGTTGCAGGACGGATTCGGCCGGGTTGCGGGCGGATGGGGCCTCGGCTGGTTTCCGCCGGCCGGCTGGGCGGGCAACTGCCCCGGCGGGGTCGGGGTCGACCAGCACACCTTCCAGTGCCCGGCTGCCGGTCATGGGCTGACCCACGTCGGTCAGGTCATCTACCACCTCGCGCTTCCCGCGCTCGCCCTGGCGCTCGGGTTCATCGGCGTAAACGCGCGCTATCTGCGCAACGCTCTCATCGACACCCTCGATGCTCCGTTCATCACGGTCGCGCGGGGCAAGGGCCTCACCGAGCGCACGGTGCTACTGCGCCACGGCCTGAAAAACGCATTCGTGACGTTCGTGCCGGCGCTCGTCTCGGGCCTGGGGCTGATCTTCGGGGGAGCGCTCGTGGTCGACTACATCTTCAAGCTCGGAGGGATGGGGACGCTCTTCCTCACGCTCTTGCCGTACAACGCCGACGGGATCATCTCGATCGACGCGTACGCCCTGATGCTCCTCCTGCTGATCGGCGCCGCGGTCATGCTCGCGGCCTCGCTGCTCGGCGAAGTTGCCGTCGCGCTGCTCGACCCCCGTATGAGGTTCGACTGACGTGTCAGGCCTGGTCGAAGCCGAGACGGTGGCGACGCTCCGGGAGCCGCGCCGGACCGCGCGCGGGCGGACGTGGCGTCGACTGATGGCGCAACCGGTCACCGTGGGCGCTGGCCTCGTCCTCGTCGCCCTGTTCGTGGCCGGCGCGCTCGCCCCGCGAATCGCGCCCAACCCGCAGACGGTGCACCTGGGGAAGTGGGTCAACCACGCGCCGATGTGGAGTGGGTGGCACGTCTTCGGCACCGACAATCTCGGCCGCGACATGGCCGTGAGGATGCTCTGGGCGTTGCACTGGAGTGAGCAGTCCGCCCTACTGGCGACGCTGCTCGCGAGTGTCGTGGGGGTCCTGCTCGGCGGGATCGCGGGATACCGCGGCGGCTGGCTCGATTCGCTGATCATGCGCCTCGGCGACATGTTCGGCGTCTTTCCCGCCATCATGTTGCTGCTCATCGCCTACACCTACGTCGTGAACCTGACGGTCGAGAAGGAGACCCTCATCATCGGGGTCTTTCTCTGGATCCAGGTGGCGCGCGTCGTACGGGCGGAGATTGCGTCGCTGCGCGTGCGCGAGTTCGTTCAGGCCGAGCTCTCCCTCGGCGCCTCGGATCGCCGGATCTTCTTCCGCCACCTGCTGCCGAACGGGAGCAGCACGATCATCGTCGCCGTAACCTCCTTGCTCGGTCAGGTGATCATCCTCGAAGCCACGCTCGAGTTCTTCAACGTCGGTGTCCCCTCAGCCGTGCGACCGACGCTCGGGAACATGATCGGCGACGCCCAGTCGGGAAGCCTCGCGTACGGACTCGGTTGGTGGACGCTGGTCGTCCCCGCGGGGGTACTCCTCCTGATGCTCGTCTGCGTCAATCTGTTCGGCGACGGCCTCGCCGAAGCCCTTCGTCCCGCGAGACCGCGCTAGCCCGTCGCAGGAGCGGCGAGCCGAACGCCCGCGAAGCGCTGCGAAGCCCACGCGCCCAATCCGGCTGGTAGGTCTACCCACGAGCCGAATTGGATGTAAGAGATACAGACAGTCGCGGCGCGGGTTGCGTCATCGACAGCGAGATCCTCTCTCCGCGGTGCCTCCGTCAGAGCGTCTCGTTCGACATTGGGCGCAACCCTCGGCGCGAGGTTTGTTCACACTCGGAAGGGGACCAAAGTGCGTAAGGCGTTACTGCTCGTTGTTCTTGTGGCTGGCTTTGCCGCGTTTACCGGCTTCTTCGGCGCCGGAAAGGCGCTCGCCTATGGCAAGGCAGACCACCCGCTCGCCCAGTTGACGTTGTCGGCGAACTGCGACAACCCCTCGTTCCCGTTGTGCTCGCCCACAACCGGAGTCGGTTTGGGTGGCATTTGGGCCTGGGTCGAGGTTGATGCCGGCGGCACGGGTGATATGACCGGTGCCGGCTGCGGCCACTCTGGCGCCGGTGGAGGCGGATCTGGCGGAGGCCCGCTCGGCCCCGCGGAAATCACGTGGGAGCAGGTGTCCGGTTCTGAGATTCCTCCGGGCTTCTTCCAGCTCGGCACCGACAAGAACGACCAGTACTACATCGTCAACGAGCTCGGGCCGTTCGCGTTCCCGGTTACGAATGGCCATTACTCGACGCGGCTGGCGCCTGGCGTCCAGATCCAGGCAACCGTCGCGCCCTAGAAAACCGGACTCGCGGAGCGCCCGCAGGGCGCTCCGCCTCCACCATCGAAACGAGGAGCCGGCTCAGCCATGCGGAATCGGCTTGGCTGAGCGGGCCGGTATGCGCCAGGCAGGAATCGAACCTGCGACCTCGCGCTCCGGAGGCGCGCGCTCTATCCCCTGAGCTACTGGCGCGGGGAGAGGGCCAGTCTACCGGCGGCCGGACGTTGGTACGTTCCGGCCGTGGACGTCTCCGCGCGGATCTTCACGCTCGAGCTGGCGGAGACATTCGTCATCTCGCGCAGCGCGCGGAACAGCGAGGACGTGGTCGTCGTCGAGGTCCGGCAGTCCGGCGTCTCGGGGTTCGGGGAGGCGCAGCCCCTCGACCGCTACGAGGAGTCGGCGGAGTCGGCGCAGCGGTACGTCGAGGAAAGCGCGGAGCTGCTGGGGGACGACCCGTTCGCGCTCGAGGAGGTGATGGACCGCTGGCCCGCGCGCGAGTTCGCCGCCCGCGCGGCCGTCGACGCCGCGCTGCACGACCTGCAGGGCAAGCTCCTCGGCCAGCCGGTCTGGCGGCTGCTCGGGCTCCGGCGCGCCGGGCCGCCGACGAGCTGGACGGTCTGGCTCGGCGATCCCGACGACATGGCGCGCCGCGCCGAGACGGCCCTGGATCGGTTCCGGCGCCTCAAGCTGAAGCTCGGCGGTCGCGACGGTCTCGACGTCGAGCGCGTGCGCGCGGTGCGCGGCGTCGCGGGCGACCTGCCGCTGCAGGTCGACGTCAACGAGGCGTGGACCCTCGGCGAGGCTCTCGAGGCGCTGCCCGCGCTGGGCGAGCTCGGCGTCGCCTACTGCGAGCAGCCGCTGCCCGCCGGCGACCCCGGCGGTCCCGAGCTGAAGGCGCGCTCGCCGATTCCGATCTACGTCGACGAGGACTGCCATACGCTCGGGGACGTCGCGGCGTGCGCGGAGCGTGCTCACGGGATCAACGTCAAGCTCGCCAAGTCGGGCGGGATCCGGGAGGCGGTGCGGATGGTGCACGCCGCCCGCGCGCTCGGGCTCGGCTGCATGCTCGGCTGCATGATCGAATCGGGGCTCGGCATCTCGGCCGGCGCGCAGGTTGCGTCTCTCTTCGACCACGTCGATCTCGACGGCAACCTCCTGCTCGCGCACGACCCGTGGCCGGGCGTCCCGTTCGTCGACGGCGTGCAGCTTCCACCGGAGGAGCCGGGGCTGGGTGTCCATGCGGTATCTGCTGCTCGCTGAGGGCTTCTCCGGCGACCCGCTGTACGGGAAGACGATGCGCGGCGTGCTCCGCTACAGGCGGGAGGACGTCGTCGCGATCCTCGACTCGACTCGTGCGGGCGAGACGGAGGAGGGCGTGCCGGTGGTGGAGAGCGTCGCGGACGCGATCCCGCTGGGCCCGACGACCGCGCTCGTCGGTGTCGTGACGCAGGGCGGGCGGTTCCCGCCGGAGTGGATCGCGATCCTCCGCGCCTGCGTCGAGCACGGCCTCGACGTCGAGAACGGACTGCACGTCTTCCTCGCGGACGATCCGGTGCTTCGCGAGCTCGCGGTGGAGCGCGGCGTCGAGCTGCGGGACCTGCGCCGGCCGCCTGCCGAGCTCTCGACCGCCACCGGCGAGAACCTGTCGGTCGACGCGACGATCGTCCTCACCGTCGGCTCCGACTGCGCGATCGGGAAGATGACCGTGTCGCTCGAGCTCGACCTCGAGGCGCGGCGGCGCGGGCTCCGCTCCGTCTTCGTCCCGACGGGCCAGACCGGCATGGTGATCGCCGGCTGGGGGATCGCAGTCGACGCTGTCGTCGCCGACTTCGTCGCCGGCGCCGCCGAGCGCCTCGTCGTCGAGGGGCGCGATCGGGGCGGCGAGCTGCTCTGGGTCGAGGGCCAGGGCTCGCTCCTGCATCCCGTGTACTCGGGCGTTGCGCTCGGCCTCTACCACGGGAGCGTCCCGCATCTGCTCGTGCTCTGCCACGAGGTCGGCCGTACACAGATCGAGGGCGCCGGAGGAGGGCCGCACCGGATACCGTCGCTGCGCGAGCTCGTCGAGCTGCACGAGCGGCTCGCCCTGCCCGCGCGTCCGGCACGGGTGGCCGCGGTCGCGCTCAACACGAGCATGCTCGGGGAGGAGGAGGCGCGCGCCGCGATCGCGGCGGCGGAAGACGAGACGGGACTACCCGCCGACGATCCGGTTCGTTTCGGAGCCGCCAGGCTCGTCGACGCAGTGCTTGCGGTCGCGTGACGGCCGGCTAGGGGTTCTTGTCGCGAGAAGGCCGCTTGCGGATGACGATCCACAGCGTGGTAAGCGCCGCACCCACCTGCAGGAACCACCGGGCTTTTTCCGCTCTCACGCCCGTGAGGCTAGCCTCTCTTGACACCGAACAGATGTTCGCCTACCATGCGAACAGATGTTCGGAAAGCTCCTGATCCTGGTTTGTGCTCTGGCGCTCGTCGTCGGGCTCGCAGCTCGCGGCTCGAGCGGCGCCGGGCCGAAACGCATGTACCTCGTCAAACCGGGAGACACGCTGTGGTCGGTCGCCGAGCGCACGTACTCGGGCGACCCGCGGCAGGGCGTCTGGGAGATCCAGCGGCGGAACCACCTCGCCTCGGCGACGATCGTCCCGGGCGAGAAGCTCGTCGTGCCCTAAGACGCCGGCGGAAGGTCGATCCCGAAGGTGTAGACCTTCTCGCCGCGGAAGAGCCGCTGCTCGGGATCCCACGGGAACCAGATCAGGACCTTCCACTCCAGCCTGCCCTCGACCGGCGGCACCCCGAGCCACGGTGCCTGCTGGGTGGCCGACACGTTCGCCTCCTCGCAGACGCCCTGCGGCCCGATCACGATGTCCGTCAGGTTGAACTCGATGTCCGGGAACGCGGTCAGCAGCTCCGTGTAGAAGCGCGTCGCGCCGTCGTGGCCCTCCCAGCGGTGGCCGGTCTGGACGAGCTCGTAGACGCAGTCCGGCGTCAGCGTCGAGATCAGCCCCGGCAGGTCGCGCCCATCCTCCGCGATCGAGTGCGTCTTGTAGAGCTCTCGAATGTCGCGGTAGAGCTCGGGCGTGACCTCGCGCCGGTAGACCTCGAGCACGGTCGGATCGGCCATCGGCCGAGCCTATCGGAGCTCAGCGGGAACGAGCTCGTCGGCCGGCGGATCGGTGGAATCAGCCCCACCTTCCTAGAATCGCCAGGTGGATCTCGACATCGTCTTCCTCGGCACCGCCGCCTCGATGCCGACCGCGCAGCGCGCGCCGGCGGCGCTGCTCGTCCGGCGCGGCAGCGAGCGGCTCCTCTTCGACTGCGGCGAGGGGACGCAGCGGCAGCTGCAGCGGTCGACGATCGGCTTGCCGGACCTGCAGGAGATCTTCCTCACGCACTTCCACGCCGACCACTTCCTCGGCCTGCCGGGGATGCTGAAGACGTTTGCCCTCCGCGGCCGGGACGAGACGCCGCTCACGGTCTACGGGCCGCGCGGCCTGCGCGAACTGTTCAAGCGGCTGCAGCCCTTCCTCGGACGGCTGCCGTACCCACTCACGCCCGTCGAGCTCGACCCGGGGGAGAGGATCGAGCGGGGCGACTACGCGATCGAAGGGTTCGCGGTCGAGCACGGCGCCGAGGCGCTCGGCTACGCGATCGTGGAACCCGAACGGCCGGGCCGGTTCGATGTCGCTGCGGCTGACGCGCTCGGCGTCCCGGACGGACCCGCCCGCGGGCGGCTGCAGGCCGGGGAGGAGGTGACGGTCGACTCGGGCCGCACCGTGGCCCCGGCGGACGTGCTCGGCGAGCCGAGGCCGGGGCGGAAGCTCGTGCTGACGGGCGACACGGCGCCGTCGCCGCTCGTCGTCCAGGTTGCGCACGGCGCCGATCTCCTCGTGCACGAAGCGAGCTTCCTCTCCGACGAGGCCGAACGCGCGCGCGAGACGATGCACTCGACGGCCGCGCAGGCCGCCGAGGTCGCGCGCCTCGCGCAGGTACGCCTGCTCGCGCTCACCCACGTCTCGCCGCGCTACTTCGGCCCCGAACTCGCCGACGAGGCCCATGCGGTCTTTCCCGACACGGTCGTGCCTCGCGACTTCGACCTGATCGAGGTGCCGTTCGCCGAGCGCGGCGTGCCGAGGCTCGTCAAGAGTGGCGCGCGGCCGCCTCGCCGGGAAACCGAAGTCCCTATGATCGAGCAGCAGTGAGCGGAATGGTCCACGTTGCGACGAGGGGCGACGTCGCCGAGGCGGAGGAGCTGCAGGAGATCCTCCGCAACGCCGGCATCGACTCGTCGGTCGAGCAGTCGCCGGAGGAGGACGCGGTGAGCGTCCTCGTCCCGGAGGCAGAGCTCGAGACCGCGCAGGACGTGATCGAGGCGCTCACGGAACCCGACGACCTGATTTCCGAGCCGTAGACTGCGGCCGATGCCCACGATGACGGCCTTCCTCCGTGGCAGGGCGCGCCTCACCGCAGGCGCGGCCACACGGTCGCCACGCACTTCGTAGTCGCGCCTTCGCCGACGAGCTCGTCCGGGACGCGGGGATCCCGCCCGGGACGCTCGTGCTCGACCTCGGTGCCGGCGGCGGCGCGCTGACGCGCGCGCTCGCCGACGCGGGCGCCCGCGTGCGCGCCGTCGAGCTCGATCCGGCCGCGCTGCGACAGCTCGAGACGCGGTTCGGCGGCGATCCGCGTGTCGAGGTGGTCGAAGGCGACGCGACGGTGCTGCCGCTGCCGGACGAGCCGTTCGCGGTCGTCGCCAACCTGCCCTTCGCCGCGGGCACCACGATCCTGCGCCGCCTGCTCGGCGACCCGCGCGTGCCGCTGACGCAGCTCGACGCGATCGTGGAGTGGGGGCTCGCTGCCAAGCGAACCGCCGTCTGGCCGTCGACGCTGCTCGGCTGCAGTTGGGGAGCCCGGTACGAGCTGAGCACTGCGCGACGCGTGCCGCGGGTCTGTTTCGCGCCGCCGCCGAGCGTCGACGCCGCGGTGCTGCGGGCGACGCGGCGGCCGGAGCCGCTCGTCCCTCGCGAAGAAGCGCGCGCCTACGAAGCCGTGCTGCGGCGCGCCTTCGAGTCCCGGGCGCCGCTCGACCGCGTTCTCCCGCGCGGCGTCGTCCACCGAGTTGCCCACGAGCTCGGCTTCGACCCGCACGCCACGGCGCGCGATCTCGACGTGCGGCAGTGGCCGGCGCTCTACGCGGAGGTCAGATCTGCCACGTCCCGCCCACGAGCAGCGGGAGCTCGTCGCCGGCGCGGGTCACGCCGCTGACCGTGACGTCGTCCGAGCCGATCATGAAGTCGACGTGGATCTCGCTCTCGTTGATCCGCGGCCAGGTCCGCGGGATCTCCGATCGGGAGCGCGTAGGCGGAGCCGAGTGCGACGTGACTGGCCGCGTTCTCGTCGAGCAGCGTGCTGAAGAAGGTGCGGCCGAGCCTCCCGATGCGGCTCTCGCGGTCGACGAGCGCCACCTCGCCGAGTCGTGAGGCGCCTTCGTCCGTTGCACAACGCGCCCGTACGGCCTCCGCGTTCGAGTCCGCCTCTATCTCGACGGCGCGGCCACCCTCGAAGCGGATCCGCAGCCCGGTCACGAGCGAGCCGCTCAGGTCGAGCGGTTTCGTCGAGGCCACGATGCCCTGCGTTCGTTCCGGGTCGGGGGTCGTGAAGAGCTCCTCCGTCGGCAGGTTGGGCATGTGCTGGATGCCGGTTCGCGTCGTCGCGCGGCCGCCGTCCCGCGCGAACCGGGAGCTGGGGAGAAGGCCGACGGTCAGGTCGGTGCCGGGCCCGACAAACCGCAAAGCGTCGAGGCCGAGCTCGTCGAGTCGGCTCGCGGTCTGCCAGATCTCCGTGATCCGCCGCTCCCAGGCGCCGGCCGGGTCGGGCTCGTCGAGACGGCAGACGTGCTCGAGATCGCGCCAGAGCGCCTCGACCGCCGCCGCCGGCTCGAGCTCGGGGAAGACGACCTGCGCCCACGCCTCCGTCGGGAACGGCGAGATCGTCCAGGCGATGGAGCGATCGTCGATCGTCCGGAGGACCTCCGGCAGGCTCGGGAGCCGATCTCGGTCCGCCCGCACCGGGTCGAGCCCGGCCAGCAGCCCGGGTGGGACGATCGGGCTCAGCCGGATCCGGGCCGCGTCGAGCTCGCCGAGGTCGAGGATGCGCCGACCGAGCCACGGCGGCACCCAGGAGAGCGAGTCCTCGCCGGCCAGCTCGACCCGCATCCGCTTCACGAGCGGGTCGAAGTAGGCGACGTCCACGTAGCGCGCGCCGCGCTCGTACGCGCGGCGGGCGATCCGATGCACGAGCGGCGCGGCTTCGGGAGGCGCTTCGACGGCCACGACCTGGTCGGGCTGCACGTTGGCGCCGAAGTCGACGATGAGGTCCGCGTACCGCTCGAGGAGCTCCTCGTTCACCGGGAGGACGGTATAGCGTCGGGGTAGTGCGGCTCGGGCTCACAGGCGCGTTCTGGCAGCTCGCGTGAGCGTCACCACGCTCGTCGCGGTCGGCGACGACGTCGAGATCACCGGTGACCCGGACGCCCGCTTCCCGATCTACAGCGTCACGAAGACGGCCGTCGCCGCGGCCGTGCTTCTCCTCTTGCGCGAGGGCGCGGTCGAGCTCGACCCTGTGCGGAGCCTTCTCGACCACACGAGCGGCGTCCGTGACTACGGCTCGCTGCCCGAGTACCACGAGGCGGTGCGCACGCGGCCGGGACTCCCGTGGGACGACGACGAGTTCCTCGCCCGCACGTCCGCGGCCGGCCCGCAGTTCGAGCCCGGAAAGGGCTGGGCGTACTCGAACACGGGCTACCTGCTGCTGCGCCGGCTGCTCGACGAGCACGGTGGGCTCGCCGCTTTCCTGCCGGGGCTCGGCCTCGCGGACGCGACGGTGGCCGAGCGGCTGGAAGATCTCGCGGTCGCAGTCCCGGCTTCGAGCGCGCTGCTCCTCGACGGAGTCGACGACGTGCGCGGCGTCTACGACCCGCGCTGGGTCGGGCACCGGACGCTCGTCGCGCGGGCCGGGGACCTCGTCGGCTTCTGGCGCGACCTGCCGGCCGAGATGCTCGACCCGCGGACGTTCGTCCCGATCGGCTTCGAGGCGCCGGGTTCCGTCCGGCCGTGCTACGGGCTCGGCGTGATGGCCGATCCGGGGAGCCCCCTCGGCGCGGTCGTCGGACACGGCGGCGGCGGCCCGGGGTATGCGACGGCCGTCTTCGCCGTGCCGAGCGCCGATGCCCTTGCGATCGTCCTCGCGGCGGACGAGCGGTATCCGGCGCAGCAGAAAGCCCTCGAACTGCTCACTGCGGCGGTCTCACGCCTGCGCTGATGTCAGTCCAGCACCTCCGGCGCGGTCGCAGTTCTGACCGTCCGCGTCAGCCGCTATTGTCCTCCCGGCACGAACCCCTTTAACCCGGTCCAGCGAGGCCGGAAAGGAGTCGGATGAACACGCACGCGCCCGCACAGGGCAGAACTCTCCTCGACGCCGGCGGGCTCGGGAGGACCCTTTCCAGAATCGCCCACGAGATCATCGAGGGCAACCCGGAGCTCGACGACGTCGCGCTCGTCGGGATCCAGACCCGCGGCGTCCCGCTCGCGCGGCGACTCGCAAGGCTGATCGAGGAGCGCGCAGGAGTCGAGCCCGCGCTCGGCGCCGTCGACATCACCTTCTACCGCGACGACGTCACCGTCCGCGGCGGCGAGGCACCTCTCGCCGCGCAGCCGCTCGTCCGCGCGACGCAGCTCGACTTCCCACTCGACGGACAGACCGTCGTCCTCGTCGACGACGTCCTGTACACGGGTCGCACGATCCGCGCGGCGATCGAGGCGCTGTTCGACTACGGCCGGCCCGCGCGCGTCCAGCTCGCCGTGCTCGTCGACCGCGGCCACCGCGAGCTGCCGATCCGGCCCGACTACGTCGGCAAGAACCTGCCGACCGCGCGCGGCGAGCGGATCCAGGTGCAGCTCGTCGAGGTGGACGAAGTCGACGCCGTCCTGCTCGTCTCGACCCCGGAGGAGGAGAGCCGATGATCCGTCTCGTAACCGATGACCTCCGCCCGCCGAGAGACCCGCCGAAGCGGCACCTCCTCTCGGTCGGCGACCTGACGCGCGACGACGTCGAGCGGCTGCTCGGCACGGCGCGCACCTTCGAGACCTCGCTCGAGCGGCACGTGAAGAAGCTGCCGACCCTCAAGGGGCACCTGATCGTCAACCTCTTCTACGAGTCCTCGACCCGCACCTCGTCCTCGTTCGAGCTCGCCGCGAAACGGCTCTCGGCGGACACGCTCAGCATCAAGTCGGTGGGCTCGTCGGTGGACAAGGGAGAGTCGCTCAAGGACACGGCGCTGACCCTCGGTGCCTACGACCCCGACGTGATCGTGATCCGCCACCCGCAGATCGGCGCGCCGCAGCTCGTCGCGCGCGTCACCGAGGCGCACGTCGTCAACGCCGGCGACGGGAAGCACCAGCATCCGACGCAGGCTCTGCTCGACCTCTACACGCTGCGGGAGGAGTTCGGCCGGCTCGACGGGCTCCACGTCGCGATCGTCGGCGACGTCCTCCACTCGCGCGTGGCCCGCTCGCTGCTGCAGGCGTTCGCGCTCGTCGGGATCCGCGCGACGCTCGTCGGCCCGCCGGCGTTGCTGCCGCGTGAGCTGCCGGCGGAGGCGACCACGGACATCGAGGCGATCCGCGACGCCGACGCCGTCTACGTCCTCCGGATGCAGAACGAGCGGATGGAGCCGGGCGCGAACTTCGTCCCGAGCCTCCGCGAGTACACGGCCCGCTGGGGCATCACGCCCGAGCGGTTGCGGCCGGGGCAGAAGGTCATGCACCCCGGGCCGATGAACCGTGGCGTGGAGATCGATTCGAGCGTCGCCGACTCGCCCGATTCGCTGATCGTGAGGCAGGTCCGCTCGGGCCTCGTCGTGCGGATGGCCGTCCTCTACGACGTACTCACCGGCGGCCCGGTCGGCGTGCAGGCACTCGCGGCAGCGGAGGTCGCGTGATGCTCTGGCAGCGTGAGCTTCCGGCTGCGGATCTCGTGATCCGCGGCGCGCGCGTGCTCGACCCCGCCGAGGGGATCGACGCGCGGCTCGAGGTGCGGATCGACGGCGGGACGATTGTCAGAGGTCGCGGAGCAAGTGGACGCGAACGAGCACCGTGTCGTCGACGCGGAGCGGGCTCGTGCTCGCGCCGGCCTTCGTCGACCCGCACGTCCACCTGCGCACGCCCGGCCGCGAGGACGAGGAGACGGTCGCGAGCGGCACGGCGGCCGCGGCGGCCGGCGGCTACTGCGCCATCCTCGCGATGCCGAACACCGACCCCGTCGTCGACTCCGCGGCCACGCTCGGCGCTCTCGTCGAGGCCGCGCGCCGTGAGGCCGAGGTACCGGTCGGCTTTCTCGCCGCCATCACGCGCGGGCAGTGCGGGGAGGAGCTGACCGAGATGGGCGAGCTCGCGGAGACGGGAGCGGTCGCCTTCTCCGACGACGGCACGCCCGTCGCGTCCGCCGGTCTGATGCGCCGCGCGCTGCAATACGCCTCCAGCACCGACCGGCCGCTCGCGCTCCACTGCGAAGAGCCGACGCTCTCGCACGGCGGCCACGTCCACGAGGGACGCGTCGCGGCCGAGCTTGGCTTCGCGGGCTATCCGTCGGTCGCCGAGTCCGTCGCTGTCGAGCGCGACCTCGCGCTCGCGCGCTACGAGAGCGGCCGAGTCCACGTCCTCCATCTCTCGGCGGCGGAGTCGGTCGACGCACTCCGCCGGGCGCGGGAGGCGGGCGTCGCGGCGAGCGGCGAGGCGACACCGCACCACCTTGTCCTGACGGACGACGCGGTGCGCTCGCTCGACCCGAACGTGAAGATGAACCCGCCGTTGCGCGCCGAGCAGGACCGCGTCGCGCTGCTCGAGGCGGTGCGCGACGGGACGATCGAGGCGATCGCAACCGACCACGCACCGCACGCCGCGCACGAGAAAGACGTGCCGTTCGAGGCCGCGCCGTTCGGCGTCACCGGCCTCGAGACCGCGTTCGCCGCGCTCCACACGCACCTCGTCGAGCCGGGCGTGCTGCCGCTCGAGACGCTCCTCGAGCGGATGTCGGCCGGGCCGGCGCGGATCTTCGGGCTCGACCGACCGCGGGTCGCGGCGGGCGCTCGGGCGAATCTCGTCCTGCTCGACCTCGAGCGCGAGTGGACGGTCGGCGAGCGGCCCTTCCGCTCGCGCTCGGACAACTCCTGGCTGCTGGGATCGAGGCTGAAGGGGACCGTGCGCATGACGCTCGCCGGCGGAGGGGTGGCATTCGAATGAGCTACCTCGCACTCGCAGACGGAACCGTCTGGCACGGCGAATCGGTCGGCGCCGAGGGCCACGCGCTCGGCGAGGCCGTCTTCACGACGGGCATGTCGGGCTACCAGGAAGCGGTCACCGACCCGAGCTTCGAGGACCAGCTCATCTGCTTCACCGCGCCGATGGTCGGCAACTACGGCGTCGCCGAGGAGCGGAGCGAATCAGCCCGGACGCACGCGCGCGCGGTGCTCATGCGCGAGGCACGCGGACCCGAATGGACGGACTGGCTGCGCGAGCACGGCATCGTGGCGCTGACGGGGATCGACACGCGGAGCCTCGTCCTCCACCTCCGTGACGCCGGCTCGGCGCCGGCCATCGCGGTCGCGTCCGATCTCGGCGTCGAGGAGGCGGTCGAGCTCGCGGCGACAGCAGCCGTCGATGCTCGGACGCGCACTCGTCGAGGACGTCTCGACCGATGATCCGTACGTCTTTGCGGCGGAGGGCCGGGTACGGATCGGCGTCGTGGACTACGGCGTCAAGAACTCGGTGCTGCGCCGGCTCGCCAAGGCCGGCGCTGCGGTCACCGTCCATCCGCACGACACCGAGGCGGACGAGCTCGCGGGCTACGACGGCGTCCTCCTCTCGCCAGGCCCGGGCGACCCCGAACCGCTCGCCGCGGAGACCGAGACCGTGCGGCAGCTGCTCGGCCGGACGCACGTGATGGGCATCTGCCTCGGCCACCAGCTGATCGCGCGCGCGACCGGCCGGGACACCTACAAGCTCCCGTTCGGCCATCGCGGCGCGAACCATCCGGTGCACGAGCGGCTCACGGGCCGCGTCCTGGTGACGAGCCAGAACCACGGCTTCGCCGTCGCGGCGAGCGACGCGGCGGAGGTATCGCACGTCTCGCTCTACGACGGCACCGTCGAGGGCCTCGATCTGCCGGACCTGCGCGCCCGCTCGCTCCAGTTCCATCCCGAGGCGGGCCCGGGGCCGCACGACGCGTGGCCGCTGCTCGAGGCCTGGGTCAACGAGGTTGCGAATGCCTAGGCGCACCGACATCGAGTCGATTTGCATCGTGGGCTCCGGGCCGATCGTGATCGGTCAGGCGGCCGAATTCGACTACGCGGGCTGCCAGGCGCTCAAGGTGCTGCGCGAGGACGGGTTCCGCACGATCGTCGTCAACTCGAACCCGGCGACGATCATGACCGACCCCGGCTTCGCCGACCGCACGTACCTCGAGCCGCTCGACGCCGAGTCGGTTGCAGAGGTGCTGCGCCTCGAGCGACCCGACGCGCTTCTGCCCACGATGGGCGGCCAGACGGCACTGAACCTCGCGCGCGAGCTCGCGACGGCCGGCGTCCTCGACGAGCTCGGGATCGAGCTGATCGGCGCGCGCCTCGAGGCGATCGAGCGGGCCGAGGACCGGCTCAAGTTCAAGGAGGCGGTCGAGTCGTGCGGGCTCAAGGTGCCGGCCTCGGCGATCGTCACCTCCCTCGACGACCTCGAGGGGCTGATGGTGCCGGCCGTCGTGCGGCCCGCCTTCACGCTCGGCGGACACGGCGGCGGCTTCGCCTACACCGAGGACGAGCTGTACCGCCAGGTCGAGCGCGGCCTCGCGGAGTCCCCGATCGGCCAGGTGCTCGTCGAGGAGTCTGTGCGCGGCTGGGACGAGTTCGAGCTCGAGGTCGTTCGCGACCGCATCGACAACGTCGTCATCGTCTGCTCGATCGAGAACCTCGACCCGATGGGCGTCCACACCGGCGACTCGGTGACCGTCGCGCCGCAGATGACGCTCCCGGACGAGGCATACCAGGAGCTGCGCGACGCCGCTGCCGCGGTGATCCGCTCGGTCGGCGTCGACACCGGCGGCTCGAACATCCAGTTCGCGCGCAGCCGCGAGACCGGCGACGTGCGCGTGATCGAGATGAACCCGCGCGTCTCGCGCTCGTCGGCGCTCGCCTCGAAGGCGACCGGCTATCCGATCGCCAAGGTTGCGGCGCGGCTGGCCGTCGGCTACACGCTCGACGAGATCCCCAACGACCTGACCGGGACGACGCCCGCGAGCTTCGAGCCGACGCTCGACTACGTCGTCGTCAAGTTTCCACGCTTCGCGTTCGAGAAGTTCCCCGGCGCCGACAGGACACTCGGCACGCAGATGAAGTCGGTCGGCGAGACGATGGGCATCGGCCGCACCTTCGCCGAGGCGTTCCTCAAGGCGCACCGCTCGCGCGAGCTCGACGCGGGTGCTGCGACACCGTGGCAGCTGCTCACCGACGTGCCGGAGGACGTGCACCCATTCTTCCAGCGGGAGCTTGCGCAGATCTGCGAGGCGCTCGAGGGCATCGGGGACGTCGAGTCGCTGATGGCCGACGACTGGCTGCGCCTGAAGCGCCAGGGCTTCTCCGACGCCGACATCGCCGCCGCAGCCGGCACGAGCGAGACCGTGGTGCGACAGCGGCGGCGCGATTGCGGCGTCCGTCCCGCGTACCGCCGCGTCGACTCCTGCGCCGGTGAGGTCGAGGCCTCCTCCAACTACTACTACTCGACCTGGGGCGAAGTGGACGAGGAACCGCCCACGGGCGCGAGGCCGCGTGTCGTCATCCTCGGCTCGGGCCCGAACCGGATCGGGCAGGGGATCGAGTTCGACTACTGCTGCGTCCACGCCGTCACCACCTACCGCGAGCTCGGCTACGAGGCGGTGATGGTCAATTGCAACCCCGAGACCGTCTCGACCGACTACGACACGTCCGACCGGCTCTACTTCGAGCCGCTCGACACCGAGTCTGTGCTCGCGATCTGCGAGCGGGAGAGACCCGACGGCGTCGTGATCCAGTTCGGCGGCCAGACGCCGCTCAAGCTCGCGCGCGCGATCGAGAACGCCGGCTACCGGATCCTCGGCACGCCGTTCGACGCCGTCGACCTCGCCGAGGACCGCGAGCGCTTCGCCGGGTTGCTGAAGGCGCACGGGCTCCGCTCGCCGGAGTGGGGAATCGCCGCGTCCCCCGACGAGGCCGTCGAGATCGCCGAGCGGATCGGCTACCCGGTGCTCGTCCGGCCCTCGTACGTGCTCGGCGGCCGCGCGATGCGCGTCTGTTACACGGCGGACGACGTGCGCGAGATGCCTCAGTTCGAGCGGATCCTGGTCGACCGTTTCGTCGAGCATGCGGTCGAGGTGGACGTCGACGCGCTCTGTGACGGCGTGGACACGTACATCGCGGCGGTCATGCAGCACGTCGAGGAGGCGGGCATCCACTCCGGCGATTCGGCCTGCGTCCTGCCGGCGCCGAGCCTGAGCTTCGCGCAGACACAGGAGATCGCGCACGTCGTTCGCATCCTCGGGCGCGCGCTCGGAGCCGTCGGGCTGCTCAACGTCCAGCTCGCGGTCACAGGCGACGGCGAGGTCTACGTGATCGAGGCGAACCCGCGTGCCTCGCGGACGGTGCCTTTCGTGAGCAAGGCGACAGGAGTCGAGCTCGTCAAGGCCGCCTGCCGCCTCGCGCTCGGGGCGACGATCTCGGAGCTCGGGCTGCCACCCGAGCGTCCGCCGCGGCAGTGGAGCGTCAAGGCCGCGGTGCTGCCGTTCGCACGCTTCCCGGGCAGCGACCCGGTGCTCGGCCCGGAGATGCGCTCGACCGGCGAGGTGATGGCGAGCGCCGCCGACCTCTCGACCGCGCTGGACAAGGCCGAGCGCGCCGCGGGGCGGAGATTGCCGCGCTCCGGCTCCGTCTTCATCTCCATCCGCGAGCCCGACCACCAGCAGGCCGTGCCGATCGCCGCGACGCTCGTCGGCCTCGGCTTCGAGCTCTACGCGACCGAGGGAACGGCCGCCACGCTCGCGGCGGCGGGCATCGCGGTCGAGCCGGTGCGGAAGCTCAGCGAGGCGGCGGACGGCGAGCCGACGGTCGTCGACCTGATCCGCCGCGGCCGCTGCGACCTCGTGATCAACACGCCTGAGGGCCGCAACGCACGATCGGACGGCTACGCGATCCGCGAGGCGGCGCTCACGAAGCGCGTCCCGTGCATCACCACGCTCTCCGGCGCGGCCGCGGCCGTGCACGCGATCGCGACCGCCCGCGCGGAGCAGGCGATGTCTCTCCAGGAGCGAATCGATGCAGAGCTTGCTATCGCCCAGCAGGCATAGGGTCACCGGCTCCGAGCCGGTCGGGCCCTACACCTTTCTGCGGCTCGAACGCGGCGAGCTCGAGCCAGGCGTGCCTGGACAGTTCTTCATGCTCGAAGCACCGGGGCGCCTGCTACCGCGGCCGTTCTCGCTCTGCCTGGCGCCGCCCGGCGAGCTCGCCTTCCTCGTCGATCCGATCGGGCCGGGGACGGAGGCGCTCTGCCGACTCCGCGCCGGCGACGAGATCCAGGTCCTCGGGCCGCTGGGGCACGGCTACCGGCTCGACGTCGAGCGGCCGCTGCTCGTCGGCGGCGGGATCGGCATCGCGTCGCTGCCCTACCTTGCCGCGCAGCTCGGCGGCTCGCCGCCCGCCGTCCTCGGCTTCCGCAGCGCGGAGTACGCGGAGGCCGCCGCGCTCCTGCCGGGCGCCGAGGTCGTGATCGACCCCGTCCTGGTCACCGAGCTGATCGAACCGGGCTTCGATGTCTTCGCGTGCGGACCGGAGCCGATGCTCCACGCGATCGCCGCTCTGTGTCCGACCGCGCAACTCGCGTGGGAGGCGCCGATGGCGTGCGGCTACGGCGCCTGCTACGGCTGCGTGGCGGAGATCGACGGCACGCTCAAGCGCCTCTGCCTCGAGGGGCCGGTGCTCGACGCCGAGCGTGTCCGCGCGCACGTCGAGGCGGTCGCGTGAGGATTCTCAACGCGAGCGGCTGCCTCGACGCGTTAGCGGCGCCCGACGTCGCGCGGCAGCTCGACGCCTTCGTGACCAAGACCGTCACGCCGCTGCCGCGCGAGGGGAGCGCGCCGCCCCGGATCGCCGAGACGGCGCACGGGATGCTCAACGCGATCGGACTCGCGAACCCGGGCCGCGACCGCTTTCTCGCCGAGCACCTGCCGCGCCTGGGCGAGCTCGGGATCCCGGTCTGGGTCAGCGTCGGCGGGTTCTGCGCCGACGACTACGCCCAGACGTGCTCGCGCTTGTCCGCCATCGAGGCGGTCGAGCTCAACCTCTCGTGCCCGAACGTCGACGAAGCGGCGGACTCGGCGGCCGAGATCGTCGCGGCCTGCCGCGCCGCCACGAAACTGCCGCTCTACGCGAAGCTCTCGGCGGCGCATCCCGACGTCGCGGAGGTCGCGCGCGCGGTCGCCGCTGCCGGCGCGGACGGGCTCTCGCTCGTCAACACGCTCCGCGCGACAGCCCTCGACAGGGAGCTCCGCCCGGTGCTGGCGCGGGGCAGCGGCGGCCTCTCAGGCCCGGCGCTCAAGCCGGTCGCCCTGCACGCGGTGAGCGTCTGCCACGAGGCCACCGACCTGCCGATCGTCGGGATGGGCGGGATCCAATCGGGGCGCGACGCCCTCGAGTTCGCGGCCTGCGGTGCCCAGGATGTTGCGCTCGGAACAGTCCTCTTCGGGGATCCCGGCGCCCCGGCGCGTGTGCGCGCCGAGCTCGCGACCGCATGCGCCGACGCCGGCGTTGCCAAACCTGCAGACGCGAGGAGCTTGGCAAAAACCCCGGAAACCGTGAGAAAAGTCCCAGCTTGAAGCTCGCCGGTGCATTGGTAAGATCGGCCGGCCGTGAGTCCGACCAAGACGCATGCCCACGCTCCGGAACGCTCCCTTGGGCAGCGGATGGACGCCCTCAAGAGAGCGAACGACGTTCGGGTCAAGCGCGCGAAGCTCAAGAAGGACCTCAAGGAAGGCAAGGTCAAGATCGAGCAGATCCTCGGTAACCCGCCCGAGTACGTCTCCACGGCGAAGGTCATCGACATCCTGATGGCGGTGCCGAAGTTCGGGCGTGTGAAGGCCGCACGCTTCCTCAACACCTGCCGGATCAGCCAGTCGAAGACCGTGGGCGGGCTGTCCGACCGGCAGCGCGCCGAGCTGATCGGCCTCTTCAACAGCCGGTAGTGGAGGTGGGTCGGTATGCCGACGGTGCTCGTGGTCACGGGCCCGTCGGGCGCCGGCAAGGGGACGCTGATCCGCCAGCTCGTCGAGCGCGTACCCGGGATCGAGGTCACCGTCTCCGCCGCCACGCGCGAGCGTCGCCGTGGGGAGGAGAACGGCCGCGAGTACTGGTTCCTTTCGGACAAGGACTTCACGGAGCGCGTCGCGCGCGGCGAGTTCCTCGAGCACGTGGAGTTCTCCGGCCATCGCTACGGCACGCTCCGCTCCGAGCTCGACCGGATCGCGGCGAACGGCCACGTGCCGCTCCTCGAGCTCGAGACCGAGGGCGCGCTCCGCGTCAAGCACGAGATGCCGGGTGCCGTGACGATCTTCATCTCCGCCCGGGTGGACGAGCTCGAGCGGCGCCTGCGCGAGCGGGCGACCGAGAGCTCGGGCGAGATCCATGAACGGATCGAGCTCGCCCGTAAGCAGCTCGACCAGGCTGGAGAGTTCGACCATGTGATCGAGAACGACGACCTCGAGCGGGCGGTCGGCGAGCTGACGACGCTCGTCCGCGGGCTGATCGGCGCGACCGCTACCATGCCGCGGCGATGATCGAACCCCGTGTCGATGACCTGCTGGAGAACGTGGACTCGCGCTACGCGCTCGTGATCGTGGCGGCGAAGCGTGCCCGGCAGATCAACAACTACCACCACCAGCTCGGCGAGGGCACCTTCGGCGACAACCTGCCGCCGCTCGTCGAGAGCCGGTCGAAGAACTACCTCACCATGGCTCTCGAGGAAGTCTCCGGCGGCATGCTGAAGTACGACTACAGCAAGTAAGCAGGCATCATTGCGGGCATGTCCCGCGTCCTCCTTGGGGTGACCGGCGGCATTGCCGCCTACAAGGCATGCGAGCTGTGCCGGCTGCTGGTCAAGGAGGGCCACGAGGTCGTTCCGCTCGTGACGCCGGGCGCCGAGCGTTTCGTCACCGCCGAGACCTTTCGGGCGCTCGCGCGGCGCCCGCCGGGAGAGGACATCTATCTCCACCTCACCCGCGCCGATCTGCTCGTCGTAGCGCCGTGCACGGCGAACACGCTGGCCAAGCTCACGCAGGGCCTCGCCGACAACGTCCTCACCGAGGCGGCGCTCGCGCACCGGGGACCGGTGCTCGTCGCGCCGGCGATGAACCCGCGGATGTGGTCGCATCCGGCGACGCGGGCGAACGCCGAGACGCTGCGCGCGCGAGGCGTCGTCCTCGTCGGGCCCGACGAGGGGGAGACGGCCGAGGGAGAGCTCGGAGTGGGGCGGATGGCCGAGCCGGACGAGATCCTCCGCGCGGTGACCTCGCTCCTCTTCCCAAGTAACAGTCTGTTACAAGGAAGGACAGTGCTCGTTTCGGCGGGGGGCACGCGTGAGCCGCTCGACGCCGTCCGCTTCGTCGGTAACCGCTCCTCGGGACGGATGGGCGTTGCACTCGCGGCCGAGGCGCGCCGCCGCGGCGCACAGGTGACGCTGCTCGCGGCGAACCTCGCGGTGCCCGCTCCGGCCGGAGTCGAGCTCGTCGAGACGCCGACCGCCGCCGATCTCGAGCGAGAGGCACTTGCCCGAGCGGCGGAGGCGGACGTCGTCGTCATGGCCGCGGCAGTGGCCGACTACCGGCCCGCCGAGGCGCTCGCCGCGAAGCGCCCGAAGGACACGGCGACCTGGACGCTCGAGCTCGAGCCGACGATCGACGTGCTCTCGGAGTTGGGTGAGCGGCGCCGTGATGGCCAGCTCCTCGTCGGCTTCGCCGCCGAAACGGGAGAGCCCGGCCTCGAGCGCGCACGCGAGAAGCTGGCGCGAAAGGGCGCCGACCTGTTCGTCCTCAACGACGTCTCCCGCCCCGACATCGGCTTCGATGCCTCCGACAACGAGGTGACTCTCCTCGCGGCATCCGGTGAGCGAACGATTGCGAAAGCACCGAAGGAAGAGATCGCGGCAGCAATCCTCGACGAGCTGGAGACCCTGTTCAAGAATGGCTGAGCGCGCAGTCGAATCGGTCCCGAACGGGCTGATCAAGACGATCGCCGACAACCTCGGCCGGGTCGTGCACGCACCCGACGAGATCCTGCGCCTGATTGTCCTCTGCCTCGTCGCCGAGGGGCACGCGATCATCGAGGACTTCCCGGGCGTCGGCAAGACGATGCTCGCCAAGGCGCTCGCCCGCTCGCTCGACTGCCGCTTCTCCCGCCTCCAGTTCACGCCCGATCTCCTGCCGTCGGACGTGACCGGCGTCAACGTCTTCGACCAGCGCCAGAACGAGTTCGAGTTCCGGCCCGGCCCCGTGTTCGCGAACCTCCTCCTGGTTGACGAGGTGAACCGCGCCTCGCCGAAGACCCAGGCGGCCCTGCTCGAATGCATGGAGGAGCGACAGGTGTCGGTCGACGGCGTGACGTACCCGCTGGAGCCGCCGTTCATGGTCATGGCGACGCAGAACCCGATCGAATACGAGGGGACATACCCGCTACCGGAAGCGCAGCTCGACCGATTCACGATGCGCGTCTCGCTCGGCTACCCGCCGCTTGCCGAGGAGGCGCGGATGCTCGACGAGCAGACGAGCGAGCCGCCGCTGGACTCGCTCCTCGCGGTCGCCGACGCCCTTGACGTGCTTCGGCTGGTGGGAGCCGCTCGGCGCGTGTACGTCGAGGAAAGCCTCGGGCGGTACGTCGTGGCGTTGCTGCGTCAGACGCGCAGCGACCAGCGTCTCTACCTCGGCGCGAGCCCGCGTGCCGGCATCGCGCTCATGCGCGTGGCGAAGGCGCGGGCGCTCTCCGAGGATCGCGACTACGTCACCCCCGACGACGTGAAGGCGGTCGCGACACCGGTGCTGTCGCATCGACTGATCCTCGCGCCGGAAGCCCGCTCGGCGGGCCTCGGTCCGGCGGAGCTCGTCGCCGACGCGCTCGCGCACACCCCGGTTCCGGTCTGATGACCGCCCGAGGTCGAGGCGTACTCGCGCTCGGCGTCCTCTGCTGGATCGTCGCCATCGTCTTCGGTTCGCCCACGCTCTACCCGGTCGCGGCGGGGCTCGTCATCGCCGTGCCGCTCGCGGTCGCGTGGGTGCGGATCACGCTGCGCCAGCCGCACGTGACCCGGCGCTGGCGGCTGGACAGCGCGCTCTGGCGGAACGAAGACCTGCTCGAGCGGGACGACGTGCGGATCGAGCTCGTCCTCGAACGGGAGCCCGGAGTGCCGCTGCCGAACGTCATCGCCCATGAGAGCGTCGGACGGCTCGGGGAGCAGGAGGTCGAGTTGCGGCCGGACGGCCGCGGTCGCCACTGGGGCTCATACCGCCTCAACGGCGTGCCGCGGGGGCGCCACCGCTTCGAGGCGGTCCGTCTGTCGATCACCGACCCGTTCGGGCTCGCCGCTGCGGACCAGGCGCTCGAGGAGCGGCAGGCGCTCGTCGTCTATCCGCGCCTCGTCGAGCTCGACCGGGTCTTCTTCGACGGCGGCGCCGGCCCCGAGCACGGCCGGCAGCTCCTGCTCCGGCGCCCTGTCGGCTTCGACCTCCACAGCGTGCGCGACTACCAGCAGGGAGAGTCGCTGCGTCGCGTCCACTGGCCGTCGACCGCCCGCCGCGGGGCGCTGATGGTGAAGGAGCTCGAGGACTCGCCCCGTGACGAGGTCGCGGTGCTGCTCGACGGGGATCCCGCGTCGGTGACCGGCTCGCCGCCGGACTCCTCCTTCGACGCCGCGGTGCGGGTGGCCGGGTCGATTCTTCTCGCGCAGGTACGACGCGGCCGTCGCTGCATGCTCGCGCTGAACAACGGCGGCAGGGACACGCAGGGCGTCTCGTCGGATGGGCCGGACTGGCAGCGCGCGCTCGAGCTTCTCGCCGCCGCTGAGCCCGATGCGAAGAGCCCGGCGGCGACGCTGCTCCGGTCGCCCGACGCTCCGGCCTCGCGCTCACTCGAGCTCGTCGTCGTCACCTGCCGGGTGGAGGCGGCGCTCGTCGACCGGCTGCTCGAGCGTGCGCTCACACGTCGTCCCGTCGCGCTCGTCCACGTCGAGGCCGAGAGCTTCGTCGGACGCCCGCGACGGCCGGTTCCCGACCTACTGCGCCTGCAGGCGGCAGGCGTGCCGATCGCCGTCGTGCGCCGGGGGGACGATCTCGCCGCTGCGCTGCGCGGTGCGAACGTGCCGGAGGCGGCACGTGCGTAAGGCGGGGCGGACGATCGCGGTCAGCGCTCCTGCGCTCGTCGTAGTCGCGGTGGCGTGGCTGCGCCTCGAGCAGCCGGTCGGGTCGCTGTGGCGCGTGCTGGTTCTCCTTCTGCTCGCTGTCGCGGCCGCTCTCCCTCCCGGCCGCTGGATGCGCTGCGTCGCCGCCGTGGTCGCCACCGTCGCCGCGGCCCGCATCGCGGTCGGCGTCGACCTCGTTCCGTGGCGCCTCGACCGCCCGGGCTCGGCCTTCGGCCTCTCGCCTGCGTTCTCAGCCCTCGGGACCCGCTTCGGAAACGGCTTCGAGGACTTCTACAGCACGCACCTCCCGTTCGACCCTCGCGTGCACGCGGCGATGCACGAGCTCGTGCTGTCGGGCATCTTCGTCTTCGCGCTGGGGCTGACGCTCCTCGTGGCGGCACGGAAGCCGGTCGCTGCGGCGCTTGTCCTCCTCGTGGGAGCCGGTTGGCCGGCAACGCTCCTCGGCCCGTCGCGCGGGATCGCCATGGGGGCCGCGATCCTCGCCGGCGTGCTCGTCCTGCTCGCGGGCCTCGGCTCGCGGCGCGTACCGGCCCTCGCGCTTCCGGCTGCCGTGGTCGTGGCGGTGGCCGCCATCGTGGTCGGCTCCGCGACAGCCGCGCGCCACGGCCTCGTGCACTGGCAGACGTGGAATCTGGCGCACGTCGCAAGCGGGCCGACGGACGTGGGATTCGTCTGGAACGCGCAGTACGGAGGCCTCAGGTTCTCCGGGCATCCCACGACCGTCCTCCACGTGCAGTCCGCCCAGGCACCCACCTACCTGCGCGCGACGGTGCTCGACGACTTCAAGGGCGATGCGTGGGCGATCGGGCCGCCTCGTCCGGCCGACTCGCTGGAGCCTCCGGCCGCCAAGCGTCGGGAGAACCAGACACCCCAGGTCGTGACCGTGGACGCTCTCGCCGACGCGCACCTCGTGGGCGGCAGCATCCCGATGCGATTCGTGGCCTCCGGCGGCGCGCCGCTCGTGCGGTTCGGGCCGGGCTTCGCCGCGCTCAACCAGAACCTTCCGCAAGGCTTCCGCTACACCGCCTGGAGCTACACCCGGCGGCCGACTCCGGCTGCGTTGCGCCGCTCGACGCCGGAGTATCCCTCCGAGCTCACGAACGAAGGGTTGCTGGACATCGGCGACGGTGTGGCCGTGCCACCGTTCGGGACGCCGAACCGGGCTGCCCAGGTCCTCGCGTTCGTGGCTCAGGAAGGCGACCATCAGTACCTCCCGCTGGCGCGCCTGGCGGAGCAGAAGGCCGGCGGCGCTCGCACGCCCTACGACGCAGTCGAGGAGCTCGAGCAGTGGTTCGTCTCCTCGGGCACCTTCCGCTACTCGAACCAGCCGCCCGTGGTCGGGCGGCCGCTCGTCGGGTTCGTCACCCGGACGCACGCGGGCTACTGCCAGTACTTCGCGGGCGCGATGGCGCTCATGCTGCGCTATCTGGGCATTCCCGCCCGGGTCGCCGTCGGCTTCGCAGGCGGGACCTACGAGCCGAAGCAGCACGTCTGGAAGGTCACCGACCGTGAAGCCCATGCCTGGGTCGAGGTCTGGTTCAAGGGCTACGGCTGGCTGCCGTTCGACCCGACGCCGGCCGCTCCGGGTGCCGCTCCTCGCCACACCCTCGCAGGTGTGCCTGCGGTGGGGGGAGCCGGGCTTCGGGGATCGATCTTTTCTGCGCCGGCTGGGTCGAGAGGCGCCGCCCGCGGCGCAACCCCGGCCGAGCAGAAGCTGAACGGCTTCAACGGGTTCGCTCCGGGTTCCGGTCAGCAGAGCACGCTAGCTCCGGCCTTAGGTGTTGGTAGCGGCGGCACCGATCGAAGCCGGCCGGTGCTGCTCCTGCTCGCCGGCCTCGCCGCCCTGGTGGGAACCATCGTCCTGACCAAGGTTGGTTTTCGCCTGACCCGCAGCGCTCGACGCGATCCGCGCGGTGTAGCCGCCGCCTGCCGGCAGGAGCTCACCGCGTTCCTTGTCGACCAGCGAGTCGAGACGCCCCGCAGCGCCACGATCGGCGAGCTCGGCGATCTCGTGCGTCGCAACTTCGCCATCCAACCCGAAGCGTTCGTGGCTGCGGCGACGGCCGCGCGCTTCGGCCCGCCCGAGGAGGCAGCCGCCGCGGCCCTCACGGCAAAGCGCGAGCTGCAAGCCCTCCTCGAGATCGCGCGCCGCAGCCTCTCGTGGCGGGACCGGGCCCGCGGCCTGCTCTCGCTCCGCTCGCTCACGCGTCCCGTGGCGGTTGGTGCGGCGACCTCTCTGGGTAGTGGAATCGGGTAAAGATGAGCGAGTCGACCTACAGCCTCTTCCAGCGTGGCCGCCGCCACCTGCGGGCGGGCATGGCCGCGCAGGCGACCATCTCGCTCGAGAAGGCGAAGCAGCGCGAGCCGGACAAGGCTTCCATCCGCGAAGCGCTCGGGATCGCGTACTTCCGGATCCGGCGCTGGAGCGAGGCCGAGGCGGAGTTCCGCAAAGTGCTGGAGCTCTCGCCGGTCAACGACTACGCGCACTATGCGCTCGGCCGCTGCCTCGAGAAGCAGGGACGGGATCACGAGGCGAATGGGCACTACAAGCTGGCGAGCTCGCTGCAGCCGGGGTCGGAGCAATACCGCGCGCGCATTCGCGAGCTGGACTAGCTTCGTCCCATGCGTGCGGTGGTGCAACGTGTCTCGCGGGCGCGAGTGTCGCCAGGCGGCGAGATCGGCCCCGGCCTCTGCGTCCTCCTCGGAGTCGCCGGCGGCGATGGGGAGGAGCAAGCCGTGCGGTTGGCAGGCAAGGTCGCCCGGTCGCGGATCTTCCCCGACGACGACGGCCGGTTCGACCGGTCGGTGGAGGACGTCGCGGGCTCCGTGCTCGTCGTCTCGCAGTTCACGCTCATCGCGGACACCGCGAAGGGCAACCGGCCGAGCTTCGCCGAGGCGGCGCCGCCCGAGCAGGCGGAGCCGCTCTACGAGCTGTTCTGTTCCGAGCTTCGCACGCTTGGCATTGCGGTCGAGACGGGCGTCTTCGGCGCGAAGATGGACGTCGAGCTCGTGAACGACGGGCCGGTGACGCTCGTGCTCGACTCCTAACCGCGGGCTGACAAAGTCTCGCTGCTACACTCGCCAGACCACATTTCACCGGATCGGAGAAATGGGCCTGCGGGCCCATTTTTTATGACAGGGACGAAGCAAAGTGCCGACGACACTCGAGAAGGAGCGCCAGCTGCAGGGAGAGATCGCATCGCAGGTCGAGCACGATTTGCCGGGCGTTGACGTCCTCGCCGTGGAACTACTGACGCCGTCGCGCTTCCGCGTCTACGTCGACCACGCCGACGGGGTCGACCACGCCCTGTGCGGGCGCGTGACCGACGTCCTGCGCGACTACCTGCGCGAGTACAGCGTCGAGGTGTCCTCGCCGGGTCTCGACCGTCCGCTGCGCCGGCAGGAGCACTTCGAGGCGGCGCTCGGCCGTCGGGTCCGGCTCCGCACGGCCGGGCGAAAGCTTCGCGGGAGAGTCGTGTCCGCCGGCGACCAGGGCGTGAAGGTTGCCGCCTCCGACGGCTCCGAGACCGAGATTCCGTACCAGGACATCGTGCGTGCAAATCTGATTGACGAGGGAGCGTGACATGAGCCAGGAGATCATCGAGGCCGTCCGCGAGATCGAGCGCGACAAGGGAATTGAAGAGGGCGCGCTCGTCTCCGCGCTCGAGGACGCGCTCCTCGCCGCCTACAAGAAGACGCCGGGCGCTTCGCGTCACGCGACCGTCGAGATGGACGATCACACCGGCGACTTCCGCGTCTTCTCGGTCGAGCTCCCGGCCGACATCGAGGAGCGGCTGCTCGACGAGGCGCGCGAGCGCAAGCTCGAGGAGCTCGAGAAGCTCGAGGAGGAGACGGGCGAGCGCCAGCACACGCTCATCTCCGACGACGACCTCGACATCGACTGGTCCGACGTCCCCAGCGAGGACGTCAAGCGTGAGGACGTTACGCCGGAGGGCTTCGGCCGCATCGCCGCGCAAACCGCAAAACAGGTCATTTTGCAGCGGATTCGCGAGGAAGAGCGCCGGATGATGTACGACGAGTACATCGACCGCGTGACCGAGGTCGTGACCGGCATCGTCCAGCAGGCCGGCGACCGCAACAACGTCCTCGTCGATCTCGGCAAGGTCGAGGCGCTGCTGCCGCGGTCCGAGCAGGTCGACGGCGAGCGCTACGAGCAGGGCTCGCGGATCAAGGCGGTCATCACCGAGGTCCGTTCCGGGACGAAAGGCCCGCAGGTCATCCTCTCGCGGCGCGATCCCGAGCTGATCAAGACGCTGTTCGAGCTCGAGGTGCCGGAGATCGCGGACGGGCTCGTCGAGATCCGCGGCGTCGCCCGCGAGCCTGGTTACCGCTCGAAGATCGCGGTCGAGTCGCACGCCCAGGGCGTCGACCCGGTCGGCGCCTGCGTCGGTCCCCGCGGCTCACGCGTGCGCATGGTCGTGTCCGAGCTCCGCGGCGAGAAGATCGACATCATCCCGTGGAACCCGGAGCCTGCGCGCTTCGTCGCGAAGGCGCTCTCGCCGGCGCGCGTGCGCGAGGTCTATCTCGACGACGAGGCCCGCGAGGCGACGGTCGTCACTCCCGACGATCAGCTCGCGCTCGCGATCGGCAAGGAGGGCATGAACGCTCGCCTCGCCGCCCGCCTCACCGGCTGGAAGATCGACATCCAGAGCGACACCGAGTTCGCCCAAGCCGAGGCCGAGGCTGCCTTCGGCGGCGGCGAGCCCGGCGCGGAAGACTTCTCCGGCCGCTGCGCCGCGATCCTCGCCAACGGCAAGCGCTGCCCGAACGCCACGCTGCCCGGCTCGAAGTACTGCGGCGTGCCGGCACACCAGGAACTCGCGCTGCACGACTCGGACGACGAGGAACCGGTCGTCACCGAGGACGAGCCCGGGCTCGAGGCGCTGGCCGACACGATGGAGCCCGACGTGGAGAGCGTCGGCCCGTCCCTGCCGGAGCTCGAGGTGACCGAAGTCGAGTCGGCGGCTCCGGCCGACGCTGCCGCGACCCACGGGCCGGATGCGGTCGCCGTCGCCGAAGCCGAGGGTGAGGTCGACCTGGACACGGGCAATCCGCAGCCTGAGCGGGCTGCAGACGAGGACGAGACGGACGGCATCCCGATCGAGTACGCGGAAGCTCCCGGGGAGGAAGAGTCGTAGGGCGCGAGCCCACGCGGCGCTGTGCCGGTTGCGGCCGGCGCAAGCCGCAGCGCGAGTTGCTTCGGTTCGCGGCCCGCGAGGGTGCCCTGGTGGCCGGCCGGCGCGAGCCTGGCCGCGGCGCGTACACGTGCCGCAGCCTCGCGTGCTTCGAGCGCGCGGCCCAACGCGGCATGTTCGCGCGCGTCCTGCGACAGCAAGTCCGCGTCGGCCCTGAGCTGCGTCGCCTTTACACTGGTGTGACACATGGCTAACGGAGGCAACAGACCGAACCGTCCGCTTCGCCCGCGGGGCGGCGGCGGCGCCGGTGGGCGCCGGCGGCGTGTCGTCATCGACCAGGGCGGGGCCCGCCCCTCTCGTGAGCAGCGGCAGGCGCGCCAGGACGCGCAGCGCCGCGCCGAACCGCGCCCTCCGGCGCCGCCGCCGACGGGTCCCGTGTCGGTCGAGTCCGGCGTCAGCGTCCGCGACCTGTCGCAGGCGCTCGGCGTTCCGATGCCCAGCATCATCAAGATCCTCATGGGCCTCGGCCAGATGCGCACGGCGACGCAGTCGCTGAGCGACGAGGAGGTGGAGCTGATCGCGACGGAGGTTGGCCGCGAGATCACGATCAAGCACGCCGCCGACGAGGAGGAGGAGCCCGAGGAGTTCGACGACCCGGATGACGTCCTCCAGGCGCGGCCGCCGGTCGTCACGATCATGGGCCACGTCGACCACGGCAAGACGACCCTGCTCGACGCGATCCGCAACGCGCGCGTCGTCGCCACGGAGGCCGGCGGCATCACGCAGCACATCGGCGCCTACCAGGTCGACGTCGACGGCCGCAAGATCACCTTCCTCGACACGCCCGGCCACGAAGCGTTCACTGCGATGCGCGCCCGCGGCGCGAAAGTGACGGACATCGCCGTTCTCGTCGTCGCAGCCGACGACGGAGTGATGCCGCAGACGAAGGAGTCGATCGCGCATGCGCGCGCGGCCGAGGTGCCGATCGTCGTCGCCGTCAACAAGGTCGACCTCGCCGACGCGAACATCGATCGCGTGAAGGGCGAGCTTGCCCAGGAAGGGCTCAACCCCGAGGACTGGGGTGGCGACACTCAGTTCGCGGAGGTCTCGGCGAAGACGCAGCAGAACCTCGACGAGCTGCTCGAGAAGGTCCTGCTGGTCGCTGATCTCGAGCTCGAAGGGCTCAAGGCGAACCCGGACGCCGAGGCTTCGGGCCCGATCATCGAGTCGCGGCTCGACGTCGGGCGCGGGCCGGTGGCGACGGTGCTCGTGCAGCGCGGCACGCTCAAGGTCGGCGACGCGGTCGTCGCGGGCGACGCCTACGGCCGTGTGAAGGCGCTCTTCGACTACAAGGGCGAGCGCCGTGAGAGCGCCGTCCCGGGTGAGCCGGTCGAGATCCTCGGCTTCGACAAGCCGCCGGCGGCCGGAGAGCTGGCACGCGTCGTCGAGAACGATCGTGAGGCGCGCGACGTGGCGAACCGGCGTGGTGAGCGGCTCCGCCGTGAGCAGCTCGCCTCGGTACGGCCGACGACGGGTGTCTCGCTCGAGGGGCTCTACGAGCAGCTCCAGGCCGGCGAGGTCTCCGATCTCAACCTCATCGTCCGCGGTGACGTCGTGGGCTCGGTCGAAGCCGTCGTCTCGGAGCTGTTGAAGTTCGAGCACTCGGAGGTGCGGCTGAACGTGATCGCCGAGGGAGTGGGGGCGATCACGCAGAACGACATCATGCTCGCTTCCGCCTCCGACGCCCTCATCGTCGGCTTCAACGTCCGCCCGAACGCCGAGGCGCGCGAGCTCGCGGCGCGCGAGGGCGTCGAGATCCGCACGTATGACGTCATCTACAAGCTCACCGAGGAGATCGAGCAGGCGCTCGTCGGCAAGCTCGCCGCCGTCACGACTGAAGAGACGATCGGCGAGGCCGAGGTGCGTGCGCTCTTCCGCGTCTCCCGGCTCGGGACGATTGCCGGCTGCATGGTCACCGACGGCGTCGTCCGCCGCAACGGGAGCGTTCGTGTGATCCGCGACGGGGCCGTGATCTACACGACGACGATCTCCCAGCTGAAGCGGTTCAAGGACGACGTCCGCGAGGTCGCGGAGGGTTTCGAGTGCGGCATCCTCCTCGACGGCTTCAACGACGTGAAGGACGGGGACGTGCTCGAGATCTTCGAGACGCGTGAGGTCGAGCGGACGTCGCTCGACGAAGCTCCTTCCGCCGCTTCCTAGACCGCGTCGAGCAACTCGAGCACCGCTCGCGCCTGCTCGCCGCCGGCTTCTGCGTGGGCTCGGAGCGGGATTCCGTGGGGTCCCTTGGCGTTCGCCATCTCCGGATGCGCGGTGAGGATCGTGCGAACGATCTCGGCCTCGCCGAGCATCGCTGCTGCGAACACGTCGAGACGGGCGCCGTAGCCGAGCAGTAGTTCGGCGATGTCGCGGCGACCCATGTGGGCCGCCGCTCCGAGCGCGACCTCCCAGTCTCCGCCGCCCCAATCCCAGGCCGCGTTCGCGAGCGTGGCGTCGGACTCCAGTGCCGCGCGAACCGCGTCGAGGTCGCCATGCGCGTTGCCGACGAACTCCTGCGCGTCGCTCATCACGCCGCGCTCCGGCCTGCAGTGGCGTCCTGGATCAGACTTGCCAGCTCCTGGTTCCCGCGCGCGATCGCCTCTGCCTCGACGGTGTACGCGCCGTCCTCCCCGATGTGCGGGTCGGCGCCGTGCTCGAGCAGCAGCCGTGCCACGCCGAGGGCGCCCGAGAAGGCGCACGACCCGAGTGGCGTCACGCGGGCGAAGCTCGCAGTCGCGAGAACGTTCGAGTCGGCTCCCGCCGCGAGCAGGGCGGAGGCCGCCGGGACGTTGTCGACCAGGGCTGCGAGGTGGAGCGGAGTAAAGCCGTCGGGAGTCCACGCATCGGGCGCGGGTAGGTCGTCGGCGCATCCTCCGATAAGGCGGTCCCACGGGTCGGTCGGTTCGCCGGCCTCGAGAATTGCGTCGAACGCGGGACCGCGTCCTCGGTAGGCGGCGTGCAGCAGCGGCGAGTGCCCCGCCTCACTACGGAGGTCTCGCGCCGTCGGATCCGCGGCGAGCAGCGCGCGGATCCCGTCTGCGTCGCCCTGATCGATGAGCTCGAAGATCGTGTTCATTGCTCCTCCCTCGACAGATGAGAGATTATTAGTTAGTCTAACCAACTATGTCAAGCTCGCGACGCGAAGCCGTCGATCAGATGCACTCGGCCGCGATTCATCTCCTGCGTCGTGTCCGCGGGGCCGACGTGAGTGCCATGGGGATCTCGCCCGCGCGCGCCTCCGCGCTCTCGGTGCTCGTCTTCGGTGGACCGCGGTCGCTGACGGAGTTGGCCGCTGCCGAGCAGGTGACCAGCGCGACGATGAGCAAGCTCGTGACCTCCATGGAGGCCGAGAGGCTTGTGCGCCGGTATCCCGACCTGAACGACGCACGATCGATCCGGATCGAGGCTACGGCGAAGGCACGGCGGATCCTCGAGCGAGGCCGGTCGCAGAGGCTCGAGCTGCTCGAGCGCCTGCTCGGGGACGCCACGGGAGCGGAAATCGATGCCGTGCGCACGGCGTCCGAGGTACTGGAGCGGGCGCTCCAATCGGGTTGAATGGCCGCCATGCCCAGCGGCTGGGTCGGGATCCTCACCTGCGAGCTCCACTTTCCGGAGGCGCATTCGCTGAAGGAGAAGCGCCACTATCTGCGCTCGGCGAAGGCGCAGCTCCAGAACCGCGTCGGTGCGTCGGTGGCGGAGGTCGATCACCACGACACCTGGCAGCGCGCCCGTATCACGGCCGCGTGTGTCGCGCGCGAGCACCGGGAGGTCGAGCGGCTGCTCGACGAGGCGGAGCGCTGGCTACGGGGCCAGGAGTGGGAGGTCGCGCTCAGCGAGCGCCTCCTGGTCGATCCCGAGGAATAGGCTCGCGCCGATGCATGCCGTCGAGCTGATCGAGCGGAAACGGAACGGCGAGGAGCTGTCCGCCGCCGACGTCCGCGCGTTCATCGCCGGGTACGTCGATGGAGACGTGCCCGACTACCAGGCGGCGGCATTTCTGATGGCGGTGTGGTTCCGCGGCCTGACCCCGGCGGAGACCTTTGCGCTGACCGATGCGATGGTGGCGAGCGGCGAGACCGTCGACCTCGCGGCCCGGCTCGGCCGCCGGGTCGTCGACAAGCACTCGACGGGCGGAGTCGGCGACAAGATCACGATCGCGCTCGGGCCGGTGGTCGCCGCGTGCGGTGTTCCGTTCGGGAAGATGAGTGGCCGAGGCCTGGGCCACACGGGCGGGACGCTCGACAAGCTCGAGTCCATCCCCGGCTTCCGTGTCGAGCTGACCACGGACGAGCTCGTCGAGCAGGTGCGCGAGGTCGGGATCGCGGTCGCGGGGCAGACCGCCGACCTCGTTCCAGCGGACAAGAAGCTCTACGCGCTGCGCGACGTGACGGCGACGATCGACCAGGTCTCGCTGATCGCGGCGAGCATCATGTCCAAGAAGATCGCGGCCGGTGCGAGTGCGGTCGTCCTCGACGTCAAGGTCGGCGAGGGCGCGTTCATGCGGACGCTCGCCGACGCGCGCGAGTTGGCGCGGGAGATGCACGCGCTCGGCGACCAGGCCGGGATGGATGTCGTCTGCGTGCTGACTGACATGGATCAGCCGCTCGGCCGCGCAGTCGGCAACGCGCTCGAGGTGCGCGAGGCGTGGGAGACGCTGAGCGGCGGGGGGCCGGGGGACTTCCGCGAGCTGGTTGTCGACGCGGCCGCGCAGCTTCTCGCGCTCTCGGATCTCGGAGTGGACGAGGAAGAGGGAAGGCTCCGCGCGGAGAGAGTGCTCGAGGACGGCTCGGCGTCGGCGGCCTACAACCGGTGGGTCCAGGCGCAGGGAGGCGACCCCGACCCTGCTCGGCTGCCCTCAGCGCCGGTCGTGCGGCTCGTTCCTGCACCGGCGACCGGCTACGTCCGCAGCCTCGGGGCGAGGGAGGTGGCCGTCGCGGCGATGGAGCTCGGCGCGGGCCGCGAAGTCGCCGGAGAGCCGATCGATCATGCGGTCGGCGTCGTCTGCCTCCGCAAACGCGGGGAGGAGGTCGCCGGGGGCGAGCCGCTGGCCGAGGTCCATGCCCGTGACGAAGCGGCGGCCGAGGCGGCCGAGGTGGCGCTCCTGGCGGCATATGAGATCGGCGACGAGCCGGAGCCGCAGCCGCTCGTGCTCGACGTGATTCGCTGAGCGTTCGTCGCTCACGCGTGCCTGGACGGACGTAGTGCTATTGCCGGCGCTTCGCGACGAACCGGCACCCATTCGTGATGCTTGGGCCGGTAGCGTCGGCCTCGAGGGCGGAGGGAACAGCGTCCCCACCCTGGGTGGGGAGTCGGGTTCGATCCCGCGGACCGCGGTCAGGAGAGCGCTCGGGAGCGGCGGTCCAGGTGACCAGGCGCTTGAATACGGAGCCATGAGCGAGCGCATGCGTAGGGTGAACGAGTCGGTGAGGCAGGTGCTGGCCGAGGCCCTACCCGAGCTCAAAGACCCCCGAATCGGACTCATCACCGTGACAGGCGTCGACACGGCTCCCGACCTGCGGCACGCGACGGTCTACATCAGCGTGCTCGGCTCTGGCCGCAAGCAGCGCCTGAGCATCCTCGGGCTCGAGGCCGCGCACGGCGTCCTGCAATCGCGGCTCGCGCGGGAGCTCAGGCTGAAACGAACCCCTCAACTGACCTTCGAGTACGATCTGACGGTCGAGCGCGGCGTGCGCATGACCCGCCTGATCGACGAGCTCGCGCCGGACGACGATGACTCAGACGACTGACCTGAAGGCGATCGCAGACGCGCTGCGGCAGCACGACCGCTTCCTCGTCGTCACGCACGAGAACCCGGACGGGGACGCTCTCGGCTCGCTCCTCGCAGCGACGCTGGCGCTCCGGCAGCTCGGCAAGGACGTCGTGATGTACCACGCGGGGGAAACCACGCTGCCACGGGAGTACGCGTTCATGCCACTCGAGGAGCTCGCCCGCGAGCGGCCTGCCGACGCGTCGGAGCGTGTACTGCTCGCCGTCGACTGCGCGAAGGAGGACCGGATCGGCGATGAGGCCGTTCTCGCGCTCGCCCCGCTCGTCCTCGACGTCGACCACCACCACGACAACACACGCTTCGGCGACCTCAACCTCATCGTCGCCGACGCCTCGTCCACGGGCGAGGTGTTGCGCGACGTCTTCGCCGAGCTCGGAGTCGAGCTCACGCCCGAGCTGGCCGAGCCGCTGTACATCGCGCTCGTCACCGACACGGGACGGTTCCAGTACGCGAACACGACGCCGAAGGCGCTACGGCTCGCGGCCGAGCTCGTCGAGGCGGGCGCTGACATCCACGCCGTGTTTCAGGAGGTGTACGAGTCCGTCGAGTTCGCCAAGCTGAAGCTGCTCGCGCGCGCCCTCGACCGCGCCGAGGTGCTCGAGGGCGGGCGGATCGTCGTCTCGCATCTCGTCCGCAACGACTTCGCGGACGCCGGCGCTTCCGAGCCGTACTCCGAGGGGATCATCGACTACCTGCGCGCCGTCGAAGGGGCAGAGTTGGCGGTGTTGATCCGGGAGCAGCTGAGCCACGGGGCCTCCGCGTACAAGGGCTCGCTCCGCTCGAGCATCGACGAGCTCGACGTCTCGGCGATCGCGCGGCGCTTCGGAGGGGGCGGACACCGCCAGGCAGCGGGCTTCTCCACCGATCTACCGCTGGCAGAGACCGTCGAGCAGATCCGCGAAGGCTTCCTCGAGCAACGTGCCACCTCGCGCGCTTGATCCCGCGGGCGTCGCGCTCGTAGACAAGCCAGCCGGCCCGTCTTCGTTCGCGGTCGTCGCGCAGATCCGCAGGGTCACAGGTGCACGGACCGGTCACGCCGGGACACTCGATCCGTTTGCAACCGGGCTGCTGCTGCTGTTGTCCGGTAGGGCAACTAAGCTTGCCCCATGCCTCATTGGCCTCGACAAGCGATACCTCACCGAGATCGACCTCACAGGCGGGACCTCGACCGGGGATCCGGAGGGGGAGGTCACGGAACGCCACGCGCCTCCGGGCGAAGACGAGCTCAACGAGCGGCTCGAGCGCCTCCGCGGCGAGATCGAGCTGCCGATCCCGGCCGCGTCCGCGGTCAAGATCGGCGGTGAGCGCGCGTACAAGCTCGCGCGGCGCGGCGTCGAGGTGGAGATGCCGGTACGCCGGTCGACGGTGCACGCGCTCGACGTCATCGCGTATACGGGCGAGAGGGTCACGCTCGACGCCCACGTCAGCTCCGGGACCTACGTCCGGTCGCTCGCGATCGCGCTCGGCGGGCACTGCACAACGCTGCGGCGAACGCGGGTCGGGCCCTTCTCGGTGGATGACGCTGTTGCGCCGGACGCGTTCACGGCCGAACGGCTTCTGACCGAGGCCCAGGTGCTGGCGCGAGTCGAGGCGGCGCGCACGGGGATGGGTGCGTGAACGTTGCGCGTGAACCGGCCGAGCTGCCGGCTGCGCGGCGCTCCGCTGCGGTCGGCACGTTCGACGGCCTCCACCGGGGCCACCTGCGGGTGGTCGACGCAGCGCGCAGGGCCGGGCTGCGCACGAGCGTCGTGACGTTCGATCCGCATCCCCGGGCCGTGCTCGGCGGCCACGTGGAGCTTCTCGCGACGCTCGAGCGGCGGCTCGAGCTGCTCGCCGACGCCGGAGTCGAGGACGTCCTCGTGCTCCGGTTCGACGAGGAGCTCGCTGCGCTGTCGGCGGAGGAGTTCGCCGAACGGATGCTCCGTGGGATCGGGGCCGAGACGATCGCCGCGGGGGAGACGTTCAGGTTCGGTCGTGGGCGAGAAGGCGATCTCGACCTGCTCGCGCGGCTCGGCTTCGACGTGCGGCGGGTGCCGCTCGTCGAGAACATCTCCTCGAGTCGCGTGCGGGAGCTCCTGCACTCCGGCGAGACCGAGCGGGCCGCGGCGTTGCTCGGTCGTCCGCCCGAGGTCGAGGGGACCGTCGTCCGCGGGGACGGCCGCGGCCGGGAGCTCGGGTTCCCTACGGCGAATCTCGCCGTCCCGCATGACCTCCTCGTCCCGCCGGACGGCGTGTACGCAGGCTGCGCGCGCGACCGTCGCGCAGCAGTCTCGATCGGCACCAATCCCCACTTCGACGGCGTCGAGCGCCGGGTGGAGGCTCACCTGCTCGACTTCGACGGAGACCTCTACGGCGAACGGCTCGTCGTCGAGATCTGGAGCCCGATCCGTGAACAGCGCCGCTTCGACTCGCTCGAGCAGCTCGTGGCCGCGATCGGCGGCGACGTCGAGCGGACACGTACCGCCCTCCGCCCCGGCTGAAGGATGCTCAGTCGCCGGCGCGGGGAAGCGCCACCCAGCCGACCCTGGCCACGCCGGTCCGCGGGAAGTCGGCTCGCTGGCTCATGAGCAGGCCTCCCGCAAAACCGTAGACACCGCCGCCCAGCGCCTCGACCCCGTATTCGGGACGCTCGATCAGGAGGCCGGTCAGAGGGTCGATCTCGCTCTCCCTCAGGCGCCACCGGCCCCCGTGGTCTTCGAGGACGGCGGCGGCGTCGTCGAGCTCGTAGCGACCCGCCTCGATCTGCCCGCCGTCGGTCCCGGCGACGGGAGCCGGCACGAGCCCGAGCTCCCTCACGACGCGCCGGATCAGCCCGTTGCCACGCCAGCTGTTCGTGAGCACCGCGAGCGCGGCTTTCTCCTCGGGGACGACCAGGAGGAGCGACTGATAGCCGCCGACCGATCCCTCGTGATCGAACGCCAGACGGCCGCCGTGGAGCTGCCGGCTCCAGCAGCCGAGGCAATAGCGGCCGCCGAGCGCGTCGGCCCTCGGCTCGTGGACCGCGCCCAGCTGCGCCTCCGTGAGCGGCCCCGAACCGCCGAGCTGGTGTGCCGCGAAGCGGAGCAGGTCGCCGACGGTCGACCACAGCCCGCCCGCGGCGCGCCGTGACTCCGGATAGACGACGTCGGTGATGGGCCGGTGACCCGTGGCACCGTCCTGGACATGCCCGGGCGCCGCGTCGTCAGGCTCCTCGAAGCTCGTGCGCTCGAGCCCAAGAGGCTCGAGCAGGCGCTCCCGCACTGCTTGCGAGAACGAGGTGCCCGCGGCGGCCTCGCACTCCCGGCCGGCGAGCACGAAGCCGGCATTCGAGTACGACCAGAGCCGGCGACACGGCTCCGGAAGGAGCTCGCGCGAGTTGGGCCGCAGATCGGCCGTGTGCGAGAGGAGCCTGCCCGCGGTCGCTCCGCCGGCCAACGGGGCCTCGAGGTCGAGCAGGAGCGAGGCGAGCGACGCCGTGAACCACTTCGTGATCGACGCGATGCGGAACGGGGTCTCGACCTCGACAGGCCCGTCGGCGGCGAGCTCCACTCGCTCGCCGACGAGCAGCCCCGCGGCGACCGCAGGGACGCCGCTGCGCGCACGCGCCTCGCGCACGATCTCGGCCAACCCTCCCTGCGGAATCGCACTCGCCATGCCGCTTTCCGCTACCCTACCCCGCGACCCAGGCCCGGCTCGCGCCACGTTCCTTGGCGCCGCGGGCGGAGCCTCGGGAGGCGACAGGAAAGGAGAGGGCATTGCCCCTGACCAAGGAAGCGAAGCAGCAAATCATCACGAAGCACGGCCGCAACGAGGCCGACACCGGCTCGCCGCAGGTGCAGATCGCGATGCTGACGCAGCGCATCAACGAGCTGACCGAGCATCTGCGCACCCACAAGCACGACCATTACTCGCGGCGGGGGCTGCTCAAGCTCGTCGGACGGCGCCGCCGCTTCCTGAACTACCTGCAGAAGCACGACCTCGAGGGCTACCGAGCCCTCATCAAGGAGCTCGGCCTACGCCGCTAGCTCCAAGAACACGGAGGGTGGAAGTTCGAGCGAGCCCACCGCAGCAGCCGATCGGCTGGCTCGAGCTCCCGCCCTCCACAAGCAAAGTGGAGGACAATTGATGAGTATCGCGACCGAGCGCCGGGCGCAGGTCTCCGTCCAGATCGGAACCCAGGAGATCAGCCTCGAAACCGGCCATCTCGCGAAGCAGGCGGACGGCGCTGTCGTCATCCGCGGAGGCGACACGATGGTGCTCGCCACAGCCCAGGGACGCGCCGAGGCGCGCGAGGGCGCAGACTTCTTCCCGCTCACCGTCGACGTCGAGGAGCGGATGTACGCCGCCGGCAAGATCCCGGGCGGCTTCTTCAAGCGTGAGGGGCGCCCGACCGAGCGCGCCATCCTCACGGCACGGATGATCGACCGGCCGATTCGGCCGCTCTGGCCGAAGGGCTTCCGCAACGAGGTACAGGTGATCTGCACGGTCCTCAGCGCGGACATGGTCACGGCCCACGACATCCTCTGCATCAACGGCGCCTCGGCCGCGTTGATGCTCTCACCGCTGCCGTTCCTCGGCCCGGTCGGCGCCGTCCGCATCGGCCTCATCGACGGACAGTTCGTCGTGAATCCGACCCTGCGCGAGAGCGAGGACAACGGCGAGCTCGACCTGATCGTCGTCGGCACGAAGGACGGGCTGACGATGGTCGAGGCAGGCGCGAACGAGGTTCCCGAGGAGAAGATCCTCGAGGCGCTCGAGCTCGCGCACGGCGAGATCGTGAAGCTGTGCGAGGCGCAGGAGGACCTGCGCCGCCAGGCCGGCAAGCCGAAGTGGCTCGACCTCGACCTGGTCGCGGAGCTCGAGCGAGACCAGGGGGACGCCATCTGGCAGCACATTCAGCAGGCCGGCCTCAAGGAGTCCGGCGCGATCGTCGAGGAGCTCCTCGCCGAGCTCGCCGGGCCGATCACGATGGAGTCGACCGACGACGACATCCAGCGCCAGGTGCAGGTCAAGTCGGCACTGGCACTGCTGCTCGAGAAGCAGCGGGCCGTCGCGGTCGAAGGCCCGGTGCGGGAGCAGTTCGGCGACGAGCTGAAGGCGCTCACCGATGCCGAGCAGGACTCGAAGGCGCTCAAGTCGGCGAAGCGGCAGCTTCTGTTCGACCGGATCATCGAGGAAGTCGAGCTGCCGTTCCCGGTCGGGGGCGCTTCGGTCGATCCCGACACCGGCGAGCCGCTGCCGGCCTCGAAGGACTCGCAGACCAAGTCGCAGGTCAAGAAGGCGTGCGATTCGATCTACAAGGATCTCGTGCGGCAGAAGATCGCCGTCGACAAGCGCCGCCCCGACGGCCGCGGCGCCGAGGAGATCCGGCCGATCGAGGTCGAGGTCGGCGTCAACCCGCGTACGCACGGGTCAGGCCTGTTCACGCGCGGCCAGACGCAGATCCTCTCGTCGCTCACGCTCGGTACCGCGAAGGAGGGGCAGCGCATCGACGACCTCTCCCTCGAGGAGGAGCGCCGCTACATGCACCACTACAACTTCCCGCCCTACTCGGTCGGGGAGACGGGCTTCATGCGCGGCCCGAAGCGGCGTGACATCGGCCACGGGGCGCTCGCGCAGCGCGCGCTCGAGGCGGTCATCCCGGCTCCGGAGGACTTCCCGTACACGATCCGGATCGTCTCGGAGACGCTCGAGTCGAACGGCTCGTCGTCGATGGGCTCGGTCTGCGGCTCGACGCTCTCGCTCATGGACGCCGGCGTGCCGATCAAGGCGCCGGTCTCCGGCATCGCGATGGGCCTCGTGAAGGAGGGCGACGACTACGTCATCCTGACCGACATCCAGGGCGCGGAAGACCACCTCGGTGACATGGACTTCAAGGTCGCCGGATCCCGCACCGGGATCACCGCGCTCCAGATGGACATCAAGATCACCGGCGTCACCCAGCAGATCATGCGGGACGCGCTCGAGCAGGCCAAGCGGGCGCGCGAGTTCATCCTCGAGAAGATGCTCGAAGTCATCCCGGAGTCGCGCTCGGAGCTCTCCGACAACGCGCCGCGGATCACGACGATCAAGATCGACCAGGAGAAGATCGGCATGGTCATCGGCAAGGGTGGCGAGACGATCCGCGGCCTCGAGTCCGACTACGAGGTCCAGATCGACATCGAGGAGGACGGCACGATCCTCATCTACGCCACCGAGGGCACGAAGGCCAAGGAGGCGGTCGACGCGATCGAGTCGCTCACCAAGGAGCCCGAGGTCGGCGACACGTTCACCGGCAAGGTCGTGAAGACGACCCAGTTCGGCGCCTTCGTCGAGCTCAAGAAGGGCACCGACGGGCTCCTGCACGTCTCGAACGTCGGCCCGGGCCGGGTCGCGCACATCGAAGACGTGATGAGCCGCGGCGACGTCGTGGACGTCGTCGTGCAGGAGGTCGACAAGGCCCGCGGCCGGATCGGCCTCAAGCTCGTCGCGAAGCACGAGAACGGCGGCCTCGTCCAGCCGGAGGAGCTGATCGAGCGGGCAAAGGACGCGCCCCCGAGGCCTCCGGAGGAGGATCGTCCGCGCGGTGACCGCCGCGGCGGCCGTGGCGGCGGCCGCGGCGGGCGTGGCCCGCGCCGCGACGACGAGTAGGTAGAGACGCGAGGAGGCGGCCGGCTCCAGTTGGCCGCCTCCCGCACAATTCACCCATTCGGGTCAGCCCCCGACCCGAGATCGGCTCATTCTGCAGTCGGCTTCTGCCGATGACTCGAAGGAAGCCGATCCTGTGAGCCTTCCCACCATCTCACCGCTGCGGGGCCTCGTCGAGGTGACCCGTCTGTTGCGGGCGCGTGAAGATCTTCCCGCGCTGCTCGACGCCGTCGCCCGAACCATCGGCGAGTCTCTCGGCTACCGCACCGTCGCGGTCAACGTCTACCGGCCCGAGTGGGACGACTTCGAGGTGACGACCGTGTACGGGAACGAGGAGGCCCGGGCGATGCTGCTCGGGAATGCTCGTCCCGGCGAGGACTGGACGGTGCTCCTCTCCGACGGCTTCGAGCGGCTCGGCGCCTACGTCGTGCCGGCCGGGTCGGTCGACTGGGACTCGCTCGGGCCGAGCTACCTGCCGCAAGGAGGACGGGCGTGCCATCCCGATGCCTGGGATCCCGAGGACGCGCTCTTCGTTCCGATGCGCGACCACCGGGGCCTCCTGCTCGGCATCGTCTCGGTCGACGAGCCGGTCAGCGGCCTGCGGGCGACCGACGACGACCTCGAAATTCTCGTCTCGCTCGTCGACCATGCGGCCCTCGCCGTCGAGGCGGCGCGCGAGGCGGCGGACTCGGCGCGGCACCAGCGCGCGCTCGAGGAGTTGCTCGCCGTGTCGTCCCGCATCACCGGCGAGACCTCGAACGCCGAGATCTTGCGCCAGGTGTGCACCGGGATTTGCGAGGCGCTCGACTTCCGGAACGTCTGCGGGGCACTGGTCGACCTGGAGACGGGCGTACTGGTGCCGCACGCGACTGCGGGCTGGCGTCTCGAGGACATGGCCCTCCACGAGCCCGTGACCCTCGCCCAGGCCGAGCCGCTGCTGGACGAGATGTTCCTGCGGGAGGGCTGTTACCTGCTCACCCACGACCAGGCGCGGGCGCGACTCGGCCGCGACGTCGAGGTCTACCCGTCGCAGCTCAACGGCCGCGGTCCGTGGGCGTGGAACCGGCACTGGTTGATCGTTCCTCTCCAGGACGGCCAGGGCGCGCTGCTCGGGATCATCTGGGTGGACAACCCGTCCGACCGTCTCGTGCCGTCGGCGGACCGCCTCCAGGCACTCCGGATCTTCGCCAACGACGCGGCCGCCGCGCTGGTCTCCGGCCGGCATCTCGGCGAGCTGAGGTTCCTTGCCGACCACGATCCGCTCACGCGCCTCCTCAATCGGCGCGCGTTCGTCACCCGCCTCGAGGCCGAGGTCGCACGGGCTTTGCGGTACAAGCGCAGCTTCGGGCTCGTGGTCACCGATCTCGACGGCTTCAAGCAGCTCAACGACCGCTTCGGCCATGCCTGCGGAGACGACGCACTCGTCGCGTTCGCGAACATGCTCGCCGAGTCGCTGCGGAAGCCGGACGACGCGTTCCGCATCGGCGGCGACGAGTTCGCCGTTCTCGTCGCGGAGGCGACGGAGGAGGACGCGCGGCAGGTCGTCGCGCGGGTCGACACGCTGCTCGCAACCCTGGCCGCCGGCGGTGAGCCTTGGGCCGCCAATCTCAGCGCGAGCTTCGGTTGCGCGGCCTGTCCCGAGGACGCGAGCGACGCGCAGACGCTGTTCCGTCTCGCCGACGAGGCCCTGTACGACGCGAAGCGGAACGGCACCGTGCTGCGCTTCGTCGCGCGCGCGTAACCGTCTCAACGGGACACGTCCGGTGCCTGGCACCGGACGTGTCTGTTCCGCCATGTGCGTTCGCCTACGATCGGACCGTGCAGAAGGTCGTCCTGAGCGAGCTCGACTCCGGCGAGCGGATCATCTCCGAGCGGGTGGCGAGCGTGCGCTCCGTCGCGCTCGGCTTCTGGATCGACGTCGGCTCCCGCGACGAGCGCGCCGACCGCGCGGGCGTCTCGCACTTCATCGAGCACATGCTGTTCAAGGGCTCGCGGCGGTTCGAGGCGCAGGAGATCGCGGAGACCTTCGACGCCATGGGCGCCGAGTTGAACGCCGCGACCTCCCGGGAGAACACCGTCGTCTACGCCCGCGTCCCCGACCATCACCTCGAGACGGCGCTCGAGGTGATGACCGACATGGTCTTCGCACCCTCGTTCGCGGAGGCCGACCAGGAGCGGGAGGTGGTGCTCGAGGAGATCGCGATGTACGAGGACACCCCGCAGGAGCTCGTGCACGACCTCTTCTCGGCGGCAGTCTTCGGCGACCACCCGCTGGGGCGGCCGGTGATCGGCACCGCCGACGTCATCTCCTCGGTCAGCCGCCGCGCGCTCGCCGGCTACCACCGCACGGCCTACGCGCCCGGGAACGTCGTCGTCGCGGCGGCCGGGAACCTCGAGCACGACCGCCTCGTCGCGCTCCTGCAGCGCAGCGAGCGCCGTGCCGGCGCACCGGCGCGCGCGGGCACGCGGGTGCGGCGGCCGCTCGCGCAGCTTCCCGGCCCCGGCCTCCGCTTCCAGCGCAAGGAGACGGAGCAGTACCACCTCTGCCTCGGCGCGATCGGGATCTCGCGCTCGGACCGCCGCCGCTTCGCGGCCTCACTGCTCGACTCGATCCTCGGTGGATCGGCCTCGTCGCGGCTGTTCCAAGAGATCCGCGAGAAGCGAGGCATGGCCTACGCCGTCTACAGCTTCGGCGCGCAGTACACCGACACCGGCATCCTCGGCATCTACGTCGGCACCCGCGAGGAGAACCTCGCGACGTGCGTCGAGATCTGCGTCGAGCAGATCGGCGAGATCGCCGCCGGGCGGCTGCGCAAGGGCGAGCTCGAGCGCGCGAAGGAGAACCTCAAGGGACGCATCGTCCTCTCGCTCGAATCGACCTCCAACCGCATGAGCCGGCTCGGGAAGTCGCTCGTGACCGACACCGAGCTGCTGACGCTCGAGCGCGTGATCGCCGAGATCGACGCGGTCGAGGCGGACGAGCTCGCGGAGCTGGCCGCCGCGTTGCTGCCGTCCGAGCGGCTCGCCGCGGCGGGCGTGGGGCCCGACGAGGCGCGGTTCCGCTCCGCTGTCGGTCTCGCGAGCTCCGCCCTCGGCGAGCAGGCAGCCGCGTGAAGATCGCGTTCTTCGGCGCGGAGGGGAAGGCCGGCGCGGCCGTCGTGGCCCGGCTGGAGGCGGCCGGGCACGAGGTGCGCGGGATCGAGCTCGGCGACGAGCCCGACGTGAGCGGCTGCGACGCCGCCGTCGACTTCACCACGCCCGACGCGGCGCCGGCCAACGTCCGCGCCGCGCTCGAACAGGGCGTCTCCTGCGTCGTGGGCACGACGGGCTGGGACCCGGCCGAGCTCGGCGCGCTCGCGGCGGAGAAGGAGCTACGGCTCTTCGTCGCGCCGAACTTCTCGATCGGCGCCGTGCTGATGATGCGCTTCGCGCGCGAGGCGGCCGCGCACTTCCCGCGGGCCGAGATCGTCGAGCTGCACAACGAGGCGAAGAAGGACGCACCCTCCGGCACCGCCAGGGCGACCGCGGATCTGATCGGGGGCGACCCCGCGATTCACTCCGTGCGCCTCCCAGGGCTCGTGGCGCACCAGGAGGTCATCTTCGGCGGCGAGGGCCAGCTGCTCACGATCCGCCACGACACGACGGGGCGTGAGTCGTTCGCCGACGGCGTCATGCTCGCGCTGGGGAAGCTCGAGGAGCTGCCACCGGGCCTTACTGTCGGCCTCGAGACCCTCATCTCGTAGAAGATTCCCCCATGCCGACCGCCGCGGCCGAGCTCGTCTTCGACGAGGCGACGAAGGTCTACCAGGGCCGCGAAGGCGCGGCGGTCGACCATCTCTCGCTCACCGTGCCGGCGGGAGACATCTGCGTCCTTGTCGGGCCTTCGGGAGGCGGCAAGACGACGGCGCTCAAGCTCGTCAACCGGCTGATCGAGCTCACGAGTGGCGACATCCGCATCGACGGCAGGTCGATCCGCGACCACAACCTCACCGAGCTGCGCCGCTCGATCGGCTACGTCATCCAGCAGGTCGGCCTCTTCCCGCACATGACGGTGGAGGCGAACATCGGCACGGTGCCCAAGCTGCTCGGCCGGCCGCGCTCGTGGATCAAGGAGCGCTCCGCCGAGCTGCTCGACCTCGTCGGCCTCGACCCGTCGTATGCGAAGCGTTTCCCCGCGCAGCTCTCCGGCGGTGAGCGCCAGCGCGTCGGGCTCGCACGAGCGCTCGCCGCCAATCCAACGCTGATGCTGATGGACGAGCCATTCGGCGCGATCGACCCGATCGTGCGCTCACGGCTGCAGGACGAGTTCCTCCGCCTCCAGAGGGAGTTGCGCAAGACGGTCGTCTTCGTGACGCACGACATCGACGAGGCGATCAAGGTCGGCGACCGCATCGCGATCCTCCGCGAGGGTGGCATGCTCGCCCAGTACGACACGCCGCAGCAGATCCTCGAGCACCCGGTGGACGACTTCGTGGCGGACTTCGTCGGCCGCGACCGGGCGCTCAAGGCGCTCGCGTTGAAGACGCTCGGCGACCTGCCGCTCGCTCCTTCGACGGAGGACGGGCTGCCCCGCCTGCCTGCGGACACGAGCCTGCGGGATGCCCTCGCGCTTCTCATCGCCGAGCGTCGCGATGCGCTCGTCGTCGTGGGTGCCGACGGAGCGCCGCTGGGCGTCGTGAAGCGCGAGGACCTCCTGAAGTGACCGGCCTAGGCGTTGCCGCCGGTGGACCGGTCATCCCGAACTTCGGCCGTGGGAGCGACTGCCTGCGGAACAACCACTGGTTCTGCCCGAGCTGGGTGCGCGAGCACTGGGGAGACATCCTGCAGCCCGCCCTGATCCAGCACATCGAGCTGACGCTGGTGGTCGTCGGGATCGGACTTGCGATCGCCTTCCTGCTCGCACTCGTCGGCTTCCGCTGGCGGTTCCTGGATCCGCCGCTCGGGGCGGCACCGACGTCCTCTACACGCTGCCGAGCATCGCGCTCTTCACGGTGCTCTTGTCGATCACCGGGCTCGAGGTGATCACGATCGCGATCCCGCTCATCGCGTACACGCTGTTCATCCTCTATCGCAACATCGTGACCGGATTGCGGAGCGTGCCCGCGGAGGTGCTCGAGTCGGCGCGGGGCATGGGCCTGACCCGCCGGCAGACGTTCACGAAGGTAGAGCTCCCGCTCGCGACACCGGCGATCATGGCCGGCGTCCGGATAGCGACGGTGTCGACGATCTCGATCGCCACCATCGGCGCCTTCTTCATCAACTACGGCCTCGGCAAGCCGATCTTCGACGCGCTCGGCGTGGCGGACATCTTCCGGACCGAGCTTCTCGCTGCCAGTGGCCTCGCGATCCTGCTTGCACTGGTCGCCGACGTGCTGCTCTCGCTTCTCCAACGCGTGCTCACGCCCTGGAGCAGGGCTCGATGATGCTCGCCTCGCTCTTCGTCGACGCGCTCCGCTTCATCCCCGACAACGCTCACCTGCTGCTCGACAAGGCCCTCGAGACGGCCAAGCTCGCGTTCACCGCACTCGGCATCTCCCTGCTCATCGCCATGCCGATCGGGCTCTGGCTCGGGCACAAGCACCGTGGCCTCACCCTTGCGCTGGGCGTGTCCTCGATCGGCCGCGCGCTGCCGACCATCGCGCTCATCGGTCTCTTCATCGCGTGGCTCGGCATCGGCTTCTGGAACGTCACCGCGGCACTCGTCGTGCTGGGGATCCCGCCGATCCTGACGAACTCGTATTTCGCCGTGGACGGCGTCGATCGGGACGTCGTCGAGGCGGCGCGGGGGATGGGGCTGACCGAGCGACAGATCGTCACGGGTGTCGAGCTGCCGCTCGGCCTGCCGCTTCTTCTCGCGGGGGTCCGGACCGCCGCTGTCTTCGTGGTCGCGACTGCGACGATCGCGGGCATCGCGGGCGTCGAGGCCGGCGGCCTCGGCCAGATCATGGCGAACCCTGTGACGTACGGCCAGCCGGGCGTGCTTGCGGCGGCGTTCGTCGTCGCCGCCATGGCGGTCCTGACGAACTTCGCGCTGGGGCTCGCCCAACATGCGGCCTCGCGTCGGATGGCTCCGAGGGCGTAGGGTCCCGCCGAGGACAGGCCCACTGGGGGCTGATACGAGAGGAGGGCACTGCATGTTCCGCAAGCACACACGCCGTGCTGCCAAGGCGGCTTTTGCGATTTCCTTCGGGGTCGCGCTTCTGATCGGCCTCACCGCCTGCGGCGGAGGGGGCGGTAGCGGCAGCAGCACGGCGACCACGTCCGCGGCAGCGAAGCCGACGATCACGCTCGGCACGAAGAACTTCGGCGAGGAGTACATCCTCGGCCAGCTCTACGGCCAGGCGCTCCAGGCGAAGGGCTTCCCGGTCAGCTACAAGGGCAGCTTCGGCTCCTCGGAGCTCGCCGACAAGGCGATCACGAGCGGGAAGATGAACTTCTATCCCGAGTACACGGGCGTTGTCGCCCTCGACCTGGCGAAGACGCCGAACGCGCCGAAGTCGGCGAATGCGACCTACGTCGTGGCGAAGAAGTTCGAGGATGGGCGCAGCCTGACGATGCTCAACCCGACGCCGTTCGCGGACACGGACACCTTCACGGTTCTCAAGTCGACGGCGACGAAGGACGGCCTGAAGTCGATGAGCGACCTGAAGAAGCTCAAGTCGTTCTCGTACGCGGGCTATCCGGAGTGTCAGACGCGGATCACCTGCATTCTCGGGATGAAGCAGATCTACGGGCTCAAGAACATCTCCTTCATCCCGATCGGGAGCATCAGCGTCTACACGCTGCTCGACCAGAACAAGGCGACCGGAGGTGACGGCTTCTCCACCGACCCGCAGCAGCTCCAGACGAACAAGTACACGGCGCTGGTGGACGACAAGCACATCTTCGGCTTCCAGAACGTCGCGCCGGTGTTGAAGAAGACCCTGATCACGGGACCGAACGGGGCGTTGCTCGTCAGTACCGCCAACGCGGTCTCGGCCAAGCTGACGCTTCCTGCGATGCAGGCGATGAACAAGGCGTACGTCGTGGACAGGAAGACGCCGAAGGAGATCGCCTCCACCTTCCTGAAGGCGAACGGACTCTCCGGCTAGTGAAGGTCGTCGTTCTCGGCGGAGGGTCGACCGGCGAGCACTTCGTCGGCGCCCTCCGCCGGTTCGACGACGAGGCGCAGATCACGCTCGTCGAAAGCCGGCTCGTCGGCGGCGAGTGCTCGTACTTCGCCTGCATGCCGACGAAGACGATGCTGCGGACGACCGAGCTCGGCGCCTCGCTCGAGCGGGCGCCCGGGCTGCACGGCGAGCGGCCGGAGCCGGAAGGCGTCTGGTCGTGGCGCGACTGGGTGACGAGCGACTGGGACGATGCCGGCCAGCTCCACTACCTCGAGGAGTGGCGGTGCCGGCTCGTGCGCGGCGAGGGCCGCGTCGTGCGGCCGGGTGTCGTGGATGTGGACGGGCAGGAGCTGCCGTACGACCGGCTCGTCCTCGCCACCGGCTCACGGCCGCTGATCCCGCCGATCGACGGCCTCGATTCGATCGAGTACTGGACGAACCGCGACGCCACGCGCACGCACAAGGTGCCGAAGAGCCTCGTCGTCATGGGCGGCGGCCCCGTGGGCGCCGAGCTCGCGCAGTTCTTCTCCCGCATGGGCTCGCAGGTGACGATCGTCGAGCGCGGCGAGCACCTGCTCGGTCGCGTCCATCCCGACGCCGGCGAGCTGATGGCGGAGTTGTTCCGCGAGGACGACATCGACGTGTGTCTCGGGGTCGGGATCGAACGGGTCGAGCCGGGCATCAAGCTCCACCTGTCCGACGGCTCGACGCTCGAGGCCGAGCGCCTGCTCGTCGCGACGGGGCGCCGGCCGAACGTCGAGCGGCTCGGTCTCGAGGAGCTCGGCGTGAAGACGACGCCGCGCGGGGTGGACGTGGACGAGCGGCTGCGCGCGGCCGGCGCCGACGACGTGTGGGCTATCGGCGACATCACCGGCGTCGCGCAGTTCACGCACGTCGGCAAGTACCAGGCGCGGGTGGCCGCGGCGGACATGGCCGGTCGTCGTGCCAAGGCCGACTACCGCGCCATCCCGGCCGGGATCTTCACCGACCCGGAGGTCGCCACCGTCGGCCGCACCGAGGGCGACGAGCTCGTGAGCGCCCGTGTCCCGCTCAGCGCCCTGCCGCGCCTGTCGACGTACGAGCGGCCGAAGCGCGAGGGCTTCATCCGCGTGTTCGCCGACCCCCGGCAGCGCGTGCTCGTCGGTGCCGTCAGCGTCGGCCCGCAAGCGGCCGAGTGGCTCGGCCAGTTCACGCTCGCGATCCGCGCCGAGGTGAAGGTCGAGACGCTCCTCGACACGATCCAGCCCTACCCGACGTTCTCCGAGGGCGTCTTCTACGCCTTGCAGGAGTTGCAGGGCGAGCTCTCGTAGACTTACGCACATGCTCGGCTCCGTGATCACCGCCATGGTGACCCCGTTCCGTGCCGACGGCGCAGTCGACTTCGACCGGTTTCGCGAGCTCGCGACGTTCCTCGTCGAGAACGGCTCGGACGGGCTCGTCGTCTGTGGGACGACCGGCGAGTCGCCGACGCTGAGCGATGCCGAGAAGCTCGATCTCTTCCGGGTCGCCGTGGACGAGGTCGGCGATCGTGCCAAGGTGATCGCCGGTACCGGCACGTACGACACGAGGCGCTCCGCAGCACTGACGAGCGAGGCGACGGAGCTCGGCGTCGACGCGATCCTCGTCGTGACGCCGTACTACAACAAGCCGCCCCAGCGGGCGATCGTCCGCCACTTCGAGGAGATCGCCGGGGCCACGCACCTGCCGGTGGTCGCCTACAACATCCCTAGCCGCGTCGTCGTCAACATCGAGTCGCCGACGATCGCGCGGCTCGCCGAGATCGAGAACGTCGTCGCCGTCAAGCAGGCGCACGACGATCCCGAGCAGGCGCGGTTCATCGCCGAGGAGACCCGGCTCGATCTCTACTGCGGCGACGACCCGAACACGTTCGCCTTTCTCGACCTCGGCGCCGTCGGGGTGGTGTCCGTCACGGCGCACCTCTGGGGACCGCAGATCGCGGAGATGATCCGCCGCCACCGCGACGGAGACCTCGACGGCGCACGAGCGCTCCACGAGGAGCAGCAGCCGTCCTACGACCTTCTGCGGATCCAGACGAACCCGATCCCGATCAAGGCGGCGCTCAACCTCACGGGCCACGGGGTCGGGGGCCACCGGCTGCCGATGGTCGAGCCGGACGACGCCGAGCTCGCGCAGATCCGCTCTTGTCTCGAACGCAGCGGCTTGCTCGCCGCCGCCTCCGCGTAGCCGCCCCCGCGTTCGACGCACCTGTCTGGACGGGACCTGTCCAGGTGTCAGACACCTAGACATGGCCGTTTCGGACCACTGGCGCGGCGACAAGTGGCCTCAGCGGTCGAGGCCGTGGCCCTCGCGGCCAGGGCCGGTGTCAGACACCGGCCGTGTTGGGGTCGGCCAGGTCCTCACTAGACTCCGGCGCGATGGGTGTGTGCCGGATCATTCCGCTCGGCGGCCTCGGCGAGGTCGGCAAGAACATGACGGTCTACGAGGCCGACGGCTCGATCCTCCTCGTCGACGCAGGGCTTGCGTTCCCGCGCGACGAGCATCTCGGCGTCGACCTCGTCCTGCCCGACTTCTCGTACCTTCGCGAGCGGGAGGAGATGGTGCGTGCGGTCGTGCTCACGCACGGGCACGAGGATCACGTCGGCGCGCTGCCCTACCTCATGCGCGAGGTGCGAGTGCCTCTCGTGCTCGCGACGCGCCTCACGCTCGCACTCGTCAAGTCGAAGCTCGACGAGCACGGGCTTCTCCGCTCGGCCGAGTTGCGGGAGCTGATGCCCGGCGACGATCCCGTCGAGCTCGGACCGTTCCGGCTCGAGTTCATCCGGATGGCGCACTCGATCCCGGACGCGGCCGCGGTCGTGCTCGAGACGCCGGGCGGTCGCTGCGTCCATACGGGCGACTACAAGCTCGATCACACCCCGGTGGACGGGCAGCGGACCGACGTCGGCCGCCTCGCGGAGGTCGGCAGCCGCGGCGTGGACCTCCTCCTCGGGGACTCCACGAACGCGGAGCGGCCCGGCATCACGCAGTCCGAGCGGGTGGTGGGGGAGGCGTTCCGCCAGATCTTCCCGGGGCGCGAGGGCCGGATCCTCGTCTCCTCGTTCGCGTCGAACGTGCACCGGATGCAGCAGGCCGCCGACGTCGGGCTCGACTGCGGGCGCAAGATCGCGTTCGTCGGCCGCTCGATGCGGAAGAACGGGAACATCGCGCGCAACCTCGGCTACATGGACGTGCCCGAGGAGGCGATCCTCCGGCCGCACGAGCTCGCCGAGTTGCCGCGCGACCAGCAGCTGATCCTCTGCACGGGCAGCCAGGGCGAGCCGATGTCGGCGATGACGCGGATCGCCTACAACGACCATCCCGCCGTCCAGGTCGAGCGCGGCGACACCGTGATCATCTCCGCCAAGCCGATCCCGGGGAACGAGCTGCGTGTGCACGACGCGATCAACCGGCTCGCGAAGATCGGGGCCGAGGTGCTGCACGAGGACAACGCCCCGGTGCACGTCTCCGGCCACGGCTGCGCCGAAGAGCTGCGGACGATCATCGGGCTCCTGCGGCCGAAAGCGGTGATGCCGGTGCACGGCGAGTTCCGGATGCTCGCCGCACACGCCCAGCTCGCCCGCGAGGGCGGAGTGCCCGAGGACCGGATCATCCTCGCCGAGAACGGCAGCGTCGTCGAGCTGCAGGACGGCGTGGCGCGGATCGTCGGCGAGGTCGAGGCCGGAGTCACGTTCGTCGACGGGCTCGGGGTGGGGGACGTCCACGACGTCGCGCTGCGCGACCGGCGGAAGCTCGCGGAAGACGGCGTCCTCATCGTGGTGGCGACGCTCGCCGCGCAGGACGGCGGCGGCCTGACGGCCCCGCCCGAGCTGATCGCGCGGGGCTTCGGCGAGGGCGCCGAGCCGCTGCTGGACGAGTTGCGGGAAGAGGCGAACAGGGTCCTGGGAGAGCTGCTCGCCGACGACGTGACCGAGATCAAGCTTCTCCAGGAGCATCTGCACGACGCGCTGGGTGGCGTCGTCTACGACCGGACGCGGCGCCGGCCGATGGTGCTCCCGGTGATCGTCGAGGTCTGACGCGCGGGCTACTTCGGCGGGAGTGACTCGGCATAGTTGGCGCCGCGCTCGACCCACTCGGCCAGGGCGGCGTCGTCGGCCACGTCGGCAGTGTCCACGCGCAGCCAACCCGACATCTGTCGGCCGCGCATCTCCATCGTCTCGGCCGGCGTCGTCGCGACGAGCGCGTCCGATTCGTCCGGATCAACGCGAACCATCAGGCCGCCCTGGCCGCTCGCCGCGACCGCCATGTTGCGTCCGATCAGGAACGCGAGCCCGCCGAACATCTTCTGCTCCGTCAGGCCGACGCGACTGCCGAGCAGCGCACGGATGCGCGCAGCGAGCTCTTCGTCGTAGGCCATCAGTCGTCCTCGAGCGGCTCGCCCTCGAAGTAGTCGAGGTGCTCGATGCGGCCGATGACGCCGAGTCCTCGCCACGCGATCTTGCTCGAGCGCGGGTACCAGCACATGTCGTTCGAGTCGCGCGTGCCGTAGATCAGCATGGTCACGCCGTCCGCGCCGGCACGGAACGAGTGGCCAACCCTGGTGCCAGGCGGCCGCGCGGCGACGTGGCCGGTGCGGAGGGAGACCTCCTCGTGCTTCGCGCCCTCGCGCTCAAGCCGCGGCGAGGGCCACAGCTCGAGGGTCGCCGTCCCGTCGAGGATGACGAAGACCTCCTCCTCGGCGGAATGGCAGTGCGGGACGGAGCCGCGGCGCCCAGCAGCGAGCTGCTCCCAGTGGAGGCCTGCGAGCTTCGAGCGCTCGCGCGTCGCGAGCGGCGCGGTCGTCACGCGGCCCTCGTACTCCTCGTGCTCGACCTCGTCCACGTTGACGATGTTCGGCGGTCGTGGCGCCGGCTCGCCGACGGCCAGCGGTTCGACGGTGGCCTCGACGTCCCACGGATCGTCGTCGCGGCCCTCGATCCAGGGCGAGCCGAGCCGGATCGCGCGCGAGCGCGGCAGCCAGCCGAGCTCCGTCGGATGGCGCGTGCCGAAGACGAGGAACTCGAGCCCGTCGGGGCCGGCGACGAATGTGTGCTCCATCTCGTCGGGGCGGTGGATGACGCAGTCGAGCGGCCGCACCTCGTGCACGTCTCCGTCCTGCCACGCGAGCCCGGAGCCGCTGAGGACGAAGTAGAGCTCCTCCGATGCGCCGTGCGAGTGCGGAGGGGTCGGCAAGCTTGCCCGGCTCGACGCGGACGCGGTTCACGCCGACGCCGCGCGTCCCCGCCGCGTTGCCGAGCCATTGCCAGGTCGCGTCCATCTCGCCCTTGGAGCGGTGGTGCGACTCGACCTCGTCCCAGTGCGCGACCCCCATCGGCGCGCAGTTTGTCGGACCTGGGGCCCGTTCGACGTCCTGCAGCTCGTGCCCGCGAGTAGTCCCGTGCGGCGTTCCCGGTCGTCGTTCAAGTGCCCTCCTTTACGGGCGACCTATCCATCACGACGAAGGAGACACATCGGGTTAGGCTCGCCGCATGGCTACGCGCCTCACGGTCGTCGGCTCGATCAATCTCGACCTCGTCGTCGAGGCGGAACGGCTGCCGCGCCCGGGCGAGACCGTGAGCGGGGCGCGCTTCTCACGCGTGCCCGGGGGCAAGGGAGCGAACCAGGCGGTCGCCGCCGCGCGGCTCGGGGCCGAGGTCGCGCTGGTCGGCTGCGTCGGGCGGGACGAGGTCGCGGACGAGGCGACCGCGTCGCTTCGTGAGGCGGGTGTGGAGGAGCAGTGGATCGCCAAGGACGCTGCGACCGGGATCGCGCTGATCACGGTCGACGCGGCGGGGGAGACGACCATCGTCGTCGCGCCCGGCGCGAACGCCGAGCTGCGGCCCGACGATCTCTCGCTCGACGAGGCAGATGCGGTGCTGTGCCAGCAGGAGATTCCGGCCGAGACGGTCGCGCACGTGGCCGACCTTGCGCCGCGGTTCTTCCTCAATGCCGCGCCGGCCCGCGCGGGCGCGCCCGAGGCTGAGCTGACGGTCGTGAACCGGCTCGAGCTCGAAGCACTCGGCGAGCGAGGTGGTCTCGTCTGTCTCACGCTCGGAGCGGAGGGTGCGGTCCTCCTCGAGGACGGGGAGGAGGTGGCTCGGGCGCAGCCGCCACAGGTCGAGGCGGTCGACGGCACCGCCGCCGGCGACGCGTTCACCGCCTGCCTCGTCGTCTCGCTGCTCGAAGGCCGGCCGCGCGAGCAGTCGCTGCGTCGCGCGTGCGCCGCCGGCGCACTCGCCGCGTCCCGCTTCGGTGCCCAGACCTCGCTTCCGACCGCCGCGGAGGTGGACGCGTTCCTGTGACGATCCCCATCGTCATCGACTGCGACCCCGGCCACGACGACGCGATCGCGATCCTGCTCGCGCTCGCCTCGCCGGAAGTCGAGCTGATCGGCGTCACGACCGTCGCCGGGAACCAGACGCTCGACAAGACGACCCGCAACGCGCTCGTCACGCTCGAGATCGCGGGTCGGAGCGACATCCCGGTCGCTGCCGGGGCGGAGGCGCCGCTGCGGCGCGACCTCCGCACTGCCGCCCACGTCCACGGCGAGACCGGCCTCGACGGCCCCGTGCTGCCCGAGCCGTCGGCGCTGGCCCGTGGAGGCGCACGCGGCCGACTTCCTCGCCGAGCTGATCGAGCCGGGGGTGGTGCTCGTGCCGACCGCGCCGCTCACGAACCTCGCGCTGATGCTCGAGCGGCACCCGGACGTGTCCGACCGGCTCGAGCGGATCGTCTGGATGGGCGGCGCGATCGCGGAGGGAAACGTCACGCCGGCCGCGGAGTTCAATGCCTTCGTCGATCCCGAGGCAGCCGCGACCGTGTTCGCGAGCGGGATCCCGAGCACGATGGTCGGGCTCGACGTGACGCACAAGGCGCTGTTCACCCGCGCCCATGCCGAGCGGCTGCGCGGAACCGGTCGTGCCGGCCGTTTCGTCGCCGAGCTGTCCGACTTCTTCCAGGCCTTCCACGAGCGCTCGTACGGCTTCGACGGATCGCCGATTCACGACGCGATGGCCGTCGCCCACGTGATCGACCCGACGCTGATGACGACGCGGCGCGCGAACGTCGCGGTCGAGACGCGCTCGGACTACTGCGACGGCCGCACCGTCGTCGACCTGCGCGGCGTCACCGGCCGCGAGCCGAACGCGGAGGTGGGAGTCGACGTCGACGCGGAGCGGTTTCTCGAGCTGTTGGTCTCGCGGATAGCCTCGTTGCCGTGAGCCTCGTCTTCGCCTGCATCGCGCCGCACGGCGACCTGGACGAGATCCCGGAGCTGCGCACGGCCATGGAGGAGCTCGGGCGCCGCTTCGACGCGGCCGGTGTCGAGACGGCGATCGTCGTCACGCCGCACAACGTCCACGTCGAGCGGCACTTCGCAGTGGTGACGGCGGCGCACGTGGGGGAGTGGGAGGTGGACCGCGAGACCGCACGCGGCGCTCCTCCGGGCGGACCTGCCGATCCTGGGCGTCTCGTACGGCGGCAACATGATCGAGCAGGCCGAGATGCCGCTCGACTGGGGCACCGAGGTGCCGCTCGACTTCCTTGCCGCGAGGCGCATCGTCGTCGTTGCGCCGGCGCGCGACCTGCCGCTGGAGCAGCACCTGCGCCTGGGCGAGGCGGTCGCGGCGCTCCCCGGACGCTCGCGCTGATCGCGAGTGCCGACCACGGCCACACCCACTCGGCCGACGGACCGTACGGCTACGACCCGGCGTCCGTGGCGTACGACGAGTTGCTGCAGGAGATCCTCGCCTCGGACCGCCTCGACTTCCTACCGCTCGCGGAGCTCGTCGACGACGCGAAGGCCGACTCGCTGTGGCAACTCCTCGTACTCCAGGGCGCCGTCGGAAAGACGGCGCGAGCTGACGTCCTCGCCTACGTCGCGCAGAGCTACTTCGGGATGCTCGTCGCCGAGGTGACGACCTAGGAGGAGCGCGGCGAGCCTGGGCGAATTCGGCTGCATGCCGCGAAAGCGGAAGTCGAAGCTGCGCCCGAAGCTCCCGAGCCGCGTCAAGAAGACGCGGACGAAGCGAAGCGGCCGCACCCGCACCAGGCACCCGGAGCTCTGGGGCCTCGGCGCGATCGCGCTCGGCCTCTATCTCGGTGCCGTCCTCTACTTCGGCTGGAGCGGTGGCTACGTCGGCGGCTGGCTCGGCGAGGGGCTCGACAAGCTGATCGGGGACGCGAAGTATGTGGTGCCGGTCGCGCTCGCGGTGCTCGGCGCACTGGTGGTGACGCGCAGCGAGCTGGTGGACGTCCGGCCGTTCCGCACCGGGATGGCGGTGCTCGGCTGCGGCCTGCTGATCACGCTCGGCAAGGATCAGGGCGGCTATCTCGGCCAGCTGCTGGGCGGCGGAGTCGGGGTCGCGATCGGCGCCACGGGCTCGCTCCTGCTCGGCATCCTGCTCATGCTCGTCGGCTCGCTGCTGCTCTCCGGCGCCTCCCTCGGCGCCATCCTGCGCCGGTCGGGACGCGGCATCCACAGCGCAGCGCGCAAGGCGCGGTCACGGTCCCGTGACGGTGGCGGCCACCGTGACTCGAGTGTGACGCAGCCGATCCGTCCGGCTCCGCCGCTCGCGCCCCCGGTCGACGCCGTCTCGGCCTTCCCCGACGTCGTGGGAGAGAGCTTCGTGCCGCCGCACGCCGGCGCGCAGCCCGCTCCGCTCCAGACCGAGCCGCCTGCTCTGCTGGAGGATCCGCCGACGCTCTTCGACGAGGTGACGTCGGAGCACGCGGAGTACAAGCTGCCGGACGCCGGCGTCCTTCGCATCTCGCCGGAGCGGAGCGACGACTCGGGCGAGACTGCTGCGCGCGTCGCGGAGCTCCTCGTGCAGACGCTCGCGCACTTCGGCGTCGAGGCGACGGTGATCGGCCAGATCTCGGGCCCGCGCGTGACGCGCTACGAGTTGCAGCTTGCGCCGGGAACGAAGGTCGCCAAGGTCGCGGCGCTCAAGGACGACCTCTCGTACGCGCTCGCCACGACCGAGATCCGGATCCTCGCACCGATTCCGGGCAAGCAGGCTGTCGGCGTCGAGCTGCCGAACCTCTCCCCGAACCTCGTCACGCTCGGCGACATCTTCGAGCCGCTGCCGGCAACGGCGAGCCCGGTTGCGGTCTGGCTCGGCAAGGACATCTCCGGCGCCGCCGTCTGGACCGACCTCGCGCGCATGCCGCACCTGCTCATCGCAGGCACTACCGGCTCGGGCAAGTCCGGCTGCCTCAACGCGCTGCTCACGTCCGTCCTCCTGCGCGCGACCCCCGACGACGTGCGCCTCATCCTCATCGACCCGAAGCGGATCGAGCTCAGCCACTTCGAGTCCGTGCCGCACCTCCTCACTCCCGTCGTCTCGAGCCCGAAGGAGGCGAGCGCCGTCCTCGCCAACTGCCTCGCCGAGATGGAGCGCCGCTACGAGCGCCTCTCTTCGGTCCGCGCCCGCAACATCAACGAGGCGAATCGCGCCTTCCGCCAGCGCGGCGAGCCGACCCTCCCGTACGTGCTCGTCGTGATCGACGAGCTCGCTGACCTGATGATGGTCGCGCCGCAGGCGGTGGAGGACGCCGTGATCCGGCTCGCCCAGAAGTCGCGCGCCGTCGGGATCCACCTCGTCCTCGCCACGCAGCGGCCGTCGGTCGACGTGATCACCGGGATGATCAAGGCGAACGTCCCGTCGCGCATCGCCTTCGCCGTCTCCTCGCAGACCGACTCGCGGGTGATCCTCGACTCCGGCGGCGCGGAGTCGCTGCTCGGCCAGGGCGACATGCTCTTCAAGCCGCTCGGCACGTCGCGGCTGCAGCGCGTGCAGGGTGCATACGTCTCGGAGGAGGAGATCGCGCTCGTCGTCGAGCAGACGCGCCAACGCGAGCAGGAGCTCGACGAGAGCTACCTCGAGCTGCCGGAGGTTTTCGCCGAGACACGGCGATTCTGCCGAGGACGGCGAGTTCGACCCCGACGACGACCCCTTGCTCGACAAGGCGATCGAGATCGTCGTCCAGACGCAGACCGCCTCGGTGTCGCTCCTGCAGCGGCGCCTGCGCGTCGGCTACACGCGTGCGGGCAGGCTGATCGACATGCTCGAGCGGCGCGGGATCGTCTCCGGGTACGAGGGCTCGAAGCCGCGCCGTGTGCTCGTGGACGAGAGCCAGTACCACTCGTACGCCGCGACCGAGTAGTTCCTCGCGACCTGAGCCGCCCGCCGCTCTAATATCGCCTTCTAGGCCTTAGGATCGGCCGGTCAGACCATGGGGAGAAGAGGAGGGCACATCTTGAGATCGAGGACACGCACGCTCGCGGTCCTATTCGCGGTGGTAGGGGTCATCGCGCTCGTCGCGGCAGGCTGCGGGGGCGGCGGTGGTGGCTCGAGCAACACGACGACGACGCAGAAGAGCAGCTTCAAAGCCGCGCTCATCACAGACATCGCCGGACTGAACGACAACGGCTTCAACAAGAACCAGGGCGTCGGGCTGAACAAGGCGGCGAGTGAGCTCGGGCTCACACCGATCACCAAGATCTCGCACTCGTCGAGCGACTACCAGCCGAACTACAACGCGGCGATTCGGGCGGGCGCGAACATCGTGATCGCCGCAGGCTTCCTGCTCGGCGACACGATGAAGAAGTACGCGAAGCAGTACCCGAAGGTCGACTTCGCGATCACCGACGACCCGGTGAGCGCCGTAGGCGGGTACAAGAACGAGATCGGCATCACGTACGCGACCGAGCAGGCCGGTTGTCTCGTCGGGGTGCTCGCGGCGAAGCAGGCGGCCCAGATGGGCAAGAAGATCATCGGCGCGGTCGGCGGCATCAAGATCCCGCCGGTCGACTCGTACATCGCGGGCTACCAGTACTGCGCCAACAAGGCGGTCCCGGGCACGAAGACGATCACCCAGTACTCGAACAGCTTCACCGACGAGGGCAAGTGCTCGGCGGTGGCGCAGAACGAGATCGGCTCCGGGGCTCAGGTGGTCTTCCAGGTCGCAGGTCTCTGCGGAGACGGCGCGCTCAAGGAGGCGTCGAAGCTCGGCAAGTGGGGCATCGGCGTCGATGCCGACGAGGTCGGTGTTGCGAAGAACATCCTCACGAGCGCCGTCAAGAAGACCGACGTCGGCGTTGAGCACGCGATCACGGACTCGTTCCACAACCACTTCCCGGGTGGGACGAACATCGTCCTGAACCTGAAGAACAACGGCGTCGGCGTGGGCACCATCAGCCCGAAGGTGCCGAAGTCGTGGATCGACCTCATGAACTCGTACAGGGCGAAGATCATCTCCGGCTCGCTCCAGCCGCCGGCGACGCTCAGCAAGTAGCGCCTGCCTGTCACGGCGGGAGGGCGACTCGATTTCGCCCTCCCGCCGACGGGCGATAGCATCGACCTCGGTGAGCGACGAGCTCGTTCTCGAGATGCGGGGCATCCGCAAGGAGTTCCCGGGCGTCGTCGCCAACGATGACGTTTCATTCGACGTTCGCCGCGGCGAGGTGCACGCGTTGCTCGGGGAGAACGGCGCGGGCAAGTCGACGCTGATGAACATCCTCTACGGGCTCTACCACCCGGACGCCGGCGAGATCCGACTGAACGGCGAGCCGGTCTCGTTCGGCTCGGCGAGCGACGCGATCCGGGCCGGGATCGGGATGGTGCACCAGCACTTCATGCTCATTCCCGTCATGACCGTCGCCGAGAACGTCGTGCTCGGGACGGAGCCGGTCAAGGACGGCGTCCTGCTCGACGAGGCGTCGGCGGAGCGGAGGGTGGCCGACATGGCCAAGACGTTCAACTTCGCGGTGCAGCCGTCAGCGCTCGTCGAGGACATCGGCGTCGGCCAGCAGCAGCGCGTCGAGATCATGAAAGCCCTCTACCGGAACGCGGACATCCTGATCCTCGACGAGCCGACCGCGGTGCTGACACCGCAGGAAGCTCAGGACCTGTTCGAGATCCTCCGCACGCTGCGGCGGGAGGGCATCTCGATCGTCTTCATCAGCCACAAGCTGAACGAGGTGCTCGAGATCGCCGACCGCATCACCGTGCTCCGACGCGGCAAGACGATCGAGACGGTTCCGCGCCAGGGCGCCACCGAGGAGTCCCTGGCCCGGGCCATGGTCGGCCGCGAGGTGCTCCTGCGCGTGGAGAAGCCTCCGGCAGAGGCGGGCGAGGCCCTGTTGGAGGTGGAGGACCTGTGGGCGTCCGACGACCGCGGCATCGAGAAGGTGCGCGGCGTCTCTTTCCAGGTTCGTGCCGGCGAGATCGTCGGCGTCGCCGGGGTAGACGGGAACGGCCAGACCGAGCTGATCGAGGCTCTGACCGGGCTGCGTCGCGCGGATCGAGGCGTCATCCGCATTGCCGGCCGCGAGCTCCACCACGCGTCTGTGCGCGATGTCCTCGACGCGGGGCTCGGGCACATCCCCGAGGACCGCCAGCGCCGCGGTCTCGTGCTCGAGTTCTCGCTCGCCGAGAACATCGCACTGCACGACTACGCGGCGCCCCCGGACTCGAAATGGGGGTGGTTGTTCCCGAAGCGGCTCGTCGCTCGCGCGCGGGATCTGATCCAGGAGTTCGACGTGCGCGGCGGCGGTCCATTCACGCCGGCCGGTGCGCTGTCGGGCGGCAACCAGCAGAAGGTCGTGGCCGCGCGGGAGATCTCCCGCGACCCGAAGGCGCTGATCGCGGCACAGCCCACCCGCGGCCTCGACGTCGGCGCGATCGAGTACCTCCACCGGCGGCTCGTCGCCGAGCGGGACGAAGGCCGCGCGATCCTGCTCGTGTCGCTCGAGCTCGACGAGATCTTCTCGCTCTCGGACCGGATCCTGGTCATCTACGAGGGCGAGATCGTCGGCGAGCACACCGGCGCGGTGTCGGAGGAGCAGATCGGCTTCGAAATGGTCGGCGTCGGGCGAGAAGTTCCCGCATGAGCGAGCCGAAGAAAGATTTCGTCCCGCCGCCCGAGCAGGCGGCGGAGACCGGCACCCTCGCGGCCCGGATCTCGCTCAGCCAGCGTGCCGGCGGGATTGCCGTCCCGGTGGCAACCGTCGTCCTCGCCTTCCTGGTCGGCGGCCTCGTGGTGCTTGCGACGGGCCACAACCCGTTGGACGCCTACCACGACATCTTCAACGGCGCGGGTCTGAACTGGATCTTCCATCCGACGACCAGCACCCAGGGAGCGGCCGCCTACAACCTCTCCCAGACACTGCTCCAGTCGACGACGCTCATCCTCACGGGTCTCGCCGTCGCATTCGCCTTCCGCTGCGGGATGTTCAACATCGGCGGCCAGGGCCAGTACTTCGTCGGGCTTGTCGTCGCGAACTGGATCGGCGTCTCCTTCGCCGGCATGAGCACGTTGCCGCACGTGCTGATCGCAATCGTCGGTGCGACCCTCGCCGGCGCCGCGTGGGCCGGCATCGCCGGCGTGCTGAAGGCGACGACCGGGGCGCACGAGGTGATCTCGACGATCATGCTCAACTACATCGCCCTGTATACGGCGTCCTGGCTCTTCGGCGCCGGTGGGCCGCTGCAGACCTCAGCCCCGGGCCAAGCGACGAACCCGGTGTCTGCCCCAATCGCGCATACGGCCGAGCTACCGGTCATCTGGGGCACGAAGGGCTTCCAGGGCCTCGACATCGGCTTCCTCATCGCCATTGCCGCGCTCGTCGTCTACTGGGCGCTGATCAATCGCACGACGCTCGGCTACGAGGTTCGTGCCGTCGGCTTCAACCCGGAAGCAGCTGCGTACGCCGGCATCAACGTGAAGAAGAACCTGATTCGCGCGATGGCGATCTCGGGCGCGTTCGCCGGGCTCGCGGGCGCGGTCGACATGCTCGGCTACCTCTACCAGTATGGGCAGCTCGACGTCGCGGTGAGTCAGGTCGGCTTCGTCGGCATCGCGGTCGCCCTGCTCGGCCGCAACACGGCTGTCGGGGTGTTTCTCGGGGCGATCGTCTTCGGCGGCCTCCTCTATGGGACGACGCAGGGCCTCAGCTCGAACGTGATCCAGCCGGAACTCGCGGGCAACCTGACGTCCATCATCGTGGGGCTGGTCGTGCTGTTCGTCGGCGCCGACCTCCTCATCCTCTACGTCTGGAACTCGCGCAAGCGGCTCCGCCCGCGGCGATCAGCACAGGCTCCCGCGAAGGCGGCGGCATGACCGCCTGGGGCGGGCGTCTGGAGAACCCCGTCAGCGAGCGGCTGCGCGACCCCGCGACGACCGGCTACGTCGCGCTCGGCTTCGGTGCGTTCGCGGCCTTTCTCGCGATCCCGCCGATCGAGGCGCGCTCGCCGACCTGGCCGATCGCCGTCGGCATCGTCGCCATTGCGCTCGGAATCTGGACGGCGACGCGCGGCCGCCGGAGGCTCGGCTACGGCGCGGTCGCCGGCGGCCTGCTCGGGATCGGCCTCGGCATTCTCGCGACGCGCTCGGGGGCCGGGAACCTCGAAACGGTCTTCGATGCGACGCTCGTTGCCCAGACCTTCGGGTTTGCCACGCCGCTCGTCTTCGGTGCGGTCGCCGGCATCTTCTCCGAGCGGAGCGGCGTCGTGAACATCGCGCTCGAGGGGTTGATGCTGATGGGCGCCTTCTGGGGTCTCTACGGCGCGGACAGGGGAGGGACGTGGGTGGTCGGGTTGCTGGTCGGCATGGCGTCCGGCGGCCTGCTGGCGCTCCTCTACGCCTACTTCGCGATCCATCTCCGCGCGGACCAGATCGTGGGCGGCACGGGCATCAACTTCCTCGCGATCGGCATCACCGGCTACTTCTTCCAGCAGTTCTACAACGGCCAGGTCACGGGCAACGTCTCGACGGTGCCGAACCTTCACGTCCCAGGGCTCCCGATCAATCCGCCGAACCCGCACGGTCTCGTGGACTTCCTGGGTGGGTCGATCGGAGATCTGAGCTACCTCACGTGGGCGAGCTTCGTGTTCGTGATCCTCGCCTACGTCGTGCTCTTCAAGACACCGATCGGGCTGCGCATCCGCGCCTGCGGCGAGCATCCGCGAGCCGCGGACACCGTCGGCATCAACGTCTACCTGGTCCGGTACGGCTGCGTCGTCCTCTCAGGGCTCCTCGCCGCGATCGGCGGCGTCTATCTCTCGCTCGGCCCGGAGGGGAACGGGACGTTCATCCCCCAGATCACGGCCGGTCGCGGGTTCATCGCCCTCGCCGCGGTGATCTTCGGCAACTGGCGCCCGGGGGGTGCGTTCGCGGCGGCGGTCCTGTTCGGCTTCTCGAGCGCGCTTGCGCTCAGGCTCCAGGTGTACTCGAGCCAGGCGGCGACGCTGTTCAACATCCTCCCGTACGTGCTCGTGCTCATCGCGGTGGCGGGCGTGATCGGCCGCACCGTTGCGCCGGCGGCAGACGGCAAGCCGTACGCGAAGCAGTAGAGCCGCGGTGGGATCGCGGGATGACGCTCCGGCTACACCGTTCGCCGAGCTGAACGAGCTCCTGGAGCGACTCGTCGCTCGGATCTCTTCGCTCTTGGGCGCCGACCTGCTCGGCGTCTACCTCACCGGCTCCTTCGCGCTCGGCGGAGGCGACCCCGCGAGCGACTGCGACTTCCTCACCGTGACCGACGGTCGCCTCGACCGCGACGAGGAGCGTGCGCTACGCCGCCTGCACAAGGAGATTCCCGACTGGCCGGGCTACTGGGCGTACAACCTCGAGGGCTCCTACGCATCTCAGGCAGACCTCACGACGTTGGGGACGCTGGGCAAGCCCTGGCTGTACGTCAACCGCGGCGGCCGCGAGATGGAGTGGTCTCCGCACTGCAACAGGGAGGACGTCCGGTGGGTTCTCGTCAACCGGCCGCTCGTCCTCGCGGGGAGCGACCCGCGCGCATTCGTCGCCGACGTGCCGCCTGCGGTCTTACAGGCGGCGATGCGGCCGCAGATCGAAACCTTCCTCATCGACCTGGCGACCTGGGCGTCCTTCGACGTCTCGTGGACGCAGCGATATGCGGTCGAAGCCGGCAGCCGGATGCTCTACACGCTCGAGCACGGCGAGGTGATCTCCAAACCGGCGGCGCTCGAGTGGGCCGCGCAGATGTTGCCGCTCGAGTGGCGCCACCTGGTCGATCAAGTTCGCAACGACCGGTTCGTGGCGTGGAATGACCCACCGCGGCCGGGATCCGTCGATCGCGCGGTCGAATTCGTCGAATACCTGCAGGAGCGAGCGCGCTCTACGAGATAGCAACCATCCGCTCGATCGCGCGGCGCGCGCGGTCGGCGAGCTCCGGCTCCACGGTGATGCGGTGCTTGCCGTCCCGCAGCGAGTCGCGCACCTTCTCGAGCGTCGTCAGCTTCATGTAGCGGCACTCGGCGTCGTCGCGCACGGCCTCGAAGCGCTTCCCGGGTGCTTCCTGCTTGAGTCGGTGGAGGATCCCGGTCTCGGTCGCCACGAGGAAACGCTGCTTCGGCGAGCGCTTGGCGAAGTCGATCATCTTCTCGGTCGAGAGGATCTGCGTCCGCTCGTTGCCGAACGCCATCGCCTGGCTCGCGCAGCCGCACTCGGGGTGGACGAGCAGCTCTGCGTCCGGCGCTTCCGCCTGCCAGCGCTCGATGTCGGCCGGGCGGATGCCCGCGTGGACGTGGCACTCGCCGAGCCAGATCGTCAGCTTCCGGCCGGTCACCTTCTCGAGCCAGAGGCCGAGGTACATGTCCGGCAGGAAGAGAATCTCCTGCTCCGGGGGGATCGCCTCGATCACGGACTTGGCGTTGCCGGAAGTGCAGCAGTAGTCGCTCTCGGCCTTCACCTCCGCGGTCGTGTTCACGTAGGAGACGACGACTGCGCCCGGGTGCTGCGCCTTCCACTCGCGCAGCTGGTCGGCGTCGATCGACGCTGCGAGCGAGCAGCCTGCGCCGAGGTCGGGGAGGAGGACCGTCTTCTCGGGGCTGAGGATCGCCGCCGTCTCGGCCATGAAGTGGACGCCGCAGAACACGATCGTCTCGGCGTCGGCCGCCGCCGCCTGGCGCGAGAGGCCGAGCGAGTCGCCGACATAGTCCGCGACGTCCTGCACCTCGGGCCGCTGGTAGTTGTGGGCGAGGATCACGGCGTTCTTCTCCGCCGCGAGAGCACGGACTTCCTCGTGGAGAGTGGGGGACGGGGCGACGGTCATCGGACCTCCAGTGAGACGTGGAGCGAGCGGGCGGAATGGGTGAGGGCGCCGACGGAGACGAAGTCGACGCCGGTTTCGGCGTAGGCGCGCACCGTGCCGAGCGAGACGCCGCCGGATGCCTCGAGCTCGGCGCGGCCGGCTGCGAGCTCGACCGCCTCGCGCACTTCCTCGGGGCTCATGTTGTCGAGCAGGATCCTCGGCGCGCCGCCGTCGAGAGCCTCGCGCACCTGGGCGAGCGTCTCGGCTTCGACCTCGACCGGCAGCCCGTCGACACGGCCTTCCAGGGCCGCCAGCGCGGCGCTGACGCCGCCGGCGACGCGAAGGTGGTTCTCCTTGACGAGCACGCCGTCGTAGAGGCCGGCGCGGTGATTGCGCCCGCCGCCGCAGCGGACGGCGTACTTCTCGAGCGCGCGCAGGCCGGGGGTCGTCTTGCGGGTGTCGAGGACGGACGTGCGCGTGCCCTCGGTCAGCTCGACGAAGCGGCGCGTGAGGGACGCGATGCCGCAGAGCCTGCCGAGCAGGTTGAGCGCGACGCGCTCGCCGCTGAGGATCGCGCGCGCCGGCCCCTCGACCACGGCGACCACGGCCGGGACGTCGGAGACCGCGGTGCCCTCGTCGAGCTTCGCCTCGACCTGGACGGCCGGGTCGAGAGTGCGGAAGACGGCGGCCGCGACCGGGACGCCGCAGACGACACCCGGCTCCTCGAGCAGGAGCTCGGCGCGACACTGCGCGTCCTCGGGCACCAGCGCGAGCGTCGTCGCGTCGCCGGTGCCCACATCCTCGGCGAGCGCCGCGGTGACGACGCGCTCGATGTCCTGCTGCGTCAGCTCCATGGCTCGAGCTCCGGCTCGGTTCCGGGACGGACGACGAAGTGCCCCGCGAATGCCTCGCTCTCGACGGGGAAGTCCTCACGGAAGTGGACGCCGCGGCTCTCCTCGCGTACGAGGCCGCAGGCGGCGATCTCGCGAACGAGCGGATGCGGCGAGTCGAGCAGCCGCCCGAGTCCTTCAGCGCTGCGGATCAGCCCCGCGTCGTGCCAGAGCGCGGAACCATCCGGCGCGCCGGCAAGTGGGAAAGCGTCACGAGCGTCGTCAAAGTGGGGGCCGTCGAGCGCGGCGAGGCCGGCGCGGCGGCCGAAGACGAGGCACTCGAGCAGCGAGTTCGACGCGAGCCGGTTCGCGCCGTGCACGCCGGTGCACGCACACTCTCCCGCGGCGTAGAGCCCGGGCACCGACGCGCGCCCGTCGAGATCGCTGACGATGCCCCCGATCGCGTAGTGGGCGGCGGGGGAGACCGGGACCGGCTCGTCGGCGGGGTCGTAGCCGGCCTCCACGAGCGTCGCCATCAGACTCGGATACCGGTCGCGCTCGACCGGCCGCAGGTCGAGGCGCGCTCCGGAGCGCGCGGCGACCGCCCGCGCGACGACGTCGCGTGGCGCGAGCTCGTCGACGAAGCGCTCGCCGCCGTCGTCGAGCAGCGTCGCGCCGGCGCCGCGAAGCGCCTCGGAGAGCAAGAAGCCGTCGTGGCCGTTGTCGTCGCGGAGCGCGGTCGGGTGGAACTGCACGAATTCGAGGTCGGCCAGAGCGGCGCCGGCGGCCTGGGCAAGCAGGAGACCGTCGCCCACGGCGCCGCGTGGATTCGTGGTGCGCGCCCAGAGCGCGGCGTACCCACCGGTGGCGAGGACGACGGCCGAGCCGCGGAGCGAGGCGAGTGTCGTGAGCCGCTCGCCCTCGACGAGCCGGATGCGCGGATGCTGGCGTGCTCGGGCCGTCAGGACGTCTGCAATATGGCGACCCGTGTCGGCGCCGCCCGCGTGCACGACGCGCGCGCGCGAGTGCCCGCCCTCACGCCCGAGTCCGTCGTCGAACCGGACGCCGAGACGGCGGAGCTCGGCGATCCGCGCCGGAGCCTCCTCCGTCAGCAGCCGCACCGCGCTCGGCCGGCAGAGGCCCCGTCCGGCGCCGAGCGTGTCCGCCGCGTGAAGCGCCGGGTCGTCGCCGGGGCCTACGGCAGCGGCCACGCCTCCCTGAGCCGCGTAGCTGTTCGTGCTGCGGTGTGAGGCCTTGGCGAGGACGCGCACCGATGCGCCGGCGTCGGCCATGGCAAGGGCGGCAGAGAGTCCTGCGACACCGGCTCCGACGACGACCGCGTCGGGTGAGTGGCGTTTTAGCCTCACAAGCGATAACCTCGTTGTCGAGTCTACATGGTTGACGACTCTCAGGCGAAAACTGCCGCTCATGCCGTCCTCGCGGCCGTTCTCCAGGTGCGTGACGGGCGGCTGCAGGCGCTGCTCTGGCAGCGGGCGCGCGATCCGTTCGCGGCCTGCTGGGCGCTGCCGGGCGGGGCGCTGGCGGCGGACGAGACGCTCGAAGACTCGATGCGGCGGCACCTCGCCGAGAAGGTCGATGTGCGGAATGTGGCGCACCTCGAACAGCTCGAGACGCGAAGCGATCCCGCACGCAATCCGGTCAGGCGCGAGCTTGCGACGGCGTTTCTCGGGCTGGTGCCGAGCGGGGTGGACCCGCAGGTGCCGGAGGACACGCGCTGGCATGCGGTCGACGAGCTCCCCGAGCTCGCGTACGACCACGAGGAGATCCTGCTCAGCGCCCGTGAGCGCCTCCGCGCGAAGCTCTCGTACACGAATCTCGGCTTTGCGCTCGCGCCGCCGAGCTTCACGCTCGCCGAGCTGCGCGACCTCTACGCGGCGGCGCTCGGCCATCCGGTGAGCGCCACGAACCTGCAGCGCGTCCTCTTGCGGCGCCGGCTCCTCGAGGACACCGGCGAGCGGCGGCATTACGGCGCCGGCGGCGGCCGGCCGGCCGCGATCTACCGTTTCCGCACCAGCCGGCTGGAGGTTACTGACCCGTTCGCCGTCCTCCGGCCGCCTACAATTGCTCACTAGTGGCCGTGCGTACCCAGACTCTCTCGCAGCCGGCGCGGTTCAACGGCCGCGCGTTGCTCGCCTTCCTGTTCGGCTTGGTGTCGGCGGGTCTGATCCCGGCGGCGATCGTGTTGACGCACAGGATTCCCGACCTCGTCCTCCTCGACGCGGTCTGGGCGATTCCGGTCGCAGCCGCCTCCGCGGTCGTGTCGCTCCTGTTCGCCCGCGGCGCGCGCGGCGAGATCGCACGAACGCTGGAGCCGGTCGGCGGCGCGGGGTGGATCCGGGTCGGCCGCATCCTGGCCGTCGCAGGCATCTGCGTAACGCTCTCGGCGTCCATCGCCGTCGGCTTGTATGAGCTCCTCTTGCGCCTCGAACACTGACTGAGGCACCTGACCGCGCACTGCTCCCGGCCGGCTGAGCCGGCCTCCGCAGCGCGCTCTCGCCGCTGGCCGCGCGATCCTGCGCTCGCTCGGCGAGGCCGTGCAGGTCGCACTGTCCTCGCCTCGCTCGCTTGACTCGCTTCCCAGCGACGAGCCAGGAGCCTCAGGGCCATGAACTCGCGGGGCGGACCTGAATAGACTGGGCGCGTGTTCGATATCGGCAACAGCCTGCGGGAGGCGCGCGAGCGACAGGGGCTCGGCTATCCCGAGATCGAGCTCGCGACGAAGATTCGCGCGAAGTACATCCGCGCGCTCGAGGAGGAGGACTTCACCTCCATTCCGGGCGACGCGTACATCCGGGGCTTCCTGCGCAGTTACGCCGAGTACCTCGGGCTCGACGGCGACGTCTACGTCGACGAGTACGCCTCTCGCTTCATCACGAGCTGGCGCGACGAGCTGCCCCCGCGGCGGGAGCGGCGCAGGCTCCGCACGGGCGAGCGGCCGATCGAACGGCGCACGGTCCTGTTCGTGCTGGCCGGGATCGCGCTGTTGGCGATTCTCGTCTTCGCGGCCTTCAGCATCCCTGGCTCCTCGACGCACGTTCCCGGAGTGGGGGGCAAAGGCAAGCAGAAGCACAATCGCCAATCCGCTTCGGAGCCAATGCTCGTCCTGCGGGGCGTCGGCCGTGGGACCTATGTAGAGGTGCGCCACAACAGGGCGTCCGGCAAGGTCGACCTGCAGGGAACGGTCGAAGCGGGCCGGACCGATCGGCTCCCGGGCGACCGCTTCTATCTGCTCGTGCGCAACCCGGTCGGCCTCCGCATCACGCTCAACGGACGCGCGGTCTCTCTGCCGGCTGTGCACAACCTTCACGTGCTCGTCACACCGCGGCGGACGACTCGCCTTCACGGGTGAGCGAGCGCCCGCGCGCGCTCGTCGTCGTCACCGGCAGCGAGCTCGTCCGCGGCGAGCGCACCGACCGGAACGGCCCGTTCCTCGCCGCCGAGGCACTGAAAAACGGCCTCGAACCCGCCCGGATCACGATCGTCGGGGATTCGCCGGCCGAGCTCGAGACGGCTCTGCGTGAGGGATTGGAGGCTGACGTGTGCCTCGTCTCCGGCGGTCTCGGCCCGACGCACGACGATCGCACGGTGGAGCTCGTCGCCCGCGCGGCCGGGCTGGAGCTCGTCGTGGACGAAGCGCTCGAGCAGGAGATCGAGTCGATCTCCCGCGCGGTCGCCGAGCGACTGCGGAGGCCGTACGGGGACTTCGCCTCGGGTGTGACGAAGCAGGCGACGAGGCCGGCTCCCGCCGTCTCCATCGGGCTCGCGGGCACGGCTCCGGGGCTCGTCTTCCGGGCGCCGACGGGCTGCGTCGTCGTCGTGCTGCCCGGTCCGCCGGGTGAGTTGCGACGGCTCTGGCCGAACGCCCTCGCGAGCGAGCCGCTGCGAGAGCTGCTGGCGCGGACGCAGCCGCCGGGACGGCGCGTGCTGCGGCTGTTCGGCGTCAGCGAGTCGGCTGTCGCGCGGGCCTTCGAGGAGGCGGGCGGAGACGGCCACGGAGTCGAGGCCACCATCTGCGCCCGCGAGTTCGAGATCCACGTCGATCTCGTCTTCGAGCCGGGCGCGGAGGAGCGCGCCGAGGCTCTCGAGGCGGGCCTCTCCGAGCGTCTCGACCGGTGGTTGTTCGCCCGCGACGAGCGGAGGGTCGAGGAGCTCGTGCTCTCGCTCGCAGGCGCGAGCGGCCTGCGGCTGGCGACGGCCGAGTCGTGCACGGGCGGCATGGTCGCGGCGCGGCTCACGAGCGTGCCCGGCTCGAGCGCGAGCTTCGTCGGTGGCGTGGTGGCGTATGCCGACGGGGTGAAGCGCTCCGAGCTGGACGTGCCGGAGGAGCTGCTCGCAGAGCACGGTGCCGTGTCCGCGGAGGTCGCGGCCGCGATGGCGGAGGGCGCACGGCGCCGGCTCGGCGCCGACGTCGCCGTGGCGGTGACCGGCGTCGCGGGTCCCGGCGGAGGCACCCCGGAGAAGCCCGTCGGACGCGTCTACCTCCATGCCGCCGGCCCGGACGGCTTCGTGGCGCGCATGCTCGACCTGCCCGGGGAGCGCGAGCAGATTCGGGTGCGGGCGACGGTCACGGCGCTCCATCTTCTGCGTGCGCTTCTGACGGGAAGTCGCGACGAATCGGCGTGAGCTCCACCGCTAGCGTGAGCGGCGATGAACGGCTCCGGCTCTTCCTCGCGCTCCGCCTGCCCGACGACGTCCTCGACGAGGTCGAGCGCTGGCAGCGGGAGCATCTGCGGAACGTCCGCGTCGTACCACGAGAGCACCTGCACATCACGCTCGCCTTCCTCGGCCACCGGCCGGCGGGCGAGCTCGAGTCGATCGTCGCTGCGTTGCGGGACGCTGCGACGGGAGCGGGGGAGATCCGTCTCACGCCCGTGCGCTACCGCGAGACGAGGAGCGCCGGCATGCTCGTCCTCGAGGACGGGAGAGGCAACGCGGCTCTGCTCGCCGGGGATGTCCAGGAGCGGCTGGAACGGCTTGGCGTCTACCGCAGCGAAGGCCGGCGCTGGCTGCCGCACCTCACGGTGGCGCGCTGGCGCAGGCGGCCAAGGCTCGGGCTCGAGCCTCCGGCGGTACGAACGTTCGTTCCGTCCGACGCGGCTGCTTACCTATCCCGGCTGCACCCGAGAGGGGCGGTCTATGAAGTCGTGGAATCTGTCGCTTTAGGAGGCTGAGAGGTGGATAAGCACGAAGCACTCGACGTAGCGCTCGGCCAGATCGAGCGGCAGTTCGGCAAGGGATCGGTCATGAAGATGAACGACCGCGCCGCGGTCTCGGTCGGCGCCGTCTCGACGGGCTCGCTCGCGCTCGACCTCGCGCTCGGGATCGGTGGCCTGCCCCGGGGCCGCATCGTCGAGATCTTCGGCCCGGAGTCCTCCGGCAAGACGACACTCGTCTACCACGTGATCGCCGAGGCACAGCGCAGGGGTGGGATCTGCGCCTTCATCGACGCCGAGCACGCCATGGACCCGGCGTACGCGAAACGGATCGGCGTCGACATCGACAACCTCCTCGTCTCGCAGCCCGACACGGGCGAGCAGGCGCTCGAGATCACGGAGCTCCTCATCCGCTCCGGTGCGCTCGATGTCGTTGCGATCGACTCGGTCGCTGCGCTCACCCCGAAAGCCGAGATCGAAGGCGAGATGGGCGACTCCCACGTCGGCCTCCAGGCACGTCTCATGAGCCAGGCCCTCCGCAAGCTCGCGGGCACCCTCAACCGCACCGACACGATCTGCCTCTTCACGAACCAGCTGCGCGAGAAGATCGGCGTCATGTTCGGGAACCCCGAGACGACCCCGGGCGGTCGCGCGTTGAAGTTCTACTCGTCCGTACGGCTCGACATCCGCCGCATCGAGACGCTCAAGGACGGCGTCGAGGCGTTCGGGAACCGCGTGCGCGTCAAGGTCGTGAAGAACAAGGTCGCGCCGCCGTTCAAGCAGGCGGAGTTCGACATCATCTACGGCTCCGGCATCTCCTGGGAAGGCACGGTGCTCGACTCGGGTCTCGAGCGGAAGGTCGTGACGAAGTCGGGCTCGTACTTCAGCCTCGGCGACGAGCGGCTCGGCCAGGGCCGCCAGAACGCGACGGCGTTCCTGCGCGAGCACCCCGACGTGACGCAGCAGATCCTCCAGGCGATCCAGTTGGAGCTCGGCGCGGATCAGGTGGCGTCCGCGCGGCTGCTGCCGGTCGCGGTCGACCCGTCCGCGGAGAGCAACGGCAAGGCGGAGGTCGCGGCGGAGGCGCTCGCAGCGGCCGAAGCTGAGGCGTGACCTCCGTCGTCGGGGGGTTGATCGTCACCGCGCTGCGCGAGCGGAAGCGCGGCCGGGTGGCGGTCGAGCTCGACGGCCGGCCGTGGCGCGTGCTGCCGGCGGATGCCGTCGTCCGGGCGGGGCTCGGGATCGGACGGCCGCTGGATCGCCAGACGGCGCGGGAGCTCGCACGCGAGGTTCGCCGCGCGCGGGCGCTGGCCCAGGCGACGCGCACGTTGGCGACGAGCGGACGATCGCGCCAGGAGCTCGATCGGCGGCTGGCACGCGCGGGGCATGGGGACGCCGCGCGAGAGGAGGCGCTCGCGACCCTGGATCGTGCGGGGCTCGTCGACGACGCCCGGCTGGCGGAGAGCCGCGCCGAGCTGCTCGCGCGCCGCGGCTACGGCGATGCGGCGATCCGGGCCGACCTCCGGCGCCGCCTGGTCGCGCCCGAGGCAGCCACGGCCGCCGTCGCATCGCTCGAGCCCGAGCAGGAGCGACTTCGGCGCGTGCTCGAGGGCCAAATCGTCACGCCGGCACTTCTGAGGCGGCTCGCCGGGCGCGGCTTCTCGCGCGACGCCCTGGAGGAAGTCGCCTCGTCGTTTGCGTCGGAGGCGTGAAAAGGGGTACGATCTCCGTACATTCCATTCGACGTTTTGCCTGCAAAAGCAGCTTTTCCGAAACTGAATCCGATGATCAACTGTTCAAGTCCCACGACTCGGAGGTCGGGCGCGAGATAGCGCAGCGACTGTCCTGCAGGCGTCCGCCTGCCGGATAAAGGCTTCTCGGGATAGCTGCCGCGCAGGCGCGGCGCCGGGCGGAACGTGCCGCCAACAGCGGCTGGGGCCCCCGACCGAGGAGCCGGCGCGTGCAGATCGGGATCGGAATCGCCATCGGGATCGCCGTAGGTGCGGCGCTTGCCCTGCTCGCCGTCTCGGTCTTCGGTACGACCGGAGTCTCGAAGGCGCGCAAGATTCGCGACCAGCTGCTCGACGACGCGCGCCGCGAGAGCGATGCGGTGAGGCGTGAGGCGCAGGTCGAGTCCCGCGAGCAGGCCGTCCGCTTGCGCAGCGAGATCGACGCGGAGCTCACCGACCGGCGCGCACAGGTGCTGAAGATCGAGGAGCGCGTCCTGGCAAAAGAGGTGGAGATCGAGCGGAAGCTCGAGGAGCTCTCTCGGCGGGACCAGGGCCTCGCCGACCGGGAAGAGCACATCCGCCAGCTCCAGGACGAGCTCAAGGAGACGAAGCACGACCAGCTCGCCGAGCTCGAGCGCGTGGCGGGGCTGACGCAGGCCGACGCCAGGGGACTCCTGCTCGAGCGTGGGGAAGAGCAGGCCCGGCACGAGCTTGCGAGGCGCGTCCGGACGATGGAGGACGAGGCACGCGCGGAGTCGAAGCGCCGGGCGCGAAACCTCGTGGCCGACGCGCTGCAGCGCGTCGCGGCGAGCCACACGGCCGAGACGACCGTGACCGTGGTCGAGCTCCCCTCCGACGACATGAAGGGCCGGATCATCGGACGGGAGGGCCGCAACATCCGGGCGCTCGAGCACCTCACAGGTGTGGACTTCATCGTCGACGACACGCCGCATGCGGTCGTCCTTTCCTCCTTCGACGGACTGAGGCGAGAGGTCGCGCGCCTGACGGTCACGAAGCTCCTCGAGGACGGCCGGATCCACCCGGCCCGGATCGAGGAGACGTACTACGAGTCGAAGGCCGAGGTCGAGGAAGTCGTCCGCCAAGCCGGGGAGCAAGCAGTCTTCGAGGCGAACTGCGGGCCGTTCGCCGACGAGCTCGTCCAGGTCCTCGGGCGGCTGCGGTTCCGGACGAGCTACGGCCAGAACGTCCTCAAGCACACGCTCGAGGTCGTGCATCTCGCCGGGATCATGGCGACCGAGCTCGAGGCAAGCGTCCAGACGGCGAAGCGCGCCGCGATGCTGCACGACATCGGCAAGGCGATGACCCACGAGGTGGAGGGCTCGCACGCGCTCATCTCCGCCCAGCTCGCGCGGCGCTACGGCGAGTCCCAGGGCGTCGTCCACGCGATCGAGGCGCACCACTACGAGAAGCAGCCACAGACGGTGGAGGCCGTCCTGCTGATCGCGGCGGACGCCGTCTCCGCGAGCCGGCCCGGCGCGCGCGGCGAGAGTCTCGAGCAATACATCAAGCGTCTCGAGGCGCTCGAGGAGCTCGCAGCCTCCAAGCGTGGTGTCGAGAAGGTCTACGCGCTGCAGGCGGGACGTGAGATCAGGGTCATCGTCAGTCCGGGCGACGTGGACGACGACGAGGCGGCGCTTCTCGCCCACGAGATCGCGCGCGAGATCGAGGATCGGCTCGAGTACCCCGGCCAGGTGAAGGTGACCGTCATCCGCGAGAGCCGCGCGGTGGACGTGGCGAAGAACCACGCGGCAACCGCCCCACAGCCGCCGGTGCGCGAGCAGCCGGAACAGCCGGCCGACTCGCCGATCCAGGCCGCCTAGAGGTCACGCGGCCGCAGAGCCGACCTTGTCGTGACTCGCGAACGCTGGATGGCTCTCTGCTTCGCCATCGGGTCGACGTGCTTCCTGATCGGCCCGTTTCCGGGCTACGTGCAGCTCGTCGGCGAGTCGGCCGACGCCGTCACGTTCTTCGTCGGCTCGATCCTGTTCACCGCCGGAGGGGGGCTCCAGAGCTGGCTGGCGTGGTCGGAAAGGCGCATCCCCGGTGGGGGACGCGCAGCCTGGTACGCCGCCATCGTCCAATCCGCAGGCACGCTCTTCTTCAACGTCACCACGTACCACGCCATGCACGTCGCCCTCACGAATCCCGGCTACGACAAGCTCGTCTGGCGGCCCGACTGGCGCGGCTCGATCTGCTTCCTCGTCTCGGGCGCGATCGCCTACCGAGCCTCACAGCGGCATGCCTGGCACGGGTGGTTGCCCGTACGCGGTGGCGCCGGCTGGTGGCAGCCGGCCGTCAACCTGCTCGGCTGCATCTTCTTCGGCATCTCCGCTGTCGCCGGATACCTCGTCCCGGCGACCGGCTCGTTGCTCGACCAGGCGGCCGCCAACTGGAACACGGCACTGGGCGCGGCCTGCTTCCTAGCCTGCGCCGTCGACACCCTCCATACGAACCGCGCCTCGAAGCTGCCGCTTCGACAGCGGCTCGAGCGACTCGAGCACGAGCTGGAGGACGATCTGCGAGAGGCGACCTGAGCTGAGCCGGGACGCAGGGCTACCCTACGGGCCGTGAAGCGATACCACGTCACAACGTTCGGCTGCCAGATGAACGCCCACGATTCCGAGCGGATCAAAGGCCTGCTCGAGGAGCTCGGCCTGGGCGAGGCTCCCTCGCAGGAACAGGCGGACGTGATCGTCCTCAACACGTGCACGATCCGTGAGAAGCCCGACACGCGGTTCGCCGCCCACATGGGGAACGCCGCGAAGTCGAAGCGCGAGCGGCCGGGAACGGTCGTCGCCGTCGGCGGCTGCTACGCGGAGGCGCAGCGAGAGCGCCTGTTCGCGCTCTATCCGGACGTCGACGTCGCGTTCGGCCCCGGCACGATCTCGCACCTGGGCGACTGGCTCGGCGCCGGCGGCGAAGGGGTCGCTCGCGGCTCGTTCGGCACCGGCGAGGAGCGGGCCTTCGCGGCTCGGCTTCCCGTCCGGCGCGAGCGCCGCTTCCAGGCCTGGGTGCAGGTCTCGATGGGCTGCAACTCGGTCTGCTCCTACTGCATCGTCCCGGCCGTTCGCGGGCGCGAGACCTCGCGCCGTCCCGGCGAGATCCTGGCCGAGATCGAGCGGCTCGCCTCGGAGGGCGTCCGCGAAGTGACGCTGCTCGGCCAGAACGTCAACTCCTACGGGCGCGACGTGGGCTCGAGCTTCGCGGAGCTCCTGCGCGCAGTCGATGCGGTCGCCGGGATCGAGCGGATCCGCTTCACGAGTCCGCACCCGAAGGACTTCCGCCGCGACGTCATCGCCGCGATGGCCGAATGTGCGGCAGTGTGCGAGCACGCGCACCTGCCGCTCCAGTCGGGCTCGAGCCGGATCCTGAAGTCGATGCGGCGGACGTACTCGCGCGAGCGCTACCTGCGGCTCGTCGGGGAGCTGCGGGGGGCCATCCCGGACCTCGCGCTCACGACCGACATCATCGTCGGCTTCCCCGGCGAGACCGAGGACGACTTCCGCGAGACGCTCGAGGTGGTGGAGGAAGTCGGCTACGACGGCGCCTTCACGTTCGTCTACTCGCCGCGCGCGGGCACCGAGGCCGCCGCGATGGCGGAACAGGTGCCCGACGAGCTGAAGCGCGACCGCATCGAGCGTTTGGTGGAGGTCGTGCAGCGGGTCGCCGCCGAGCGGAACGCCGGCCGGGTCGGGATCATCGAGGAAGTGCTCGTCGAAGGCCCCAGCCGAACCGAGCCCGAGCTCCTGCGCGGCCGGACGCGCCGCAACACGACGGTCAACTTCACCGGCGAGGCCGCTCCCGGCGAGATCGTTCCGGTAGAGATCGCGGGCGCGACCTCGACGACGCTCCGTGGTACCCACCGTGCGACAGCTGCAGCCTAGAGACCTCGTCTGGGACGGCTGTCTCAACGTTCGCGACCTAGGTGGGCTGCCCACACGAGACGGACGGGAGACACGATTCGGCGCCGTCGTGCGGGCAGACAGCGTCCGGCAGCTGAGCGACGAAGGCTGGCGGGCGCTCGACGCCCATGGCATCCGGACGGTGATCGATCTCCGCGGCGACCACGAGCGAGCGGACGATTCGCCGGCCGAGGTGCCGGTCGAGGTCGTACACGTGCCGTTCATGGAGGCCAGCGCAGCGGAATGGGAGGAGATCGAGGCGGACCTCGACGCCGCAGTGGCAGCCGCGCCCGACGTGGCGGCGGCGACGTGCAACGTGTACCTGATCTTCCTCGAGCGTTTCCGGTCGAACGCGGCCGAGGCCGTCCGCGCGGTCGCAACCGCGCGTGCCGGCGGCGTAGTCATCCACTGCGCCGGCGGCAAGGATCGAACTGGGCTGCTCGCGGCCTTCCTGCTCCAGCTCGCCGGCGTCGACGACGAGGAGATTGCCGCCGACTACGCGTTGAGCGAACAGCGGCTACGACCTCGACACGAGGCATGGTTCGAGGCCGCCGAGAGCGAAAAGGAGCTCGAGCGCCTCCGGCGCGTGGCGCAAACGCCGGCGGCGTCCATGGTCGGCGTCTTCGCGGAGCTAGAACGTCGCTACGGCGGCGTGGAGGCGTACCTCCGCGGCGCCGGCGTGACGGACGAGGAGATCGAGCTCGTCCGGGCGCGTCTTTGTGGCTGACCAGGTCATCGGCCTGTTCGGTCCGACCGCGAGCGGGAAGTCGGACGTCGCTGCGGCGGTCACGGAGGTCATCCCCTCCGAAGTCGTGTCGGCCGATGCGATGCAGGTCTACGACGGCGCGCCGATCCTCACGAACCGATCGCCGCACCCGGAACGACTGGTGGGTATCTGGCCGCTCTCGCACGTCGCGTCGGTGGGCGAGTACGCGCCGCTCGCGCACGCAGCGGTCGACGAGATTCTGGAGGCCGGAAAGACGCCGCTCGTCGTGGGCGGGACCGGCCTCTACTTTCGCGCCGCGCTCGCCGAGCTCGAGCTGCCTCCCGCACCGGCGCCCGGTGCACGCGAGCGCTGGGAGCGGCTCTACGACGAGGACGGTGCGGCCGCTGCGCACGCCCGGCTTTCCGAGCTCGACGCAGTGGCGGCGGCGCGCGTGCATCCGAACGATCGCCGCCGGGTCGTCCGGGCGCTCGAGCTCGCGGAGGCGGGCCGGTCCCTCGTACCGCTCGCCGACGCGTTGTTCGGCGGCGCCTGGCGGCAGCCAACCCTCCTCGTGGGGCTCGACGTACCGAAGCCCGAGCTCGAGCGGAGGATCGCGGAGCGGACGACGCGCATGTTCGACGCCGGCGTCGAGGTCGAGGTGCGTAGTGCGCTGCTTGCCGAGCCGTCCGAAACCGCCAGGAAGATCATCGGCCTCGACGAGGTGGCGACGCTTCCTCGCGAGGAGGCGATCGAGGCTCTGATCGTCCGGACCCGGCGTTACGCCGCGTATCAGCGGAAGTGGCTGCGCCGCCTCGAAGGGCTCGTTATGGTCGCGGCCGACCGGCCGCCGGAGGAGACCGCCGCTGAAATCGTCGCGCTGGCACGCACACGGCAACATCTATCTCGTTCATGAGGGCTCGGCGTCCGGCCTCGACCTGTCCGGCACCGACGGCGCGGTCGAGGTGCTGTCGGTCGAGGGCGACGACCTCACGATCGGCATCGTCAACCCAGACGGGTCGCACGCCGAGATGTCGGGCAACGGGACGCGCATCGCCGCCGCGTGGCTCATGTCCCGCACCGGCTCGGCAGGAGCGCGCGTGCACGTCCGCTCACGAACCGTGGTCGTTCGACGAACAGAGGACGGTCTCTACGAGTCGGAGCTGGGCCGGGTGGAGGTCGGGCCGCCGGAGCTCGTCGACGGCGTCGAGCTGATCCCGGTTTCGGTCGGCAATCCCCACGCCGTCGTCATGGGCGACCCGAGCCAAATCGGAGAAATCGGCCCGCGGCTCGAAGCGCATCCCCGCTTTCCAGAGCGGACGAACGTGCAGGTCGCGCGCGTGGAGCGGCCTGGCGAGGTCACCGCTCGCGTATGGGAACGTGGCGTGGGGGAGACGGCCGCCTCAGGGACGAGCGCCGTCGCGGTCGCGGCCGCTACGCATGGTGACGGGGAGGTTCTCGTCCACTTCCCGGGCGGCGACCTGCGCGTGCGTCTAGCTGACGGTCGAGCGTGGCTCACCGGCCCCGCCGAACCGCTCGACGAATTGCCGGGCTCCGGCCGCGAAGTCGGCACGGACCCGTAGCGGTTTCACCGATATCGTCGCCGGCGAGGGCGGAGGGAGAGCTACCCCACCCTTTGGGTGGGGTGTGACTCGCCGGCCCGCGCCGAAAGGCCCCGTCCCTAAGTGCCAATCTCGAACTCGCGCAGCACGTCGTTCAGCGACATCCGGTCGTGGGACTCGTCACGCCAGCCCACGATCAGCGGCGTGGGCAGGCCGTAGGTGCCCGCCGGAAACTTGCGCTCCCGCACGCCCGGCACGACGACTGCGCGCGGCGGCACGGTGCCGCGATGCTCGACCGGCTCGGAGCCCGTCACGTCGATGATCGGCACCGAGGCCGTGATCACGACGCCGGCGCCCAGGATCGCCTGCTCGCCGACGATGCAGCCCTCCGTGACGATGCAGCGCGAGCCGATGAAGGCTCCGTCCTCGACGATCACCGGCCGTGCGTTGACGGGCTCGAGGACGCCGCCGATGCCGACGCCGCCGGCGAGATGCACATCGGCCCCGATCTGCGCGCACGAGCCCACGGTGGCCCACGTGTCGACCATCGTGTTCGGGCCGACCCAGGCGCCGATGTTGACGTAGCTCGGCATCAGGATCACGCCCGGCGAGAGGAACGAGCCGTAGCGCGCCGTCGCCGGGGGCACGACCCGTACGCCGCGCTCGGCGTGGTCGTGCTTGAGCGGGATCTTGTCGAGGTACTCGAACGGCCCGACCTCGATCGGCTCGACCTTGCGCACGCGGAAGTACTCGAGGATCGCCGCCTTGGCCTCCTCGTTCACGCGCCAGTCGCCGTCGATCTTCTCCGCGACGCGCACCTCGCCGCGGTCGAGCGCTGCGATCGTGGCCTCGACGTCCATCACGCGACCCCCCGCAGGATCTCCGCCGCCCGCTCGCACTCCTCGAGCGTCGGCACGAGGGCGAAGCGGACGTAACCCTCGCCGCTCGGCCCGAACATCTCGCCCGGGGAGACGATGATCCCGCGCTCGAGCAGCGCTCCGGGGTCCGGTCCGACGACCCAGAGGTACATCGTCGCCTCGCTCGCCACGATCTCCCAGCCGCGGTCCTCGATCGCGGGGAGCAGCACGTCTCGCTTCGCGCGATAACGCCTGCGCGTCTCCTCGACGTGGCGTTCGTCGTTCCAGGCCGCGACGGATGCGCGCTGCACGAACTCCTGCGGTGCGGTGCCCACGGTCGGACGGTACGCCTTCAGCGCCGCCACGATCTCCGGCGGTCCGGCGACGAACCCGGAGCGGTAGCCGGTCATCGACGAGCGCTTGCTCAGCGTCTGGAAGACGACGATGCGCGAGCGGTCGACCGCCTGCAGCGCGGACGGCGGCGGCTCGTCGAACCACAGCTCCGTGTACGCCTCGTCCGAGCCGACGACGAAGTCGTGGCGTTCGGCCGCCTCCGCGAGCTCGTCGTAGAACTCGCGCGGCGCAACTGCGCCGGTCGGGTTGTGCGGGTAGTTGACCCAGAGGAGCGCGACGTCGTCGTCCAGCTCGTCGAGATCGGGGAGGAAGCCGTTCTCACGCCGCAGCGGCAGCGTCTGCACCCGCGCTCCGGCGAAGAGGGCGCCGCGTTCGTACACCGGGTACGCCGGCTCGCCGAAGGCCACGACACGCCCGCCGGTGCCGAGCACCTGCGCGAGCGAGAAGATCGCCTCCTTCGAGCCGTAGGTGGGCACGATCTCCGCGTCGGGATCGACGGCGACGCCGAAGCGCCGCTCGAGCCAGCCGGCGGCCGCCTCGCGCAGCTCGGGCAGCCCCTGGGCGAGCGGATACGGAGCCCGCTCCGGGAGCGCCTCGACGAGTGCCTCACGGATCATCGGGTCGGTCGGTTCGTTCGGGTCGCCCTTGCCGAAGTCGATCACGTCGACGCCGGCCGCCAGGAGCCTCCGCCGCTCCTCCTCGAGCCGCGTGAACGGATACACGGCCATCTCGGCCAGCACCGGATTGATCACGAGAGCAACCTAGCCCGCGTCAGGTCTCGGTGCACTGCCTTGGGTCTGCCGCGGGAGGGCTCGTCCGCGGATAGGACCCCTCCCGAGGCCCTGGGACTATTCTCGCCGCCATGGGCCGACTGAGCTGGTGGGTAATCGGGATCGGAGTCGCATACTTTCTCTTCTACCTCGGCGGGAGTTACTCATTCCGCTACACGCACGTCTGCGCTCACAGCCATCGGCAGGTGGTCTATTCCGAGACCCAGCACGCTTCCAACTCGCGCACGATCATCGTGTGCGACCGCTACTCCGGCAACGCAAAGCGGTGGTCGTTCGGCGATCCCGTCAGAGCCATCCCCTCCGAGCGGCTCACCAAGTGGGACGGTATGGCCATAGGCGGGATCGTCCTCGTGATCGGAGCGGCGACGTTCCTCGAGCGACGCCGGCGGAAGGCGGCCTGAGCTCGCGTGATGGGGGCGGCTCATGCAGCGCGACTCCAGGAACCTGGCCAGCGTGTCGTACACCGCGTGCAGGTTCGCGATCGGGATCTGTTCGTCCTGCCGGTGCGCGTAGGCCGTCGCGCCCGGGCCGTAGTTGATCGCGTCGATTCCCTGCTCGGCGAACTGCGCAACCGGCGTCCACGCCTGCTTCGGGGCGACCTCCGGGACGAGCTCGCGCAGCCGCTCGACGAGCGGGTTCCCGAGCGCCGGCGGCGCCGACGGCGAGTTGTGGAGGACGTGCAGCTCGCCGTTCGGGACGAGCTCGCGGAGGCGCGTTTCCGCCTCCTCGCGCGAGCGGCCGGGCGCGAAGCGGAAGTTGAGCTCGGCCGCCGCGAAGGCCGGCACGACGTTCTGCGCGATCCCGCCTTCGACACCAACCGCGCTCAGCACCTCGCGGTAGACGAGCCCGTCGAGCTCGACCTCGAGCGGCTCGAGGCGTGCGAGCGGCGCGAGACCCTCCGCGAGCTCGTGGATCGCGTTGCGCCCCGTCCACGGCCGGGCCGAGTGCGCGCTCTCGCCGTGGAACTCGACTCGCGCCTGAAGATTCCCGAGGCAGCCGGCGTGGAGGATCGCGTCCGTCGGCTCGAGCACGACGGCGAGCTCGGTCCCCGCGAGCACGCCGCTGGCGAAGGCGGCCGGCAGCGGGCTCTCCTCGAGCGCGACCTCCTCGCGCGTGAAGAAGACATAGCGAGCCGGAGCCGCGGCGCGCGCGAGCTCGAGCATCACCGCGACGCCGCCCTTCATGTCGCTCGCGCCGAGGCCGTGCACGGCGCCGTCGGCGATCCGGCCGGGCAGGTTCTCCTGCGCCGGCACGGTGTCGACGTGCCCGGCGAGAGCGACCGGTGCCCCGGCGTCTCCCCAGACGATCGCCTCGCCGTCGTCGTAGAGCGGCTCGCCGGGCAGGAGGCTCCGCACGAGCTCCATCGCGGTGCTCTCGTGGCGGCTCTCCGAGGGAATGTCGATCAGCTCGAGTGTTCTGGCGGCGAGATCGGAAGCTGGCATGGCAGAAGTCATAATGACCGCCAGATGGCGGCGAGACAGCCCGATCGCTCATGGGGGGCCGAGCCCGAGCGTGGGCTCCTCGTCGCCGTGCTCGCGCCCGGAGCCGACGGCGCCGACGAGCTCGCCGAGCTCGAGGAGCTCGCGCGGACGGCCGGCGTGGAGCCGGTCGGCCAGGTCGTCCAGCACCGGCGGCTCCCCGACGCGCGCACGTACGTGGGCAAGGGGAAGCTCGACGAGCTCAAGCGGTCGTATGGCGAGGCGCAGGCAGAAGTGCTGATCGTCGACGACGAGCTGACGCCGCCGCAGCAGCGAGCGCTCGAGAACGCGCTCCAGGCGCGGGTCGTCGACCGCACGCAGCTGATCCTCGACATCTTCGCCCAGCACGCCGTCAGTGCCGAGGGAAAGCTCCAGGTCGAGCTCGCGCAGCTCCAGTACAACCTCCCGCGGATGCGGGGGATGTGGCAGCACCTCGAGCGTCTCGGCGGCGGCACCGGCGGCCTCGGTGCCGGAGCCGGCACCCGCGGCCCGGGCGAGTCGCAGCTCGAGACGGACCAGCGCCTGGCACGCCGCCGCATCACGCTGCTGCGCGGCCGGCTGCGCAAGCTGAGCCGCCAGCGCGACGTCCGGCGGAAGGAGCGGCGGCGCACCGAGACGCCGACCGTGGCGCTCGCGGGCTACACGAATGCGGGCAAGTCGACGCTCCTCAACGCGCTCACCGACGCCGGCGTCTCGGTCCGCGACCGGCTGTTCGAGACGGTCGACCCGACGACGCGCGGCTTCGAGCACGAGGGCCGGCGCTACCTCGTCACGGACACCGTCGGCTTCGTCCGCCGCCTGCCGCATCAGCTCGTCGAAGGGTTCGCTGCGACCCTCGAGGAGACGCTCGTGGCCGACCTCATCCTGCACGTCGTCGACGGATCGGCTCCCGAGCAACGCCTTGTCGAGCAGATCGCCGCAGTGGACGGGGTCCTGCGCGAGATCGGCGCGAACGACCTGCCGGTCGAGCTGGTGGTCAACAAGATCGACGCACTCGACGCTCTCGGCCGCCGCCGGCTTGCGAACCGCTATCCGGACGCGCTCCAGATCTCGGCGCTCACCGGCGAGGGAGTTGACGAGCTGCGGGCGCGGATCGCCGAGCGCTTCGGCGAGCGGTTCGAGCGCGTCCGGCTCCTCGTGCCGTACGAGGAGGGAGCGCGCCTGAACGAGCTCTACGCGCTCGGCGCCCCGATCGACGAGCGGGAGGACACGCCGGAGGGTGTCCTCGTTGTCGCGCGGCTACCGCGCCGCGAGTTGCACCGCTACGCGCCGTATCTCATCGCCGAGGAAGCTCCGAAACGCCGCCGGACGGGCGCGTGACGGAGCTGCCGGTGCAGCGCCTCCACGACGGCGCGACGCTCCCCACGCGGGCCTACGAGGGCGACGCGGGACTCGATCTCTCTGCGTGCGAGCGCGTCGAGCTCGGACCGGGGGAGCGCGCCGTGGTCGGCACCGGTCTGACGGTCGCGATCCCGGACGGCCATGCCGGCTTCGTCCAGCCGCGCTCGGGGCTCGCCGCTCGTCACGGCATCACGATCCTGAACACACCCGGCCTCGTCGACTCCGGGTACCGCGGCGAGCTCAAGGTCGTGCTGCTCAACACCGATCGGAGCGAGCAGTTCGTCGTCGAGCCGGGGATGCGGATCGCGCAGCTCGTCGTCGTCCCGGTGGCTCTTCCCGAGCCGAGAGAGGTGACCGAGCTACCGGACAGCGAGCGCGGCGAGAAGGGTTTCGGCAGCTCGGCCCACTGATGCCGCTGGAGCCGCGCATCCGGGTCTCGGCCGTTCTCCGCTGGGAGGATCGGGTCCTGCTCTGCCGTCACGAGAAGTCCGGGCGCGAGTACTGGCTTCTCCCGGGCGGCGGCGTCAACAGCGGCGAGAGCCTCGTCGAGGCGCTGCGGCGTGAGTTGGAGGAGGAAGTGGCGATCGGCGACGACCTCACCTTCGAGGGGCCCGTCGCCGTGGTCGACTCGATCGCGCCGAAGCGGGCGTTCGTCGGGAAGCACGTGGTTCACATCATCTTCGCCGCGGACCTCTCGGGCCGGTCGCTCGAGCGGGTCAATTCGACCGATGCGGCCGTCCGCGGCCACCGTCTCTTCGATCCGGCCGAGCTCGACAGCGTCGTGCTTCATCCGCCGCTGCAGCGCTTCCTCGGCCGCTGGCAGCCCGGCGACCCGGCGGTCTATCTCGGCGCGCTCTGGGCGCCTTAAGCGCGCGATGGCGCCGCCGCTCAGACGCGTCTCGATCCAGGGGTATCGCGCGGCACGGGAGCTCGAGCTCACGCCCGGATCCGTGTGCGCGCTCGTGGGGGAGGCCTCGAGCGGCAAGTCGACCGTGCTGACCGCGATCTGGACGCTGCTCGAGGCCGCCGCCCCGCCGCCGACCATCGACGACGTCGCCAGAGACGGCGCTGGCGGCAGGATCCGCCTCGAGGCCGACGTCGCGAAGGGGACGATCTTCCTCGACGCCCGGCCACCCGACACGCTCAACCTCAACCGGGCCGGTGCGCCCCCGGTGCTCTTCCTGCCGGCGAACCTCCGCTCGCGGACGCTGGTCGCGCCGGCGACAGGGCGGGGCGCCGCCGAGGTCGCGGAACTGTTCCAGCCGCCGACCGTCGACCGTCACTGGGCCGCGGCCGACGGCGGGCTGGCGCTCGTGGCCGGGATGGAGCGGCTGCTTCACTCGAACCTTCGCCACTTCGTCCTCCTGATCGAGGAGCCCGAGCTCTACCTCAGCCCGCACGCCCAACGCCACCTCTACGGCCTCCTACGGGCGCTCGCCCAGGCAGGCAACCAGATCCTCTACTCGACGCACGCGCCGGTCTTTCTCAGCGTGGACAAGCTCGAGGAGCTCGCGCTCGTCCGGCACACCTCCAGCGGCGGGACATCGCTCTTCCAACCCGAGCCACTGGCGGAAGCCGAGGGGTTCCGAGCGCTGTCGGAGTTCGACAGCGACCGCGCCGAGCTCTTCCTCGCGCGCTGCGCGGTGCTCGTCGAGGGTCGCACGGAGAAGCTCACGCTCCCGCTCGTCTTCGACGCGCTCGGCGTCGACCCCGACAAGGAGGGGATCCTTGTGCTCGAGTGCGGCGGCAAGGGCAACATGCCGCTGTTCGCGCGCGTCGCCAACGCCTGCAGCGTCCCGTACGTCATCGTCCACGACCGCGATGCGCCGCGCGGCATGCGCCCCGTCGAGTCCGAGCGCGTCGTCAACCGTCAGATCCGCGAGATCGCGGGCAGCCGCCGCACCGTCGTGCTGACGCCGGACTTCGAGACCGTGTCGGGATTGAGGGCAGGCAATCGTCGCGGCCGCAAGCCGCAGAAAGCGTGGCTCCGCTATCGCGGCAACGGCGACGTGCCCGAGCCGCTGCGCGTGGCGGTCGAGAAAGTCCTCAAGATCGCGCAGTCGGGCTAGGCGAAGCGTCCGCCGCGTGAGCGGGCGCGGCCTGCCGACACCTCGTGCGCGCGGCCCTCGAGCTCGTCCCGCAGCGGCTCGAGTTGGGGAGCCTCGCCGCTGTCGAGCCGGTGCGCGAGCGCCTGAGCGAGCAGCCAGTCGGCGAGCCAGGGATTGCGAGGCAGGAGCGGTCCGTGGAGATAGGTGCCGACGACGCGCCCGGCCCGGCAGCCCTCGAAGCCGCTCTCGCCGTCGTTGCCGAAGCCCGCGAGCACCCGGCCGAGCGGCTCGGCGCCGGGGTCGAGGCGCGTACGGCCGGCATGGTTCTCGAAGCCGGCGATCGTCCGCTTCTCTCCGGGCTCGAGCTCGCACTCGATCAGGACGTCGCCGATCATGCGGCGCTCGCCGGCGACGGTCTCGAGCGGGAGAAGGCCGATGCCGGGCATGTCCTCGCCATGGAAGCCGCGATAGCCGCGGCCGAGCAACTGGTAGCCGCCGCAGACCGCGAGCGCGGCGGCTCCGCCGTCGACCGCCTCGTGCAGCGCCTCTGCCTTCCGTGCGAGATCGTCGGCGACGAGCAGTTGCTCTCGGTCCTGCCCGCCGCCGACGTAATAGAGGTCGTGCTCGCCGCGGGACAATGACGTCTCCCATCCCCAGCGCTGTCACCTCCAGGTCGTGCCCGCGCCACGCCGCCCGGCGCGTGAGCACCGCGATGTTCCCGCGATCGGCGTAGATGTTGAGGTAGTCCGGATAGAGGTGGCCGACGCGGATGGTTGTCATCCGGACCGCTCCCAGTACGGCTGGGCGAGCCCGCGGGAGGCGAGAAGGCGCTGGAGGCCGAGCATCGCGGTGTAGGTGGGGAGGACGACGAGCTCGCCGCCGGCCGGCGTCAGCTCGAGCCCACGGTCGAGGGCGCGGGCGAGATCGGGCTCGACCTCGATCGCGTCCTCGTCGAGGCCCCCGTACCGGAAGCGGAGCGCGAGCTCGACGGCGCGGCCACCGGTCGCAATCAGCGTCTCGAGACGAGCCAGGAGCAGCTCGAAGTCGACGTCCCAGATCCAGGAGACGTCGCGACCGTCCGCGATCTCGTCGTTGAGCGCGACTACCACCACCTGCGGTGCGCCACCGTCCACGAGTGTCCGGACGGCCTCGTTGGCGCCGGCCGGGTTCTTGATCAGCAGCAGGAGAATGCGTTTCTCGCCGACGGCGATGCGCTCGAAGCGGCCGAACGCGGCGGAGAAGCGCTCGAGCCCGGCCGCGATCTCGTCGAGCTCGGCGCCGAGCGCGCGGGCCAGCGTTGCCGCCCCGACCGCGTTGTAGACGTTGTAGAGCCCGGGCAGGCGGAGCTCGATCCGGCGGGAGCCTTCCGGCGTGTCGAGACGGAAGGAGGCACGTTCCAGCCCCTGTAGGGAGACGTCCCGCGCCGCGACTTCGAGCGGCGGCCGCTGGTGATCGCCCCGAGGGCAGCGGTAGTCGCCGAGGTGGCCGACGTACGCGGCGGCGTAGGCGTACGGCGTGCCGCAGCGGACGCAGTACTTCGAGTCGGCCGCGTGCTGCAGAGAAGGACGGGCCACGCTCGGGTCGTCGAGGCCGAAGGCGACGCTGTTCGCATGCGCCTCGGCGACCGCTGCGAGCTGCGGGTCGTCGGCGTTGTAGACGAGTCGAGCCCCGGCGGGCAGGCGGGCCACGGCCTCCCGCCAGCGCTCGGCCACCAGCTCGAGCTCGCCGTACCGGTCGAGCTGGTCGCGGAAGAGATTGCCGACGCAGACAGCGTTCGGTCGCAGGCGCTGCACGAGCTCGGGCAGCGCGCCCTCGTCCACCTCGAACAGGCCCAGGTCTGCTTCCCCGGCGCTCAGCAGCGCCGACGCGACTCCCGAGACCAGGTTCGCGCCGGCGGCGTTGTGCGCGAGCCGGTACCGCGAACGGAGGACTTCGGCCGCCATCGCCGTCGTGGTCGTCTTGCCGTTGGTGGCGGACACGACGGCGGTGCCGGCCCCGAGGCGCGCAGCGAGGCGGTCGATCGCGCCGCGGTCGAGCTCGGCAAGAAGCTTGCCCGGGATCGTCGTCCCCCCGCCGGCTCCGATGCGACGCGAGAGCGCGGCAACGCCGCGCGCAGCGGCGATCTCGAGCCCGAGTGGGGGACGGGGACGCATCGGGCGAGCGTAGTCAAGACACGCTTCGCGTCGCGAACCGCGGCTACGAAGGCTGGATGTGCTCGTTAGACTCGCGGTCGTGGCGTACCCGGCCTAGTTGATCCGATCTTCACGTCCTCAGCCGTGGATGTCCGCCTCGGCTGCTGAAAGCTGGATCGACTAGGAGGGAAGACACATGCTCTACGAGCCGACGAGGTTCGATGCTCTGATCGACGAGCCGTGGGTTCCGGCCCGCGTCGAGGACGCGATCGCTGCGATCGTGGCCGACGCCGACGCTGCGTTCGACCCGGCGGCGCTCTGGCCCGCACATGAGTGGGATGCGCGGGAGAAGCCGCTGCCGCTATCCGGCCTGTACGTCGGTGCGGCCGGCGTGATCTGGGCACTCGATGAACTCCGGAGGCGCGGCCATGCCGAGTCGTCGCTCGACCTGGCCGGTGCCGTGGTGCGCTCGGTCGAGTTCGAGAGGGCGACGCCGGACTTCGCTGCGGACGACCACTACCGTTCTGGTGCGCTCATGTCCGGCGAGACGGGAGCACTGCTCGTCGCCTTCCGGCTGACCTCCGCCCCGGCGCTCACGGACGACGTGCACGCGCTCGTTCGCGGGAACGTCGACAACCCGACGGACGACATCAGCTGGGGAGCGCCCGGGACGCTCCTCGCCGCTTTGGTGATGGGCGAATGGACGGGCGAGCGCCGGTGGGATGAGGCTGCCCGCGAGTCGGCCACCGCACTCCGGGAGCGCCGCGGCGACGACGGGCTATGGCGGCAGGACGACGACTACCGCGGCCTCAGCACGCTACACGGCGTCGCGGGAAACACACTCGCCCTGCTCCGTCTCGAGCCAGACGCTGCTGTCGCAAGCGAGAGCGCGGCCGTTCTCTCACGGCAGGCATTCCGCGAGGACGGCCTCGCCAACTGGCCCGGCTCGCCACGTCCGCAGCTCACGCGGCCACGAGACGGCCGGATCTGTCTCCAGTGGTGCACCGGCGCGCCAGGTGTCGTCGCCGGCGCCTGGGAGTATCTCGACGAGGACCTCCTGCTCGCCGGCGCCGAGCTCATCTGGCGTGCGGGCGCCCACGGGGACGAGAAGGGCCACGGCCTCTGCCACGGCACCTCGGGTAACGGCTTCGCGCTCCTCAAGGCGTTCGCGCGCACCGGCGACGAGCGCTGGCTCGAGCGGGCGCGCTGCTTCGCCGTCCACGCCCTCGCCCAGGCGAAGCGGATCGCGGCCGCGAACGGCCGCCGCCGCTATTCGCTCTTCAACGGAGACGTCGGCACCGCGCTGTTCGCCGCTGCCTGCCTCGACGCCGATCCTCGTTTCCCAATCGTCGACGTCATGTAGAACACGCCTGCGCGGGACTACTTGCGGATGCCCCAATGTGCTCTACACTTATTGACATGGCCGAGAAGCCCCGCTATCGGGCGCTCGCCTCGATCGATCCGCAGGAGCTCGCGGAGTTCCAGGCCGGAATCCGCAAGCGCTACACGGACGAGCAGATCGTGGCGGAGATCCTCGCCTGCGCGGAGAGGCTCGGGCGCTCTCCCACCATGCGCGAGTTCGCGGCGGACCCGGAGACGGCGGTCCATCCGCAGACGGTGATCGAGCACTTCGGCTCCTGGAACGCCGCGAAGCGCGCCGCCGGTCTCGTGCCGCGCCGCTTCGCGACGCGTGAGGAGTTGCTCGGCCTTCTCCGCACTCTCGGCGAGGAGCTCGGCCGGCCGCCCACCGCACGCGACATCGACGAGCACAAGGGCCGGCTCCCCTCGAAGTCGCTCTACTGGCACACGTTCGGCTCGCTGACGACTGCGCTTCGCGAGGCCGGGTTCGACGTCCCGGTGGGGGAGGAGAGGCTCGAGCGCGCCGTCGACCAGGGAGTCGTGCTCGCCGAGAAGCTCGGGCGGTTGCCGAAGTTCGCGGACTGGGGCCAGGCGCGGCGAGAGGACGACTCGCTCCTGACGGAATGGCAGGTCTATCGGATGTTCGACGCGCGTCGCGGCGCCTGGTCGACGTTCCAGTTCCTCGTCCGCCGGCGACTCTCGGAGCAGGGCCGGGACGTCGCGAGCGATGGAACCCTGAGCAGCTAGAGGTTCTAAGCGGCGGCCGCGATCACGGCGAGGCGCGCGAGACAGTACGCGCTCTGCCCGGGAGCCCGCACGGCCGGCAGGGCGCGCTCCTCGACGTAGCTGCGATCGGGGCGGAAGCACACGCTTCGGGCGACCCGGCCGTCCTGGAGCTCGAGGAAGGTGCCGTCCTCCACCTCGCTGATCTTCAGCTGCACGCCCGTGTACTCCGAGACGATCTCGAGCGCGGCCCGGGTGGAGGCGAAGAAGACCTCGTGGCGGCCTCGGCCGAGCCAGAGCGGCCGGCCGACACCGCGCGCGGCGAATAGCGTTCCCGGCTCACGCTGGTCGAGCCAGGCGCTCGCCATCGAGCCGGCGAGCGACTCGAGCGCACGCGGATCGTTGTGCGAGTGCGCGGCGAGGGCGAAGATCGCCTCCGAGTCGACGGACATCCGCGGCTCGGAGCGCGCGCAGGAGTGGGAAGCGAGCAGCTCGTCGTCGTTCGTGATGATCCCGTTGTGGATCCCGACGACCGGGCCGTGGCGGACCGGGTGGTTGTTGGCCGGGATCGAGGGATGGCCCTTCGTGTAGTCGCGAACGTGGATCAGGAGCTCGTCCGCGTGCGCCGGCACCGAGATGCGCTCGAGCAGGCGGCTCGCGGCCGTGCGCTGTTTCGTGACCACCGGATACTCGTTCTGGCCGCCCCGATAGGCGTACCCGACCGCGTCGGCGCCGCGATCGGCGATACCGGCGAGCAGCGCCTGCGCAGCGAGCGTCCGGTCGACGTCGCTCCGCAGTGCGAGGCTATATCCGGCAATTCCGCACATCTTTTCCTACTTAAACCTTTCTCCCTATCGGTACCGGTTCCCTTCCACCGTAGGCCAAGTCGGTTAAGCCTTTCTAAAGGCAAAACCGGACGGAGCCGATAGGAGCCGCGATGGAACATTCGTATGCGGCTGAGGGCCTGGCCTCTGAGAGCGCGCCGGCCGAGGACCCCCTCAAGCTCTACGTGCGCCAGATCGGCGGCGGCGCGTTGCTCACACGCGAGGAAGAGCGGGAGCTCGCACGCCGGAAGGACGAGGGCGACGAGCTGGCCAAGCGCAAGCTGATCGAGTCGAACCTGCGGCTCGTCATGGCGATCACGCGGAACTACACGAAGGCCAGCGTCCCGCTGCTCGACCTGATCCAGGAGGGCAATCTCGGCCTCATCCGCGCCGTCGAGAAGTTCGACTACCGGCTCGGCTTCAAGCTCTCGACCTACGCGACCTGGTGGATCCGCCAGGCGATCACGCGTGCGCTCGCGGACCAGGGACGGACGATCCGGCTGCCGGTGCACGTGGCCGACCAGGTGCGGCGCCTGCTCCGATCGCGCCGCCAGCTCGCGCAGAAGCTGAACCGCGAGCCGACGCTCGCAGAGCTCGCGCGCGACACGCAACAGTCCGAGGAACGCGTGCGCGAGCTGCTCGAGCTGGTGGAGATCCCGGTCAGCCTCGAGACGCCCGTCGGCGACGGCGAGAGCCTCTACGGCGACCTGATCGAGGACGTCAACTCGCTGGCCCCGCACGAGCAGTCCGCCCAGCAGGCGCGGGGGAGGGAGCTCGCGGGTGCGCTCGACCAGCTGAACCCGCGCATGCGGCGAGTGCTCTCGCTCCGCTTCGGACTCGACGGCGAGCCTCCGCAGACGCTCGAAGAGGTGGGGGGAGAGCTCGGCATCACGCGCGAGCGCGTCCGCCAGCTCGAGACGCGCGCGCTCCGGGAGCTGCGCCAGACGGCCCCCGGCCTCGAGCACTACCTCCGCGCCGAGTAGCCCTCCTAGCTGTTGACCATCTGCATCTCGCGCAGGTTGGCGAGACGGCGCAGGGAGTCGAGCTCGATCTGACGCACGCGCTCGCGGGTGAGGCCGAGTCGCTTGCCGATCTCCTCGAGCGTCTTCGGCTCCTCGTCGATGAGCCCGTAGCGCAGCACGAGCACCTGCCGCTCGCGCTCGGAGAGTGCCTGGAGCGCGACGGCGAGTGCCTGGCTGCGGAGCGCGCCTTCGACGCGTTCCTCCGGCAGCGGGTCGTCGCCGGCGACGAAATCGCCGAAGACGGCGTCCTCGTGGTCGCCGACCGGCTGGTCGAGACTCGCCGAGGCGCGGGCGGCGGCGCGCACCTCGCGCGCTTGCTCGACCGGCAGCGAGGCCTCGTCTGCGATCTCGTCGAGCGTCGGCTCGCGGCCGAGCTCCATCCAGAGCGTGCGCTCGGCCCGGTTCATCTTCTGCATTCGCTCGACGATGTGGACCGGCATCCGGATCGTCCGCGCCTTGTCGGCCAGCGCCCGGGCGACCGCCTGGCGGATCCACCAGGTCGCGTAGGTCGAGAACTTGTAGCCACGGCGCCAGTCGAACTTCTCCACGGCGCGGATGAGGCCGAGGGTGCCTTCCTGGATGAGATCGAGGAAGGGGAGGCCCTGGTTGCGGTAGTTCTTCGCGATCGAGACGACGAGGCGGAGGTTCGACTGGATCATCCGCTGCTTCGCCGCTCCGTCGCCGCGCTCGATCCGCTTCGCCAGCTCGACCTCCTGCGCTGCCGTCAACAGCTGGTGCCGGCCCGCCTCACGCAGGAAGAGCTGTAGCGCGTCGGTCGTCGTCTCGAGCGGCTGCGCCGCCGGCGGCGATGTCTTCTCGGGCGGCGGCTCGGGCTCGGACTCGCGCTCCGGCTCGACCAGCAGGTCGATCCCGCGCCGGTCGAGCTCCTGATAAACCGCGTCCGTCTCGAGCGGATCGAGCTCCAGCGGCTCCAGCACCTCGACCAGCTCGACCTGCCGTAGCTGGCCGCTCGACTCCGACGCGTCGAGCAGCGTCGTCAGCTCCTCGCTGGCGAGGATGGACTCGATCTCGACGGTTGTTACTGGATCCCCCTCAATCGACGCTCATGGACGCTGTTCCCGCCTGGTGAAGCTACCGAAACACGCTGACCCCCTGCGGGTCAAGTCCAATGCACGATAAGCATTGTTATGTCAAGTAGCAGGAGAACGGTCTCGGCGGCGATCCCCTCGCCCACGTCGGCTCGCAGACGAGCCCGATCACGCGACTGATCCGAGCTTCCGGCGTCCAGGCGCTGCCACCCCCCGGCGCCTGCTCGGCCCGATCTCCGTTCCCGAGCCTGCCGGAGGGAGTTATCCACAGGATGCACAGAGTGCTGTGGAAATGTTGATTATTCAACGTTCGCAAATTGCGGCATTTTCCGTTTTCGGTCCCCTTGCGCCCTGTCCCAAGAGGCCATACATTCCCTCTTGCGCCGAGCACGGCGCGGGAGTAGGACGAAGCAGCACCGAGAGGTCGTACGAGGCGGTCCGCAAGGGCCGAAGCGGAAAGTCGACCGGCGCTGTGGACGAAACCGCGACCGGCTCGGCGAATTTTTTTGGTCCAATCCGCCCGCTGCGGCGCCGTGGCTTCCGGCTCGTCTAGGATCGCCGCGATGCACCCGCCTCGTCCGCCGAGCATCGACCAGGGCGTGATCGCCGTGATCTGGGCGGTCGGCCTCGGCATCTACATCTACTTCGGCCTTCTCGCTGTCGGCGCGAGCGGTGCGACGGCAATCGTGATCGCGCTGGTCTCGTTCGCGGCGATCTGGCTTGTCGTGCGGCTGCGCGGCGAGGAGCCGGTGCGCCGGCCCCGACGGCGCTCGTAGCCTAGGCCGCTCTACGGTCGGTGCCGCGCGGCGCGAGCGCGAAGACGAGCTTGTGCGCGAGCTCGTGCCCGAGGCGTACCTCGAGCCGTTCCCGTGCCTGGACAGCCCGCGGATCGAGGCTGTCCAGGTGTGCGAGGAGGAGCCGTGCTCCCCTCCGACTCGTCTCCTGGGCCAAGACGTTCATCTCAGTCCTGTGTATCGGGGGACCTACCCCTTTGGCGTGATCCCTCCCGGTGGGGATCCGCGGCCGCATCACTCGTTTGAGCCGCGGCCGCGGATCGATTCGCGGGGTCAGCGAGAGGGGATCCGGGTCCGCGTCTGCGTCGTCTCCTCGGCGGGAGTCTCTGCAGGCGGAGTAGCGGGGCCGTTCGCCGCCCTGGGCTGGTCCGCGTAGCGGCGCTCGGCGGCGACCGGCTCGTCGGCCGCGGGCGCAGTCCCCGCGTACGCCGGAGCGGCCTCCTCCTCCATCGCCGGCGCGGGAACGCCGTCGAGCGAGAGACCCAGCATCAGACCGATCGCAAACGCCAGCACACCGTGCCAGAGGCCGATCGAGTGCACGACGCCGAGAATCCCGATCGAGTCGCTCCAGGAGTGGAGTCTCCCCTCCTCCCAGCCGTTGCCCGGCTGGGTCGCGACCAGGATCCAGCCCCCGACGATGAGCACCGGCAGGAACGCGAGCGCGAACGTGCTCGGCGACAATCGCAGCCTGAGCCCCTTGGTCCACGTCCCGACGTGGGTCGCCACCGCGACCACGAAGCCCGCTCCGGCGACGATCAGCATCGAGAGCCAGAAGCGCCCCGTCGTCTGCAGTCCGATCTGGGTGGCGCCCCAGAGTCCTAGTCCCGCCAGCGCCGCAGCGAGAGCGAGCGTGAGCCCGCGGGACGCGTCGTACATTCGGTACCTGCGCATTCTTCTCACCTCGTTCCGTTGCCCGTTGCGGGTGGAACGACGGAGTCCCACCTCGGGATGCGCCTACCCCCGATTACTCGAGTGCAAGCCTGCGGGCGTCGAATGAGGCAGACCAGAGCTCCGCGCGGAACTCGTCGAGCGTCGCGCAAGCATCCTCGGCGAACATATGTTCCACCACTCCGATCTCGCGGTCGTTGTGGAACGGGACGTCGACGTGCGGATGCGAGACGAGGTTGAGCGACAGCCGGCGGCAGCTCGGGCAGCGTACGGCGAGCCCTACAGTCCCGTCCGTCGCCGTGAGGAGGGCGAACGACGACGGGAAAACGGGGCGAGGCCGCTCCTCGGGATAGCAGAAGAAGCTCCACGGCCACTCGCCGCGCTTGATGTGCACGGCGGCGAGCTCGCCGAGCTCCGCCGCGACGGAGTCGTGGTGAGCGGTCATGAGGTTGAGGAACTCTCCGGCACCGCCGAGGCCGAGCGGCGCCCAGTCGAGCTCCTCGTGCGTCAGAAGGCCGTCGTGCTCTTCGCCGCAGCCGCAGTCGAATCGCACGCGGAACACGGCCGGGTGCGTGGCACCGGGGAGCTGCTCGATGCTCCGGAAGGCCGAGAGCAGCACGTGCGTCTCGCCTCGCACCGGACAGGCGAACGCATAGCGGCTCGTGAGCGGGTCGTACATGCGGACGTTGTAGAGACCACGCCGGACGGCCACCCGCCCGGTTCTCAGTACGTGATCAGCGAGTAGAGCTCGTAGTCCTCGAGGCGTTGGCGGCCGCCGAGGAACGAGAGCTCGATCACGAAGTTGATTCCGACTACCGTGCCGCCCAGCTGCTCGACGAGGCCGGCGATTGCCTCCACCGTTCCGCCGGTCGCGAGCACGTCATCGTGGATGACGACGCGGGCGCCGCCTCCGATGGTGCCGGCCGCGACCTCGAGCGTGTTCCGGCCGTACTCGAGCGCGTACGTCGCCGAGACCGTCTCGGGGGGCAGCTTGCCCGGACGCCGCGCGGCGACGAAGCCGCAGCCGACCTCGACCGCGATCGCCGCGCCCAGCCAGAAGCCACGGGCCTCGGCGCCGAGCACGAGTTCCGCCCCGCGTTCGCGCGTCCAGTCGGCGAGCTGGCCGACCGCCTGCTGCAGCGCCTCGGGGTCGAGGAGCAGCGGGGAGATGTCCTTGAAGCCGACGCCGGGCTCCGGAAAGTCCGGGACCTCGCGAACGCGCGTCGTGAGATCGATCCCCGCCATTCGCGCGAGGCTACTCCACCAGGTGGCGCACGTTGCGCCGCAACAGCAGGTCGGCCAGCTCCTGGGCGCTCTGCGCGAGCCTCTGCAGGTCGCCGAGCGCGGCCTGACGGCGCTCCGCGCTCCGCGAACGCAGGGCGGGGCCGATCACCGCCTCGAGCAGGCTGCTCTCGCGGTCGGCCGCGGTGCGGAAGGCGCGCAGGTTGCGCGGTGCGATCCCGAAGCGCGCGAGTGCCTCGCACGCCGCGGCGATCTCCGCGTCGCTCTCGGCATAGATCCGCTGCCCGTCCTCGACGCGGGGCTCGAGCAGCCCGTACTCCTCGAGCTCGCGGGCTCGCTCGGCGGTGATGCCGGCGCGCTCGCAGAGCTCCGCGAGGTCGAGCTCCTCCTCCCCCATGTCGACCACGCTGCGGCGCCGGCGGCGCTGCTTGCCGGCACCTGCTTCGAGCTCCTCCCTGATCACGCGCAGCGGCAGGAACTCGTCGCGCTGCAGGCGCAAGATCGTTTCCAGCCGCTCGACGTCGTCCTCGGAGAAGAGCCGGTAGCCACCCTGTGTCCGCCGCGGGTTCACGAGCCCCTGGTCCTCGAGATACCGGATCTTCGAGATCGAGACGTCCGGGAACTCGTCCTGGAGCCGGTCGCAGACTGTCCCGATCGTGAGGAGCCGGCTGCGCGAGGGGGCTTCGGTCATCGCCATCAGTTCTGCAGGAAGGTGAGCCGGTACTTGCCGATCTGGAGCTCGTCGCCGTCTCTCACATCGGCCGTCTCGACCCGCTCGCGGTTGACGAAGGTTCCGTTCAGGCTGCCCTGGTCCTCGAGCTTCCAGCGGTCGCCGTCCTTCGTGAAGACGGCGTGCTTGCGGGAGACCGTGACGTCGTCGAGGAAGATCGCGCATTCGGGCGAGCGCCCGATCGTCGTCGGGCCTTCCTCCAGCGGGAACGTCTCCCCTGCCCGTCCGCCGCCCGAGCGGACGATGAGTGCCGCGCCGTGGATGCCGAGATCCTCGAGCGGGTCGAGACTCTCGGGCACCTCGGGAGCGGCGAATGCCTCGGTCGACTCCCCCTCCTCGGGGACGACGAGCGCCGCGCCGCACTTCGCACAGAAGTGCGCGGACTCCGGGTTGTTGTACCCGCACTCAGGGCAGTAGACGTTCGCCATCAGGCAGGCGGAGCGGCCTTGCCGGTGAGGATCTCCGTCAGGGACTCGACGTCGACGGAGTCGAGGACGCTTCTCCCCTGCGTCTCCTGGAGCCGGGCCACGAGCTCGGCCCGCAGGATGTCGATCTTTCCGTGCAGGAGCCGCCGACGGTACGAAACCTCCTGCTCCTCGCGCGTCAAGTCGTCGATGAGCTTCTTGAGGTCGTCGTCGGTCAGCGTCGCAAGATCCGGCAGCGGTTCCATCAGGCCCTTTCTACTGGAGGGTGAAGCTGAACTTTAGCCTTTGCCCTCGCCCGGAGCAACGGCCGGTCACGTACGGGCTGCGGCTGCCTCTCCCTGCTCGATCTCGTCCACGAGCGCCCGCAGCTCCCGCGCGAGCTCGTCCGACTGCTCGCGCGTCTCACCCTCGGCATAGAGGTGGAGGAGCGGCTCGTCGGGATCCGGCAGCACCTGCGCCCAGCCACGTTCGTCGAACAGCTTGATCCCGTCGGTGAGGTCGAGGTCGCGTCCGGCGAGCCGCTCGTTCAGCACGCGCATCACGAGACCCTTGAGCGCCCATGGACAGGGCACCTGGTGGTGGACGAGCGTCGGCTCGGGCAGCTCGGCGACCAGCTCCGACAGCGGGCGATTGACGGGCGCGAGCAGTTCGAGCAGCTTCGCGAGGCTCGCAACCGCGTCGTAGCCGGGGAGGAACTCGGGGAAGACGTAGCCGCCGCCCACGGCGCCCGCGAAGACGACGCCTCCCTCGGCCGCGGCGCGCGTCAGCTCGGGCAGCGAGGTCGGGGTTCGCACGACCTCGAGCTGCGAGTTCTCGACGAGGCGGTCGACCTGGCTCGTCACCGTGACCGGGAACGCGAGCTTCCCGTGGCGTCCGTTCGAGCCGAGCAGGCGGAGGAAGAGCAGGAGCGCCTGCTCGACCGGGATCTCGTGCGCCTGCTCGTCGACGAGGTGCAGCCGTTCCGCCGAGCGATCGAAGACTGCGCCGAGATCGGCCCCCACCACGGGCACGAGCCGCTTCGTCTGGCCGATCGACGCCGCGAGCCCGGGCGCCGCGTCCGCGTAGTCGGGCCCCTCGCCGGTGAAGGCGTGGGCCGCCACGACCTCCACTCCGAGCGGGCCGAGCACGAGCGGGAGCACGTACGAGGCGCCGGAGAAGCCGTAGTCGACGACGATGCGGAAGCGGCGATCGCGGACGGCTGCGATGTCGATCGTGGAGAGCAGCTCCGCCGCGTACGTCTCGCGCACGCGCGCGGGGTAGGTGATGCCGCCGACCTCGGCGGCGGCGACGCGGCGAAACTCACCGCGCGTGAAGTGCTTCTCGACCTCCTTCTGCATTGCGGCACTCATCTCGATTCCGGGCGGCTCGAAGAACTGGATCCGGATCACCTCGGGGTCGTTCGGGCTGACGCCGACGTGGAAGCCGGCGTCGTGCGCCTCCGACTTCACGAGATGACGCGCGACGGCCGCCGGGCTGACGCGGAGATCGGCGACATGCACGCCCGTAGACGAGATCCCGGAGATCATCGCCCGCTTGATCATGCGGCACGCCGCGGCCCCCTCGCGGCTGGCGACGACGCGTGCGCCCTTCTTCAGCGCAGTCCCGAACGCAGCGGCGAGCCGCACCGCGACGTCAGGCGTCAGGTCGACGTTCACCATCCCCGCGACTCCGTACTTGCCGAAGACGCGGGTCGTGCCCCGCGACTCCCAGATGAGGCTCTCGTGCAGCGTGGAGCCGGTCTCGACCTCTTTGAACGGATAGACCCTGACGCCGGGCAGGATCACGCTCTCGGCGCCGATCGTGACCTCGTCGCCGATCGCGGCGCCCTCGTGCACGCGCACGTGGGCGCGCACGTCGCAGCGGCGGCCGAGAATCGCCCCCTCGACGTCGCTGCTGCGGCCGACGTAGGTGGATGTGTCGATGATCGAGCGCACTACACGGCCACGCTCGCGGACGGTGACGCTCGTCGAGAGCACCGTGTAGGGGCCGATGTGTGCACCGCGCGCGATCCGGCAGTAGTTGCCGAGGTACGCGGGGCCTTTGATCGCCTCGAGGTCGTCGAGGTCCACCCCGTCCCCCAGCCAGACGTTGCCGCGGATGCGGATCCCGTCGATCTCGAGCTGCACGCTCTCGTCGAGCGCGTCGAAGTTCGCCTGCCGGTACTGGTCGAGGTTGCCGATGTCCTGCCAGTAGCCGTCGAAGACGTGCCCGTAGAGCGGCCGGCCCATCTCGAGGAGCAGCGGGAAGAGCTCCTTCGAGAAGTCGTACGGCCGGTCCTGCGGGATGTGCTTCAGCACCTCCGGCTCGAGGACGTAGATGCCGGTGTTGATCGTGTCGGAGAAGACCTGTCCCCACGAGGGTTTCTCGAGGAAGCGCTCGACGCGCCCGTCTTCGTCGGTGACGACGATCCCGAACTCGAGCGGGTTCTCGACCGACTTGAGCCCGATCGTCACCGAGGCGCCCTTCTCGCGGTGCGCCTCGACGAGCTGGGTCAGGTCGACGTCGCAGAGCGCGTCGCCGGAGATGACGAGGAACGTGTCGTCGAGCCTCCCCGCCGCGCGCTTGACGGAGCCTGCGGTGCCGAGCGGCGACTCCTCCACCGAGTAGCCGATGTCCACGCCGAGGCTCTCGCCGCTGCCGAAGTAGCTCCTGATCGCCTGGGGCAGGAAGGCGACGGTGACGATCACGTCCTCGAAGCCGTGCCGTTTGAGGAGCTCGACGATGTGCTCCATGCACGGCTTGCCGACGATCGGCACCATCGGCTTCGGCTGGTTCGAGGTCAGGGGGCGCAGCCGCGTGCCCTCGCCCCCGGCCATGACGACTGCCTTCATCGCCGCAGTTCTCTCCGGGCCGTCCGGATGTAGAACACGGCGGCGACGACGGCGAGCACGATGCCGGCCCAGAAGAGGTAGAGCGGCCATTGCGTCGCCGGGTGCGTGACGATGCGAAAGGCGATCGCCGCGTAGAGCACCCAGGTCGCCGCTTTGCCGACCGTGTTGACCTCGATCTCGATGCGGCGGGGGGCGAGCAGCCGCGAGCCGGCGAGGAGGAGCAGGTCGCGTCCGATGATGACGGCGAGCCCGACCCACGGCAGGCGGTCGTAGTAAGCGAGGAGGATCACGGCGGCGTCGATCATCAATCGGTCTGCGAGCGGGTCGGCGATCTGCCCGAAGCGCGACTCGACGTGCCAGCGGCGCGCGAGGAACCCGTCCACCTGGTCGGTGATGCCGGCGATGCCGAAGACGATGCCGGCGGGCCAGCTCGGATCGTGGCCGGCGCGCACCATGAGCACGACGAAGACCGGGATCAGGGCGAGGCGCGCGATTGTCAGCGCGTTCGGGATCAGCGCGAGTGGAGCAGGGACCGCGGGAGCCTGAGCCTCCATGTGGAAAGGATACGGGCGTGCAGCAGCAGCCTCTGATCCCCGGCTTCGTCAACGCGCATTGCCATGCGTTTCAGCGGGCGCTGCGCGGGCGGGCCGAGGGCGGCGACTTCTGGGCCTGGCGCGAGACGATGTTGGACCTGTCCAGGTGTCAGACACCTGGACACGTCCGAACGAGCTATGTCGACGTCTATGGCGAGCTACGCGGCGCGGGCTACACAGCGGTCGGTGAGTTCCACTACCTCGGGCTCGAGGAGGCGCGCGCGGCAGCCGAGGCGTCCGTGGAGGCGGGAATCGAGCTCGTCCTCCTCCACGTCGCCTACGCGCGCGGCGGGATCGACCGCTTCCGCCAGGAGTCGGTGGCCGAGTATCTCCGCGAGCTCGAGGAGCTGCGGGACGGCGGAATCCGGGTCGGCGTCGCCCCCCACTCCGTCCGCGCCTGCCCCCGTGACTGGCTCGAGGAGCTCGGACGCTACGCCGCCGAGCACGACCTGCCGCTGCACGTCCACGCCGACGAGCAGCCGCGTGAGATCGAGGAGTGCCTCGCAGAGCACGGTGTGCGGCCGATCGAGCTGCTGGACGCGTGTGGCTGCCTGGGGCCGCGCACCACTGTCGTGCACGCGACGCACGCCGACGGTCACGAGCTCGACCTGCTTGCGGCGGCCGGCGCCCGCGTGTGCGCCTGTCCCACGACCGAGGCGAATCTCGGCGACGGCTTCCTGCCGGTCGAGCGTCTCCTCCACCGCGGCATCGGCCTCTGCATCGGCTCGGACTCGAACGTGCGCATCGACCCGCTCGAGGAGCTGCGCGAGCTCGACGGCATCGCGCGGCGCCAGTCCGGTCGGCGCGACGTGTTCTCGGTCGATCGACTGCTCGAGATCGGTTCGGACGGCGGCGCAACCGCGCTGGGACTCGAGTCGTGGCCGGCCGTCGCAGTCGACGTGGAGCACCCGCAGCTTGTCGGCGTCGAGGACTGGCGGACCGCGCTCGTCGCCGCATGCTCGGCCGACGTGCTCCGAACGCCCCGTTAGGTTCTGGTCCGCCGCTACCCGAGGAGGTCCAGAGTGGACGAGCATCACTTCACGCACGAGTCGGACGAGGACGCGGGGACGTGGTCGACACCCGAGGAGGAGCGCACGTTCCGCGCCGTCCGTGACCTCCTCATGGAGATGCACAACCGCGGCTCCGGGATCTTCATCAGGCCGGTGCGCGAGGGCGAGCCGCACGGCGTCGACGGTTGGGTGGTCGGCGAGTTCACCTCCGACGGCGGCCAGGATCTTGCAGTCGGGCCGTGGTTGGGTCAGGTCGTGGAAGCCGCCCGCGCGGCTGCAGACTGACTCCCAACTGGATCGGGGCGGCCGGGACTCGAACCGGCGACCTCTGGTCCCCCAGACCGAACGCGGGAGACCTCACGAGGTAACAGGAGCCGCCGAACCAGCTTCGCTACACGGTTCGGCGGAGGCACTGCATGACCCTGAGCGACAGCAGGCGACGCCCGAACCTGACTGAAACCTGACTGAGCAGCGCCCTCAGGTGAGAGAACACTGGCCCAGCCGACGACTGCCCTAAGCTCGCTGGATGGTTGCGTCTACGGTCCTAACTGGCTCGGTAGCCCGCAGCACTTCGTCGTCGGCGCAATCGCTGCGGTTGTCGTCTACGCCGCCGCCCGTTCCCGGTGGTTCCGTCTACCTGAGTGGCTGGCGTTCATACTCGCCGTCAGTCTCGTCAGTACCGCTGAGCTTCTTCTGGAGTTGATCGAGTACCCGCTGCTCTACGCGGATCACTTCCACTACTCCGCCTACTACGACACGCTTGCCGATATGGCAAACAGCCTCGTGGGTGCAGTCCTCGGCGCGGTGGTTGCAGTCCCTCTCGTCCGGAGGCTCGCCAGGGGTCATTCCTGAACACTGGCCCAGCCGAGCGTGGCAACGCCCGAGTCGCGGTTACGAGTTCAACGCAGCCCGTATGCCCTGCTCGAACGCAGACCTCTGATTGACGACGGTGCCCAACACGGGCGCGTCTGCGAGTCGCCCATCCCGATTGATGAAGAACGTCTCAGGCGTGCCTACGAGCCCGTACTCGGTAGCGATCTGACCGGAAGCGCGAACGACCGGATAGGTAATGCCATGCGCCTTCACGAAGCGACGAGCATCCGGCGTGGCGTCCTGGTAGTCGATGTCCACGAAGACGGCACCCTGGCTGCGGTACTGGCGAGACGCGGCTCCAACTCGCCTGACTCCGCTTGCACGGAGCGCACGAGGAGGCGAAGAAGTTGAGCACCAGGTCTTGCCGCGGAGGGAGGCGAGCGAGAGATCGCCGCTGCCCCGCAGGCGCTGGAGCGAGAATGGCGGTGCATGCGCACCGACCTTCGGCGGCGGCGTCTGGTGCGTCAGCCTCCACACGAGCAGGGAGGCCAGGATTCCGAAGCCCATCATCGCGAGCGCCTGTGCACTGAGCTTGATCGCAGGACTCACTACCGCAGCGATCGTACAAGCCCCCAATCCGTCAGGGGTCATTCCGGAACACTGGCCTGGGCGAGCGCCACGTCGTCTGGAGACCTGATTCACGTAATGGCCAGGCTCGCACCAGCCATTGGTGTTGCGGTCGCAGGGCTTGTCGCGGCTCTCGTGCTGCACGAGCATCACTTCGCTGCGACGTTCCATATGACCATGAACGGGACGCCTCGTTCGTATCGTGCGGCAACGCTTCCGCACTGGCGCGACCCACTCGCACTGCTTTGTGCGTTCGGGGCCATTGCTGCGGGGGTTCTCATCGCCCGACTGCCGCGACGGGTTGGACTCGCGCTCGGGGTCGTGGGCTGCGCCTTCGCCGGAGCCGTCTACGTCCACCAGGAGGCTGTCCACACTTTCTTTTGCCCACCGGGGTTGCTCTGCCCGCTGGTTGCACCGCCGCCCACTCTGTGGGGGCACCTGGCATCGCTTCTGATCATGGCGGCCGGGATTGCCACCGCCGTACCCCTGCTGCTCCCCCGCCACTGGCTCGTCGTCCGCAGGCTGCACCTGCGGCACGGCTAGAACCGCTTCCGCTCAGGGGTCATTCCGGAACACTGGCCCAGGCGAGAGTTGTCGTGCAGGACGGCAGCTACCTCCAGGTTTGTGGCGTCTGTCCAGTCGCCCGAACGTAGACCACCTGACCAGGGAGACTCACCGTCACGATGAAGCTCCCTGGGTCGTGCTCGAGTCCTACCACCCGGAAACGTTCAGTGAACGTGATCCACGTCATGCCTTCACCTGCCCCACCACCGCTGACCTGGGTCGTGCATAACCCGTGAAACACCGTCCCGGGCTTCTGGAGTCCACCTGGGTGAACGGTGCAGGGAGCCGTTCCAGGCAGGGCCGGGAAGGCACGCAGGTAGCCGATCTGTGTCCGCGCTTGCGCTATGGCCTCTTGCTGTGCCGCTGTCGCGTGCTGCGACGCGCTTGTCGGCCCTCCCCCGCTGCGTTAGCCACCGCCGAGCGATCGAGTCCGAACGCCACGCCTCCTCCGATCCAGGCAAGAAGGAGAACGGCCAGCACGATCCGCGTCCGGCGTTGCCGCATCCGCCGTTTCGCCTCGGCGATCAGCGGATCGACTGCGGACGGGAGTAGCTGCGAATCGGCGAGCATCGACCGGGCTTAGGGAGTGTGTGGATTGTTGAGGAGCCGCACGCGCTGTGTGCGTCCATCCGTTTCACGGGCGATCACCAATGCGGGACGGTGGCCAACGAGCCAGCGCTGTCTAGAAAAGACGTGGAAGAAGACGCCGTCGGTCAGCGGAAGCCTCGTCATCGTGCCGTCCTCGAACCGAACCGTAAGGCCGGCCACGTCCCTACCGGCATGTCCCCAGACCAGCGTGAGTGACCGTGCCCTGATCCCCAGACGAATCGTCACCACTTCCCACAGACCTCGTCAATGCGGCGAGCGGCGACACTCTCCTCCAGACGTCGCGCGATGGAATGACACGCTCAGGGGTCATTCCTGAACACTGGCCCAGGCGAGCGCCGGTACTACGTCCCTTCGACAAAGCCATAAGCAAGGCGAATCAGAGAGGCGAGGATTCCAAACCCGACGCCCGCCTCGAGTGCAGCGATCCCGGTCGCCTCGGGTGACGATCGCGACTGATCCCCAGGATGCAAACTCCCACCAGCGCGAGACCGGCGGAGAGCGTCCTATCCCTGCGGCCTGTTTGCGCACCGCAGTTGGTCCCTGACCCTGCATTCCGCAATAGGCGATGGGTTCGACGCTCAGCCTCCCCTGGACGGTACTTCCGTCTGACGAGTCGCCGTTCGTCGGGCTGCTACAGGTCGGGGCCGTATCCGCCGATCCTGAAGCTTCATGACGCATTCGCGCGCAATCTTGCTCGCTGCCTCGTTCGCAGTCGTTCTGTCGATCACCGGTGCAGCACCGGCCTCGGTCTCGGTAGGTCGGCTCGGCCGCATCGACCACGTTGCGGACGGCGACACGGTCGACCTCACGAACGGGGCGAAGGTCAGGCTCGTCCAGATCGACACGCCCGAGGTCTACTTCTCGCCAGAGTGCTACGGCAAGCAGGCGTCAGCCATCACGAAGCGTCTGCTCCCGCCGGGGACGATCGTCCGGCTCACGCGCGAACCGGCGACCGACTCGGTCGACAGCTACGGGCGCCTGCTTCGCTACGTGACACGAGTCCGCGATGGCCTCAACGTCAACATCCACCTCGTCGCTGTCGGAGCCGCGGCGCCGTACTTCTACGACGGGCGGAGGGGCCGGTACGCAGCGCGCCTTACGCACCTGGGTCTTCGTGCTCATCGACGACACCTGGGCCTGTGGGGACGCTGCCCGGGCACGCCCTACGACCCGTATCGAGGCATCTCGACGGGGTCTCCGCGCTGAGGGAGGAGTCGCCGTTCGTCGGGCTGCTACAGGTCGAGGCGGCGTAGAGCCGGGTCGACTCCCACGACGCCCGAGCCTATCGCCCAACGGCCGAGGCCAGCACACGGCGCCACAAAAAGGCTGACCATGGGCGGGCCCGAGGCCCGCAATCTCAATCGGGGCGGCGAGATTCGAACTCGCGACCTTTGGTCCCCCAGACCAACGCGCTAACCAGGCTGCGCCACGCCCCGCAGCGGGGGAAACCGTAGCTCATGGGACCTCGCGGGACTGTCGGCTCGTATGGGTGGCATGCGCAGACTCCTCGTACTCGCCACCGCTCTCCTGCTCGTTCCGGCGGCGTCCGCCGGCCCGTCGGCGAATCGTCCCGTCGCCATCGTCGCGGCCGAGACCGCGAACGAGGTTCTTGCGGTGTCGCTCGGCCCGGACGGAGGTCACGTCCTCAAGAGGGTTCGCCTCGAAGACCCGCTGATGGTCGCGGCGCCGCTTCATGGTCCTGCGGTCGTCCTCAACCCACATGGGACCGTGACGCTGCTCGGCTGGCACTCGCTGCGGCCGCTCAAGGTCTTCCACGGCTTCAGCGATCCGCAGGTGGCGAGGATCGCCCCCGGAGACCGCTTCGCCTACGTCGCGGACGGCGGCAGCGGCGAGATCTCCGTGATCGACCTCGCCAGGCGGAGGATCGTGCACCGCGTCTACGTCGGCCTGCAGGCGCACCACATGTCGTTCAGCCCCAACGGTCGTCGGCTCTGGATCGCGCTCGGCGAGGTGGCGACGACGATCGTCCGGCTCGACACGTCGAACCTCGCGCGACCGCACGTCGCCGGCCGCCTCCACCCGCGCTTCGCTGGGCACAGCATCGGCTTCGCACCGGACGGCCGCGCGGTCTGGGTCAGCTCGGCGCGAGCGCCCTACGTGACGGTCTACAACGCCCGGACCGGCAAGGTCGTGAGAGTCCTGCGGGCTGCGCGGGCTCCGCAGGAAGTCGCCTTCTCGGGCGCGCGGGCGCTCGTCACGAGTGGCTACGGATCCTCCCTTCAGGCCTTCCTCTGGCGCACGTACCGCAGGCTCGGGCGTGTTCCGATGCCGTATGGCTCGTTCAACCTCGCCACGTTCGGCGGTCAGGTCGTGACCTCGTCCCTCTTCACCGGCCAGATCGTGGAGCTCGAGGCCGGGACACTGCGGCGGTTCTGGACGGCGAAGGTCGCGCCCGAGACGCGGTACGTCGCGATCTCGCTCTGGCCGCGTTAGCCGACCTGGAGGGCGCGCACGGTGGCACCGCGTGGGACGGTCAGGAGCGTCGTGCGTCCCGCGAGGAGATTCCGGCCTCGCTGCACCAAGACGACCTTCGGCGTGATAGCCCTGACGATGCCGTGCGCCCGGGACGAGCCCCGCGATGCTCCATCGGGGGCGAACAAGTGGATCACGGCCGAGTTCGAGCCGGGCACCGCGACGGCCAACCGGCCGTTGAGCCAGCCGAACGCCTCAAGATCGGAAGCGGCGATGTGGCGGTAGGCCGATTGCTCCACGAGCGACACGCCGTTCGTCCCCTCCAGCGCGAGCGCATCGCCCGACGGGGCGAACGCGATGCCGGTGACCGGCGGGCTCACGGCGACGACATGCCGGCTTTCGTGCCCCACGTCGTAGACGATCGCGCGGCCGCCGCCGCCCACGTACGCGAAGGCGAGCGAGTTGCCCCGCCAGGAGGGCCGCACGGCGCGCACCGAGCGGTCGATCGTCGTGTCGTTGATCCCGTTCCCGTAGATGACGTGCAAGACGAAGCGATGCCCGGCGTGGACGATGTACGCGATCCGGAAGCCGTCCGGCGCCCAGGCGATCGCCACGACCCGTCCGCCGGCGGGATGGGACCAGGCTCTGCGTCCGTTCGGCGCCATCGCGACCAGGGAGTTGCCGATTCCGGCGGCGACGTACAGCGCACGCGGTGACAGTGCCGCCGCACTGACCGTCTGCCCGTCTAGGCCCAGACCGTCCTTCGTGACGACCGAGAGCCGCCCGTCGACGATGGCCGCAACGCCGTTCGCTCCCCGCGGCAGCTCGAGTTGCGTCGTCGCCGGCTGCGGCTTCGGCTTCGCGCCGAAACTGACGTGCAGCGCGCCGGCAGCTGCGAGCGAGCCGGCCGCGATCACGAGCAGGACGACTGCCGCCGCGAATGCGAGGACAGCTGCGCGGAGCCCGCGCCTCGGGGCAGCGACGGGACGCAGCGCGCGCAGCGCGCGGTGCAGCGCCTCCTCCCCTGCGCCCGGATCGGGCTCCGGGGCCTCGGCGAACGTCGCCTCGAGCCGCCGCTCGAGCTCACTCGACATGCTCGACCTCCAGCGACCCGCGTAGCTGCGCGAGCGCGCGCGCGAGGCGGGAGTTGACGGTTCCCACCGGGAGATCGAGCGCCTCCGCGATCTGCTTCGGCGTCATCCCGACCCCGTAGCGGAGGACGACGACGACGCGGCGCTCGAGCGACAACTCGACGACGGACGCCAGCAGGCCCCGGTCTCCCGGTGCGTGAGCCGGTGCGAGGTCCGGCGTGTCGGGCAGCTCCTCGTCGGAGAGGCGGCGCTCGGCGCGGAGCAGGTCGAGCGCGCGGTTGGCGACGATCCGGTGCAGCCACGGCCCGAACGGGCGACGGTCGTCGAAACGTCCCAGTGCGGCGAACGCCCGCTCGAAGCCGTCGGCGGCCACGTCGTCGGCCAGCGAGCGGCGTCCCGTGATCGCGTACGCAGCGCGCCAGGCGTCGCGCCAGTAGCGGCGGAAGAGCACGGCAGCGGCATCACGGTCGCCGCGTCGCGCCCGTCGTACGAGATCTCGGTCACTTGGCTCACGCACTCCTCTGCAGTCTGGTACGCACGAGCGGCGTTTGCGCGTCCCGCAACGGGAATACTCCCGGTGTGACCGACTGGAAGGAGCAGGACGCAGCGCTCGTGCGGGAGTTCGAGCTTCCCTCGTTTCCGGCTGCGATCGACTTCGTCGACCGGCTCGCCGAGCTTGCGGAGAGCGAGAACCACCACCCGGACATCGACATCCGGTACCGCAAGGTCACCGTCCGCTGGACGACGCATTCCGAGGGTGGGGTCACCGCCAAGGATCGCAAGCTCGCGGAGCGGACGTCCGCTCTTGTCGCCGCGTAGCGCGCAACCACGACGGTAGAACGTAAGACCTTGGGCGCTTCGGACACTAATCCCCATGTGAGCGCGCTCGCACAAGCCCCCGGCCTCGAGGAGTGGCACCTCGACCTGCACGCAGAGGGGATCCGCAGCGACGAGGCCGTGGCGCACCTCCACGGGCTCCTCCTCCGAGCTGCACGATTCGAGGTCTTCCGGCGGCGAGGCTCTCTCCCCCAGCTCTCTCCGGTCGAGCTGGACGAGCTCGCCCAGGATGCCGCCGCCGACGCAGCCGTCTCGGTGCTGCGCCGCCTCGACGACTTCCGCGGCGAGAGCAGCTTCCGTACCTGGGCGTACAAGTTCGCGCTGCTCGAAGCGTCGGTGAAGGTGCGCCGGCGAGCGTGGCGGGACCGCGAGGTGACGCTCGAGCCGGAGCACTGGGAGAGCCTCGCCCACGCCGGGCCGGGGCCGGCCGACGACGCCGAGAATGCAGCCTTGCTCGAGGCGGTGCGCGACGGCATCCGGACCGCCCTGACGCCGCGGCAGCGGCAGGTGCTCGTCGCCGCTGTCCTGGAAGGCGTCCCCATCGACGTCCTGGCGGAGCGCCTCGACTCCAACCGAAATGCCCTCTACAAGCTGCTCCACGACGCGCGGCGGCGCCTCCGGGCACATGTCGCCGCGGCGGGATTCCCGGAGGTGAACGAATGACCGGCCGCGACCTCGATCCGACGCTCAAGCGCCTGCTCGGCAGCAACGAGCCGGAGATCGGCTGTGACGAGTGCTTCGAGCAGCTCGACCGTTACGTCGAGCTCCAGCTCGCAGGCGCTCCCGCCGACGAGCTCGTCCCGGGCCTGCGCGCCCACCTCGTCGGCTGTCCCGCGTGCGCCGAAGAGCACGAAAGCCTGCGCGCGCTCCTGGAACTCGACTCTGTCTCCTAACTGCGTGTCTCCTGAAAAGAGGACCGAGATGCACACGACCAAGTACCTGATCGTCGGCGCCGGAATGACCGGCGACATGGCCGCGAAGGGCATTCGCGAGCACGACTCCGACGGCTCGATCACGATGATCGGCGCCGACCCTCATCCCGACGTACAAGCGGCCGCTGCTCACGAAGGGCCTGTGGCAGGGCGCACCCGAGGAGAAGATCTGGCGCGAGCCGGCGGAGGGCGTCGAGCTCGTCACGGGTTGCAGCATCGTCTCGCTCGACCTGGCTGCCCGTACCGCGACGAGCGACGCCGGCGAGGAGTACTCGTGGGAGAAGCTCCTGCTCGCCACCGGCGCGAAGCCGCGCGAGATTCCCGGCGCGGAGGGCGTCATCTGGTACCGCACCCTCGACGACTATCGCCACCTGCGCGAGATCGCGCCGGAGGGCTCGCACGTCGTCGTGATCGGCGGCGGCTTCATCGGCTCCGAGATCGCGGCCGGCCTCGTCGGCAACGGCGCCCGCGTCACGATGCTCTTCCCCGAGCCCGGGATCGGCTTCCGCCTCTTCCCGCTCGGGCTCTCGCAGTTCGTCGCGGAGTACTACCGCGAGAAGGGCGTCGACGTGCGCACGGAGGAACTGGTCGCATCGGCCTCGGGCAACCGCGTCGAGACCGAGTCGGGCCTTACGCTCGAGGCGGACGCGGTCGTCGCCGGGCTGGGCGTGATCCCGGACACGGAGCTCGCCGAGTCGGCCGGGCTGGAGGTCGCCGACGGAATCGTCGTCGACGAGTACGGGCGCGTGCCCGGGCACGAAGACGTCTTCGCCGCGGGCGACGTCGCCCGCTTCCCCGTTCGTGCGCTCGGCACGACTATGCGGATCGAGCACGAGGATCATGCGAACTCGCACGGCAAGGCCGTCGGCGCGAACATGGCCGGGGCCGGCGCCCCGTACGACCACCTGCCGTTCTTCTACTCCGACCTCTTCGACCTCGGCTACGAGGCGGTCGGGGTCGTCGATTCCCGGCTCGAGGTGGTCGAGGACTGGCAGGAGCCGAATCGCAAGGGCGTCGTCACGTACGTCGAGGACGGCAAGCCGCGCGGCGTACTGCTCTGGAACGTGTGGGACAAGCTCGACGCGGCCCGCGACCTCATCCGCGCCGGAGAGGGTGCCCTTGCCGTCTAGCGCCCTTGCCCGGTCGCGAAAGCCGCGGCGCGGGACGGAGCTCGTGTGCGAGAAGGTCTTCCGGCCCCTCGCGCATCCGCTCGTCCTCGGATTCGCGCGGCTGCGCGTGCCGCCGCCGGTCGTCGTCGTGGCCGCGGGCGCGGCTGGACTTGCGGCGGCCGTCGAGCTGGGTCGCGGCTCGCTGCTCGCAGCCGCCCTGCTCGTGCAGCTCAAGACACTGCTCGACAACGCAGACGGCCAGCTCGCGCGGCTCACCGGCCGGATCAGCGCCTTCGGGCGGTATCTCGACTCCGAGGTCGACCTGCTCGTGAACGCCGCGCTGTTCGCCGCCCTCGCGTGGACGACGGCGCAGCCGGCACTCGCGCTCGCCGGCTTCCTCGCGCTCACGAGCGTGCTCAGCCTCAACTTCAACGCCGAGCGGCTGTCGCGGGGGGCCGTGGCGGAGCTCGAGCCCGAGGAGCATGGTCGGGCGACCGCGTTGCTCCGCCGCGCTTACGGGCTCTTCTACGCGCCGCAGGACCGGCTCGCAGAAGCGGTGGTCGCGCGGCGTCCGGTCCTGACGAGCCCGGTCGCCGTGTCGCTGCTGGCGAACCTCGGAATGTCGACCCAGCTGGCCGCGTTCGGGCTCCTGATCGCAGTCGGACATCCACTCGCCTTCGCCTGGGTCGCTCTGGCCCAGGTCGCCGCAATCGCGCTCGCGCTCCTTCCGCGCCGCGCGCCCAGTAGACAGGAGGAGATCGCGTGAGCAACGTCTTCGAGCTTCCCGCCCACGACGGTGAGGAGGCGCGCGATCTGACGCCGGCCGACTGGGCGCGTCTCGAGCGGAACGCGGCCGAGATCTTCTCGGCGCTCGGCCTCGACCTCGACACGCCCGGCACGCGTGACACGCCGAGGCGTTTCGTGCGGGCGCTCTTCGACGCGACTGCGGGCTACGACGGCGATCCGAAGCTGCGCACGGTGTTCCCGACCGAGCGCCCGGAGGGCGTCGAGGGACGCCACTCGCAGATCGTCGAGGGCCCCGTGGGCTTCTACGCGCTGTGCGAGCACCACGCGCTGCCGTTTCACGGCCGCGCCTACGTCGGCTACGTCGCCGGCGACGAGATCCTCGGCATCTCCAAGCTCACGCGACTCGTGCGGCTCTACGCGCGCCGCTTCACGGTGCAGGAGCGGATGGCGGAGGAGATCGCGGACGGGCTCCGCGAGCTCGCCGGCGCGCGCGGCGTCGCCGTGCGGCTCGAGGCGGCGCACATGTGCACCGCGATGCGCGGCGTCGAGGAGGACGGCTCTCTCACGGTCACGACCGTCTGGCGCGGCCTGTACGACGAGGACGCCGCCCTGCGCTCGGAGTTCCTTACGCTGACGCGGTGAACGAGGCCTTCAGGGTTCTCGCGGAAGACGAGGACCTGCCGCGGTGGGACGTGCCGGATCAGCTCGCGGAGCTCTACGGCGGCGCGATCGGTCTCGACGAGCCCTGCGTTATCGCCAACTTCGTCGAGTCTCTCGACGGAGTGGTAGCGGTGCCGCGGCTGCCGCGCTCGCACGCGGTGATCGGCGACGAGAGCGAGGCGGACAGGTTCGTCCTGGCACTGATGCGCGCGTGCGCCGATGCGGTCGTGGTCGGCTCCGGCACGTTGCTCGCCTCCCCCAAAGGAACGTGGCGGATCGACCGGGCCTATCCGCCGGCCGCCGAGGCGCTGGCCGAACTGCGAGCCCGGCGCGGCCGGCCGGAGCAACCGCTCGTCGTAGCCGTCACCACCGGCGCCTCACTCGATCCGTCCCACCCGGTGCTCGAGTCGGGTGCGCTCGTGCTCACTACGAACGGTGCGGCCGACGGCCTGCGTGCGTCGGTGCCCGCCGCGACGGAGGTGGTCGCCGTGACCGACGCGGACACAGTCGACCTCGCGGCGGCGCTCGGCGTGCTGCGCACTCGTGGCTACTCGATCGTCCTGTCGGAAGCGGGGCCGTCGATGTTCGGCTCGCTCGTCGCGTCCCGGCTCGTGGACGAGCTCTTCCTCACGGTCTCGCCGCTCCTCGCCGGCCGCGCCGCGGCGGCCCGCCTCGGTCTTGTCGAGGGCATCGAGCTGGTGCCGCAGACGCGCGTGGCCGGCCGCCTACGCTCGGTGCGAACGCACGGCTCGCACCTGTTCCTCCGCTACGGCCTGCGCTAGCCGGCGGCGCCGCCCCCATCCTCTGCTGCGGCCACGTCCCGGTGCCAGGCACCGAGACGTGACCTAAATGGACATCGCAACAGGCGATCGGTGTGTTCCTGCAGGGAGCCTGTCTCGCGGGGACATGGCCGTGTGCCTGGCACCGGGCCAGGTCCGTATTGGAGGGTCCGGCAGCCGCGAGACCGCGGGTTTCGCGACCCCTCAGCTCCGCCGGTTGAGCTGCCGGTAGAGGCGGTCGATCAGTCCCGGCATCGCCTCGAGGCGCTCCGTGATCACCCGGAGGCGGTACTCGCGGAAGTGCTCCGGCTCGACCTCGAGCGAATCTGCGAGCGTGGCGACGACGTCGTTCGAGGGCACCGGACGATTTCCGTGCACGAGGTGGTTGAGGTAGCCGGCGGAGAGACCGGTGCGGGTCGCGAGTTGGCGGTACGTCACGCCCTGCTCGTCCATCAGGCGCTGGACGGTCTCGCCGAATCCCTCCTCGCTGAACCGGCGCCGCTTTGCCATCACTGGGCCTCCTTGCCGAGCTCGGCAACATCTAACCGGTTCTCGGCGCCGCTTGCGCGGTTCCTCACGTCGACCTTGCCGTCCTCGAGGCTCTTCCGGCCCGCGGTGATGCGGATCGGGCAGCCGATCAGGTCGGCGTCGGCGAACTTCTCCCCCGCTCTCTGGTCGCGATCGTCGAGCAGGACGTCGAGCCCGGCCGCCGAGAGCGCCTCCGCCGCCTGGAGGGCGATCTCCTCGGCGCCCGGCAGCACCACGACGTGCGCGTCGTACGGCGCGAGCGCCTGCGGCCACACGATCCCGTTCTCGTCGTGCGACTGCTCGACGACCGCCGCCATCGTGCGCGCCAGGCCGATTCCGTAGCTGCCCATGACGAGGGGCTTCTCCCTCCCGTTCTCGTCCAGAAACGTCGCGCCGAACGGCTTCGAGTGGAAGGTGCCGAGCTTGAAGATGTGGCCGACCTCGATCGCGGTCTGAATGCTGAGCGTGCCGCCGCACTCGGGGCAGGCGTCGCCGTCCTTCGCCTGCCGGATATCCGCGAAGGTCGGCTCGTAATCGCGGCCGGCCTCGACGCCGCGGAGATGTCGGCCGTCCTCGTTGGCCCCGGCGACGTACTGGCCCTCCCGGAGCGCCTCGTCGGCGATCACCTCGATGTCGACCCCGACCGGCCCGAGCGAGCCGCCCCCGGCGCCGAAGGCGGCGCGGATCTCTTCTTCCGTTGCTGCCCTGAACGCGGCTTCGAAGAAGGTTTCGAGCTTCCCTTCGCTCAGCTTGTCGTCACCCCGCACGAGCGCGAGAACCAGCCGGTCGCCCGTCACGACCGGCAGGGCCTTCGAGGTCGCGGACGGGGCGACCGAGAGGAACGCCGTGAGCTCGTCGATCGTCCCGATGCCGGGCGTCTCGACCACCTCGGGGGCATCCAGCGGAGGAGGCAGCTCGGCCAGAGGGGGAGCGCCACGTGCGGCCTCCGCATCGGCGAAGTAGTCGCCGTTCTCGCAGCGCATCAGCTCGTTCTCGCCCGAGCCCGTCGGCGCCAGAAAGTCCTTGGACTCCTTGCCGCCCATCACTCCCGACTCCGCCTCGACGAGATAGGCCTCGAGGCCGCAGCGCTCGAAGACCCGCGCGTACGCCTGCTCGTGCCTCGTGAACGCGGCGTCGAGCCCGGCCTCGTCGGTGTCGAACGTGTACGCGTCCTTCATGATGAACTCGCGGAGGCGCAGGAGTCCCCCGCGCGGGCGCGGCTCGTCGCGGTCCTTGGTCGAGAAGTGGTACCAGACCTGCGGCAGCTGCTTGTACGACTGGATCTCTCGCGCGAGGAACGTCATCGATTCCTCGTGCGTCCACGAGAGCACGAACGGCCGGCCGCCGCTGTCCTTCAGGTGGAACAGGATCGGGACGTCGATCCGCCCCGTCGTCTCCCAGAGCTCGGCGGGCGTAAGGGTCGGAGCACGCATCTCCTGGCCGCCGATCGCGTTCATCTCCTCGCGGATGATCTGCTCGATCCGCATGTGAACCCGCCAGCCGAGCGGCAGCATCGCCCACAGGCCCGCACCGATCTGGCGGATGAAGCCGCCGCGCACGAGCAGCTGGTGCGAGGCAGCCTCCGCGTCGGCGGGCGGCTCGCGCAGGGTCGGCAGGAAGAGCTGTGAGGCTCGGGCGATCATCGGCGTTGTCGCCCTAGGCTATTCGAGCGGGATCAGCGAGGCCTCGGCCATCGCCAGAGCGGCCGGCTTCGCCATCTTGAGACGCTTCGGCCGGTGCATGCCGTCGGCGATCCACTTGTCGATCTCGTGGAAGAGCTCGTCGATCAGGATGTCGGAGCTGACCTTCTTCAGCACGCGCCCGTGGGCGTAGATGAAGCCGACGTCGCGGCCGCCGGCGATGCCGAAGTCCGCGTCCCCGGACTCGCCCGGCCCGTTGACCGCGCAGCCGAGCACCGCCACCTCGAAGTGCTGCGGGTACTCCTGCAGCCGCAGCTCGACCTCCTCGGCGAGCGTGTGCACGCCGACGTTGTCACGGCCGCAGCTCGGGCAGGCGATCATCACCGGCCCGCGCTCGCGCAGCCCGAGCGCCTTGAGGATCTCGTACGCCGTCTTCGGCTCTTCGACGGGATCCGAGGACAGCGAGACGCGGATGGTGTCGCCGATGCCCTCGGCGAGGAGGGTGCCGATCCCCACGGCGCTCTTCACGGAGCCGGCGAAGACCGTCCCCGCCTCGGTCACGCCGAGATGGAGCGGGTAGTCGACCTTCTCCGACAGCATCCGGTAGGCGCGGATCATCGTCGGCACATGGCTCGACTTGACGGAGATCTTGAAGTCGTAGAAGTCGAGGCTCTCGAGCAGCCGCACTTCCTCGAGCGCGGCTTCGACGAGCGCCTCGGCCTGATCGGCCTGCGCCATCTCCTCGAGATGCTTCGGCAGCGAGCCGGAGTTCGCGCCGATCCGCATCGGGATTCCCTTGGCCTTCGCGGCGCGCGTGACCTCGGCGACCTTGTCCGCGCCGCCGATGTTGCCCGGGTTGATGCGAACCGCCGCGACGCCCTGGTCGATCGCCTTCAGCGCCAGGCTCGCGTTGAAATGGATGTCGGCGATGATCGGGACGGGCGAGAAGCGGACGATCTTCGAGAGCGCCTCCGCATCCTCCGTCTTCGGCACTGCAACGCGGACGATCTCGCAACCCGCGCTCGCCAGGGCCGCTACCTGTGCGGTCGTGGCCTCGACGTCGTGCGTCTTCGTCGTCGTCATCGACTGGACGACGACGGGCGCGCCGCCGCCGATCTTGACGTCGCCAACGCTGATCTGCCGCTTGCTGGCCATCCGCGAGTCAGTCTAGCCCGGCGGATTCCCGCCGAATCGCGCCCTCAGAGGACGCTGAGGCGGCTCAGTGCGGGCTGCCGCCGAAGTCGTTCGAGGACGCAATGACGAGCAGGAGCAGGACGAGCGCGAATCCCACGAGAGAGACGCGCTCGTAGACCTCGCGCGCCAGGGCGCGGCGGCGGACGGCCTCGATGAGCGAGAAGAGGATGTGGCCGCCGTCGAGAGGCAGCAGCGGGAGGAGGTTGAGGAGCGCGAGCGACATGCTCACGAACGCGAGGATCTCGAGGTAGTGGGTCAGGCCGACCTGCAGCTCCTGCTGCGAGACGCGGACGATCCCGACCGGTCCGGAGAGCTGGCTGCGCCCCTGTCGCGAGAAGAGCCCGCGGATGCCGGTCGCCGTGTCGGTCACGACACCCCAGAGGTCCGATCCGGCCGTCCGGGCAGCCTTGCCGGTCGAGTACGGGACGGTCTGCGCCGCCGGCTGGAAGCCGAAGATCCAGCGGCCGTCCTGCTTGACGGTGTCGCGCGGGCCGACGGTCACTCGCCGTCCGTCGCGCAGGACCAACAGCGCCACCGGGCCTCCGCGGCTCGACCGGATCAGGTGCGAGGCGGTGTCGAACGAGCCCACACGCGTGCCGTTGACGGCGACGATCCGGTCCCCTGGCTGTAGACCTGCCGCGGCTGCCGGAGTGCCGTCCTGCACCGCCAGAACCTCGGCGCTGGGCCGCGACGAGGGGCCGCCGCTGATGGCGAAGACGAGGAAGAGGATCAGGAACGCGACGGCGACGTTGGCGAGCGGCCCTGCGGCGATGACAGCGACGCGCTTCCAGGTCGGGGAGTGCCAGTACGCCTCGGGAGACGTCCCGTCCGCGAGCTCCCGGAGGCCTCGCTCCGCCGAGCGCCGCGCGCCTGGTGACAACGGGGCGGCGCTCACCTCCCGGCCGAGCTCGAAGCCCGCGCTTCGCGCGGCCTCGTAGTTCTCGGCCTCCAGGGCACGCCGGACGGCGCCCACTGCCGGCGCAAGGCCCGGCTCCTCCCGCATTGCGGGCTCGAGAAACGCGCGCAGGTCGCGCGCGGCCGGCCGGTTCATGCCGGGAAGCTGGACCATCCCGCCGAGCGGGATCATCCCGATCCCGTACTCGATGCCCTTGCGCTTGACCTTGACGAGCGCCGGCGGGAAGCCGATGTAGAAGCTCCGCGGCCGCATCCCGACCGCGCGGGCGACCGTGAAGTGCCCGAGCTCGTGGAGGAAGACGAGCAGGACGAGACCGGCGATCACGACGAGCAGCGTCATGCGGCGGCCAGCGCCCCTTCCGCGATCTCTCGCGCGGCGCGATCGGCCTCGACGAGGTCGTCGAGATCGCGCACCGGGTCGGTGCCGGCTGTGGCGAGCGTCTCCCCGACGACCTCCGGGATCCCGAGGAACGGCAGGCGTCCGCCGAGGAACGCGGCCACCGCGACCTCGTTCGCGGCGTTGTAGACGCACGGCGCGCTGCCACCCTCGCCCCCGGCGGCGCGCGCGAGCGAGAGCATCGGGAACGTCTCGGCGTCGGGTGGCGAGAACTCGAGTGTCAGCGCCGTGAGGTCGAGCGGCGGCAGCGGCGTCGCGGCGCGCTCGGGGTACGTGAGCGCATACGAGATCGGCACGCGCATGTCCGGATAGCCGAGATGCGCGAGGGCGGCGCCGTCGCGGAAGCGGACGAGCGAGTGCACGATCGAGGTCGGCTGAATCGCGACCTCGATTCGCTCGTATTCCACGCCGAACAGATAGTGCGCCTCGATCACCTCGAGCCCTTTGTTCGCGAGCGTTGCGGAGTCCACTGTGATCTTCGGGCCCATGCGCCAGGTCGGATGTGCGAGCGCCTGCTCGGGCGTGACGTCCTCGAGCTCAGCCCGTGTGCGGCCGCGGAACGGGCCGCCCGAGCCGGTGAGCACGAGCGTGTCGACCTGCTCCGCCTCGCGGCCCTCGAGGCACTGGAAGAGCGCCGAGTGCTCGCTGTCGACCGGCAGGATGCGCCCCCGACCTCGCTCGCGGGCGGCGAGCGCGAGCTCTCCGGCGGCGACGAGGCTCTCCTTGTTCGCGAGCGCGAGGTCGACGCCGTGCTCGAGCGACCAGAGCGTCGCGTGGACTCCCGCAAAGCCGACGACGGCGTTGAGGACGACGTCGGGCTGCGCGCGCTCGAGCAGCTCGGTCAGGTCGCCCCCGACCTCCTTGAGCGGCGCGTCGACATCGTCGAGCGGAGTCGAGCCGGAGGCCGCGGCGCACAGCTCGAGCTCGGGATGCGCCTCGACGATCTCGATCGCCTGGCGCCCGATCGAGCCCGTGGCCCCGAGCAATGCGACGCGCTTCACCCGCTCAGTGTAGGCCTGTCCCCGCGGGCCACGGCTTGGTGCCAGGCACCGGGACATGGCCAAAGTGGCGGGAGTGCGGAGCACCTTGCGCTTCGCGAGCCCGTTCCGCGGCGGATCGAGGCATGTCCGCGTGCCTGGCACCGGGACGTATCCCTTGGCGAGGGGTCAGTGAAAGCCGTAGGCGACGACGAGAAAGTACGCAGCCGGCGCCGCGAACAGCAGCCCGTCGATCCGGTCGAGCATGCCGCCGTGGCCGCCGAGAAGCCTTCCCGTGTCCTTCACCTCGAGGTCGCGCTTGAGCGCCGACTCGAACAGGTCGCCGATCACCTCCGCGAGCACGAGCGCGAGACCCAGCACGATCGCCTGCCAGACGCTCAGATACTTGTCCCGCGTGTCGTAGAGGGCGATGAAGGACACGAAGACGCCCGCCACCGCGCCGATCAGGAGCCCCTCCCACGTCTTGCTCGGCGACAGGCGCGGCGCGAGCTTGTGGCGGCCGACCAGCCGTCCGCCGAAGTAGGCGAACGTGGCCGCCGCAAACGCCGTCAGCACGACGGTGAAGGCGATCAACCGGCCGTGGTCGTGCGTTTCACGAAGCAGGAGGACGAAGCCGAGCCCCAGCCCGATCCAGGCCGCGCCGAGAACCGTCGAGCCCACGGCAGCAGTGGTCGGCGCCCGCGTGCTCGAGACCGCGTAGAGCACGAAGGCAAGGACGAAGGTTGCGAGGAAGCCGCCGAGCAGCCACACGACTCCCCCCTTCTCCGCACCGAACAGCGCGAGCAGCACGCCCGCATAGACCGCGGGGGCGAGCGGTCGCAGCGGTCGCGCCGTCGTCACGAACTCGTGCACGGCGACACATGAGGCGACCGCCAGCAGGGTGAACAGCCACCAACCGCCGAGCCACAGCATGCCGAGCACGAGCGGCAGGCCGACCGCCGCGACCAGGAGGCGAGAAGCAAAGTTCGTCATCGGCCGCCGAATCTGCGGCGCCGGCGCGCGTACTCCTCGATCGCGGTCCGCAGCTCGTCCGGCCCGAAGTCGGGCCAGAGGGTGTCGGTGAAGACGTACTCGGCGTACGCGGACTGCCAGAGGAGGAAGTTCGAGATGCGGCGCTCGCCGGAGGTGCGGACGACGAGGTCCGGGTCCGGCATCTCGGGCTCGTAGAGGCACGCGGCCAGTGCGGCCTCGTCGACGTCGTCGGGATCGCTGCCGCTCTCGAGTAGCCGCCGGGCCGCGTCGACGAGCTCTGCACGCCCGCCGTAGTCGAAGGCGATCCAGAGCTGGAGCCTCGACTTGTCCACCGTCGCGGCCTCGAGATGGTCCATCTTCGCCCGCAGCCAGTGGGGAGCGCGGTCCCGACGCCCTACGAAGCGACAGCGAACGCCCTGCGCGGCGAGGTCTTCGAGCTCGCGGTCGATCGTCTCGCCGAAGATCTCCATCAGCGCGCCGACCTCGCCGGCCGCCCGGCTCCAGTTCTCGGTCGAGAAGGCGTAGACGACGAGGGACTCGATCCCGAGGTCGATCGCCCCCTCGACGACCGGCCGCAGCGCTCTCGAGCCCGCGCGGTGCCCCTCGGCGACCGAGACGCCGTGCTCCGTCGCCCAGCGCCCGTTCCCGTCCATGATGATCGCGACCGCGTGCGCGACCTCGGGAAGGTGCTCCTCGGGGCTGACGTCGGTGCCGGTAGACGCCGAGGAGGTCACTAGACCTCCATCACCTCGGTTTCCTTGTGCTTGAGCAGATCGTCGATCTGCTTCGTGTGCTCGTCGGTCAGCTCCTGGACGCGGCCTTCCGCGCGGTGCTCGTCGTCGGCGCCGACGTCGCCGTTGTCCACCAGCTCCTTGAGGTGCCGCATCGCATCGCGCCGGATATCCCGTACGGCGACCCGGTGTCCCTCGGCCATGTTGCGCACGACCTTCACGAGCTCCTTGCGCCGCTCCTCCGTCAACTGGGGGATCGGCAGCCGGATCAGCTTGCCGTCGTTCGAGGGCGTGAGCCCGAGGTCCGACTCCTGGATCGCCTTCTCGATCGCCTTGATCGAGCTCGGGTCGAACGGCTGCACCGTGAGCATGCGCGGCTCGGGGACGTTGATCGTCGAGAGCTGGCGCAGCGGAGTCTGCGTCCCGTAGTAGTCGGCCTCGATCCGGTCGAGGAGCGACGCCGAGGCGCGGCCGGTACGCACGGTTGCGAACTCCGCCCGCGCGTGCTCGACCGACTTGACCATGCGGTCCTGCGCGGCCTTGATCAGCTCTTCTGCAGTCGCCATGCCCCTCAGCCCTCCTTATCTGATGTCGCGATGATCGTCCCGACTTCTTCGCCGTTGACGACGCGCGCGACGTTGCCCTCGGCGAGCTCGAAGACGTGAATCGTGAGGCGGTTGTCCATGCAAAGCGACAACGCGGTCGTGTCCATCACCTTCAGCCCGCGCTCGATCGCCTCGAGGTGCGTGATCCGCGGTAGGAACTCGGCGTCCGAGTTGCCCCGCGGGTCGCCGTCGTACACGCCCTTGACGCCGTGCTTCGCCATCAGGATCGCGTCGGCGCCCATCTCGAGCGCGCGCAGCGCCCCCGCCGTGTCAGTGGTGAAGAACGGGTTGCCGGTGCCGGCGGCGAAGATGACGACGCGGCCCTTCTCGAGGTGGCGGATGGCCCGTCGGCGGATGTACGGCTCCGCAACCTCCGAGACCTCGAGCGCGGACATGACGCGCGTATCGGCGCCCTCCCGCTCCAGCGCGTCCTGCAGCGCAAGCGCGTTGAGGAGCGTCGCGAGCATCCCGGCGTAGTCAGCGGTCGCGCGGTCCATCCCGCTCTCGGCCGCAGCGGCGAGACCGCGATAGAAATTCCCGCCGCCTACCACCACCGCGACGTCGACGCCCTCGGCGCGGATGCCGGCGACCTCCTTGGCGATTGCCTGCGTCACGCCGGGGTCGATCCCGTACTCGCGCGCGCCCATGAGCGCCTCGCCCGAGAGCTTGAGCAGGACCCGTCGGAAGGCGGGAACGCTCGGCCGCGGGCCGGTCTCGGTCTCGGTCTGCGCCGTCATCCCGCGAGCGAGAAGCGCTCGAACTCGAGCACCTCGGCTCCCGCTTCGGCGAGTACCTTGCCGACCGTTTGCGAGCCGTCGTGGATCCACGGCTGGTCGGCGAGCACCCCGCCCCGCTCGGCGAAGAAGCGCTTGTCGAGCATTCCGGTGACGATCTTCTCACGCGCCTGCTCGGGCTTCGACTGCACCTCCTCGGAGTTGAGGTAGATCTCGCGCTCTGCGGCGACGAGGTCGTCGGGGACGTCCTCGCGGCCGATCCAGCGCGGGTCCGACCACGAGATGTGCATCGCGAGGTTCCGCGTCAGCTCGTCGTCGCCGCCTCGCACCTGCAAGAGGACGCCGAGCTTGTTCGCGGGCGGGTGGACGTAGGCACCGAGGCGCCCGCCCTCGACAGTCTCGAAGCGAGCCGCTCCCGCGACGGCGATGTTCTCGCCGAGCTTGCCGGCGAGCTCCGCCCGCTCCTCGTCGAACCGGCCGACGGCCTGGACCCCCTCGGCCTCCACGGCGTCGAGCACCTTCTTGCCGAACGCCTGGAACTCCTCGTTGTTCGACACCGGCTCGGTCTCGCAGCCGATTGCGACCATCGTGCCGCGCGAGCCGTCGGTCGAGATGCGGTAGCCGACGAGCCCCTCGGTCGTCGCACGGTCGGCGCGCTTCGCCGCGTTCGCCATCCCTTTCTCGCGCAGGAGGACGACCGCGGCTTCGACGTCGCCGTTCGTCTCCTGCAGCGCGCGCTTGCAGTCCATCATCCCCGCGCCGGTCTGCTCCCGGAGCTCGCGGACGAGCTGGGCCGAGATCTCGGCAGCCATCTAGGCCTCCTCCTCCTTGCCGCCAGGGCCGCCGGAGGCGGGCGGGTCTTCCGGCCGGGCGTCGTCGGCTTCGCCGGCGGTGCTTCCAGCCCTTGTCGGGTCGCCGAGCGCCGCCGCGGACCGCTTGGTCTCCTCCGCGCCCTCCTTCGCCGGGTCCTCCCCGGTCGGGACGGGCACGCTCTCACCCTCGGTCACCGGCTCGATCTGCTCGCCGGCCTCCACCTGCTCGACATCGTCCTCAGGGGCGCTCTCCGCCGGCGCTGGCGCCTCCGCTGCCTGCTCCTGGAGCTCCTGGACCGAGACCTTCTGCTTCCCGTCGGAGACCGCCGCAGCGAGCGAGTGGATGACGAGGTTGCAGGACCGGATCGCGTCGTCGTTGCCGGGGATGACGTAGTCGGCTTCATCGGGGTCGCAGTTCGTGTCGACGAGCGCAACGACAGGGATGCCGAGTCGCCGCGCTTCGCGCACGGCGAGCGCTTCCTTCTTGAGGTCGACGATCACGACCGCGTCGGGCTGGCGGCGCATGTCGGCGACGCCGCCGAGGTTCGCCTCGAGCTTCTCGAGCTCGCCGGCCATCGAGATGCGCTCCTTCGCCGGCAGAAGCTCCATCTGGCCCTCGTCGCGCAGGCGCCGCAGCTCGTGCAGTCGGTCGATGCGATCGGCCATCGTCCGCCAGTTGGTGAGCAGGCCACCGAGCCAGCGGTGGTTGACGTACGGCATGTCGACGCCCTTCGCCTCGTTCTCGACGCCGTCCTGCGCCTGCTTCTTGGTGCCGACGAACAGGACCGTGCCGCCGCGCTCGGCGACGTTGCGGAGGAACTGTCGCGCCTCGTCGAGACGCTCCGCCGTCTGGGTCAGGTCGATTATGTAGATGCCGCCGCGCTCGGCGAAGATGAAGCGGCGCATCTTCGGGTTCCAGCGCCGGGTCTGGTGGCCGAAGTGGACCCCGGCCTCCAGCAGGTCGCGCATGGAGACTGCGCCCGTCGAGGCCGGCTCAGTCGAAACTGACATGAAAAGCTCCTTCCGGATTCGTTTGCGTAGAGCGCCGGCGGAGTCGAGGCGCACCTCCCACGAGGAGAGGCACACGCGCCACGGCTTGGCCGCCGGGGAGTAGGAACGGGACGCCGGAAGGTTAGCTGGCTCGGGCTGCTTCCAGCGCTGCCGCGAGGTCCGGAGGAAGCGGCGACGACACGTCGATGGGCGCGCCCGTGACCGGATGGGCGAACGCGAGCCGCGCCGCGTGGAGGAACTGCCGGTCGAGGCCCAGGTCTCCGGCGATGCCGTACGTGGGGTCGCCGGCGACCGGCAGGTCGATTGCGGCGAGGTGGACGCGGATCTGGTGCGTGCGGCCGGTCTCGAGCCGGACGCGCAGAAGCGCGTGGCGCGGGAGGAGCTCCTCGAGCTCGAAGTGCGTCACGGCCTCACGCGGCTTGTCCGTGTCGAGCGAGTGGCGGAGCCTGTCGTGCCGGTCTCGGCCGACCGGCGCGTCGATGCTGCCTCGGCGCGACTGCGGCCTCCCGGCCACGAGCGCGAGGTACTCGCGGGTCAGCTCCCGGCGCTGCACGAGCTGCTGGAGCCGCTCGTAGGCCTCCTCCGAGCGCGCCGCGACGAGCAACCCCGACGTGTCCCGGTCGAGGCGGTGGACGATGCCCGGCCGGTCCTCCTCCCCGCCCTTGGCCCCCGCGGCCGCGAGCGCCTGCGCGAGCGTGCCGCCGGCATGACCGGGCGCCGGGTGCACCACGACGCCCGCGGCCTTGTCCACGACGAGGAGGTGCTCGTCGGCGTACGCGACCGTGAGCTCGGGCAGCGGGACGGGGGGCTCCTCGGCTACCGGAGCAGGCGGCTCGATCGCGATCGCCTCCCCGCCGGCGAGCCTGAAGCTCTTGCCGCGCGCCTCCCCGTCCACGAGCACAGCTCCCGCCGAGAGGAGCCGCTCCGCCGCACCCCGCGAGCCGACCTCCGGCAGTCCCGCGAGATAGCGGTCGAGCCGCTCTCCGGCGGACTCGGGCGGGACGACGAGACGATTCAGCGCTTAGAGCTCGTAGGCGCCCGCGGCTCTCGCTCGGAGAGGACGAGCGCGGCGAGGAGAATCCCGACCCCGATCACGATGAAGCTGTCGGCGAGGTTGAACGCCGGCCAGTGGCGGAAGTCGAGGAAGTCGGTGACGAAGCCCAGCCGCACGCGGTCGGCGAGGTTCGAGACGCTGCCGCCGATCACGAGACCGAGCGCGACGGGGAGCACGGGATGACGGGCACCGGAACGCGCGAAGTAGGCGAGCATCCAGCCGATCGCGATCGTGGTGACGACGATCACCACCGCGGTCGCACTCGAGAAGAAGCCGAACGCGATGCCGGAGTTCTCGACGTGCCGGATCGTGAAGGGGCCTACGACGTGCAGGCCCTCGCCGAGCCTCAGATGAGAGGCGACGACGTGTTTCGTCACCTGGTCGGCGATGACCGCCGCGAGCGCGATCGCTGCGAGCGCCAGCCACTGGGCCCGCGTCGCCGCGAACGAGCGGGTCGCTCGGGAGAGCGGCGTCAATGCGTCCGTCGCAGAGCCGACACGAACCTCGAGCTGCCGGAGAGGCTCGCTCACCCTCCTTCGGCTCTCCGCTTGCAGTCGATGCAGAGAGAGGCCCAGGGATTCGCCTCCAGCCGTGCGGGCGGAATCTCCTCTCCGCAATTGGAGCAGGTGCCGTAGCTGCCGTCCTCGATGCGTTCCAGTGCGGCGTCGATCTCGGAGATGACCTGCTCGGCGTTGTCACCCAGCGTGTAGTCGATCTCGCGGCCGAGCGTGGCCGACGCGGTCTCGGCGAGGTTGTTGTCGGCGGTCGGAGAGACCTCCTCGACCTCATCGTCGAGGGAGCCGGCGTGCTCGTCACGGAGCGTCGCGAGCGCATGCTCGACCCGCTGCCGTTCCTCGAGCAGCGCGTCGCGGAACTGCCCGGTGTCGATGGTCGTCACCGCCTCTCCTTTCTGCCTCGGCCCTCGCCCGATGCCGAGGCGAGGCGCCGTTCGATCAGCGCCGGCCCGATCCCCGTCAGTTCCACGACTTTCTCCCGGCCGCCGTGCCCCGAGACGAGCGTCAGGGCTGTGCGCGGGAGTGCGAGCGTCTCGGCGAGGAGGCGGAGGACGGCTTCGTTGGCGCGCCCGCGCTCGGGTGCCTCGGTGACGCGCACCTTCCAGGCATCGCCATGTCTCCCCACGAGCGCCGTCCGCCCCGCTCCCGGGCTGACGCGCAAGCGCAGGCGAGTCGTTTCCGCCGTCACGCGCTCAGTTTACGCGGCAGGTTCTATGCAGCGTTCGCGTCCGGCAGGCCGTACCAGCTGCGCTCGTCGGTGTCGTCCGTGTCCTCGTCCACAGTTGCGGGAGGCTCAGCTGCAGCCGACTGCTCGGGTTCGCCGAACGCGGAGAGTGCCTCCTGCAACTGCACCCGCAGCCGGCGCGAGTCCTGTTCGAGCCGTTCGTTCTCGGCCAGCGCGCGCCGCTGGATCTCGCGGGCTTCGGCGTGGGCTTGGCCGAGGATCAGCTCCGCCTCGCGCCGCGCCTGGTCGCGCGTCTGGGCCGACGCCTGCTCCGCGGAGACGAGCGTCGTCCGCAGGAGGGCCTCGAGCTCGCGGTAGCGGACGAGGTCGGTCTCGAGCTGCTCGACCTTGTCGGCCAGGTCGGCGCGCTCGCGCCAGACATCCTCGAAGCTGGCGGCGATCTCCTCGAGCAGCCGGTCGGTGTCCGCGGCCTTGTAGCCGCGGAAGATGGTCCGCGGCGGCGTGAGATGCCTGATCTCGACAGGTGTGAGTGCCATCGCTCTCTCCTTAGTTGAAGTGGTTGAGGAGCCAGATGAGGAAGCGGTCGATCACGATGAGCGTGATGAGGGCCAACATCGGCGACAGGTCGATCGCTCCCGTCGAGGGGAGCAGGCGACGGAAGACGCGCAGGTACGGCTCGCAGACGTCGTAGAGGAACCGCTGGATCCGGTTGAGCGTCGGCGAGTACGGCAGTCGCAGCCAGCTGACGAGGATGTAGACGAAGATCACGAGCCAGTACAGCCCGATGAAGACGTTGATGAACGTCTCCGCGCTCGAAATTGCATCGCCGAGCAGCACGAACGTGGCCGACCAGCCCATTCAGGGGTGGTTCGCGGCTCGGAGGCCTTTTCCTATGCCTGGTTGAAGAAGCCCCGCTCGAGCATCCGCGCCCGGTCCTCGGCCGACAGCTCGACGTCGCTCGGCGTGAGCAGGAAGACCTTGTCGGCGATCCGCTGCATGCCGCCGTCGAGTGCGTACGTGAGGCCGCTGGCGAAGTCGATCAGCCGCTTCGAGAGCTCCGAGTCCGCCGACTGGAGGTTGAGGATCACCGGAACGCCGTTCTTGAAGCGGTCGGCGACCTGCTGCGCGTCGTTGAAGCTGCGCGGCAGGATCAGGTGGACGCGAGACGCGCCGGGCGCTTGCACGGGCTGGAGGTTGCGCACGGGACGCTGCGTCGAGCGCGGGCGGAGGATGCTCGTCCGCTGCGCGTCGGGCTCGGGGTCGGTCCAGTCGTCGTCGTAGTCGCGCCGCGAGCTTCGCGCCGGGAAGCGGCGCACGTTTGGCTCCTCCGCGAGCTCCTCCTCGGTGAGGTAGCCGTCGTCGTCCCAGTCCTCTTCCTCGGCGATGCCGAAGTAGACGAGGGTACGAGCCCAGACGTCGGAAAGCGCCATGGCGCCGCCGATGTTAGCGCTGCCACAGGACTGCGCCGACCCGGACGTAGGTCGCTCCCTCTTCGGCGGCGACGCGGTAGTCCTGGCTCGTTCCCATCGAGAGCTCGTGCAGCCCGTGCCGCTCTGCGAGCTCGCGCAGGCTGCGAAAGTACGGCCGCGACGCCTCCGGATCGGTGGCCGCGGGCGGCATCGTCATCAGGCCGCGGACGTCGGGATAGGCATCCAGCAGCGCCGGCAGCTCTTCCGGGCTGACGCCCGACTTCGTCGGCTCGCCCGAGAGGTTGACCTCGACGAGCGCCGGGATCGTGAGCTTCCTGGCGGCCGACTCGGAGGCGAGCGAGTGGCACAGCTCGCAGAGCTCGCTGACGAGCGGCGCCTTGCGGCTCTGGAGGTGGCCGATGAAGTGCCAGCGGAAGGCGTCGGCGTAGCGGTCGTGCTTGGCGCGGAGGTCCTGGGCGCGGTTCTCGCCGACGACCTCGATGCCCGCCTCGGCCAGCGCGGCCATGTCCTCCAGCGGGACGTACTTCGTCGCGGCGACGACGGTCACGTCCGGCCCGACCTCCTCCCTGATGCGCTCGTAGCGCTCGCGGATCTCAGCCGGTGACATAGGCGATCACTCCCTGGCGGCCGGTACGGCCCGCGTCACGGCGGTGTGAGAAGAACGTCTCCGGCTCGCAGGCCGTGCAACGGTCGAAGCGGTCGACGCGCCCGACTCCGGCGGCCCGCAGCGCGCGCTCGGCGCTCGTCCAGAGGTCGAGATGGCGCTCGCGTACGACGTCGTCGCCGAACCGCTCGCGGAACGGCGCCGCCACCTCCTCCCCCACCTCGTAGCAGCACGGGCCGATTCCCGGTCCGATCGCGGCCGTCAGCGTTCCGTTGCCGAGGGCGGTGGCGCCCGACTCGACGATGCCGGCGAGGAGCCCCTTCCACCCGGCGTGGAGGACCGCGACGGCCGGCTTCTCCATGCCGGTGCGCACGAGCACGATCGGCAGGCAGTCGGCTGACATCGCGAGGATCGGCAAGCCCGGCTCGTCCGTCCACAAGCCGTCCGCGTGCTCGCCGCGCATCGCAGGCACCGCTCGCAGTACGCGGGTCGAGTGCACCTGGTAGTTGAGCGCGAGCTTCTCGAGGTCGGCGCCGATGGCTTCGCAGGCGATCCGCCGGTTCTCGTCCGCGCGCTCGGGGACGTCGCCGCTCTTGCGGCCGAGGTTGAGCGACGCGTACGGCCCCTCGCTCACGCCGCCCACCCGGGTCGTGAAGGCGACCTCGTAGCCCTCGGCCTCCCAACGGATCACAGGCGTTCCTTCGCCTGCGCGAGCAACTCGTCGCGCGTGTTCAGCGCAGGCTCGTCGACGACCGCGTCGAGGAGGTCGTGGAGGATATGCCCGAGCTGCGGTCCCGGCCGAAAGCCGAGCTCGATCAGGTCGTTCCCGTCGACGGCCAGGTCGCGCAGCCGGTGCGGGCTCGCCAGCTCCTGCTCGACCACCTCACGGAAGGCGGCCAGCCGTTCGATCTCCTCGACCGGCGGCGGCTCGCCGTCGCTGCCGCGCTTGCCGAGCAGGTCCGCGTGCTTGTGGTCGATGAGGTCGAACGCGAGCTCGTCGCCGTTGCGACGCAGGAAGCGCCGCGCCCGGCGGGCGTCGCCCTTTCCCGGCTGGAACATGTGGCGGCGCACGATCCGCACGACGTGCCTCCGGAGCGCGTTCGGATAGCGGAGCCGGAGCAGCGCCCCCGACGCGAGATCCGCTCCGACCTGGTCGTGCCCGTGGGCGGCGAAGCCGGGCTTCGCGTAGTAGTGGAGGCGCCCGTCGTTTCCGCGCCAGCCGACGATCGGCTTGCCGAGGTCGTGGAAGAGCGCGGCGAGCCGCACGGGCAGGGAGAACCCCTGGTCGGCGGCGGCCTGCACGACCGCGAACGTGTGCTCGTCGACGGTGAGGTCGTGGTAGCGGCTCTCCTGGTCGAAGCCGATCGCGGGGCCGAACTCCGGCAGGAGCTCGACGAGGACGCCCGTGTCGCGCGCGAGTCGCAGCGCGCGGGCAGGCTCGGCGCCGAGCAGGAGCTTTGAGAGCTCCCCCATTCCATCCGCCGAGAGGCCGCCGCCGATGCGCTCACCGGAGACGAGCGTCACCGCCGGCGCCTCCTCGCGCATCTGGCCGAGCAGCTCGTCGTCCGGCTCGAAGCCGAGCTGCGACACGAAGCGGAGTGCTCGCACGAGCCGCAAGGGGTCCTCGCGGAAGCTCTGCGGCGAGACCGTGCGCAAGCGGTGGGCCTCGAGGTCGGCGCGGCCGCCGAGCGGGTCGACGAGCTCGCCCGTGTCGAGCCGGCGGGCCATCGCGTTGACGGTGAAGTCGCGGCGGCGCATGTCGTCCTCCACCGACAGCTCCGGGTCGGCGACGATCTCGAAGTCGTGCCGGCCGGGCCCGGTAGAGACCTCCTTGCGCGGCGGCGCGAACTCGATCCCGGCGGGCGTCAGCTTCCGGATGCGGCTGTCACGCGGGTGCAGACGGATGCCGACGAGGCGATCCGCGACGACGAGATCCTCCACGCGTCCGTGCGGAGCGAGCGCGGTGCGCAGCCCCTCGGTGTCCAGGCCGGGCACGAGGAAGTCCGCGTCCTTCGAGTCCAGCCCGAGCAGCTCGTCGCGCACCGCGCCTCCCACGAGGTACGCGTCGAGGCCCAGTTCGCGGACGTACTTCTCGATCTCCTGGCGCACCCGGCCATTCTCGCGACTCTAGAGTCGAGGGCGTGAGCGAGCTGAGACACGCCTGGGAGGAGAACGCGCCGGCCTGGATCGCATGGGCGCGAGCACCGGGTCACGACAGCTACTGGCGCTTCCACCGCGACCTCTTCCTCGAGCTCGTGCCGGCACCGTCCGGCAGGACGCTCGACGTCGGCTGCGGCGAGGGGCGTCTCGCACGCGACCTCGCCGCGCTCGGGCACGACGTCGCAGGCGTGGACGCGTCGCCGACGATGCTCGCCGCCGCGCGTGGGGCTGCGCCGGAGATGGAGTTGCAGCTCGCGGACGCGGCCGACCTGCCGTTCCCCGACGCGGCCTTCGGGCTGGTCGTTGCGTTCATGTCGTTCCAGGACGTCGACGACCTCTCGGGTGCGCTGCGTGAGGCGGCACGCGTGCTCTTCCCGGGCGGGCGCCTCTGTCTCGCCATCGTCCACCCGCTGAATTCCGCCGGCTCGTTCGCGAGCCGAACCGCCGACAGCCCGTTCGTGATCGAAGGCTCCTACCTTGGCGAGTCGGTCACGGACGAGACGTTCGAGCGGGACGGCCTGGCCATGCGCTTCGTGAGCAGACACCGGCCACTCCAGACATACACAGAGCTCCTCGCGGTGAACGGATTGCTCGTCGAACGCCTGCGCGAGCCCGAGGTGCCGGAGGCCGGGTTCAACGGCGAGCACGGCCCGCGCTGGCGCAGGATCCCGCTCTTCCTGCACCTGCGAGCGGTCAAGCCCTCGGGCTAGAGAAGCGCGACTGCCTCGATCTCGACGAGAGCGCCGGACGGGAGCTTCGCCACCTCGACGGTCGCTCGCGCCGGCGGCTGGTCCCCGACGTGCTTCGCGTAGACCTCGTTCATCGCCTGGAAGTCGTCGAGGTTCTGGAGGAAGACGGTCGTCTTCACGAGCCGGTCGAGGCCGGTGCCCGCCTCCTCGAGGATCGCCTTCAGGTTCGCGAAGACCTGCTCGGTCTGCTCGCCGATCGTCCCCGAGATCGCAGTGTCTCCCGGCTTCAGGCCGAGCTGGCCCGAGACGAAGACGAAGCCGCCGGCGGCGATCGCCTGCGAGTACGGCGCGCCCTGGAAGGGCGCCGGCGCGGCCTCGGTGCGGACGACGCTCTTGCCGCTCATGGACGCGCCTCCTGTCTCTCGCACGCTTCGGCCAGGGCGGCACCGAGCGCCTTGAAGATCGCCTCGAGCACGTGACCGCTGTCGGTGCCGTTGAGAAGGCGCACGTGAAGCACGAGCCCCGCGTTCTCCGCCAGCACCTCGAGGAACCGACGCGCGACGTCGGTTCCGAGACCGCCGATGCGGGCCTGCGTCAGGTCGACGTTCGTCACGAAGAGCGGCTCGTCGCTCGTCTCGAGCACCACGTAGGCGAGCGCCTCCGCCGAAGTGAGAGCGCCGGCGCCGTGGCCTCGCGCGTCCTCTGCCCGCAGCGGCCCTGCGAGGGCGTGGCCGATCGCGGCGGCCGCCGCCTCGACCTCTGCCTGCGTGTCTCCCGGCTCGATGTCGAGGCTGAGGTCGAACCGCGCAGTCTCCGCGAGGCGTGCGAGCAGCTGGTTGAGGACGGGCAACCCCGTCTCCACCATCGCCTCGCCGTGTCCGTAGACATTGACGCGTACGCCTGCCGCAGCCTGCTCGCTCATGTCTCGGAGGGTAACGGCGTGGCGCGGGCTACGCCTCGACGCGCTCGATCTGCGCGCCGACGGCGCGGAGGCGTTCGTCGATCCGCTCGTAGCCACGGTCGATCTCCGCGACGTTGCCGATCACCGAGCGGCCGTTCGCGCACAGCGCGGCGATGAGGATCGCCATCCCCGCGCGGATGTCCGGGCTCGTCAGCCGCTGGCCGTAGAGGCGCGACGGGCCGCTGACGACGACGCGGTGCGGGTCGCAGACGATGATCCGCGCACCCATCGACACCAGCTTGTCGACGAAGAACAGCCGGTTCTCGAACATCTTCTCGAACACGAGCACCGTCCCCCATGCCTGGGTCGCCACGGCGACCGCGATCGACGTCAGATCCGCCGGGAACGCGGGCCATGGGCCGTCCTCGATCTTCGGCACCTGATCGCCGAGGTCGTTCTGGATCACGAGCTCCTGGTGCGGCGGCACGCGCAGCCAGTCGTCCCCGAGCTCCACCTCGATCCCGAGGCGCTTGAACGCCGTGAGGATCGAGACCATGTCGTGCGGCACGACGCCGTCGATCGTGAGGTCGCTGTTCGTGACCGCTGCGAGGCCGATGAAGCTGCCGACCTCGATGTGCTCGGGAGCGATCGTCCACTCCCCTCCCGTCAACCGCTCGACCCCGTGGATCCGGAGAACATTCGACTCGATGCCCTCGATCCGGGCGCCGAGCGAGACGAGGAAGCGGCAGAGGTCCTGCACATGCGGCTCGCAGGCGGCGTTGCCGATCGTGGTCTCGCCGGGCGCGACTACGGCGGCCATGATGGCGTTCTCGGTCGCCATCACGCTCGCCTCGTCGAGGAAGATCTGGGCGCCGCGCAGGCCCTCCGTCTGCATCTCGTAGCGGCTCTCGATCTCGACCCGCGCGCCGAGGCGTTCGAGCGCGTGGATGTGCGGATCGAGCCGACGCCGGCCGATCACGTCGCCTCCCGGCGGCGGCACGCTCGCCCGGCCGAGCCGCGCGAGCAGCGGGCCGGCGAGCAGGAACGATGCCCTGATCCGCTCCGCGAGAACCCCATCGACCTCGTAGGACGAGAGCCCCTGGGGATCGACGCGCACCTCGTTCGGCCCTGTCCACTCCGCGTCGGCTCCGGTCCCGGAGACGAGCTCCAGCATGGTCTCGACGTCGCGAATGCGCGGGACGTTCGAAAGCGTGACCGGCTCGTCGGCCAGCAGGCACGCGGCGAGGATCGGCAGCGCGCCGTTCTTGTTGCCCGAGGCGCGGATGCGGCCGCTCAGCGGGTTTCCACCCTCGATGACGAGGGTATGCGGGGCCGTCGCGACGGACATGCCGGGCTAGGATAGCCGGGTCTTGGAGCCGACTCGCGAACGTGCCTGGGAGACCCTCACGCGCTACACCGAGAGCGAGTCGCTGCTGCGCCACGCACTCGCCGTCGAGGCCTCGACGGCCGCGTACGCGGGGAAGTTCGGCGAGGACGAGGAGCTCTGGCGCGTGTCCGCGCTCCTGCATGACTTCGACTACGAGATGCACCCGACCCTCGACAAGCATCCGCAGGACGGCGCCCCGATCCTGCGCGAGGAGGGCTATCCCGAAGAGGTCATCGAGACCGTGCTCTCCCATGCCGAGCACCTCGCCCTGCCTCGCGACACGCTGCTGAAGAAGGCGCTCTTCGCCTGCGACGAGCTGAGCGGCTTCATCCACGCGTGCGCACTCGTGCGGCCTACCGGGCTCGATGGGCTCGAGCCGAAGTCGGTCAAGAAGAAGCTCAAGCAGCCGTCCTTTGCGGCCGGTGTGCACCGCGACGAGGTCTACAAGGGCGCCGAGGAGCTCGGGGTCGAGCTCGACGACCACATCCGCACGATCGTCGCGGCGCTGCAGCCCATCTCGACCGAGCTAGGCCTTCCCGCGTAGCCCGTCCGCGAGCCGGCGCAGGTCGTCCTCGCTCGTCCACCAGCCGCACGAGGCGCGGATCAGATTGTCGCCGGGGAGCTCGCGCACGATCACGCCGCGCGCGGCGAGCGCCGCGACGAGCTCGGTGGGATCGCCGGACGGGCGGAACGAGACAAGCGTGGACTGGCCCGGTGGCGTCACGACGTCGACGTGCGGCGCGAGCAGCTCGCGGCAGCGCGCGGTCGCCGTGGCGGCACCCTCGTAGCGCCAGTCGGGATGCAGCCCGAGTGCCGCCTCGAGCCCCGCGAGAGCCGGCCCGCCCATCCAGCCGGAATCGAACCGTCGCGCTCCGTCCTTCGGTGCGAACGAGCCGTCGGTCTCGTGGCTCGACGGCGAGAACGCGCTCGGTAGCGCCACCACCAGCCGTTCGGGATCGCGCACGAACAGCCCACCGGACGGATCGGGGCCGCACAGCCACTTGTGCGCCGAGACGGTGTAGAAGTCGGCACCGTCGAGATCGACCGGGATCGCGCCCGCCGACTGGGCGCCGTCGACGAGCAGCGGCGGCCCGTCGGGCTGTCGGAGCCCTGCGAGATCCAGCCTGTGGCCGGTCGTCCAGAGGACGTGTGAGACGGCGATCAGCCGCGTGCGCGGCGTGACGGCGGCAAGCAGCGCGCTTTCGTCCGCCTGCGTGACGACCACCCGGGCGCCGCTCGCGTGGAGCGGTCCGAGCAGGCCGAAGTGCTCCTGGTCGGTCGTGATGACCTCGTCGTTCGCGCCCAGGCCGAGCCCGGCGATGACGACTTGACAGCCGCGGGTCGTGGAGTCGGTGAGCGCGACGAGCTCCGGGGAGGTTCCGAGAACGGCGGCGATACCCCCGCGGATGCGCTCTCGCGACTCGAACAGCTCTTCCATGCGAGCCTTGCCGCTCCGGCCCTGGGTCAGATCGCGCTCGAGCTGTGCCCGCATTGCATCGACGGACGCCTGCGAGAGCGGCCCGCTCGACCCGGTGTTGAGGTACGCGTAGCGCTCGAGGACGGGGAACTGTGCCCGAGCCTCCTCGGGTGTCACTCGACGACCGCCTCCACGGGAGCGTGATCCGAGAGCACCCGGCCGTCGACGGTGCGCCGCTCGAGCGGCCAGGGGGACGGGCCGTCGCGCAGCTCGAGGCCGCGGACGAGGATCTGGTCGATGCTGCCCGGGAGCGGCTGTGAGAAGCCTTCGGCGACGGGCGAGACGAGGTTCGCGTCCCCGGCGACGATGGAGCGCTCCGGCGCGAGCGCGATCACGCGGTCGAACTGCTCGCGGTCGCCGTCGATGTGGAAGTTGACGATGGTCACGCCTTCGAGCTCGACGGCGTGGGCGATGCGGCGCAGCTTCGTCTGGCCGACGACGTGCTCCCCGAGGTCCCGCCCGGCGGTGCGGGTGAGGATCGCGTCCCCCTCTCCCGTGAAAGCCGACCGGATCAGCCCGTAGTGGAGCGCGGTGATGGTCCGCCCACCGACCGGCAGCAGCGGGCGGCGCGCCACGGCAGTGGCAGCGTGCATCCCGCTCCAGTTCTCCAGATGCTGCAACGCCCACACCGGCAGCTCCTGCAAGCAGACGACGTCAGGACGGTCGCGAGTGACGAGCTCGATCATCTGGCGGAGGAACGCCCGCCGCCCCGGCGGCGAGGGTTTGCCGTGAAAGAGGTTCCAAGTCCGCACGAGCATGGCCACGGCGTAGCGTACGAGGCCGTGCGCGTCCTGCTCGCCGATCCGCCGGCCTTCACGCCTCCGTACGACCACGAGCTCGCTGCGGCGCTCGCCCGGGCGGGCGCGGACGTCGAGCTCGTCACGTCCCGCTTCCGCTTCGGCGACGCGCCGGAGCCGGAGGGATACATGCGTCGTGAGCTCTTCTATCCCCTCTCCTCGCGCGTGTTCGGCCGGTCGCCGCTGCGCCTGCCCGTCAAGGTCGCCGAGCATCCGCTCGGGCTGGCCTCTCTCCGCCGGATCCAGGCCGACGTCCTCCACGTGCAGTGGCTGCCCGCACCCGAGGTCGACGCATTCCTCTTCCGGCCGCACCTGCCGTCCGTGCTTACGGCGCACGACCTGCTCCCCCGCCGTACCGCGCATCGCACCGACCTTTGGCGGCGGCTCTTCGCGCGCTTCGACCGGATCGTCGTGCACAGCGAGAACGGCCGGGACACCCTCGCCGAGCTCGGAGTTGAGAGGGAGCGGCTGCGGGTCATCCCTCACCCCGTGTTTCCTAGCGACCCCGCGAGGAAGGACGACGGGCGCACGGTGCTCGCCTTCGGGATCATCCGCGCCTACAAGGGGCTGGGCGACGCGATCGAAGCAGTGCGGCGGGCCGGCGACGCGCGGCTGCTGGTGGCGGGCGACCCGCTGGAGCCGGTCGAGCCGTACCGAGCTTCGGCGAACGGGCTCGACGTGGAGTGGCGGCTCGGCTATCTGTCGGCCGGGGAGATCGACCGCGCGTTCGGCGACGCGACGGTCGCCGTCTTCCCGTACCGGCCCGAGCTCGACCAGAGCGGAGCTCTCCTGCGCGCGCTGGGCGCCGGGGTCCCGGCGATCGCCTACGACGTCGGCGGCGTCGCGGAGCCGGTACGACACTTCGGGGCCGGGCGAGTGGTGCCCGCGGGCGACGTGGCGGGCCTCGCGGAGGCCGTGCACGAGCTCCTCTCCGATCCCGCCGAGCTCGAGCAGGCACGCGCCGGCGCGAGGCGAGCCCGCGAGGAGCTCACCTGGGACGCCGCCGCGCAGGCACACCTCGCGCTGTACGAGGAGATCGCGTGAGACTCGGCCGCGACCAGTTCCGCGACGTGATCGCACGTCAGCTGGACCTCTTCGTCGAGGACCAGGCCGACCTGCTCGAGGACTGCCGCGAGAAGCATCGGTCGTACGAGCAGGCAGACCGGGAGGACCGCGAGGAGGCGTACGGCGACTTCGTCGACGCGGTGGAGACGGCGACCGAGGCGCTGGCGGACATGCGGGACCGGTTCGCCCGCACGCTCGACGAGGACCGCGCGGAGTCCTACGAGGACTCCTTCAACCGCGCCGTGCGGAAGCGCTGGCGCGAGCTCGGCCTGGAGATCGAGAACCGCTGATGGCCCGCATCGAGGACTACGCCCTCCTGGGCGACCTGCAGACGGCGGCGCTCGTCGACCGCGGGGGCTCGATCGATTGGGCCTGCTTCCCCCGTTTCGACTCCGGGGCCTGCTTCGCCTCACTGCTCGGAGACTCCGACAACGGCTGCTGGTCGCTCGCGCCGGCGACGCCGGCGACGAGCACGCGCCGCTACCTCCACGACACCCTCGTCCTCGAGACCAGGTGGACGACAGAGGACGGCTCGGTCGCGCGCGTCATCGACTTCATGCCGCCCCGAGGCGAGGCGCCCGACATCGTGCGCATCGTCGAGGGCCTCAAGGGGTGCGTCCACTTCCGCTCGGAGCTGGTCATCCGTTTCGACTACGGGCGCATCGTCCCGTGGGTACGCAAGCGCAACCACGAGGAGGACACCCGCGTCGCCATCGCCGGACCGGACGCGCTCTGCTTCCGCACGCACGCCGAGACCCGCGGCGAGGACTTGCGGACGGTCTCCGAGCTCTCGGTCGACGAGGGCGAGCGCGTCCCCTTCGTCCTCACCTACTTCCGGTCGCACGAAGAGGTTCCGGAGGCGATCGACCCGGAGCAGGCGCTGGCCGACACCGAGGCCTTCTGGCGCGAATGGAGCGAGGCGTGCCCGCTCGAGCTGCCGGGCGACTGGGCGCCGCTCGTGCGCCGCTCGCTCATCGTGCTCAAAGCCTTGACGTACGACCCGACCGGCGGGATCGTGGCTGCGGCGACGACGTCACTGCCGGAGTGGATCGGCTCCGTGCGCAACTGGGACTACCGCTACTGCTGGCTGCGCGACGCAACGCTCACGCTGCTCGCCCTGCTCCACTGCAACCACGCCGACGAGGCGGGACACTGGCGGCGGTGGCTGATCCGGGCGATCGCCGGCGACCCGGCCGACGTCCAGATCATGTACGGCGTCGCCGGCGAGCGCCGCCTGACCGAGTTCGAGCTGCCCTGGCTGGACGGTTACGAGGGCTCGCAGCCGGTGCGGGTCGGGAACGCGGCAAGCGGACAGCTCCAGCTCGACGTGTACGGCGAGGTGCTCGACTGCTTCTACCAGGCGCGCCGGCACGGCCTGCCCGTCGATGTCCAGGGGTGGGCCCTTCAGCTCGGCATGCTCGACCATCTCTCCGAGGCGTGGCGGGAGCCGGACGACGGCATCTGGGAGATTCGCGGCGAGCGCCGCCACTTCGTCCACTCCAAGGCGATGGCCTGGGTCGCCTTCGACCGCGCGGTGCGCACCGTGGAGGACCACGGGTTCGACGGCCCGGTCGACCGCTGGCGCGCGCTGCGGGACGAGATCCATGCCGATGTGTGCGAGCGCGGCTTCGATCCCGAGCTCGGCTCCTTCACCCAGTCGTACGGCTCGAAGGAGCTCGACGCGAGCCTCCTGCTGCTGCCCCTCACCGGCTTCCTGCCGGCGACCGACCAGCGGATCCGCGGAACGATCGAGGCGGTCGAGCGAGAGCTGCTCCAGGACGGGTTCGTGCTCCGCTATCGCACGCACCACGACGGTGCCGACGGGCTGCCGCCCGGCGAGGGCGTGTTCCTGCCCTGCTCGTTCTGGCTCTGCGACTGCTACGAGCTGCTCGGCCGGCACGACGAGGCGCACGAGCTGTTCGGGCGGCTCGTCGACCTCGGCAACGATCTCGGCCTCATGTCGGAGGAGTACGACCCCAAGGCGGAACGGCTACTCGGGAACTTCCCCCAGGCGTTCACGCACCTTGCCCTCGTGAACACGGCGTTCAACCTCGCGCCACACCTGCCTTCGCCAATGCACCGCCGGCACGCGACGCGGTCCTAGCAGCAGAGGGCCCGCCGGAGCAGGCCCTCTGCATCTCGGCTAGTGCTTCGGGCCTTCGCTGACGGTCAGGCTCACCTTGCCGTTGTGCTTGAGGTGGCTGCCCGCCTGCGGGCTCTGCGAGATCACGAGGCCTGTCTGCACGCTGCTCGAGAAGGCGTGCGTGATCTTGCCGGCCGAGCAGGAGTGCCCCTTGAGCGTGTGCTTCGCCGCCGAGAGGGTCTTGCCCTTGAGCTTCGGCACCACGCAGTTCTTGAGCGTGAACTTCGCGGTCGCCTTGAGCTTCCCGCGGACCTTGATCTTGCACGCCGACTTCCTGGTGCACCCGACCGCGCCCGACCAGCCCGCGAAGGCGGAGCCCTTGGAGGCCTTCGCCTTCAGGGTCACCGTCTTGCCGTAGGCGAACTTGTGCGAGCACTTCTTCGGGCACCTGATACCCGCCGGCGAGCTCGTGATCTTGCCGGAGCCCTTGCCCGACTTCCGAACGGTCAGGGTCTGCGGCGGCGCCTTGGTGTACGTGAACGACGTTTGCGCGGGCTGTGCACCGGTCGCGTCGCTCTCCACCGTCGAGAGCGTGATCGGAACCCTCCCGACGCTTCCCGCCGGGGCGGTGACCGTGACCGTGTCCGTCGAGCCGCAGTCGAGGAGCGCCGCGGCATTCGTGGCGTCGACTGCCGCCACGCTGCCGAAGGAGACGCTGGTCACGCAGCCGAGGTTCTCCCCGGTGATCGTCACCGGGGTCCCACCGTTCGCGGGTGCGGAGGCCGGTGTGATCGAGTCGATCTTCGGATCTCCCGGCGGGTAGAGGAAGAGCACGTCCGAGAGGTCGTTGTTGGGCGAGCTCGGCTCCGAGCAGTCCGTGACCGTGCACACCTGGGTGTCGACCACCGCCGGGTTCTGAGCGACCGTGTGGGTGGTCAGCTTCGTGTCCCCGGTCGCCGTGAAGTTGTATTGCGTGCCGAATGAGAACGGCGTGGCGACATCCGCGAACGAAACGAACAGCGCCTGACTCGCGAACCCGGAGCCGTCGATCTCGATCTGCGTGCCGCCCGTATCGGGGCCGAACTGGGTGCCGACGGTCGGCCCTGCCGTCGTCTGCACGCCTGTGACGGAGGGAATGCCTGCGTAGGTTGCATTCGCCGAGTTCGACAGGCCCGAGGCCGTCTGGACGGTCACCGGGAGCGTCCTCGGCCCGACCGTCTGGCTGTCGAATCCCGGTGCGAGGACCTCGATCTCCGTCCCGGTCACGCTGACGATGGAGAAGAAGTCCAGCTGCGAGGACTCCTGCGTCGGGTTGCCGAGGTTGACCCACGCCAGCGTCGCCGAGTTGAAGCCCTTGCCCGTGATCGTGATGACGGAGCCGCCGTTCTCGCTGGCGAGCGAGGCCGCCCCACCGCTCGTGGAGATCGACGTGATCGCCGGAGCCGGCTCGTAGTCGTACTCGGTGGCCGCAGGCGAGACTTCGTTGCCGGGGGGCGCTTGCATCACACCGTCGTCGGCGATGTTGATCAGCCCTTCGTACAGGGGCAGGATCGTGGACGTGCTGCTCGAGCCGTTCGGGGTGGTGACGACGACCTGGGTCTGGCAGATGTCGTTCGTGGCGTTCTCCGAAGCGCTGAAGCTCGAGCCGTCCTGATCGCACGTGGTCGTCCCGTTCTGGAAGGCGGGGACCTGGACGGAGATCTTGGTTCCGCTCGAATTGACCTGGAAGTTGCCGGCGCCCGCGCTGAGGCCGCCGAACGTGACGTCGGATGCGCCGCTGAAACCGACGCCGTAGACATCGACGGTGTTGCCGCCCGCCTCGGGCCCGGCGTAGCTGTGGACGCTGGTCACGGTCGGCAACGCCTGCGACGAGCCGTTGTCGTCCACGTAGGTGAACCAGCTGTTGACGGTGACCGCACTCGTCTCACCGTCCTTGAGCGTGACCGTCACCTGCACGCGTCCCGCGCCGTCGGTCTGATCCGCCGGCGGGGTCACCTTGGCCGCGGCCGGGAACGTGGCCGTGATGTGGCTTGCGTCGCTGACGTTGAAGTTGGCCGAGGGAACCCGGTAGTCGCCGACCTGGACGCCGACCACCGGGTTCGAGGCGTCCTGGAAGTGCGAGCCGGTGATCGTCACGCTCGTGCCGGGATCGGACGTGAAGCCGGAGGCCGGCGCGAGCTGCGTGACGGTCGGCCGCGTGACTGCCGAAGCCTGGCTGCAGAGGTAGAACGCAAGGCCGGCTCCGCCGCCCGCCGCGGTCAACTGTGGGGTCCCGAGACCGGTGGCCATGTCGTAGCCGGACGTGGCCTGGAACAGGTTCGAGTCGCCGTACGGGTCGTTGTTCCCGGCCGTGATGTCGTTGAAGGAGGCCGCATAGGCCGTCGGATTCGAGGCCACGGCGTAGAGGAGCGGGTTGAGAAAGCCCACGCCGGTCTGCGTCGCCGGGTTGTTCCGGCAGGTCGACGACGCGTTGACGTCGGCGAGCATGGCCGCCCACAGCGGGGCCGCGGAAGACGTGCCGCCGAAGGTGTTCCAGCCGCCGGCCGCAACCGCACTGAACACGGTGATGCCGCCGGTGAACTCGTCGGCGTCGGCGCTGACGTCGGGGAGCTGACGGCAGGCGCTCTCGTCCGGCCCGGCGTTGTTGTCGTCGAGGCAGAAGCCGGTTCCCTCGAAGCTCTCGGCCGCGCTTACGGCGGCCGAGTTGCTCGTGGCGGCGACGCCGCCCGGCACCTGCGGGGCGGCCTGCCAGGCCGGCATCGGCCAGGACTCCGAGATGCCGCCGCCCCCTGAGCCCCAGACGGCGCCGTCGTTCCAGACCTGCTCGTTCGCGGGCTGGGTCGCGTCGTTGATCGTGGTGCCACCGGTCGCCACGACGTACGGCTGACTGGACGGGTCGTCGACGGACAGAACCGGATCGACGGGCGTGCTCGTCTCGAAGGCGTTGCAGTCGTTGCTGCCCTGGTCACCTGAGGCGGAGAAGATCGTCTGCCCCTGGGCTGCCGCCTGCTGGAAGAAGAGGTTCTCGGCCTCCTGGACGCCGGGCGAGCCCTGCTGTACCGCCTGCTCGCACAGTCCCCAGCTCGTGGTCACGATCCGGTCGACGTCGTCGTTGACGATTTGCGCGTACTCGTCGACGGAGCCGAACGTGTTGTTCGGCGCCTGGTAGACGTCGATGTTCGCGCCCGGAGCGACGGCAGAGACGTTCTCGACATCGAGAATGGACTCGCCGCTGCCGGGTCCGGCCGGCTGGCCACCGTCCACGTTCTTGACGGCCACGCGGCCGAGCATCGAGGTGGCCTGCGTCGCACCGAAGTAGCAGGTGTCGAACGTCTGGAGGTCGGTCAGCGCGAACGGCTCGAGCTCGTAGACCGCGATGTGCTGGCCGGAGCCGGTGTCGCCGGCGCCGTAGAGACCGAAGACGCCGTAGGCGTTGGCGATCCGGTCGTCGGTCAGGCCGCCGAGCTCCTCGGCCGTGGTTGTCGCATCGGTGCAGGGCGTGGGCGAGCCCGTGGGATGGGTGAACGCCTTGGGCGCACCGGCGGAGGCGTAGCTCCCTCGTGCCGATTTCGGCGCGCGGACGACACCCGACGGCCGAAGCCTCACCGTCGTATCGAGGCCGACGACCGACGTCACGTACTTCGCGATCGTCGTCGGCACCTGGACCGGAGCCGTGCGTGCCCGGGCGATCGAGCCGTCGGCGAGCCTGTAGCGATCCAGCCCGGTGCGGAAGGCTGTCTCGACTCGGTTGGCAGGAGCCTGGAAGTCGAGGATCAGGCCGTCCCGGGCGACGTTGGTGACCGCGAGCCCCGAAGCCTCGAGCTGCGACTTGACGGCCGCGATGGTGGAGGGAGTCGGACCGAACCTCGCCGCGAAGCTGCCCGGGGTCAGGTAGTGGTGGAACAGCGGCGAGTGCTTGTCCGTCACCTGCGAGATGAAGCGCGTCAACCCCGCCTGGTCGCGCGGCTGCAGCACCACGGCGCCGGACACGGTCGCCGTCGGTGAGACCGCTCCGAGCTGCCTTGCACCGTGAGGAATGAGCGGTTTCGGCGCCAGGACCTTCGTGCCGGTGGGAGCGGCAGCGCCTGCCCCCGCGGCCGAGATCGCGAAGCACACCAGTGCCACCAACGGCGCGGCCACGAGCGCTCGCACCCCGAGAACCCTCTTCATGTACGCCCTCCTAGATGCACGGCAGTTGCCGCCCCCCTAGGCGCGGCCCCGGTCAGACCCTGTCAACTGAGACGCGATGACCACTCAGACGTTAGCGACGTGCAAACGGATTCCCCCCTACCGATGCCCGAAGTGGTGGGCGCGCGGGAGGGCGGCGTGGACGTCGGCGCCGTCGGTGAGCGAGCGGGCGAGCGGCGCGAGCGAGGCGAGCTCGTCCACGAGGACGTTCCGGTTGCGGTCCGAGTGCTCGTACCGGCCCCGGACGAGCAGGAGCGGCTCGCTGCGCACGACTGCGCGGAACCGCTCGTAGACCTGCGGCAGGACGACGAGGTTCACCTGCGCGAGCTCGTCCTCGAGGAGCATGAAGACGACGCCGTTCGCAGTCGACGGCCGCTGGCGCGCGACGACGAGCCCCGCGAATTGCACCCTCGCCCGGTCCGGCTGCTCTCGCAACTCGGCGCTCGACAGTGTTCCCGGCGGCAAATGAGACCGCAGCAGCTCGAGCGGGTGGACGCCGACGGAGAGGCTCGTCGTCCGGTAGTCGGTGAGCATCCGCTCCCACACCGTCGGCTCGGGCAGCTCCGGCGTGGCGACCGTCGGCTCGAGCGGCAGCGCGAGCTGCTTCGCTTCTCCTGACGTGCCGGGGACGGTGGCCGGCCGAGGCACGAGCCCGAGCTGCCAGAGGAGGTCGCGACGGGGCAAGCCGAAACAGTCGCAGGCGCCCGACTCGGCGAGCGCGCGCAGCTCGTCCTCCGACAGGCCCGTCTTCTGCGCAAGCTCGCGGACCGAGGAATACGGCTGCTTGGCGGCGACGGCCTCCGCGTCGTCCTCCCCCACTCCGGTCACGTACTTCAGCCCGACGCGCACTGCGCCGTCGTCTTCGATCGTGCAACCCGCGTCGCTGCGGTTCACATCGGGCGGACGCGTCTCGACCCCGTGCTTCTGCCCGTCGCGCACGAGCGTGGCCGGCGGATAGAAGCCCATCGGCTGCGCGTTGAGGAGCGCGGCGAGGAACTCCGGCGCGTAGTGGTGCCGCAGCCACGCCGACTGGTACGCGAGCAGCCCGAACGCGGCCGCGTGCGACTTCGGGAAGCCGAAGCCCGAGAAGGCGACGAGCTTGTCATAGAGCTCGTGCGCCTTCGTCTCCTCCACTCCCTTCTCGAGGGCTCCCGCGACGAACCGCTCACGCCATGCCTCGAGCGCCGCGTGGGAGCGCTTGCGGCTCATCGCCCGCCGCAGTCCCTCGGCCTCGCCGACGCTGAAACCGGCGAGATGGACGGCGACGTCGAGCACCTGGTCCTGGAAGACGACGACGCCGAGCGTCTCGCGCAGCGGCTCCTCGAGCAGCGGATGGTCCGCGGGTGCGCGATAGGCCGGGTCGTCGCGCAGTAGCTGGCGCCGCTCGACGTATGGGTGCACGGCCCTTCCCTGGATCGGCCCCGGCCGCACGAGCGCGACCTGCACCGTGATGTCGTCGATCGTCTCCGGCCGGGTGCGGAGGATGACCTGCATCTGCGCGCGGCTTTCGATCTGGAAGCAGCCGACGGTGTCTGCCTTCTGGATCTCCGCGAACACGTCCGGATCGTCGAGCCGCACCCGCGAGAGGTCGATCCGCTCCTCACGGTGGCGCGCGATCAGGTCGACGCACTCCTCGACGGCCGAGAGCATCCCGAGCCCGAGCAGGTCGATCTTGAGGAAGCCGGCGTCGGCGCAGGAGTCCTTGTCCCACTGGCACATCTGCCGGCCCTCCATCGCCGCCGGCTGCACGGGCACGAGCTCGACGAGCGGCCGCGAGGAGATGACCATCCCGCCCGGGTGCTGCGAGATGTGGCGCGGCAGGCCGGCGATCTCGGAGCACAGGGCGCCGAACGCGCGCCAGCGAGGTGAGCGGAGCTTCGTCGCTGCGTCGGGCAGCGCGGCGATCTCGTCGGCGATGCGTTGCGCGTTCCAGCCGTCCGTCTGGCGCGCGAGCCGCTCGAGGTCGGCGTACGGAAGGCCGAGCGCCTTGCCGACGTCTCGGATCGCGCCGAGCGAGCGGTAGGTGGCGAAGGCCGCGACGAGCGAGGCGTGCTCGGATCCGTAGCGCTCGACGACGCGGACGATCAGCTTCTCGCGGATGTCGCGCGGGAAGTCGAGGTCGATGTCCGGCACCGACGCGAGCTCGCGGTTGAGGAAGCGGCCGAGCGAGAGGTTGTTCGCGACCGGGTCGACGTGCGAGAGGCCGGTCAGGTAGCAGACGAGCGAGCCGACCGAGGAGCCACGCCCGCGGCCGGGCGGCAGGACGTGCCGCATCGAGCCGGGGCCGCGCACCTCGAGCGCGACCTCGCGCGCAAGCTCGAGCACCTCCCAGTGGAGCAGGAAGAAGCCGGCGAGGCCGAGCTCGTCGATCAGCGCGAGCTCCTTTTCGAGCCGCCGCCGCACGCGGCGCTTGTGGCCGTTGAGGTTGGAGTAGCGCTCCGCGAACGCTTTCTCGCAGACGCGGCGGAGCTGGACGATCGCCGGCTCCTCACCGTCCGAGAAGTCCGGGTAGCGGTAGCCGAGCTCCTCGGTCAGGTCGAACTCGAGCCGCTCCGCGAGCTCGGCGGTCCGGTGGACGGCGTCGCGATCGTCGACGAAGCGGTCGAGCATCTCCTGAGGCGGCAGGAGGACTGCCTCGTGGTTGCCGCGCCGCTCCTGCTCGCAGCCCTCGAGCGAGGTGCGGCAGCGGACGGCGACGAGGACGTCCTGGAGCGCGGCACGGCGGCGGTCGTGGGCGTGGACGTCTCCGGTCGCGACCGTCCGGACGCCGAGCGAGGCGGCGAGGTCGCGGAGGTGCGCGTTGCGGCGGGTGTCGCCGCGCTCGTACGGGCGCTGCAGCTCGACGTAGAAGCGGTCGCGCCCGAAGGCGCGCGCGAGTCGTGCCGCCGCGTTCGGAGCGCGGACGGCGAGCCCGTCGCGCGCGCAGCCGGAGAGGCAGACGAGCCCCTCGTTCAGGTCCTCGAGCAGCGCCTGGTCGAGCCGCGGTGGCAGCGGCTCGCGGTTCGTCGTGTCGCGCGTGTGCGCGTGCGCGGCCGTCAGCAGACGGCAGAGGTTCGCGTAGCCGCGCGCCGACTCCACGAGCAGAGTGACATGGGACTCGTCCGCGAGCGTGACCTCCGCGCCGGTGATCGGCCGCACGCCGAAGTGCTTCGCGGCGTGCGCGAACTCGAGCGAGCCGTAGACGCCGTCGTGGTCGGTGAGCGCGAGCGCCTCGTAGCCGAGCTCGGCCGCGCGGGCCGCGAGCTCCTCCGGCTGCGACGCCCCGTCGAGGAACGAGTACGCCGAGTGGGAATGCAGCTCGACGTAGGTCATGATTCACGGCGATGGACAAGCCGTACTTCATCCGCCCGGGCGAGGGCGAGCGGATCGGGCCGTATGGACACCGCGTCCTCGCCGAGCTGCCGCACATCGAGGCGCTCGAGCTCTCCTTCCCGGCCGACTTCGAGGGCGTCGACCCGCACACCCACCCCGACCACACCGACTCGTTCTACATCCTCGAGGGCGAGGTCGAGTTCCTCCAGAACGGCGAGTGGCACCGCGTCGGACCCGGCACGTTCCTGTCGGTGCCGCCGAACGTCGAGCACGGCTTCCGCCCCTGTGGCGTCAACCTCCGCCTGCTCAACTTCCACACGCCGAACGTCGGCTTCATCGAAGGGCTGCGGCGTTAGCGCCATCCGCGGAGTCTAAGCGAACATATGTTCGTGCGTGACAGACTGGCTCGCTCCCGCCTCTACCTCGTGCTCGCCGGCGGTGACGCTCACGTCCTCGAACCGGCGCTGCGGGGCGGCGTGGACGTCGTGCAGCTGCGGGACAAGACGCTCGACGACGACGCGCTCGTCGCCGCTGCCGCGCCCTTCCGAGCCGCGTGCATGGAGCATGGCGCGCTCTTCGTCCTCAACGACCGGCCGGATCTCGTCGAGGCGTGCGGTGCGGACGGCGTTCACGTCGGCCGGAGCGACATGCCGGTCGCCCAGGCGCGGGCGCTCATCGGGTCTGATCGACTGCTCGGGCTCTCGGTCTCGACCCTCGAAGAGCTGGGCGATGTCGGCGGCGCCGACTACGCCGGGGTGACTGCGTTCATTACGCCGACGAAGGAGGATACGGTCGCTGGCGGCCTGGAGCTGCTTCGCGCAGCGGCCGCAAGCCTGACGGTCCCGTGGTTCGCGATCGGCGGCATCGACCTCTCGAACGCCAACGAGGTCGCGGCCACGGGAGCGCCCGGTGTCGCCGTCGTCCGGGCGATCCGGGACGCTTCCGACCCAGAGGCGGCGGCACGGATGCTCAAGAGTGCGCTAGATCGGCAGGAGTAGGTCGATCTCGTCGTACCGCCGGTAGTGCTCGAGGCTCGGGCGGCTCGTGTCAGGTGCGTGTTCCGCGACGAGCTCGCCGAAGGTCGGCCCGATCCGCTCGTAGACACCCGGCGGGTCGCCGCGTAGCCGGGCACGGAGGTAGCGGCCGCCGGGCAGCGTGCCGGACTCGAGATCTGCCACGAGCTCGTCTCCTTCTCGAACCTCGACACACGCGCGGTAGTCGTCCGCGACCGGGTCGAAGGCGCCGTAGAAGTGACGCCCGCGCAGCGCAACGACGGCTTCGAGCTCGTCCCAGGCTCGGCGAATGTGCGGGAGCCCGTCGGGCACGCGGACGAACTGCACCGCGATCTCCTCCCGCTCGACCTCGGAGAAGTCAGTCATGCGCCACGCTGGGTATACCAGCCTCCGCCCGCGCCGTCGTGGAAGACGACGGTGTTCTCGCCGCTCTCGAGGACGAGCTCGAAGTAGCCGCGGACGACGGGATCCTCCGTCCACCAGCGATCGACGACGCGCCATTCCTCGCGGACGAGCGCAACCGCGCGGTGGTTCACCTCCAGCGGCCTCCCGTTCGGGTCGGCCTCGATGCGCGCCGCGCGCGGCGCATTGAAGCGTGCGGCTACTCGTCCTTCGGCACGAGCAGCGCGCGACTCTCCGGCACGCGTGACCAAGGTGCCACCTCCACGACGGTACAAACGGAGCCGGATCCGGTGCTCGCCCGCACTTGCCGCAGCCCGTCCCGCAGGCGGGAGCGGTCCTCGGCGCCAGCTGCGAGCAGCTCGAGCTGGTGGCCTGCGGGCTCGGTCAGCTCCACGAGCTCGAGACGGAGCTCGGAGACCGGAGCCGGAAGCTCGGCGAGCCGCGGCGAGACCGCGACGCGGATCCGGTCGGCGTCTCCGCTCGGCTCGCGCAGGGTCAGCGTCCGGCGCCACGAGCCGCCGCTCTCGAGCCGAGCGGCGAGCGCGAGCTTGCGGACGAAGCGATCGCGCCGCTCGGGTCGCGCGAGCGCAGTCTCGACCAGCCCTGCCAGCGCGCGTCTCAGCGTCAGCTCGTTGCCCACCACCTCGGGGAACTCGAGCGAGGCGGCGACGAGAGCGGGCGGGCGCCGGCCGCGCACGCGCGCGGCCGTCCCACCTCTCGCCAGGCCCCAGGCGCGCCGGCCGTCCGGCCCCAAACGTTCAGCGACGGCGCCTCCCGGGAGCCCGGCAAGCTGGCCCAGCTTGCGAACTCCGAGTGCTTCGAGCTCTTCGTAGCGGCCGCGTTCGAGCGGCAGGAGCGTGAGCGGCAGCGGCGCGAGGAATTGCGGCAGCTCCTCGTCGGCGACCACGACGACTTGCCCGGGTCGCGCGACTGAAGCTGCCGCGAGCGAAGCGAAGCGCCGGCCGGCCGCGCCGATCCGCGCGTCCCACTCGGTCCCGACGGCCGCGAGCGCGCGCCGGAGCGCCGGCTCGAGGCCGCCGTAGAGCCGCTCGACCCCGCGCGTCTCGAAATATGCGACGCCGAGCGAAGCCGGCTCGACGGCGAAGCCCGTGTCCTCGAGCGCGTGGAGGATCTCCTCCCAGACACGCTCGGCGCCTGCCGCGTCGGGCTCGACGAGCACGAGCGACGGGCAGGTGGCGAGTCCCTCGCTCAACCGCATCCCGGGCCGCACCCCCGCTGCCTCTGCGGCCACCGTCACCGGTCCGAGCAGCGGCTCTCCCTGAGGCTCGGGAGCCAGCGCCGCCGGGCGCAACGCGAGCGACGGCGTCCGCCGCAGGGCTGCCTTGAGCTCCAGACCGGGAATGACGAGACAGGCGATCACAGGAACGTATGTTCTATACGAACAGGTGTTCTCCTGTCAAGATTCCAACGTGGACCGGGTGCGCGTAGACAAGTGGCTCTGGGCGGCTCGCTTCGCCAAGACGCGGAGCGCCGCGACGGACCTCGTCCTCGCCGGACATGTCAAGGTCGGCGGCGAGCGGGTGAAGCCGGCTCGGGAGGTCGGCGCCGGCGACACGCTCGAGATCCGGCTCGGGCCGTCCCGCCGCGTCGTCGTCGTTACCGGTGTGGCCGAGCGTCGCGGGCCGGCGAAGGTCGCGGCGACGCTCTACGAGGAGACGCGAGAGTCGCGTGAGGAGCGGGAGCGGCTCGCGCTCGAGCGGAGGCTGGCACGACCGCTCGGTGCCGATCTCGGGGCACGTCCGACGAAGCAGGAGCGGCGGCGGCTCGATGCGCTGCGGCGGGGGCAGCGCCGGCGATGAGATGGGTTGCGTTTCTGCGCGCCGTCAACGTCGGGGGGCGCAACAAGGTGCCGATGGCGGAGTTGCGGACGCTGCTCGAGGACGCCGGCTACGGCAACGTGCGGACGTACATCGCGAGCGGCAACGTCCTCCTCGACGGCCCCGCCGGCCGGGCAGCACTCGGGTCGGCGCTCGAACGCCTCGTGGCGGATGCCTTCGGCGTGACGACGACGGTGATGGTGCGGAAACCGAGAGATCTCGGCGCAATCGTGGCGGCGCACCCATTCGGCTCGAAGACCTCGGAGACGCACGTTGCCTTCCTCGTGAAGACACCCGCGAAGTCCGCAGCCGCCCGGCTCGAAGAGGCCGCCGGCGCCGAGCGCGTGGTTCTCGCCGGCGCCGAGGTCTACCTCCGGCTGCCGCGAGGCGTCCATGGCTCGCGACTATCGGCGGCCCAAGTCGAGTCGCTGCTGGGCGTCCCCGCCACGCTCCGCAACTGGCGCACGGTCGTCGCGCTGGCCGAGCTCGCCGCCCAGGCGTAGGCTCACGCCCGTACCCAAGCGAAAGGAGAACTCGATGGCACTGGCACGGGTCGTTACGTTCGAGGGCATCGACGCGGACCGGATCGCGGCGCTGAAGAGCGAGATCGAGGACGGCGAGCGTCCCGAGGGTCTTCCTGCGACGGAGATGATGATCCTCCACGATCCAGAGGCAGAGAGCGCCATGGCGATCGTCTTCTTCGACAACGAGGACGATTACCGGACCGGCGACGAGTTCCTCAGTGCGATGCCCGCATCGGATACGCCGGGCAGGCGGACCTCGGTGACGAAGCACGAGGTCGCAGTCCGCGCGATGGGCTAGAGCGTCACTTCGGCCGCGGGGCCGACGCGGCGGACGTAGCGCGGGACGACGTCGAGGGCGTTCTCCCGCGCACACCGCTCCACGTCGGCCTCGAGGTCGTGCCGGCGCAGATTCGCGGCGCTGCGGCTCGCGGCGAGGCCTTCGAGCGCGCTCGGGAAGCCCTGCGCGAGCAGGATCGCCGCGCGGGCGGAGTCCGCCGGCTCGCCGCCGAGTGCCTCGGCGATGCGCCCGGCGCAGTAGGCGTCGTCGAGCGCGAGCTCGCCGAGCACGCCGGCGCAGAGCACCGCGACGTCCTCCCGGCTCTCGCGCGCGGCCGCTGCCACAGCGTCGAGGTTGAGGAGCGAGCCGACGTAGACACGCTCGAAGCGCTCCGCCGCCGCAACGAGCAGCCGCGTCCCGTTCGTCGTCGTGAGGATCAGGGTCTCGGCTGCCGGCTCGCCGTCGAGGTCGCTCGGCGAGTTGCCGAAGTCGAAACCCTCGATGTGCTCCAGCCGCCGCTCGCCGGCCAGCTTCGCCGGCCCTTCGCCCTCGGCGAGCGCGCGAGCCTCCTCGATCTCGGCGCAGCACAGGACGCGCGAGTAGCCGGATGCGAGCGCCTGGCAGATCGTGGAGGTGGCGCGGAGGACGTCGACCACGACTCCGACCGGAGCCGGCGTCAGCTCACCAGGAGTGAAGGCCACGTGGACACGCACAGCGGGGGCTACGCTAGCCCGGATGTCGACGGTCGAGACGCGCTACTGCTACCGGCATCCCGATCGCGAGACCGGTCTGGCCTGCTCGGAGTGCGGCCGGCCGATCTGTGCCGATTGCGCGACCTTTGCTCCCGTCGGCATCCGCTGCCCCGATCACGCCGGGGTCCGGCGCGGCCCGGCGACCCGCGTGAAGCCGCCGCCCGTGCGCCGCGCGCCGGGTATGGCGCTCGCCACGGGGGATGCACCGATCACGAAGGCCTTGATCGCGATCAACCTCGCGATCTACCTGGTCACCGCCGTCCAGGGCGCCGGCCTCAACAGCCCGGGCGGTGCGTTGTTGAGCAGGTTCATCCTCGTCGGCTCGAATCTCCACGGCAGGTTCTTCGTGCCGTACGGCGACCTCGCGCACGACCACCAGTGGTATCGGCTCGTGACCGCGATGTTCCTGCACGCCTCGATCCTGCACATCGCGTTCAACATGTACGCCCTCTGGGTGATCGGAAGGCCTGTCGAGCAGTACCTCGGCACGGCGCGCTACCTCGGGCTCTACTTCGTCTCGGGGCTCGCAGGCTCCGCCGGCGCGCTCCTGCAGTCGCCGTTCACGCCCGTCCTGGGAGCGTCCGGCGCGATCTTCGGGATCCTCGGCGCGATGATGATTCTCGAATGGCAGGTCACGGGCAGCCTGGCGGGACAGGCTGCCGCGCTGGTCGCGATCAACCTGGGCCTGTCGTTCGTGATTCCGGGCATCTCGTGGGGCGGCCATGTCGGCGGCCTGATCGGCGGAATCCTGATCATGCTCGCCTACGGCCACTGGGGAACCCGCGGGCGTGCCCAGTACGGGCAGCTCGGCCTCGGCGGCATGGTCGGGCTGGTCGTGGTCGGCGTCGGCAGCCTCGCGATCGCGTATTTCCGCGTGCGCGGCCTGGCCTAGCGTCCGTCGAGGATCGCCCGGGCCACGGCCTGGTTCGCGGTGCCGGCCAGGCGATCGGCCCGCTCGACGCGCCAGCAGCCTCCGAGCTCGACGCTCGCTACGGACCCAGGGCTTCTGATAACGACGGCGAACGTGCGTTGCTTTGCGCAACCGCGGCTCGGTCCGGGGCCGGTGAGCGCTCCGAGCAGCCGCCTGGTGCGAGATGCATCGAGACGGAAGCCGCGCACGAAGTGCCCGACCGCGAAGCGATTCGGCGGCGCCCGAAAGACACAGACGTGCACGGTCCTCGGCGCCCGGAGGAAGAGCGGGCCGCCGGCAGCTGAATCGTGCGGAGGTCCGGCCCAGGCCACGGTGTTTCCCCACCTCATCGGGCAGTTCGCGGCGACGGCAGGAGCTGAGATGAGCTGCTTGATCCGCCGCACGCGGACGACGTGCCAGCGAACGGCAGGTGGGAAGCCTGCTGGATGCCCGCAGCGGTCTTTCGGCCAGCGAACCGGGACGACCCAGCGACCGTGGGCATCGACGAAAGCGGGAATGGCGACCCCGACCAAGTTGGCAAAGCAGATGCCCTTCTTCGGCAGGTTGGGCTCATCCGGCCGCTCGTAGTACCGCTGCAGGGCCGAGACGCTGCTCACGGCGACCTTGCGGACGAAGACCTCCCACTGTCCCTGCCCGGGATAGATGCGCTGCCCCCCGCTGCAATAGACGGCCGTCACAGCGTGGAAGCGTGTGAGCGTCCGACGGTTGACTCGGTGCCGGTTCCCGTCGACGCAGGCGAAATGCCGCGTCAGGCGGAGATCGTTGGTCAGCGACGGATGCGCACGTGAGCCGGCCGCCCCGGCGCCGGTCACCGGCGGGAGCTGCGGCTTCCAGCCGTTGATCGTCTGCGCCTCGATCTGCTTCCCGCTGCGGGCGTCGAGGAAGGAAGCGAGAGGCGACGTGTACCACGGCTTGCAGTTCTTCCCACGACAGCCGAGGATCGGGACGCGGGCGTGGAGCGTCACCGCCATCCAGGCGAGCCGTTCGCGGCCGTCGCCGTGCTGGAACCGAACGAGCCAGATGCCCTGCAGCCTGCCTCTGCGGTCGCCCCAGCTCCTCAGCTTCGAGATCGCCTTGACGCGGTCGACCGTCGGTTCGATGCGAAGCGGCGCCAGGCTGACCAGCGCTCCGTTGCTCACAAGAGCCGAGACGAGCGAGGCGGGGATGCTCGTCGAACGCAGCGGGAGGATGTGCTGACGCCGCCGCATCCGGTCGGAGCCGACGCCGATCGGCCCATCCCCCGCGACACCCATCCAGGCGATCGCAGGCCCGCGGTAGTACGGAGCGACGGTGACTCCGGCAGGTCCGCCTACGACCGGAATCCGCGCGTGCGGCGCGTACGCCCTCCACTCGAGCACGACCGAGCTCGTCCCGACGGCGGTCCACGCGCGCCACATCTGCCGCGGCTTCACGCCTAGTAGCCGCCCCAGCCGCGTTCTTGCCTCGGCCCTTGTGACCGAGTGATGCGGGCTCGCGGCCGCTCCGCCGCAGACAACTGCCGCCACGGCAAACGTCGCGCACAGCATTCCGCGCTTCATCCCGCTGTTATACGGCGCCGTGGCGCCGGATGTCACCCGCCGGCCTGGACGTACTCGGCGCGGTGCGCCTCCTGCAGCACGGCCTGCGCGGCCGCGAGCCGGGCGAGCGGGACGCGATACGGCGAGCAGCTCACGTAATCGAGCCCGATGTGGTGGCAGAACGCGACCGAGCTCGGCTCGCCGCCGTGCTCGCCGCAGATGCCGAGCTTGAGGTCGGGCTTCGACCCTCTCCCCCGCTCGACCGCGATCCGCATCAGCTCGCCGACGCCTTCGGTGTCGAGCACCTCGAACGGGTTGCGCTCGAGCACGCCGTCCTCGAGGTAGAAGGTGAGGAACTTCCCCTCGGCGTCGTCGCGCGACATGCCGAGCGCCGTCTGCGTCAGGTCGTTCGTGCCGAAGGAGAAGAAGTCGGCAACCTCGGCGATCTCGTCGGCACGCAGCGCGGCGCGCGGTAGCTCGATCATCGTCCCGCAGAGGTACTCGAGTCCCGGCGCTTCCTCCTCCATCACGTGCTCGGTCAGCTCGCGCAGCCGGCGCAGCTCCTCGCGGAACCCGACGAGCGGGTGCATGATCTCGACGAGCGGCGGGTCGCCGGCACGCTCCTGCACCGCCTTCGCCGCGCGCGCTATCGCCCGCACCTGCATCTCGTAGACCTCCGGCCACTGGATGCCGAGCCGGCAGCCGCGCGTGCCGAGCATCGGGTTCGACTCGGTGAGGACGCGGATGCGTCGGCGCATCCGCTCGTCCTTCGCCTCCTCGAGCGGCGGCAGGAATTCGTGCAGCGGCGGGTCGAGGAGCCGGATCGTCACCGGCAGCCCGGCCATCGCCTCGAAGATCGCCTCGAAGTCGGATTGCTGGAACGGGAGGAGCCGGTCGAGCGCGTCGCGGCGACCTGCCTCGTCGGCGGCGAGGATCATTTCCTGCACGACCGGCAACCGCTCCTCGCCGAAGAACATGTGCTCGGTGCGGCAGAGCCCGATGCCCTGCGCGCCGAACTCGCGGGCCTTCGCAGCGTCGTCGGCGTTGTCGGCGTTCGCGCGCACCCTGAGCCGGCGCAGGTCGTCTGCCCACTCGAGGATCGTCTCGAAGTCCTGGTTGATCGCGGGCGGGACGAGTGGGACCTCGCCGACGACGACGCGGCCGGTGCCGCCGTCGATCGTGATCACGTCGCCCTCGCGCAACTGGTGCCCGCCGAGGCGGACGGTCTTCGCCCTCGTGTCGATGTCGAGGCCGTCGCAGCCCGCGACGCACGGCTTGCCCATCCCGCGCGCCACGACAGCCGCGTGCGAGGTCATCCCGCCGTGCGCGGTGAGGACGCCCTGCGCCTGGATGAGACCGTGGATGTCGTCGGGCGTCGTCTCCCAGCGGACGAGAATCACCGGCTCACCGGCCTTGCCGTGCTCCTCGGCAGTGTCGGCGTCGAGGACGATCTTCCCGGAGGCCGCGCCGGGGGACGCGTTGAGGCCCTGCGCCGCGACCTCGAACTCGGCGTCCGGGTCGAGGCGCGGGTGCAGGAGCTGGTCGAGCTGGGCCGGGTCGATCCGCGCGACCGCCTCGTCACGCTCGATGAGCCCTTCCGCCGTCATGTCGACCGCGCACTTGATCGCGGCCGCCGCCGTCCGCTTCGCAGTGCGCGTCTGGAGGAGGTAGAGGTGTCCCTGCTCGATGGTGAACTCGATGTCCTGCATGTCGCGATAGTGGTGTTCGAGCGCGCCCATGGTCTCGAGGAGCTGGCCGTACGCGTGGGGCATGCGCTCGCGCAGCTCGGCGAGCGGCTGCGGCGTTCGGGTCCCGGCGACGACGTCCTCGCCCTGCGCGTTGACCAGGTACTCGCCGTAGACGCCTTGCTCGCCGGTCGAGGGGTCGCGCGTGAAGCACACGCCGGTCGCCGAGTCGTCGCCCTTGTTCCCGAAGACCATCTGGACGAGGTTGACCGCGGTGCCGAGGTCGTCGGGGATCGCGTACATGCGCCGGTAGACCTGCGCGCGCGACGAGTTCCAGGAGTCGAAGACGGCCGTGATTGCGCGTCGCAGCTGCTCGCGCGCGTCCTGCGGAAAGCCGTGCCCGGTCTCGTGCTCGTAGATCTCCCGGGCCTTGTCGACGGAGTCGTCGACGCTGAAGCTCTCGTGCGGGATGTCGTCGACGGTCTCGCCGAACATCTGGATCAGCCGGCGGTAGCAGTCCCGGGCGAACTCGTCGTTGCCGGTCGAGCGTCCGAGACCGGCCACCGAATCGTCGTTGAGCCCGACGTTGAGGATCGAGTCCATCATCCCGGGCATCGAGATCGCGGCGCCGGAGCGAACGGAGACCAGCAGCGGATCCTCGGGATCTCCGAAGCGCTTTCCGGTCTGCTCCTCGAGCCGCGCGAGATGCTCATCGACCTCCTCGTCGAGACCCTCGACCTCGCCGCCGGAGGCCATGAAGGCCCGGCAGGCGTCGGTCGTGATCGTGAAGCCGGCCGGAACGGGGACACCGAGCTGCGTCATCTCGGCGAGCCCGATCCCCTTGCCGCCGAGGAGCTCGCGGCCGCCTGCGGAGGGCTCGTCGAAGCCGTAGACGTAGCGGGTCATAGGGCCGAAGATGTTGTCATATGCAGGCAGCTTGTCCGGGTCAGCGGCGCCTGGCACGGAACTCCGCGACCCAGGCGAGCGCTCGCAGCCCGATCCACACTGGCGTGAGCAAGACGTAGAACAGGAAGTCCCCGATGATCAGGGCGAGCCACCAGATTCCCCAACGCCAGAGCGGGATGCGGGGTTTCGGGCTCACGACGCGGCGGGCGCCTTCGTCTCTTCGGCACGCTCCTCGACGACGCGGAGGATGCGGTGCGCCGTCTCCTCGATCGACAGCTCGGAGATGTCGATCACCGGGCAACGCAGCCGGCGGTGGAGCTTCTTCGCCTGCTCGAGCTCCTCGTAGATCTCGGCGAGCTCGGCGTACTGGCGGTTGCGGCCGGGCGCGCCCATCGCTTTCACACGCGCGCGGCGGATCTCGGCGAGCCGGTCCGGGTCGATCGTGAGCCCGACCACCTTGGCCCGGTCGACGTCGAACAGCTCGGCCGGCGGCGCGATCCCCTTCACGACCGGGACGTTCGCGGCCTTGTGACCGAGGTAGCCGAGGTAGATCGAGAGCGGCGTCTTCGAGGTGCGGGAGACGCCGACGAGGACGACGTCTGCGTCGTGCAGGCCGTGCGCGACCCCGTCGTCGTAACGGACGGCGAACTCGATCGCCTCCATCCGCTTGAAATAGGCGGAGTTGAGCGGCGGCCGCGAGCCCGGAGTCATCGTGGCCGCCTGCCCCGAGACGCGGGCGACGGCGTCGATCGGCTGGCCGAGCAGGTCGCAGTAGTGGAGGCGCGCCCGGCGGCAGAGGGTGCGCATGGCCTCGCGGAGCTGCGGCTGGACGAGCGTGTAGACGACAACAGCGGGCCTGCCGCGCATGCGGTTGACCGCGAGCTGGAGGTCGTCCTGGGACTCGACGCGCGGATGGCGGATCTCGACGAAGTCCTGCTCGGGGAACTGCGCCTCGAGCGCCTGGACGAGACGCGCCGCGGTCTCGCCGGTGGCGTCGGAGACGACATGGAGCTCGACCGGCGGGTTCGGCATCGGCGGTCAGCGTAACCCGGGCGGTGCTGTCTCTCTCACCATCCCAAACCCCCACCCACCCCGGGGAAGCCACGTTACGTCGGCGCCGCCGGCGCCGACGTGGAGAGTTCGTGCCAAGTTCGCCGCGAACCGCCCGGGTAACCTCCGCCCATGGCCGAGACGACGCAACCGGTGACGATGGAGACGATCGTCTCCCTCTGCCGCCGCCGCGGCTTCGTCTTCCCGTCCTCCGAGATCTACGGCGGCCTTGGCTCGACGTACGACTACGGCCACTACGGCGTCCTTACGAAGAACAACATCCGCTCGCTCTGGTTCCGCGCGATGGTGCAGGAGCGCGACGACATCGTCGCCCTCGACTCGGCGATCATCCTCAACCCCCGTGTCTGGGAGGCATCCGGCCACGTCGCCGGCTTCACCGACCCGCTCGTCGACTGCCGCACGTGCAAGCTCCGCTTCCGCGCCGATCAGCTCGACCAGGCGAGCTGCGGCCGCAAACCGAGCAAGCGCCCCGGCGAGACGCCCGACTGCGACCTCACGGAGCCGCGGCAGTTCAACCTCATGTTCGAGACGCACGTCGGCGCGCTGCAGGACGAGAGCTCCGCGGCGTACCTCCGCCCCGAGACCGCTCAGGGGATCTTCATCAACTTCAAGAACGTCGCCCAGCTCGCGCGACGCAAACCGCCGTTCGGCATCGCACAGGTCGGCAAGTCGTTCCGGAACGAGATCACGCCGGGCAACTTCCTCTTCCGCGTCCGTGAGTTCGAGCAGATGGAGATGGAGTTCTTCGTCCCACCCGCGGACGCAACGCAGTGGTTCGAGTACTGGCTCGACCAGCGGCTCGGCTGGCATCGCAGCCTCGGCCTACGGGAGAGCTACCTCCGGGTGCGCGAGCATGACGAGGCGGAGCGCTCCCACTACTCCAGCGCGACGAGCGACATCGAGTACCTCTACCCCATCGGCTGGCAGGAGCTCGAGGGAGTCGCGAATCGTGGCGATTACGACCTCACGCAGCACACGCAGCACTCGGGCACGAAGCTCGAGTGGATCGACCCCGACGGCAACCGCTACACGCCGTACGTGATCGAGCCCGCCGTGAGCATCGAGCGGATCTTCGTCGCGCTCCTCTGCGACGCCTACCACGAGGAGGTCGTCGGCGACCGCGAGCGCGTCGTCCTCCGCCTCCATCCAAAGGTTGCGCCCGTGAAGGCAGCGATTCTTCCGCTCATCCCGAGGGACGAAGGCATGGCCACCCGGGCGCGGGCGCTCTACGAGGAGCTGCGCCGCCACCACGTGGTCGAGCACGACGAGGGCGGCCAGATCGGCAGGCGTTATCGTCGCCAGGACGAAATAGGGACGCCGTGGGCATTCACCGTGGACGAACAGACGCTCGAGGACGAGACCGTCACCGTGCGAGACCGGGACACGCTCGCGCAGGAGCGGCTCCCGATCAGCGGCGTCCGCGCGTGGCTGGACGACGCGCTGGAGCGGGACTGGTCCTCACCGCAGTCGGACTGACCGCTGCCGGCTGCCTCGGCAGCGCGGCGAAGACCGTCACGGTCACGCACACGCAGACGATCACCTCCACCCAGACGGTGACGACGACGGGATCCGTGTCGTCGGCGAAGCCCTGCCTAGGGCCACAGCTCGCGGCGACGTTTGCCGAAATCGCGAACAGTTCCGGAGCCGGCCAGATCGCCTATGCCCTCACAGCCAAGAACACCTCTCCCGGCCCGTGTTCCCTGCACGGCATTCCACAGGGAACACTGCTCGGCACGACCGGCACGGCTCTGCCGACGCACATCAAGGCGTCGGGATCGCGCGGCAAGCTGATCGTGCTCCCGCCCGGCGCTTCGGCGATCGCGCAGGCACGCTTCTCTCCGGACGTGGCCGGGGAGGGAGACTCGCAGTCGGGCTCCTGCCAGCCTCAGGCGCACACGTTCCAGCTGACCACGGCGGGCGGAGGGGTGACAGAGGCGCCGTTCAAGCCGCCCACGAGCGTGTGCGAGCAGGGCACACTGAACTTCGAAGCCTTCGGCTACGCCGGCTAAGCGCTCAGCGTCCGCAGCCGGAAGCCGCCGTGGTACTCGTACGAGGCGGTGATCACCCGTAGGACGTCGCGCTGCGCCCGCTCCGAGAGACCGAGTTGCGAGGCGTCGGCCAGCGGCCGTGCGAGGAGCGCCTCGATCCCCGCGACCCCGTCGTGGGCGAGTGCGAGCGCTTCGGTCGCCGGCGCGCAACGCTCGCAAACAGCACCTCCGGCGCGCGGCGAGTAGCCGACGAGCGGCTCCCGCTCCGCGCCGCACTCGGCGCAGGCGGTGACGTGCGGCAGGTAGCCGGACAGCCAGAGAAGCTTGAGCTGGAACGCGAGCCCGAGCGGGTCGAGGGTCGGCCGGTCGGCGGCATGCGAGGTCACGTCGAGGAGGTCGAGGAAGCGCGTCAGCGCGGTGAATGCGCGCTCGTTCGCCTCCTCCTCGCTGAACAGGCGCAGCATCGCCTCGGCGCCGATCGTCCCGACCGAGAAGCGGTAGTAGTCCTCGCGCGTCTCCCGGTGCGACCGGACGAGCTGCGCCGCGGTCACCGTCTGGAGCTCGCCGCGTCCGCGGTGGAGGACGAGGTCGACGTGCGAGAGCGGCTCGAGCCGCGCCCCGAAGCGCGACATCGTCTTGCGCACGCCCTTCGCCACCGCGCCGACCCGGCCGTGCGCCTCGGTGTAGAGGTGAAGCACGCGATCGGCCTCTCCGAGCCGCATCGACCGGAGCACGACGGCTTCCGTGCTGTACGCCCGTCCGGCCATGTCCGGAGTCTAGGGACGGCACCGGCAGGAACAGCCGGCGCGGCGTATGCGTTGTAAGCGGGAATGCCCAGGATCCAGATGTATACGACGCGCTGGTGCGGCTTCTGCGTGCGCGCGAAGACGCTCCTCGACTCCCGCGGACTCGCCTACGAGGAGATCTCCCTCGACGACGACCCGGCCTTCCGGCAGACCGTGTTCGATGCGACCGGCGGCTGGACGGTGCCCCAGATACTCATCGACTGTGCTGGAACCGCCGCCGGCGAAGCCGGCGACGGCCAGCGGAAGACCCCGGGCGCCGAAGGCACCCGGTGGCAGCCAATCGGCGGCTACACCGAGCTCTGGCGCCTCGATCGCGAGGGCTGCCTCGACGAGCTCCTCGCGGCCTGACCCGGCTCCGCCGGCTGGCACGTGGGACAGAACCAGGTCGTTCGGCCGGCGACCTGTGTGCGGGCGATCAGCGTCCCGCAGCGGTCGCAGGGCTCGTCACGGCGTCCGTAGACGCGGAACTCGTCCTGCATCGAGCCTCCACTTCCGTCGGGTAGGCGGTAGTCGCGAAGGGTCGATCCCTGCCGGGCGAGGCCGTGCTCCAGCGCGGCGCGGATCCCGCGGTGCAGCCGCCGCAGCTCGATGCGGTCGAGGCCGGCGGCGGGACGCAGCGGGTTGAGCCGCGCGCGCCACAGCGCCTCGTCGACGTAGATGTTCCCCATCCCCGCGAGGGTGCGCTGATCCAGCAGCGCCGCCTTGAGCGACGTGCGGCGGCCGGCAAGACGCTCTCCGAGCCGGGCAGCCGTGAAGAGCGCGTCGAGCGGCTCGTCGCCGACGCGGGCCGCGATGTACGGCTCCGCCTCGCCGGGCTCGAGCAGGAGCCAGGTGCCGAAGCGGCGCACGTCTCGGTACGCAACGTCCGATCCGTCGTCTAGGTTGACAACAGCGCGACGATGCGGATCGTCCGGGAGCGACCCGCTCGGAGCACTCAGCAGACTTCCCGTCATCCGGAGGTGAATCAGGAGAGCTCGGCCGCTCTCGAACCGAACAACCAGATACTTGCCGCGCCGCTCGACCGCCGCGACGCTCTCCCCTTCCAGCTCGGCCGCCACCTCGGCGGGCTCGTATGGGCGCACGAGGCGCGGGTCGTCGATGCTCACCCGCTCGAAGCGCCGTCCGACGAGCGCGGGCTCGAGCTGCCTGCGGACGCTCTCGACCTCCGGCAGCTCCGGCATGTGGCCAGCGTAGTCGTGTGCCCGAGGGCCGGGAGCTCCTAAGGCGTCGCGATCGGCTGTCCGGGAATCCCGCGCGACGGCGCCTTGCCGCCGAGCCAGGCATTCACGGTCGCGCCGACGTCCGAGAACTCGCCTTCGTGGGTCCGGCCGGCCGCGTTCCGTCCCTCGACGTACGCGAGCAGCATCGCGTATTCGCGCGAGTGATCCGTCGACGGCGTCGTCGGGTCGCAGCCGTGGTCCGACGTGATGATCAGCAGGTCGCCCGACCGGAGCGCGTCGAGCAGGTCGGGGAGCCGGTAGTCGAAGTCCTGCAGGCAGCGGTGGAAGTTGACCGGGTCGTTGCGGTGGCCCCAGAGCATGTCCGTCTCGACGAGGTTGACGAAGACGAGGCCCTCGTCCGTCTCTCGGAGGAGCTTCTCGGTCTGCTGGATCCCCTCGATGTTCGACTTCGTCGGGTGCGACTCGTCGATGTCGCAGCCCGCGAAGATGTCGCCGATCTTGCCGACGCCGTACACCCTCTTGCCGGTCTCGCGCACGAGCGTCAGGTAGTTCGGCCGGCGCGGCTCGAGCGAGAAGTCGTGGCGGTTCGGCGTCCGGACGTAGTTGCCCGGCTCGCCCGTGAACGGCCTGGCGATGACGCGGCCGACTGCGTGCTTCCCCGTGAGGATCTCACGCGCCGCCCGGCACCCGTCGTAGAGCTCCTCCAGTGGGATCGTGTCCTCGTGGGCTGCGATCTGGAAGACGGAGTCCGCAGAGGTGTAGACGATCCACTTCCCGGTGCGCTGGTGCTCCTCCCCCAGCTCCTGGATGATCTCCGTCCCCGACGCCGCCTTGTTGCCCAGCACCCCCCGGCCGGTCTTGTGCATGAACGGGTCGATCACGTCGTGCGGGAAGCCGTGCGGGTAGGTGGGGAACGGCTGTGCGGTGACGATCCCCATGTGCTCCCAGTGGCCCGTGGTCGTGTCCTTGCCCTTCGAACGCTCGAAGAGTCGGCCCGCGACCGCCGGTGCGCCCGGCTGTGGCGGGCATCCCTCGAGCGGCTCGACGTTGCCGAGGCCAAGCGCCTCGAGGCTCGGCAGGTCGAGCCCGCCGACAGCTGTCGCGACGTTGCCGAGTGTGTTCGACCCCTCGTCTCCGTACTGCGCGGCGTCCGGCAGCTCGCCGGCACCGACGGCATCGAGCACGATGACGCACGCCCTGGGCATCGGGCTATTCTAGGTAGCCCGTGTCCAACGTCCTCGGTCTCATCGGTTTCGTCTTCTACGTCGCCTCGATCATCGGGGTCGCCGCGGGAGTGACCTGGATCGTCGTGAAGTGGACCCCGCCCCAGAAGAAGCCGAAGCCGGGCGGCCAAGCGGACAGCTAGACCGGCGCGAGCGGCAGCACGTCGGCGAGCGGCGTGTAGTCGAGCCCATGCGCCTCCGCGACCGCCTCGTACGTGATCTTCCCGTCGAGGACGTTCACGCCCCGCCCGAGTGACGGATCGCTCGACACCGCTTCGGCGAGCCCGTGCTCGGCGATCGCCTCGACGTACGGCAGCGTCGCGTTCGTGAGCGACTTCGTCGAGGTGACCGGAACACCGCCGGGCATGTTCGCGACGCAGTAGTGGACGATCCCGTCGACCTCGTAGACCGGATCCGAGTGCGTGGTGGGGTGCGCGGTCTCGATACAGCCGCCCTGGTCGATGGCGACGTCGACGATGACGGCGCCGGGCTGCATGTCGGAAAGCATCTCGCGGCTGATGAGCTTCGGAGCGCGCGCGCCCGGAATGAGGACGGCACCGATCACGACGTCCGCGTGCGCGATGTTCAGGTCGATCTCGAGACTCGACGACATGAGCAGGCTGACGCGGCCGGAGAGGATCTCGTCGAGGTGGCGCATCCGGTCGATCGAGCGCTCGAGAACCGTGACCCGCGCACCGAGGCCGAGAGCGATGATCGCCGAGTTGTAGCCGACGATTCCACCGCCGAGGACGACGACGTGGCCGGGCTGCACGCCCGGAGTCCCTGCAAGGAGGACTCCCCGCCCGCCGAGCGGCTTCTCGAGGAAGTGCGCCGCGGCCTGCGGTGCGAGCCGGCCCGCGATCTCGCTCATCGGGGCGAGAAGGGGCAGCCGGCGGTCGTCGGTCTCCACCGTTTCGTAGGCGACTGCGGCGATGCCGCTGTCCGCCAGCGCTCGCGTGAGCGGCTCGTCTGCTGCGATGTGGAGGTACGTGAAGAGCACGAGTCCTTCCCGCAGCCGCGAGTACTCGCGCTCGATCGGCTCCTTGACCTTGAGCAGGAGGTCGGCCTGTCCCCAGGCGTCGTCGACCGAGACGATCCGGGCCCCAGCCCGCTCGTACTGCTTGTCGGGGAACGCGCTTCCCTCTCCCGCCGACGACTCGACGAGGACCTCGTGCCCGCGCTGGATCAGCTCGCGCGCGCCCGCCGGGGTGAGCGCCACCCGGTACTCGTCGGTCTTGATCTCCTTCGGAACACCGATACGCAAGGCCCGGAGACACTATCTCCCCGGCGCCGCGCGACGAAGCCACGAGGAACTTGCTTGCGACTCACGACGCGAAAGCACGGCTTCGGCACGCTTTCGCGGGTAGCGTCGCTCTCGAGGGTCGGCGGGATCGGCCCCCACCCTGGGTGGGGGTGTGGAACGGTCGCTAACTCGGGCCGGGCCGCCCCGGAAGCGTGCTGAGGTACAGCAACAAGCCGGCGAGCGTCTTCGCGTCCTCGATCTCGTGCAGCCGCCGCCCGATCTCGGCGACCGGCCAGCGGACGATCTCGAGCTCCTCGTCGTCGGCCGGAGCCGCTGCCCCGCGCTCGGCGCCCTCCACGGCGAACACGTGCATCCGTTCGCGACAGAAGCCCGGCGTCGTCCAGAACGCCGTCAGCTCGCGCCACTCGCCGCCGGTCAGGCCGCACTCCTCCCGTAGCTCCCGTTTCGCGGTCTCGAGGGGCTGCTCGCCCGGCTCGGCGGTCCCGGCAGGGATCTCGAGCAGACGCTTCCGCGTCGCCTCGCGTAGCTGGCGGACGAGCGTCACGTATCCCTCGGCGTCCACCGCAACCATGGCGACCGCCCCGGGATGCTCGACGATCTCGCGCTCGTTCTCTCCCCATCGCTCGACCGTCAGGCCGAGCAGGCGTCCTTCGTACACGCGCCGAGAGGAGTCGGGCTCGAGGCTCACGCCCGCGCAGCCTCCACGAGCGCGACCGTCACGTCGACCATCGCCTCGAGATCCGCGACCGAGACGTGCTCGTCCGGCGTGTGGAAGCCGAATACGCCGTGCGACAGGTTCACGCAGCGGAGCCCGCGGCCGTTGAAGACGTTTGCGTCGGCGCCGCCGCCGGAGAGCCCGTAGCGTGGCTCGAAGCCGCAACTGGTGAACGCCGTCGCCGCCAGCGCGACGGCCGGCTCGTCCCGCTTCAGCCGGTAGCCGTCGTAGCTCTTCCGCAGCGTCGTCTCGACGTCGCATTCCGTCTCGGTGGCGGCGAAGGAAAAGGCGTCGAGCATCTCCTGCACGACCTCCGCCAGCGTCGCCTCGTCGTGACTCCGCGCCTCGGCGCTGAACGTGCACCACTCGGGAACGACGTTGCCCGCGGTGCCGCCGGTGATCGTCCCGACGTTCGCCGTAGTCAGCTCGTCGACCCGGCCGAGCCGCAGGTCGGCGATCGCCTTGGCCGCCGCCTGGATAGCCGAACGCCCTTCCTCCGGCGCCATGCCGGCGTGCGCGGAGCGGCCGTGGAAGCGCACCTCCAGCGCCCGCGACCACGGCGCACCGAGGACGACCTCGCCCATCGGCCCTTCTTGGTCGTAGACGTACCCGACCTGCGCGTGAAGCCGTTCGTGGTCGAACGCCCCCGCGCCGATCAGCCCGACCTCCTCCATCGGCGTGAACACGAGCTCGATTCCGGCGTGTGCCAGGTTCTCGACGAGCACGCGCCGCACGCCCTCGAGCATCGCCGTGATCGCCGCCTTGTTGTCGGCGCCGAGGATCGTGCCGCTCGCGTTGCGGAGCACGCCGTCCACCACCATCGGTTCGAGCCTTCCGTCGGGAGGGACGGTGTCCATGTGCGCGCAGAGGAAGAGCGGCGTCCCCTCCGCCGTCGGCTCGACTCGCGCGTACACGTTGCCGGCAGTCGAGCCGATCCGCGGACCGCAGGCATCCTCGTCCGGCTCGAGGCCGAGACCATTCAGATAGCGCAGCACGGCATCAGCCACGCCGCGCTCCTCACCCGGCGGGCTCGGGATCGCGGCGAGGTCGAGGAAGAGGTCGGCCGCCTCGGACACGCGCCGATCCTAGAGGCGGAGGCTCAGACGGCGACGCGCTCGCCGGCCCGCGTGCGCGCGCGGTCGAGCGCAGCGCCGACGAAGCCGCGGAAGAGCGGCGTCGCCCGCGTCGGCCGGGATTTGAACTCCGGGTGGAACTGGCTCGCGACGAACCAGGGATGGTCGGGCAGCTCGACGATCTCCACGAGCCGGCCCTCCTGGAACGTGCCGCTCACGACGAGCCCAGCCTCGACGAGGCGGTCGCGGAACGTGTTGTTGACCTCGTAGCGGTGCCGGTGGCGCTCGTGGATCGTGTCGTCGCCGTAGAGCTCGCGTGTGCGTGTGCCCTCCGGGAGCTCGACCGCCTGGGCGCCGAGCCGCATCGTGCCGCCGAGATCCTCGATCCCCTTCTGCTCCGGCAGGAGGTCGATGACCGGATACGGCGTCTCCGGATCCATCTCGGTCGAGTTCGCGCCTTCGAGCCCGACCACGTGGCGCGCGAACTCGGAGACGGCGACGTGCATGCCGAGGCAGATGCCGAGGTACGGGATGCGCCGCTCGCGCGCGACCTGGCACGCGAGGATCTTGCCCTCCCAGCCGCGCGAGCCGAAGCCGCCCGGCACGAGCACGCCGTCGACGCTCTCGAGCAGTTCGGCCGCCTCGTCATAGGACATGTCCTCGGCGTCCATCCAGCGCACACGAACGGCGCTGCCGTGCTCCAGCCCGGCGTGCTTGAGCGCTTCGTGGACGGAGAGGTAGGCGTCCTGGAGCTTCACGTACTTGCCGACCAGCGCGATCTCGACCACGTCGCGCCGGCTGTGGATCCGCTCGAGCAGTGCGTCCCAGTCGGACAGGTCCGGCTCACCGAGGTCGAGGCCGAGCCGCTCGCCGACGAGCCGGTCGAGCCCTTCGCCGTGGAGGACGCGCGGCACCTCGTACACGTCCGGGACGTCGGGGCTGGCGACGACCGCTCCGGGGTCGACGTCGGCGAAGAGCGCGATCTTGTCCCGGATGTCGCGCGAGAGCTCCTCGTGCGAGCGGCAGACGACGACGTCGGGGTGGATACCGATGCGGCGCAGCTCGTTGACCGAGTGCTGCGTCGGCTTCGTCTTCAGCTCGCCCGCCGCCTCGATGAACGGGACAAGGGTGACGTGGACGTACACCACGTTCTCGGTCCCGACCTCCCTCCGGAACTGGCGGATCGCCTCGAGGAACGGCAGCGACTCGATGTCGCCCACGGTGCCGCCGATCTCGGAGATGACGACGTCGGCCGGGGTCGCCTCGGCGGCGCGCCGGATGCGCGCCTTGATCTCGTTCGTGATGTGCGGGATCACCTGCACCGTCGCGCCGAGGAAGTCGCCCTTGCGCTCCTTGCGCAGGACGGTGTCCCAGATCGCGCCGGCGCTGTGGCTCGCGCTGCGCAGGAAGTTCTCGTCGACGAAGCGCTCGTAGTGGCCGATGTCGAGGTCGGTCTCGGCGCCGTCCTCCGTGACGAAGACCTCGCCGTGCTGGAACGGGCTCATCGTCCCCGGGTCGACGTTGAGGTAGGGATCGAACTTCTGCAACTGGACGCGCAGCCCGCGTGCCTTGAGCAGGCGACCGAGCGAAGCGGCGACGATTCCCTTCCCCAGAGCCGACACGACCCCGCCTGTCACAAAGACGTACTTCGGGGCCCGTGTGCTCACGGGATTTCAGGGTAGCAGCGGGAACGGCTGGAACCTAGGAGGCCGGCCGGACGAGCGCCGCGAGCCCCGCAAGCGCCTGCGAGGGGACGGTCCGTCCCAGGCCGCCGAACCGCGGAGCCTCGACGGCGAGCGTCGCCTGCGTTTCGCCGTCCTCCACGGGCGCGAGGTCGAGCTCGACCTCCGCATGCTCGCTGGTCAGCTGGAAGGAGACGTGCTTCAGGGGCACCACTTCGAGGACGAGCAGGGACCCTCCGAGCTGGGGGCGGCGCAGGAGGCTCGGCCGGTTCGTGCCCTCGAGGTGCCAGTGCGCACCGGGAGCGAGCGCGCGCCGCACGCTCGGCGCCGCTTCCACGAGGCCGGGCCACCACTCGGGCCAGCGCGCCGGGTCGGCGAGCACCGCCCAGACCTCCTCGACGGGCGCCGGCAGCGTGCGCCTAGCCTCGTACCGCGGCAAGGAACTCCTGTCCACCGAGCATCCGCTCGAGCTCGGTCTTCCGCTCGTCGTCGCCGAGCTGCTCGATTCGCGTATGCGTCGGGTCGCCGGGCGTCTTCTCGACCCGGAAGTGGCGATCGGCGAGCGCGGCGATCTGAGGGAGGTGGGTGATGGTCACGACCTGAGCGTGCTCGGCGAGCCGCTGGAGCAATCCGCCGACGGCGTGTGCCGCCTCGCCGCCGATCCCGGCATCGATCTCGTCGAACACGAGCGTGTCGCCGCCGGCCACGGCCGCGATGGCGAGCGCGATTCGGGAGAGCTCACCGCCCGAGGCGGTCTCCGCTACCGGCGCGAACGGCAATCCTGCGTTCGGGCGGACGAGAAAGACGGCCTCGTCGCCTCCGGTCGAGCCCGGCTCGTCGCGCTCCTGCAGCTCGCAGACGAACTCGCCTTCGCCCATGCCGACGCCGCGCAGCTCGGCGGCGACTGCGTCGGCGAACGCGGGCGCTCCCGCGTTTCGCTCGGCCCGGAGCTCGAGGGCGAGCGCGTGGACACGTTCCTCGGCGGCCGCGAGCTCGCGTGCCGCGACCTCGCCGGGAACGGAGCCGTCCTCGAGCGCCGCGAGCTCAGCCCGTGCTTCTTCGCGCTTCGTCAGCAGCTCGTCATACGTCGCGCAACGGAAGCGCCGCTTCGTCTCTGCGATCCGGTCGAGCCCCGCCTCGAGTTGCTCGAGTCGACTCGGCTCCGCCCCGAGCGAGGCCAGAAAGGCGTGGAGATCGGACGCGGTCTCGCGCAGCCGAAGCTCGACGTCGCGCAGCTCCTCGCCGGCCCGCTGCAGCTCGGGTGCGAGCCGTTCGAGCGGAGCCACCGACCGCTCGGCGAGCGCGACGAGATCGCTGGCTCCGTCCCCGTCTTCCGGCGTGAGCGCCGCTGCCGCGGCGGCCGCCCCGTCGGCGAGCTCGGCGACGTGCCGGTGCCGCTCGCGCTCGGTGCGCAGCTGGTCTTCCTCACCCGGCTCCATGCCGTCGGTGTCCTCGACGAGCGCGCGCAGCTCCGTGAGCCGAGTCTCCGCGAACGCGGCGTTCGCCGTCAGCTCGTCGTGCCGGCGGCGGGCGGTCTGCAGCTCCCGCCACGCCGTCCGCACCGCGGTGCGTCGGGCGAGCTGCTCCTCTCCGCAGAAGCGGTCGAGCACCTCGAGCTGATAGGACGGCTTCGCCAGCCGGCGCTGCTCGAACTGGCCCGACATCGCCACGACGCGCTCGACGGCCGCCGCGACGTCCTCCCGAGCAGCGGCGCGTCCCCACGCGTAGGCACGCGTCCGGCCGTCGGCGAAGACGCGGCGGGAGGCGACGAGGGCGTCCTCGTCTTCCGGTCGCAGCTCTGCGAGCTCCTCGAGCTCCTCCGGGAGGTCGAGCTCCGCCTCGACGTAGGCCTCCTCGCCGGCAGCGCCGACGTACGAGTCGTCGCCCTTCGCGCCGAGCAGGAGGCCGAGCGCCTGCGCGAGGATCGTCTTTCCGGCACCCGTCTCCCCGGTGATCGCGTTCAGCCCGGGCCCGAGCTCGAGCTCCGCCTCGCGGATGAGGACGAGGTTCTCGATGCGGAGCCGCCGAAGCACGCAGCGATCGTAGTCCCGCGGGCCGACGCCGCCCACTCGCTCTTTAGGACGTGAACGTTTCGCGATAGCGCCCGAAGAAGGTCGTCTCCGGGAGCGTCGCGAGCAGGCTCCGCTGCTCGCCGAGCCGGATCGAGAGGATCCGCTCGGGCACGAGATCGCCGCTCTCGTGCCCGTCGGCGAGCACGACTGCTCCCACGTCGGGCGTGGCGTTGCGCACCGTCAGCTCCGCTCCGCGAGGCACGACCAGCGGCCGGGCATCGAGCGAGTGCGGTGCGATGAACGTGATCGCCATCGCGTCGAGCCCGCGGACGAGGACGGGGCCGCCGTTCGAGAGGTTGTACGCGGTCGAGCCCGACGGCGTGGAGCAGATCATCCCGTCGCAGGAGACGACCCCGAGATCCTCGCCCGCGATCGACCAGCCGAGCTCGATCATCCGGCCGATCGTCGAGCTCGTGGCCACGACGTCGTTGACGGCGACGAACGTCCTGCCGTCGAGCTGCGCCTCGAGCGTCGGCTGCTCGATCGTTCGGTACTCGCCGGCGAAGACGCGCGCGAGATCGCCCTCGAGCCGGTCCGGCTCGATCGAGGCCAGGAAGCCGACGCGACCGAAGTTGATGCCGATCACGGGAACGCCCGTGCCGAGCAGCCGCGCGAGCGTGCGGAGGATCGTCCCGTCGCCTCCGACCGCCACCGCGAGCTGCGCGCGCGCAGGATCGTCCACGAGCTGCACGCCGGCGCTCTCGGCGACCGCCCGCACGCGCTCGACTGCGTCGCGGACGTCGAGGCGGCCGTGCGCAACAAGCGCCGCGGTCTCAACCGGCGAGTGCATGCTCGATCCGCTCGTCGAGGTCATCGGGAAGCGTCGGGTGCTCGGAGTGCGCGAGGTGGAGGAAGATCTCCCGGTTCCCTTTCGGCCCCGGGAGCCCCGAGTCTACGACGCCGAGCACGCTCGCTCCCCACGACGGCGCCGCATCGGCGACCACGCGCACGACGCGACGCCGCACCTCGTCGTCGCGCACGACGCCTCCTTTGCCGACGTCGGCACGGCCGGCCTCGAACTGCGGCTTCACGAGCACGACCGCCTGCCAGCCCGGTGCGCAGAGGCGCAGCACGGGCGGCAGCGCGAGGCGCACCGAGATGAAGGAGACGTCGCAGACCGCGAGCCGCGGCGCGAACGGGAGCTCCGTGAGCGTGCGCGCGTTCGTCCGCTCCAGGACCGTGACGCGCGGATCGGCGCGAAGACGCGGGTGCAGCTGCCCGTAGCCGACGTCGAGCGCGATCACGCGCGTCGCACCGCGCTGGAGGAGGACGTCGGTGAAGCCGCCGGTCGAGGCGCCCACGTCGATGCACTCCAGGCCGGCGGGGTCGACGCAGAGCCCGTCCAGCCCGTGCGCGAGCTTCTCGCCCCCGCGCGAGACGTACGGCGGCGGGCTCTCGACCGAGAGCTCGGCGTCGTCCTGCACCTGCTGGCCCGGCTTGTCGTAGCCGTGGACGAGGCCGGCGAGCACGAGCGCCTGCGCCTGCGCGCGCGACTCCGCAAGCCCGCGCTCGACGAGGAGGACGTCGAGTCGCTTCTTCACGGGCTTCGGTAGCCGCCGCTGCCGCGGAGCCACTCGACATCCGGCTCCCAGCCGTCGATGACATCGCCGAAGCCCGCAGTGCGAGCCTGTGGCTCGATGCGATTGAACAGCTCGTGCTGGGCCTCCGGCTCGCCGGTGAGTACGCGATCGAGCAGCAGAAGGAGCTCGTCAGCGTCCCAGCCGTCGAGCGGATGGTGGCGGAGCTCCCACTCGAGGTACTTGTTGTACGGACGGACACGATCCGCCAGCGCGAAGATCGTCCGCAGCGCGTGCGGTATCGCCTCCACGGCATCGAGCCGCGTCCCGTAGCGGAGCGAGCGGTAGGTCTGGTTGACGTAGCCGTCGAGCGCCTCGCGGACGATCGCGTCCCTGCTGCCGGCCGGCATCGACTCCTGCTCGGCGACGACGCGGGTCAGCTCGCCGTCCGTCTTGTCGAGCACGACGTCGGCGTGCGCCGAGGCGTACCGGCTGTGCTCCGACGCGAGGTCACGAAGCCCTTCGAGCGTCGCGGTCACGATCTCGACCTGCGCACCGTGCGCGTAGGGAAACTCGCGAGCGAACGCGTCTCGCGCCCCGCGATCGGCGAGCACGACGCAGACATCCCAGTCCGAGCGCTCGTCGACCATGAAGTCCCGTCCACGCGAGCCGAAGACGTACAGCCCGACAATCTCTTCGCGGGTGCGCGCGGCCTCGAGCAGATCCTCGAACTTCACCCCGTGAGACGCTCGACGACGCGATCGGCAAGTTCCACGAATACGGGCGCGACGCCGTTGACGCGCGCGTATGCCGGGTCGAGCGGGATCGAAGCCAGTAGTTCGACTTCCCGGAGCAGGGACCGTTCCGGCGCCACCGGGGGGAAGACCTCGATCGTCTCGCCGCAGTGCGGGCAGTGCAGGCCGCGCATGTTCTCGACCGCACCGAGGACGGGAACCTGAGCCTCGCGCAGCGTGTCGAGGAGCTTCCGTGCGTCGAGGTGGGCCGCGTCCTGCGGGCCGAGGACGATGAGCGCGCCGGCCAGTTCCCCGCCTCTGAAGACGTGCTGCTGAAGATCCGCCGTGCCGGGCGGGAGGTCGACGACGAGGTAGCCCAGCTCGCCCCAGTCGACGTCGTCCACGAACTGCTTCCAGACGTGCGCCGTCAGCGGTGCGGGCAGAGCGAACGATTGCCGCTCGGAGACGAGAAAGCCGACCGACATGACCTTCAGGCCGAGCGCCTCGACGGGCACGAGCCGCATGCGGCCGAACTCCGGGTTTCGACCGAGCGCCCAGCGCCTGAGATCATGCGTCTGCTTGAGCCCGAGCATGAGCGGGATATCGGGGCCGTAGACGTCCGCGTCCAGCAACCCGACCTGCGAGCCACGAGCGGCGAGAGCGCGCGCAAGGCCCAGGCTCACCGTCGACTTGCCGACGCCACCCTTGCCGCTCGCGACGGCGACGATCTTCATGCCGTGCGGACGGCGAGGCCGTCGACGATGTCGCGCAGGACCGACGTGTCTGAGTCGACCTCGGCGAGCCTCCGCCGCGCCCGTTCTGCGGCGTCGTCGGCGTAGCCGCGGGCGGCCTCGGCACCGTGTTCGCGCACGTAGCCGTCGGCGTCGAGGATGTCGTCGACGATCTGGAACAGGAGCCCCAGCTCCTCCGCGAACGAGCGCCACGGCGCCTGCTCGGACTCGGGCAGCTCGGCCGCCCAGAGCGCCATCGTCACCGAGGCGTAGAAGAGCCGCCCCGTCTTGAGCCGGTGCACGGCTGCGAGGTCGTACCCGTCCACCATCGTGTCGAGGTACTGGCCGCCGATCATCCCGAGCGTCGCCTCGGCGAGCTCCCGCGCGACCGCCGACGACTCGTAGCGTGTCGTGAGCCGGACCGCCTCCGCCAGCAGCGCGTCCCCCGCGAGGACGCCGACTCCCTCTCCGAACTTCTTCCAGGTCGAGGGGTGGCCGCGCCTTTCCTCGTCGTCGTCCATCGCCGGCAGGTCGTCGTGGACGAGCGAGAACGTGTGGACGAGCTCGATCGCGAGTGCCGCCGGCATCATCTGCTCGACCGGCGCGCCGAGCGCTTCGCCGACCGCGAGCGTGATCACCGGACGCACGCGCTTGCCGCCGACGTCGAGCGCGTAGCGCACGGACGTCGCCTGGCCGTGCAGCTCCGGCCAGAGGTCGAGCCGCTCGAGCGCCTCCTCGACGAGCGCTTTCAGCTCCTCAGGACTGTGCATCCGCTTCCGCCGCGCCCGGGCCCGCCGAAGGCGGGCGGTCTTCCCCGCCGGGCGTCGCCGGCTTTGCCGGCGGCGCTTCCAGCGAAGCTCTTTCTGCGCGGGTCAGCTCGTCCTCGACCGCCTTCGCCAGCTCCGACAGCTCGCCGAGCAGCTCGATCGCCCGCTCCGGCGATCCGCCTTCTCCTGCCGAGAGCTGCTCGAGCTCGGCGCGCGCGGCCTCGACCCGCGCCAGCAGCTCCTCCGCCCGGGTCAACGATTCGTCCGTACTCAACGTGCCTGCTCCTCCCGCACGAGCTTGCCCAGGATCCCGTTCACCAGCCTCGCAGCATCCTCGGATGCATACCGCTTCGCGAGCGTCACCGCCTCGTCGAGGACGACCTCGACCGGAATCTCGCCCTCGTCGAGCTCCTCGAGCGCGACGCGGAGGACGTTCCGCTCGACCGCGCCTAGGCGATCCGCGGTCCAGTCGTCGGACGCGGACGTGATTCGGTCGTCGAGCGCGGCCGCGTGCCCGGTCACGGCATCCGCGAGCTGGAGCGTGTACGGGTCGACCTCGCCCTCGTAGAGCGAGCCGAGCGGCCGGCCGGTCACGTCCCACTGGAAAAGCATGAAGACGGCGGCGCGGCGAGCCTCCCGGCGGCTGATCGTGCTCATTTGCGGACAAGCTCCTCGACGGTGACGTCGACCGCCTCGACCTCGACGTCGCACATCCGCGCGAGCGCGTCGGCTACGCGTTCCTGCACCGCGGCGGAGACCTCGGGGATGACCCGGCCGTAGACGACGACGAGTTGCAGCTCCGCGCGGGCTCGTCCGTCCTCGAGCTCGACGCCGAGCCGCCGCCGTCCCTTGCGCAGCCGTGCGCCGTCGACCGATGCGACCGCCCGCCGCACGATCTCGCTCAGCGCGGCCTCGCTCACGCGCACCGACCCACCCGCTTGCTGGACGAGCACCCGGCTCAAGTTCCGGCCAGCGCCGGCAACCGTGCTCCGGCCTCCTCGAGGAAGGACGTCGAGTAATCGCCGCTGCGGAACTCGTCGCTGCCGAGGATCTCCCGCAGCACGTCCCGCGTGGTCGGGACGCCCTCGATCTCGAACTCGCTCAGAGCGCGGAGCGCTCGTTCGATCGCCAGGCGGCGGTTGCCGTCGACGACGATCACCTTCGCAATCAGCGAGTCGTAATGCGGCGAGATGACGGTGCCGTCCTCGACGAACGTGTCGACGCGGACACCCGGCCCGAGTGGCGGCCGGAACCGCTCGATCCGGCCGGGCGCCGGGGCGAACCCGCGCGTGGGGTCCTCGGCGTTGATCCGCAGCTCGATCGCGTGACCGCGGCGAGGGCCGGCGCGGCCGCCGTGCGCGAGGGCATCGCCGGCCGCGATCCGCACCTGCTCGCGAACGAGGTCGATCCCGACGATCGCCTCCGTGACCGGGTGCTCGACCTGGAGTCGTGCGTTCAGCTCGATGAAGGAGAACGAGCCGTCCGGCCCGACGAGGAACTCGAACGTCCCCGCGTTGCGGTAGCCGATGTGCATGCAGGCGCGCTCGGCGGCGGCCTCCATCTCCTCGCGGCGCTCGTCGTCGAGAGCCGGCGACGGCGACTCCTCGATCAGCTTCTGATGGCGGCGCTGCACCGAGCACTCGCGCTCGCCGCAGGTGAGGAAGTGGCCGTGGTTGTCGCAGAGCACCTGGATCTCGACGTGTCGGGCCGGCGTGATCACTTTCTCGACATAGAGCGAGCCGTCGCCGAACGCGGCCTGGGCCTCGGCCGACGCGCGCTCGTACGCGGCCTGGAGCTCACCGGGCTCCGTGACGACCCGCATTCCCTTGCCGCCACCGCCGGCCGCGGCCTTCAGCAGGACCGGGAAGCCGAGCTCTTCGGCTGCGGCGCGCGCATCGTCCGGCCCCGCGACGCCTTCGGTGCCGGGAACGAGCGGGACTCCGGCGGCGCGCATCTCGGCCTTCGCGCGCGCCTTGTCGCCCATGCGCTCCATCACGTCGGCAGGGGGCCCGATGAAGACGAGCTCGTTGTCCTCACACGCGCGGACGAAGCCGGCGTTCTCGGAGACGAAGCCATAGCCGGGATGAACGGCCTCGCAGCCGGTGGTCTCGGCCGCGGCGATGAGAGCCGGGATGCTGAGGTAGCTCTCGGCCGCGGGCGGCGGGCCGATCCTCACGGCTCGGTCTGCCAGCCGTACGTGGAGCGCGTCCTCGTCCGCCGTCGAGTAGACGGCGACCGCCTCGACGCCGAGCTCGTGCAGCGCCCGGATTATCCGGACGGCGATCTCTCCCCGGTTCGCGACGAGGACTCGGTTGAACACGGGCGGAGCCTAGCCCGCCAGCACGGTGGCGAGCGCTCGGCCGCCGCCACGCAGCACGGGCTCTCCGTGCGAGACCAGCACACGCGCGACGGGCAGCTCCAGAAGTGGCGCAAGCGACTCGCGGAGGTCATCGTGCGTGGCCTTCCCGCTCAGCCAGCGCTCCGGGCACAGGCGCAGGGGCTCGTCGGTGGCACGCGGCTTCGCGCCGGCACCGAGCAAAACGTCGCCGACGACGACCGCCTTCTGTCGAGGCAGCCAGTAGACGACCTCCCCGGACCGGGCGGACTCGAATGCCTGGATCCCTCCCGGCAGCGAGTCGCCCGCCGTGAACGGGCGGTTCACCTCGACGCCGCGGGAAGCGAGCCGCCGCACCATGCGCTCGTGGGCCCAGACGTTCGGCGCCTTCGTCGAGCGGGCATGGAAGAAGACCGTGACGAGGGCGTGCTCCGGCGGGCCGAGCTCGCGTGGCGGGTCGAGCGGATCGATCAGGACGAGCCCGTCGTCGGTCTCGACCGCGACGCAGCCGACGTCTGCCTTCCACTCCTCATGCCACGCCGTCCACCGGCGCAGCCCCGGAGCTAATTCGGTGACCGGCACGTCAGAGCGCGGGCCGGCCGACGAGCGGCTCGAGCTCGAACAGGAGCTGCCCGAACTCGACGGGCTCCGCGTTCTCGGCGTGCACGCCGCGCACGACTCCCTCGACCTCGGCCTTCACCTCGTTCATCAGCTTCATGGCCTCGAGGACGCAGAGGGTCTGTCCGGGCGCGACCACGTCACCGACCTCGACGAACGGCGGCGACCCCGGTTGGGGAGCGCGGTAGAAGGTGCCGACCATCGGCGACTCGACGCGCATGAGTGTGCCGCTGACCGCGCTGGACGGTGGCAGCCCCGGCTCGGGCACCGCGAGCGGTGCGTCGCCCGGCCCGGTTCCGAGCGGGAAGTCGGGCGTCGAGCGGACCGAGATCCGCATCCCGTCCTCCTCGATCGTGACCTCGCCGATGCCCGACTCCTGCACGATTCGCACGATCTCCTGGATCCGCTGCGCACGGTCCTCCCCCACGCCGGCGAGCTCGTCTTCACGGCGTCCACGGCCGCGGATCCCGCGCAGCAGCTTCTCGGCGTCCTCGCCGAAGAGCCCGAGCAGCAGCAGCTCCTCCTCGCTCGTTGCGAAGCCGCCGGCCCGCTCGCGCACCTCGTCGAGCGGCGGCGTGACGTCCTCCTCGCTCTCGGGATCGGCGGTGAGCTGGACGACGCGCTCGAGAGCCGGGTCGATCGGCGCCGGGGGCGAACCGAAGGCGCCGGTGACGAGACTGCGCACCTCGTCCACGACAACGAGGTAGCGGCTCGCGGCAAGGACGTTGATGATCGCCTGCGTCGCGAGCACCTGGCCGATCGGCGACGCGAGCGGCGGCCACCCCGTCTCGGCCCGGATCCGGTCGAGCTCCTCGAGCACCTCGTCGAGCCTGTCCGCGGAGCTCTCCGCCTGCAGCGACTGGTCGATCCCGGCGACGACGCTCGCCGGCAGGTCGTGACGCGCTGCGAGCACGGCGATGCGCGGCGTCAGGGGAGTCACGAGCTCGTCGCCGATGTGCTCGTCGAGGACGTCTGTCGCCTCCCACAGCGCGTCCACGTCGACGCCGGGGTTCAAACCGGTGCCGCTCAGCGCCTCGGCCAGCGCCTCACCGGAGACCCGGTGGAGCGTCAGTGCAAGCGGATAGATCGCGCACGCGATGAGCTGGGCGCCCGCGCGGGAGGCAGCGAGCGACACTGCGAGCGCGCTCCCGCCGGCACCCTGCGCATAGATCCCGACGGGCAGGCCACTCGCCTCGGACAGCGCGTGCACGAGCTCCTCCGCGGTGTGCGGCTGGAGCGAACCGGTCGGGTCGTGGAGGAGGACACGCACCGCGCCGAGCTCGGGCAGCATCCGCGCGCGCTCGATCAGCGTCTCGATCTCGCCGGTGCGGCCCGGGCTGTAGACGAGCCCGGCCTCGAAGTCGCGCTCCGCGGCGACGATCGCCTCCGCGGCCTCGCGCAGGTTCGAGACGTCGTTGAGCGGGTCGTGGAGCCGGAAGACGTCGATGCCGTTCGCGGCGGCCGAGGCGACGAAGCGGCGGGAGAAGTCGGCGTCGACAGGACGCGTACCGACGAGGAACCGGCCACGCAGCGCGAGCCCGAGCGGCGTCTTGACGCGCGCCTTGAGGGCGCGAATCCGCTCCCACGGGCTCTCGACGCCGCGCTTGACCGCCGCGTCGAAGCACCCTCCGCCCGAGACCTCGAGATAGGCGAAGCCGGCCCTGTCGAGGATCTCAGCGAGTCGCAGCTGCTCGGCGGCGGGAACCCGCCCGGCGAGCGGCTCCTGCCCGAGCAGGCGAATGGTCGTGTCGGCGAGCGACGGCACGCGCGGAGCCTACCGCGGGAGACTCGAGCTTCCCGCGGTGCGTTCTTGCTCGAGTCGTCCGGCGATCGCCTCTGCGCCTTCGCCGGTGTTCGAGAGCAGCGTCCAGGTCAGGAGGCGTTCCCGGTCGTGGACGGTGCCGAATTCGACGCCCGTGTCGCCGCCCACGAGCCGGACCGCGCGCCCGCCGGCCGGAAGCCAGAAGCCGAGCCCGTAACCGCGATCCGCGCCCGGCGCGCTTCGCTCCCTGAGCATCTCCGCGAGTGTCTCCTCACGCACGATCGAGCCCGCGAAGAGCGCGCGCCAGAACATCGCCACGTCCGCAGCGGTCGTGTAGATGCCGCCGTCGCCGCTTCCGATGACAGGTAGGTGGAAGGCGTTCGTGCGCCACGTCCCCTGGACCTGCACGTACCCGACCGCCGCGCGGCCGGGCAGCTCGTCCGAGCGGAGGAAGGCGGTGTCGCCCATCCCCGCGGGCGTGCAGACCAGGTCGCGGACCAGGTCGTGGAAGGGCGCCGTCGCCACGCGCTCCGCGACCAGGGCGAGCAGGACGTAGCCGCTGTTGCAGTAGGCGAAGCGCTCGCCGGGCGGGAACTTCTGCGGGTGCCCGTCGAGCGCTTCGAGATACGCCTCGGTCGTCGCAAGCTGCTGAGCCGGGACTGGAAGCAGGTAGTCCGTGAAGTCCAGATCGAGCTCCTCGTCGAGGTAGTCGCCGATCCCCGACCGGTGCGCGAGCAGGTGCTCGACGGTGACCCGCTCGTCGACGAGCGGGAGATCAGCGCCGAGGATCGAACGCGCCGGCGTCGAGAGGCTGAGAGCTCCTTCCTCGACGAGCCGCATGACCACGAGCGCGGTCAGCCCCTTCGTGCCGCTTGCGATGCCGAACTGCGTGTCGGGCTTGTTCGGGATCGCATGCGCGCGGTCGGCGAGACCGTACGCGCGGACGACCTCGATGCCGTCGCGTCCGTCGACTCGGACGACGCCGGAGAATCCGGTCTCGGCAGCGATCCGGTCGAGGTCGCGCGGCAATACGCTCATGCGCTACGCCCGCGAGATGTAGCGCTTCTCGCGCGGATCGACCTTCAGGCGGTCGCCGACGTTGACGAAGAGCGGCACCTGCACCACACCGCCCGTCTCGAGCGTCGCGGGCTTCGTCACGTTCGAGACGGTGTCACCCTTCACGCCTGGCTCGGTCTCGACGACGGTCAGCTCCACCGACGCCGGCATCTGCACGCCCGACGGCTTCCCGTTGACGGCGAGCACCTGCACGGTCGCGTTCGGCTGCATGAACGGCAGCTCGTCCTCGAGCTCGGCGCGCGGGACGGCAAACTGGTCGTACGTCTCCGAGTCCATGAAGTGGACGTCGGAGCCGTCGTCGTAGAGGAACTGGACGTTCTTCGTCTCGGTGTGAACACGCGGGAACTTCTCCCCCGCACGGAACGTGCGGTCGACGACCGCGCCCGCGTCGAGGCTCTTCAGCTTCGTGCGGACGAACGCGCCGCCCTTGCCCGGCTTCACATGCTGGAACTCGACGATCCGCCACACCTTGCCGTCGAGCTCGATGTGCATCCCGTTCTTGAAGCTGTTCGTGTCAACCGTCTCGGCCACGACGCCGGAGGGTACCCGCACCACGCTTATGAAACGGTCACCAGCTCCTTCGTGAACCGGACCGGATTCTCGATCCCGTCGTCGGTCACGATCACGTCGTCCTCGATCCGGATGCCGAAGCGGCCCTCGAGGTAGACGCCGGGCTCGACTGTGACGACGTTGCCTGCCGCGAGTGTGTCGGTGCTCTCGGTCGAGAGCCGCGGCGCCTCGTGGACGTCGAGACCGAGGCCGTGCCCGAGCCCGTGTCCGAACGTCCCCGCGAAGTCGCTGCTCTCGATGATTTCCCGTGCAGCCGCGTCGACGTCCACGCCGCTTTCGCCGGCGCGAATCGCGTCGAGCCCCGCCTGCTGCGCGGCGAGCACGACGTCGTACGCCTCGCGCATCTCGCCGTCGAGCTCCCCGGTGGCGAGCGTCCGGGTGTAGTCCGAGCAGTAGCCGGCGACGTGAGCGCCGGTGTCGATCACCACCAGCTCGCCGGAGCCGATGACACGGTCGCCGGCACGCGCATGTGGCCGCGCGCCTGTCGGGCCGGAGCCGACGATGGCCTCGAACGCAGGCTCGTCCGCTCCTTCCTCGTGGTAGAGCCGCGCGATGTCCCAGGCCACGTCGCGCTCGCGCCGGCCGACGAACGGCACCTCGCCCACGAGCCGCTCGAACATCCGGTCGGTGATCGCGCACGCGCCCCGGAACGTCTCGAGCTCGCCCTCGTCCTTGACCGCGCGCAGCTGCTCGACGAGACCCTCGCGTGGCACGAGCTCGATCCCACCCTTCCGAAGCTGCTCGGCGAACGACCACGGGAGGACGTTGGCCTCGAAGCCGAAGCGGCCCGAGAGGTCCTCGGCGAGCCACCCGATCAGCGAGCGCTTCGTCTGCACCGTCTCGACACTTTCGATGGCCCGTGCCGTCTCGATGTAGCGGAAGTCGGTGAAGAGCCGCACCCGGTCGGGCTCGACCAGCAAGGCGGCGTTCGAGCTGTCGAAGCCGGTGAGATAGCGGACGTTGACGAGATTCGTGACCAGCAGCGGCTCCTCGAGGAGCTCGCGCAGCCGCTCGATCCTGTCGCTCACGTGATTGCCTCCTTGAGATGCTCGAGCGCCATCTTGTAGCCGTCGGGGCCGTGGCCGACGAAGCGCGCGGCGACGAGGTCGGCGACGACCGACTTCCGCCGCCACTCCTCGCGTTCGTCGACGTTGGACAGGTGCACCTCGACGATCGGGATCGTGAGCGCCTCGAGCGCGTCGTGAATCGCCCACGCGTAGTGCGTCCAGGCCGCGGGATTGACGACGATCGCGTCGACGGTGTCGTACGCGTCGTGGCACCACTTGACGAACTCGCCCTCGTCGTTCGTCTGGCGGCACTGGACGGTCAGCTCGAGCGCCCGCGCCCACTCGTAGATGCGGCTCTCGAGCTCCGCGATCGTGAGCCCTCCGTAGAGCTTCGGGTCGCGGCGGCCGACGATGTCCAGATTGACGCCGTTGAGGACGAGAACCCTCACGCGATCAACCTATCGAGTTCGCGCCGGACGTCGGCCTCGGGCAAGACGACGCCGTACTCCGGCCCATTCGTGCCGAGCAGGACGAGGCGGACCTCGCCGCCGCGCGCCTTCTTGTCGCGCTTCATCGCCTCCCAGGCGCGCTCGCGATCGACCCGCACCGGCTGCGGCCTCAAGACCTCCTCCACGACGCGCGTATCGCGGCCGGACAGGCGGAGCGCGGCGAGTAGGCCGAGCGCGACGGCGCGCCCGTGTGTCAGGCCTTCGTAACCGGCCGCGGCCTCGAGAGCGTGCGCGAACGTGTGGCCGAGGTTCAGCACCGCCCGCTCTCCGCGTTCGTGCGGATCGCGCAAGCAGATCGCGGCCTTGAACGCTGCGCAGCGCCGCACGAGCTGGTCGTCCGGCAGCTCCCAGAACGGCTCGTCGGCGAGGAGGCCCGTCTTCACAACCTCGGCCATCCCTTCGAGACGCTGCGTGTCGGGCAGCGTCTCGAGCACCGCCGGGTCGATCACCGTACGCGCCGGCCAGTGGAATGCTCCGACGAGGTTCTTGCCCTGCGGCAGGTCGATCGCCGTCTTGCCGCCGATCGCAGCGTCGACCTGGGCGACGAGGCTCGTCGGCACCGGCGTCCAGGCGATGCCGCGGAGATAGGTCGCCGCCGCGAATCCCGCCGCGTCGGTGGTGCAGCCGCCGCCCAGCGCGACGATCGTCCCGCTCCTGTCGAGGCGAAGCTCCTGCCAGAGGCGATCGAGCGCCGCGAGCGTCTTCGCCTCTTCGCCCGGCGGCAGCTCGTGGGTCTCCGCGAGACGCGTGCCGAGCGCCAGTTGCGCGTCCATGCCGTGGATGCCGGCGACGTGCGGGTCGGAGACGAGCGCCACCGGGCCGTCGCCGGCGACGAGCTCGCCCAGCCGCGGCAGCGCGCCGTGATCGACGTACACCCCGGCCGCAGCCAGGACGACGTCGTCGCCGTCCCGTGCGGTCGCGTCGGCTACGTCGGCAAAGAGCGGCGCACGCAGCTCGAAGCGGTGCCGGAACTCGGTCTCGTCCCGCGCCAGGGGGCGATGGCTGCGACGCGCACGGAACCACGCAGTCTCGACGTCGACGGGGAGATGGACCACGGTCGCACGGTCGTCAGGCAGAAGGCCAGGTGTCTCGACCACTCCCCCACCGAGTGCGATCACGGCCGGCTCCGGACGCGCCAGTGCCTCCCGGACGAACCGGGCCTCGATCTCGCGGAACGCAGGCTCGCCCTGCGTCGCGAACAGCTCCGCGATCGGGCCGTGCTCGTCGGCGATGGCCTCGTCGACGTCGACGAACGGCCGTCCGAGCCGGTGCGCCACGTCTGCGCCGACCGTCGACTTCCCCGCGCCCATGAAGCCGACGAGGACGACGTGCCGGCTCAGCTGCTGCGTGACGTCCAGTCGATCCGCTCCAGGTAGGCGCGCCAGGCTGCGACGAAGTCGCCGACCGCGTCGCCGCCGAACTTCTCGCGCGCCGCGCGGGCCAGCTCCCACGCCACAGCCGCCTCGGCGACGACCGCGAGCGCCTCGACCGCCGAGACGTCGCTTCGCTCGACGAGCGCGTCGGCCGGCTCGCCGGTCTGGAGGTCGACGGAGCGCAGCGGACGCATGAGCGTGGGCAGCGGCTTCATCGCGGCCCGGACGACGATCTCCTCGCCGTTCGAGACACCGGCCTCGATGCCGCCCGCCCGGTTCGACGTGCGACGCCGGTCAGGGCCGATCTCGTCGTGCGCCTCCGAGCCGCGCAGCCCGGCGAGTGCGAATCCGTCGCCGATCTCGACTCCCTTCACCGCCTGGATCCCCATCAGCGCCGCGGCGAGCCGCGCGTCGAGCCGGTCCTCGCGTCGCCCATAGGAGCCGAGCCCCGGCGCCACGCCGTGCGCCCGTACCTCGACGCGACCGCCGAGCGTGTCGCGGTCCTTGCGCGCCTCGTCGATGACCGCGGGATCCGCCCCGGCCTCGGGCAGCGCCTCCCCGGCCACTTCGATCCCGATCTCGCGGAGGAGCGCCTTCGCCACGGCGCCCGCAGCGACGTGCACGGCCGTGTGCCGCGCCGAGGCACGCTCGAGCGCGTCGCGGACGTCCGAGAGCCCGTGCTTCTGGACGCCGGCGAGATCCGCATGGCCCGGCCTAGGCAGCGTGACCGGCTTTGTCCCCTTCCCCTCGGGCCCGCCTTCAGGCGGCCAGGGGCTCATCCCCCACGTCCAGTTCTTGTGGTCGCGGTTGCGGACGAGAAGCGCGAGCGGCGTGCCGAGAGTGCGGCCGTGACGAAGACCCGCGAGCACCTCCACCTCGTCCGACTCGATCTGCTGGCGCGGCGAGCGGCCGTAGCCCCGCTGGCGGCGCCGGAGGTCGGCATCGATCGCAGCCCGGTCCAGGACGAGGCCCGCGGGCAGGCCCGAGACGATCGCGACGAGCGCCGGGCCGTGCGACTCGCCGGCCGTTGCCAGGTCGAGCGTCATGGCGGAGAGCCTAGAGCCGCGAGAGGACCCGCGAGACGAAGCTCTGGTGCCGGTGCCTCGTCGCGGAGAGGAGGAAGCGGGCGAGCCGACCCGACTCGTGCGGGTCGAGCGAGATCGCAGCCTCCGCCTCCTCGCCGCGCCAGACGCTCAGGCGCGCATGCTGCGGCTCCGTGAGATACAGGGAGACGCGCAGGCCGCCGTCGCCGACGTCGGGATGGCCCTGGAAGTACTCGACGATCTTCGTTCGCTGCGACTTGCCGCAGTGCGGGCAGAAGCGGAAGTCGTCCTGCACCGTTCCTCCGCATGCCCTGCAGTTGCGCATCTCTGCTCGTTCTATGCCCCGCGCGGCCTCAGGTCAAGCCGAGCGCGCCGCGCATGACGTCCACGGGCGCCGGTCGACCGGTCCAGAGCTCGAAGCTCGCGGCGCCCTGAGCGACGAGCACCTCGAGCCCGTCGAGCACGCGCGCGCCGGCCGCGGCCGCGGCCTCCGCCGTTGAGGTGCGCGGATACGGGAGGTCGATCAGCGTCTGACCCTCCCCCAGCTCGAACAGAACCTCGTCGCGCACGGGCGTCGCGTGGATCACGAGATCCGCGTCGCCCACATCCGGCGGCCACTCGCCGCGCCGGGAGAAGACCCGCGCCGCGGGCAGCGCGTGACGAAACGCTGCCGCCGCCCCGCCGTCTCCCACGATCGCGGGCTTGTAACAACTTGTTACTTGCTCGAGCACGGCGGCGTCCGTCGAGAAGCCCTGCCCGCGCACGATCGTGTTCACCGACGGCAGCTCGCAGCCGAGGATCCGTGCGACGTCGAGCTTGTACGGCGCCGTGACGTTCGCGTACTCGACCTCCGCAACTGCCGCCTCGAGCTCTTCCGGCAGGACGTCGCGCGCGACGTACTCCCAGTCGAGCCCGGCCGCCGCGAAGGCCGCGTTCTGCGTCCGCGGCGAGAGCGAGTGCGCGACGGGGTGCCCGAGGAGGACGACCTCAGTAGCCGTACTGGGCCTCGTGCTGGAGGAAGTCCTGGTAGTTCGCCGTGAAGTAGTGGTGCCTGTGATCCGGCTTGCGCACGAAGTAGAGATAGTCGACGTGCGCGGGATGCGCGGCCGCCTCGAGCGCCGCCATTCCCGGATTGTTGATCGGCGTCGGAGGCAGGCCGTCGTGCAGCCGGGTGTTGTACGGCGTCGGGTTCTGTAGATCCGACTGCGTGAGCGACTCCGTCGGCGGAACGTGCAGCCCGTAGCGGAGCGTCGCATCGATGCCGAGCGGCATCCGCGCATGCAGCCGGTTGTAGATCACGGCGGCCACCATTGGCCGCTCGCTCGGCACCTGGGCCTCGCCTTCGACCATCGACGCGATCGTGAGCACGTCGTACGGCGTGAGGTTCTTGCTCCGCGCGTACGAGAGATTCAGCCTGCGCCACTCCGAGTCGAACTCGGTGAGCTGATTGCCGACGAGCTGAGCCGAGGTCGACTTCCGGTCGAAGTCGTACGTGTCCGGGAAGAGGAATCCCTCGAGCGGCAGCTTCTCGGGCCCGAAGCCGGGGAACGTGCGCGGCTTTGCGGTCGCGGCGGCGTAGGCGGCCCCCGAGAGCTTCACCTTCCGGTGCGACTCCTGCTCGGCGATGTTCGCCACGGTCTCTGCCCGCGCGACCATCCGCGCGCGCGTGAATCCTTCGGGGAAGACGACGCGGAACTGCCGCAGCTGACGGATCGTGGTCGTCGGTTCCGCGGCGCTGCTCGTCCCGCCGCCGCAGCCCGCGGCAGCCGCCGCGAGCAGCACGGCGAAGATCCCTACGAGCGTGCCGCGCACCACTCGAGATACGTCGAGAGGAGATGGGCGGCGGCGAGCGCGTCCTCGGGCGCGGCGCCGGCCGTCTGTTGCGCGAGATCGGTCGTGAAGCGCTCGTCATAGAGCTCGACGGGGACGTCGACGGCGCCGCGCAGCGCCTCGACGAAGCGTTCGGTCTCGGCGACCTGCTCGCCGCGCGTCCCGCGCATGGTCAGCGGCAGGCCGACCACGATGCGCTCGGCTTCCTCCTCGCGGACGAGCCGCGCCAGCTCGGCGAGCCCGCTCTCGGTGGCGGCACCCTCGACGACACCGATCGGACGTGCGAGCGTCCCGGTCGGGTCGGAGACCGCGACTCCCGTCCGCGCGGAGCCGAAGTCCAGCGCCAGCACCTTCACGCGGGCATCTTCAAGGAGCGACGAGGTCCTTGGCGGCAGCAAGCGCGTCGGCGATGCCGTCGGGGTTCTTGCCCCCGGCCTCGGCGAGCGTCGGCTTGCCTCCCCCGCCGCCGCCGATGTGCTTGCCGAGCTCCCGCACGACCTGCACGGCGTCGAGCCCCCGCGCGACGAGCGACTCGTCGAAGTTGACGACGAGGAACACGCGCCCGTCGTCGCGCGACGCCACGATCACCCCGTCCGCCTTCTCCTGCTGGCGGATCCGGTCCGAGAAGTCGCGCAAGGGACCGCCCTTGAGGCTCTTCACCTCGACGAGCAGGACGTCGCCCTCCTTGTCCTGGGAGACGATCTCCGCCTGCTCGGTCCGCTGGGGCTGCTTCGACTCCTTCCGCGCCCGTTCGAGCTCGCCGCGCAATGCATCGGCCTCTCGTGCCTGCTCGTGCAGCAGCGCAAACGCCTCGCCCGCGGTCACCGCCTCGATCCGGCGCGAGCCCGCGCCGACCGAGCGCTCCGAGACAATCGCGAACGGTCCGATCTCGGCCGTCGAGCGCACGTGCGTGCCGCCGCAGAGCTCGAGCGACCAGCCGTCGACGTCGACGACGCGCACGACGTCGCCGTACTTCTCCCCGAACAGCATCATCGCACCGAGGTCTTGCGCTTCGGATAGCGGCGTCTCGAAGATCCGCACCGGCTGGTTCGCAAAGACGTGCTCGTTGACGCGCCGCTCGATCTCGGCCTGCTCCTCCGTCGTCAGCGCGGTCGGATGGGTGAAGTCGAAGCGGAGCTTGTCGGGACGCACGGCCGAGCCGGCCTGGCGGACGTGGTCGCCGAGCACCTCCTGCAGCACCTTGTGGAGGAGATGCGTCGCCGTGTGGTTCGCCGTCGTGGGATAGCGGACGTTCCAGGGCACGACGGCGCGGACGCGGTCGCCCTCGGCAAACCCGGTGCCCTGAAACACCAGTTCTTGGTCGTTCTCGAGCCGCAGCGCGTCCGCGAGGTCGGCGCGTGTGCCGTCGTCCTTCTCGATCCAGCCGGCGTCGGTGACCTGACCGCCGCCCGCCGGGTAGAACGGCGATTCGGCGAGCTTGATCTGGAAGTAGCCCTCGCCGAGGTCGGCGTACGCCGTGATCGCCGTGCGCACGTCGACCTGCTCGTAGCCGACGAACTCGGTCCGCGGCGCCCCGGCGAACCGAGGCTCGTAGCTTCCGGTGCCGCCGCGGGACTTCTCGCGGTGCTCCTCCATCAGCCGCGTGTACTCCTCGTCGTTGAAGGCGAGACCGCGCTCGCGCGCGAGCTCCTCCGTCAGCTCGATCGGGAAGCCGTCCGTCGTCTGCAGCTCGAAGACGTCCTCGGCCGAGAGCTCGCCCGTGGCGACGATCTCCTCGAACTTCGCCATCCCGCGCTCGAGGGTCTGGCCGAAGCGCTCCTCCTCGGCGGCGAGCACTCGGCGAATCTCGTCACGGTGCTCGACGAGCTCCGGGTACGCCTGCCCCATCTGCTCGATCACGACGTCGGCGAGGCCCGGGAGAAACGGCGACTGCAGGCCGATGCGGAGCCCGTGCTGGACGGCGCGCCGGACGACGCGGCGAAGCACATAACCGCGGCCCAGGTTCGAGGGCGCCACACCCTCTGCGGCGATGAACGTCATCCCGCGGCCGTGGTCGGCGAGCACGCGGTGAGCCTTCGTCGCGTCCTCGGACGAGCCGTATGCGGCGCCGGACTGGCCGGCAACCCAGTCCATGATCAGCTGGTAGCCGTCGGTGTCGAAGACGGATGCCACGTCCTGCACGACGCGCGCGACGCGCTCGAGCCCCCAGCCGGTGTCGATGTTCTTGCTCGGGAGCTCGGTGAGCGTGCCGTCGGCATGGAGCTCGTACGACATGAAGACGAGGTTTCCGAACTCGAGGAAGCGCTCGCAGCGCGTGCAACCCGGGAGACAGCCTTCGGCGCAGCCGACCTCCGCTCCCCAGTCCCAGTACATCTCCGAGTCGGGGCCGCACGGGCCAGGGCCGCCGACCGACCAGAAGTTCTCCGACGAGGGAAGCGGCACGATCCGCTCGGGAGGCATGCCGATCCGCTCCCAGTGACCGATCGCCTCCTCGTCGGGGCCGAGCTCGAGCTCCGGGTCGCCAGCGTGCACGGTCACCCAGACCCGGTCCCAGTCGAGCTTCAGGCGCTGCTGGATGAACTCGGTCGCGTACTCGATCGCGCCCTCCTTGAAGTACTGGCCGAACGAGAAGTTGCCGAGCATCTCGAAGAACGTGAGGTGGAAGGTGTCGAGGCCGACCTCGTCGATGTCCTGGGTGCGGAAGACCTTCTGGCACGTCGTCGTCAGGGGCGCCGGCGGTGCCTCGCGGCCGAGGAAGTACGGCATCTGCGGCTGCATGCCCGCGCTCGTGTAGAGCGTCGAGCGGTCGTCGGCGCGCGGGATCAGGGACGCGGACGGGCAGCGCAAGTGGCCCTTCTCCTCGAAGAACGCCTGGAACCCCTCCCGCAGCTCGGCAGTCGTGCGCACGGCGGCCATTCTAGGAGCGGCCGTCGCGGAGACGACCGAAGGCGGCGATAACATCGGTCCGTGCCGTTGGACGTTCTGACGCCGGTCGCACGTCGGCGCCGCAGACGCCGCTACCGCACCGGAAGGGTCTTCCTGGTGCTGCTCGTCGTGCTGGTCGCGGCCGGGGTCGGCGTCTGGTTCGGCAGGCACGCGACCCAGCATCCGGCAGCAGCCGCCGTGCGTCCCGCGACGACTCCGCGGCCGACGCCGCGGACCCCGACACCGACCGTCTCGCACGCGACGCAGCCGAAGCCGCCGGGCCGACTCCTCTACGGGACGCCGCTCCTCACCGGCGCCCACGTCCGTGTCCGCGCGCCGGCCGCGATCCTCGTCGACGCCGGAACCGGACGCGTCCTCTGGGCGGAGCGCCCGCACGAGCGGCGAAAGATCGCGTCGCTGACGAAGATCATGACCGCCACTCTCGCGCTGCGAGAGGTGCCGTGGGGAAGCAAGATCACCGTCGCCCGTTCGGTCACGCGCGTGCCGCTCGTGCGCGAGGGGCTACGCACCGGCGAGCACGTCAAGGCCTGGAAGCTCTTCTACGCGCTGCTCCTCTACTCGGGGAACGACGACGCGAACCAGCTCGCGATCTCGAGCGCCGGCACGGTCCACGCGTTCCTCCGCCAGATGAACGATGAGGCGCACGTGCTCGGGCTCCACGACACGCACTACACGAGTCCGAGCGGGGTCCGCGATCACGGCAACTACTCGACGCCGTGGGACCTCGCGGCGCTGACCCGCTACGCGTTCCGGAACCCGCGCTTCGACAAGCTCATCAGGACGAAGCTGATCCACGTGCGGTGGTCGGCGCCGACCAACTCGAAGATCTACGTCAACAACAACTACCTCCTGCACGAGTACACCGGTGCAAACGGCGTCAAGACGGGCTACACGCACGAGGCCGGCTGGTGCCTCGTCGCGTCAGCGACCCGTCATGGCAGGAGGCTGATCGCCGTCATCCTCGACTCGCCGAACATGTACGCCGACGCCCGGCGGCTCCTGAACCTCGGTTTCGCTCACTCGTAGAGCGGCTACCGTCCGGCGCGGTGAGATTGCCGTCGCTCTCAGCCGGGACCGACCTCGCCGTGGATCTCGGCACGGCGAACACCGTCGTCTTCCGCAGCGGCGCGGGCATCGTCCTGTTCGAGCCGTCGGTCGTCGCGATGGACCAGCAGACGGGACAGGTCTACGCGGTCGGCGAGAAGGCGCGGCAGATGCTCGGCCGCACCCCCGCCACCATCGTCGCGACCCGGCCCCTGCGGCACGGCGTGATCGCGGACTTCGAGACGACGGAGCAGATGCTCGGCCAGTTCATCCGGCTCGTCGGCGGAAGCCGATCGCGGCGCGCGGTGATCGTCTGCGTCCCGAGCGGGCTGACGCAGGTCGAGCGCGACGCCGTCGTCGAGGCGACGCTCTCGGCGGGCGCCCGCGAGGCGCATCTGATCGAGGAGGCCATGGCCGGCGCGATCGGCGCCGGGCTACCCGTCGAAGACGCCGTCGCCTCCCTCGTCGTGGACGTCGGCGGCGGGACGAGCGAGATGGCGGTGATCGCGCTGGGCGGCATCGTCGTCGCGACGTCGCTCCCGGTCGGCGGCTACGACCTCGACGACGCGATCGTGCGCTTCGTCCAGGATCACCACCGGCTGCTCGTCGGCCACGAGCAGGCCGAGCGGGTGAAGCTCGAGATCGGAAGCGCGCTCGAGGGACATGCGACGGTGGCGGAGACCGAGGTCGCCGGCCGCTACATGTCGACCGGGATGCTCGCCCGGATCACCCTCGGCGAGGACGAAGTCCGCCAGGCGCTCGAGCGGCCGTTGTCGCGGATCGTCGGGGCGCTGAAGGAGCTGCTCGAGCAGACGCCCGCCCAGCTCGCCTCGGACATCGCCGACCGAGGAGTGACGCTGGTCGGCGGCGGCGCGTTGCTACCGGGCTTCGCAGACCTCATCCGCGGCGAGACCGGGCTTCCCGTCAATCGGGATCCCGAGCCGCTCACGACAGTTGCGCGCGGCGCGGGCGCCGCCCTCTCGGAGCTCGACGCGCTCCGCCGCTCGCAGCGTCGCCGGCGTTCCCGACGCGGACGCCGCTGAACGGGTACTTCGGACCCCGAAAGGCGGTCAAAGCTTCCGACACCCCTGCCGATAGGGAGCAGATGGAAACCGACCAACGCAGCCTCGACGACCTCCGCGGCGAGCTGGCCGCCCTCGAGGCCAAGGCGGCCCAGCTGTCGCAGATGCGGAGCCACCTGCACCGCCAGATCGACTTCGGGCTCGAGACCTCGACGACGCGCGAACGCGAGCGCGAGGTCTCAGACGAGCGCAACGAGATCCACCAGCAGATCGACTCGCTCAAGGAGACGCTCCGCGGGCGAGAGAGCGCCTAAGCACCGGGAGCCGGCCGTCGAGGCGGCCGCTCGGTCCTCAGTGCGAGATCAGCACCTTGAGCATGACGACGAGCCCCCCGAGGGCGAGGTTTGCGGCGATGACGGCGATCGTTCCACCGGGGCCGAGCCGCTCGACACGCGCGTAGCGCGCCCCCTGAACCGCCAGCGCGGCAAAGCCGAGACCGAAGGCAAGCCAGATGTCCGGCGTTTCTTCGATCACACCGAACACGCCGAGCAGCAGGACAGCGGTCGGCGCCAAGGCGGCCCCCAGGATCGGCAGCTCCCGACCCCCGATTGCACTGAGCTCGACCCAGTCGAGCCGGTGACCTCGTTCGATGCTCTCCCCGAGCGTGTGAGCGTAGACGTGTGCCATCCAGATCACGCCGGACGTCGTCGCCACGACCGTGATCAGCGCGTCGGGCGAGAGATGCTCCACCGCGCCGGCCGCGAGGGCGGCCATCGCCAGCACCGTCCCGTAGACGGTCGCTGCGATGGCGCGATTGCCACCGCCGAGCACGCGCCCCACAACCCGTGTGCTTCTCACCAGCGAGAGTATGAGGAAGCCGCCCTTCGGTCGTTGGTCCCTCGTTGGGGCCGACGTCTACTCTTTGCGCGCCATGATCAGGCTCAGAAGCTCGGTGGCAGTACTCGGTTCCGCGCTGGCGATCGCCGTGGCATTCGGCTGCGGGTCCGCCGCGGCGAAGCAGGCCGCCCTGTCCCCGTGCGGGACAGCGACCGCTCCCACCTGGTCTCCGGACGGAACGCAGATCGCGTGGTACGGCTACCGGTGGCCCCGGCCGCCCCACCACCATGCCACCGGCGGCTACAACACCCTGCGGGCGATCTGCGTCTCGGATGCGGACGGGAACGGCCTCCACCGGCTCCCCAACACGGTCTGCAGCGAGCGCTGCTCCAGCGTTGCTTTTCACGATCCAACGGGCCGGCTCGACTGGATGGCGGCGAACCAGCTCCTCTCCGCCAACGACTTCGGCATCTTCTCGATCCCGGTCGGCCAGAAGCCGAAGCTCCTCGGCAAGGCCGGGCCGGTCCCGTTCTCCGTCGACACAGCAGGTGATCGCGTCGCCAGCGGGATCAACGCGAGCTGCACGTCCTGCCGCGGACCGGTGACGGTCCGCAGTGTCCCGTCCGGCGCCGTGGTCGGTCTGGTCGGCGGCACCAAGCTTGCGAACAGCGAACCGAGCCTCTCACCCGACGGGACGCAGGTCGTCTTCACGCGGAGGCCCGCCACGGACTCCGGACGGCCCCGGCTCTGGACCGCCTCGGCCGATGGCAGCCACCTGCAACTCCTGGAGAAGCACGGCAGCGCCCCGCTCTGGTCGCCCGCCGGCAATCGAATCGCCTATCTCGCCCCAGCCGGGTCGGCTCGGTACGCGTGGCGGCTCGTGGCGCCGCAGGGCGGTGGAAGCACCCTGCTCCTACGCAACGGCCCCGGGACCGTCTTCGGCTGGTCTCCGAACGGCCGCTGGATCGCCTTCCCGGACTCGAAGGGAAGGCTCGCCGTCGTCGATGTCTCGACGAAGAAGGTCCACAGGCTCCTGAAGCTTCAGCTTCCGTACAGCTCGTCGAGCGTGGCCTGGTCGTCGAATTCGCAGCAACTGCTGGTGGTTTGGCGGCCGCCGGCCCACTCGTCCTGCCCAAGCGGCCTATGGCGAGTCCCGATCGACGGCGCAAAGCCGCACCTCGTGCACGGCTGCTGACGCGTCGCTCGGCCGGCTCGGCGCGGTGTTCGGTCAGGAACGAACTGTGGCCTGAACGGTTTCCCGAGCGTTTTTGAAGCCTGATCTGATCGTCACCTTGAAATGACAACTATCCATTCGGTACCAGGTCTTCTTCTTCAGATTCCAGGTACCGGGGGTAAGGCCAGATCGATTCCACGTGAATGCATTCGCGCCCTTGACGCAATCGACCTTCGCGCTACAGCGAGCATTGACACCTTCGCAGTAGAGGAGAATCTTGTAGGGCTTCTTCACCGTCCCGCTGAAGGACCCAACGGTGCCAACTCCCTTGACGTACTTCGTTCCCACGGCATAGGTCCTCAGGGAGGCTGCAGCAGCAGCGGCAATCGCTCCTGAGAGAATCAATACGGCTGCGAAGCTCAATAGCTTTTTCATATCCGCGATTTATTGTAGTCGTGTTCTTCGCGGAGGTGTAGTGACGCCTAGCGGGCGAGGGACTCTTCGTCCTCGGCGATCGTCTCGCGAATCTTCTCGAGCGAACGCCGGATCAGGCGGGAGACGTGCATCTGCGAGATCCCGACCTGTTGCGCGATCTGCGACTGCGTCAGCCCCTCGAAGAAGCGGAGCTGGAGGATCTTCCGCTCCCGCTCGTCCAGTGCCTTGAAGCCGGGTGCGAGCACCGCGCGGTCCTCCGAGACCTCGTACTGGTGCTCCTCGGTGCCGAGCGACTCGAGCGGGTCGAGGTCGTCGTCGTCGCCTCCCCCACCGCCGACCGACAGCGACAGCGACGTGTAGGCGCGGCCGGATTCGAGCGCTTCGAGCACTTCCTCCTCCTCGACGCCGGCGGCCTTCGCCAGTTCCGGGATCGTCGGGGAGCGGCTGAACTGCACCGTGAGCTGCTCGACGAGCCGCGAGAGCTGGACGTTCAGCTCCTGCAGGCCGCGCGGCACGCGCACCGACCAGCCCTTGTCACGGAAGTGCCGCTTGATCTCGCCGATGATGTTCGGCGTCGCGTACGTCGTCAGCTCGACGCCGCGGTCGAGGTCGAAGCGGTCGATGGCCTTGATCAGGCCGATCGCGCCGATCTGGACGAGATCCTCGAGCTGCTCGCCGCGGTACGAGTAGCGCCGCGCGAGCGAGCGCACGAGCGACATGTACTGCTCGATCAGCTGCTCGCGTGCCTGGAGATCGCCGTCCTCGTGGTAGCGGCGGAGCAGGATCTTGTCGTCGATCCGCGTCATGCCGTCCCTGCCGGTGCGATCCGCTTGGTCAACTCGACCCAGGCTCCGCCGTCGCGCTCCTCGACCTCGTGGGTGTCGCAGACGGTCTCGAGCACGCGCTGGAGATCGAGATCGCCGGCCGAGGCAACCTCGTGCACCTTGTCCGGCGGGAACGGCCCGAGCGAGGCATGGAGCACGCCGTCGTCGGCCGAGAGGGAGACGACGAGCTCGCCGTCGTCGTCGCGGAGGCCGAGCAGCGCCTCGATCCCGACCTGCAGGTCGTCGAGATCGTCGTACGTCACGTCGAGTCGCATGGCGAGGCCACCGGTCACGAGGTGGGCGATCGGCCTGAAGTCCTCCTCCGCCGGAATGACGAGCCGGATCTCGTCGGTGGTCACGTGCCCGCTTCCCGCAGCTCGTCGACGAGATCGCTCTCGCGCCGGGCCGCGGCCTCCTTCCCCGCCTGGACGGCGTGGCGCCAGTCGCGCCGCACCTTGAAGTCGGCGGCGCCGAAGCTGACTCCCGCCGCGAAGCCCGACACCTTCTGCACCGGACGCGTGACGGCGAAGCTCACGGCCCGTACCGCGGTATCGACGCTGTCCGCGGCATCGACGGCGCTGTCCGTGATCTTGTCGACCTTGTCGAGCTGCCCGTTCACCCTGTCCACGCTGCCTCCGACCTTGTCGATCACCGGGAGAGCAGACTCTCCCGCTCCCCTGATGAACGTCGAAACCTCCGAGGCGGTTCCGGCCAGGCGCACAACAGGAACGCAAGCGAGATTCCGACCGCGAACAGGAACACGGCAAGCGCCAACCGCCACAGATCCCCCCAGCTGAATGCCGCGACCAGCATCCTCGGGGGATTTTACTGCGACGCGCTGATCAGGCCGTATCCCACGACGGCGTCACCGTCGTAGAGCACCGCTGCCTGGCCCGCGGCGACGCCGTAGCGCCGGCTCGTCGAGCTCGAGCCGGAAGCCCTGATCGGTCGGCTCGACGCGAGCCGGGACTGCGGGCGAGCGATAGCGGAGCTTCGCCTCCACACGCCTCGTCTCGCTGTAGAGCCGGCCGCGTGCGGTGACCTCCGTGCGCGCGAGCGACTCGCGCGGTCCGACGACGACGGCATTCGCGGACGGCTGCGTGCCGAGGACGTAGAGCGGCTCGGGAGCGCTGACACCGATGCCGCGCCGCTGGCCGGGCGTGAAGCGCCAGAAACCGTCGTGACGGCCGAGCTCGTTCCCGTCCTCGCCGACGATCGCGCCTTCCCGTGGCTCGAGCCCCTGCCGGCCCAGGAACGCGCGGTAGTCGTCGCCCGCGAGGAAGCACGCTTCCTGGCTCTCGGGCTTGCGGGCCGCGGCAAGCCCGGCACGCTCGGCTTCGGCGCGCGTCGCCTCCTTGTCCTGCTCACCGAGCGGGAAGGAGACGCGGGCGAGCTGCCGCGGGTCGAGCGCGGCGAGCATGTAGCTCTGGTCCTTGGCCGGATCGGCGCCGCGGGCGAGCAGCAGCCCACCGTCGCGCTCGACGACACGGGCGTAGTGACCGGTCGCGAGCCGCTCGGCGCCGGCGCGCCGTGCGAAGGCGAGCAGCTCGGCGAAACGGAACCCGCCGTTGCAGCGTGTGCACGGGTTCGGCGTCTCGCCGCGCGCGTAGCCGCGCACGAACGGGGTCACCACCGCGCGGACGGAACTCCTCCCGCAGGTCCAGCGTCACGTGAGGGACGCCGAGCCGGTGACAGGCCTCGCGCGCCGCGATCACGCTCTCGGGCGAGCAACAGGCGCGCTCGGAGTCAGGGCCGTCCGGGTCGAGCCAGAGACGCAGCGTCACCCCGACGGCGTTCGGTAGCGAGCGCAGGAGGGCGACCGCGCTGTCGACGCCGCCGCTCATGGCAACGGCGACACGTCCGGGCGAAGGCTCCGCCCGGAAAACCGGACCGAGCGCATTCGCGAGCGCGTCCACCGCCAGCGTCTCGCCGCCGACCGCCGAAGCCTCGAGGAGCGTCAGGCCTGCGAGCTCGCGCTCGAGCCCCGGCGCGTCCGCCTCGACGATCCTGTCGCCGTCCACGCGCAGCCTGACAGCGGCCCACTCGCCCTTGCGACTCGAGTCTCCGAAGACCTCGTGCATGAGGCCCACGGTACAGAGGTGCCCGGCCCCGGCAACCAAACCGAGCCATGTGATCCTGGTTTCCCAGGTGGGTGCCGTGCCCGCCTTCGGCAAATGCCTCGTCGGGACGCCGGCTCCCTTTCACGTAGCGTTGGATCTACATGTGTGCCCGATTCGGCGCACGGGGCCGAGCACGGGGACTGTAGCGATCGCTACTCCGGCTGCGGCGGCTCGAGCAGCCGGATCCCGAGCTCCTTCAGTGCCGCGTCGGGATACGGCGTCGGCGCCCCGGTCAGCGGGTCGGCACCACTCGCGATCTTCGGGAACGCGGTCACCTGCCGGATGTCCGGCTCCCGCGCGAGCAGGGCGATGAACCGGTCGATCCCCATCGCGAAGCCGCCGTGCGGCGGCGCGCCCATCTGCAGCGCGTCGAGCAGGAAGCCGAACTTGTCGCGCTGCTCCTCCTCGCCCATCCCCATCACGCGGAAGACGGCCTGCTGCAGCTCCGCCTGGTGGATCCGGATCGAGCCCGAGCCGAGCTCCCAGCCGTTCCAGATCAGGTCGTAGTGCTGGCCTCGCACATGCGCGGGATCGGCCTCGATCTGATCCTCCTCGCCTGGCACCGTCGCCGTGAACGGGTGGTGCATGAACGTCCACCCGCCGAACTCCTCGCTGTGCTCGAAGAGGGGAAAGTCGGTGACCCAGTGAAAGACGTCGAGGCTCGTGTCGATCAGGTCGAGCTCGTGCGCGAGGTGCAACCGCAGCAGCCCGAGGACGCGCGCGACGACCGGTTCCTCGTCGGCGACGAAGAGCGCGGTCGATCCCTCCTCGACCCCGAAGGCCTCGAGCTCGCCCTCGGAGAGGAACTTCGAGATCTGTGTCAGGTTCGCGAGCCCCTTCGCGCCCCACTCCTTGGCGACCTCCTCGAGCCGCGCCTGCTCGCTGCGCGAGAACGTCCGCGGGACGACGACGTAGCGCACGCACGGCGCGTTCTTGAACACGCCGAACTCGGAGACCCGCGTGACCTCGGTCGCATCCTGGATCTCGAGGCCGAAGCGGAGATCCGGCTTGTCCGAGCCGTAGCGGAGCATCACGTCGTCGAACGCCATGCGCGGGAAGGGGCGCTGCGGCGGCTCGACGCCGGCGGCCTCGAACGTGCCGACGACGCAGGCCTCCATGACGTCCAGCACGTCCTCTCGCTCGACGAAGGCCATCTCGAGGTCGAGCTGGCGGAACTCGAACTGCCGGTCGGCGCGGAGATCCTCGTCGCGCCAGCACGTGGCGATCTGGTAGTAGCGGTCGATCCCGCCGACCATGCAGAGCTGCTTGAAGAGCTGCGGCGACTGGGCGAGAGCGAAGAACCTCCCCGGCTGCAGCCGCACCGGCAGGAGAAAGTCGCGCGCTCCCTCGGGCGTGCCGCGGGTCATGCTCGGCGTCCAGACGTCGACGAAGTCGCGCTCGTCCATCACGCGGCGGATCGCGGAGATCGCTGTGTGGTTGAGCCGCAGGTTCCGCTGCATTCGCTCGGTGCGCATGTCGAGCCAGCGATAGCGAAGGCGAAGCGTCTCCTCGACGTTCTCCTCGTCGAGCTGGAACGGGAGCGGCGTCGAGCGCGAGATGACCCGCAGCTCGTCGACCTGCAGCTCGATCTGGCCGGTCGGGAGGTTCGGGTTGACCAGCTCCGGTGCGCGCGCCACGACCTCGCCGCTCGCCTGGAGCACGAACTCGTTGCGGATCTCGTGCGCGGTCTCGGCCGCAGCAGGCGAGTGCTCCGGGTTGATGACGAGCTGGACCTTGCCGGTGTGGTCGCGGAGGTCGACGAAGACGAGCCCGCCGTGGTCGCGGCGCGTGTCGGCCCAGCCTGCGACCGTCACGCGACGGCCGGCATCGTCGGCCCGCAGCTCGCCGCACATCACGTCGCGCCAGGCCATCAGACCTCCGCGAGGCTGTGTACGACGCGGTCCTCCTCCCCGCGCCGCCGTACCTCGTACGTCCCGTCGCTGCGCGCGACGACGACGGTCTCCGCGCCGAGCCGCTGCGCCTGGGTGAGCTGCCCCTTCATCGAACGGCCAGCGTAATCGGTGTCGACCGACCGGCCCTCCGCCCGCCACGCCGCGATCTGCGGGAGCAGTCGTCCGCGGAGCTCGGGCTCCTCGAACGCGACGAAGAGATCGAGGCGCGGAGCCTCCGCCGTCGCGCCTTCCCGCTCCATGGCGAGCAGAAGCCGCTCGAGGCCGGCGCCGAACCCGATGCCCGGGGTCGCCGGTCCGCCGACCGCCTCGACGAGCCCGTCGTAGCGCCCGCCGCCGCAGATCGTCGAGTTGACGTTCTCCTCCGGCCCGACGAACTCGAAGGTCGTGCGCGTGTAGTAGTCGAGGCCGCGGACGAGCGCCGGGTCGAGCACGTACGGCACGCCGTAGTGGTCGAGGTGCGCCTTGACCGCCTCGAAGTGCTCGCGGCAGGCAGCGCAGAGCGAGTCCCCGATCTTCGGGGCGTCGGCGAGCGCTGCGAGGACGGTCTCGTTCTTGACGTCGAAGACCTGCAGGACGCTCGTCGCGCGCTTGTGCGCGACCTCCTCGTCCAGAAGCTCGGGATGTGCGTCGAGCCACTCGTTCAGGCGCGCGACGTACTGCGGACGGCAGTTCTCGTCGCCGATCGAGTTGAGCCGCAACTCCCACTCGGTCACGCCGAGCCGCCGCAGGAGCTCCGAGTAGAACTGGATCACCTCGGCGTCGACGGCCGGATCGGCCGAGCCGATCGCCTCGAGGGACAGCTGCCAGTGCTCGCGATAGCGGCCGCGGCCCGGCCGCGAGTAGCGGTACATCGGCGCGATCGCGTACGCCTTGACCGGCTGCGGCTCCTGGGCGAGGCCGTGCTCGACGTAGGCGCGCGCGATCGGTGCGGTTCCCTCGGGCCGCAGCGTGAGCGAGCGGTCGCCGCGGTCGACGAACGTGTACATCTCCTTGTGCACGACGTCGGACGCCTCGCCCGACGTGCGCTCGAAGAGGGCCGTCTCCTCGAACCCGGGGGTGGAGACTCGCGACCAGCCGTACTGCGCGCACTGCTCCTCGATCGTGCGGATCACGCGCCACCACAGGTGGTCGCGCGGCAGGACGTCGTGCGTCCCGCGCGGCGCCTGGAATTTGCTCATGCCCCGGCGTCGCCGGAGGCGGTGCGGTCGTCCGGCCGGGCGTCGGCGGCTTCGCCGCCGGCGTTTCCAGCCCCCGCGCGCAGCTCAGCCAGGTACGGGTTGCGTGCCAGCTCGACGCCGAGCGTGGTCTCGTGGCCGTGACCCGGATGGACGACCGTCTCGGGCGGGAGCCGCTCGGCGAGCATCCGCACCGACGCGAGCAGGGTGTCCCAGTCGGCGCCGGGCAGGTCGACGCGGCCGACCGAGCCGGCGAAGAGCAGGTCGCCGCTGAAGAGCTCTCCCTCGACATGGAACGCGACGTGCGCCGGCGAGTGGCCCGGGACCGCGAGGCACTCGAAGGAGATGCCCGCGACCTCGATCGTCTCGCCGCCGCTCACGAGGTGCTCGGGCGCGTGCGGGCGTCCCGGGACGCCGACCGGCGCGAACTCCGGATAGCGCTCGAGCCGCTCGCGCTCGCCTTCCGGCATCCAGACCTCCGCGCCCGTTCCCTCGGCGAGGTCGGCGACGCCGCCGACGTGGTCGAAGTGCCCGTGCGTGATCAGGATCCCGACACACGAGGTGCCGAGCCGCGCAAGCTCGAGCCGGAGGTCCGCCGCGTCCCCGCCGGGATCGATCACGGCGCACTCGGCCGCGCCCCGTTCCCTCCGCACGACGTAGCAGTTCGTCTGCAGTGGGCCGAGCTCGTATCTGTCGACCGTCAGCGGCACCGCGGCGAGTCTAGTGGGTCGGTGGTTAGGTGCCCGGCGGGTGCGGGAAGGGCCACTCCGTGCGTCACTGGAGGCTCCCCGAGGTCGAGACACCGCACGGTGCGCGGTCGCCCGTCGTGCTGCACTCGAGGGAGGGCGCCGAGCGGGCCGTCCTCATCGCGCTCCACCCCGGCGAGGCGCTCGGCGACCACGGCGTGAAGGAGTCCGCGCTCCTCCTCGTCCTCGACGGGGCGGTTCGCGTCGAGGGCGGCGGCGAGTCGGTCGAGGCCGACGCCGGCACGCTGTTTCACTTCGATCCCGACGAGCGACGCTCGGTCACGAGCGACGGCGGCGCGCGGCTCTTGCTGCTTCTCGCACCCTGGCCCGGCGAAGGGCACTATCGCGGCGATCCGACCGAGCGGTCGGGCGTCAGCGTTTCTTAGCCGACCCTTTCGGCCCTTGCTGCTCGGCGCGTCGCTGCCAACGGTTGTACGCGAAGCGGTCGAGCATGAAGGTGAAGGGGACGAAGATGACGGTGTAGATCGCCCCGAAGAGAACCGCGGCCGCGTAGTTGTGGTGTCCATTCTTGGAACCGAGGACGGCGAAGACAAAAAAGATCACGACTCCGAAGAGCCCGCCGCGCTTCACCGCGCGCCGCCACGAGGGTGGCTGGGGAACGCGGGCCGCACGTCCGCCGCGCTGCTGAGTCGTCTTCGCCGCCTTGGGCTTGGCGCCGTTGCGCTTCTCGGCCGGGCCCGCGGCCTCCTCGGGTGGCTCCTCGAGCTCGTTGCCCTCCCCGTCGACCCAGACGGTCTCGTACTCGTGCCGGCGTTCCTTCAGCGCCCGGCGTCGCTGCTTCCTCGTGGGCATGGATGGCTAGCGTAGCTCGCCCCCGACGACCACCCTGGCGACCACGTGGCCGCCGAGGTGGTAGGCGAGGTAGCGCCAGTCCGGCGCGTCGAGGAGCGTGACGTCGGCGCGACAGCCGGCCGCGAGCCGGCCGATGCGGTCGGCTCGCCCGAGCACGTGGGCGGCATTGACCGTGCAGGCGCCGAGCGCCTCTGCCGGCGACAGCTGCAGCTGCGTCGCCGCGAGCGAGCAGACCAGTGGCAGGCTCTCGCAGAAGGCGCTGCCCGGGTTGAAGTCGGTGGCGAGGGCGACCGCGGCGCCGGCATCGACGAGCGCTCGTGCCGGCGGCATCGGCCGGCCGAGAAAGAGCGCGCTGGCGGGCAGAAGCACGCCGACGACGTCGCTCGCCGCGAGCGCGCGGATCCCCTCAGCGCCCGTCGCCTCGAGATGGTCGACCGAACGGGCAGCGAGCTCGACGGCGAGGGGGATCGCGCCGGACTCCGTGAACTGGTCGCCGTGGAGCCGCAGTGCGAGGCCTGCGTCGCGGCAGGCTTCGAGATACCGACGCGATTGGGCCGCGTCGAATGCGCCTTGCTCGAGGAAGACGTCCGCCGCCTCCGCGAGCTCGGCGGCTGCGGGCAGAACCTCGGCGAGCGCGAAGTCGAGGTAGGTGTCGGCGTCTTCGAACTCGGGCGCCACCGCGTGGGCGCCGAGCCACGTCGGAATCCCGCCTGCGTCCCGGATCGCGAGGAGCGAGGCCAGCTCGGTCTCGCGGTCGAGCCCGTAGCCGGACTTCGCCTCGAAGGTGGTCGTGCCCGCGCGGAGCATCCACGAGCGGTGCAGCTCGACAGCAGCGTGCAGGCCGGCCTCCCCGGCGGCCCGCGTCGCGCGCACAGTCGAGAGGATGCCGCCGCCGGCAGCATGCAGCTCCTCGTAGCTCGCACCGCCGGCGCGGAGCGAGAACTCCTCCACGCGGTCGCCCCCGAACGCAGCATGCGTGTGACAGTCGACGAGCCCGGGGATCGCGCACAGGCCGCGGCAGTCCAGCTCGCTGACCTCACCGTCGAGTGCGGGCAGGTCGCGCATCCGCCCGACGGCCTCGATCGTGTCACCGGCGCAGAGGACGTAGGCGTCCTCGAGTACCTCAACCTCGCCCAGCGCGGATCCCCGTAACGGCGCGCCGGTCCCGGCGGGCGTCGCGAGTTGCGCGAGACTGCGGAGGAGCAGACGCGGAGGAGTCGCTGTCACGCGTCGCCGGGGACGCGCGGGATCCGCAGCCCGCCTTCCTCTGCGGCGGCGACCGCGTCCGGATAGCCCGCGTCGACGTGCCGCATCACGCCCGTGCCGGGGTCGGTCGTCAACACACGCTCCAGCCGTTCCGCCTGCGCGTCGGTGCCGTCGGCGACGACGACCATCCCCGCGTGGATCGCGTTGCCGATCCCCACGCCGCCGCCGTGGTGGACGCTCACCCACGTCGCTCCCGCCGCCACGTTGACGAGCGCGTTGAGGATCGGCCAGTCCGCGATGGCGTCGGAGCCGTCGCGCATCGACTCGGTCTCGCGATACGGCGAGGCGACAGAGCCGGCGTCGAGGTGATCCCGCCCGATCACCACCGGCGCCTTGACCTCGCTGCTGCGGACGAGTTCGTTGATCGCCATGCCCGCCTTCGCACGGTCGCCGTAGCCGAGCCAGCAGATCCGCGCGGGCAGCCCCTGGAACGCCACCCGCTCAGCCGCCAGCTCGAGCCACCGCTGCAGGAGTGGGTCGTCCGGGAACAGCTCCCGCAGCCGGTCGTCAATCGCCGCAATGTCCGCCGGATCGCCCGACAGCACTGCCCAGCGGAACGGACCGACTCCGCGGCAGAAGAGCGGCCGAATATAGGCCGGGACGAAGCCCGGGTATGCGAACGCGTCATCTACACCACCTTCACGTGCCTCACCCCGCAGATTGTTGCCATAATCGAAAACATAGACGCCGCGCCGGACGTACTCGAGGAGCGCCTCCACGTGGCGGACGATCGACTCGCGCGCGAGCCGCAGGTACTCGGCCGGATCGGACGACCGCAAAGCCGCCGCCTCGTCCACGGAGTAGCCGCGCGGCACGTAGCCGTTGAGCGGGTCGTGGGCGGCAGTCTGGTCGGTGACGAGGTCGAACTCCTCGCCGCGCGCGACGAGCTCCGGCACGACGTCGGCGGCATTACCGAGCAGGCCCACAGATAGCGGCCGCCGCTCGGCCGCCGCCGCCCGCACGCGCTCGAGCGCGTCGTCGAGCGAGTCCGCCGCCTCGTCGAGGTAGCGCGTCTCGAGCCGCCGCTCGATTCGGTGCGGATCGACTTCCACGCAGAGGATCGCCGCCCCCGCCATCGTCCCGGCGAGCGGCTGCGCACCGCCCATGCCGCCGAGCCCGGCGGTCAGGATCGTGCGCCCCCGCAGATCCGGCGAGCCGAAGTGCTTCTCCCCCGCCGCCGCGAACGTCTGGTATGTCCCCTGCAGGATCCCCTGCGAGCCGATGTAGATCCACGAGCCGGCGGTCATCTGGCCGAACATCGTCAGTCCCTCGGCCTCGAGCCGCCTGAACTCGTCCCAGGTCGCCCATTTCGGCACGAGCAGCGAGTTCGCGATCAGCACGCGGGGCGCGCCCTCGTGCGTCGTGAAGACTCCGACCGGCTTGCCGCTCTGCACGAGGAGGGTCTCGTCGGGGCCGAGCTCGAGTAGCGCGGCGACGATCGCCCGGAGGGCCTCGTGGTTCCGGGCCGCCTTGCCCGAGCCGCCGTAGACGACGAGCTCCTCGGGCCGCTCGGCCACCTCGGCGTCGAGGTTGTTGAGGAGCATACGGAGCGGCGCCTCCGTCGACCACTGCCGCGCGTTCAGCTCGGTGCCGTGCGGCGCGTGGATGGACGAAAGGTCGCCGACGAGCGCCTCGACGCGCTCCGCGAGGCTCGCGGTCGTGCTCACTCCAACGCTCCCGCGCCCGCCTCGACCGCCGCGACGAGTGAGCCGTCGCAGATCGCGGCCGCCACGGCCTCGATGTCGGCGGCGAGCGGCCGGTCGTCGCGCAGCCTCGGCGACAGCTCGCGCACCGCCGCGCGGGCGGCTCTTCCGCCGGCTCCCGGCTCGAGCGGCGCGTGGAACTCGACCGCCTGCGCACCCGCGAGCAGCTCGATCGCCACCGCGCGCTCGGAGTTGGCGAGCACCTGCCACCCCTTGAGGCCGGCCGCGTTCCCCATCGAGACGTGGTCCTCCTGCCCGGCGCTCGTGGGGATGGAGTCGACCGACGCCGGGTGACAGAGCACCTTGTTCTCGGACACGAGCGAGGCGGCCACGTACTGCGGGATCATGAAGCCGCTGTTGAGGCCGCCGTCGGTGGTCAGGAACGCCGGCAGGCCGTCGGAGAGGTTGGGATTGACGAGGCGCTCGAGGCGTCGCTCCGAGATGCTCGCGAGCTCGGCGGCGGCCATCGCGAGCACGTCGAGCGCGAAGGCGAGCGGCTGCCCGTGGAAGTTGCCGTTCGAGACGAGCACCTCGTCGTCGACGAGGACGAGCGGGTTGTCGGTGGCGGCGTTCAACTCGACGGCGGCGGTGTACTCCGCGTAGTCGAGGAGGTCACGGCAGGCGCCGTGCACCTGCGGTGCGCAGCGGAGCGAGTACGCGTCCTGCACCTTGTCGCACCAGCGATGCGCCTCGATGATCGCCGAGCCCTCGAGCAGGCGGAGAACGTTCGCGGCGGAGGCCTTCTGGCCTCGCAGCGGCCGGAGCTCGTGAATCTGCGGCAGAAAGGACGTACGCGAGCCCTGCAGCGCCTCGACGGAGACCGCGCAGGCGATGTCCGCGGCCCGCGCCAGCCGTCGCGCCCGCACGAGCCCGAGCGCGAGCATCGCCGCCATGAACTGGGTGCCGTTGACGAGCGAGAGCCCCTCCTTCGCCTCCAGCTGCACCGGCTCCAGACCCGCACGCGCGAGCGCATCCGCGCCTGCCAGTCGCTCGCCATCGATCCACGCCTCCCCCTCGCCGACGAGCGGCAGCGCGAGGTGCGCGAGCGGCGCGAGGTCGCCCGAGGCGCCGACCGAGCCGCGGCTCGGCACCACAGGCAGAACGCCTCGGTCGAGGAGTGCGAGGAGGAGTTCGACGGTCTCGACCCGAGCCCCCGAGTTTCCCTTCGCGAGGGCGTTCGCACGGAGGAGCATCGCCGCGCGGACGATCTCGGCGGGATACGGGTCGCCGACACCACAGGCGTGCGAGCGGAGGAGCCGCAGCTGAAGCTCGGCGGTCTGCTCTTCCGGGATCGCGACGGCCACGAAGCGGCCGAAGCCGGTGTTGACGCCGTACGTGTGCTCGCGGCTCCCGTGCGCGGCGCGCTCCACGAGCTGGCGGGCGGCGATCATCTTCTGCCGTGCCTTGTCGGACAGTTCGGCGCCCGCCCCGTCGACGGCCACCGCCCAGACGTCGTCAACGGTCAGGTCGTCGCCGGTGAGGCCGATCGCCGTCCGCTGCGCCACTAGGCGAGTCTAGGACGCAGCCCGCTCCGGACGTCGCCCTACGTGCCCCCGGGGGGTGTGGCAACCCCCTGCAGAGACCGTATCGGCGCATCTGTCACGCGCAGGTCGCGGGTCGGTCGCAACTTCACGCCCGTGCCTTTGTGTCACGCCTACTCTTCCGACAGCAGCCGCAGCTCCAGCACATGCGAGGGGTCGAGGCCGTCCACGCCGAGGAGGGACTCCGCCGCCGCGACCGCGGCGCCCGCCGGTAGCAGCCCGACGAGCTCCGACCCGGTGACGCGAAGCCCCCTCGCGGCCGCCTCTCGCTGCACCGCCGCCACGACCTCGTGTAGCGGCGATGCGCGCCAGTCTTCGACATTCAGGCTCACCTGGACGTGTCCGGCCCGCGGGAGCCGGAGCCCGAGCGCGCGGACGCCGGGGAAGCCGCCGTCGCGCTCGCGCACGGCACGTGCCACGTCGCGCGCGGCCTCGAGGTCGTCGTTCTCGAGGTCGACGTTGAACGCGATCAACGGCGCCCGTGCTCCGACCAGGACGCCACCGGCCCGCTCGTCCAGTTTCGCGGGGCCGAAATCCGGGGCGAGCTCTCCAGCATCCATGCGCCGCTGCAGCTCGGCAGGGCCTCCGTGCCGGAAGAAGGCGGGGCCGTGACCGCCGCCCAGCTCCCCGTAAAGGAAAACCGGGAGCTGTAGCTCTCCGCCGATCCGCTCCGCAAGCGTTAGCGCCGCCGCTCGCGCCCGCTCCATGTCCTTCGGCCGCACCGCGACGAGCGGGACGACGTCGGCCGCTCCGATCCGCGGGTGTACGCCCTCGTGGCGCCGGAGGTCGATCCGGGCCTGCGCGATCGCGACCGCGGCGAGCAGCGCGTCGACCACCTTGGCATCGTCGCCGACGAGGGTGAACACGGAGCGGTTGTGGTCCGAGTCGGTGTGGATGTCGAGCAACCGCGCCTGCTCGGCGATTTCGCTGCCGAGCAGGCCGATCAGGACCGAGTCACGGCCTTCGGAGAAGTTCGGCGCGGACTCGAGCGGCAGCATCGAGCGGACCCTACGCTCCACGCCGATGACCGCCCGCAAGTCGTCCTACCGCTCGCTCGCCTCGCTCGAACGCGACCTCGCCCGCTGTCGCGCCTGCGTCGAGGCGGGCTATCCGCTCGAGTCGCTGCCAGTGCGAGCACCTGGACCGGCGGGCGCCGCAGGCGCCCGGGTCTCCGGCCGGACGTCGCCGGCTCGGCCGGCGGCGTTTCCAGCCATCGGTCAGCGTGCGTATCTCTTCGGCCAGGCACCCGGCGTCGTCGAAGGAGAGGAGCGGCTGCCGTGGCGCGGGCGCGCCGGCCGGACACTCCGCCGCTGGCTCGAGCTCGACGAGGACTCGTTCTACGCGACCTTCTACTGCGCTTCCGTCACGCGCTGCTATCCCGGCCGGGCCGCGTCGGGCCGCGGCGACCGCACACCGGCACCGCGCGAGCAGGAGCTCTGCTCGTTCTGGCGCGACTGGGAGCTCGAGCTGCTGCGGCCGCGCCTGATCGTCACGGTCGGCGGGCTCGCGCTGCGGCGGCTGCTCGGCCTCCCCTCGCTCACGCCCTCCGTCGGCAGTCGCTACGAGCTGGCCGGAACGCCGGTCGTGCCGCTCCCCCACCCATCGGGCGCCAGCGGCTGGCTCAACGACCGCGCCAACCGCAGGCGGCTCGACGCCGCCACGGCACTCGTTCGTTCGGAGCTCGCCCGCCTCTAGGCGCCCGCCCCGACGACGAACCAGCGCGCGTCGAGCCTCCGCACGAGCCGCATCTCAGCCGACTCGTCCACCGCGGTCACGCGATAGCCGCGCCGCGTGATCCGCCCGGTGCCGCAGCCCAGCTCCAGCACCGACGCCCCCTCCGGTAGCACGGACGCGACGACGTCGCCTTCCCCCAGCTCGGGCTGCCGTCCGGAGCCGTGCTCACGGGGAGGAGCATAGGACTCCGTCGCTACATTCAAAGGAATGAGCGCGGTCCCCTACCGCCGCACGTTGGCGCGGCTTCTTTCGTTCCTCCGCCCGTACAAGCGCGGCCTCGTCATCTCGATCTTCCTCGCAATCGGCTCGCAGGCGTGCCAGATCGCCCTCATCCTCGTGACGGGGAAGAACGTCATCGACCAGGCGCTGACGAACCACGACACGCATCAGCTCTGGCTCTCCGTCGGGGCGATCGTCGTCCTCGGCTTCGTCTCGGCGGTGCTCATGAGCGGGCGCAGGCTCATTTCCGGCAAGCAGGCGCTCGACGTCGAGATGGACCTGCGGCAGGGCCTCTACTCGCACTTCGTGCGCCTCTCCTTCGGCTTCTACGACCGCAACCAGACCGGCCAGCTGATGTCGCGCGCGACGGTCGACCTGCAGGGCGTCCGGTTCTTCCTCGGGTACGGACTGATCTTCTTCTTCCAGAACGCCCTTACGGTCGTCTCGGTGGCTGTGGTCCTCTTCTTCCTGGAGTGGCAGCTGGCGCTGGTCGTGCTCGCGGTGATGCCGTTCCTCATCGCGATCGCATACCGCTATAGCCACGTCGCTCATCCGACACTCCGCGACGTACAGCAGAAGCTCGCCGACGTCGCGACGGTCGCGGAGGAGAACATCGTCGGCGTCCACGTCGTCAAGGCGTTCGCGCAAGAGCCGGCCGAGGAGGAGAAGTTCCGCGTCCGCAACGAAGCGCTGTTCGCGCAGACGATCCGCGCCAACCGGCAGCGTGCAACGTACGTTCCGCTTCTCTCGTTCCTGCCCCTGCTCGCTCAGGCGGCGGTTCTGCTCGTCGGCGCTCGGATGGTCGCGCACGGCTCGCTCTCCGTGGGCTCGTTCATCGCCTTCAACTTCTTCCTCGCCATGCTCGTCATGCCGCTCCGCTCCCTCGGGATGTGGGTCGGGCAGGCCCAACGGGCCACGGCGTCGGGCGAGCGGATCTTCCAGATCCTCGACGAGCCGGAAGACGTGGCCGACGCCCCGGGCGCGATCGAGCTGCCCGACGGCGAGGGCGCGATCCACTTCGAGGACGTCTCGTTCTCGTACCTGCCGGACCGGCCGGTGCTCGAGCACCTCGACCTTGCGCTCGATGCCGGCGCGACGGTAGCCCTCATCGGCCATACGGGATCGGGGAAGACGACGCTCTCGTCGCTCGTGCCGCGCTTTTACGACGTCGACTCGGGGCGCGTGCTCGTCGACGGCGTGGACGTACGCGACGTGAAGCTCGCTTCGCTGCGCCGAGCGATCGGCGTCATCGCCCAGGATCCGTTCCTCTTCTCGACCACGGTGCGGGACAACATCGCGTTCGGCCTCCCCGAGCTGACGGACGCACAGATCGAGCGGGTGGCGCGGCTCGCTCAGGCGCACGAGTTCGTCGAGCGGCTGCCGCAGGGATACGACACGGTCATCGGCGAGCGTGGCATCACGCTCTCGGGCGGCCAGCGGCAGCGGATCGCGATTGCCCGCGCACTCGCCGTCGACCCGCGCATCCTCATCCTCGACGACGCGACCGCCTCTGTCGACGCGACGACGGAGGCCCGCATCCGCTCCGGCTTGCGCGAGGTGATGAGCGGCAGGACGACGCTGATCATCGCCCACCGCCTGTCGACGATCGCGCTCGCCGACGAGATCGTCGTGCTCGACGACGGCAAGATCGCCTGTCGCGGCACGCACGAAGAGCTGCTCGAGACGAGCGACGTCTACCGCGAGATCTACGACCACGGCCTGCTCGAGCGCCAGTTCGCCGACGCCGTCGAGGCGCGTGCGGACGTGGAGGAGGTCGCCTAGTGCGCGTCTACCAGCCGGGGGGTTACATGGCGCGGCGGACGGCCGCAGACGTCGAGGACTGGTCGTGGAACACGACGCGACGGCGGCTCGGCGTCCTCTGGCGGCTCACGAAGCCGTACCGCTTCCGCACCTTCCTCTCCTTCTTCTCTCTCCTCGCTGCGACCGCGACCGCGCTGGCCCCTCCGCTCCTCGCGAAGTACGCGCTCGACGACGCGATCAACAACACGACCGGCACCAAGCTCGTCGTCGTCGTCGTCCTGTTCGTCGTCCTCGCGCTTGCGAACTGGGGCATGACCTACGTCGAGACGTACATGACCGGCTGGGTGGGCGAGCGGATCCTCGCCGACCTCCGCAAGGAGCTCTTCGGCCACCTGCAGGAGCTCTCGCTCGGCTTCTACGAGCGGAACCGGGCCGGCGTCCTGATCAGCCGGATGACGAACGACGTGGAGGCGATCGACCAGCTCGTCACCGACGGCGTCACGACGCTGGCGCAGAGCACGCTCCTGCTCAGCGGGACGGCCTTCCTGCTCATCGTGTTGGACCCGCGGCTCGCCCTCGCGACGCTGATCGTGATCCCGTTCATGGTCATCGCGAGCGCGCTCTTCCGCTCTCGCTCCGCCCGTGCGTACTCGTCGGTGCGCGAGCGGCTCGGGCTCGTGACGGCCACGCTCGCGGAGGACATCGCCGGGATGCGGATGGTGCAGGCGTTCGTCCGCGAGCAGCGCGCGACGGAGAACTTCCGCTCGGTCGCGCTCGACTATCGGGATTCGAACATGCAGACGGTCGTGCTGAACGGCCTCTACTTCCCGTTCGTCAGCCTCCTCGCCACGCTCGCACTCGCGGTCGTCCTCGGGTACGGCGGGCACCTCTACCTCAACGATGCGATCGCGCTCACGACGCTGTTCGCCTTCATGCTCTACGTGAACAACTTCTTCGACCCGATCCAGCAGCTCTCGCAGCTCTACAACACGTTTCTCTCGGCGGCCGCGGCGCTGGACAAGATCATCGGCGTACTCGACGAGGAGCCCGACGTCGTCGACCACTCCGGCGCCCAGCCGCTCGCGCACATCGAGGGCCGGGTCCGCTTCGAGGACGTCCACTTCGCATACGGCCGTGGCGCAGAGGTGCTGCACGGAATCGATCTCGACGTACCTGCGGGAACGACGGTCGCGCTCGTCGGCCACACCGGCGCCGGCAAGTCGACGATCGCGAAGCTCCTCGCCCGCTTCTACGAGACGACGAGCGGCAGGATCACGATCGACGGCGTGGATCTGAACGACGTCTCCCAGGAGTCGCTGCGCCGCCAGCTCGGGATCGTGCCGCAGGAGGGCTTCCTCTTCGCCGGCACCGTGGCCGAGAACATCGCCTTCGGCAAGCCCGACGCGAGACCCGACGACATCGTGCGCGCGGCGCAGATCGTCGGCGCTCACGAGTTCATCCTGCGGCTCGAGGACGGCTACGAGACGCAGCTCGGCGAGCGCGGCTCGCGGCTCTCGCTCGGCCAGCGCCAGCTCGTCGCCTTCGCCCGCGCGCTTCTGGCCGACCCGCGGATCCTGATCCTCGACGAGGCGACGTCCTCGGTCGACATCGGAACGGAGCGGACGATCGAGAAGGCGCTACAGACACTGCTCGCCGACCGGACCTCGTTCGTCATCGCCCACCGCCTCTCGACGATCCGCGACGCGGACCTCATCGTCGTGCTCGAGCATGGTCAGGTGATCGAGCAGGGCTCGCACGACGAGCTCCTCGCCCGCCAAGGCCTCTACACGAGCCTGTACGGCGACTGGGCCGCCGCGTAGCCCTGGGTCGGCTACGGCGATCGAGTCCGTCGCGTAGTACCGCGTCATCTCGATGCGCTGCATGAGCGTCGGATGGTTCTCGAGGAAGACGTAGTCCCACCAGGGTGGGTTCGGGTCTGCGAGCGTCTCTGACGCGAACAGGCGGAAGAGGTGCTGTCCGGCGACCGGATCGCGGGTCGCGCGGAGCGCCGACCAGTCCGCCTCCGCCTCCAGATGACGCGTCACGACGTTCCGCAACGGGAGCACGGCGAGCTGCAGTACGACGTAGACGAAGATCACGAGCGGAACTGCCTCCGGTAACCCCATCCCCCCACGCCGCCGGGCGGCGAGCGAAAGGACGTACGCGAGCGGGAACGCGAACAGCGCGTACCACCCGATCGACTTCCAGATGTGGTTGTGCGCGAGGTGACCGAGCTCGTGTGCGAGCACGAAGCGGTCCATGCGCGGCGTGAACGGCCGCTCGACGATCGGCTCCCAGAGGAAGACGCGCCGACTTGGGCCGAGCCCCGTGGCGAACGCGTTCGGCTCCGAGAACCCGCTGATGACCCGTACGGGCACGTGAACGTGTTCCACCCTCTGGAGCTTCGTGACGTACGGCGCTCGAAACGCACTGCCGCCGAGCGCCCAGGGCAAGACGAAGGCCAGAAAGGTCGTGAGCCCGACGAAGACGGGCGCGGCGGGAAGCCACCAGCGATTGCCGATCCAGCGCACGCGGGCGAGGCCCATCGCGATCGCGAGCGCGACGCAGAGGAGGACGAACTGGATGCCGAGGGCGAGCCAGTTCCCGATCGTCACCTGGACGTAGCTGCCGGAAAGCCCGTAGCGGTGGCGCCACCAGACAGCGAGCACTGCGAACGGCAGCTGCGCGACCCAGACGAGGGCGAAGCCGATCATCCCGAGCAGCATCCCGGTTCCGATCGGCCCGGCCGCAGACTCGCGCATCCAGCGCACGCCGTAGCGGGCGAATACGCCGAGCACGAGGAGTTGCGTGACCGTCTCTCCGAGCCAGAAGAGCCGCTCCACGCCGCTGTAGTGCTGCGCGCGGTGCAGCGTGTGCGGCGGGAAGAGTGCGTGCTCGTCGAGACGCGGCAGGTGGTACGCGGGCAGTGACGACCGCCAGAGCAGCCACACCGCGATCGCCCATACGGCGCCGAGCGCGAGGAGCAGCGCCACACGGCTCCGGGTCACGCGACGGGCGCGTCCTCGCCTTCGAGCGGGCTCGCGTGCGGATACGCGTCGGTCAGCAGGGCGACGTACGCGTTCGTCTGGGCCTGGTAGCGGAGCACGTACGCGGAGTAGTTGCGCAGCCCCCACGGCGCCGCGCCGCGGGCGAGCGCGACGAACCACGTGAGGACGGCGGCCACGCCGAGGCCGTAGCCCAGGGCAGTGCCGACGAGGAGCGCCGGGACGGCCAGGACGATCCGGAAGCCGGTCTTCCAGCGGTTCTGCCGCGCGGGCTCGGGGACGACGAGGTCGATTGGATACCGCCCCGGCGCGCCGTCGAAGCCGGGGAACGGATTCGCGACGAGGTAGAAGAAGGCGTAGACGTGCAGCTGGTAGCGCACGTAGCGGGAGACGAACGCGTGCAGCCCGCTCGCCGGCGTCCCGCGGAACAGGGTCACGAACCAGTTGGCGACCACGGCGAAGAACGTCACGATCCCCCACAGCACGAGCCAGAGGATGTGCGGAACCGCGAGCGGCAGGCGGAAGAAGACGGTCAGGCGCGAGAAGCGAAGATCGTCGGCGTCCCCCACGAGCCGCACCACGTGCTCGGGCGGACGCTCGACGCCTGCGAGCATCGCCGTCGGATCCGCGTCGGGATAGCGGTCGGTGAGCAGCAGCAGATACGCAGCCATCTGCGCGCCGTAGCCGATGCCATAGGCGGAGGCGTCGCGCAGCCCCTTCGGCATGCGGCCTCGGGCGAGAATCGCGAACCAGCCGAGGATCGCGCAAGTGGCGGCGAGGGCCCCGCGGCCCACAGCGCCCGAGTACTTCGTGTTTCCCCGCTGCGAACTGAAGCCGGTGCTGAACCCGCCGCCGAGCGCGGTCGCGAGCAGCAGCGCCGGAATCACGAGGAAGAGCCGGAACAGCGTCTTCCACCGATTCTGCGGCCCGGGCTCCGGGAGCTCGAGGTCGATCGGGTACTCGCCCTGCTCCCCCGTGAACCCGGGATAAGGGTTCGCGGCGAGATAGAGATAGGCGTTGAGGTGCGTGCTGTAGCGGACGTACGCGCTCGTCCAGCCGTGGAGTGTCGCCGACGAGCGGCCGGCCGCGAGCGTCACGAACCAGTTGGCGACGACGACGAAGAAGATCCCGATCGTCCAGAGGCTGATCCAGATGAACTGCGGAATCGCGAGGAAGAGGCGGAAGAAGACGGTGAGCCGGTTCCGCTCGAGGTCATCCCTCACCACGAGCCGCACGGGATGCGCGTCCATGGCGGTATTCATCGCACATCCGGCAGACTGCATTCATGGCCATCGACAAGGAGACAGCGGAGCGGATCGAGCAGCCCGTCGACGCCGAGGCCGAGCACGAGACCCGTCTGACGCCTGCCGAAGCGGTCGCGCGGATGAAGATCAACGTCCCGGTGCGCGGCAACCGCAAGCTCCGGACGCTGATCGAGCGCGTCAACGACGACGACCAGGTCAAGGGCTGGTGGCACGTCGCGAACGTCAACGCGGTCTCGCGGATGGCGATCAACGACCACTCCTGGGTGCACATCCAGATCGTCACGAACATCGCCCTCAAGCTCCTCCGCCAGCTGACGAAGCACGGCGTCGAGCCGGGCCTCGTGCGCGACTTCGGTCTGGAGCAGGACGACGCGGAGATCGTCGTCGTCCTCGCCGCGCTCTTCCACTGCGTCGGCATGTCGATCCACCGCCACGGCCACGAGGACTTCTCGCTCTTCCTCGCCGAGCCGAAGATGCGACAGCTGCTCGATGGCCTCTACTCCGAGCCCGACAAGACCGTGATCGTGTCGGAGGCGCTGCAGGCGATCATCAGCCACCGCGCCGACGGGGAACCGCTCACCGTCGACGCCGGCATCGTCCGCGTCGCCGATGCGCTCGACATGGCGAAGGGCCGCTCTCGGATTCCCTTCGAGAAGGGCAGCATCTCGATGCACTCGCTCTCGGCGGCCGCTATCGAGGACGTCACGATCACGGACGGCGATGACCGGCCGATCAAGATCGAGATCCTGATGAACAACAGCTCCGGGATCTTCCAGGTCGACGGGCTTCTGAAGGCGAAGCTGCGCGGCAGCAGCCTCGAGCCGTACGTCGAAGTCGTGGCGCACATCGACACCGAGACCGAGCAGCGCCTCGTGCCGATGTACCGGCTCGAGATCTGAGGCTTGCCCGCAAACGCCCGGCTACACTTGCCCGCGACCCGTTGCGGGGTCGTCTAATGGTAGGACGCCTGACTCTGGATCAGGAAGTTGGGGTTCGAATCCCTGCCCCGCAGCTAAGAGAAAGCCCTGCCTGAGCGGGGCTTTTGTATCTCTTAAAGTCGCCCCCTTGCGTCCTGCTCTCCTGCCTTTAAGTTGCGCGCGAGTCGTCGCCAGTCTGGCAATGCCGCTTAGAAGGCCCAGCGCTTTTTTTGGATCCGTTCCCCTCAGTGCGGATTACTGTTGCGTCTTCGGCAAACGCCGAAACCGACAGGGGAGGAAAGTATGAGGCGAGCACTTGTGGCCGCCGTCTGCGCGATGGCATTTGCGGGCACCGTGGCGTCCGGCGCGCTTGCCGGTGAGGTGACCGGGCCTCCTGGCAGTGCGGCGCACCCGCCTGCCAACGCAACCGGGGCACCTGAACACTCCAACTCGATCTGCTCCTTCAACGGGCTGAATGACTTCAACCAAGGCCCAACGATCGAGCGGACCCAGACTCCGCATAACCAGGGGTCTCCCGGAGAAGCCGGCGCCGATGCTGCCGGCTCGGGCACGCCGGGCCACCCAAGCTGCGGTGGCGGAAGCAACTTCGCTAGGGGCATTCCACGCTGAGAAGGGTGAAGGTCGGCTCCGAAGCGATTGCTGCGTCGGGGCCGACCCTCCGCGTCTCACGCTACGGGGCGTGAGCGAGGGAGCCGGTCACGGCCGAGTGGAGGCACAGGTTCGTAGAGCGATGCGAAATCCCCCACCGCGGGTTAGTCGCCGCGTGCCACCATTCGGACCGTGGGTGCCCTCGTCTGGACTGTGAAAGAAGGCAAGGAGAACGAGTTCCACGGACAGTTGCTCCAGAGCGGCTACCGCTCCCCGCATCCGGTCCGCGAGCCATCCCTCGGCGAGGTTTTGCGCCTACCCGACGGCTCCGGTCCCTAGCGCGTCGTCGACTGGAAGTTGACGAACCGAAAGGCATCTCCCGGGAATGTGCTCGTCGTCGAGCCGTTCGGCGACTGAGCGCTCGCGCGTTACCGCACGACGTGGTGGAGCTCGTAGAAGCCGTCACGGGTCGGTTCGGTGAAGCTGTCCGGATTCGGGAACGCCTGCGGGCCTCCGGCGACCAGCGGTTGCACCTTCTCGGCCAGGAACCGCTCGGCGGCCTCGCGGGACTCCCACACGTCGAGGATCCGGAACACGCCGGCTTCGTCGTCGAAGCCTGCCGTGTGCACGACCAACCCGTCGAACGGGCCGTTGCCGATCTGATCCGCCACCCAGTCGTAGTTGGTCGTCGCGCGATCGTTGATCGGGAACTCCTGGATATAGACGACTGCCATCAAGTCCTCCCTGTTGGGGTTTGGTCGATCTTACGACTGGCAGGCCGGCGCGGGACTCGTATGCCAGCCCGTAACCAGACCGCCGCCCACCGGCCTCCACGAACGCGGTTAGCTTCGCTGCGAACTCCTGGGTACGAGCACGGAGCAGACCGCGCCCCGAGCATCCTCCCGAACCTCCGGCGCTTGGGGCGCCGGTCAGCTCACACGTGCTTCCGGCGTCAGCGGCCGTTCGTGTGGGCGAGCTCCGGCTCCTCGACGGGCCAGCCGTAGTCGGCCTCGGCGGTGAGAGGGCTCGCGGCGTCGTCGGACGGCTCGTAGACGTGCCCGAGATCGACGCTGAGCTCCTCGGCCTGGCTCGGCAAGTCGGTCGTCGACGGCGTCCGGCTCGGCAGCTGCAGCCGGAACGCGTCCGGATTGGCCCGCGAGTGTTCGAGGACGAGAACCGCGCCGTAGCCGAGGCCTGCGAGCAGCAGACAGAGGATCGCTGCCCCGAGCCCTTCCGTCATCCACAGGACACCGAAGCCGAACCCCACCAAGCATCCGAAATACCGCAACGAGCTGTCCACCGTGTACCTCCTCGGAGTGAGCCTTAGCCTGACGACGATTCGCGGCGGAGCAGCGGACACCTGCAAAGGGCTGACGGCCCGGGCGACGAAAACCAGGCCATGATCCAGACGAAGTTCACGATCGCAGCCCTGTTCGTCGGCTTCACGATCGCCGCTCTGATCGTCCTCTCGGCGATCACGATGGGCGCCGTCGCCGGCACCTAGCTCCGCCTTACGCGTCCTTATCTCGTCCTTGAGCTTGCCCTGAAGCTCCTCGAGCTGCGGTCCGCTTCTGTGCCTTCGGTAAGCCCCCAGAGCGCGTCCAGGACGACGATCTTCCCCTTCCGGGCGCGATTCACCGGCCGCGAGCCCCCGATTGCGTCGAAGACGCGCGCCACGGAGTTGCCGCTTCCCCGCCGCCGGACCTCCTCGACGAGCGCGTCCCGCGCTGGCCCACGAGAGCTCGACCGGCCCGTAGCGGGTGCCGACACTCACCGCGCCACCGCGGTCGGCGGGCGCGGCGGCGTTCAGATCGGGGTACTGCCAGCCGCGGGCTCAGCTCTTGCCGGTAGGCGCTGTCGAGCCCTTGAAGCCGATCCTTCGGCGTCGGCTCGTTCTTGAACTCGAAGCTGCACATGCCGCACCAGACCGCCGCGGTTCCGTCGCCTCGTACCTGATAGTCGACCGGCGCCCTGAGGTCTTCCTCGATCCGCCACCGCCACTCCTCCGAGAGCGCTCTCCCCTTCCCCTCGGTCTGACGGAACGCCAGCTGGAGCCACGGGCAACCATCTCGCCAAGCCTGCACGGCCACGGGCGACTATCGCGCGCGGCCCGGACTGCGGAGAAGTACCGACGGCTGGTCGCGGTTCGCCCGGATTCCGCCGGCGGCCCGTGAGCTGATCATCTGCGCAATGCCACGGGACACCGAAGGAGCAACCATGAAGATCTCGCTACTCGCACTCGCCGTGGCCGCCGCGATCTGCGCCGGAGCGCTCGGCGCCGGACGCGCACTCGCGACGACCACCCATCACGCCACCAAGACGGTGAAGATCGTCATGCACGATCCCGGCTGCCACTGGTTCGTGGTGCACGGGAAGTACGTGAAGACGGAAACCCTCAAGGCGACTCGCGTCCGGCTCGTCGATCAGGACGAGGCCGCGTTGAAGGTGGCTTCCCGCCAGGGAATGAGGCACATCGCGGTCGGCAAGTCGATCGTCGTGGGCCGCGGGAGCTACGTGATCATGATGGTCGGCCAGGCGGCCGACGACAACTACCTGAAGCTCACCGTGCGCTGACCACCTGCGTCGGAGTCGAGAGGGCGGCCGGGCCGCCCTCTTCCCGTGCTCAGTCGATCGCCCGGCGGTAGAAGCCGCGCATCCCGACGGTGAGCAGGACGCTGACGGCGAAGATCAGGACGACGATGCAGATCCAGGGCCGGATGTGCGGCACCTCCTCCGGCACCATCGCGCCGCGCAGCAACTCGCTCACGTACGTCATCGGGTTGCAGGCCGTGACGATCTGGAACCAGCGAATGTGTTCGAGCGACGGCCACGGGTACTGGCTGCATCCGGTGAAGAGAAGCGGCGTGAACACGAGGGAGAAGAGCAGAGTGATCCGCTGCGGCTGCACGAGCGTTCCCATCAGCAGCCCGAAGCCGGCCCCGACGAGCGCTCCCAACAAGAGCCCTGCCACGAAGAGGGGGAAGCCGGCCCAGCGCCAGGGAATAGAGCCGAGGATCAGGATCCCGAGCGGAATCATGATCAGCGTCGCCGTGAGCGAGCGGAGGACCGCGAACAGCACCTTCTCGGCCGCTACGTAGGACGTCGGCATCGGCGCGAGCAGCCGGTCCTCGATTTCCTTCGTCCAGCCGAACTCGGCCACGAGCGGGAAAGCGAGCGCCTGCATCGCCGTGATCACCGCGGTCAGCGCGAGCAGCCCGGGATAGAGGACGTCCGTGTAGCCGTGCTTCGTGTAGCCAAGGCTCTTGAGCACATAGCCGAACACGAAGAGCAGGAACACCGGCTGCAGGATGACCTGGGCGAGAAACGCGGGAAACTCGCGCCAGGTGACGTAGAGGTCGCGGTACAGGACAGCGCGGAACGCGCGCCACTGCGTCCCCGGCTCGAGCACGGGTGCGGCGACGGCGCTCAACGCAGCGTCCGCCCCGTGAGGTGGATGAAGACGTCCTCCAGCGTGGGTGCGCCGAGCTTCACGTCCTGGAGCGCCAGCCCATGCTCGGTGAGGACGGCCGCTGCGGGGGCGACGCACAACGCCGCGTCGCCCGAAAGGTAGAGGCGGACCCGGAGTGGCTCCGACTCCGACGGCGGCGCTTCCGGACCGCCGTTCTCGGTGGCGAGGTGGACGGTCTCGACCCGCTCGACGCCCGCGAGTCCCGCCAGCGCATCGACGACTGTCCCGTCGGCGGCCTGATCCGCGGTGAGCTCCAGCGTCCCCTCGCCTTCGAGCGAGCTGATGAGGGCATCGGGCGTGTCGAGCGCAAGCAGGTGGCCGTGATCCATGATCCCGACCCTGCCGGCGAGCAGCGCCGCCTCGTCCATGTCGTGCGTCGTGAGGATGAGTGTCACGTCAGACGCGCTCAGCTCGCGCAGGCGGTCCCAGACGAAGAGGCGCGCCGCCGGGTCGAGCCCGGTCGTCGGCTCGTCGAGGAAGAGCACCCGGGGCGCGTGCATGAGCGCGCGGGCGATCATCACGCGCTGCGATTGACCGCCGGAGAAGAAATCGGGCTTGTCCCTGGCACGGTCGAGCAGCCCGAACTGGTCGAGCAGCTCGTCGGCCCGCTCTTCGCGCTCGCGCGCAGGCACGCCGTGGTACGCCGCGTGGAAGATGAGGTTGTCCCGGATCGAGATGGAGCGGTCGAGGTTGCTCTGCTGCGGCACGACGGCGAGCTGCGCCCGCGCCCGCACCGGATCGCGGACCACGTCCATCCCGCCGATGCGGGCCGTCCCCGCAGTGGGCCGGACGCGAGTCGTCAGCATCCCGACAGTCGTCGTCTTTCCAGCCCCGTTGGGGCCGAGCAGGCCGAACACTTCGCCGGGAGCGGCGGCGAATGACACGCCGTCGACCGCGTTCACGGGCGACTTCGGATACCGCTTGACGAGGTCGAGAACCTCGACCGCGAGGCCTTCGGATTCCGTTGGAACCACCTCGAGATCCTACGGCGGCAGCTTGCGCTCAGCCGCTGACCTGTAACGATTTCGGTCCGATTTCGCCCAAACGCCGATGAGTCCGGCACACTGGGCCGATGCGGCGCGGGGTGTGGTCCGTCGTACTCGGGGTTGTCCTGGCGGCGCTCGGCGCCGCGTCGGCGCTCGCAGCCGGAGAGACGACCACCTCGACGACCACCACGACGTCGACCACTACCACGGCGACGACGACCACCACCGGCACGACCACGACGACGCCTCCGCCGCCGGCGTACTCGCGGCTGGCGCCTTCGTACCTGCCGACCGGCTGTGTCGGCGCGGGTGCGGCGGCGATCGCGGAGCCTGGACGCCAGGTGCTCATGCTCGGCACGCCTGCGTCCAGCCTCGGCCCCTCCGCCTATCCGACGAATGCGCCCATCGTTCGCTTCCTCTCCTCGAGCGCGACCGGCTCGGCCTGCAAGACCGCTCACGTCGCGCTCGCGTCGGTGTCGCTCTTCGGCGGCGTGGTGACGGCGAGAAGCGTCGCGGCGACACACGGGAGGGGGACGGTCAGCGGCTTCGCGGTCTACGGCTCGCCCGTGACGCTCCATGCAGGCCGCGCAGTGCATGTCGGCAACTGGGGCGAGGTGACGCTCGAGAAGACGGTCGGGCGGCTCACGGCTCCGCTCGTCGTGCAGCTCCTGGCGGCGCATCACGGCCTGCCGGCCGGGACGACGATCGCCTTCGCCTTTGGCGCCTCCCCGAAGCCCGCCGCCCACAAGTCCCGGCCGACCCATCACCACTCGAGCGCCGGCACGCAGACCACGACGAACACGTCCTCGAGCTCACACGGGAAGACGCAGAAGCACCACGGGCACAAGAAGAAGAGCGCGGTGCCGCAGCCGCTCAAGGCGGTGCCGGGGCTCGGCTACAAGCCGTCCCACTACGTCTTCCCGGTCGACGGCGGCGCCTCGTACGTGGACACGTACGGCGCCGGACGCAGCGACATCTACGACGGCTGGCATCACGGCGACGACCTGTTCGCGCCGCTCGGCACGCCGATCGTGGCGGTCGCAAGAGGGACGCTGAGCCTCGTCGGCTGGAACGAGCTCGGCGGCTGGCGACTCTGGCTCACCGACAGGAAGGGGAACTCCTTCTACTACGCCCACCTCGCCGGCTACGCGCGCTGGATCCTCACGCACCCTCACGTGCGCGCGGGCCAGGTGATCGGCTTCCTCGGCCGAACGGGCGACGCCTTCACGACGGAGCCGCATCTCCACTTCGAAGTGCACCCGCACCAGCCGGCGTTCGTCAAGCTCGACTACGACGGCGCGGTCGATCCCACCACGTACCTGAAGAAGTGGAAGATCGAGCATGTTCCGGCAGACGAGATCCCGCAGCCCGCGAAGCTCAAGGCGCCTGTCGGCGCCCCGGCGCAGGAGGCCGCGGTCGTCTGGCACCAACTACTCGTCGCCCGTCACCTGCTCGGGTTGACGACGCCGGCGTACGGCTTCGGCATCGGGCTCCTCTGCGGTCGCGCAAGCTCCGTTCCCCCACCCGCTGAGCTACGAGGCCTCGGGGGCCGCGCCGCTGCCGATCGCCGGCGTGCGGCCGACCGCCGCGCACGTCTCGGCAGCGAACGACATGCGTCTTCTGGTCGGCGGGCCGGTCGGTGGAGTGCTCGCGCTTTCGGCGATAGCCGCCGGAGCCTTCACCTTCCGCCGGCGCCGCCGGACGGCGGCCGACGCCGAGCCGCCGAGCTAGCCGCTCTCGTCCGGCCGTCCACAGGGCCGTGACCCGCTCAAAGGCGCCGCTACACTAGGCCTCCGCCGGGCGCATTCGTCTAGTGGCCTAGGACACCGCCCTCTCACGGCGGCGGCACGGGTTCGAATCCCGTATGCGCCTCTTCAACGAAGCCCCTGCTGAGCGGGGACAGGCCCCGTAGAGTTGGCTTCGTGGAGTCCTCGCCCAACGCCGAGCTCGAGGCGGCCCGTCGCGAGCTTCAGGAGCTCTACCGGCAGCTCGCCATACCGCGGCCGTTCAGCTGGAGCCGCATGAGCACCCAGCGGCAGATCGCTCGCCTCAAGCGTCGCATCGCGAAGCTCGAGCGCGAGGCCGGCCCTGACGGGTAGTCGTCCAGAGTGGACAACGAAGACGACAGAACACCGAGCAGGCCCAGGGCGCGCTCCTGCTACGTCATCCACCACCAGGGAAGCGGCCCGGTCGAGTTCAGCACCGAGAAGATCAGCGAGCTCCTTGCCGAAGGCGGCTTCTTCTGGCTCGACCTCGACCAGCCCGACGCTGCGGACTTCCAGGTTCTCCGGGACGTCTTCAAGTTCCATCCGCTCGCGATCGAGGATTCGGAGCACTTCGGGCAGCGCTCCAAGATCGACAGCTATGACGACTTCGCTTTCCTCGTCCTCTACGGCGCCTCGACCGACGAGGACAGGCTCGTGGAGGTCCACTGCTTCTACAGCGAGCGGTACCTCGTCACCGTCCACCGAGACGATGCGCCGGCGTTCAACGAGGTACGCGACCGCTTCGCGAAGCGGGGCCAGCCGATAGAGCATCCGTCGCGGCTGCTCTACCAGATCGTCCAAGCGCTCGTCGACAGCTTCTTCCCGATTCTCGCCGACTTCGACGACCGCATCGACGAGCTCGAGAACGCGATCTTCCTCAGAGCCGACGACCGGCAGCTGCAGGACATCTTCGGCATGAAGCGGCTGCTCGTTGGGCTGCGCAAGGCAGTCACCCCAGAGCGGGACATGTTCGCCCGGCTCGTGACGGGAGTGGAGACGTTGCCCGGGCTGACGCCCGACGACGAGCGCTATTTCCGAGACGTCTACGACCACCTGATCCGGATCAGCGACCTGATCGACAGTTACCGCGACCTGCTGACCAGCTCGATGGATGTGTACCTCTCGACCGTCTCCAACCGCCTCAACAGCGTCATGAAGCAGCTGACGATCATCGCCACCATCTTTCTCCCGCTGGCCTGGCTGACCGGCTTCTTCGGCCAGAACTTCGGTTGGATGGTCCGCCACGTCGGGTCCTGGGAGGCGTTCGTCTTCTTGGGCGTCGGTACCGAGCTGATCGCGATCGCCCTCCTCCTCGCCTTCTTCAGGCGCCGCGGCTGGTTCTGAGCCGATGCGTCTTCTAGATGAGAATGTTGACTGCGCGGGCGGCGACGAGCAGCACGGTGACGACGGAGAGCATGGATTCGGCGGCCATTAGCGCCTTGGCCGGGCGAGTCAGCGGCATCGAATCGGTGGGGCTGAAGGCCGTCGCGTTCGTCAGCGAGACGTAGAAGTAGTCCCAGAGCCGGGGCGCCCACCCGTCGCGGGCCAGCTCGGGGTTCTCGTCCTGGGGAAATTGGAAGTCGGGTTTGCGGGCTGTGGTCGCGAGTGCCCGGGCGACCGGACCGCCGCAGTCCAGTTCCCAGAATGCGAGGCCGAAGGCGATGGCGTTGGTGAGCCAGACGGCGCCGCCGCTGGCAAGCAGCTGTGCCCCCGTGATGTGGACCGCGGAATGCGCGACCAGCGAGGCGACGAGCACGACGACGCCGAGCACATTGAAGGCCCAGACGAGCGTCAGGAGCCCGATCACGATCTCCCGCCGGTGGTCGTGACGGAGCAGGCGCTTCAAACCGAGCAGCAGCGTCGCCGCGAGACAAAGGTAGGGGACAGCGACGATCAGCCACATCCACCAGAGGGACCGTCCGAGCGTCTCCCAGTGCGCGTGCTTTGCCACGAGCGCCAGCGCAATCAAGATCGCGGCGGCAACCAGGGCGAACGGGGCGGCGTCGTCACGTGCTTCGCGCACCGCCCTCTCCACGCGATCCGGCTCAGGTGAGGGTGACGCGGTGGCAGCCCGTCCGGTGGCGTCACTCATCTCCAGGCCAGAATGAGCCGAGCCTCGGACAGCGGGGAAGCTATCGATCGACTCGGAACTGGCGAGACGTTGCCAATTCCTGCTCCGACCCCTTCCACATTCGACGGCGCGAGCGTATCTTCGGAGGGGGCGGGCCTCGGTCGCGGCCCCCTTCTCCGGGGCCCGCCCCTTGAACACTAAGACGTTCGCCCCGGCCGTCCGGTTCGTTAGATCGGGTACCGACTTAGCAAGTTCTTACGAGATCCGAACGTCGCCGGCGCGAGTAGTAGAGAGAGCACCGACAGGGACGGCCGCCCAGGTCCTCCAGTGGGCCGTCCCGCTCCTCGCAGGGGGCGATCGCCACGGCCATAGCGGTCGCCCCCACTTTCCGGCAGCGGAAAGTCACCCCTCCGGCGCGCCCGGTCGGAACTACAATGCGGCCATGCTCCGAGGTCGCAGGGCAGGGATCGCAGCCGCGCTGGCAGTCGCTGCGACGGCTGCCGTAACGGCGGGATGTGGCGGCGGGAGCACAAGCAGCGCGCTCCGGCTCGACCCGGTCTCGGCCGCCGCGACGAAGACGCAGAACGCAGGCGCGGTGCGCGTGCACCTGAAGATGGTGCTCAGCGCCAAGGGACAGCAGCTTCGGATGCGCGGCACCGGCGCGTTCGACGGCGACAGCGCCGAGCTGAGCTTCAAGCTCGGCTCGATGCGCGGGCGGATGGGGCTCCCGTCAGGAGCGGCGAGCATGGCGCAGCTCGCGCACGCCACGATGAAGGAAGTCGCGCTCGAACAGAACGGCGACTACGTGATCTATCTGCGAGCTCCCTTCCTCTCGTCCGAGGTGCCAGGCGGGAAGGCTTGGCTGAAGGTCGACCTCTCGAAGCTCGGCAAGTCGGCGGGCATCGACCTCGGGCAGCTCACGTCCGGCAGCCAGTTCCAGCCCAACGACCTCCTCGGGATGCTCGAGGCGGAGGGGGCCAAGGTCCAGATGATCGGCCCGGCAACGATCGACGGCGACGCGACGACGCACTACCGGGTCACGATCGACATCGCCAAGGCGCTCAAGTCGAGCGGGCTGACCAGTCCGATGCTCAAGCAGCTGGCCGGTCGAATGAAGATGGCGTCGGAGAACGTTTGGGTCGGCAAGGACGGCCTCGTGCGCCGGGTTCAGTTCGCGTATGGCGTCCCGCGGGAAGCCATGCGGATGGCCATGACGATGGACCTCTTCGACTACGGCGCCCACGTCTCCGTCACGGCGCCGCCGAGCAGTGCCGTATTCGACGCGACGCAGCTCGTCCAGCTAGGCCTGAGCAGCACTCACTAGTCACCGTTTCGGAGCTGTAGCCCGGGAACGCTATGCGCCGTGGACCGTCGCTGGCGCAGCCTCAAGAAGATCGTTCGGCTCTGGGTCGATCTGTTCGACCAGCACAACCTTCTGACGTACGCGAGCGCGATCGCGCTGCGCATGTTCATCGCCGCCGTCGCGTGCACGCTGTTCGGGCTCGGCATCCTCGGCGCCACCCACCAGCAGCGGCTGTGGCGGCAGACGATCGGTCCGACGATCGAGCCGAAGGTCCTCCCCAATGTGTTCGACGGGATCGATCAGACGCTGAATCGGGTGTTCTCCTCCTCGACGGCCGGACTGCTCGCGCTCGCGGCGGCCCTCGCGGTCTGGGAGGTGTCGGGGATCATCCGCGCGTCGATCGGCGCGCTCGACGAGATCTACGAGACGCCCGAGACGCGACCGTTCTGGGTCCGCTTTCCGCTGTCTTGGGGTCTCTCGGTCCTGGTCCTCGCGGCGATGCTCGGAGCCATCGCCATCATCTGGGCCGGACACGTCTCGGGGGGCTGGAGCATCCCGATCCTGATCTTGCGCTGGCCGGCGGCGGCACTCCTCGTCGCGCTCGCGTTCGGGCTGTCGTCCGCTGGGGGCCGGACGAGAGTCGACGGTGCGCTGGGCGAGTCTCGGCTCAGGCTGTCGTCGTCGGCTGGATCGGCCAGACGTTGATCTTCGGCGCGTACGTCAGGTCGGTCGCCAACTTCCGCACCTCGGTCGGCGCCTCGAGGTGTTCATCTTCCTCGCGACCTACTTCTACATCGCGGCGATCATCCTGCTCGTCGCATGCTCGGCGAGCTCGTCCGGGCCGGCATGCAGCGCCCACAGGCGAGGCAGAAGCTCTTGCCTTGTCCGTCATCCGGTCGTGGCCGTCGTACTCGGGTCCCTCCATGTTGTCTCTACGGAGCAGCGATGAAAAACCCCTCGTTTTGCGGGACCAGACTCAGCGACGAGCCGTTCGCCGTCACCGACCACGTCAACACCTTTACCCCGTTCGGGGCGCAGGGGCCGTCGAATTCCACCTGCGTGCTACTCGCCCCGCCGGTCGAGTCGTCGGCGTAGTACGGCGTGACGACTGCCGCGGTCGACGCGTTGGGCACGGACGAGTTCAACTGAACGCAGAACTCGCCGGCGCTTTCGATCGCGGCCGATGGGACGTTGTGGCTATTGCTGATGTTGCCCGCGTTGTCGACCACCGCCCACGCGCGCGCTGTCCCGTTTAGCCCGGGCGCGCCGGTGTCTCCCTTGACGCCCTTGTCTCCCTTTACGCCCTGCACTCCCTGGATTCCCTGGATTCCCTGAAGTCCTTGCGGCCCTCTCTTGCCCTTGAGCGAGGCGAGTGTGCCGCTACTGATCTTGGAGCGGGTCACGGCTCCGCTCTTCAGTTGCTTCGTGCCGACGCTGTTCGCCGGCAAGCTTGTGGCGGCGTAGGTCGTCCCGCCAAGCGCGACGAACAACGCGAGCAGCGAGATGACGAGGGCCGGGCTGGGCTTTCTGAGGCTGGGCTTCCTGAGGCGCTTCTTCATGACTCCTCCTGCGGCTGAGATGGTGAGCCAATTCTCGGCCGCCACGTTGGACAGTCAATCCCCGAAAACCCGCTGAAACTGCCGCGCGAGCGCGGCGGAGGACGCTCAGTCGCCGGTCAGCTCGGCGACAAGCGGCTCGGTGTCGAGCGGCTCGAAGCCCAGCCGGCGCGCGATGTCCTCGGTCGAGGGCCGCGTGCCCTCGGCGAACAGCCCGCGCAGGATCTCGCCCGTCTCGGCGCTCCGCCACCAGTCCTCGCCGATCTCGCGGCGGAGGTACGTCTGGAGCTGCGCCGACCGGATCCAGGCGCGCAGGTAGTCGGCGGAGTAGAAGCCGGCGTCCATGTCCGACAGGTACGACCGCGCGTCGTAGCGGAGACCGGTCGCCTCGGTGAGCAGCGGCTCGTAGTCGCGGGACGAGCTTCCCTGCTCCGCCGGGAACTCGCCCCAGAAGCCGAGCTCGTAGCGAAGCTTCGCGGCGTAGCGGCGGTAGAGGAACACCTCGAGGAAGCGTGTCGCCTCGGCGTTCTCCTCCGCCTCCGCGTCCGACAGCCCGAAATAGAGGGCGTGCCAGGCCGGCTCGCGCGTGACCGCCTCGAAGATGTACGAGTAGATCTCCGTCAGCGCGTGGTCGCGCGAGAGCGCTCGGAAGGTCCAGGGCAGCCGGGGGTCGCAGCCCGCGTAGTGGAGCGCATGACCCGCCTCGTGGAGAAACGCCTGGTAGTCGGAGAGGCCGCCCTGTGCACGGGTGATGAGGTGGACGACCTCGGGTGGGTCGGCGGCGATCACGCAGGCACGCGGGTTCTTCTGGGGCCGGTCCTCGAGATCGAGGCGGATGTTCGGGATCGCCTCGAGGTCGAACCCCACCGCGCGCACCGTCTCGACGCACACCTCGACCGAGCGGTCTTTCGGGTAGGTCGCCTCGAGAGGTGACAGCCGTCGCAACCAGGCCACGTGCGCACTCCCCGGCAGATCGGCGCGGTCCGGGCCGAGGAGCCGCTCGAACCAGCGCTCACGCAGCCGCGCGTACTCCTCGGCGGCGGCGTCCGCAGTCCGGCGGAGCACGCCCTCGAGGTCGCGCAGCGAGATCTGCTTGTCGGCCTCGTTCCTGGCGACGGCGTCGCGCTCGCCCGAGAGCCCGCCTTCGAGGTCGTCGCGAGCAGCGAGCAGTTCGCGGCGCTGCTCGTTGAATCCTCCGTCGAGCTTCCTCACCTCCTCCCCGAGCTCGTCGCGCTTTCGGTATTCCGGGAGGACGGCCAGCCTCGCCTGCGCGGCCCGCAACGGGAGCTCCTCTCCGTCGAACGTCAGCCGGGCCGCGAGAATCGCGTTCTCGAGCGCGTCCTCGCGGGCGGCGACCTCGGCCTCGACGATGCCGGACTCGCACGATCTCCGCAGGCGGTAGAGGCGCTCCTGCTCGTCGCCGCCCGCGGCCTCCGCTTCGGCCGCACGGAGCGCCTCGAGCTGGTCTCCGGTGAAGAGATCGGCGTGCCGCGCGACGATCGCGGCCTGCTCCGAGGTGTCCTTCTCCCCCACCCGGACGGCCCGGACTTCCTCCGCGGCCTCGGCGTAGTACGCCTCGTAGGCGTCCTCGTACTCCTGTGGGGTGCGAACGGCGGTTGTGCTCATCCGTGAGAGCGCGCGAGCTCGCGCACCGTCGAGAGTAGTTGCTCGAGCTCGAACGGCTTCGGGAGGACCGCGTCGGCGTCGCTCAGCCCCGACTCCGTGACTTCCACCGACCCCGTGACGAGGACGACCGGGATCGGCGGCCGCTGCGCCAGGCACTCCGACACGAGCGGGTCGCTCCGTTCGCCCCGGAGATGGACGTCGAGCACGACAACGTCGACGTCTTCCTCCGCCAACATCGCGCGCGCCGAGGCGAGCGAGTGAGCCTCGAGCACCTCGTGCCCGTCGAGCTCGAGGTTGACGCGGCAGAGCAGGCGAATCGACGGCTCGTCGTCGACGACGAGGACCCGGGTCGCCGCGTGACCCCTGCTACCCCCCATCTCGCCGCGAGTCTAACTGCGGCCGCGGTGCTGATCCGTACCCGCGCTCCGCCGGCGGCCGTTTAACCCTTTGAAGTGGCACAGGATTGCCCGCAGCCCGATCGCGGCGGGCGACGCGGCGTCCGGAGCGCCGATTCCGCCGGCCTGCCCCACCCGACTCAGCGCTTCCGGCGCGAGGCGTGGCTCGCCTTCCAGCGCGCGCTCGATCCGCTCGCACGGCCGAAGCCGCTGCCGCCGAGCGCAATCACCCTGCGGCGGAGGCCGCCGCCCGCAGGCGGCTGAGAGTCGTCTCGCGCCCGAGCAGCTCGATGCTCTCGAAAAGTCCCGGGGAGACCTTGGAGCCGGTCACGGCGACACGGACCGGCTGGAATGCCTGCCGCGGCTTCAGGCCGAGGTCGTCTGCCGCCGCCCGCAGCGCCGTCTCGATCTCGCCGGCCTCGAACGGCTCGAGCGAGGCGAGCGCCTCGTCGGCCGCCGCGAGCATCGGTGCGCCGCCGTCGAGTTCGGCCGGATCGGGCTCCACGTCGCCGAAGAGGAAGCCCGCGAAGCCGGGGAACTCCGCCAGCCTCGCGATCTTCTCCTGCACGAGCGGCGCCGCACGGGTGACGAGCTCGGCATCCCAGTCGTACCCGTTCTCGCCGAGCCAGATGAGAAGCCGGTGCGCGTACTCCTGCGGCGACAGCTCGCGGAGGTAGACGCCGTTCATCCAGTCGAGTTTCGCGTAGTCGAACTGCGCCGGGCTGGGACTGACGCGCTCGAGCGTGAAGCGCTCGATGAGCTCGCTCTCGGACATGACCGTCGTCTCGCCGTCAGGCGCCCAGCCGAGCAGCGCGAGGAAGTTCATGAGCGCCTCGGGGAGGTAGCCGGCGGCGCGGAACTCGTCGATGCCGGTGGCCCCGTGCCGCTTCGAGAGCTTTTTCCCGTCCGAGCCGAAGATGCTCGGCGCGTGCGCGTAGACCGGCACCGCTCCGCCGACGGCGCGAATGATGTTGAGCTGCTTCGGCGTGTTCGAGATGTGGTCGTCGCCGCGGATGACGTGGGTGATCCCGTCCCAGACGTCCTCGAGCGGCGAGGCGAAGTTGTACGTCGGGCGGCCGTCGGAGCGGACGATGACCACGTCCTCGAGCTTGTCGTTCGGATACTCGATGCGGCCGCGCACGACGTCGTCCCACGCGGTGACGCCGTCGTCGGGCATCCGGAAGCGGATCGCGCCCTCGTCCTCGTACGCCTTGCCGTCGGCGACGAGCTGGTCGGCGACGCGCCGGCAGTCGTCCATCCGGTCGAGCTGGAAGGTGAGCGGGCCGTCCCAGTCGATCCCGAGCCAGCTGAGGGACTCCTGGATCTGATCGACCGCCTCCGCCACCTCGCGGCTCGTGTCGGTGTTCTCGATCCGGAGGAGGTTCCGGCCGCCCTGATGCCGGGCGAAGAGCCAGTTGAAGAGGAACGTGCGCACCCCGCCGACGTGGAGGAAACCGGTCGGGCTGGGAGCCATCCTGACGACCACGGCCATGCGGATAGCGTAGGCAGCGGTGCTGATCGGCGCGCACATCTCCTCCGCGGGCGGGATCGACAAGGCGATCGACCGCGCGGTCGACCTGGACGCCGACTCGGTGCAGGTCTTCACCCAGAGCCCGCGGGCGTGGCGGCCGACGAACCACGACCCGGCGAGCTTCGAGCGCTTCCGGGAAAAGCGGGCAGAGGCCGGGATCGGCGGCGTCGTCTGCCACGCGCTCTACCTCTGCAACCTCGCCGCTCCGGACAACACCGTCTACGAGAAGTCGGTCGCCGCGATGCGCAACACGATGGAGGTTGCGTGCGAGATCGGAGCGGACGGCGTCGTCTTCCACGTCGGCTCGCATCTCGGCAGCGGCCTCGAGTCCGGGCTCGAGCGCGTCGTGCCCGCAATGGAACAGGTGCTGGAGCTCTGCTCCGACGAGACCTGGCTACTGATGGAGAACTCGGCAGGTGCCGGCGGCACGATCGGCCGCTCCATCGAGGAGCTCGCGACGATCTGGGAGCGCCTCGACAGGCATCCGCGGCTCGGCGTGTGTCTCGACTCCTGCCATCTCTGGGTGTCCGGCATCGACGTGACCGATCCGGCGGCGCTCGACGCCTGCCTCGACGAGCTCGACTCCTCGATCGGCCTCGACCGGCTGCGAGCGTTGCACGTCAACGACGCCGCAGCCCCGCTCGGCTCGAACCGCGACCGGCACGCGAACATCCTCGAGGGGGAGCTCGGCGAGAAGCTCGGCGTGTTCCTCTCCAATCCACGCCTACAGGGGCTGCCGGCGGTGCTCGAGACCGCGGGACCGGAGAACCGCGGCCCGGACGCGAACGAGATCCGCAAGACGAAGGAGCTGCGCGCGCGCTGGCTGAACCGACCACTCCGGCCACGTCCGGGTATCTGATACCGAGACGTGGCCGGAGAGGCCGGGTGCCCCGTCGAATTCCGCGTAGACGTCGGGAACGGGGCTGTTCTGGACGTGTCTCGGTAACTGATACCGAGCCATGTACGTTCGAGGCGTGTCGGCTGGTCAGCGCTATCGCTGGGTCGTGCTCGCGGCCGGGACGCTCGCGCAGGCGAGCTTCTCCGCTTCCTCGGTCGGGTTACCGGCGCTCAGTCCGACCCTGAAGTCCGAGTATGAACTGAGCCTGACGCAGACCGGGGTCGTCCTCGCGGCGGTCGGGATCGGCATGCTCTTCACGCTGCTGCCGTGGGGGCTCCTCGCCGACCGCGTGGACGAGCGCTGGGTGATCGCGACGGGACTCACCGGCGCTGCAGCCCTACTGGTCGCGGCTTCGAGGACGCACACGTTCGGAGCCGTCACGGGTGTGCTCGTGGGCGTCGGAGCGCTCGGAGCGAGTGTCAACGCCGCGAGCGGCCGGGCGATCATGGCCTGGTTCCCGTCCACCGAGCTCGGGCTCGCGCTCGGGATCCGCCAGACGGCGATCCCGATCGGCGGTGCGCTGGGTGCCGCCGTCCTTCCGGTGCTCGGATCGTCCGGCGGCACGCACCTCGCGTTCCTCTTCCTCGCCGCCGCCAGCCTGACGGGAGCGGTGATCGCCGCCGTCTTCATCCGCGGCGGCAGAGGCGGCGAGCAGGAGGTCGGCGACGTGACGCAGCCGCTGCGCGACCCCTTCATGTGGCGACTCGGGACGGGTACCGGCCTCTATCTCCTCGCCCAGATCGGGATCACCGGGTTCGTCGTCCTCTTCCTCCACGAGGAGCGCGGGCTGTCGAAGGAAGCGGCGGGCGCGGTCCTGGCAGGGATCTACGTGCTCGCGGTAGCCGCACGCATCGGCTCCGGGACGGTCTCCGACCGGCTCGGCAGCCGGCTCGGCCCGCTACGGACGATCGGCGTCGCGCTCGCGCTGCTCACCGCCTGTGTCGCCGCCGCGATCGCCGCGCCTCTGGCGCTCCTCATCCCGCTCTTCCTCGTCGCCGGCGTACTGAGCATGTCTTGGAACGGGCTCGCCTATGCGGCCGCCGCGGAGGCGGCCGGGGCCGCGCGCACCGGCGCCGCCCTCGGTTTCCAGCAGACGCTGCTCGGGGTCGTCGTCGCGGCCGCCCCTCCCGTCGTTGCGGCTGTTGCCGCCCACAGCTGGCGGCTCGCGTTCTTCCTCGCCGCGGCCGGACCGGCCGTGGGCGTCCTCGTGCTGCAGCGGCTGCGAGAGCCCGTTAGAGGTCGGCGACTCGCGCGAACACTCGGAACGTCGGCGAGCCTGCCGGCAGCTCGCCGAACTCCGGATTGATGCACCCGAGATCGCTCTCGCGCTGAGAGAACGTGGACTGCACCGCCGCCTCGCACATCGGCAGCGGCCCGCGCAGCGCTCGCACGGCGCCGAAGCCCTCCCGCGTCCGTTCCGCGGTCACGAGCATCTCGACGTCGATCTCCGCCTCGAACACCTTCTGCAGGCAACCCATGTACGTGTGCCCGTGCTCCTCGTAGGCATAGACGAAGGGACACGACCGCTGGAGACACGCCGACGGGTAGACGACCTTCTCGCAGTGGACGGCACAGCCCCTGCACTCCACCTCATCCTGCGGGTGCAGCGGGAGCGTCGCGGTCGCTTGCTCGGGCGTCATGACCTCATTGTTCGCGCGGAGCCAAGGCTGCGCAAGACTTGACAGAGAGCGGCGCTAGCGCTAGGCACACGCCTCCTCCTGCCCGGGGGAGCCGCTCTTTAGGCTTGCCCGGTGCTTCGGAAACTGCTTTGGACATCGCTCCTCCTCGCGCCGGTCACGATCGCGGTCGACCGGCTCACCGGAGCCGGCGACGTCACGCTCTTCGTGCTCGCGGCGATCGCTCTGATCCCCCTCGCGTGGCTGATCGGGGAGTCGACCGAGCACGCGGCCGAGCACACGGGCCCCGGCATCGGCGGCTTCCTCAACGCGAGCTTCGGCAACGCGCCGGAGCTGATCGTGGCGCTCTTCGCCGTCGGCGCCAACCTGCCCGTCGTCGTGCTCGGCTCCCTCGCGGGGAGCGTGATCTCGAATCTCCTCCTCGTGTACGGAGTGACCCAGATCGCGGGCCCGGACGGAGCGAGGCTCGACCGCCGCTCGCTGCTCGTCCAGCTCGGGCTCGTGGGAGCCGCCGTCATCGCGTTCGCACTTCCGACCGCGCTCGGCCATACGGGGGCGCCTCAACGAAGCGCAGTCGTCGTCGCGTCGGTGTCGGTTGCGATCGTGCTCCTGCTGCTCTATCTCGCCGTCGTCGGGCGCAACCTGCGCCGCCACCGGGAGCGCGACAGCGAGCGCGACGCCCCGGGCGAGGGCACCTGGTCGCTGCCGGCTGCACTCGCCATTCTCGCCGTGGCCACCGGCGCGACGGCCTGGGTGAGCGAGATCCTCGTCCACTCGCTGGACGCCTTCGCGACGGCCGTCGGCCTGAGCGAGTTCTTCATCTCCGTCGTGATCGTGGCGATCGTCGGCAACGCAGCCGAGCACGGCGGCGCGATCGTCATCGCCCGCAACGGGAAGATGCGGCTCGCCAGCGAGATCGCCATCTCCTCGAGCGCCCAGGTCGGGTTGCTCGTCGTCCCGGTGGTCACGCTCCTCTCCCTCCTCTTCACGCACCACCTGGCGCTTTCGTTCCGCTGGAGCGAGCTCTTCGTGATGGCAGCCGCCGCAGCCGTCACTACGGCGGTCGTGTGGGACGGCCGTTCGAGCCGCCGCGAGGGAGTGTTCCTCTGCCTCGCGTACGCGGCAGCGGTCGTCGGCTTCTATCTCGGGGGCGGCCGGTGAAGATGATGTGAAGGGCATTTCCCTCTCGCGCCGACTTCGTCTACCCTCGAAGACATGGCCGTGAGGGAACAGCCGCAAGGCAACCTCGACGTGCCCGCGCATGCCGCGGTCGAGGCACGCGATCTCACGCGCGTCTACGGCGAGGGTGAGACCGCCGTCGAGGCGCTGCGCGGCGTCGACATCGAGGTCAGCTCTGGCGAGCTCGTCGCCGTCATGGGGCCCTCGGGCTCCGGCAAGTCGACGCTGATGCACATCCTCGCCGGCCTCGACAAGCCGACTTCGGGGACGGTGATGATCGCCGGCACCGAGATCACGCACCTCAACGACTCGCAGCTGACGCATCTGCGGCGCAAGCACATCGGCTTCGTATTCCAGTTCTTCAATCTGCTGCCGATGCTCGACGCCGAGGAGAACGTCGTCCTGCCGCTCACGATCGCCGGCCAGAAGCCGGACGACGCATGGCTCGACCAGCTGCTCGAGAAGATGGGGCTCGACGACCGGCGCAGCCACCGGCCGTCGGAGCTCTCGGGCGGCCAGCAGCAGCGCGTCGCCATCGCGCGCTCCCTCGTGACCCGCCCGACGATCCTCTTCGCCGACGAGCCGACGGGAAACCTCGACTCGAAGACGAGCGGCGAGATCCTCGAGCTCCTGCGCGACTCGACAGAGTCCTACGGGCAGACGACAGTCATGGTCACGCACGAAGCGCGCGCAGCCGCGATCGCCGACCGCGTCCTCTTCATCAGCGACGGGCTGATCGCACAGGAGATGCGCGGCGCGAGCCAGGCTGACGTGCTCGCCGTCATGAGCAGCCTGAACTAATGCTCCGCGTTGCGCTGAAGGGCCTGGCGGGCCGGAAGCTCCGTGCGGTGCTGACGGCGCTCGCGATCATCCTCGGCGTGGCGATGATCAGCGGCACCTACGTCCTCACGGACACGATCAACAACGCGTTCACGTCGATCTTCACGCAGACGTACAAGAACGCCGACGCAGTCATCAGCGCCAAGACCGCTTTCACCAATGACAACGGCAACGGCGTGCAGACGCCGGGCTTCTCGCAGAACCTGCTCGCGAAGGTGCAGGGGCTGCCGGACGTGAAGGCGGCCGAGGGATCCGTGACCGACGACCAGACGAAGCTCGTCGGCCGCGACAACAAGGTCATCTCGACGCACGGCGCGGGAAGCCTCGCGCTCAGCATCAACCCCGACGGCGACCAGCGCTTCAACCCGCTCAAGCTCACCGCCGGGCACTGGCCCCGCGGGCCGGACGAGATCGCGGTCTCCACAAATGTCGCTTCGAACAAGCACTACGAGGTCGGCGACACGATCGGCGCGCAGAAGAACGGGCCGGTACAGAAGTTCCGCATCGCCGGGATCGTGACGCTCCCGGGCGTCTCGATCGGCAGCGCGACGCTGGCCGTCTTCGACCTACCGACGCTCCAGAAGCTCCTGGGCCGAGAGGGACAGCTCGACATCATCCGGGTCCAGTCGAAGGCAGGCGTCCCGACGTCGCAGCTGATCAACGAGATCAAGCCGATTCTCCCGGCCGACACTCAGGTCCGCAACACGGCTGCTCAGGTCAAGGAGGACAAGAAGAGCGTCAATGGCTTCACGAGCTTCATCCGGTACTTCCTGCTCGCGTTCGCCGGCATAGCGCTCTTCGTGGGCAGCTTCGTGATCGCGAACACCCTCTCGATCACGATCACGCAACGGACTCGGGAGTTCGCGACGCTCCGCACACTGGGCGCAACACGGCGCCAGATCCTGCGCTCGGTGATCGTCGAGGCGCTCGTGATCGGGGTCCTCGGGTCGGTCGCAGGTCTCTTCCTCGGTCTGGCGCTCGCGAAGGGGCTCAACGAGGTCTTCGTCCTGCTCGGAATCGACCTGCCGACGGCGGGAACCGTGTTCGCGACCCGGACGGTCGTCGTGTGCCTCGTCGTCGGCACGGTCATCACGTTGATCGCGAGCCTGCGGCCAGCGCGGCGCGCAACGCGGGTGCCTCCGATCGCAGCCGTTCGCGAGGGTGCCGAGCTGCCGCCCGGACGCTTTGCGCGCTGGACGCCACTCGTCTCCGGGACGACGCTCCTGGTCGGAGTTCTCCTACTCGCCTACGGCGTCCTCGCCCACAACCTGCCCACCGGGACACGCCTGTTCTCGCTCGGCGTCGGCATCCTGCTGCTCTTCTTCGGGGTGGCCGCGAACGCGCAACGCGTGGTTCGGCCGCTCGCCTCGGTGCTCGGCTGGCCCGCGACCCGCTTCGGCGGCGCGTCCGGCACACTCGCCCGCGACAACGCGATGCGCAACCCGAAGCGGACGGCCTCGACTGCCTCGGCACTGATGATCGGGCTCGCCCTCGTCACCTTCGTCGCGATCCTCGGGCAGGGAATCCGCTCCTCGTTCGAGAGTGCCGTCGACGACCTCTTCAAGGCGAACTACGCGCTCACCTCGCAGGACACGTTCACCCCGCTCACGATCTCCGCGGAGAAGGCGATCGCGAAGGCGCCCGGCGTGACGGCCGTCTCGGGGATCCGTGCCGGCTCCGCCAAGGTGTTCGGCAGCGTCGAGAACCTGACGGGCGCCGACCCCCAGCTCACGAAGGTGATCCATCTCGACTGGAAGGAAGGCTCGAACGCGGTGCCGGCCGAGCTCGGCGAGACCGGCGCGTTCGTCGACGACAAGTACGCGAAGAAGCACGACCTGCACGTCGGCACGCCGATTGCGCTCGAGACTCCGAGCGGCAAGGTGCTGCACCTCAAGGTCGACGGCGTCTTCAAGCTCCCCAAGGGCGGGTCGCCGTTCGGCACCGTGACGATCTCGAATGCGCTTTTCGACGCGAACTACGTCGACCCGGAGAACGAGATGGCGTTCGTCAACATCAAGGGCGGCGTGACCGAGGCGAACACGAAGGCGCTCAACGCGGCCACCTCCGGGTTCCCGGATGCCAAGGTCCAGACCCACTCCGAGTTCAAGTCGAACTTCGAGAAGCCGCTCGACAACATCATCGGCCTGCTCTACGTCCTCCTGGCGCTGTCCGTGATCGTCAGCCTGTTCGGAATCGTGAACACGCTCGTCCTCACCGTGTTCGAGCGAACACGGGAGATCGGGATGCTGCGCGCGGTCGGCCTGACGCGACGGCAGACGCGCCGGATGATCCGGCACGAGAGCATCGTCACGTCGCTGATCGGCGCCACGCTCGGGATCGTCGTCGGGTTCTTCCTGGCGATCCTCGTCACGCATGCGCTCTCCGACGAGGGCATCGTGTTCGCCGTGCCGTACACGTCGATCGTGTTCTTCGTGATCGCGGCGATCATCGTCGGCCTCCTGGCCGCGATCTGGCCCGCACGCCGCGCCTCGAAGCTGAACGTGCTCGAAGCGCTCCAGTACGAGTAGGCGCTATTCGGGCGCGCGCCAGGGACCTGGCTCGCGCGTTACCGGGTAGCCGGCCCAGACCATCTGTTCCACCGAGCCGTCCGCTCCGCGCACGATGCGCAGGGCCTCGCCGTGCTCCGGTCCGGAGACCGTGCGCCAGCGGTCGTCCGTCTCCCGCTCGTAGACCGACGACGGCCGCCAGTCCGGCGTCCCGTCGAAGCGCGCCTCGAGCTTTCCTTCCCGCCAGCTGAACACGAGTCGCGCCGCCTCCATGAACCAGATGCCGAGGAGCGGGACGACGTCGTCGGGCGGCGGCTCGCCGACGCGCCAGGTCTCGGGCGCGACCGGCCACTCGTCGACCGTCGTCGCGACCAGCGCGGTTCCGAGCTCGCCCAGGTCCGCCTCGCTCTCGTTCGTCAGCGCCGCGGCGGCGACCTTCTCCTTCGCCGAGAACGCGAGCACCGCGATGAAGCCGGGCATCGAGCCGCCGTGGCCGGCAAGGATCCGGTCGCCGTCGCGAGTGAGCCCGAGCCCGAGGCCGTAGCCCGACAGCCAGCGCTCGTGGTCGGCGATCGCCTGCACCGTGCGCATCTCCTCGGCGCTCGACGAGGCGAGCACGGACTCGTCGGGATCGGCGAGGAACGCGCCCCAGCGGCAGATGTCGCCGGCCGTCCCCCACAGCTGGCCGGCGGACGCCCACGCGCCGGTCTCCACGCCCACGGTATCCCAGACACCGTCGGCGTACGGCTGCGCGAGGTAGCCCTTCGCCGCCGGCGCTTCGGGCTCGAAGCTCACGCGCGTCAGGCCGACCGGTTCGAACAGCCGCCGGCGGACGTAGTCCTGGTACGGGACACCCGAGACGCGCTCGACGACGATGCCGAGCAGCGCGAACGCGAGGTTTGAGTAGTGGAACCGCGCGCCGGACGGCAGCACGAGCTCTGCCTGAGCGAGTGTCTCGAGCAGCTCGTCCGGCGGCGCGAACCGCAGGGTCAACCACGAGTCGTCCTGCGTCTCGCGCTGCAGACCCGAGGCATGCGAGAGCAGCCGGCGGATCGACGGCGTGTGCGCAGCACCTTCGACATGCCGGTCGAGCGTGTCCTCGAGGTCGAGCTTGCCCGCGTCGCGCAGCTGCATGATCGCGGCCGCGGTGAACGTCTTCGTGATCGAGCCGATGCGGTACTGCGTGTCCGGCGTCGCCTCGTGACCCGCCTCGACGTCGGCGGCGCCGACGGCGCTCTGCCAGACCAGGTCGCCGTCGCGGAGAACGGCGGCGCTGATGCTCGGCATGCGCTTCTCGCGCTGCCGGGCTCGGACGAGCCGCTCGAGGCGGGCGGCCAGCCGCTCCGGGATCTCAGACATGCACGGAGAGCGCCTCCTGCATCCGCTCGATCGCCTGCTCGATGTCCTCGTCCCCGATCTCGAGGTGCGTGACGGCGCGCAGCCAGCCCGGCCGGAGGCCGCCCACCCGGATGTCGCGCTCGAGGAGGCGCAGGCGCAGGCCGGGCTCGTCGGGAATCGAGACGAAGTTCGTCTCCACGGTCGCGGGATCGATCCCGATCCCCTCCGCGAGCCGCCGCGCCCGTGCGTGGTCGTCCGCCAGCCGCTCGACGTTGTGGTCGAGCGCGTAGAGCATCGCGGCCGAGGCGATGCCCGACTGCCGGAGCGCGCCGCCGAAGAGGAACTTGCCCTCCCAGGCCCGCTCGATCGTCTCCGCGGGGCCGGCGAGGACCGCGCCGAACGGGCAGCCGAGCCCCTTCGAGAAGCAGATCGTGACGGTGTCGGCGAGCCGGCCCCAGGCCGCCGGCTCGATGCCGGCGGCGACCGAGGCGTTGAAGAGGCGGGCACCGTCGAGGTGGACGGCGGCGCCGCGGGCGCGCGCTGCGTCGACCGTGGCGCGAAAGTCCTCGAGCGGCCAGATCCGGCCGCCGGAGCTGCGGTGCGTGTTCTCGAGCACGAGCACACTGCCCTGGCCGAGCTCGTCGATCTCCTCGATCTGCTCCGGCGTCGGCCGTCCCGCGTCCGCCACAAGGCCTTGCATGACGAGGCCGGAGTGGATCGCCGGCCCTCCCCACTCGTAGATGAGGACGTGGGTCCGCTCCTCGGCGACGACCTTGCAGCCGGGCCGGCTGAGCACGCGCAGCGCGGCCTGGTTGGCCATCGTCGCCGTCGGGAGGAACAGCGCCGCCTCGTGCCCGAGCAGGCTCGCCATCCTGTGCTGCAGCTCGTTGGTCGTCGGATCCTCGCGCTCCTGCTCGTCACCGACCTCGGCGGCCGCCATCGCGGCGAACATCCCCGGCGTCGGCTTCGTGACGGTGTCGGAGCGCAGGTCGATCACGACCGAGGACGCTACCGTAGCCCGATGGACTTGGAACTCCTCGAGCGCACGCTGCACGAGCGTGGCGAGCCCGCCTTCCGCGCGCGGCAGGTCTGGGAATGGACTGCGCGCGGCGCGGCCGGCTACGAAGCGATGACGAACCTGCCTCGCACGCTGCGCGCTGAGCTCGAGTCGGCCGTGCCGTTTTCCACGCTCATAGTCGAAACAGAGCGGGAGTCCCGCGACGGCACGGTGAAGACGCTCTTCCGCACCGCCGACGGCCATCCGGTCGAGGCCGTGCTGATGCGCTACCGCGACGGCCGCCGATCGCTCTGCCTCTCCTCGCAGTCGGGCTGCCCGCTGACCTGCTCGTTCTGCGCGACCGGTGCGATGGCGTTCGGACGCAACCTCACCGCGTCCGAGATCCTCGACCAGGCGCTCCACTTCCGCCGGCTGACCGAGGTCGATCATTGCGTTTTCATGGGGATGGGCGAGCCGATGCTCAACCTCGACGAGGTGCTCGCGGCGGCGCGGCGGCTGCCGGATCTCGGCATCACCCACCGGCGGACGACGGTGTCGACGGTCGGCTGGCTGCCGGGACTGCGGAGGTTCGTGGACGAGGTGGACGAGCCGATCCGCCTCGCGCTGTCGCTCCACGCGGCAGACGACGAGCTGCGGTCGAGGATCATGCCCGTCAACGAGCGGTACCCGGTTGCCGATGTCGTCGCCGAGTGCCGCCGGCACGCCGAGGCGACGAGGCGCCGCGTCTTCGTCGAGTACGTGATGCTCGCCGGGGTGAACGACGCGCCGGAACAGGCGCGAGCGCTCGCCGGCCTGCTCGGCCACGGCCACTTCAAGGTCAATCTCATCCCCTACAACCCGACTGGGCTCTACGAAGGATCCTCACGCGACCGGATCGCCGCGTTCCGCCGCGAGCTCGAGCGCGCGCGTGTGCCCGTCACCGTGCGGCTGACGCGCGGGCGGGACATCGAAGCCGCCTGCGGGCAGCTCGCGGCCGCGCCGCGGGTCAGACGCCGCTCGACGCCGGTGCCGGCTCGGCCTCAGGCTGCGAGTGCTCCCCGAAGCCGTACTTGACGACCAGCCGCTTCGCGGCCCGCACTTCGTCGAGCCGCTTCACGGGCCGGTGGTGCGGCGCCTCCTTCAGCAACTCCGGCTCCTCCGCCGCCTCGCGGGCGATGGCGACCATCGCGTCGCAGAAGGCATCGAGCGTCTCCTTCGCCTCCGTCTCGGTCGGCTCGACCATCAGCGCCTCCGGGACGATGAGCGGGAAGTAGATCGTCGGCGGGTGGAAGCCGTAATCCATCAGCCGCTTGGCGACGTCGAGCGCAGTGCAGCCGTGCTGCTTCTTCAGGCTTCTCGCGGAGACCACGAACTCGTGCATGCAGAGCCGGTCGAACGGCAGGTCGTAGGCGTCCTTGAGGCGCGCGAGCACGTAGTTCGCGTTGAGCACGGCGACCTCGGACATCTCGCGTAGCCGCGGTCCCCACATCCGCATGTACGCATACGAGCGGACGAAGACGCCGAACGGGCCCGTGTAGCCGCGCACCTTGCCGATCGTCTGCGGCCGGCCGTAGTCGAGGCCGAAGCCGCCGTCTTCCCGGCGCACGACCGCGGGCACCGGTAGGAACGGCTCCAGGATGTCGCGCACGGCGACCGGCCCACCACCCGGGCCGCCTCCTCCGTGCGGCTGCGAGAACGTCTTGTGCAGGTTGATATGGACGATGTCGAAGCCCATGTCGCCGGGCCGCGAGATCCCGCAGACGGCGTTGAGGTTCGCGCCGTCGTAGTACATGAGCGCGCCGGCGCCGTGGAAGATCCGCTCGATCTCCTCGATGTTCTCGTCGAAGAGGCCGAGAGTGGACGGGTTCGTGAGCATGAGCGCCGCGGTGTGCTCGTCGACCTTGCCGCGCAGGTCGTCGACGTCGATGTTCCCGCGCGAGTCGGTGCGGACAGGCGTCAGCTCGTAGCCTGCCATCGCCACCGAGGCCGGATTGGTGCCGTGCGCCGTGTCCGGGATGACGACCTTCCGCCGCTGCTCGCCCTCGCCGCGCGCCGCGAAGTACGCGCGCACGAGCAGGAGCCCCGTCAGCTCGCCCTGAGAGCCCGCAGCCGGCTGGAGCGAGACCGCATCGAGGCCGGTCACCTCCGCGAGGATCTCCTGCAGCCGCCACATGAGCTCGAGCGCGCCCTGCGCGCCGTCCTCCTCCTGCAGCGGGTGGAGACGAGCGAAGCCCGGGAGCGCCGCGAGCCGCTCGTTGATCCGCGGGTTGTACTTCATCGTGCAGGAGCCGAGCGGGTAGAAACCCGTGTCCACTCCGAAGTTCCGAGTCGAGAGCTCGGTGAAGTGGCGGACGAGGTCGAACTCGGCTACCTCGGGCAGGCGGGGCGGCTCGGTGCGGCGGAGCTCCTCGGGAAGCTCGGGGGGCGGCGGCAGCTCGTCGTAGCTGGGGAGCGCAGATGCGCGGCGCCCGGCCTGCGACTTCTCGTAGATCAGTTTCATCGGGCCACCTCGGCGAGGACGTCGGCGAGGCGGTCGATCTCCTCGGGAGTGCGGCGCTCGGTGACCGCCACGAGCAGGACGTCGTCCATTCCCTCGTAGTCGCGACCGAGCGCGTAGCCCGGATGCACCCCCAGCTCGCGTGCGGCCGCTACGACCTCGCGCGCGTTCCGTCCGACGCGGACGGCAAACTCCTTGAACGTTGTCTGGTTGGCAAACAGCAGCTCGAGTCCCGCCCGCTCCTCGAGGCGGCGCTTTGCGTACGCGGCCAGCGACAGGCAGGTCTCCCCCAGCTCGCGCAGCCCCTGCGGCCCGAGCCACGTGAGATAGACGAGCCCGCCGAGCGCGAGCAGCGTCTGGTTCGTGGTGATGTTCGAGGTGGCCTTCTCCCGCCGGATGTGCTGCTCCCGGGTCTGCAGGGTGAGGACATAGCCGCGCTCGCCCGCGGTGTCTACCGTCTCGCCGACGATGCGTCCCGGCATGCGCCGGATGAACTCCTGACGCGCCGCGAGGAAGCCGTAGTGCGGACCGCCGAAGGACGGGAAGTTCCCGGCAGCCTGTCCTTCGCCGAGCGCAAGCGCTGCTCCGTAGCGGCCCGGCGCCTCGAGCACACCGAGCGACAGGAGGTCGACGTGCGCGACCGGCAGCGCACCCGCGTCCGCGGCAGCGGCGACGAGCTCCGGCGCCGGCTCGAGACAGCCGAAGAAGTTCGGCTGCTGGAAGATGACCGCGGCGGCGTCCGTGGCCGCCCGCTCCAGCTCGGTCGGGTCTGTCGTCCCGCCCCGATGGGGAACCTCGACGACCTCGAGGCCGAATCCGGCTGCGAACGTCTTCACCACCTGCCGCACCTGCGGGTTCGTCGCCTCGGTCACGACGATCTTGTCGCGGCCGGTTGCATGCTTCGCGACGTAGCAGGCGTCGGCGGCGACACTCGTCCCGTCGTAGCCGGAGGCGTTCGAGACGTCCATGCCCGTCAGCTCGCAGACGGCCGTCTGGTACTCGAAGATCGCCTGGAGCACGCCCTGGCTCATCTCCGGTTGGTACGGCGTGTAGGCGGTCAGGAGCTCGCCGCGCTGGAGGATCGAGTCGACCACCGCGGGGACGTAGTGGTCGTACATGCCGGCGCCGAGGAAGGACAGCTCCCGACTCGCGTCGACGTTCAGATCGGCGAGAGCGGCAACGTGCGCGAAGACCTCCTGCTCCGACAGCGCGCGCTCGAGCTCGAGCTCCCGTCCGAAGCGCACAGCCTCCGGCAGGTCGCCGAAGAGCTCTTCGACCGAGCCGACACCGATCGCGCCGAGCATCTCCTCCCGGTCCGAGTCGGTCAGGGCGAGAAACGGATGCGTCACTGGCTCTCCAACAGCGCCCGGTACGCACCGGCATCGAGCAGCGCGTCGGACTCGTCCGGATCGGCGAGCCGGATGCGAAGCAGCCAGCCGTTGCCGTACGGGTCCTCGTTCACGGTCTCGGGCGCGCCGACCACCTGCTCGTTGACCTCGAGCACGTCCCCGGAGAGCGGTGCGATCACGTCGGAGACGGCCTTCACCGACTCGACCTCGCCGTACGACTGGTCCTTCGTCACCGTCGCGCCAACCTCGGGCGGCTCGAAGTGGACGAGCTCGCCCAGAGCGTCGGCGGCGAACCACGTGATGCCGAGCACGGCCTCGTCTCCCTCGACGCGAGCCCAGTCGTGTTCGGAGTGGTACTTCAGGTCGTCGGGATAGCTCTCGGCGGCTGCCACTCAGTCCTCCCTTTTGTAGATCGGCTTCTTGACGACGCGTGCCCGGCGCGGGCGGCCGCGCACGTCGATCGTCAGCTCGGTCCCGGGCTGCGCCTGCTCGACCGGCACGTAGCCGAGGCCGATTCCCACCTCGAGCATGGGCGAGTGGGAGCCGGAGGTGACCTCGCCGCCGCCCTCGATCGGCATGCCTTGCCGCGGAATCGCCTTCTCCTCCATCACGAAGGCGACGAGCCGGCGCTCAGGACCGTCGGCCTTGATGCGGCGCAGGACGTCGACGCCCTCGAACTCCTTGTCGAGCGCGCATGCCCAGCCGAGGCCTGCGGAGATGGCGTCGGTGTCCGGCCCGATGTCGTTGCCGTGCAGCGGATAGCAGACCTCGAGACGCAGCGTGTCGCGTGCGCCGAGCCCGCAGGGGACGACCCCGCGCTCGAGCACTGCGTCCCAGAGGTCGACTGCGTCCTCGCTCATGCAGAGCAGCTCACAGCCCTTCTCCCCCGTGTAGCCGGTGCGGTTCACCATCACCTCGACGCCGTCGATCGAGCTCTCGGCGAAGGTGAAGGCGGGCGCCTGCGGCAGCCCGAGCCGCTCGATCGCCTTCGGGCCTTGGACGGCGAGCAGCGCGCAGTCGTCGGAGACGTCGCGGACGTCCGAGCCGCGAAGCTCGCGCTCCTTCAGCCAGGAGTAAGCCGCCTCTCGATTCGAGGCGTTCACGACGAGGAGGTAGGAGCAATCGCCGACCCGGTAGACGATCAGGTCGTCGATGATTCCTCCGCTCTCGTTCGTGAGCAGCGTGTACTGGGCCCTGCCGGGCTCGAGCTTGTCGAGGTCGTTGGAGAGCGTGCCCTGCAAGAGGTCGCGGGCGTGCGGCCCTTCCACCTCGAGCTCGCCCATGTGCGAGACGTCGAAGACGCCGGCATCCGCCCGCACGGCCCGGTGCTCGGGGATGACGCCCTCGTACTGCACGGGCATCTCCCAGCCGGCGAACGGCACCATGCGCGCCCCGAGCTCGACGTGTCGATCGTGGAGCGGCGTGTGCAGAAGCGTCGCGGACATCGGCACCCGATCCTAGAGGCTCGCCACCGCGTCCCGGCTCAGTCGAAAACGTGCCCAGAACGGAGCCGCCCCGACTCGTTCCTGAGAACGGGCCGGGGCGGCGGACCGGGTCGTGGGGTTGACTCGAATACGGTCAACCCTGTTGAGGGCACGCATTCTGTGCCCCGTTTCGGCAGGCCCAAACCTGCCGGGCAAGACTTTCGGCGCCGCTATTCGCCGCGCAGGAAGGACGGCACGTCGAGCCCGTTCTCGGCCTGCTCGGATCTCTCGGCAGGCACGGGCACTTGCGACTCCGTGCTCGTCCTGCGGCGGCGCCGTCCGCCGCCGAAGCCGGTGGCGATGACGGTGACACGAATGTCCTCACCCATCGCATCGTCGATCACGGCACCGAAGATGACGTTCGCGTTCACATCGGCCGCGCTCGTCACGACCTCGGCCGCTTCGTTGACCTCGAACAGGCCGACGTCGGGGCCGCCGGTGATGTTGAGCAGGATTCCGGTCGCGCCCTCGATCGACGACTCGAGCAGCGGCGACGACACGGCCGCGCGCGCGGCTTCGGCCGCGCGGTTGTCTCCGCGTGCAGTGCCGATGCCCATCAGCGCCGATCCCGCCTCGCGCATGATCGTGCGCACGTCGGCGAAGTCGAGGTTGACGAGGCCCGGGACCGTGATCAGGTCCGTGATGCCCTGGACTCCCTGCCGGAGCACGTCGTCGGCCTGGCGGAACGCGTCGACGACCGAAGTCTGCTTCTCGACCACCTGAAGCAGACGATCGTTTTCGATCACGATCAGCGTCTCGAGCTTGTCGCGCAGGCTCTCGATTCCCTGCTCCGCCTGCTGCGAGCGCTTCCTGCCCTCGAAGCCGAACGGCTTCGTGACGACGCCGACCGTGAGCGCTCCGAGCTCACGGCCCAGCTCGGCGACGACCGGCGCGCCGCCGGTGCCCGTCCCGCCACCCTCGCCTGCGGTGACGAAGATCATGTCCGCGCCCTTCAGGGCCTCCTTGAGCTCGTCGCGGCTTTCCTGTGCCGCGGCCAGGCCGACCGCCGGATCCGCGCCGGCACCGAGGCCGCGGGTGGCAGCCGAGCCGATGTGGATCTTGACGTCGGCGTCGCAGACCATCAACGCCTGGGCGTCCGTGTTGACCGCGATGAACTCGACACCCGACAGGCCGGCGTCAACCATCCGGTTGACGGCGTTCGTACCGCCGCCGCCGACGCCGACGACCTTGATCACTGCGAGATAGTTCCCGGCTGCTTCCTTCGCGCTCATGAGCTTCGAACCTGAACCTTCACTAGAGGATTGGGGCTGACTTCAGCAACAACGCGCCCGAGCGTACGTGCGCCGAGCCTCGGTGTCAACTGAAGGTAGACCTCTTAACCCTCAACCTCTACTAGAAGTTCTAGGTGAGAAAGACGCCGGCGCTCCGATTCCCGAGACTGGGCGGCCCGGGTTGCTGACGTCGACGAACGTCGAGCCCGACGGCAGCAAAGCGAGCAGGTGGTCGGCCACCGCGACCTTGAGCCTGATGTCTGCCGCGTCCCCGAGCAGGACCTCCACGCCCGAGCGAAGATGGAACACGAGCGCTCCGCCTGCGTATGACGCCGACCCGATGCGGGCAGCGAACGCCCCTGCCAGGCCGACGGCGTGCGCGGCAGTGACGGCGCCGGACGCCGTGAGCTCCGCGCCCGTCCTCACCGACGTGCGGGTCGAGATCCAGATCCGCGGGAGTCTCGGGAGGGCCGTGACCGGGAGGCGCGCCATGACGCGCCCGCGCATCGACACGAGCCAGCTGTCGGAGCCACGGCGCAGGACAGCCGCCGGTCGCTCCGGCACGACGGTGATTCGCAGCGTGTGTGGGAAGGCCCGGTCGTAGCTCGCGCTCACCACCGTCGGAAGCGCATCCACCTTGTCCAGCACCGCTGAGCCGTCGAGCCCGACCAGCGGCCTTCCGACGAGAGACGCAAGCGCCGAGTGGACCTGGCGGGCGACCTGTGGCGAGCCGCCGCTGACCTTGATCCGGTCGATCGCAAAGAGCGGCGACTCGCGCGCGATCAGGTAGCCGCCGAGTGCGACGGCCAGTGCGGCGAAGCCGATCGTGATCGACCTCCGCGTCGGGGCGATATCGGCGAGCCAGGCCCGCGGGTGGACCAGCGGGAGGCTCGGTCGCCACGGCAGCGTGAGCGCCTCCACGCGCGCGATGGACCGAGCGAGACGGAGCCTGGCAGGCATCTTCCGGTTTTCGGCGCCGGTCCGGACCTTCCTACAGCTCGGGCAGCTCGAGCGCGCCGAGAAACTCGACCTCGTGCCGGAGGCTGACGCCGAACTGCTCGTTCGCGCGATGGCGCGCCTCGGCCATCAGAGCGAGCGCGTCCGCGGTCGTGGCGGCGTCGGCGTTCTCGATGAAGTTCGCATGTTTCGGCGAGATCTGGGCGCCGCCGATGCGGTGGCCCTTGAGGCCGCACGCCTCGAGCATCCGGCCCGCGCTCAGCTCGTGCTCCGGGTTCTTGAAGACGCTGCCAAACGTGCGACGGTTCGTGGGCTGCGCCTCTTTGCGACGCTTGTTCAACTCGCGTACCTCCGCCTTGATCGCCTCGGGCTGCCGGGGCCGCAGCCGCAGCTCGGCACGCAGCACGACCTGGCCGTGTCGGAGCTCCGACTGCCGATAGCTCAACCCGAGCTCGGACGGAGTCAGCCAGCCGCTGCCGTCGGCCGTCGCGACGAACACTCGCTCCAGCACCCCGGCGAAATCGCCGCCATATGCGCCGCCGTTCATCCAGACCCCGCCGCCGATCGTGCCCGGGATCGCGCACGCGAACTCGAAGCCGCCGAGCCCTGCCGCGCGGGCGCGGTGCAGCGCGACCGCGTTCGCCGTCCCGCCCCCCACGCTCAGCACGTCTCCCTCGGCCTCGACCGCCGTCAGCTGGCCGCCGAGCTTGAGGACGAGCGCGTCGACACCGTCGTCCGCGGCCAGCAGGTTCGAGCCGAGGCCGACGACCGCGACGGCGAGCGAGCGCTGCTGCGCCCAGTCGAGGAGCTCCTCGACCTCGGCTTCGGACTCCGGCCGGGCAAAGGCGCGCGCCGGGCCGCCCGTGCCCAGCGTCGTGAACCGGGCCAGCTCGACGCCTTCCTCGACCTTCATGCGAGCGCCTCGAGGATCAGCGGCGCTGCGCGGTCGACGTCGCCCGCTCCGAGCGTGAGCACCGTGTCGCCCGGCCGCGCCCAGCCGGCCACGAGCCCTGCGGCGTCCTCGAGCGCAGGCGCCCAGCCGATCTGCATGCCGGGCCGACCCCGCGCGAGCTCGTCGACGATCAACCGGCCCGTCACACCCGGCAGGGGCTCCTCGCGGGCCGGATAGATCTCTGTCACGCAGACGGCATCCGCGCCCGCCAGCGCCTTGGCGAACCCGTGTGCGAGGTAGAGCGTCCGCGAGTAGAGGTGTGGTTGGAACAGTGCCAGCAGCCGTCCGCCGTCTCTCACCGCGGCGAGATCGGCCGCGAGCTCGGCGGGATGGTGGGCGTAGCTGTCGAGCACGGTCACGCCGCCGGCCTCGCCCTTCGGCTCGAGGCGGCGGCCGGCACCACGAAACTCGACGATCGCCGCCTCGGCTTCGCTTCGTGACACACCGGCGAGCTCGAGAGCGGCGAGCGCCGCGGCCGCGTTGCGGCGGTTGTGCTCTCCGGGCACGCCGAGCTCGAGCTCAACCGGCGCGAGCTCCTCGGCGCGCACGACGTGCGGCACCTCGCGCAGCCAGTCCTCGAAGAACGCCTGGACCTCTGCGCGGGAGCCGAACGTCGAGTGGTGGTCGAGGTCGACGTTGAGCAGCACCGCGATCTGGGGCCGTAGGGCGCCGACGGAGCGATCCGACTCGTCACCCTCGACGACGAGCCGGCCGGAGCCCGCGCGCGCGTTGCCGCCCAGCTGTGGCACGTCCCCGCCGATCAGGAACGCCGGGTCGAGCCCGAGCCAGTCGAGGCAGAAGGCGATCATCGCACTCGTCGTCGTCTTGCCATGGGCGCCGGCGACGACGATCGTCGGCCGTTGCGCGACGAGCTCGGCGAGCAGATCTGCGCGAGGGCGCCCCTCCACGCGATCCACGAACGCCGTCGAGACAAATACCTCCCAGCCGGACGGTGGCTGCGGCGGATCGGGAGAGATCTCGACGGCGATGCCTCCGAGATGGCGCAGGTACGGCGTGTCGGCGCGGTCCCAGCCCGCAACCTCGGCTCCCCAGGCGTGCGCGAGCAGCGCGTATCCGCTCATCCCGGCGCCGCCGATCCCGGCGAGCCAGATCCGCCTACCGGCGAGCGGCTGCGAGGGAGACGAGCTCATCCGCGATCTCTTCCGCTGCATCGGGCTTGGCGACCGCCCGCATGGCCACGGCCATGGCGGCGAGACGGTCCGGGTCTTCCAGCAGCTCCTCGACCACCCGAGGCGCGCGTGCCGCCTCCGCCTCGGGAACGACCACCGCGCCGCCGGCATCGGCGAACCAGCGCGCGTTCTTCTCCTGATGCTGCCCCGTTGCGAACTCGCCGGGCACGAGCACCGCCGGCAAGCCGGCAGCGGCGAGCTCCCAGACCGACCCACCGGCCCGTGCGAGGACGACGTCGGCGGCGCCGTATGCGACGCCGATCTCGTCGATGAACGGCTGCAGGATGTAGTCCGGACGCGTGACGCGTCCCTCCAGCTCGGGATAGTCGCGCTCGCCGCAGAGGTGAATCACAGCCGGGCCTTCCTCCGCCCACGCGTCGAGCGCCAGGTCGTTGAGCAGTCGCGCGCCGAGTGAGCCCCCGAAGACGAGGACGACGGGGGCGTCCTCCGGCAGTCCGAGGCGGCTGCGCGCCTCCTTGCGGTCGATCGGCCTCGAGGCCGCCGGGATCGGCCGGCCGACGGCACGGTACTTCTCCCCGTGCAGGCCGAGCGGCAGCGCGAGGAAGACGCGGTCCGCGAGCGGCGCGGCGAGGCGGTTCGCCAGACCGAGATGCGCGTCGGCCTCGGTCAGCGCGCACGGGATCCGCTCGAGCCGCGCGGCGAACACCATCGGCCCGGCGACAAAGCCGCCGGCTCCGAGCACCGCGTCCGGCTTCCGCCGGCGGAGGATCGAGCGGCAGGCGGCCGGCGCGGCGAGCGCTCTGCCCACCGCGCGCAGAAGGTCAGGATGGGCACGCCGCGGCAGCCCGGAAACGGAGAAGGCGTCGAACTCGTAGCCCTGCTCAGGAACGAGCCGCGCCTCGACGCGATCCGGCGACCCGGCGAAGGTCACCAGCCCGTCCCGCCGTCGCAGGGCCTCCGCGACGGCGAGTGCCGGCGCGACGTGCCCGACCGTCCCGCCGGCCGCGATCAGGAAGCGCAGCTGCCGCTCGTCCGCCATCACGGGCGATGTTAAGGAGGATGCCGACGCCCACGAGCATCACGACGAGGCTCGAGCCGCCGTACGAGACGAACGGGAGCGGGATCCCGGTCAGCGGTGCGACCCCGATACAGGCGGCCATGTTGATCGCCGCCTGCCCGCAGACGAGGGCTGTGACCCCGGCCGCGAGCCGTTTCGCGAACGGATCGCGGCAGGCGATCGCGAGCCGGATCCCGGCGTAACCGACCGCACAGAACGCCATCAGCACGAGCGTGACGCCGACGAGGCCCAGCTGCTCGCCGACGACGGCGAACATCATGTCCGTGTGCGCCTCGGGCAGGTAGTACAGGGACGCCAGGCCCGACCCGATCCCGCGCCCGAAGATCCCGCCCGAGCCGAAGCTGATCAGTGCCTGCACGTTCTGGAGGCCGGAGCCGGTCGGATCCTTCCACGGGTCGAGGAACGTGAGCAGCCGGTCGCGCCGATACGGCGACGACCACGCGGCGATCGCGGCGAGCCCGAACACGATCCCGTAGGCGGAAGCGAGCAGGCTCATCCGCGTGCCGGAGACGAGCAGGATGGCGCCGACCACGAGAAGGAGCGTGAGCGCGGTCCCCAGGTCGGGCTCCACGAGCACGAGCCCGGCGAAGACGAGGACGAGGAGCCCCAGTGGCCGTGAGAGCTCCTTCAGCGTGCGCGGCGGCGGTCGCCGAGAGAGGTAGGCGGCCGTCCAGACGACGACCGCGAGCTTGGCGAGCTCCGACGGCTGGAAGACGAGCGGGCCGACCGTGATCCAGCGGCGGGCGCCGTTGATCCGCTCACCTACCACGAGCACGCCGAGGCAGAGGACGAGCGCCGTGACCACCAAGCTCGGCGCGAGCTGGCGGATCCGCTCGAGCGGTAGACGCGAGACCACGACGAGCAGCCCGACGCCGATGGCGGCGTAGATCACCTGCTTCTCGACGAAGCCGAGCGGGTTGGCGTTCCCGAGCGCGGCGGATCCCGAGGTCGCGCTGTACACCATCACGAGCCCGAAGAGGACGAGGGCCGCCGTGACGAGCACGAGCAGGTTCCACTCGAACTGGAACTTCTTCGGTTTCACGACAGCTCCTCGACGAGCCGCCGGAACGTGTCGCCGCGCTCCTCGAAGTTCGCGAACTGGTCGTAGCTGGCGGAGGCCGGTGAGAGGAGAACGACGTCACCGGGCTCGGCGTCGGCGGCGGCGAGCGAGACGGCGGTCGCAATGTCTCCGGCCCTGACGTACTCGCGCTCGGCGGCGTCGAGCGCTGCCGCGAGCTCGTCGCTCGCGGCGCCGACGAGGTAGATCGAGCGGACGGCGGCCGGCAGGTCGCGGACGAAGGGACCGAAGTCCTCCCCCTTGAGCGAGCCGCCGAGAATGAGACGGAGCGGTGCGTCGTAGGCAGCGACACCGCGACGGGCGGCGGCGGTGTTGGTCGCCTTCGAGTCGTTGATCCAGCGAACGCCGTGGAGCTCGCGCACCAGCTCGAGCCGGTGCGGGACGCCGGGAAACGTCCTGAGGGCCTCCGCGATAGCGTCGTCGGCCACGCCCGCGGCGCGGGCCACGGCGGTCGCGGCGGCGGCGTTCTCCCGGTTGTGTCGGCCGGGAATCAGCGGCTCTGCCGGGAGCGGGTCGTCGGCCGAGAACTCGATCCCGTCGATGCCGAGCCCGCGGGGGACGACCTTCGCGATCGCGCCGCTCGAAGATGCGGAGCTTCGCATCACGGTACGCCTCGAAGGTGCCGTGCCGGTCGAGGTGGTCGGGCTCCAGGTTGAGCAGGACGGCGACGTCGCACGCGAGCGTGTGGACGTCCTCGAGCTGGAAGCTCGAGAGCTCGCAGACGATCCACGAGTCTTCCCCGGCCAGCAGGGCGGCGTCGGTGAGCGGGTTGCCGACGTTGCCTGCGACCAGAACGTCGCGGTCGGCGGCGCGGAGGATCGCGCCGAGCAGCTCGGTCGTCGTCGTCTTCCCGTTGGTCCCGGTGACGCCGATGAGGCGTGCGCCTGCGGGCAGCAGCCGATAGCCGAGCTCGACCTCGCTCCAGACGGGGACGCCGCGCGAGCGAGCGCCGCTGACGAGCGGCGACTCGGCCGGAACGCCCGGACTCTTGACGACCAGTTCCACTCCCTCCAGCAACGCCTCCTCCTCCGTTCCGAGTCGGAGTTCGACGCCCAGGCCGCCGAGCCTGCCGGCGTCGGCGTCGGGAGAGCGGTCCGCCGCGACAACCTGTACGCCACGGGCGGCGAGGGCGGTCGCGGCTGCGAGGCCCGACCGGGCGAGCCCGACGACGAGCGCCCGGCCCGGCAGCCAGGCCTCCACGCGAGACGGCTCTTCGGGACGTGCCCCACTCACGGCGCACGCTCTCCCCCAATGGGGGGCGCGGGTCCCCTGGGGTCAGCGTACGCGCCCGAGCGCAACGGAATCTTGTCGGCTTTGTCGAGGATGGGGTACGAGTTCGTCGTCCGGCTCCCGCATCCTCAGCCGAGACGGCCGCTCACGACGGTCTCCTCGCCTGCCTGCGCGGCCTCTACCTGCTCGAAGCCGGCCGCCGCAAAGGCACGCGCCAGCTCCTCCCCCGCCGCCGCGTCCGGCTCGGCAAAGGACGCCCGTCCACCGGACGACAGCACCCGGGCCAGCTCCTCCACGGCCGACACGAGCGCGCCGTCCTCCGTTGCGATCCTGCCGACGGCCGCCGCGACGGCGTCATCGGGGAGCGGCAGCACGGGCGTCTCACCGACGAGGTACGCCACCCCGCTCGCGCCCACGGCATGTGCCTCCCCGAGCAGCTCCTCGAGCTCGTCGACCTGCGACCGGACGACGTAGACCCAACCGTCACCCACGCGCTCGTGCGCTCCGAGCGCCAGCGACTGACCGCCGAGCACGAGCACGTCGTCGTCCGGCTCCAGGCGCGCGGCGTCGAGCAGTGCAATCTCCAGTTCGCCGGCACTCATCTCGGGGTCTGACCGAAGTAGTAGCGATAGAAGAGGGCGAACCCGACCGCGCAGAGCAGCCCGGCGATGATCCAGAAACGCACCGTGATCTTCGTCTCGGACCACGCCTTCATCTCGAAGTGGTGGTGGATCGGCGCCATCAGGAAGACGCGTCGCCCGAAGCGCTTGAACGAGAACACCTGGATCATCACCGACAGCGCCTCGATCACGAAGATGCCGCCGATGAACAGGAGCAGCACCTCGACCTTCATCATGATCGCGAACGCCGCGAGTGCGCCGCCGAACGCCATCGACCCCGTGTCACCCATCTGAAGCTCGGCCGGAAAGGCGTTGAACCACAGGAAGCCGACCGCCGCGCCGATCAGCGCCGCACCGACGATCGCGAGGTCGAGCTTCGTCAGGTTGCGGTGCCCGGCCGGGCCGGAGCGGACGTACGAGACGACGTTCATCGCCATGAAGGTGAAGAGGGCGATGATTCCCGTCCCGGCGAGCAGGCCGTCGACGCCGTCGGCGAGATTCGTGCCGTTCGCGGCCCCGGCGATCACGAAGAACAGGAACACGTACCAGCCATACGACAGCGGCACGGTGACGTCGATCACCGGGAGGTAGACGTTGGTGCTCAGGTGCAGGTGGTGCGCGACGATCCCGACCACCAGCGTCACGCCTGCGAGCAGCAGGAGCTTCCACCGTCCAGATAGCCCCAGCGACCTCTTGTGCGTGAGCTTGATGAAGTCGTCGAGGAAGCCGATCGCCCCGCACGCGAGGGTCGTGAAGATGACCGTCAGCGCCTGCAGCCGGTAGTGGCTGACCGGCAGGAAGGCGATGGTCGCCGCGAACAGGATCAGCAGGCCGCCCATCGTCGGCGTTCCCTGCTTGTGGAAGTGGTCCGGACCCTCCTCCCGGATGTGCTGGCCGAACTCGTTGCGCCGGAGGAACTCGATGAACCTCGGACCGACGCCGACCGCGAGGCCGAAGGCGACGGCGGCAGCGATGAGGACGCGGATCAAGCGGCGCTCCCACGCAGGCTGTCGGCGACGACTTCGAGCCCGACCGAGCGCGAGCCCTTGACGAGGATCGCGTCGCCGGGACGAACGAGCCCGAGCGCGACCTCACGCGCCTCTGCGGCCGCCGGCGCCCACTCGTCTGGCCGGTAGAGCCGGGCGAGCTCCCCGACGCCGAGCACGAGATCGATGCCTTCGGCCTCGCGTCCGATCTCCTCGTGGTAGCCGGGAGCCTCGGGCCCGAGCTCCGCCATCTCGCCGAGGATCGCGACCGTGCGGCGGCCGTTTGCCCTGGCGAGCAGGTGTCTCAGGGCGGCGCGCATCGCGACCGGGTTCGCGTTCCAGGAGTCGTTTATCAGCAGGCCGCCACCCGGCAGGTCGGTCTCCTGAGAGCGCCAGAGCGAGAACTCGACCTCCACCACGTCCTCTGGCGGCTCGACCCCGAGGGCCTCCGCCGCGGTCAGTGCCGCCGCCGCATTCGTGGCCTGGTGGCGGGCCGTGAAACCGAAGACGACCTCGCCGTCATGCCAGCGCACGTGCATGCGGCCGTCACGAACCTCCGCTTCCGGCTCGCCGAAACGGCGCACGTCCAGCCCCTCAGGCACGAACGGCTCGAGCACAGGCGCGTTCTCCGGCAGCACGGCGACCGAGCCGGTCGGAAGCTCGCCGAGCAGCTCCGCCTTCGCGCGGGCGATGTTCTCGAGGCTTCCCAGCTGCTCGAGGTGCACGGGCGCGATCGAGGTGATCACGCCGAGATCGGGTCGCGCGATCCTGGCCAGGTCGCGGATCTGGCCGGACCCGCGCATCGCCATCTCCGTCACGACGACCTCGGTCTCGGGCTCGATCCGGCACAGCGTGAGCGGCAGGCCGACCTCGTTGTTGAATCCGTCCGGCGCGGCGACGGTGCGCAAGCGGGTGCGGAGAAGCGCCGCGAGGATGTCCTTCGTCGACGTCTTCCCGACCGAGCCGGTGATCGCCACGACGCGAGCATCGCTGCGGGCGCGGACGGCACTGCCCAGCCCGGCGAGCGCGGCGTGGGCGTCGTCCGGCACCAGCGTCGCCACGGCGCCGCGTGCGCGAGCATCGTCGACGAACGCCTCCCCGCCGGAGACGGCGACGAAGAGGTCGCCCGGCCGGATCCGGCGCGAGTCGACGTCGACGCCGGTGACCGTGTCCGCGTCGCCCTCGACCTTCCCGAGCGAGAGCGCCCGCACCTCGGCGAGCGGCAGCGGGATCAGGTTCGAGCCTCCAGCGCGCGCAACGCCTCCTTCGCCGTCTCGCGATCGTCGAACGGCACCGTGCCATCGGCGAACTCCTGCCCCGGCTCGGCCCCTTTGCCGGCGATCAGGACGACGTCGCCCGGCTGGGCGAGCTCGACGGCCCGCCCGATGGCCGTGGCCCGGTCGAGCTCGATCTCCACCGCGCCCTTCGGCCCCGGACACGATTTCGGCAGCGATCGCCTCGGGATCCTCGCTGCGCGGATTGTCGGAGGTGACGATCGTCACGTCCGCGAGCTCCGACGCGAGCCGTCCCATCACCGCCCGCTTGCCACGGTCGCGGTCGCCGCCCGCCCCCACGACGCAGATCACACGATTCCCAGCTCGCGAGGCCGCGCGCGGCGCGCAGCACCTTCTCGAGGGCGTCCGGCTTGTGCGCGTAGTCGACGATGACGTGGAACGGCTGGCCCGTGTCCACGGATTCGAAACGGCCGGGAACGCCGCGCACCGACTCGAGGCCCCGCCGGATCGCGTCGTCGCCGATTCCGAGCGCTCGTGCCGCGTTCAGCGCTCCGAGCGCGTTCTCGACGTTGAAGCGCCCCCGGAGCCGGAGGTCGATGCCGTCGAGCGCGCCCGCGTCGTCCGCCGAGAACGTGATCGCCTCCGGCAGCTCCTGCGCCAGCCGGCGCCCGTACTCGTCGCCGATATTCACGACTGCGAGCGGCCGCGGATCCGCGAGGAACAGCTGCCGCTTCGCCTCGAAATACGACTCCATGTCCCCGTGGAAGTCCAGGTGGTCCTGGCTGAGATTGGTGAACACGAGCACGGCGAAGCGGACGCGGTCGAGCCGGTGGAGGACCGACGCGTGCGACGACGCCTCCATCGCGCACGAGCGGTCGCCGGCGTCGAGCATCTCGCGCAACACGCGCTGCAGGTCGATCGCCTCGGGCGTGGTGCGCACGACACCGCGCCGCTCGCCGCCGACCCGTGCCTCGACCGTCCCGAGCAGGCCGGGACGCCGCCCCGCGGCCGCGAGGATCGCGAACAGGAGGAAGCTCGTCGTCGTCTTGCCACTCGTGCCGGTGACGCCGACGACCTGAAGCTCGCGCGTCGGCTCGCCGAAGAACACGTCTGCAGCAGGAGCCATCGCCGCGCGTGCGTCGCGGACGACGACCTGCGGCACGGGCAGGTCGAGCGCGCGCTCGACGACGAGCGCGGCCGCCCCGTGCTCCACGGCCTCCGGCGCGAAGTCGTGGCCGTCGGCACGCGTGCCAGGAAAGGCGAAGAAGAGTGCGCCCGGACCGACCGCACGGGCGTCGTAGGCGAGATCGCGCACCTCGACCGAAGGGCGCCCGAGCACCTCCACCGGCTCGAGCGCTGCAACGAGGCGCTCCAGATCCATCTCGGCCGCGAGTGTACCCGGGAGGGATCCGGTTACTTGATCCTCAGATCCGGCGGCACTTCGAGGTACTGAAGATCGAAGGACGCGATCTGCTCGAACGCAGGCGCCGCCACGAGGCCGCCGTAGATCGACCCGTGGGGCTCGTCGATGGTAACGAGCACGAGGAGGCGCGGGCGCGACGCCGGCACCATTCCGACGAAGGTAGCGACGTACGCGCCGGGGATGTAGCCGTTCGGCCCGGGCTTCTGCGCCGTTCCCGTCTTGCCGGCGACGGCGTAGCCGGGAATGGCAGCTAGCTCGGCCGTTCCCTGGTCCGAGACGACGCCCCTCAGCATCGTGCGCAACTGGGCGTCGACCCCGGGCTCGAGAATCCGCCGCCGCTTCGGCTTCGGCGTCGCCCGGCCGACGACGTGGTCGACGAGGTGCGGCTGGACCCACTCGCCGCCGTTTGCGATGGCGGCGTAGACGGAGGCGAGCTGGATCGCCGTGACCGAGACGCCCTGGCCGATCGGAACGGTGCCGATCGTCGATCCCGACCAGTAGGAGGGTTTGATGCCGGGACTCTCGTCCGGCAAGTCGATCCCGGTGAGGCGCCCGAACCCGAAGCGCGCCATCCATCTCTTCAGACCGCTCTCGCCGAGGTAGCGCGCGGCGATGATGTCCGTCCCGATGTTCGACGACCGCTGGAGGATCTGCTTGACCTTCAGCGTCTCCAGCCCGTGCGGCTCCGCGTCGTGGATCACGCGGTCGGCGACCTGCAACGCGCCGGGGACCCGGATCGCCGTGTTCGGCGTGATGTCGTGCTGCGAGAGCGCGCCACCGATCGTCACGACCTTGAACACCGATCCCGGCTCGAAGGCGTCGCTCACCGCGTGATCGATGGTGAGATCGTGCGCCGTCGCGGCGGGGTAGCCGTTCGCGTTGTAGCCCGGCTCCTGCGCCATCGCGAGGACTGCGCCCGTGCGCGGATCGAGGACGATCGCCGTCGCGTCCTTGGCGTGCCACTCGCTCACCGCCTGCTCGAGCACCTGCTCGGCGTTCGCCTGGATGTGGCTGTCGAGCGTGAGGTAGACGTCCCGGCCGTTGCGAGCCGGGCGCTCCTGGATCGTGTTGACGGCCTGGCCGAGTGCGTCCCTGACCTCGGTCGCCCTACCCGGCCTCCCCTTCAGCTCCTTGTTCAGCTCGAGCTCGAGCCCCGAGAGGCCGGTGTTGTCCGTGCCCGCATAGCCGAGCACCGGCGCCGCGACCGTTCCCTGCGGATAGACGCGCCTCTGGTCCGGCTCGAACGTGAAGCCGACGAGGTGGCGCTTCATGAGCTTCGCCGCGAGCCTCGGCGGTGCCTTCCGCTGGACATAGACGAAGCCGCTGCTGCGGTCGGAGAGCTGGCGGTACAGCGGTCGGACCGGGATCCCCAGCACCTTCGCCGCGATCCGCGCCTCGCGGCGTGGATTGGAGATCTGCATCGGGTCGGCGTCGACGTCGATGGCCTGCTCGCCGATCGCGAGCGGATTCCCCAGCCGGTCGTAGATCGTCCCTCGCCCGGCCGGCAGAGAGATCGGCTTCTTCGCCTGCGTCTGCGCCATCGCGGCGAGCGACGACGCCCGCACGGTCTGGAGCCACGCCGCGCGCGCGCCGAGGGCCGCGAACGTGAAGAGGATGCCGAGGAGGAGAAGGCGGAGCCGCGAGTTGACTACGCGCGTCTTCAACGGCCCCGAGGTGTCAGGTCGAGGTAGGAGGTGTTGCCCGCCGACGCCTGGACGAGGCCGAGCCGGCGCGCGGCCGCCTCGATGCGAGGCGCGGAGTCGACCGCCGAGAGCGCCGAGGCGATTGCCTGGTTCTTTGCCTCGAGTCGCGCGCGCTTCTGGTCGAGCTGCGAGACGGCGACGTGCGCGCGCAGAACGGCGACGTTCACCGCGACGACGCCGAAGAGAAGGAGCGCGAAGACGGTCATCCAGACGATGTGGCCGCGGACGCGGCGTTGCGTGGGCTTGCGCCGCGAGCGTACGGTCGCCGCCGGACGCCGGGCAGGGGCACGTCGACGCTGCGGCGCCGGTGCGCGCTCGGCGATCTCCGCGGGAGCGAACCAGTCGACGGCGGCCATCAGGCCTCCTCCGGCCCCGTCTTGATCGCGGCGCGCAGGCGCGCGGATGCCGACCGCGGGTTCGCCGCGAGCTCTGCGTGGCCGGGGCGGATCGGCCGCCGCTGCAGCGCCCGGAGCTCGGGCTCGTGGCCGCAGACGCAAACGGGGAAGTCGGGCGGGCACGTACAACCGCGCTCGCGCTCGCGGAGGAACCGCTTCACGATCCGGTCCTCGAGCGAGTGGAAGGAGATGACGGCGAGGCGCCCGCCGGGCCGCAGCATCTCGAGCGCGGCCGGCAGTGCGGTCGCGAGCGAGTCGAGCTCGTCGTTGACGGCGATCCGCAGCGCCTGGAAGACCCGCTTCGCCGGATGTCCGTCGCCGAATCGTGCCGGCGCCGGGATGGCTGCCCTGATCGTGTCGACGAGCTCGCCGGTGCGCTCGAACGGCTGCTCGCGCCGGCGGCGGACGATCGCGCGCGCGATCTGCTTCGCGTATCGCTCCTCGCCGTAGCGGCGGAAGATGGTCACGAGATCGCGCTCGCTCCAGCCGTTGACGACGTCGCACGCGCTGACGTCCTGGGTCGGGTCCATCCGCATGTCGAGCGGCGCGTCGGCGGCGTACGAGAACCCGCGCTCCGGCCGGTCGAGCTGCATCGAGGAGACGCCGAGATCGAGCAGGATCGCGTCCGCGCGGACGTCGTTCTCCGCCAGCTGCGGCAGGACGACGCCGAAGTCTCCCCGCAGCAGCCGGGTGTTCGCCGTGGTGCGCTTCGCGAGCTGCTCGAAGTACGTCCGCGCTGTCGGGTCGCGGTCGATCGCGATCAGCTTCCCTTTGCCGCGCAGGTCGGCGGCGAGGAGCGCGGCGTGGCCGCCGGCGCCGAAGGTCGCGTCGATGACGGTCTCGCCCGGCTCCACCGCCAGGGACGCCCGCACCTCTTCGGCGAGGACGGGGACGTGGTCAGCTTCCCTGGGCTGCAAGACGTTCGGCAACATCCTCAGCACTCCCTTCGACCTCGGCGAGCTCGCGCTGCCAAGCCGCGCGGTCCCAGATCTCGAGGTGGTCGTTGACCCCGGCGACGACGACGTCGCGGCCGAGCTTCGCGTGGGCGATCAGCGTGGGCGGCAGGCTGACGCGCCCCTGTTTATCGGGCGTCGTCTCGCTTGCGCCGGAGAAGAAGTGGCGCTGCATCCGCCGGCCCTGCTGGCTCAACGGATGAAGCGCGGCGAGTGTGGAGTCGCGATAGTCCGCCCAGCCGTCCGGCGTCCATGCCCAGAGACAGCCGTCGAGGCCGCGTGTGACGACGACGCCGTCTTCGAATGCCTTCCGGAACTTGGCCGGAAGCGTCAGACGGTTCTTGTCGTCGATCGTATGCTCGTATTCGCCTAGGAGCATGGGGCCGCTCTCCCTATCTCTCCACTGCGCCCCACCTTACTCCACAACGGTCCACCTGTCTACCCCAAAGGCAGATCCGCCGCGGTCAGCTGGTGCTCGTAGGCACCGCGGCCCGTCAGGACCATCGCGCCGCATTGCGCACCCAGCGCCACCGCTTCGTCGACCGGCTTCCCGGCCGCGAGCCCGAACGTGAGGCCGGCGGCGAAGCAGTCCCCGCAGCCATAGGCATCGGAGATCGGGCCCGGTATCGGCGCCGCGCGGAACGGCCCGCCGGGGCGAATCCAGCCTCCGAGCTGGCCGGCCGTCGTGACGACGGTCGGAGGCTCCGGCTCGAGCTGGCCGGACTCGAACCGCTCGGCGGCGTCCTCCCCGCTCCCCACGAGCACGTCCACCTCGACGGCCGCACGCCGCAGCGTCGCAAGCTCGCGGGCCGTCGCGACGAGGACGGGACCGTGGCGCGCCGCACGCAGGGCCGCGACGTCGCCGCTCACGAAGTAGACGGCGTCGCAGCGACGCAGCTCCTCCCACGGAAGGGATCCGTCCTCGCCGGAGGGCAGGAGCTTCTCGCCGAGCACGGTGATCGTGCGCTCGCCGTCCTCGTCGACGTGCGTGAGCGCCCGGCGCTGCGTCCCGGGCGCCTGGCCCGCATGCACGGTGACGCCACGTGCCTCGAGCTCCTCGCGCGAGCGGCGGCCGAGATCGTCGGCGGCGAGCGCGGTGAAGAGAAGGCAGGAGCCGGCGAGGTTCGCGAGCTGGACCGCCGCGACGGCTCCCCCGCCCGCAGGCTCCTCCCACGTCTCGAACGCGTGCACGATCTCCCCCGGCGCAGGCGCGTGCTCGACACGGGCGAACTCGACCCACTCGACGTGTCCCACGACCGCAACCTTCATGACCTCACATCTTGACCCGCCGTTACGTTTGACTGGACGGTGAGCGGCATTCCTCCCTTCGAGCTGTTCTATGAGTCCCACAAGGGCGAGGTGCTCGCGTTGCTGCGTCGCCGCGCAGGCCGCGACCGGGCGGACGACCTCTTCCAGGAGACATTCCTGCGCGCGCTGCGCGCTTACGGCCGGTTAAAACACGGCGAACACCTGCGCGCGTGGGTGCTCACGATCGCCACGAACGCGGTCGTCGACGCGGCGCGGCGGGAGCGGCCGACGGCAGAGCTGTCGGTCGAGCCGGCGGGCGAGGACCAGCGGCCGGCGGTCGAGGAGCTCGCGCCGCTGACCGACGACCTGCCGCCGAAGGAGCGCGCGGCCGTCGTCCTTCGCTACGGCTACGACCTCGACTACGACACGATCGGCGCTGCGCTCGGCTCGAATGAGCAGGCGGCGCGACAGGCGGCCTCCGCCGGTGTGCGGCGGTTGCGGAAAGAGAAGGAGCAGCCATGACCGCAGTCCCCACCGTTCTCGACGAGCGCTTCCGCGCGGCCGCGGCCGCCTCCGGCGAGCTCGACGTCGCCTATGACGTGCTCGACGACACGCCTGTCGGACCCCTGCTCGTCGGCGTGTCGGAGCTCGGGCTCTGCCGTGTCAACTTCGACCCCGAGCCGGAGGCCGAGCTCGAACGGCTCGCCCGGCAGTTCGGGCCTCGCGTCCTGCGCTCGCCGAAGGCGCTCGACCTCGTGCGCCGAGAGCTCGACGAGTACTTCGCCGGCCGCAGACACGCCTTCGACATGGAGCTCGACCTCCGGGCGACGCCGGAGTTCCACCGGCGCGTGCTCAAGGAGCTGAACCGGGTCGAGTACGGCCGCACGACGACCTACGGCGCGCTCGCCGCGCAGGTCGGCGCACCGCGCGCGGCGCGGGCCGTCGGGACGGTGATGAACCGGAATCCGCTGCCGATCGTCCTTCCCTGTCACCGCGTGGTGGGAGCGAACGGCAGCCTCACCGGCTACGGCGGAGGCCTCGACCGCAAGGAGTGGCTGCTCCGGTTGGAGGGCGCGCTCCTCTAGTAGAAGGGCTTGGCGAAAAGCAGGCTGAGCCGTCGGCGAGCGGCCTTCCGCCAAGCCCTCCTAGGGGCCGAAGTGCTTCCGCCCCCACTCGACGACTGCGTCGACGTCGGCAGGGTCTGGGTAGTCGCTGGGCAGATCGTCGTCTTCCGGCGAGTAGGTGTGCCCCGGCCAATCGGGCTCGCCGAAGTCCGGAGCCCATGCGAGGCCCCACACTCCCGCTTCAGGGTCTTCGAAAAGGTCGAGCCACCCGCGTCTGAGGCGCTCTCTGCGGTAGTTGACAATCACCGTCATCCCAGTGCCTCCTTCGCCGCAGCGTTGTCGTACACGGCTTATCGATCAACGTTGGCCACGTCTGCATAACTCACGAGAGGGGCCGTTGTCTCAGCGGGCCCGGACGTGGCGCAGCTTGTAGCCCACGCCCCACACGTTGACGACTACGGCTTGACGACTGGCAGTTACGCGGAATCCGTACCTAATCCGTGCCGAAACGTTCAGGCGAGAGCACGCTGCACGGGGTACGGGGAGCGGCGGCGAGCACTGAACCCCGCCACCGCTCCCTGAGGGATTTAGTAGATCGCCTTGATGGTGTTGGTCCAACTACCGTCAGTGTTCATTCGCCACGTTGAGGTAAAGCTTGCCGCACACACGCCGGTGAAATCGGAGACCCAGGTTTCAGGATCGCCGAAACCGGGCTCCGCAGGTGAAATGATTCCGCACATTCCGAGACCGTCTATGAAAACGGTCTCGTTTGAACTGTAAGTGCCGGCCACGAGGTTACTCGTGCCGTCACCAGCGACTAGACATGTCTCGCTGTCGGCGACACTAGCTTTCTTGATCTGGTGGACGCCCGAGCACGTGAACGACATTTCGAGCTGTGTGTAGCTAGCTCTGAACTGGGTCGTCGCCGTGCCGTTTTTCGCGTCCGCGCCGGCAGCGAGAGCACCGAAGGCAAGAACGATAACGATGATCACGCCAAGCTTTGCTTTGAGCACGTGAACTTCCTCTCCCATAGCAGGTCACATAAATAACCGGGCCGGTCGCGTCGAACGACAAGCGCTCCCGACAAAGCCGCAGAAGCTAAATGTCACGCCGACGAGGCGCACAGCCCGCTGACCGGATACTCCTCGTTTTGCCGGTTAAATTCAATAGCCACACGATCCGTCATCCCGTCCCCTCCTTCGGCCACGCGCCGGCGTCGAGGCCCGCCGCCCACGTCTGCACAACTCACGAGAGTGGCCGTTGTCTCAGCAGGCCGGAACGTGGCGCAGCTTGTAGCCCACGCCCCACACGTTCACCACCCAGCCGGGCAGGCCGGCAGCGTCGAGCTTCCGCCGAACGCGGGAGGCGTGGGACTCGAGCGTGCGCGTCGGGACGTAGGTGCGGAAGCCCCAGACGTCGCGGAGCAGTTGCTCGCGCGTGAAGACACGGTCGGGATCCAGGGCGAGCTTGACGAGCAGCGCGAACTCCTTCGCCGACAGCTCCACCTCATTCCCGTTCACCGTGACGCGGCGTGCGGCGCGGTCGATGGCGAGCGGGGGGACCTCAAGCAGCTCGAGCCGCGGCGGGCAGCGCCGGAGGAGCGCGTGGATGCGCGCGAGCAGCTCCTCGTAGACGAACGGCCGCGCCAGGCAGTCGTCGGCGCGAGCGAGCGCGCGCACCCGGGCCGCGGGATCCGCGCTGCCGAGCACGATCACCGGGCAGTCGGGGACGACTCCGCGGTCGAGTGCATCGGCGTCGCCGAGGACGAGCAGGTCGGGATCCGCTGCGCGCGGCAGCTGCTCCGCTCGCGCGCAGGAGACGACGTCGAACCCGTCGTTGCGAAGCTGGCGCTCGAGGAAGCCACGAACGGCCGGTTCCGGCTCAGCGAGGAGCAGCGCCTTCATGTCACCGAGGCTAGGCGCGACGCTCCGGCTCCGCCAGATGTCCTTTCGCGCGAAAGCGTCACAACAGGTCCGGGCGAACATCTGCGCAGACCGTTCGCGCAGGTACCGCGCGTCTGGCTACGTTCGGATTTCCGGCAACAGAGCCGTGAGTCCGGGCCTTGCGCGCTGGACGGAGTAACCGCGGGGGTTGCGTCTCAGGAAATCGCGAGTGAGCCTGCAGAAATTCGCGCGCAGCTGGAGGTGCCGCTCACGAACGTCCGCGGCCGGCGCGCCAACCGGCCGCGTCCAGACCCGGCAGGTATGGCCAAAGACCTGCACGCAAATCCGATCCGAAGCCGCACCCACGAGCGCGTTGTCGGGCACCCGAGGGTTGCTCCTCGTTCCGCCGCACAGGACTCGCGTCACTTGTGGGGCCGGCTTGGGTGAAGCGGCGCGGGGAATCTGTCCGCGCTTGTGGACAGAGTTGATCAGCGCTGCGAGCTTCGCGCGGTCGACCTTCTTCGCGTTGTTTCCGACCCAGGCGATCGCCCAGTAGCTCGCGCCGTTCACACGGAACCAGGCTCCCCATTGTTCCGGTGGGGGCGACTTCTTGCCGGGAAGATGGATCTCGTCTGCAGCATTGAACTGCCACAGCGACAATCTGCGGTCGCCGAGCTTCACGCTCGCAAGCCCGTTGTCCGCCGGTGGTCGGTACAGCTCGAGTGCAACGCCGCTGCCTGAGAAGCGAGCGCCGGAACCGCCTATCTCGGGCTGTCGCCTCAGCGGATAACTCGCGATCACGACACCGCGTTCACACCCGCCATGACGATCACCCGTAACCGCAGGGCTGCAGTTGTTGAAAGGACGCGCGAAGTACCCGCGCGGGTAGGTGAACTGGAGGTCGGACACACGACCAGACGCGACTCCTCTGCTCGCCGAGGCGGAGAAAGACTCCCCGGTCGCCACATTCGAAATGGTCGTCGTGCCAGTGACCGTGATCGGGTGGTCGGAGCGAACCTTCGTTCCTGACCCGCATCCGGCAGCGAAGACGCCGACAAGGGCAACCAGCAGCAGCGCAAGCGGCTTCATCCACCCCCTTATACGCCGCAGACGGCCTGGTTGTCACGGCTGATCCGTTGCCGCCGACCCTCGGCGGCAGCCTCGCGAGCTAGAGCCGCCCCGAGCGGACCACTCCCCAGAGCAGCCAGACCCCGAGCACGGCCGAGAGGGCGAAGCCGACGATCGAGATCACGTTGATCCCGAGGACCTGCGGCCCAGTCGTGGCGAAGATCCCGATCAGGCTCGAGCCGATCAGCCCGCCGACCACGATCATCGCGACCACGATCCGGTTGAAGAGCGTGTCGAGCTTCGCGAGCAGGTCGTCGAGCCCCTTGTGCACGAAGCCGACCTCGATCTGGCCGTCCCGGATCTCCTCCATGAAGTCGTGGAACTGGTGCGGCGCCTCGGCGAGCACCTGTGCGTAGCTGATTGCCTCACGGCGGGCGCGGCGCGCGATCCGCTGAGGGGCGAAGCGGTCGAGCATCAGGTCGCGGGCGTACGGCCGCGCGACCTCGAAGACGTTGAAGTCGGGATAGAGCTCGGCGCCGACCGAGCCGAGGGTCGCGATCGTGCGGTCGAGCAGGAGGAAGCGCGCCGGCAGGTGCAGGTTCATCGAGTAGATGAGCTGGAAGCCCTCGCGGATGATCTGGATCGGGTCGACCTCGCTCAGGCTGGCGCCGTAGTAGCGGTAATACAGCTCGCGCAGCTCGGCGAGGAACTCCCCTTCCCGCTCCTTCGGGTAGCGCACGCCGAGGTCAGCCAGCCGCTTCGGCAGCTGGTCGATGTTCTCGTTCGCGGCGTCGATGAAGAGGCCGGTCAGCTTCGACATGTCGTCGTCGGTGAGCGTCCCGACGGCGCCGAAGTCGACGAGGCCGATCGTCCCAGCCTCGGTCGGCAGGAGGATGTTGGCCGGGTGCGGGTCGCCGTGGAAGAAGCCGTGCCGGAAGATCATCGCCATCCACGCCTCGGTGATCCGGTATGCGATCTCGCGCCGCTCCTCGAGCGTCGTCGTGACCATGTCGACGTCCGCGAGCTGGATCCCGTCGATCCACTCGAGCGTGAGCACGCGCGGCCGCGTGTACTGCCAGTAGACCTTCGGCACGTGGACGTGCGGGTCGCCGGCGAAGTGGCGGTGGAAGTTCTGCGCGTTGCGGCCTTCTTGGCGGTAGTCGAGCTCCTTCCGGATGGAGCGGGCGAACTCGTCCACGAGCTGGCGCGTGTCGACGAAGTCGAGCGCCCGGATCCTCTCGCGCGCGAGCCGCGCCGCCTGGTAGAGCAGGCCGAGGTCTGCTTCGATCTTCTGCGGTGCGCCCGGCCGCTGCACCTTGACCGCGACGCGGCGCCCGTTCGGCAGGGTCGCCCGGTGCACCTGGCCGATCGACGCGGCCGCGACTGGCGCCGGCTCGAAGTCGAGGAACAGCCGCTCGAGCGTGTTCCCCAGCTCCTCCTCGATCACCCGCTCGGCCTGCTCGAACGGGAACGGCCGGACGTCGTCCTGCAGACCGCGCAGCTCGACCACGATGTCCGGCGGCACCACGTCGGGCCGGGTCGAGAGGAGCTGACCGAACTTCACGAACGTCGGTCCCAGCTCGTCGAGCACCTCACGCAGGTGCTGGCCGCGAGCGGACGATGCGCCCTGCTCGGCCGCCACGTCGGCGAGGCGGTCTTCCGCCGAGCGACCCGGCAGAAGATCGCTGAGCTTGTGCGCCTCGAAGAAGTAGCCGAAGCCGTGGCGCACCATGACCTGCGCGATCTCCGACAAGCGGCCGATGCTGCGGGTCGTGCTCACACCCGAAAGGCTACGCGGCGCGTCTGCCGGTAGCCAGCCGCCGACGGGCCTGGCGCCTGCGCGTCCACGGGCCGGGCGGGACGAGCAGCGACTCGGCGTGGAGATATGCCAACCCGACCGCCGGCAGGTCGGTGAGGCGCTCGACACAGATGTAGCGGCGCCGCCACTCCGGGAAGAACTTCCGGTTGAACGAATAGAGCCGCTCGAGCTGGAAGACGCTGTCGGCGCGCAGGAGCCCCCATCGCACAGCGCGCCGCGCCGGCGTCTTCACCCGCTCGGGAGCGAGGAAGTCCGTCAGCGCGCAGAAGTTGAGGGAGAGCTCGCTCGCACCGGTGTCGCGCGTCCAGGCGAGCGCCTCGACCACGAGAAACTCGGTCAGGCCGTTCGGCGCATCCGGGCGGCGGCGCATCGCGCTCAGCGACCAACCGCCTCCGGCCGGCGACGGAGCAAGGTGGAGAAAGCCGCCGACCCGGCCCTCTGCGTCCTCGGCGACGGCGAGCACGGTGCCTGGGACGTGGAGGTCGTCGATCGCCATCGAGAAGCCGCGCTCGGGCTCACCGCCCCGCCACGCGGCCGAGACGTCCTCGAGCTCGGCCTCCAGCGCGGGCGCGACCTCGTCTGCGGCGACGATGCGGAACGAGTAGCCGGCCTTCCCGAGCCGCGAGACGGACTGGCGCACCTTGCGGATCGCGCGTCCCTCGAGCGAGAAGTCGCGCGGGCTGAGCACCGCCTCCTCTCCGATCGAGACGGGCTTGAGCCCGAGCGCGCGATAGCGCTCGAGGTGCGCGTCGGAGGCACCGACGACCGCGAACCGCCAACCGCTCGCTCGGGCAATCCGGCGCAGCTCCGCGAGGAGGTCGTCGAACTCCGCGTCGTCGCCGACAGGATCGCCGCTGACGAGGGCCGTTCCCGCGACGACGCGGTAGGCGAGGAAGGCGCGGCGCGACGGCGAGAAGAGATAGCTCTTGTCGCGTCGCAGGGCGAAGAAGGAGAGGCTGTCGCTTCCATGCGCGTCGACGAGGGCGCGCACCACCTGCCTCTCCCCCACCGTCTGCGCGACGGCGTGTCCGAACGGACGCAGCCAGAAGTAGAGCGCGAGAGAGCCGAAGACGACCGCGAGGCCGAGGAGCGCGTCGCCTGCGCGCGGCGACAGCTCGATGCCGCGGATCTCGGCCCCGCCGGCGACCGCCGCGATCGCCGCGAGAGCGGCTCCGAGACCGAGCAGCGGCCGGACGCTCGCCGGGTCGCCGGGCACGTCGAAGCGGTTCCGCCAGCGAACGAGGGCGACGAGCAGGAGCAGAGAGATCGTCGCCTCCTCGAAGTCGAGGCCCTTCGCGAGATGCGCGACGGCGGACGCGACGACGACCGCGACAGCGAGCTGCCAGGCGCGTCGCCGGCGTCTCGCGATTGAGCGCGAGAGCCAGATGAGGCCGATCCCGAAGGCAACGGTGAGGACTCGCGCCGCCTCGGGCCAGCCCGGCGGCAGGACGCCCTGCACGACGTCGAGGCGGCCCGCCATCTCCGGCGTCAGTGCGGAAGCGAGCCCGATCGCGCCGACGAGCGCTGCTGCCCAGGCGAGAAGCCGCTCGGGACTAACGGCACGCAGCGTCACGGCGCCAGGGTACAACGTGTTCGTGTCGGACGAGCCCCTCCGGATCCCGCTGTCTCCGCGGACGACAGCGTTGCTGGCACTCGTCGCCGTTGCGCTGGTTCCGTGGACTTTGTACCTGACGTTCACGCTGCCTTCACGGCACGTGACGTTCCACTACGACCTCGCCTGGGTGGGCTTCGACATCGCGCTGGCCGCGTCCTTCGCCGCGACCGCGTGGGCGGCCTTCCGCGGCTCGCAGTGGCTCGTCCCGCTGGCCGCCGTCACCGGCACGATGCTCTGCTGCGATGCCTGGTTCGACATCGTCACCTCGCAGAGCGGGAGCGAGATGTGGGAGGCGGTCGCGGAGGCGGTGCTCGTCGAGCTGCCGCTCGCGGTGCTCTGCGGGTTCATCGTCTACGACGCCGAGACGTTCCTCGCCGCCACGGTGAACCGCTTCAGACGCTGAGAGCTACGCCGGCGGGAGGTCGCGCGGGCCCTCGAGCAGCTTCATCCGGTGCTCGAGCTGAGCGACACGGAGCTCGAGCTCGTCGAGCTCGTCTCGCGTCACGAGGTTGAGCTCGTCGGCGATCCCTCGCAAGACTCCGAGGGCGCCATCCGAGAACCGCTCACGGCTGCCCCGCAGGCGACTCGGCAGCTCGGCGAGCAGCTCCTCGACCGCGTCGAGGATCAGGTTGCTGCTACCGCGCGCGGCCATGCGGCCTCGAGCGGCGCCGCTGCGACCGCTTCTCGCGGCGTGCGCTTGCGGTTGCAGGCTCGGGCGACGTCACCGCGTCGAGCAGGTTCGGCGTCGCCTCGGCGGAGAGCGCCGCCTCCGACTCCTCCAGCGCGACCGTCCCGGGGTCGAGTGCCGGGCCACCCTTCGGCTGCCACGGCCTGCGACGAGCCGGCGTCCCACCGTCCGGCTCCTCGCCCTCCTGCTCGGCGAGCTGCTTCCGGCGCGCGTACTCCGGCTCGCGCTCCTTCCACATCGTGAGCAGCGGCGCCGCGATGAAGATCGAGGAGTAAGCACCCGAGATGACGCCGATGATGAGCGCGAAAGCGAAGTCCTTGAGCGTCTGGCCGCCGAGGATCAGGAGGCAGATGATCGGCAGCAGCGTGATGAACGTCGTGGCCAGCGAGCGCCTGATCGTCTCCCACATCGAGACGTTGGCGATGGTCGCGAACGGCGACCGGCGCATGAGCGGGATGTTCTCGCGCACGCGGTCGAAGATGATGATCGTGTCGTAGATCGAGTACCCGAGCACGGTCAGCACCGCGGCCACGGTGTCGACCGTGACCTCCTTCCCCACCAGCGAGTAGACGCCGATGGTGATGGCGATGTCGTGCAGCATCGCGAGGATCACGGGTATCGCGAACTTGAGGTCGAACCTGATCGCGATGAAGATCGTGATCAGGAGCAGCGAGACGATGATCGCGTAGATCGCGTCGATCGCGATCTGGTGGCCGAACGTCCCCGAGACGTTCTTCACCCCGCCTCCAGAGGCGCCGAGGTCGTTCTGGAGGCTCTGCTGCAGGTGGTTCTGCTCGGCTCTGTCGAGCGTCTTTGTGCGGACCTGCCAGCTCTTGAAGTCGCCGTTGACGGACTTGCCAGAGCCCTGGACGACAGCGTCGGGCTCGCCCTGCTTCGCCATGAACGACTGAACCTGCCCCTGCGAGTACGGCTTGCTCGTCGAGAACTGGAACTGCACCCCGCCCTTGAAGTCGATCCCGAGATTGAGGCCCTGGGCGCCGAGCGAGATGAGGCCGGCCACGATCACGGCGCCCGAGATCGCGAACCACAGCTTTTTCTTCCCCATGTAGTCGATCTGGAGCCACTTCGCCGTCTGCTGACCCTCCGCGCCCATGAAGCGCGGGCTGTCGAACCACTTGAAGCCGCTGAGCAGGCCGAGCATGGCGCGCGTGGCGACCACCGCCGTGAGCAGCGAGATCACGGTGCCGATCAGCAGCATCAGCGCGAAGCCCTTCACGTCGGCGACCGCGACCAGGAAGATGACGAGCGCCGTGATCATGGTCACGACGTTCGCGTCGAGGATCGTGTGGAAGCCCTTGCCGTAGCCGGCCGAGATGGCGGACCGCACCGAGCGCCCGGCTCGCACCTCTTCCTTGATGCGTTCGAACACCACGACGTTCGCGTCGGCCGCGACGCCGATCGTGAGGATCAGGCCGGCGAAGCCCGGCAGCGTCAACGTCACGTTGAAGAGGAGGATCGCCGCGTAGTAGAGGAGCGCGTAGATGGCGAGCCCGAAGACGGCGACGAGCCCGAGGAAGCGGTACAGGACGAGCAGGAAGATCGAGACCAGGATCAGCCCCGCCAGCGCGGCGAGGATCGCCTGGTGGAGCGAGCTCTTGCCGAGCGTCGCCGAGACCTGGGTCTCGGTGAGCTGCTTGAACGTGTACGGGAGCGAGCCGCTCTGGAGGACGAGCGCGAGGTCCTGCGCCGCCTTCGTCGACCCCATGTCGCCGATCACCGCGCCGCCGACGATCCCGTCCTGGAGCTGCGAGTTCGTGTAGTCGATGAACGGCGTCGCCTGAAGCTTCCCGTCGAGCACGATCGCGTTGTGCTGCGCGTAGAGCTGGTTCAGCGCCCCCGAGCTTCCGTTGAAGCCGGCTTGCTGCAGGCCGCGGTCGTACTCGGCCTTGGTGATCTTCTTGAACTGACTCCCGCCGTCGCCCTTGAAACCGAGTTGGACCTCGGGCTGACCGTCCTGCCCGATGTCGGCCTGGATCGCCGACTCCTTCAGCTCGTCGCCGGTGATCTCGGGAGGCCCGCCCGGCGCGTTCGGCGGGGACTTGAAGAGGTACCAGTAGACGTTGTTCGGCGACTGCTTGATCGGCTGTGTTGCCTGCGTCGAGACAGGGCCGTGGACGAGCTGCCTGTTCCCCGGCACCGCAAGAAGCTCGGTTCCCGCCGGCTTCTTGCCGCCGTACGGCCCGAGGACCTGTGCCCGCTTCGGAGCGAACTGCAGGATCGCGTGCTTGGTCGTAGTCGACGTCTTCTTGCCGTCCACCGTCCTGGTTTTCGTCTTCGGGCCGAACAGGTAGTACGCCGACGGCACGCCCGCCCCCTTGACCTGGCCCTGGATCTGCTTCAGCAGGCTGTAGGCGGTCGGATACGGGGTCGGTGTGAGCTGGTTGACGGTCGGCGCAGCGAGGTCCTTCTCGAAGTCGTAGAACTGCAGCTGACCCGTCGAGCCGATGATCGCCGCAGCCTTGGCCGGATCGTGGACACCGGCGAGCTGGATGACGATCTCGTCGTTGCCCTGGGTCGCGACGTTCGGCGAAGACACGCCGATCTGGTTGACGCGCCTGACCATGACGTTCTGCGCCGTCTGCATGTTCTGCGGCGTCACCGACTGCCCGTGAGGAGGCAACGCCTTGAGCACCACCTCGAGGCCGCCCCGCAGATCGAGGCCGAGCGTCGGCTTCTTGTACGCGGGCGAGCCGGGCACGGCGAGCAGCGCCGCGCCGACGAGGAGCGCGAGGATCGCGCCGAGGATCAGGAGGTATCTACGACGTTCTTTCACCAAGGATCCTTCAAATCCGCGGCACAGGTTAGCCGCGGTTCTCCTCATTCGATGTCTCCGCGCCCGAGCCTTCGTCCGCGTCCGGCTCCTCGGCCTCGTCGCTCTCTTCGACCTCGGGCTCGTCGGGCTCGCGCGTCACGCCCGCGATCGCGCGCCGGGAGACCTGCACTTCGAGTTTCGGCGCGATCTCGACCGTCACGCGGTCGTCGTCGAGTTGCGCGATCGTGCCGTAGATCCCGCCGACGGTGAGCACCTCGTCACCGACGCGCAGCTCGCTGATCATCTGCTGCTGCTCGTTCTGGCGCCTCTTCTGCGGCCGCACGAAGAGCAGGTAGAGGAGCAGGAACGCGATGATGATGATGAAGAGGATCCCCGACCCTCCGCTCGCTCCGATGATCACTCGACCGCTCCCTTCGCTCGTCGGAGCGCCTCGTCCTTCCAGGTGAGGAACTCGCCGCGCTCGATCGCCTGTCGCGCCGCGGCGACGAGGTCGAGCAAGAAGCGCAGATTATGCAGGCTGAGGAGCCGCAGCCCGAGGATTTCCTGCTGGTTGACGAGGTGCCGGATGTAGGCCCGGCTGAAGCGGGAGCAGGCCGGGCACGAGCAGCCGTCCTCCAGGGGGCGCTCGTCGGCGGCGAAGCGGGCGTTGCGAAGGTTGAGGCGGCCTTCGCTCGTGAGGGCGCTGCCGGTGCGCGCGGTGCGCGTCGGCAGGACGCAGTCGAACATGTCGACGCCGCGCTCGACGACTTCGACCACGCCCTCCGGGTCGCCGATTCCCATGAAGTAGCGCGGTTTGTCCTCGGGCAGGAAGCCTGCGGCTTCGGTCGTCGCGTCGAACATCGGCCGGCGGTGCTCCCCGACGCTCAGGCCGCCGATCGCGTAGCCGTCGAAGTCGAGCTCGACGAGCTCCTCCGACGAACGCTGCCGAAGCTCGCCGTCGAGGCCGCCCTGCGTGATCGCAAAGCGGAGCTGCCCGGGCGCCCGCGGCAGGTCGCGCTGGCGCTCGGCCCAGACCGTCGTCCGACGCACTGCCTCCTCGAGCTCCGGCTGTGGAACCCCGGCGGGTGGGCAGATGTCGAGGCACATCGCGACGTCCGAGCCGAGTCGCTCCTGGACGCGCGCCGACAGCTCCGGCGTGAACCGCTCCGGCGTGCCGTCGTAGACCGAGCGGAACGTGACGCCGTCGTCGTCGACCGCGAGCAGGGTGTCGCGCAGGGAGAAGACCTGAAAGCCGCCGGAGTCGGTGAGGATCGCGCCGTCCCAGCCCATGAACGCGTGGAGGCCGCCGAGCTCGGCGACCAGCTCCTCGCCCGGGCGAAAGTGGAGGTGGTACGCGTTCCCGAGCACGATCTCGGCGCCGAGCGCGTGCAGCTCGTCGGGATCCACGGACTTGACGGTGGCCTTCGTCCCGACCGGCATGAAGGCCGGGGTTCGCACCTCGCCGTGCGCGGTGCGCAGGACGCCCGCGCGCGCAGCGCCGTCCCGGGCCGTGACGGTGAAGCTGTCGCTCACGAAAGTGAGCGTAGACGGGCGCGCCCCGTTACTCCTTGACCCAAACGGGTAGTCGTCACGTGTGGCGACCTCGGACCCGCTCGCACGCACGCCGTACTACTTCGTCGGGCGGAGGCCGTTCCGCGAGGAGCGGCTCCTCTCGTACATCCGTCGCGAGCACCGGCGCGGCCGGCATCTCGGCGAGATCATCGAGGACGCCTACGTCCGCCGGTGCGGCTCGCGCGAGTTCGTCTGGGCGACGCTGCGCGACACGTCGCTCATCGAGCTGCTCGAAGCGGACGTCCGCGAGGCGTTCGAGCGCGCGAGGCAAACCCTCTCGAACCACGCGTAGACGCGCGCGGCGACCTCGGCGTCGCGCTCGGGGTTGCGCGTGGCCTGCAGATCGTTCTCGCGGATCCGGCCCAGCTCGGCGACGAGCGCGCGCTCGGGCGCGTTGCTGCCGAGCAGCGTGGCGATGCGGACGGAGTACGGCGCGAGCTCCTCGAGCTGGGAATTGAGCTCCCGCTCGCCGCCGTCGCGCCAGAAGTCGCGCCACTCGTTCGCGCTCCGCGGCCTCATCAGAGGATCAGCATCGCATCGCCGAAGGAGTAGAAGCGGTACCGCTCCTCGACCGCCAGCCGGTAGAGCCGTCGCGTCTCCTCGATCCCCGCGAACGCCATCACGAGCGCGAGCAGCGTCGAGCGTGGCAGGTGGAAGTTCGTCAGCAGCGCGTCGACGCGCTCGAACTCGAAGCCCGGTGTGATGAAGAGCTCGGTGCGGCCGACGAGCGGCCCTCCGCGGGCGAGCGTCTCGAGCACGCGCACCGTCGTGGTGCCGACGGCGAGGACGCGCTCGGCCGCACGGATTCGCTCCCACGTCTCCAGCCCGGCCTCGTAGCGCTCCCCGTGGATCCGGTGCTCCTCCAGCCGCTCCTCGGTCACCGGCCGGAACGTGTCGAGCCCGACGTGGAGGGTGACCCGCACTGGCTCGAGCCGCGCGAGGAGCTCGGGCGTGAAGTGCAGGCCGGCGGTCGGCGCCGCCGCCGAGCCGACCGCTCGCGCGTAGACGGTCTGGTAGCGCGACGGATCCGCGAGCGGCTTCGTGATGTACGGCGGCAACGGCGTCTGGCCCGCCGGCTCACCTTCGAGACGCAGGCGCCACCGCCCCTCGCCGAGATGCTCGAGCAGCTCGGCCGGCCCGTAGCGGCGGCCCGGCCGCAGCCGCCGCGTCGGGCGAGCAAGCGCCTCCCACGTCCCGTCGTCGAGCCGCTCGAGCAGCAGCAGCTCGCCGCGCGGCGACTCGATGGGAATCCGCGCCGGCACGACCTTCGTGTCGTTGACCACGACGAGCTCCCCCTGCAGCTCCTCCGGCAGCTCGTCGAAGGTGCGGTGCCGGACGGCGCCGGTCGCGCGTTCGTAGACGAGCAGCCGCGACGCGTCACGCCGCTCCGCAGGATCCTGGGCGATCAGCTCCGGCGGCAGCTCGTAGTCGAGCTCGGAGATATCCATCCGACGCGAGTTCTATCGTCGCGCCCGTGGACATGGAGGCCATAGCCCGCGCACAGCAGCGGATCGAGGATGCGGCCGCCGGCCGCACGGACCCGGCCGCGTTCGACGCGACCCTGGAACGGGCGCGACACGCCGTCGAGTCGCTCGCCGCGACGACCGCCCGCTTCGAGGTCGGTCTGCCCGAGGCGATTCAGGACGGCCTCCGCCAGCACTTCCGGCCGAGCTCCCGGCACCTCGCCGAGGTGCGGGGCCTGACGAACCAGGTCATCCGCAGACTCGAGCGGATCGAGGGAGACCTCCTCACCGAGCGGCACGCGCGCGTCGACGACCTCGCGCTGCTCGTCGACCTCATCGCCTCCGGCTGGCGGAGCGTCGAAGAGCGCCTGGCGAAGCTCGAGGAGGGACTGACGCGCGACGGCGCCGTCGTCTACCGCCTCGACGAGCGTCAAGCAGCCGGCTGAGTCTGCACCGGTAGCACGAGCACGAAGCGGCTGCCCCGGCCGGGCTCAGTGTGCAGCTCGAGCCGGCCGCCGAGCGCGAGAGCGAGCTCGCGGGCGATCGCGAGGCCGAGGCCGGTGCCGCCGCCGTCGCCGGACCAGAACGCCCGGAAGATCCGCTCCTCCTCCTGTGGCGCAATTCCGGGGCCGGTGTCGGAGACCGCCACCGCCACCTCGCCCTTGTGAACCACGAGCTCGAGTTCGACGCGTCCCCCTTCCGGCGTCCAGTGGAGCGCGTTCGCGAGCAGGTTCGTGACGATCTGCAGCACCCGGTCGCCGTCGGTGATGAGCACGGCCCCCTCCCCGAGCTCCAGGTCGTACTCGATTCCGCGGGTCCGCGCCTCCTCGGCGAAGGTCGCATAGGCGCGCTCGCAGAGGGCCCGCATGTCGACCTCCTCGCGCAGCAGCGCGAAGCGGCGCGCATCGAGCTTGGCGAGGTCGAGGACGTCACCCACGAGTCGCTCGAGCCGCAGGGACTCCTCCGAGACCACCTCGAGCGAGCGGCTCTGCGACGCCTCGTCCTCGAGGATCCCCTCCCGCAGCGCGGACACGTGACCGCGAATCGCGGTCAGCGGCGTGCGCAGCTCGTGCGACACCGACATGAGGAAGTTGCGGGAGAGCTGCTCCGACTCCGACAACCTCGTCGTCATCTCGTCGAAGCGAGTGGCGAGCCGCTCGACCTCGCTGCCCCAGGTGCGCTCTGGCACGGCGACGTCGTAGTGGCCCGCGGCGACCTCGTCCGCCGCGCTCGCGAGCTCCTCGAGCGGCCGAGCGATCCGGCGCGAGTAGTAGAGGATGAGGATGCCGGCGACGGGAATCCCGATCCCGAAGGCGAGCGCGAGCTCCCAGAAGAGCTGCAGCCAGCGGGCGCGGAGCGCCGATTCGCGCTCGGCGACGACGAGCGCCCCCGCCCCGACCTGACCCAGCGTGACCGGCTGCGCGACGCCGAGATAGTGGGTATCGCCGAACTCGAAGTCGAACGCCGGCGGCGTGCCGCCGTGGAGTGCCTCGGCAGGCACTGCGCTGCTGGGGAGCTCGGGCACCGGGCCGGCGAGCAGCATGGCTCCAGGCGCGACGGGGACCCAGAACACCCTGTCGCCGCCGAGCTCGAGCTCGAGGGTCTTGAGGCGGACGCGCCCGATCGCGGCCTTCTGCTCGTAGAGCTGGACGATCCCGACCGATTCCGCGCGCAGCTCCGAGGCCGCATGCGTACGGGTGTTGCTCTGAAAGAAGCGCACCGCGATGAGCGTCGCGACGGTGGCAGCGAGCACGATGCCGAGCAGGAACAGCGCCGGCAGCCGGAAGCGCAGTGATCCGAGCACGAAGGCTCCTTACTCGACGGGGGCGGGAGCCGGGCCGGCCTTGTAGCCGATCCCCCACACGGTGACGATCGGGGCCGCGTCGCCGAGCTTCCGCCTCAGCTGCCGTACGTGAACGTCGACGGTGCGGGTGTCGCCCGCGAACGTGTAGCCCCAGACCCGCTCGAGCAGCTGGTCGCGCGTGAGCACGAGACCCTTGTGGTCGAGGAGCTCCCACAGGAGGTCGAACTCCTTGGGCGCGAGCCGGATCTCCTCGTCCCCGACATGGCACTCCCGCCTGCCTGCGTCGAGTACGAGCTCGCCGTGCTGGATCACGCCGGCGTCCGGCTTCGTCTTTCCGGCGCTGCGGCGAAGGATGGCCCGCACCCTCGCCACGAGCTCGCGCGGGTTGAAGGGCTTCGTGAGGTAGTCGTCGGCGCCGACCTCGAGGCCTGCGATCTTGTCGAGGTCGTCGTCGCGCGCGGTCAGCATCAAGACGGGCAGCGTGCTCGTCTCGCGAATTCGGCGGCAGACCTCGATCCCGTCGAGATCGGGGAGCATCAGGTCGAGGATGACGAGCGAGGGAGCGTCGACACCGACGATGGCCAACGCCTCGCGACCGCTTGCCGTCATCCGCACCAGGAAGCCGTCCTTGCGGAGGTAGGCGGCGACGAACGAGGCGATCGCCTGCTCGTCCTCCACCACGAGAATCGTCTGTCCGTCCTCTGCCACCGGCGTCATCCTCCGCCGACTTTCCGCGTCACGGGCTCTTTCGGCAAGGAGCGGAAACGACCGGCGTCCACCGAGTAGCTCCCGTCGGCGTGCGGGAAGACCCGGGAGCCCTGGACCGTGACGTGCCCGTGCCCGCCGGCGAAGAGATAGACGCCCGAGCCGCGCACCACGACCCGGTATTGGCCGCCGATCGCACGGAAGCGGAACTTGCTGCCTCGGTACTCCTTGCCGGTGAACCGCCCGCGGTACCTGATCGTGCTCGACGAGACGTCCGTACCCACGACCTGCGGAGCGCCCTGGCCGCCCGGCGAGGGCAGCTGGACGATCTGGACCTTCGCCTCCTGCGAGACACGGCCGAGCACGAAGCCCTTCACGATGAGAATGACGATCGGGGCGCCGTGGACGCCGCCGTCACCCACCGCCTTGCTGACGACGAGGTAGCCCGGCCTGGCGGCCCCCCGAGCCCGGGCGGTCGCCGCAGCAGGGAGCGCGAGCACCGCGAGAACGGCGCAGCTGACCAGGATCCGCCGCATAGCGCTCCCAGGGTACTCCGCGGCAGAGGAACGTCCGACTCTTTCGCGAAGCTCCGTTGTCATGACAGACGAACGCTTGCAGCGACGAGCCGACCGGCTGGCGGCGCGCGTCGAGGCGCTGGCGGAGGCGTTGCGGGCGAGCGGAGCGTCCGAGGAGGCCTCCGCGCAGCTGCTCTCCCACGCGTCGACCGCAGTTCTCCAAGCCTTACGGCTGGAAGTGTTGCTCGGGACCTAGCTGTCGTACGTGTAGAAGCCGCGGCCGCTCTTGCGACCGAGGAGACCGGCGTTCGCCATCGCAACCAGGCGCGCAGGCGGCGCCATGCGGGGCTCCCGCAGCTTCTCCCACAGCGCCTCGCTCGCGTGCACGTGCACGTCGATCCCGACGAGGTCGACGAGCTCGCACGGGCCCATCGGCCACCCGGCACCGTGCTTCATCCCCGCGTCGAGGTCGGCGGGCGTGACGCGCGCCTCGTCGAGGACACGCACGCAGTCGTTCAGGAGCGGGATCAGGACCCGGTTGACGACGAAGCCGGGCGTGTCGTGACAGCGGATCGGATGCTTGCCGAGCCGCTCGCCGAGCGTGTAGGCGGTGTCGAACGCCTCGTCGGACGTCAGCTCCGCGCGGACGATCTCCACGAGCGGCATGAGCGGCGCGGGATTGAAGAAGTGCATCCCGACGACGCGTTCCGGCGTCGAGGTCGCGCCGGCGATCTCGGTCACCGACAGAGCCGACGTGTTCGTGGCCAGGACGGCATCGGGGCGGCAGACGCGCTCGAGCTCCGCGAACAGCTCCCGCTTCGGCTCCAGCTCCTCGACGATCGCCTCGATCACGACGTCGCAGTCGGCGAAGGCGGAGAGGTCGGTCGTCAGGCTCAGCAGCCCGATGTCGAAGGAGTCGATCTGGCCCTTCTCGACCTTGCGCGTGAGGAAGTGGTCGATCCGCCCGCGCGCCGTCTCCCCCAGCTCGCCGGTGACCTCGCGCCCGACCGTCTCGAGCCCCGCCTCGACGGCAAGCTGGGCGATGCCCGCGCCCATCGTCCCCAGTCCCACGACTCCGATCTTCACGCGCCGGAGCCTAACGGGCTACGAGCTAGGGATCGAGCTCCTCCAGCGCGCGCATCAGTACTACCCGGAGGCGCTCGTCCCTGTCCGGGGCGACCGTCGCCCGGACGGGACTGAGGGCGCGATGGCCGTGACAGCGCGCGTACGCCTCGGCCTCCGAAAGTGCCCGCTCCCTGCGTCGGGTGCGTGTCGCCGGTACCAGTGTCGCTCCACTCTCCACCTTCGCCCACGAAGACGCAAGCGGCTGTGGAAGCCGTGGAAGGTGTGGACAACCGGCGTAGAGTCGCCTAGGTGAAGGTGAGCGAGGGCACCGTCCCCTTCGACGAGGCGCAGACCTGGTACCGCGTGACCGGCGAGCTGCGGCCCGGCGAGGCCACTGCGCCCGCGCCACTCGTCGTCCTCCACGGCGGCCCCGGGGCGGCGCACGACTACCTCCTGTCCATCGCCGACCTCGCCGACGGACGCGCCGTCGTCCACTACGACCAGGTCGGGAACGGCCGCAGCACCCACTACCCGGAACGCGGGGCCGACTTCTGGACGGTCGATCTCTTCGTCCGGGAGCTGCACAACCTCGTCGACGCTCTCGGGATCGCCGGCCGCCACCATGTCCTGGGCCAATCCTGGGGCGGTTTCCTCGGCCAGGAGTACGCCCTCACGCACCCGCCCGGACTGCGAGGGCTCGTCCTCGCCGACACGGCAGCCTCGTTCCCGGACTTCGTCGCCGAGGCGAACCGGCTCCGCGCGCTCCTACCGCCGGAGGTAGAGCAGACGCTCCGCCGGCACGAGGACGCCGGCACGACCGACGATCCGGAGTACGCGGCCGCCTGCGAGGTCTTCTATCGGCGGCACCTCTGCCGGCTCGAGCCGTGGCCGGAAGAGGTCGTCGAGGCGTTCGCGTGGATCGAACGCGACCCGACCGTCTACCACACGATGAACGGCCCGAGCGAGTTCCACGTGATCGGCTCGATTCGCGACTGGCAGTCGAAGGACCGGCTCGGCGAGATCGACGTGCCGACGCTGCTCGTCTCGGGCCGCCACGACGAGGCGACGCCCGCTCTGCAGGAGACGTTTCTCGCCGGAATCACCGGCTCGGAGTGGGTCTGCTTCGAGGACTCGTCCCACACGCCGCACGTCGAGGAGCGCGAGCGCTACATGCAGGTCGTCGGCGACTGGCTCGCCCGGCACGACTGAGCCGCCGCCGGATCTATCCTCAGTCGGCGTGAGCCTTCCTCTCGTGAACCGCGTCCCCGATCCCTGGCGGAAGATCCTCGACTGGGCCGTCACGGTCGCCGTGGCGATCGGGTTCGTGCTCGCCTTCGAGGCGGAGGTGGCGAAGCCGTACCGCATCCCCTCCGCCTCGATGGAGCACACGCTTCACTGCGCCCGCCCCGGCCACGGCTGCGAGGCATCGATGAGCGACCGTGTGCTCGTGAACCGGCTCGCCTACGACTTCGGCAGCCCGCACCGCGGGCAGATCGTCGTCTTCAAGGCTCCGCCGAAGGCGAACCTCTGCGACTCAGGCGACGCCGGAACGACCTTCGTCAAGCGGCTCATCGGGCTTCCCGGAGAGACGGTGCGCGAGGACGACAGCGGCTTCATCTGGATCCGCCGGCCGGACGCGACCTCGTGGACGAAGCTCCACGAGCCTTATGTATCGTCGCGGACCCGGCTCGCGGACTCGAAGTACTTCGGTCAAATCTGGCGCGTCCCGCAGGGCGGGTACTTCTTCCTCGGCGACAACCGCCCCGACTCGTGCGACTCCCGCGTCTGGGGATCCGCGCCGAGGAGCGCCCTTGTCGGCCCGGTGATCTTCACCTACTGGCCGCCGCTCCGAATCTCGTATCACCAGGGCGGCTGGTGAGCCGCTCGGACTAGACGCGCTCGACAACGGCGGCGATGGCCTGGCCGAAGCCGATGCACATCGTCGCGAGCCCGTAGCGCGCGTCGCGCCGCTCGAGCTCCGAGACCAGCGTCGCCGTGATTCGCGCGCCGGTGGCGCCGAGCGGATGGCCGAGCGAGATGCCGCCGCCGTTCGGGTTCACGTCGCCGGCCTCGTAGCGCTCCTGCAGTCCCGTGTCCGCGAGGAACTGGGACACGACCGATGCGAACGCCTCGTTGACCTCGATCACGTCGATGTCGTCCCACGTCAGGCCGGCCTTCGCGAGCGCCTTCGCCGACGCCTCGGGATTGCCGTGCAGCATCAGGTGCGGGTCGACGCCCACCACGCCGAAAGAGACGAATCGCGCCCGCGGCTCCAGCCCGAGCTCGGAAACCTTCGCCTCCGAGGCGACGAGCACGGCGGCCGAGCCGTCGACGATCTGGGACGAGTTCCCGGCCGTCACGACGCCGTCCGGGATGAACGCCGGCTGGAGCGACGCCATCTTCTCGAGCGTCGTCTCCCGCCGCACGGCCTCGTCGACCGCGAACCGGACGCGCGTCAGCGTCGGAGCACCGCCGGAGTCGTCCGCCGGGACGTCGAGCTCGACCGGCACGACCTCCCGCTCGAAGCGGCCCTCGTCGATCGCCCGCGCGGCACGCTGGTGCGACTCGTACGAGATCCGGTCGAGCTCCGCGCGGGACAGATTCCATTGCTTCGCGATCTCCTCGGCCGAGATGCCCTGCATCACGATGTCGTGGCGCTCCCAGACGAGCGGCGACATCGACCCGTTGTTCGAGCCCATCGGGACGCGCGACATCATCTCGACGCCGCCCGAGACCACGAGATCGAGCTGACCCGACCACACGGCCGCAGCGGCGTTGAAGTTCGTCTGCATCGAGGAGCCGCACTGCCGGTCGACCGTCGTCCCCGCGACGGAAACGGGCCAGCCCGCGGTGAGCGCGACGTTGCGGCCGATGTTCCACGCCTGCTCGTCGACCTGCGTCACGCAGCCCCACTGCACGTCCTCGATCTCGGCGGGATCGACGCCGTTCCGCGTGACGAGCGCGTTCACGACCTGAGCCCCGAGCTCGTCGCCGCGAATGTGCGACAACGTGCCGTTCTTCTTCCCGATCGGGCTGCGAACGGCGTCGACGATCATTGCGCCGGACCGCGACATGCAAGAGACTGTACCCGGCCGATGCTCAGAAAGAACGCGAAGATCGAGCTGCTGAAGCGGGTTCCGCTGTTCGAGCGCTGCTCGCAGCGCGAGCTCGGCCTGATCGCCGCGCTCGCCGACGAGCTCGACCTCCCGACTGCGCGCAACCTGACGAGCGAGGGCACGGGCGGCTTCGAGTTCATCGTCCTCGTCCAGGGCGAGGCCGACGTCCTCCGCAAGGGCAAGGTCGTGAACGAGCTCGGCCCCGGCGACTTCGTCGGCGAGATCGCCCTCGTCACCGGCCAGCCTCGCACGGCGACGGTGAAGACGCGCGGGCCGTCCCGGATCCTCGTCCTCACCGCGTCCGGCTTCCGGACGCTGATGCACGACGTCCCTTCGATCCAGGACAAGGTGCTCGCCGCGCTCGCGGCGCGGATCCCGGACGAGTAGCGCTAGTCGTTCGGGTGCGGCACGTGCGGATTCCGGGCGTGCGCGAGATACGTCGGCGCGGCGAGCTCGAGCACGAGGCGCTTGCCGGGCGTGTCCGCCTCCCCAATATCCGCGAACGAGTAGCCGACGTCGCCGCCGAGAACGATCGGCCCCTCGTCGGTCTCGACGACAACGATCTGATGCCCATCGGTGTGGCCGGGTGCAGGCACGAGCCGGACGCCCGGCAGGATCTCCGCCTCACCGTCGTGCTCGACGTACGTCGCGCCCGGGAAGTCGACCCACTCGCGGATCGTGTAGTCGTCCCGCGTCCGCGCGTCGGTGAGCTCTCGCCGCTGCACGTGGATCGGGACGCCGGGAAAGAGACGATTGCCGCCGCAGTGGTCGAAGTGAAGGTGCGTGTTGACGACGATCGCCACGCGGCTCACCAACTCGTCCGGCAGCGGGTGCGGCGTCGGCTGCATGTCCTCTATCTCCGGTGTCGAGTCGATCATCCCCGTATCGACGAGGACGAGACCGTCAGGATGCTCGATCGTGTGCACGAGACCCGGCCAGGTGTCGCCTTCGACCACCAGCTCGCTGCCGAGGTGGATGCCGATATCGTCACGGCTGAGCACGGACCGAGCATATGGCGACGACGACCGAAGAGTGGATCGAAGTTCACTCCCCCTACAACGGCGAGGTCGTCGGCCGCGCCGCGAAGTCCGGTGCCGCTGATGCCAGGAAGGCGATCGATGCAGCTTCCGGCGCGCTCGAGAGCCCGCTCCCCGCGCACGAGCGGGCCGCGATCCTCGACCGGACAGCAGGCCTCTTGCGCGAGCGCCGCGAGGACATGGCGCAGACGATCTGCGCCGAGGCCGGCAAGCCGATCAAGACGGCGCGGGTCGAGGCTTCACGGGCGGTCTCGACGTACACCTTCGCCGCCGTAGAAGCCCGTAAGCTCGCCGGCGACGTCGTCCCGATGGACGCGTCGGAGGCCGGCGAGGGCAAGGTCGCGTTCACGCTACGCCGCCCGATCGGGGTCATCGGAGCGATCTCGCCCTTCAACTTCCCGTGCAACCTCGTGGCACACAAGCTTGCGCCCGCGCTCGCCGCGGGCTGCCCTGTCGTCCTCAAGCCGGCCAGCCAGACGCCTCTCTCGGCCCTGCTACTCGCGGAGCTCGAGCAGGAGGCGGGCCTTCCGGCCGGCTGGCTCACCGTCCTCGTCGGCCCGTCAGCAGAGATCGGCGACGTGATGGTGGAGGACGAGCGCGTCCGGATGATCACCTTTACAGGCTCGAGCGGCGTCGGCTGGGGCATCGCGGAGCGCGCGGCGAAGAAGCGGGTCCGGCTGGAGCTCGGCAACTCGACGCCCGTCGTCGTGGCCGCCGACGCCGACCTCGACCTCGCCGCGACGAAGCTCGCCGCGAACGCGTTCTCCTTCGCCGGCCAGAGCTGCATCTCCGTGCAGCGGATCTACGTCGAGCGATCCGCTCTGGACGGCTTCCTCGAGCGCTTCGTGCCGAAGGTCGAGGCGCTGGTCGTCGGGGACCCGGCGGACGAGGCGACCGACGTCGGGCCGGTGATCGACGAGGACGCGCGGATACGGATCGCCGAGTGGGTCGACGAGGCCCAGGCCGCAGGCGCGAAGCTCCTGGTAGGCGCCACCGACACCGACCCGCTTGGCCCCCTCGTTCTCGCCGAGGCTCCGGAGACGGCCCACGTCGTCTGCGACGAGGTCTTCGGCCCCGTCTGCGTCGTCAACGCCGTCGACTCGCTCGAGGACGCGTATGCGCGCGCGAACGGAACGGAGTACGGGCTGCAGGCCGGGGTCTTCACGGGCTCGATCTCCACGGCGCTGGCAGCGGCCGAGGCGCTCGACTTCGGCGGCGTCACCGTCAACGAAGCCCCGACCTTCCGTGCCGACCAGATGCCCTACGGCGGAGTCAAGGGATCCGGCAACACGAAGGAAGGCCCCGCCTACACGATCCGCGAGATGACCGAAGAGCGGCTCGTGGTCCTGCAGGCCTGACCCCTACGTTTCCCTTTCCGTCACAGCGGGGAAGGCGATCACAGTGATCGCCTTCCGGGGTCGCATTCATCCTTGTCGCGGTGCGCGGGGCCTGAGGCCTTTCGTTTGCCTTCGAGACAACAAAAGTGGCGACTTTGTAACACGCTCGGCTACCATGTAGGATCGAACCCCGGGCATTAGGGGAGCCCGCGGGAATCGGCTTCAGATAAGGCCTTACGGGGTCTGCGGGAGGAGACGGATACCAACGTGATCGAAGAGAGAACTGCCCAGTTGCAGCAGTGCATGTATCAATACTCACGGGCCATCTACAAGTCCATCAAGGACCTGATCGATCCGTACTCCGACCGTGAGACTCAGCTCGAATCGCGCCGCGCCGTGCTCGAGGCATGCGAGCAGACGATGGAGCGGCTGGCAAGCGATCCCCTCTACTTCGCGAAGCCCGACCGGGCGCTGTTCCAGGACATCCGGCGCCACTTCCCCATCACCGCGCAGGCGCAGGTCGCGTGGGCGGTGCAGGAGGGCGTGAAGGCCGCGGTCGACTTCATCGAGGAGCAGATCGAGTCGGGCCTGCTCGACGGCGGCATCGCCCGCTGCCGGGCGACCACCCGGAAAGGCAAGCCGTGCCAGCGGACGCCGCTGCCCGAACGCGACTACTGCCCCTCGCACCAGCACCTCGAGACCAAAGCCGCCGCGTAGTCGGACCTCTCCGGCGCGCGCCGGCGTATCGTCGGTGTGAGGAAGCTCGCGGCGGTGCTCGTGGTGCTGACGCTCGTCCTGGTGACGGGCGCGAGCGCAGGCTCGAACCGAACGCTTCGCGGTCACGGATTGACGATCTCGGTGACGGCGGGCTGGCACGGGCTCGTCGGCCCGGGCGGGATGCAGGTGGCCGACTTTCCGCTTCCGCGACGGGCTCGCTCCTCGGCGGGCCTCGTGCGCATGCGACGCGGGCACGTGCACGTGATCGTCTCGAACGGCGGTCCCTGGGTGCCCTACCTGCCCGCCTTCCACCCAGCGCAGGCGCCGCTCGGGCTCCGGAGGCGCGACCTGCTGCAGGGCGGGATGGAAGGCTTCGACGGCCAGGACACCTTCGCTCGCCGCGACGTCCGGCTCGGCGGCGACCTGCTCGACGTCCTGGCCGACCTCGGCCCGAAACCGCACGTAGCGTCCGCGCTACGGAAGGTGAACGCCGTCCTCGCGTCGCTGCGCGTGCTGCCGCCGCGTGTGCTGCGGCCGCGGAACGGCCGGCTGGCCGCGGACGGGATTTCGGCGCGTCTTCTTCGCGGCTGGTCGGGACGGATCGAGATCCCCGCGCAGCGCTATGGATCGCGGCTCGTACTCCGCGCTGCGCGCGGCGACGTCCGCATCGACCTGCTCGAGCTCACCGAGATCGAGCCCGGTCACGCCGACCTGCCGATCGTCCTTACGCGCCGGGACGTCCTCCAGCACTCGTCGCCGCCGATCGCCCGCCGCGTCTTCTTCACCGGCGGGCGCAGCTTCGACCTGTCGGCCACCGCCCCGTCGGCGGGCGACCTGCGCGAGGCGAACCGCTTCCTCGCGACGCTCAGGGTCGCGCCGCGAGCGTGGACGTTCAAGAGCTGCGACCTCTCGCTCCGGCTGCCCGGAACCTGGCACGTCGCGGTCAGGCCGCGTAACGGCTGCTACCCGGTGCTCAAGCTCCGCCGGCCTCACACCCTCGCCGTCCTCACCGAGCTCCGACCTGGCGAGCGGGCGAGCGGCCGGATCCTCGAGCGGGCCGGCCGGCGGTTCCACGTCGAGGTCAGGCCGTCGTCGGCAAGAGCCGCGGCGTACGCCGTGCTCGCGTCTCTCCGTGCCAGGCCGCGCTCGTAGCCGCGCGACGCCTTTCCACAGCGCGATCCACAAGCGCGCCGCTGTAGTGTCCTGCGCGGGTGTCGCATGACACAGACAAGCTGATCCGGCAGCTCTCGCTCGTGGCCTTCCTGATGGCCGAGCGGCGGGCGCTGACCGCGCGCGACGTCAAGTCGAACGTCGAGGGCTACTCCGAGATGTCGGACGAGGCCTTCGCGCGGCGGTTCTACTCCGACCGCGCCGAGCTGCTCTCACTCGGCGTCCCGCTGCAGTCGCAGCGCGACGAGTTCACCGGCGAGGAGTTGTACACACTCCGCTCCGAGCAGTACTTCCTGCCCAAGCTCGAGCTCGAGGACGAGGAGCTCGCGGCGCTCCAGACGGCCTTCTACCTCCTCGAGGGGAAGTTCGCCTACGCCGAGCCGTTGCGGCTCGCGCTTCAGAACCTCGCGCTCGGACGGCCCGGCTTCAGCGAGGCGCCGAGCCAGACGGCCAGCCGGGTGGAGGTGCTCGATCCCGACTACTCGCCCGAGACGCCTGGACGGCTCGCCAAGCTCGAGAACGCGATCTCGAAGCAGCGCACGGTGCGCTTCGACTACTGGTCGATCTCGCGGGACAAGGAGAGCGAACGGTCGCTCAACCCGTACGCGCTCCTCAACGACAACGGGCTCTGGTACGTCGTCGGGCACGATCTCGACCGCAAGGACATCCGCACCTTCCGGGTATCGCGCATCCGCGGCGACATCAAGTTCGCGACGCGGCGCGAGCGCGACTTCCGCGCGCCGACCGACTTCGACGTCGAGCTCTACCGCGGCCGGCCGCCGTGGCAGATCGGCGACGTCGTCGGCACTGCACGCATCGAGGTGCGCGGCGACACTGCCTGGTGGGTGCGCCGCACGTACGGCTCGACGGGGACGCTCGAGGACGACGTCTTCGTCACCGAGTACTCGTCCCTCCCCCAGCTCGCATCCTGGGTGCTCCGCCAGAACGGCCGCGCGGTGCCGCTCGAGCCGCACGAGCTGAAGCAGGAGGTCGGCGCGGCCCTGCGCCGGGTCAGAGACGGGCACGAGAGTGCTCCGCCGGAACCTGCCCGCGAGAAGCAGGTGCGCGGGGTCGACGGAACCGCGGAACGGCCGGCCGGCCCGGTCGCGCCGGAACGGTTCGCCGTCCTGCAGGCGCTGCTCGCGTACCTGCTTGCAGCTTGCGGCGACGAGCCGGAGGCCGAGATCCCTGCAGCGGAGCTACTCGAGCGCTTTCCCTCGATCCCGGCGGACGAGCTCGAGGAGCACCTGTCACTCCTCAACCTCGTCAACTTCGGTGGCGGCTGTTACACGGTCTACGCCGAGCTGCGGGACGGCTCGGTGCACGTCGACAAGGAGCTCTGGGGCGACACATTCCGCGCAGCGCCACGGCTGACGCCCCTGGAGGCGCGCGCGATTCGGCTCGCGCTCGAGTACGTCGGGCCGATGATCGCCGCCGACGCACACTCTCCCCTCATTCGGGTACGCAAGAAGCTCGAGGAGACGTTCGGCCAATTCGACCTCGAACGGACGCCCGAGTCGCACGTCGCGACCGAGGAAGTCGACTTCGTCTCGCGCCTCGCGCGCGGCATGCGCGAGCACAGGCTCGTCGAGATCGAGTACCAGAAGGAGGTCGACTCCGAGCCTTCGACCCGCCTCGTCGAGCCATACTCGTTCGGTCGCGAGCTACCGAACTGGTACATCCACACGTGGGACCGGACGAGTGACGGAGAGCGGTCGTTCCGCCTCGACCGGATGCGGAGCGCAACGCTGACCAAAGAGCGGTTCGACCCTCGCCCGGACTTCGAGCCGACGAAGCTGCGCAACGCCCGGACCGCCCGAATCCTGTACTCGCAGGATGTCGCCCGGTTCGCAGCCGAGCGTGGAGCGCACCGTCTGACCGACGGGACGGCACTCGCGGAGCGGCCGTACGGCGACGACGAGTGGCTCGAGACCGAGATCCTCGCCGGCCGGGGCGACGCTGTTCTGCTCGAGCCGGCAGAGTTACGGGCACGGATCGCCGAGCGCGCCAAGACTCTGGCGAAGGAGCTCGGCGTCGAGCGCCTCCGCGTCCGGGCTTAACCGCTCGAGCCGAGAGCCTCGCCGATGCGGTCGACCGCCTGGTTCTCCAGCGGCGAGACTCCCTTGGCCGCCTCGGCCACCGACTGGGCCACCTCCAGGATGAGTTGCTTGTAGGCGGGAAGATCCTCGGGCGACTTGGCCTCCAGGATCGAGACGGCCTGCTCGAGCGTCGCCACCGTGCCTTGCTCGATCTCCTGCGGTGACGCGGTCATGCCGAACGGCTTGTCGTGCCCGGTGGCCAGGTCGCGGATGAGAACGCTGTCGCTGTGCTGCTGCGCTTCTCGGAGATGGTGGGCGAGCGCGCTCGCCTCCTTGAAGCTGTCGAAGAACCCCCGGTCGATGATCGCGACGTACATGCCGGCGCCGGTGATCCCCTCCTGCATCGCCTTCCACTCTTCGTCTGTGAAGTCAGCTTTGGTCGCCATGCAGAGGAGTATGGCTGGGCGAGCCGCTAGAAGGCGGCGGTTCGCTGCCGGTACATCTTCTGCGTTTGCCGGCTCGAGTACGAGATGACATCGAGCACGACGCCGATGCCGACGGCGATCCAGGCGGCACCATGGACCCCGCCGACGCTCCAGACGATCGTGTACATCAGCGTCGTCCACGGCGCGAAGATCAGCCCGAGGAGCGGCCACCACCAGTGGGCAAATGCATGCTGAATCCGCTGCCCGAAGATCCACTCGAGCGCGAGCGCGAACCGCGGCCCGAACGCGAAGAGCGCAAGGAGTAAGCAGCACACGCCACAATTGTTGCGTTCGAGCCGGACGACGCTCTGCTTCCCCGGCGTTACTTTTTTCTGCGTTGTTCGAGAAATCGGTTGTGAGTGACCTTGCCGAGGGTGCGTTTCGCCGCCATTACGAGCACGTCTATCGGTATGTGCGGCGGCGTACCGGTGACCACGAGCGAGCCGAGGATCTGACTCAGCAAGTGTTCGCCGAAGCTGTCGCCGGCCTGGGCGAGTCGCCTTCGCCGCCTCTTGCCTGGCTCTACACGGTGGCCCGCAGACGCTTCACGGACGAGGCCCGCCGCGACGCGGTGGCGCGGCGGGTGAACCGCCTCCGCGTCGCCGGTGAGGAGGCGCCGGAGACCTGGGAGTACGGCTCCAACGTCGCCACCGCCCTAGGCTCGGCGATCGACCGGCTCGCAGCCGGGCAGCGCGAGGTTGTCGTGCTGAAGCTCCTGCGCGGGGCGACGTTCGCCGAGATCGGCGCCCGTCTCGGCATCAGCACGGACGCGGCGAAGATGCGTTTCATGCGAGCGCTGGAAGCGCTCCGTAGCGAGCTCGAGGAGGAGGGATTGCGGCCATGACGCTTCGCGATGTCGAGGTGATCGAGTTGCTTGCCGACGAGCCGGAGCTGCTCGCGATCGCCGACGCCGTGTCGGCCACCCAACGGAAGGCGGCGGCGCCGCAGCGGCGGCGGGTCGTCGTCCGGGGTGCGATCGTCGTGGCCGCTGCCGTTGCCGCGGTCGTTGCGGTGCTTGCGGCGCCGCAGAGTCACTCCGGCGGTGTGCTCGGCGGTGAACTCGGCAACGCACGGGCGGCGATTCTCACCCGCGCGCTGGCGGCACTTGGTACCGGCCAGATCATGCACGTCATCAGCGAGGGCCCAGCCGGCACCAGCTACGTCGACCTGAAGACCGGCAAGCGCACCCCGGCGGTCCTGAGCGAGGAGCTATGGACGAACCGGCATGGCTTTCGGCTTCATCTCGTCGAGCGCGTGAACGGCCGCGTCGTCGCCGATTTTCGCCCCGGCGACCGCGGTTTCGGTGTTTATGCCGGATTCCGTGATCCTGCTTTACTCGCCCTCTGGACGGGCTACCACGCAGCCCTCGGGAACAAGTACGCGCCCGCCGTGCTCGGCGGACGCGGCACCGTCGACGGCCATTCGGTCTACTGGATCCGCTTTCCCATCTGGTACAACCAAAAGTGCCCGACCCCGAGCACGCGGACGTTCTGTCGCAGGCCGACCCGCCTCTCGCAGACGAAGGTGGCCGTCGACGCGCATACCTTCAAGCCGATCCTCGAACGCACCTACGAGGACGGCCGGCGCTTCGACACGCGGATCCTGCTCGCCGAAGCGATCCCCTATCGTCCGCCGGAGCTGTACAGGCGGCTCGGGCCGAAGCTGTTCGACGCCATGTCCCCGGGACACCCGTTCGGCGGACACCCGTTCGCCGGGGTAACCCGGCGAGAGAAGAACAAGCTCGGACTCGGGCGGAATCCGCACCGTCTCCGCACGAGAGGGGTCGTACCTACGCCCTGGCTGACGGCCGGAAAGACCGTGGCAGGCCTCAGTTTCCGTCACGTCTCGCGGCTTCTCTCCCAGCCGCTCGACCAGGTCGCCACTCTCCCGGTGGCATGGAGGCTGGTCTACCGCGCCGTCAGGCTCGTCTACAAGCCGGCCTCGCGCGGACCCTCGGGACGTCTCCCCACCACGGCGATCGACGAGACCTTCCGGCCCGCAGACCCGCGGCCCTGGAAAGGCCTTCCACCCGGCTCGATCGAGGTACAGCCCGGAGAGAGCGTCAACAAGTCGGGTGCGCACAGGCTCTGGACGGGCTACCTCGTCAAGCACGGCGTCTACATCACGATCTCCACGCCGGCGGGCGAACACGCGCTCCTGAAGATCGCCCGCGCGCTTCATCCAGTCCGCAAGTAGCTGGTTCGAGGACGCTCGTCTGGCCAGTCCGGAACGACCCTGAGCGAAGGTTAGGAACGTCGCCCGAGGTCCAGGTCTCTGATCTGGCTTCCTTCCAGCGTCGGTGGTGATGAGAGTCCCGCCTCGCGGGCAAGCTCCAGCGCGGTCAGGCGTGCCTCGTCAATCGTCGATCGCCAACGTTCGTCGCCTCCGAGCCACGCTGTCAGAAGCGCAACCTTGACGGCGGTGTAGCGGGCTGCCAGCTGCATGTCGTCCCGATCGTGCTCGACGACGTGCGAGTCCGCAGTCCGGACTTCACCCTGCACGACTGGAGCCCGGACGAGCAGGAGCTCGGAGCCGAGGTAATACGCGGCGTCGTAGGGTCGATCAGTACAGGGCGACCTGAGCCAAGGGCGTCAGTCTAGAAGCGAGCGAGGCGAGGGGACGGACGGCTGGGCCAGTTTTCCGGAGTGACCCCTGAGCGATCTCACGGTCGCGGCCGCGAATTCAAGAGTCGCATTCGATCGAAGCAGCCTGCACACGCGACCGTGACTCCGGCGAACGACTCACCTACGGTGTCCCACTCGCCACCTCGGCTCACCAGGACGCTGTCGCATTCGAAGCACCAAGCATGAGGGACGTCTGTGGTGTCAGGAACGACGAAACCCAGACCGCCGACGCCGCTAGCGAGCGACTCTGAGAGATGTCGGCAGACAAAGCATGCGGTCGTGTCTCCGTGCTCTTCGCAATGAACAATCCGCTGATCCACGGTCGGAGTATCGCCAGGCGTGAGGAGCGTCGACAGGGCGCGGGTCCTATCGCCCGACTGGGAGCGTCAGCGTGAACGTCGAGCCCGGCTCGGCGCCCGAGCTCACGTCGAGCGAGCCGCCGTGTGCTTCCGCGATCGAGCGGGCGATGAAGAGGCCGAGACCCGTGCCCGGCTTGGATGCGCCCGGCACGTCCACCCGGCCGAACTTCTCGAAGATGCGCCCTTGCTGGTCAGGTGGGATGCCGGGGCCTGCGTCCCGCACCGCGATCCGCACCGCGCCGTTCGCTGCCGCCGCCGAGACGCGCACCTCCCCGCCTTCCGGCGAGTACTTGACCGCGTTCTCGATCAGGTTGCTCAGAACTTGCCGGAGCCGGGCGCGGTCGCCGCGAATCCCCGGCAGGGCGCCGTGGACGGAAGCGACGACCGGCACCTCCTGCTGCGCGAGCACCGCCGTCTCGACCGCCTCGTCGACGACCCGGCCGAGATCGACCTCCTCGAAGCGGTAGGTGAACGTCCCCGCCTCGATCCGCGACGTGTCGAGGACGTCCCCCACGAGCTCCGCGAGCCGGGCGGTCTCGTCGCCGATCAGCGCGAGGAACGACTCCCGCTGGTCGGCCGTGAGCATCCGCCAGCGGTCCTGCAGCGTCCGCGCCGCCCCGATCACCGCCGCCATCGGGCTGCGCAGCTCGTGAGACACGAGCGAGACGAAGTCTGCGCGGAGCTGCGAGAGGCGGGCCAGCTCCTCGACGCGTCTCCGCTCCGCTTCGTAGGCGCGGATGTTCTGCACCGCGGTCGCGACGAGGCGGCCGAGGAGGGAGACCAGCTCGACCTCGTCCTCGCTGAACGCGTCCGGACGGTCGCGCGACAGGCTCAGCATCCCGATCGTGCGGGCGCCGAGCAGCAGCGGCGTCACGAGCTCGCTGCGCAGGCCGAGTGCGAGGAGCTGTTCGTCGGCGGGAGAGTCCCGCTCGTTGAGGTCGCGCCGCACGACGATCTTGCCCTCCAGCACGCGTTCGAGCAGCGAGCCCTCGATCGGGTCGCTGTTCCCGGGTGGGAAGACGTCGCCGGCGCCGCGGCCGGCAGTGGCCATCGTCGTCGCGGTGTTGCCTTCCACGAGGACGATCGCCGTCCGCTCGAAGGGCACGAGGCCGCGAAGCTCGCGGATGAAGGCTCCGAACGCCTCGTCGAGCTCGAGCGACGAGCCGAGAGCACGCGCGCAGCGGTTCGCCGTCTCGAGGACGTCGACCCGATGCCCGAGCTCGTCTCGCAGGCGTTCCGCCTCGGCGGCCCGCGCCTCCGCACGGCTCCGCTCGGCGTTGAGCGTATCGCGCAGCCGCCCGATGACGAGACCGGCGAGCACGCCGACGAGGACGCGGGCGAACGCGGTTCTCCATTGCAGCCCCGGGCCGAGCGCGTCGATCACGAGCGTGGCGCCGGTCATCACGACGCCGCCGACCAGGCCGCCCACGAGCCCGAAGCGCAGTGCCGCGGCCGCGATCGGAATCAGGTAGAGGGCCCGCCACGGCTCGCCGGTCTCGAACGAGAAGACCGAGACGAAACCGATCGCGACGACGGCGTCGAGAGCGAGCAGCAGGATCCGGGCGCGGACGCGGGTGACCGGGCCGAGCTCGACCGCCGAGAGCACGCCCGAGAAGACGGTCACCGCAGCGAAGAACCCGACGACCGCCCAGGCCCACGGCTCGTAGGACGGCGGGAAGTCCGTGAGGGCGACCGCGATCGCGCCGACCACCACGAGCACCGCCCGCAGCAGCACGAGCCAACGGCCCGGGCGGCTAAGCACCCCGTTCCTCCATCCTTGCGAGCGCCCACGCCGCGAGCTCGCGGGTCGCCCCGTCCGGGTCGTCGAGGTAGGCCGTCACGGCGTCCCGTTCGCCGTCTCCCCCCACGTTGCCTGCCGCGACAAGTGCGTTGAGCTGAAGCCGCCGGCCGTCGTTTCGCGGCACGTAAAGCCGCGCGAAGCGCCTCCGCAGCTCGTCGGGGTCGCTGCGGAGCCAATCGAGCAGCGAGACGTGCGGTGTCGCATCCTCCGGCAGCGGCTCGCCCGCGCGCCGCTTCTCGACGCCGCGATTCCACGGACACACGTCCTGGCAGATGTCGCAGCCGTAGACCTGGGCGTCGAGCTCGGCGCGGTACTTCACGGGAGGCGGCGCGGACGCCTGCGTCCAGTAGGAGAGACAGCGCGTGGAGTCGAGCGTTCCCGGCTCGTCGAGCGCACCTGTCGGGCAGGCGTCGATGCAGAGCCGACACTCGCCGCAGTCGAGGCCGAGCGGCGGCGTCGACTCGAGCTCGGCGTCCGTGACGAGCGTCCCGAGCACGACCCAGGAGCCGTGCCGGCGCGTGATCAGCAGCGTGTTCTTGCCGTAGAAGCCGACGCCGCTCCGCGCAGCCGCCTCGCGGTCGACGTGCTGATTCGCGTCGACGAGCACGCGGTAGTGGCCGCCGAGCTTCCGGCCGAGCGCGTCGAGCTTCTGCCGCAGCTGTGCGTAGGCGTCGAACCACGTATAGCGCGGCAGCCTGCCGTGTCCCTGGGGACGCTCGGGCTCGGGCAGCCAGTAGCAGAGCGCGGCCGAGACGACGGTGCGGGCGCCGGGCAGGAGCGTCTCGGGATGGCACGACTCTTCGGGCCTCTCCATCGTGAAGCGCATGTCGGCGAAGAGCCCGCGCGCGCGGCGCTCGCGGATGTGGCGCTCGGTGTCGGCGTACGGCTCTGCCGGCGCGACGCCGATCGCATCGAGCCCGAGCTCCTGTGCGAGCGCTTCGAGTTCCGCAGCGGTCACGCGGATAGTCTGCCGCGGTGCGCGCGGTGAGGATCCACGAGGACGGCGGCCCCGAGGTGCTGGTGCTCGAGGAGGCGCCCGACCCGGAGCCCGGAGGAGGCGAGGTCCTCGTCCGCCTGCGCGCCTCGGCGCTGAACCATCTCGACGTCTGGATCCGTAAGGGACTGCCGTCTGTGCCGAAGCCGCGCATCCTCGGAGCGGACGGGGCGGGTGTCGTCGAGACGCTCGGCGACGGCGTGAACGGCTTCGAGGTTGGCGAGCGGGTCGTGATCAATCCCGGCGTCGAGGCGGGCGGCGGGCGAATCCACGTGATCGGGGAGCACGGCGACGGCACGAACGCCGAGTTGATCGCGGTGCCGGCGACGAACGTCCACCCCATCCCCGACGGTCTGAGCTTCGAGGAGGCGGCGGCGTTCCCACTCGTCTTCGAGACCGCGTTCAGGATGCTCGTGACGCGCGCGGGCCTGCGCGAAGGCGAGTGGGTGCTCGCCTGGGGCATCGGCGGCGGCGTCTCGACCGCCGCCCTCGCGATCGCGAAGGCGCTCGGCGCGCGCGTGCTCGTGACCTCCTCCAGCGACGCGAAGCTCGAGCGCGCCCGCGAGCTGGGCGCCGACGCGACGGTGAACCACGCGACCGGCGACGTGAAGGCGGCGGTGCAGGAGGCAACGGACGGGCACGGCATCGACGTCGTCGTCGAGAACGTCGGCGAGGCCACGTGGGCAACGTCGCTCCAGGTCGCCGCGCCCGGCGGCCGGATCACGGTCTGCGGGGCGACCTCCGGGCCGAACCCACCGGCGGGGCTGCACCGGATCTGGTGGAAGCAGCTCTCGATCCTCGGCTCCACGATGGGCACCGGCGAGGACTTCGCCGGGGCCTACGAGCTGGTGGCGAGCGGCCGCGCGCTGCCCGTGGTCGATTCGGTGCTGCCGCTCGAGGAGATCCGCGCCGCCCACGAGCGGCTCGAGGCAGGAGAGCAACTCGGCAAGATCGTCCTCACGATCTAGCTCGTGGCGGGAACCGCGGCGCCTCGGTCGGTGTACCGACAGTGAACGGCGTCTACGAAAGGAACCGGCATGCGCAGACTCCTCGTGCTCGCGGCGTTCACGGCGTTCGCGGCGCTCGCTGCGACCGCACCAGCAGCGGCGAAAGGACCGTCGACCGCCTCGATCACCGGACCCGGGCTGGACCATGGGCTGCCCGTGCAGGGCGAGGGTGAGAGCGGCACCGGCACGCCACTCGGATCGCTCGTCCAGCTCGGCGGCTTCTTCCCGCAGGTTTTCGCACAGATCCCGGACTCCACCACCCGGACACAGCCGACTGCCGATCTCGGCCCCCGCTACCAGATCGCATATCGCGTGCCCGGCCCGAGTGGGACCAGCACGATCGTGCAGGACGTCTACCCGTACGCGACGCCCAGTCCGGTGACGTACGTGCGCGCCGGTCAGCGGTTCTGGGGCGGCAATCGGACGCACGGCGGCTGGTTCGTCTCGAGCGCCGAGTTGAAGACGGTTCTCGGCGAGGCGGGATTGCCCGAGTCGCCACCGGCGTCGTCCGGCGGCCGGTCGTTCCCGTGGGCATGGACGGGCGCGGGCGCCCTCGCCGTCGTCCTCATCTTGCTCCTGGCGCTGCGCCGGCGGGGAGTCACGCGGCGGCCGGCGCTGAGAAGTACCGCCTGAACGATGACAATCCGTCCATGCAGCCCCCGGGCGAGGAGACGCTCGTCGAGCGCGCGCGTCGGGGCGACCCCGGCGCGTTCGAGGCACTCGTGCTCTCGTACCAGTCGCTTGCCTTCCGCACGGCGTTTGTGATCGCAGGCAACGCGGCCGACGCCGAGGAAGCTGCCCAGGACGCCTTCGTCAAGGCGCACCGAGCGCTCGGGCGCTTCCGCAGCGGCCAGCCCTTTCGCCCCTGGTTGCTGACGATCGTGGCAAATGAGGCTCGAAATCGCCGCCGCACCCGGGGCCGACGCGCCGCGCTGGCGCTACGCGCGGCGGATCCCGGTGCACCCGGCGAGGATCCCGAGGCGGCGGCGCTCGCGAGCGAGCGCCGGGAACGACTCCTGACCGCCGTCGAGCGGCTGCGCGACGACGACCGGGAGGTGCTCGCCTGCCGGTACTTCCTCGAGCTCTCGGAGGAGGAGACCGCCGCCGCGCTTGGGATCGCCCGCGGAACGGTCAAGTCGAGGACCCACCGTGCGCTCGAACGGCTGCAGGAGGAGTTGCAATGACCGACCTCGAGCTCGAGCTCCGCGACCTCGCGGCGCACCTGGACATCCCGCCGGCTCCCCCCTTCGCCGGCGCTGTGCTCACGCGCCTCGTCCGCCGCCGCCGCCGTCGCCGGGTGCTTATTGTCGCGCTCGCGGCCAGCGTCACCGCGCTCGCGGTGGCATTGGCCGTGCCGAGCTCGCGCGCGTCGCTGCTGCGCTTCTTCCACCTACGCGGCGCTGCCGTGACGATCGTCGACCGGCTCCCGCGGCTCAGCCCCCACCGCCCGCTCGGCGTGCCGATCCAGCTCGACGACGCGTCCTTCCGCCTGCTCCTGCCGAACGGCCTCCGGCCCGAACGCGTCTACGCAGGCGACGGCGGCTACTGGCTTCGCTACCGCGGTCTGCTCCTGTTCGAATTCGAGAGCGGCGAGGGGTCCGAGATCCTCAAGAAGGCCGCGGTCGGCACGACGGACGTCGAGAATGTCGACGTCGACGGAGACCCGGGCATATGGATCGGCGGCCGCCATGCCCTGTACCTACCGGGCGGGCCGCCCCGAGCTTCCGGCCACGCGTTGATCTGGCAACACGGTCGTCTGACCCTGCGACTGGAAGCGGCTGTCGGACGCGAGCAGGCGCTCGCCATCGCGCGGAGCGTCCGCTGATGCCGTTCCAGAACCGGGTGACCCCGTTCGGCGATCTCGTTGCGACGCCCGAGCGCGGCCTCGTCTACGGCAACCGCGGCCGCCTGCATGACCAGCACGGGGTCATCCGCCGGGACTGGCAGGTGAAGCGGTGGATCTCGTGCCGTCTGGAGTTCCGCAGCCGCTACCGGGCCGGTGGGCCGATGGCGCCTAACCGGTACACCGGTCTCTTCTTCCTCGACGAGGCGACGGCGCTCGCCGCAGGGCACCGGCCGTGCGCCGAGTGCCGGAACGCTGACTACAAGCGCTTCCTCGCGCTCACGGGCGCGGCTCGTGCGAACGAGCTCGACGAGCGGCTGCACTCGGAACGCGGACGGCTGCACGAGTCGGAGCTGGACGACCTTCCGGACGGCGCGTTCGTGGCGCTCGGCGGGCAGGCGTGGCTCGTTCTCGGCTCGGCGCTCTGGCGCTGGACGCCCGGCGGTTACTCGGAGCGGCGGCCGCGGTTCAGTGGGCGCGCCGGCGTCGTAACGCCGCCCACGAGCCTGCGCGTCCTCGCCGCGGGCTGGCACGGGAGCCTCCAGCTCATCCATCCGAGTCGGCCGGCGTAGGCATACGATCGCCGAAGGGTGGAGGGCTTCCCGTTCGTCCATTACGAGACCGCCCGCTTCAGCGACCTCGACGGCATGGGCCACGTGAACAACGCGGTGTTCTCGGTGTATGTCGAGCAGGCGCGGCTCGCCTGGTTCGGCCGGTACGCCGGCGACGAGCCGATGCCGCTGAAAGATGTGATCCTCGCCCGGACGGAGATCGACTTCCGCGCACAGGTCGCGTTCGGCGAGACCGTCGCGATCGGCGTGCGACCGTCCCGGGTCGGTACGAAGAGCTTCGAGCTCGAGTTCGAGCTGCGGGTCGGTGATCGGCTCGTGGCCGAGGCCAAGAGCGTCCTCGTCGGCTACGACTACGCCGCCGGCAGCAGCGTCGAAGTGCCGGAACGCTGGCGCCGGAGACTGCAATCCGCGAGCGCCCCAGCGTAACCGCCATCAGGGGACGACTCGCTCGCCTGGGCCAGAGTTCCGGAATGACCTGAATAGGCGCGGCTCTGACCTCATCCGGCCGCCGGTCGCCCAGGCCGTCAGTCCGGGGTCACTCTCGGCGCTGCGCTTGTATCTGCTGCGGTCGGGGGTGATCATCTGAACGTGCGGCAAGGATGTGGAATGCGCGTGGTCGGTAGGTCGGTCGCTGCGGCTGCCCTCGTTGGGCTGCTCGCTGCGTCGAGCGCGTCGGCGGTGACTGCGCCGCGAACCGTTGCGCTGCACGTCACAGTGAACGGATCGGGAACTCTGCGCGTACCAGGGAATCCTGCGTTCACGTGCCGTGCCAGCTTCCCGGCCAGCAGCCACTGCCGACACACGTTCTACTTCCGCAAGGGACGTCGGATCGTGGTCAAGGAATCGCCTGCGAGTGGCTGGAAGCTGTGGAAGTGGACCGGAGACTGTCACGGATCGGCGGCGAGCTGCTCACTGCGACTGAAGGCCCGGCGGTTCGTCACGGCGTCGTTTGTGCCACCTGGTGATCGCCTGAATCCATACCCGCTGGGGACGCCGGTGCCCCTGAGCGACCCCGCCAACACAGGCTGGCGCATGACGGTCAACTCCGCGACTATCAACGCCAACGCCCAGGTCGAGGCGGTCAACGGGAACGTGCCGCCGCCAGCGGGTCACCAATACACCCTCGTCAACCTCACCCTGACCCTCCTGAACGGCGGCCCGATTCAGCTCAAGGACTTCACCATGGGCAGGTTGCTGACGGAAGCGCACAACCATTCCTACACCACCGGTGACTGCACGCCGCCGTCGCCGGACATCAGCGCGGGCACGGTCGACTCCGGTCAGACCGAGACAGGAAACCTCTGCTTCGTGATCTTCACCACCGACGCGAGCAAGCTCAAGCTCAGCGCCAGCGACGAAGTGACAACCGCGTACGGCATAGCAGACGAGACTCGCTGGTTCGCGCTCCACAAGTAGCGCGTCACTCGCCTGGGCCAGTGTTCCGGAATGACCCCTGAGCGATGGCTGGCTGCTCATCCGACAGTAGACTCGCGGCCCAGTGTCGACGCTTGTCCGAGACGGCCTGGAACTGCGATACGACGTGTGTGGTGGATCAGGCCCGGCGTTGCTGCTGCCCCACCTGAACTTCTCCTGGCCGGATTACCTCGATCTCAGCCCGTTCACCGAGCGCTTCACGGTTATCACCGCGAGCCCACGCGGGTTCGCCACCAGCAGCCGCCTCGACGCAGATGCTCCCTACCGAGTCCGCGACCTGGCCGACGATCTGATCGCAGTCATGCAGGCGGTCGGGTTCGACCGGTTCTTCGTTCTCGGCTACTCGTTCACCGGGGCGTTCGCCCCCTGGCTTGCGCAGCTCACGGGCAAAGCGGACGCGGTCGTCTCGGGTGGCTTTCCCATCGTCGGCGATTACGCCTACCTCTACCCGGAAATCCAACGTCAAAGTGAGGCTGCGAAGTCCGATCCCGCTGCCTGGGCCCGCGTCGACGCCCATTTCGACAACCGAGCCGCGCTCGCCTTCTACCGTGAACTCTCAGAACTGCCTGCAGACTCGCTGGTCAGTGACCTGCCCTGCCCGCTGTTCGCATTCTGGGGCGACCAGGACGAGGAGATGGGCCCCGGTGGCACAGAGCAACTCGCCTCCGGCCTCGACCGCCACGGCCTACAACACGTCTCGTTCCCCCGCCACGACCACGAAGGCATGCTGACCAACATCAACGACGCGGCCCCCAACGTGCTTGCCTGGCTCGACCAGCTCTAGCGCGTACAGCTCTCGACACTCGCCTGGGCCAGTGTTCCGCAATGGCCCCCGAGCGTACCGCCCTTGACGCGACGATGTGGTGCTAGAGATAATGGCGCTATGACCCTCAGAGTTCCGCATTTGCCGTTGCCGCTGCCGCTGATCGCGGAGGCGAAAGTCAGAGCGAGACGCCGGCGGCTGATAGGCGCAACCGCCTCGATCGTGCTCGCAGGAGGGGCCATTGGTGCGGCTATCGCGTTGGGATCGCCCCACGGCACCGGTGCCTCCGGTGGGCCTAGCAATCCGCACGACATCAACGCCCAGAATGCTTCGGATACCGTCGCTCGTGGGCGGATCTTCGTCGGCGGCGTCAGGTGGACGGCGTACACCTACACGAGTCCTCGCGGTCGCTGTCTGGAAGTCGCTGCTCGGACCGGCTCGGTGGGAGGCTGCGGCTCCAGAAGTTCATTCACCTGGGGCCTCGGCGGGCTCCACGTCGGCCACACTTGGTATGCGGTTGCCGATGGCTTCGCACCCCCAGCTGCTGCTTCAGCCCGACTCGAACTCGCGGACGGTTCGACGGTGCCGCCCGCGCAAACCTACGTTCGTCACGGTGTCTGGTTCGTCGTCTACCCGGCGACTGCGACTGCGCGACGAGACGATGTCACGAGGATCGAGCTGCTCGACACGAACCGCGACGTCGTCCGCGCTGCCACGCCCCCGCCAATTTCGGCGTATGCACGCGCTGCCCGTCACGTGCGACGCAGCGGCCGGGGATAAGAACCCTCGCCTGGAGCAGCGTCCTCACCCCCGAACGGGATCGCCCGGTTAGGAACGCTTAGCCGAAGCCGAGGATGAACTTGGCGTCGTCAGACATCCGGTCCGGCGTCCACGGCGGGTCGAACGTCAGCTCGAGCTCGACGTCCTGGATGCCCTCGACCTGCCGGATCGCGCTGTCGATGTCCTGTGCGATCAGCGGCCCGGCGGGACAGCCCATCGAGGTCAGGCTGTAAATCACCTTGGCCTTGGAGTCCTCTACCTCTACCTCGTAGAGGAGGCCGAGGTCGACGATGTCCATGCCGAGCTCCGGATCCTCGACCGTGCGGAGAATCTCCATCACCTCGTCGCGCGTAGCCACCACGCCAGTGTAGAGCCGCCTACGATGGCGACGTGCTGGAAGGTGGTTACAGCACCGGTGTGAGCATCCTCCTCCTCGTCGCGGCGGTCGGGCCGGTCGTCGCCCTGGTCTGGTTCGCGTGGTGGTTCCTCCGCGCCGGCAAGCGCTACGACGAGCGCGAGCGGGCGGCAGGTCGCCGCCCGCCCGGTCCGTTCTAGCCCGCTACGCGGCGGGCGCGATGTTCTGGTTGACGTTGAAGACGTTGCCCGGGTCGTATTGCGCCTTGACCCGCGCGAGCCGGTCGTAGTTCGCGCCGTACATGCCCCGGACGCGATCGGGCTCGTCCATTTCGAAGTTGACGTACCCGCCGCCCATCCCGTAGGGCTTGATGGCGTCGGAGTAGTCCCGCACCCAGTCGCGGATCGCGCCGGCGTTCGCCGGGTCGGGGTCGACACCCGCGAAGACAGCGCCCCAGATCGCGTCTCGGTACGACCACGCCGTGTCGTCGTTCGGGACCCGCCCGGCCACGCCGTCGATGGCGTAGAGGTGCATCGTCGACTTCCACGTGGGCATCGCAGGGCCGTACTCGGCGTGGACGGCGATCGCCTCGTCCGGGATCTCGCGGAGGAACTCACCGCGCCAGTACCACTGGTCGCCGGCCGGGTAGACAGGGTCGAAGGCCGTGTTCCACATCGGGACCGGCACCGGCGCGATCCCGTCCAACAGCGGCTTGCCGTACGAGCGCGCTTTACGCAGCGCTTCCGACTCTTCCTCTCCGGCCTGCGTCCACACGATGCCGCAGACCTTGCGCAAGTGCAGTTCCTCCGGAAACGGCGGGCCGGGCGGAACCGAAAGGAAGGCGAAGAAGCCGCTCACGTCGTCCGGCAGCTCAGGCAGAACGTCGCGATACCAGCCGAGCAGCTCCGCGGCATCGTCGATGTCGTAGAGCACCGGTCCGGCGAGGACCGTCGTGAGGGGATGACAGCGGAACGAGAAGGACGTCACCACTCCGAAGTTGCCGCCGCCGCCACGGAGCGCCCAGAAGAGCTCCGGCTCCCGCTCCGCGTCGGTCTGGACGATCGAGCCGTCCGCCAGCACGACCGTCGCCGCGACGAGGTTGTCGATCGTAAGGCCGAGGCCGCGGGTCAGATGACCCATGCCGCCCCCGAGCGTCAGCCCGCCCACACCCGTGGTGCCGATGATGCCGACGGGAACGGTCAGACCATGCTCATGCGCGGCTTCGAGCAGATCCTTGAGCAGGGCTCCGCCGCCGACGCGCGCCATCGACGCAGCAGCGTCGACGGTGATGTCGTTCATCTGCGAGAGATCGATCACGAGGCCGTCGTCGACCGAGCCGAGACCGGCTCCGTTGTGGCCGCCGCCGCGGATGGCGATCCGGAGGCCGTGCTCGATGCCGTAGCGCAGGGCTGCGGCGACGTCCGTCTCGTCGGCGCAGTACGCGATCACGGCCGGTCGCTTGTCGATCATCCCGTTGTAGAGCGCCCGCGCCTCGTCGTAGTCGGGCGCGCCGGCTTCCACGACGCGTCCCTTCACCGCCGACGCAAGCGCTTCTGCCGATACCGCCATCTCGCCCTCCCCAGTCGGTTGCGCGCCCGATGCTACGCCGCTCTCGTGCCGATGTGAACGAAGGTTCGAGCTGCGATATATCTAGTAGCCGAGGAGCCGCACTTCCTCACGCCGCTCGCGGGCGAAGAAGTGGATGCCGTCGACGAACCGCACCCAGTTGCAGCGGGTGCACATGAGCAGCGAATGGGTTCGCGCGCTGTCGGCGAGGAAGCGAACGCCCCGCAGAAGGTCTCCGTTCGAGACACCGGTCGAGGCGACGATCACCTCTCCCGGCGCGAGATCCTCGGTGCGGAAGACGCGCTCGTAGTCGAGGATCCCCGCCTCTCGCAGCTCGTCGATCTCCCGACGGGAGGTGGGCCAGAACTGGGCCTGCAGCTCGCCTCCGAGACAGCGCAGCGCGGCCGCCGAGAGCACGGCCTGCCGCGTGCCGCCGATTCCGATCGAGAGATGGTCGTTCGTGCCACGAATCGACGCAGAGATCGAGGCCGTCACGTCGCCGTCCTGGATGAGCTTGATGCGCGCGCCCGAGTTGCGGATCTCCTCGATCAGGTCGTGGTGGCGCGGCCGGTCGAGGACGATCGTCGTCACGTCGTTGACGCGCCGCCCGAACGCCTCCGCGATCGCCTCGATGTTCTCGCCGACCGGGCGGAGGAGGTCGATCGAGCCGCGGGCCCGCGGGCCGACGGCCATCTTCCGCATGTAGATGTCGGGGAGCTGCGTGAAGCGGCCGGGAGCGCCGACGGCGATCATCGACATCGCGCCGTTGCCACCACGCGCGACGATGCCCCGGCCCTCGAGCGGGTCGAGTGCGAGGTCAACCTCCTTGCCGCCGAAGCCGACGATCGCCCCCGGCGTGAGACCGCCCGAGTCGTCCAGCGAGCCGAAGACGACGCGGCCGCTGATCGGCAGGACGTCGAGCGTCGCCCGCATCCCGGTCGCCGCCGCTTCCTCCGCGGCATGCTCGTCGTCCCGGCCGAGCCAGCGAGCGGAGACGAGCGCCGCGCGCTCGGTCGCCCGCAGGTACGCCTGGCACTGGCACGGCCGGTCCTCCTCGGCCTCGTAGTCGGCGGTCTCGCTCACCGGGTAACCGTACGACTTTGCTCGGCAGCGTCGAGGACGAGGTCTGCGACCGTCCGCGCCGCCCGGTCCGCGTCCTCGTTCTCGATCACCGGCACGCCGGCGCGATGCGCCCGCGCCACGACGAGCTCCTGCAGGCGGCGGATGTCCTCGAAGCGCTCGAGGTAGCGCGACTCCGGCCGCTCCGAATCCTCGTCGCGGAAGCGGAAGTGGCGCACGTGCTCGTCCTCGTCCTCGATCGAGAGCACGACGAAGACCGAGACCGCGAGCTCCGGCCGCGGCAGCTCGACCATCCCGGGGATGAGGTGGACGCCTTCGAGCACGAGCGACCAGCCCTCCTCGAGCGCACGCTCGGACGAGGCGCCGACACCGACCAGGACGTTTCTCGCCTGCTGCAGGAAGCCGTACTCGAGCGGATCGTCGGCGTCGGGATAGACGTCGCCCGCCTCGAAGCTCGACTGGTGGATCGCGGGCATGAACGCGCGCGAGAAGAACGCTCGCATGGTCTGACGCACGAAGTCGGTCGACGTGACCCGCGTGATGCCGAAGCGGTAGGCGAGCTCCGTCGCGACCGTCGACTTGCCGGTGCCGGTCGCGCCGCCGATGAAGACCATGATCGGCAGGTCGAGCTCGCGGAGCTCCTGGTAGCGCCGCAGGCGCTGGATCGACTCGCGTCCCTCCTGCTCGCCGAGCACGTCGACCGCGAGCGCCTCGAGCCGCTCGATCTCGATCGTGTCGATCCCACGCTTGATGAGCTCGTCGCCGATCCGGCTCGCCAGCGCATACGCGCGGTGCCCGGCGACTCCGGCGGCCATGAGCGAGCGCGCCATCAGCCCGCGGGAGTACGGGAGCCCGTGCTCCTCGCCGCCCAGCGGGAGCGGGTTGATCCGGCGCGGCTCGTTCACGCGCGCACCGCCTGCTTCGCGAGGGTGAGCACGCACTCGTCGAGCTCGTCCGAGACGACGTCGTTCGCGGCGAGGACGACCTCCGCGCCGCGCACGAGCGCAGCCTCGGCCACGACATCCACCGCGGCCGCCTTGAGCTCGACGAGGTACACCTCCGCGTCGACCTGCTCGAGCTCCTCCTGCAGCGCCTCTCGCCGCGCGAGGTTGCGAGAGACGTGGACGATCTCCGCGTCGAGCTCGTCGGTCGGGGCCGGGCCGGTCGTGAACACCGCGGTGCGGCGCCCGTTGAGCGGCTCGGCCGGACGCAGACGGAGCTCGGCCGCGACAACCGGGATGTCCGAGATCGAGCGGATCGCGTCGCGATCGGCTCCGCCGGTGTCGACGACCAGGTCCGAGATGAGGACGCGATAGGCATTGAGCCCGGCGCGCGCATCGTGATCGCCGTTCGTGACGAGGATTCGCGCGTCCGTCTCGACGGGCGGCACTGCGGCGCCGCTGCCGTCGAAGACGAGCAGCTCGGGCTCGAGCTGCGCTGCAAGCCGCGCTCCTGCGAGGACGTTTGATCGGAACGGAGCGCCTGCGAGCCCTCCCCCTGCCCGCCTGCACCCGACGGCGGGGACGCCGGCGAGCGCGGCCGCCTCGAGATGGTCGGAGGCGGCGTGCCTGCCCGAGCGGGAGAGCGCGAGCAGGTCGTCGAGCGTCGGCGGCGCCTCGACGAGCTCCGGCTCGGCCGGCCCGCCGCGGCCCATCGCCACGACGACGACCCGGCGGTCGCGGGCGAGCAGGCGAGCGACGTGCCCCGCCACCGCTGTCTTTCCGATCCGCTTCCCCAGGCCGATCACGGCGAGCGAAGGCGTCCCGACCGGCTCGAGCGGCGGCGGATCGAAGCGAAAGTCGGCGCCGAGATACGGCAGCCCGAGCGCGAGCGCGCGCGAGGCCCAGAGCATCCGCTCGCGCGGCCCGAGCACCGGCTCGTCGGAGAGGTCGAACACGAGATCTGCCTCCACCGCGTCGAGCGCGTCGACGAGCGGAACTCCATAATCGTCGTCCCCGCGCAGCTTCTCGGTCCCGCCCACGAGCAGCGCGCCGACGACGACGTAGGGGAGCGCGTCGAGCGCATCCCGCACGACCGGCGCGTAGTGCTCGCCGTCGATCAGGACGAGCGCCCGCTCGCTCACGTCGAGCGCACCTCGTCGTCGATCTTCGCCGTGTACTTCTCGTACGTCTTCGTCTCGGTCGAGAACTGGATGATCTTCTCCTGCCCGTGGAACGGGTAGCGGCGCCACACGTCGACATGGGTGCCCTCGACCTCGACGACGTTGTAACAGGGCCTTCCCTTGCCGCGCAGCCTCGAGGACGAGACCGTGCCTGCGTTGACGACGAAGAGATCCTCGAGCCGCCACGCGTACGGGACGTGCTTGTGTCCGGCCAGAACGAGGTCGACTTCCGCCCGCTGGAGGGTCTCGAGCGTGTCGCCGGCGTCGTTGACGATGTTGCGTTCGCGGCCGGTTCCCGGGATCGGCAGCAGATGGTGGTGCAGGACGAAGATCCGCAGGTTCGCCGCTCCCGCGAACGCCTCCTCGATCAGGCGGTAGCGCCCGCGGCCGACCTGGCCGTTGTCGAGGTCGGGCTCGCTCGAGTCGACCGCGACGATCGTCGCCGGACCGATATTGAGCACGGAGTTCCGCTCGCCGAAGAGGTCCTCGAAGTGGACGTACCCGACGTTGCGTGAGTCGTGGTTCCCCGGGATCACGACCATCGACTCGCACTCGATGCCGTTCAGGTACTCGCGCGCGAGCGCGTACTCGTCCTTGAAGCCGTTCGAGGTGAGGTCGCCCGAGATCACGACGACGTCCGGCTGCATCTCGTTCACTTCGGTGATCGCGCGCTCGAGGTGCTGCGGGAGGAAGAACTGCGTCCCGCAATGGAGGTCGGAGAGCTGCACGATCCGGAACATCGCGCGGAAGGCTAGATAGCGCGCGTCCACGGCGCACGCTTGTGCCGATTGTTTCGGCATCCGACCGCGCAGCTACCGTGACCTGCGATGGAGCTTGAGCTCCCGGTCTTCCAGGCGTATCGCGGCACCGAGCCGCCGCGGTTCGCGAGTCCCGCAGAGCTCGAGTGCGCAAAGGTGCTCGACTACTACGACGTCCCGTGGGAATACGAGCCTCGGACGTTCGTGCTCGAGCAGGATGAGAAAGGTCGCGTGACCGAGGCGTTCACGCCCGACTTCTTCCTCCCCGACCAGAACCTCTACGTCGAGATCACCGCCATGAAGCAGTCGCTCGTCACCCGCAAGAACCGGAAACTGCGCAAGGTGCGCGAGCGATATCCGGACATCAAGATCAAGCTCTTCTATCGGCGCGACCTGGAGCGCCTCGCCCAGCATTTCCACCTCGACCTCGCCAGCTGAGTCCGGTCAATTGCCGGGCGACGACCGGATCGGGGAGATCCACCTCTCCGCCGCCGAGATCGCCGTACGGGTCCGCGAGCTCGGAGCAGAGATCGCCCATGACTATGCCGACCGCGAGCCGGTTCTCGTCGCGTCGCTCAAGGCGAGCCTCGTCTTCGCCGCCGACCTTTCGCGCGCGACCCCGATCCTCCACGCGATCGACTTCGTCGAGCTCGCCGGCTACGGCAGCGCGGTCATGGGTGGGCACCAGCAGATCCGCGTCCTCAAGGACCTCGATCTCGACGTGCGAGAACGCGACGTGTTGATCGTCGAGGACGTCGTCGACACGGGCCTGACGCTCAACTACCTCGTCCGCACGTTCGAGCTGCGCGGTCCGGCCTCCGTCGCGGCGGTGACCTTGCTCGACCGGCCTTACCGGCGCCTCGTCGATGACCTCCCCGTGCGCTACGTCGGCTTCGTCGTTCCCGACGAGCTGTACGTCGGCTACGGCTTCGACCTCGAGGAGCGGTACCGCGAGCTGCCCGACCTGCACTTGCTGAATCTCGGCTGACGCCGTATCCGCTCGGCGGACGGCAGCGTTTGTCACTTGAAACCTGGAATGGCCCCAAAGCTCGGGGGACACCTCCACTGGGGTCCCGCAGAAAGGTCGTCTCCCGACGACGCCGGCCGCCTCTCCGGGGGCGGCCGGTTGCTTCTCGGTGCCGCTCAGCCCCACTCGCCCCGACTACGCTCCGGACGTGGTCTCCGAGGGCGAGCCGGCACCCGATTTCACCGCGACGACCGACGCCGGCGAGCGCGTCAGCCTGTCGGACTTCCGCGGCAAGCCGGTCGTCCTCTACTTCTACCCGAGGGACGACACGCCCGGCTGCACGGCGCAGGCCTGCGGGATCCGCGACGCGTACGCCCAGTTCGAGAGTGCGGGCGCCGTCGTGCTCGGAGTATCGCCCGACAGCGCCGCGGAGCATGTGAAGTTCAAGGAGAAGTACGACCTGCCCTTCACGCTCCTCGCCGACCCCGAGCACGAGGTCGCCGAGCGGTACGGCACGTGGGGCGAGAAGGAGTACAAGGGCAAGACGTACTGGGGCGTGAGCCGCACGACCTTCCTCCTCGCGCCCGACGGGACGGTCGCGAAGGTCATGCAAGACGTCAAGCCCGACACGCATGCCGACGACGTGCTCGCGGCCCTCGCCTCCGCCTAAGAGCTCCGCAAATCCCCCGGCGGGGGGTGTCCGAAGACCGGCCCGCGCGGCAAGGATCAGGGAGCGGCATGCAGCTCTTCCTGCGCGATCCCTCGTACACCGACCCGCTCGCGGCGTTCCTGACGAGCGTCGGCCGGCGTGCAGTCGTGGGCGCACCGGATCGGATCGATCTCGACGAGACGCCGGAAGACTCGCAGCACCTCGAGCTCGAGCTCTACCTCCGCGTCTGGAGCGTCCTCTACCCGGACGCCGACGTCGAGCTCGCTGTCGGCTGACGGCCTCTACGGGTTTCTGCGACGCTAGTCGCGTGCTTCGGTGGCTCCGTTCGCTCTTCGGTCGTGGGCGGCGGGACGAGGCCTCCCCGATTCGCGAGGCGGAGGCCTACGCCCGCAGCTACGGCGGGCGGAGCGGTGAGATCGTCAGCGTCGTGCGCCAGGAGCCGAAGCCGATCCCGCGCCGGACGGGAGACATGACCGGCGAGCTGTTGCGCCGCGCCTTCGAGTCGAAACTCGACCGGCGCCGCAAGGCCGCTACGTGAGCGGCGCGCTCAAGGATCGCCCTCTCCCGCCGATTCTCTTCCTGTCAGGGGGTCGGAGTCTCCTCGGGCGCTTGGCGCAGGCCGCACTCGCGCAAGCATCAGGATTCTCCCTGGCCCCCTGATTTAGCTACGCCTCCCGGCCCGGGCTTGGACCTCCAGTGCCGCCAACCTAGACGTACGGGTGTGTGCGACTTCGCAGCGTCGACCTACGAAAGACGCATGGTTACCGCAGCGGCACGGCCGCACATCTTCTGGGTGGGCGACGATCGGCAGTACGTTCGCGGCTGGCCGATCGGCCCCGCGCTGCTGGAGGCCCTGGGCGAGATCAACGAGGACGTGCAACAGGCCCTCGCGGACGAGCGCGCCCGGCTCAGCGAGCACGGCTACTCGGACGATCTCCCGCTGCCGGCGCTGTGGTGGGTACCCGCCGCCGGCGAAGAGGCCGAGGCGGCGAAGGCGCTCCTCGAGACCGTCCCCGTCACCGCCTAGGAGGAACTACCTCTTAGCCCCGGTCGGGTAGGGCTCTATGCGGATGAGAGGACTTGAACCTCCACGAGCCGAAGCCCACACGGACCTGAACCGTGCGCGTCTACCAATTCCGCCACATCCGCGCGGAGCGTCAGTGTAGCCAAGCGGGTTTGCGGCGCACCAAGCAGCGGCGGCGCCTCGCGCGGCTCAGGGCAGCTCGTGCCCGTAGGACCTGCGCCGCCCCGAGATGAGCCGAATAGGCCATGGACGTTTCCGGCGAAGCCGCTGACACTTGAGCTACTCCATGACGCGATTCACCATCCTCCTGGCGGTGCTCCTTGCGCTCGCGATTCCGGCCGCTTCTGCCGCGGCTCCTTCCGGCGCGACAGCGCTCTGCCGGGACGGCACCTACAGCTACTCGAAGCATCGTCCCGGCACCTGCTCGCACCACGGCGGCGTCGCTCGCTGGCTTAGCGGCCCGAGCGGGAAGAAGGCGCGCGTTCGTACTGGACGGACGGTGCTCGTCGGACACCGCACAAGAACAAGCGGCTGCCGCCGCGCTGCCCGTCCTGACCAGCGCTGCTCGCCCGGGGGTTACTACCTGCGCCTCACGAAGCGCGTCATCTGCCGGTCAGGCTTTCACACCGGGTCGATCCGGAGCGTGCCGCAGAGCGAGAAGTTCTCGGTCGAGCGCGAGTACGGCATGCCCGCCGCCTACTACGGCTACTCGATCGAGATCGACCACATCATCCCGCTCGAGCTAGGTGGATCGAACGCGATCGGCAACCTCTACCCCGAGCCCGGCCGTGGCACAGCCAACTACCACCTGAAAGACGCGGCCGAGAACCGCGCCAAGGAATGGGTCTGCGACGGGCGACTCTCGCTCGCGGCTGCTCGGCGCGGCTTTGCGACCAACTGGCAGGCGCTCTACCGACAGCTGTTCGGGCACGCGGCGTAGCCAACTGTTCGTGCTCAACCACCGGGATCGCCTGCGAGCAGCCCTGAGAGAGCCGCGCGGTTACTACGGGAGCCGCTCGAACTCGGCGGGTAGACGCCCGTCCCAGCCTTGTAGCTCGCGCATGAACCTCTGATCCCAAGCCTGGCGGCGTATGCGGCGACGCTGCACCAGCCACGCGGCGTTGAGGAGGAAGACGCTGAACGCCGCGACCAGGAACGGGGGAAGCCAGTCCGGCAACGATCCCATTGTCACCGGCGGGATGATAAGCATTTGTGTAGCCCGATCGGGGCACCCGAAACGGCTCCGAACGCACGTACCATGCGGCCTCGTGCGCCGCTCACTGCTCCCCCTCGCGCTCGCCCTCGCGGCCGCGCTCGCGCTGCTCGCGGGTGGAAGCTCGGCTGCATCGGCGCCTTCCCCGGACAAGCTCGTCGAGGTCGTCGTGACGCTCCCGCGACCGTCGCTCGCGGTGGCGGTCGCCAACAACCGAACGCTCGCAGCCACGGCGCTACGACGGCACGCACTTGCGGTGCGCGCGCCCGCCGCGGTCTCCTACCTCCGCACGCTGGCGGCGACCCAGCGCACGCTCGCGGCGCGGCTCGCCGCGACGATTCCGGCGGCCGGCATCCGCTGGCACTACGGCGTTGCGCTCGACGGCGTCTCGGTCGTCCTCCCGGCTTCGGATCTGGCGCGCCTGCGCGAGCTGCCGGGCGCGACCGTCTGGCCGACCGTCACGTATCACACGCTGCGCGACGTTCCCCGATCGCCCTCAGCCGTCACCGCGAACCCGGGACCTGCCCTGATCGGCGCCACGGCGCTCTGGGGTCAGTCCCTCGCCACCGCGGGGCAGGGCGTCAAGATCGGGCTCGTCGACGACGGCATCGACCAGGCGCATCCGTACTTCGACCCGTCCGGCCTTTCGTACCCAGCCGGCTTCCCGAAGGGAGACACGGCCTACACCACGCCGAAGGTCATCGTCGCGCGGGCGTTCCCCTCACCGTCCACCCACTGGAAGTACGCGGCCCGGCCGTTCGACCCCGACTTCTCCTTCCATGCGACGCACGTCGCCGGGATCGCGGCAGGAGACTTCGACACGCCGACCCAGGCCGGCGGCCTCGCGCCCATCTCGGGCGTCGCGCCAAAGGCGTATCTCGGCAACTACAAGGCGCTGACAGTGCCGACGGCGGACTTCGGCCTCGACGGTAACTCGCCGGAGATCGCCAAGGCGATCGACCAGGCGGTCGCGGACGGGATGAACGTCATCAATCTCTCCATCGGCGAGCCCGAGGTACAGCCGAACCGTGACATCGTCGTCAAGGCGCTCGACAACGCCGCGGCCGCCGGAGTCGTACCGGTGGTCGCCGCCGGCAACGACTACGGCGCGGGCGGGCTCGGGACGATCGGCTCCCCGGGCAATGCCCCGGCCGCGATCTCGGTCGCCGCCTCGACCATGGGCAACGGCGACGGAACGCGACCCGACCACATCGCCGACTTTTCGTCGGCCGGGCCGACGCCGGTGTCGCTCCAGCTCAAGCCCGACGTGACGGCACCCGGTGTGGACGTCCTGTCGTCCGTTCCCGCGCACGCCTTCGAGCTGCTCGACGGCACGAGCATGGCTACGCCCCACGTCGCCGGCGGTGCGGCGCTTCTCCTCCAGCGGCATCCGACCTGGACGGTGGAGCAGGTCAAGTCGGCCCTCGCCTCGACGGGAGACGAAGTGCATCCCACCGGCCACGCCGGCGAAGTCTCGGTGCTGCGCGAAGGAGGCGGCAGGATCAACCTGGTCCGCGCCGACCAGCCGTTGATCTTCACGAACCCGACCTCGCTCGGCTGGGGGCTCGTCCGGCGCGGGTTCTCGGGCACGAAGCACTTCTCGACCACCGACGCCGGCGGCGGGAGCACGCCGTGGGCTGTCTCGATCCACGCGCAGTCGATGCCGCACGGCGCCAAGCTCGAGCCACAGGCGAAGACACTCGTGGCGGGAGCCACGTCGGCTCTGCGGCTCACGGTCTCGCGGACGGCCAGAGCCGGCAATGGCACCGGTTTCGTCGTCTTGACCCGCGGTGCCAACATACGAAGGGTCGCGTTCTGGTTCCACGTGGAGGTGCCGAGGCTGCACCTCGATCCCCACAGGATCCTGCGAGGCCCGGGCCTCTACCACGGCGACACCGCCGGGAAGGCGTCGCGCGTCTCCTCCTACCGCTATCCACAGCGTGGCCTCGCTCTCGGAGTGCCGACCCGGCTCGGAGGGCCGGAGCAGGTGTTCCGGTTCACCGTGCGGCGGCAGGTCGCGAACTTCGGCGCCGTGATCGTCCATCGTGCGCCGGGAATGAAGGTCTCGCCGCGGCTCGTCGCCGGCAACGACGAGAACCGCGTCGTCGGCTACACCGGGATTCCGGCGAGCCTCGACCCCTACCAGGGATTCGACCGGGCGGAGCCGGTCGTCGGAGCCGTGCTCCCCGATCCCGGCACGTACGAGTTCGTCTTCGACACGCCGACAGGCGCAAAGCCGGGCGCCTTCACATTCCGCTTCTGGGTCAACGACACGTCGCCGCCTTCGATCCGGCTCCTCGCCCACAAGGACAAGATCGGGCGGCCGATCCGCGTCTCGCTACACGACTCGGGCTCAGGGGTCGACCCGCGCTCCTTCCACGCGAACGTCGGCGGGAAGCCGGTCCGCCTGACGTATGCCGACGGCGTGCTCCTGCTGCGCACCAAGGGCCTTCGCGCCGGGAAGCAGACAGTGACCGTCAGGGCGTCGGATTACCAGGAGACGAAGAACATGGAGGACGTCGGCCCGGTGCTGCCGAACACGCGCGTCTTCCACACGACGGTGACGCTCCGGCGCTAGGAGGGTTTGGCGAAAATCAGACTGAGCCGCCGGCGCACGCTGCTCGCCCGCTGAGCGGCGTCCTCAGTCGCGCGAATAGCGCTGCTATTCACGCTCCCTGCGTCCTTGTCAGCGAACGACCATCGCACGCCGACGACGAGCTGCCTTCCGCCAAACCCTCCTAGATCTGTCAGGCTCGGGCCGCCCGGTGAGCGCATTGCCCGAAAAGCTCGATCTCGCACTTACGACACGCCTGCGTCAGGTCGTTGCGGGCGACGTGGCGACCGAGGCCGAGCTGCGCGCGCTGGACGACGAAGCCGGCGGCTGGTTGCGGGCGACGGAGGCACATCACCACGCCGCCGAGCTCCGGCTCACCGAGCTGAACGCCGATCCGGCCAGCCTGCTCGCCGAGATCGCGGGCGAGGTACGCCGGGTCGAAGCACTCTCACATGAGCTGCAGGAAGCCCGCCGGCTGATCAAGGGACTGGAACGACGGACGCGAGAGCTACGGACGGCGTGGCTGAAAAATCACGCCGACGCAGGATCGCCGTTCAGCTGAGGCTCTAGCGCGAGCGGCGTTCGCGGTCGTCGATCGTCGGCAGGTTGGCGAGATCGCGCTCGACGCTCGCCGCGAACTCGTCCGCCTCGTCGTCCCGGACGACGCGAAGGCTCGCCTTCCGCCTGGCACGCTGCCGACGCCGACGCGAGTCGACTCCGAACCGCTCCCCGAGCCGCGGCCACTCGGCGGCCGCGACCAGCACGACAGCGACCGCGAGCAAGGCGATGTACAGCCAGCCCACGCCGCGAGTCTAGCGCAGCGCTGCCGTCCCAGAACTCATGCCGAGTCGAGAGCCTCGACCTTCCCGTGGAGATAGGCGAGGTAGGGCTCGGCGTCGAGCGGCCCGCCCACGACACGTTCGAGCAGCTCCGCCGGCTCGAAGACGCGACCCCAGTGGTGAACGTGCTCTCCCAACCACTCGCGCAGCGAGCCGAACTCGCCTCGCTCGAACTCGCCGTCGAGATCGCCGAGCTCCCCCGTCGCGCGCTCCCACAGCTGGATCGAGATGACGTTCCCGAGCGCATACGTCGGGAAGTAGCCGAAGTTGGAGTCCGACCAGTGGACGTCCTGCAGCACACCCTCGAGGACGTTCGCAGGCTCGATTCCCAGGTACTCGCGAAGCTTCGCGTCGAACGCGTCCGGCAGGTCGGACGGAGTCACCGTCCCCGCGAGCATGTCCCGTTCCAGCTCGAAGCGCAGGACGATGTGGAGCGAGTAGGTGACCTCGTCGGCGTCCACGCGAATCGGGCCTGGCGCGACGCGGTTGAGCGCACGGTGGAACTCGTCGAGCGGGACGCCCCCGAGCTGTTCGGGGAACGTCTCCTGGAGTCGCGGGTAGAAGAAGCGCCACGTCGAGAGGCCACGCCCCACGACGTTCTCCCACAGCCGGCTCTGCGACTCGTGGAAGCCCGACGAGGTGCCCTCCTGCAGCGGAGTGCGGAGATACCGCGCGTCGACCTGGCGCTCGTAGATGCCGTGCCCGAACTCGTGCAGGCACGAGAGGAGCCCGCCCAGGTTGTCCCGGTCGAAGCGCGTGGTCAGACGGATGTCCGACTCCGACATGCCCGTGGCGAACGGGTGGACGGTGTCGTCGAGCCGCCACGCCTGGTCGTCCATGCCCCAGCGCGACAGCACCGCGAGCGAGAACTCCCGCTGGCGCTCGGGCGAGAAGTCGCCGTGGAGGCACGAGTCGTCGACCGGCTCACCGATTCCGGCGACGAGCGGCACGAGCTCGTCCTTCAGGCGGGAGAAGACCGCTGCGACGTCCGCCGTTCGCATGCCTCGCTCGTGGTCGTCGAGGAGGGGGTCGTACGGGTCGTCGAACGGCTCGTGGCAGGCCACGTACTCCTGCGCAAGGGCGATCCGGCGCTCGAGGTGTGGGCGGAAGATCTCGTAGTCGGCGGCAGCGCGCGCCTCGAGCCAGGCGGTGTAGCCGAGCGATCCGGCCCGGGTCATCTCGGCGCGCAGGTCGCTCGGCACGCCGCGCTTCTTCTCGTAGTCGCGCCGCGCGACGCGCACGATGCTCGCTTCGAACGACTCCCGCTGCGAACCTTCTTCGAGCTCGCGCAACTCCTCGAGGAGGGAGCCGAGCTCGGGCGCGGTGGCACGGTCGTGCGCGAGCCGGGCCACCGTCGCGAGCTGCTCGGCGCGCGCGGGCGCGCCGAGGGGCGGCATTCCCGTCTCCTGGTCCCAGGCAAGCAGGGCGCCGGCGCGCTGGAGGTCGGAGATCTCGCCGAGGCGCCGCAGGAGCTCGTCGAAACGGGAGCGAAGGTCCGGCACGAGGGCGGAGCCTATCGGGGCGCGCGGCGAAAAGCTCCCCGGGTTGGACTCGAACCAACAACCCTCCGGTTAACAGCCGGATGCTCTGCCAATTGAGCTACCGGGGATCGGCGGCGGCATTGTAGCCAGCGTTACGCGAAGGCTCTGATCTCGTCGCGGAGCTTTGCGAGCGCCTGTTGAAGCTCGACGAAGTGCTCGTCGTCGGCGTCGGCGAGCTCTCGCTGCAGCTGACGTTCCCGCAGGCGGAGGAGGAGCTGACGGGCCGTCTCGAGCGTGATCTCCTCTTCGTCCCGGAGTGCGTAGAGCCCGGCGAGCAGCGCGGTCAGCTCGCCGTCAGTGGCTTCTTGGCCCAGCAGGTAGGCACGGGCGCGCCGGTGCAGCTCGTCGTCGAAGTGCTCCGGCCCCAGCAGCTCGAGCTCCGGCAGAAGCGACTCGTGAGCCGCGACGCCCGCGAGGGCGCTGCGCTCGAGGCGCAGGCCGGCGTCGAGCAGCCGCGGCGAGACCACTCCCGCTGTGCGCGCGCTCCCCCGCGCCGGTGCGAGCCCCGACTGCGTCTCGGGCGGCAGGTCGAGGAGATCGGCCGCGACCCGGATCGCCTCGAGGTGCTCCGGCGAGTCGGGCAGCGAGGTGAGGAAGCTGCGAATGGCGGAGAACGCGCTCTCGCGATCACGGGCACGCTTGAACTCGAGACGGACACGGTGAACTTGGTAGCTGACCGCGTCGGCGAGCCCGACCTTGAACGCGTCGGGGTCGTCGGCGGGATCCGTTCCCTCAGGCAGCGCCACGATCTTCAGCTTGAAGTCGTGCCGCATCGCAAGGTCCATCCCGCGCAGCGTCGCTTCGCTGCCGGCCGCATCGGCGTCGAGGCAGAGGAAGAGGCGGCGCGTGAGCCGAGCGAGGTCCTTCAGCTGCTGCTCCGTGAGAGCCGTCCCCATGGAGGCGACCACGGGCAGAAAACCCGACTGCCGCAGGGCAATGACGTCTGTGTTCCCCTCGACGATGACTGCCCGATCCTCCTTGGCGATCGACTGCCGGGCCAGATCCAGGCCGTAGAGAAGGTTCCCTTTCGTGAACCGCGGGCTCTCGGGGGAGTTGACGTACTTCCCCTGCAGCGGGTCGTCGTCGAACATCTTGCGCGCTTGGAAGCCGAGGACCGCGCCGCGCCGGTCGGCCAGTGGGAAGATGAGCCGCCGCTGAAAGTAGTCGTAGCCTCCTCGGTTCGAAAGGCCTGTCTCGAGGAGGTCGTCGCGGCTGTATCCCTCCTCGCTCGCGCGCTTCGTCAATGCAGATCCGGCGACTGCATAGCCGAGCCGGAACTCGCGGCAGATCTCCTCGCGGAGCTCACGGGAGGCGAGGTACTCGCGCGCGCCGGCGCCGGCCTCGGACTCCCAGAGCACTCGCGAGTAGAACTCGGCCGCCCGCTCGAGCAATGCCCGGAGCCTGTCCTCACGCTTCCGCTTCTCCTCCTGCTCGGGAGACGCCTCCTCGTACTCGAGCTCGACGCCGAAGCGGCGCGCGAGCAGCTCGATCGCGCCGACGAAGTCGACGTTCTCGGTCTTCTCGACGAAGGTGATCGCGTCGCCGCCCTCGCCGCAGCCGAAGCACTTGAAGGTGCCGCGCCCGGGGGTGACGGTGAAGCTCGGCGTCCGTTCGGAGTGGAAGGGGCAGAGGCCCTTGTACGTGCTGCCCGCCTTGCGAAGGCGGACGACGTCCTCCACCAGCGGGAGGATCTCCATCGTCGCCTTGACGCGCTCGACCGACTCGTCCTTGATGCGGGCCACGGCCTACTCGAGCTCCGCCACATAGCCGAGCGCGAAACGGTCGGTCATCCCGGCCAGGTAGTCGGTCGCGCCCTCGGTGTCCATCCCGCGCGCGTCGACCAGGTCAGCGAAGATTCGCCGCACCGCCACTCGGGCGGGGCCGTGATCCTGCGCGTGGTAGACGCGCTCGAACATGAAGCTGCGCAGCGCGAGCATTGCCTCGCCGATCTCGTCGCTCTGGACGATGTCGCCGGTGTGCGCCGAGTTCTCGACCACGTCGTGGACGAGCGTGTCGATGCGGCGCGAGCCCGTGTCGCCGAGCAGTGCGATCGGCTCGGCCGGCAGGTCGGCCGGATCGAGGTGACCCGCGCGGACGGCGTCGTCGATGTCGTGGTTGATGTAGGCGAAGCGGTCGACGAGGCGAACGATTCGGCCCTCGAGCGTCTCGGGCTCCTCGGGGCCGGTGTGCTTGAGGATTCCGTCGCGCACCTCCCACGTCAGGTTGAGCCCGCGGCCGTCGCGCTCGAGCCGCTCGACGACGCGCAGCGAGTGCTCGTTGTGGCGAAAGCCGCCGAGGCCGCGCTCGCGCAGCAGCTCGTCGAGTGCCTCCTCCCCCGCGTGACCGAACGGCGGGTGACCGACGTCGTGCCCGACCGCGATCGCCTCGGTGAGGTCCTCGTTCAGACGCAGAGCCCGCCCGACCCCGCGCGCGATGCCTGCCGCCTCGAACGTGTGCGTGAGCCGGGTGCGAAAGTGGTCGCCCTCGGGATCGACGAAGACCTGCGTCTTGTGGCGCAACCGGCGAAACGCCTTCGAATGGACGATCCGGTCGCGGTCGCGCTGGAACGGCGTGCGCAGCCGGCATTCCTCCTCGGGAGCCTCCCGCCCACGCGTCTCGTACGACCGCACGGCGAGCGGCGAGAGCCATTGCTCCTCGTGCTCGCGAACCGCGTCGGCGAAGCCGTCCGCTACCTGTCCGGCGATCTCGGGCATCGTGAGTTCAGCCTAGCCCGGTTGGCGGCGGGGAAGGAAGCGGCCGAACGGTCGTGGATACTTGCGCCGATGCGCCTGCGTCGCCGTCCGGCCGACCAGCCCGTCGTCGTCTGCGGCTCGGGCAGCCGCCGCCTCGGCGGCGCGATCTGCGAGGAGCTCGGCGTGCAGCCTGCAGTCGCCGAGACGATGCGCTTTGCCGAGGGCACGATCTTCGTCCGCCTGCTGGAGAACGTCCGCGGGCGCGACGTCTACGTCGTCCAGTCGACGGTCTACCCGACGAACGACAACGTGGTCGAGCTGCTCTTCTGGCTCGACGCGTGCCGGCGCGCGAGCGCGGCCTCCGTGACGGCGGTCGTGCCGTACTTCAGCTACGGCAAGGGCGACAAGAAGGACGAGCCGCGCGTCTCGATCCGTGCGCGCGTGCTCGCCGACGCGATCGAGGTCGCCGGCGCCGACCGCGTCGTGACCATGGACCTGCACGCGCCGCAGATCCAGGGCTTCTTCCGCATCCCGGTGGACGACCTCTATGCGCTGCCGATCCTCGTGGACGCGATTCGACGCGCAGGCGTGAACGATCCGGTGGTCGTGGCCCCGGACTCGGGCTACGCCAAGATGGCGCGCCGCTTCGCGCGTCGGCTCGGCGGCGGCTTCGCGCTGGCCGACAAGACGCGCCCCGGCCATGACGAGGAGGTCGAGGTGTTCGGCCTGCTCGGGGACGTCGCCGGCCGCGACGCCGTGCTCGTCGACGACTTCATCGCGTCGGGCGGAACGCTGGTCGAGGCGGCCGAGCGGCTTGTCGAGCGCGGCGCGCGCTCCGTGATCGCCGCGTCCACGCACGCCGTCTTCTCCGGAGACGCCGCGGCCAAGATCGCCGCGAGCCCGATCGAGCGCGTCATCGTCACCGACACCGTCGAAAACCAGCCGCACCCGCTCGGCGGGAAGGTCGAGGTGGTGTCGGTGGCCGCGCTCTTCGCGGAGGCGATCAAGCGCGTCCACGGCCGCGAAAGCATCAGCGTGCTCTTCAGAGAATGATCGGAACCGTGCCGCCGTCGGCGCTCCAGGCGGCGCCGGTGACGTAGCTCGCGCGCGGCGAGCAGAGGAACGCGATCACGGCGGCGATCTCCTCGGGCTCGGCGAGCCGGCCGAGCGGACGCCCGGCGGCGACCTTGGCGAGCACCGCTTCGCGCTCGCCTTGCTGGTCCGCGAGGCCTCCCTCACCGAGCCAGGCCTCCGTCGCCGTCGGGCCCGGCGTGACGGCGTTGCAGCGGATCCCGTCCTTCGCGTGCAGGTCCGCGACCAGCCGCGAGAACGAGAGGAGCGCCGCCTTCATCACCGAGTAGTCCGGCATGCCGGTCGACGGGCGCTTCCCTGCGGTCGAGGAGACGTTGACGATCGTCCCGGCGCCCCGCTCGCGCATCCCCGGCAGCGCAGCCCGCGTGGCGCGAACCGCGCTGAGCAGGTTGAGCTCGAACGAGGCCTGCCAGATCTCGTCCGTCACGTCCTCGAGCTTCCGGATCTCGGTGTAGCCGACGTTGTTGACGAGCACGTCGAGGCGCCCGTGCCGCTCGATCGTCTCCTGCACGACGCGCTCCGGCTCGCCCGGCTGCGAGAGGTCGGCCCGCACGTCGCCGCCGCTGCGGCCGGTCGTCACGACCGTCGCTCCCTCCGCGCGCAGGAGCTTCGCCGTCTCGAGCCCGATCCCACCGGTGGAGCCGGTGATGAGGCAGACGCTGTCGGCGAGCGCGAGGTCCATGGCTGGCTAGCGTAGTCCGCCGTGACGACTCTGCTTCTGGTTCGCCACGGCGAGACCGACTGGAACGCCGAGGGACGCCTCCAGGGCCACACCGACCGGCCGTTGAGCGACTACGGGCGGCGTCAGGCGCGCCGGCTCGCCGAGGAGCTCGAGGGCGAGGAGCTCGAGGCGATCTACTCCAGCGACCTCGCACGGGCGCACGAGACCGCGGAGATCGTCGGCGAGCGGCTCGGGCTACCGGTCGCGCTGGAGCCCGATCTGCGCGAGAAGGACTGGGGAACCTGGGAAGGGCTGAACGCTGTCGAGCGCGACCGCGTGGAGTTCGTCGGCGAGTCGACGGAGGCGCATCAGGAGCGCATGCTGCAGGCGCTGCGACGGATCGCCGAGCGCCATCCCGGCGACGGGCGCGTCCTCGTCGTCACCCACGGCGGTTCGATGCGACGTGTCCAGACGGCCGCCATGGGAATGGCGCTGCCGGTCGTCGAGAACTGCGGGCGCTGGCTCTGTGCCTGCGATAACGGCGAGTTCCGCGCGGCCGACTGACCCTCGTTTCGGTCGTGCTCGTCGTGCCGGATGTTGACCCACCGGTGCTGGGCGGGAACGAGCGAGCTGCCGAGCACCAGACCGCAGACGATGGCCGTCGCCAGCGCATATCTGCGGGCCGTCTTCCCGCGGACGGGCGTCGGGTCAGCTGGCAGGACGTCCTCTGCGGTGTCTCTCAACGCCCGGCCGAGATAGACGAGCACGTGCAGTCCGAGGAGCAAAAGCCAGATCACCGACGCCGGGCCATGGAGCCGGCGCGCGATCTGGAGTGCGTGTCCGTGCAGAAGCCCCATGGCGACTCCGCTCCCGAAAAGGACCACAGTCGCTCCGACGAAGAGCGGCGCGAGCAGGCGCATCGCCGTCTGCGGCGGCCCGTGCGCCACATAGGAGCGACTGCGCGTGTAGTACCGGACGAAGCGCCAGCCGGTGGTCGCCAGCTTCAGAACGACCAGCGGGATCAGCGCGAGCCCAACGAAGACGTGCCACGACATGAACGTGTGCACGCCGAGCAGCACGGTCGCGACCTCGACAAGGACAGGAGCGAGCAGAAGCACTCCCACGGCAGCCGTCAGGCGCTTGTTTCCGTCGGGGTTCACCTGGTGTCTCTGAGGATCCACAGTCACGACCTCCACCGTTCCCGCGCCCGGTGAACGGACAATGAGTTGCGCGTGGCACAGTTCGATGAAGCGAGCCTGCAAGGAGGCCTGCAATGGCAGAGACCAGGCGGACGACGACCGAAGAAGCTCAACGCGTCGGCGACGAGATCGGAGTCGACTGGAGTCGCTTCGACCTCGAGCAGTTCCGGCTCGGAATGGATGTGGAGTTCGAGCACGGGTCGCACGACCCACAGACCGACGTCACCCACGACGACCCGATCGTGACGGGGAAGATCGCGCTCGCGCACATGAAGGAGTTCCCGGACTACTACGAGCGACTGGAGCGCATGGAGGCCGAAGCCGAGCGCTACTGGAGCACGAGAACGGCCTGACGGCGTGGGCTACGCTCGGAGTAGCCGCTAGTTCTATGATCTTCGTTGGCGAGCCGTTAGGGAGATCGGCCGATTTCCGGATCGCCCGCTGTACCCTAAGAGGCATGAAGAGAACTCTGTACCTCGGAGCTTTGGCTGCGGCCGGAGTCATCGCGGCTGCGGCTTCCGCCTCTGGCGCGTATACCGCCAAGTCGGTTCACCTCACTGCGCGGAATCCGAGCGCGGCTTTCACCGTCAGGGCCTCCCAGCCGAAGAAGATCATCCTCTACATCGGGACGGCCAAGGTCACAACGACGACCCGATGTCGAAAGCGGACGACCGTCTCGAAGCTCAGCCGCAGCTTCCATACGGACGGGACTCGGAACATGCTCTGGCACATCGCCGGCAGACAAGATGTGTGCCACGTCTCGGTCACCGCCGGACTGAAGGGCCAGGGAACCGGCTACGTCAGCGTAGACGTGTACCCGCGCTGAAGGAGTCACCTCACGGCCACACCGACTACGGCCGAGACGACAGGACGCACCGCTTGATCAAGCGGCAGTGGCTACGCTCCGAGCCAGGCGCCGCGCGCCGGCGGACTCGAGGGCGTGCTCGCGCACGAGATCGCACACGTGCGGCTCCACGACGTCCAGGTTCAGACCGCCGCCGCCGTCGCGGCCGCGGTACTGCTCGAGACGAGCAGGATCGGCGGCTGGTTCGAACGGGCGCTCCTCTTCGTCCTCGGACCGATCGCGTCGGCCTGCGTCCACCTGCTCGTGTCGCCGAAGCGCGAGTTCTCGGCCGACCGCTACGCGGCGAAGCTCTGCGACTCGCCGCACGGCCTCGCCGACGCCCTGCTACGGCTCGAGCAGGCGGCGGAGCTCGTCGAGTTCGCGGGCAGCCCGGCCTCCGAGCCGATGTTCACGATCAACCCGTTCGCAGAGCATGGGCTGGCCGCGCTGTTCGTCACGCACCCGCCGGTCGGGGAGCGTGTGCGCCGGCTCCGGGAACTCGACCCCATGTGGCGCGACCGCGTGCAGAGCGAAGCGGCCGCCTGATTCCGGAACGAAAAAGAGCCGCTTCAGCGGCTCCTTTTCAGCAAATAATCGGCGGCGACCTACTCTCCCGGGAGGTTGCCCTCCGAGTACCATCGGCCCTGGCAGGCTTAACTTCTCTGTTCGGAATGGGAAGAGGTGTCTCCCTACCGGTATGACCGCCGAACTGTCAAGGGCGCGCGGGTGCGCGGGACCCTCAAAACTCCATAGCGACTCTGACCGGCGTTCAAATCAAGACCTCGGGCAATTAGTACGGGTCCGCTGAACGCATTGCTGCGATTACACGTCCCGCCTATCAAGGTCGTAGTCTCCGACCGCCCTTACTCCCTCGAGGGGATGGGAGCTCTCATCTCGAGGTGGGCTTCCCGCTTAGATGCTTTCAGCGGTTATCCCATCCAGACGTGGCTAATCAGCAGCGCCGTTGGCACGACGACTGATACACCAGAGGTCTGTTCGTCTCGGTCCTCTCGTACTAGAGACGACTCCTCTCAAAGCTCCAGCGCCCATGGTGGATAGGGACCGAACTGTCTCACGACGTTCTGAACCCAGCTCGCGTACCGCTTTAATGGGCGAACAGCCCAACCCTTGGGACCTGCTTCAGCCCCAGGATGCGACGAGCCGACATCGAGGTGCCAAACCCTTCCGTCGATGTGGACTCTTGGGAAGGATAAGCCTGTTATCCCCGGAGTACCTTTTATCCGTTGACCGACGGCACGTCCACCAGTTACCGCCGGATCACTAAGGCCCGCTTTCGCGCCTGCTCGACATGTCTGTCTCGCAGTCAAGCTCCCTTATGCCTTTGCACTCTACGCACGATTTCCAACCGTGCTGAGGGAACCTTTGCGCGCCTCCGTTACATTTTGGGAGGCGACCGCCCCAGTCAAACTACCCACCTGACGCTGTTCCCGCCCCGGATTACGGCAGCGGGTTAGAAGCCCAGAACACGAAGGGTGGTATCCCAAGATTGGCTCCACGAGGACTGGCGTCCCCGCTTCACAGCCTCCCACCTATCCTGGACAACGAATTCCGAACTCCAACGTCAAGCTGTAGTAAAGGTTCACGGGGTCTTTCCGTCCAACCACGGGTATTCGGCATCTTCACCGAAACTACAATTTCACCGGATCCCTCGTTGAGACAGCGCCCAAGTCGTTACTCCATTCGTGCAGGTCGGAACTTACCCGACAAGGAATTTCGCTACCTTAGGACGGTTATAGTTACCGCCGCCGTTTACTGGGGCTTGGATTCAAGGCTTCGCCCGAAAGCTAACCTCTCCTCGTGACCTTCCAGCACCGGGCAGGAGTCAGCCCCTATACGTCGTCTTACGACTTCGCAGAGACCTGTGTTTTTGGTAAACAGTCGCTTGGGCCGTTTCACTGCGGCCCCCTCGAGCTAGGCCCGTAAAGGGCTTCACTCTACCGGGGCGTCCCTTCTCCCGAAGTTACGGGACCATTTTGCCGAGTTCCTTAACGAGGGTTCTTCCGATCGCCTTGGTATTCTCTACCTGCCCACCTGTGTCGGTTTTGGTACGGGCACGTCCAACCTCCCTAGAGGCTTTTCTCGGAGGCATGGTTTCAGGCACTTCGGCCCCTAAGGGCCTCGGCATCCCGTCTCAGGCTTAACGGCCGGCGGATTTACCTACCAGCCACCCTACGCGGTTACCCCAGGTCAACCAACGCCTGGGTTGCCCTAACCTACCCCGTCCCCCCATCGGTGATAGCGGTTGGGACGTGGTACAGGAATATCAACCTGTTGGCCATCGCCTACGCCTTTCGGCCTCGGCTTAGGTCCCGACTAACCCTGAGTAGATTAGCTTTACTCAGGAACCCTTGGGCATTCGGCGGGCGAGTTTCTCACTCGCCTTTCGTTACTCATGCCAGCATTCTCACTTCCCAGCGCTCCACGGCAGGCTTACGCCGCCGCTTCTCCGCCCTGGGAACGCTCCCCTACCACTCCACGCAAAGCGTGAAGTCCGTGGCTTCGGTTCCATGCTTGAGCCCCGTTACATTGTCCGCGCCCGACCACTTGACCAGTGAGCTGTTACGCACTCTTTGAATGGTGGCTGCTTCTAAGCCAACATCCTGGTTGTCTGTGCAATCGGACATCGTTTCCCACTTAGCATGGAATTAGGGACCTTAGCCGACGGTCCGGGCTGTTTCCCTTTTGAGCACGAAGCTTATCCCCCGCACTCTGACTGCCACGCTTTGGAGTAACGGCATTCGGAGTTTGCCTGACTTCGGTAAGCTGGTAGGCCCCCTAGGCCAAACAGTGCTCTACAACCGTTACTGAACGCGTGACGCTATACCTAAATATATTTCGGGGAGAACCAGATATCTCTGAGTTTGATTAGCCTTTCACTCCGACCCACAGCTCATCCCCGCCGTTTTCAACCGACGTGGGTTCGGTCCTCCACGGGGTCTTACCCCCGCTTCAACCTGGCCATGGGTAGATCACTCAGTTTCGGGTCTAGCTCCCACGACTGAATCGCCCTATTCAGACTCGCTTTCGCTACGGCTCCGTTTCCTTAACCTTGCCGTGGAAGACTAACTCGCTGGCTCATTATGCAAAAGGCACGCCGTCACCGGACTAGCCGGCTCCGACCGCTTGTAAGCACACGGTTTCAGGTGCTATTTCACTCCCCTTCCGGGGTGCTTTTCACCTTTCCCTCACGGTACTAGTTCACTATCGGTCACCGAGTAGTACTTAGCCTTACGGGGTGGTCCCCGCGGATTCCGACCGGGTTTCCCGTGCCCGGCCGTACTCAGGTACTCGTCAAGGAAGACCGCGCATTTTCGCCTACAGGACTATTACCTGCTGCGGTATGGCTTTCCATCCACTTCGACTAACACGCGACTTTGTAACTTCCCGACCCGCCGACAGACGGATCAAGACGAGCCCTACAACCCCCACGTGACAACGGCTGCCGCCTATCACATCACGCAGGTTTGGGCTGATCCCCTTTCGCTCGCCACTACTAAGGGAGTCGAGGTTTCTTTCCTTTCCTCCGGCTACTTAGATGTTTCAGTTCGCCGGCTTACCCTCCGCACCCTATGTATTCAGGTACGGATACCGCCGCATTACCAGCGGTGAGTTTCCTCATTCGGAAATCCCGGGATCGCAGAATGGTCAGCTTCTCCCCCGGGCTTATCGCAGCCGCCCACGTCCTTCATCGGCTCTCGGTGCCAAGGCATCCACCGTGTGCCCTTGTTCTCTTGATCAGAAGAACTCCGGTATAGATGTCGCTATGGAGTTTTCAAGGTCCGCGCGGGCTCGAGCGCCCAGTCCTTCAAAACTCAACAGCGTACGTATTGCAGACGTCGAGATCGACATTGTTCCAGGCTGAGCCGGTTGTCCCGACGGCCGAGGCCATCAAGGGGACCGGCGCCTGCCGGAGTAAGAGCTCCGGCATCCCTAGAAAGGAGGTGATCCAGCCGCAGCTTCCGCTACGGCTACCTTGTTACGACTTCACCCCAATCATCGACCCTACCTTCGACGGCTCCCTCCCTTGCGGGTTAGGCCACCGGCTTCGGGTATTGCCGACTTTCGTGGTGTGACGGGCGGTGTGTACAAGGCCCGGGAACATATTCACCGCGGCATTGCTGATCCGCGATTACTAGCAACTCCGCCTTCATGGAGGCGAGTTTCAGCCTCCAATCCGAACCGAGACCGACTTTTTGGGATTCGCTCCCTCTCGCGAGTTTGCAGCCCTTTGTATCGGCCAATGTAGCACGTGTGTAGCCCAGGACATAAGGGGCATGATGACTTGACTTCGACCCCACCTTCCTCCGATTTGTCACCGGCAGTCTCCCATGAGTCCCCGTCTTTCACGCTGGCAACATGGGACAGGGGTTGCGCTCGTTGCGGGACTTAACCCAACATCTCACGACACGAGCTGACGACAGCCATGCACCACCTGCACACTGGCCCCGAAGGGGGACCGTATTTCTACGGTTTTCCAGTGCATGTCAAGCCCTGGTAAGGTTCTTCGCGTTGCGTCGAATTAAACCACATGCTCCGCTGCTTGTGCGGGCCCCCGTCAATTCCTTTGAGTTTTAGCCTTGCGGCCGTACTCCCCAGGCGGGGCACTTAATGCGTTAGCTTCGGCACAGCGGGAGTCGATACCCGCCACACCTAGTGCCCATCGTTTACGGCGTGGACTACCAGGGTATCTAATCCTGTTCGCTCCCCACGCTTTCGCGTCTCAGCGTCAGTACCGTCCCAGAGAGCCGCCTTCGCCACGGGTGTTCTTCCCGATATCTGCGCATTTCACCGCTACACCGGGAATTCCACTCTCCTCTTCCGGACTCTAGCCATACGGTTTCAACCGACGTCTCGAGGTTGAGCCTCGAGTTTTCACAGCTGACCTGTAAGGCCGCCTACACGCTCTTTACGCCCAATAAATCCGGACAACGCTTGCCCCCTACGTATTACCGCGGCTGCTGGCACGTAGTTAGCCGGGGCTTCTTCTGGAGGTACCGTCACCCTCTGGGCTATTAACCCGAGTGGCTTCGTCCCTCCTGAAAGAGGTTTACAACCCGAAGGCCTTCTTCCCTCACGCGGCGTCGCTGCGTCAGGCTTTCGCCCATTGCGCAAGATTCCCTACTGCTGCCTCCCGTAGGAGTCTGGGCCGTGTCTCAGTCCCAGTGTGGCTGATCGTCCTCTCAGACCAGCTACGGATCGTCGCCTTGGTGAGCTCTTACCTCACCAACAAGCTAATCCGCCGCGGGCTCGTCCCCGACCGGAGGCCGAAGCTACCCTTTTCCAGCCGGCTCGAGAGCCGGATGGAGCATCCGGTATTAATCCAAGTTTCCCTGGGCTATCCCGGTGTCGGGGGTTGATTACCCACGTGTTACTCACCCGTTCGCCGCTGTCCCCATGGCCGAAGCCATGGTTCTCGCTCGACTTGCATGTATTAAGCGCGCCGCCAGCGTTCGTCCTGAGCCAGGATCAAACTCTCCGTGAAGAAGTGTTGGCCGGCTGAAACGCCGGCCAGACTTGGTCACTTTGAGCTTGTGCTCAAAGTCGGTCCTCCCGAAGGAGAACCAGACAGGTTTATTCTCAACCAGACTGCAAAGCAGCCTGGCCTCGACGTAAACGCACGCTGTTGAGTTTTCAAGGACCGAGCCTTCGAGACGGCGTAAAAAAGGCCCCGACTCGCGCCAGAGGCCTTAGGACTTTCGGGTTTCCTCTTGCGGGGAATCCTCCTAAGACACTCCGTTTTCGCTAGTTTGCAGGGACTTTCCGACGCCGCCCTCTCGGGCAGCCGGGGAAGTGTAGCAAGGCCGAAGCACCCGTCAAGTGGCTTCGTTGAGCCGAACGAAGCGACGCTTGCCCGCCTGGAGGACGGCACCCGCAAGCCGCTCTCGCGGCACGTCGAGCTCGCTCACCACCTCCCCGTCGAGCTTCACGCCGCCCTGCGCGATCAGCCGGCGCGCCTCGCTCGTCGAGATGCCGAACGCGTCGGCGAGGAGAGCCGGCAAGTGGATCGGGTCGCCCGCCGGCAGACCGTGCTCTGGCATCTCCTCGGGAGGCTCGTGGTCCCGAATGACGCGGGTGAAGTGCTCTTCTGCAGCGCGCGCTCCCTCCTCACCGTACGAGCGCGCGACGATGAAGCGGGCGAGCGCGAGCTTGGCTTCCATCGGATCGCCCTCCGGCACCGGCTGCTCGGCGATGAGTGACCACCACTCCTCGAGCTGCGAGTCGGGGATCCGCATCGTCCGACCGAACATCTCCTCCGGCGCCGCCGTGAGCGGAACGTTGTTGCCGACGGACGAGCTCATCTTCTCGCCGTCCCACGAGAGCAGGAGCGGCGTCGTGAGCACGACCTGCGGCTCGAGGCCGTAGGCCTCCATCACCTCGCGGCCGGCGAGGAGGTTGTAGAGCTGGTCGGTGCCGCCGAGCTCGACGTCGGCCTCGACCGCGACCGAGTCGTACGCCTGCATGAGCGGGTACAGGAGCTCCGAGACCGAGATGGGCTCGCCGGCGCGGTAGCGCTTCTCGAAGTCGTCGCGCTCGAGCATGCGGGCGACGGTGACGATGCGGCCGAGCCGCACGACCTCCGCATAGCTGAGCTTCGACAGCCACTCGCCGTTGTACCGCACCTCGAGCAGCTCGGGATCGTCGCGCAGGATCGTCTTCGCCTGCTCGAGATAGACCTGCGCGTTCGCGTCGATCTCCTCGTCGGAGAGGATCGGACGCTCGCTCGAGCGGCCGGAGGGGTCGCCGATCCGCGTCGTGTAGTCGCCGACGATGAACACGGCCTTGTGTCCCTCGTCCTGGAAGGCGCGCATCCGCTGCAGCGGGATGCCGCGGCCGAGGTGGATGTCGGGCGAGGTGACGTCGATCCCGAGCTTGACCCGCAGCGGCCGCCCGAGCTTGAGCTTCGCCTCGAGTGCTCCTTCGGGCAGGACGTCGACGGCGTTCCGGGTCAGCTCCTCGATCGGCACGGAGCGAGTCTAGAAGCGTCGCGAGAGGAACGGCGAGCCGGCGAGGCCGTAGCGCCACGGCTGCTCGACCGCGCGTGTGATGCCGATCCGCGGTCCCACGGCGAGCGGCGGCTCGGCATCCCGTGCCACGAGCTCGAACGGCGGAGCGTCGAGCGGCAGCCCGTCGAGGACGCGCGTGATCCCCAGGGCCTGGCAGAGCTTGCCCGGGCCCGAGCAGAGCGCCCGTGGCGCGTCCAGCCCGCGCCGCTCTCGCATCGCCTCGAGCCCGGCCGTCGGCTCGAGCGCCCGCACGAGCGCCGCCTCTGCCCGCCCGGCCTCGGCGCAGACGAGATTGAGACACCAGTGGATGCCGTACGAGCGGTACACGTAGGCGTGGCCCGGCGGCCCGAACATCGAGGCCGTGCGCGTGGTCAGACCGCGAAAGCCGTGGCTTGCCGGGTCGTCCTGGTCGTACGCCTCGACCTCGACGATCGTCCCGCCCACGCCGTCCACGAGCAGCGTCGCGCCGATCAGCTCGGGCGCGACTTCATGGACGGAGCGCGCGAAGAACTCACGCGACAATGCCACCAACGGCGGTTAGAAGAGCTGCTCGGGGTCGCCCGGCTTCGACGTCTTCTCCAGCACGCGCCGCGCACGCCGCCCGAGATCCCGGACGTCGAACGACCCCTCGTCGACCGCCTTGGCAACGCGCTCCGCGAGATCGAGCGCGTCGTCGAGCACGACGGTCGCCGTCGCCGCGTCCTGCCCCATGTCGTGCAGGATCGTCCGCTCGGTGCGGCCGGCGAGGATCGGCTCCGCGATCCCGTCGATCCAGACGCGCGTGCGGCGCCCTCCCCCGCGTTCGTCGCCTGTGATCGGCTCGAGCGCGTAGATCCGGTCGGCCCGCGCCCACTTGCCGAAGCCCAGGAACACCATCCGCGTCCCGCCGTCCGTCATGCGCCGATCATCGCATGCGGGGCTGGCTACTCGAAAGCTGCGCTACTCGAAGTGTGTGTCCTCGTGCGAGTACGGCGGCACGCACATGCAGAGGATGAGGAGCTCGCTCGTACCGTCGTTCTCGAGCGTGTGCCAGGCGCCCGGCGGGATGAGGACAGCGTCGCCGGGACGAACCCTCCGCGTCTCGCCGTCCACCTCCAGCGAGCCTGCCCCTTTCGTGACGAAGTAGATCTCCTCGGTGCGGGCGTGGTAGTGGCGCTCGGTCGCCTGGCCGGGCTCGAGCGACGCCTCCGCGAGGCTCTGAGCCGCCGTGTGATGCAGTTCCCGGATCGTCGAGCCGTCCTTCGTCGCGAACGGCTCCGCGTCGTCGAGGCTCCGCAGGTTCACAGGGCCGACGCGAGAACCTCGGCGACGCGCTCCTGCGCGGAGGCCTCGATCCCCGTGAAGAACGGGAGCGCGAGCGAGCGAGCGCTGACGTCCTCGGCGACCGGGCACAGGCCCTCCTCGAAGCCGAAGCGCTCGACCATGTACGGCTGCAGGTGGATCGACGGGAGATAGCGGTTGTAGCCGATCCCCTCGCGCTCGAAGGCTGCGATCGCGCGCTCGCGCGCAGCCGAGTCCGGGAACAGGACGACGTACACGAACCAGGAGCGGCGGTGGTCGGCGTCGTCCGCGCACGGGAGCCCGAGCCCCTCGACCGAGCCGAGTAGGTGCGAGTAGCGTCCCGCCGCCTCCGTGCGACGCGCGAGGATCTCGTCGAGGCGCTCCATCTGACCGATGCCGAGCGCGGCCGCGATGTCGCTGAGCCGGTAGTTGAAGCCGAGCCGGACGTGCTCGAGCCAGCCGCCGGGCTCGGGCCGGCCCTGATTGCGCAGCGAGCGGATCAGGTGCCACTCCTCCTCGGAGTGCGTCACGACCATCCCGCCTTCACCCGTCGTGAGCTGCTTGTTCGGGTAGAAGGCGAAGACGCACGAGGTGCCGCTGCGAGCCGACAGGCGCACCGCGATACTCGGCTCCCAGTGCCTCGCAGGCGTCGTCGATCAGAGCGAGGCCGTGGCGGTCGGCGAGCGCGCGCAGCTCGTCGAGCTCGCACGGGTAGCCGTAGATGTCGACGGCGACGATCGCCTTCGTCCGCTCGGTGATCGCGGCCTCGACGGCGGCCGGGTCGAGGTTGAGCGTGCGCGGGTCGATGTCCGCGAAGACCGGGACTCCGCCCTCGTACAGGAAGCAGTTCGCGCTCGCGGCGAACGAGTACGGCGACGTGATGACCTCGTCGCCGGGCCTGATCCCGGCCGAGAGGCAGAGCAGATGCAGGCCCGTGGTGCCCGAGGAGACGGCCGCCGCGTAAGGCGCGCCGACGCGCTCGGCCACGAGCTCCTCGAAGCGGTCGATCGTCGGCCCGAGCGAGAGCCGGCCCGAGCGCAGCACCTCGAGCACGAGCTCCTCCTCGCGCTCGCCGAGGTACGGCCCCGAGAGCGGGACCGGCTGCACCTCCTGCTTCACGCCGGTTCGGCGTGATTCGCGGCGGGCGCGAACTCGAGCCACTGGCTCCAGCGCTCGCTGCGCCCGTGCACCGTGTCGAGGTACGCCTGCTGGACCTCCTGGGTGACCGGGCCTGGCGGGCCGATCTCCTGATCGTCGATCTCGCGGATCGGCGTCACCTCGGCGGCCGTCCCGACCATGAACACCTCGTCGGCGAGATACAGGTCGGTGCGGATGATCGGCTTCTCGACCACGCGGTGGCCGAGATCCTGTGCGATCTGGATCACGGTGTCGCGCGTGATGCCGACGAGGATCGAGGCGGCGAGGTCGGGCGTGTAGATCACGCCGTCGCGGACGAGGAAGATGCTCTCGCCCGAACCGTCGGCCACGGTGCCCTCGGCGGTGAGCAGGATGGCCTCGTCGTAGCCGGCACGGTTCGCCTCGCCCACGGCGAGCATCGAGTTGAGGTAGACGCCGGTCGCCTTCGCGACGTGCGGGATGACGTTCGGGCCGACGCGCTGCCAGCTCGAGACCTTGGCGCGGATCCCGTTCCGCTGGCCCTCCTCGCCGAGATACGCGCCCCACGGCCACGACATGATCGCGACGTCCACGGGGTTCCCCACCGCCGACACGCCGAGCTCTCCGTAGCCGACGAACGCGATCGGCCGCAGGTAACACGACGGCAGCTCGTTGGCGCCGATCACGTCCCAGGCCGCCGCCTTCAGCTCCTCGACCGAGTACGGGAGGTCGAGGTAGAGAAGCTGCGCAGACCGGTGCAGCCGCTCGAGGTGGTCGGTGAGGCGGAAGACGGACGTGCCGCGCTCGGTCTCGTAGGCGCGGATCCCCTCGAAGACACCCGAGCCGTAGTGCAGGCCGTGGGTGCCGACGTGGACGGTCGCGTCGGCCCAGTCGACCAGCTCGCCGTTCATCCAGATCTTCTTCGTCTCGCGCATCTGCGGCTCGTCCCTTCGGTCGCGTGGCGGAGCGCCAATCGTACCGGTGCGGCTAGGTCAAATCCCCTGCGCGGGCTTTCGTGAGCCGTGCGAGGTCGTGCGGCGAGAGGCCCGCCATGTGCCGCTCCGAGCCGGCTCCGACCCAGACCCACTCGTGGACGAGGAGCTCCCCCGACATCAGCACCTGTGCGACCCCGGGCGCCGGGAACGGCGCGACGCCGCCCGGCTCGAAGCCCGTGGCCGCGATGACCTCCTCCGGGCCGCGCGACTCGCGCGTACCGGGTTCCGGCGGCCGCGGCGACCTTGTTCTCGTCGGCCCGGCGGTCGCCGGGGACGAGGACCAGGGTCGGGCGGCCGTCGCAGACGAAGACGAGGGACTTGACGATCTGCGCGCGAGAGGCTCCGACGGCCTTGGCGGCGGCACCCGCCGTCGGCGTCCCCTCCGGGAACTCCTCGACGCGCGCGTCGATGCCGGACCGCCGCAGCACCTCGGCGACCCGCGCAACCGGCTCCGGCCACTGCTCCATCCGCTCAACGTATCTCCCGCGCAACCCGCTCGAGCGCTCCGCCGTTGTCCATCCGGGAGACGACACAATCGAAGGGAGACGACGTGAACGAGCACGAGCGCCGTGCGACGACCGAAGCCCTCTTCCGAGACGTGAACGAGCGAATCGCCGAGAGCGCGGAACGCTTCGACGCCGAGGGGACGGACTTCGTCTGCGAGTGTGCCGACCCGAACTGCACGCACCGGGTCTCGGCGACGTTGGAGGAGTACGAGGAGGTACGCGAAGACCCGACCACCTTCCTCCTGATCCCGGGACACGAGCAAGGCGACATCGAGCATGTGGTGTCGAAGCGAGGCCGCTTCCACGTCGTGGAGAAGTTCCAGGCTGCCGTGCGGCGGACGGTCATCAGGCTCGACCCGCGGAGGCGGCCGGCAGCTCCGAACGAGTCCTAGTCCGCGACCGGCCCCAGCTCGAGCACGCGGGTGTCGTCGAAGCCCTCGCCACGGAGCCGTTCGACGAGCTCCGGCGAGGGCGCCGAGTCGACCGTGAGGGCCATGAGCGCCTTCTCGCCGCGCCGACTGCGTGAGACGGTCATGCCGGCGATGTTGACGCCGGCCTCTCCGAACAGCGTCCCCACCCGGCCGATCACCCCGGGCACGTCGTCGTAGAGGCAGAGCACGAACAACGGCGCGAGCTCGAGCTCGATCTCGAACCCGAGGACGTTGACGAGCCACGGGCGATGGTCGCTCCCGATGGTCGTACCGGCGACGCGAACCTGGGAGCCTGCGCCGCGCAACTCGACGCGCACGAGGTTCGTGTAGTCGCGGGCCGAGTGCGAGCGCTCTTCCTTCACCTGGATGCCGCGCTCGGCCGCGATGAGCGGAGCGTTGACGTAGTTCACGGGGCGGTCGGCCCGGCCCTGGAAGGCGCCGTTGAGGGCCGCGACGGTGAGCAGGCGGGCGTCGTAGTCCGCAAGCGCGCCGTAGACCGTGATCACGATCTCCTCGACGGAGCCGTCGGAGAGCTCCATCGCTATCCGCCCCAGCCGCGACGCGAGCGGCACGTACGGCCCGAGCACCTCGAGGTCGTCTGCGCCGATCACCGGGATGTTGACGGCGTTCGAGACCAGCCCGCCGTCGAGCGCCGCGGCCACCTGCTCCGCGACGATCACGCCCGCCCGGTCCTGGGCCTCTCCGGTCGACGCAGCGAGATGCGGCGTGACGACGACGTTGTCGAGCTCGAGCAGCGGGCCGGCGTAGGGCTCGTCGACGAAGACGTCGAGAGCGGCGCCGGCGACCTTGCCCGAGCGGAGCGCCGCGAGCAGAGCGTCCTCGTCGAGCAGCGGGCCGCGCGCTGCGTTCACGATCCGCACGCCGGGACGCATCGCCTCGAACGCGGCAGCGTTGACGGACCCGCGCGTCTCGGGGCTCAGCGGCAGGTGCAGCGTGAGGAAGTCCGCAGCGGCATACACGTCCTCGGGAGACTCGACCCACTCGACGCCCAGCTCGCGGAAGCGCTCTGCCGTCACGTACGGGTCGTACGCCACGACCCGCATCCCCAGCCCCAGCGCGCGCCGCGCGACCTGCTGCCCGATCCGGCCGAAGCCGAGCACCCCGAGCGTCTTGCCGGCCAGCTCGATGCCGCCGTACGCGCTCCGCTCCCAGCGTCCCTGCTTGAGCGCGGCGTGCGCCTGCGGGATGTTCCGCGCAAGCGCGACGAGCAGGCCGACCGTGTGCTCCGCGGCGGAGACCACGGTGGACTCCGGCGCGTTCGCAACGATGATCCCGCGCCGCGTTGCCGCGTCGACGTCGACGTTGTCGACTCCCACGCCGGCGCGCCCGATCACCTTCAGGCGCTCGGCGCGCTCGATCACGTCGGCGGTCACCTTGGTCGCGGAGCGGACGACGATCGCGTCGTAGCCGCCGATGATCTCCTCGAGGGGGCTCTCGGCGTCGACGTCGACGTCGAAGCGGGAGCGCAGCAGCTCGACGCCCGCCTCCGAGATCTCCTCGCGCACGAGGACGCGCGGGCTCACGCGCGCGAAGGCTCGCCGGCAAAGGCC
>CAVWZB010000001.1:0-17425 GCA_963759435.1 uncultured Actinomycetes bacterium | reverse complement strand
CGCCACCGACATCGAGCGGCGGATCGTCCCGAACCGTGTGGTACTGCCGGCGGCGCTCGCCGTTCTCGTGCTCGACACCGTCTGGCATCCATCGCCGGTGTGGGCTGTCGGCGCCTTCGGCCTGGCGGGCTTCCTCTTCGTCGCAGCAGTCGCCTACCCCGGCGGCATGGGAATGGGAGACGTCAAGCTCGCGCTGCTGATCGGCGCACTCCTCGGCAAGACGACTCCGGTCGCGTTCATGCTGACGCTTCTCCTCACCCTCGTCCCGACCGTCTTCCTCATCGCTCGCCACGGTCGCGGCGCCAGACGGCTCGCGATCCCGTTCGCGCCGTTCCTCGCCGCTGGCGCCGTCATCACCCTCTTCGCCGGCAACGCCATCCTCAATGCCTACCTCCACCATCTGACCTGACCTGAGACGACTGCGGTGTCTGCTCAGCCAGTAACGCGCGACGGGAACCCGGTGCCGCCGAAGGCCCCGGCCACTCCCGCGCCGATCTCGCAGCTCATGGGTGAGCTCGTCGTCGACCTGCTCGAGACGACAGGGCTGATCCCCGAGGCGAAGGTCGAAATCCTCCGGGAGAAGGCGAAGACCACGCCCGTCGTGCAGGCTCTGATCGACGAAGGGCTGGCCTCGAGCGAGGCGATCGCCCGCATCGTCGCCGCACAGTACGGGCTTCCCGTGGTCGAGCTGGGGAGCGTCGGCATCGACCCCCTGGCCGCCGAGGCCATCCCTCTACATGTGCTCGAGCAGGTCAACGCGCTCCCCTACGGCTTCGAGGACGAGTCCCTCTGCGTCGCGATCTCCGACCCGCAGAACATCCACGGCATCGACGCCCTGCGTCTCGCCAGCCGCCACCCAATCGCGTTGCGCGTCGCCGCGAGCGAGGAGATCGCGAACGGCTCGGACGGCTCGCGCGCACGGCCGAGGCCTTCGGGGCCGCTCCGGCTACAGCGACGTCGCCGAGCTGGAGGTGATCGACGAGGACGAGCTCGACGATCTCGAGGTCGACGACGGGATCTCCGACGCACCGCTCGTCCGGCTCGTCAACTCGATCATCTTCGAGGCTGCCGAGGACGGCTCGAGCGACGTCCACTTCGAGCCGCAGAGCGACGCCCTGGTGGTGCGCTTCCGGATCGACGGCGTTCTCCACGAGACCCAGCGGATCCCCAAGCGCAGTGCGATCGGCGTGACGACCCGCCTGAAGGTCCTGGCGAAGCTCGACATCGCCGAGCGCCGGAAGCCGCAGGACGGCCGGATCTCCCTCTCCGCCTCGGCGGCGGGCCGGATGCTCGACGTCCGCGTCGCCACGCTGCCGACGGTCGAGGGCGAGTCGGTCGTGATGCGCCTCCTCGACAAGTCGAAGAAGCCGCCGACGATGGAGGAGGTCGGGCTCAGCCTCGCGATGCAGGAGCAACTGGCGACGATGGTTCATCGCCCCACCGGCGCCCTGCTCGTCACCGGGCCGACCGGCTCGGGCAAGTCGACCACGCTGTTCTCCGCGATGTCGGAGATCAACCGCCCCGAGATCAACGTGATCACCGTCGAGGATCCGGTCGAGTACCGCCTCCCGGGCCTCAATCAGGTGCAGATCAACCCGCGAGCGGGCCTGACGTTCGCCACCGCCCTGCGCTCGATCCTCCGCTCGGACCCCGACGTCGTCATGGTCGGCGAGATCCGTGACGTCGAGACGGCGAAGATCTCGATCGAGGCGGCGCTGACAGGCCATTTCGTCCTCTCGACCCTCCACACGAACGACGCCCCGTCCGCGCTCTCGCGCCTGAACGAGATGGGCGTGGAGCCGTTCCTCACGGGCGCAGCGGTCACCGGCGTGCTCGCTCAGCGCCTCGCGCGCCGGCTCTGTGAGCACTGCAAGGAGCTCTACACGCCGAACAAACAGGAGCTCGACGCGGCACACGTCCCCGACGAGCTCCGCCACGGCAAGACCGAGCTGTTCCGCAGGAACGGCTGCGTGCGCTGCCGCCAGACCGGCTACAAGGGCCGCATCGGCGTCTTCCAGCTCCTGGAGATGAACGAGGAGCTCTCGGCGCTCGCCGCACGCAAGGCGAGCCACGAGGAGCTCGAGCGGGCGGCGCTGGAATCCGGCATGTCGACGCTCTGGGGCGACGGGATCGAGAAGGTCGTGGGCGGGATGACCTCGCTCGAAGAGCTCGCCCGCGTCACGACGCTCTAGCGCAAGATTCATCCGACGTGGACGTCGGATGGGATGAGGTACGCGCGCGCCGGCTGGCGCGCTCGTTCCTGAGCAACCGGGCGAGCGGCGAGCGGCTCGTCGAGGTCGTGAGCGAGGTGTGCGGCGTCCAGGCCCAGCTACAGACGGCGGCCGAGCTGCAGCTCTGTGCGCGGGTCGACGGAGTGACGCAGGCCGACATTCGGGAGGCGGTCTGGGAGCAGCGGACGCTCGTCAAGGCCTGGACGATCCGCGGAACGCTCCACGTCCACCCCGCCGGCGAGTTGGCGCTGTGGCACGCGGCGCAGCGCGCAGCCCTCGGCTCGGCCCCAGCGGCGCTACCGGCCTGGCGCGATCCCGAGCGCGTCCTGCACCCGGCACTCTGCGCCGACGAGGTCGAAACCGTCCGGGCAGCCGTCTGGGAGGTGCTCGACGGCCGCTGCCTCACGCGTGCCGAGCTCACCGAGGCGGTCGTGAAGCGGGTGGGAACCGCGCCGCGAGCACGTCTTCGCTCGGGATTCGCGTTCTTCCACACGGACCTGTGCCAGGGGCCGCCGCAGGGGTCGCGGATCACGCTCGTGCGGCCGGACCAGTGGATCGAGGACGGGCAAAGCGCGGAGCCCCGGGAAGCGCTGCGCGAGGTCTGCCGGCGGTTCCTGCGCACCTACGGACCGGCCCGCCCCGCCGAGTTCATCGCCTGGTTCGGCGCTGCGGCATTCCGGGTCGCCGAGGCGAGGGCGCTGTTCGACGACCTCGGCACCGAGGAGATCGACGTCGACGGCCGCCGATCCTTCGTCCTGTCCGGCGACACGTCGTTCCCGGTGCCGAGCCGTCAGGTGCGGCTGCTCTCGGAATACGACGTGTACATGATGGGATTCCGCGAGCGCGACCAGCTCATCCCGGAACCGGTGCGGGAGCTGATCGCGAATCACCGTCGGGGCCGCTACGAGGGGCCGGCCGCGACGCGGCTGGTGCTGGTGGACGGAGTAGCGGCGGGCCTGTGGGAGCGCGAGAAGCGCGGCAGGCGGATCGAGCTGCAAGTGCGGCTCACGCGCCGTTTGGGGAAGGCGGCTCGCGCGGAGCTTCGACGCGAGGCCGAGCGCATCGGCGCGTTCCTCGGGCTCGAGCCCGTGCTCAGCGAGTCGCGCTGACTATTTCTCGCCGGAACGGCCGCCCATGCTGAACCTGGTCGGCCGGCTGGCTGCGGCCAGATCCTCGAGCGAGCTCGGCGGCGGCGTGAAAGCGCCGCCCGGCGCGGGAGTGGGCTCCTCCGGCTCGGGGGGCGGCGCCTCGGGCTCGGCTGTGGGCTCGACGGCAGGTTCGGGCTCCGGCTCCGGCTCGGCCGCCGCCTGTTGCTCCGGCTCCGGCTGGACGCCGCCGGAGTGCGCGCCTGCGAGCAGCTGCTCGGCTTCGTTGCGCGCGGCTTCCACGGTGCCGTGAGCGTTGGAGAGGAGGCTCTCCGCCTCCGAGCGGGCAGTCCCCAACACGGTGTCCGCCTCGGAACGGGCGGCGCCCACGAGGCTCTCGGCCTCCGAGCGGGCGGATCCCACAATCGTGTCCGCCTCGGAACGGGCGGCGCCCAAGAGCGTCTCCGCCTCGGAGCGGGCGGCGCTCAAGGCACCCTCGGCCTCCGAGCGGACACCCTCCGTCGCAGCCTCGGCCTCCGCGCGGGCGGAGCCGACGCGGCGTTCTGCCTCGCCCCGCGCCGCCTCGACGGCCATATCCGCCTCCGACCGCGCCATGGCGGCGATCGACTCGGCCTCGGCCCGAGCGGCGGCGAGCACCGCGGCGGCTTCGTCGTCCACGGACGCCAGCCGAGCCTGCGCCTCGTTCGAGGCTTCCGCGGCCTGCCGGCGCTGCTCCGCGATCTCCTGCTCCGCCCGAGCGACCTCCTGATGGGAAGCTTCGAGCTCGCGCTTGAGGTGATCGAGCTCCTTTTCGCGCTCGTCGAGGGCGAGCCGGCGCAGCCGGACCTCCTCCTCGGTGCGCGTGATCCTGTCCTTCGCAGTCTCCTGAGCGTCGCGTTCGATGCGGTCGGCAAGCTCGACTGCCGCCCGGACGAGGTCGAGTGCCTCGAGCCTCGCCGAGCGGTTGTCGGAGGTGAAGCCGGGGCCGCCGTCGGGCGCGTCGAGATTCGGAGGAAGCCGTTCGAGCTGAGGGAGCGCGATCACGTCGGCGACCGGATCGGCCTCGTGCCGAAGCTCGCCTTCTTCCCTCGCCACGGGATCCACCTCGCTCCCGCTCGAGCCTCTTAGGCGTGAATCTCGCAGCCGAGGTAGACCAGGGCCTCGACGGCCTCGGTCACGAACGTGCTCGCCTGCTGAGCGTCGGCGAAGCTGTACGCGCGCGGCTCGGCTCCGTCCTCGCGCCCGTCGACTTCGACGTCGACGACACAGGCGTCGCCGAGATCACGCGCCCGCATCGTCACGACGGGCCGGCCGTGCCGGCTCGCGCTGCGCACGAAGAGCTCGCGCGGCTCCGGCTCGGCTGCCTGAGGGCGGCCGCCCCTTCTCATCAGCGCGCGTCTGCGACGGCCTGCGCGACCACGTCGCGGTCGACGAAGCCCCTGAACTGCGACGTGATGGTGCCCGGGCGCCTGACCACGAGAATCTCCGGCGTGTCGACGACTCCGAGCTTGTGGAGAAGCGCGGTGCCGGGGCGCTGGTGAAAGACGTTAAGAGTGACGTAACCCGCGCTCGCATCGGCGGCGCCGGCCTGAGCCTCGGCGCGCGTGAGCGCCTCGTCATCGCCTTGCGGTGTGGTGACGGCCACCACGACCACGGAATGCTTCTGCAGCGCACGCGCGATCGGGACCGGCAGCCCGTGCGTATGGAGCTTGGCGGCGGTGGCCGGGTGCGTGTGCGTCTTGCTCGGGGTGGGAGTCGTCGTCGCGTGCGTCGTGCGGGCCGGAGTCGAGCTCGCGGTCGTCTGCGTGGGCGTGGTCGACTTGTTTTTCGTCATGACCACGTAGCCGCCGCCGGCGACCACGACCAGCACGAGAAGTGCAACGAGGCGGATCTGGCGCGTGCTCAGCGTCGCGTTCATGGCCCTCCTATCGGCAGGCCCGGCGACGCAGGCCTCCCTGGAATGGGGGATACGTGGAGAAAGAAGGAAAGAGAGAGGGCGCGGTCTCCCGCGCCCTCGGCAGTGCAGTTACTCGGTGAGGCTAGAACGTGGCGCAGGGGTCCGTGGTCGCGGTTTTGTCGGCCACGACGCCGTTGGTCGTGTCGGTCCCGGCGCCAGTCGGCCCGATGACGTGCGCCCAGTTGCCGGACACCGAGGCGGAGATGCAGTACTCGGTGTTGGCGGTGTTGCTGGCCACGGTCCCGTTCGTCGAGACGGCGGTGCTCAGGCCCTGGTCGTACGACTGGAGGGCAGCAACCGCGGAGCCCGCGGCCGTGCCGTCCGCCAGCTTGACGAAGGCGTAGTCGCCGTAGTCCGAGTAATACGCCTCGGCGTCAGGAATCGCCGTGCGGACATCCGACTGTGCGGCCGTCTGCTGCGCCTTCTTCTGGAAGCCCAGGTAAGAAGGAATGGCGATCGCAAGCAGGACGCCGATGATGATCAGGACGACGAGGAGCTCGATGAGCGTGAAGCCGCTCTCGTCCCGGGTGTTGATGCGCTGCCTGAGGGAATGCATGCAGTCTCCTTTGTAGGACGGGGTAACCCAGACACGGCCTCTATCGGCAGCAAGCGCGGCGGCTCCTCCCCCCGACCGAGTGATTCGTCTCACCCCTCGGCTCACCCGCCGTGGGTGATGCCTCTCTCACGCGGGCTCGCGTGCCTCCCTCGACCGAGTGATATCCCGCGGCCTCTCTAAAGCGAGCCACATGGCCCGCCGATAGCTCGCTCGCATGACGCCGCAGCCTTTCTCAATCGACACGCTTCTCGAGCGCGTTGCCGCCGAGGACGCCTCCGACCTCCACGTGACCGCGGGGTCGCCGCCTCTGCTTCGCATTCGCGGCAAGCTCGCCCCGATCGACGGGCTGGAGGCCCTCGATGCGGATGAGACGCGCGACCTTCTCTATCGCGTTCTCTCCACGGAGCAGCAGAAGCGGCTCGAGATCGACCGCCAGATCGACTTCTCCTATTCGGTCCCCGGCGTCGCCCGCTTCCGTGTCAACGTCTACTTCCAGCGGGACACGCTCGCCGCTGCCTTTCGCCTCGTGCCGAGGCTCATCAAGTCGGCCGAGGAGCTCGGGCTCCCCGAGGTGCTCCTCCAGCTGGCGCGTGAGCCGCGCGGTCTCGTTCTCGTGACCGGCCCGACCGGCTCCGGTAAGTCGACGACGCTCGCGACGATGATCGACTCGATCAACGAGAGCAAGCCGATGCACATCGTGACGATCGAGGATCCGATCGAGTTCCTCCACCAGCACAAGACATCGGTCATCAACCAGCGCGAGGTCGGCGCCGACGCCAAGGGATTCGCCGAGGCGCTGCGCGGCGCACTCCGCCAGGACCCCGACGTGATCCTCGTCGGCGAGATGAGAGACCTCGAGACGATCTCGACCGCGCTGACGGCGGCGGAGACCGGCCACCTCGTGCTCGCGACCCTGCACACGCAGAGCGCGCCGAGCACGGTCGACCGCATCATCGACGTCTTCCCGTCGGCCCAGCAGGGCCAGGTGCGGATGCAGCTCGCCGCGTCGCTCCAGGGAATCGTCACGCAGACGCTGCTCCCGAGTGCCGACGGCCGCAAGCGCGTGCCGGCGCTCGAGGTGCTCCTGCCCGACGACGCCGTCCGGAACCTCATCCGGCAGGGCAAGACCGAGCAGATCTATTCCGTGATGCAGACGAACACGACGCGCGGCATGCAGACGATGGAGCAGTGCCTCGCCGACCTCGTCGTGCGCAAGCAGATCACGCAGGAAACCGCGCTCGGCGTCACCGGCCGGCGTGAGGAGTTCGAGGCGCAGCTCGCTCGTAGCGGCGTCGCACCCCGCACCGATGACCACCTTCCCGAGGCCCTCCGCGGCCTCCGAGTAGCAGGAGCCTGACAGTGAGCGGATTTTCCGAGATGCTGAAAAAAGACATCTCCTTCAAGCGCAAGCCCTCGGCGAAGGCCGAGACCAAGGCCGCGAAGACCGACACCACGGCGGCGAAGGCCGAGACTTCCTCGACCAAGAGCGAGGCCACCGCGACGACGCAGGAGACGACGCCGAAGAAGCGCAGTCTCTCGCTGCCGAAGCGCGCGCCCAAGCAGAAGACCATGTCGACGAGCACGAACGGCCGGCACAAGCAGGTCGTCGGGCTGAGCGTCGGCGCGTCGCAGCTCGCGGCCGCAGTCGTCGTCAACAACGGCCGGCCCAAGCTGGTCAAGGCCGCCCGGCACACGCTTCCGCCCGAGATCGTGGTGGGAGGCGAGGTGCGCGACTCCGAGGCGCTCGCCAACGAGATCGCCGCCTTCTTCTCCGCCGCCGACCTCCCGCGCAAGAACGTCCGCCTCGGCATCGGCAGCAGCCGGACCGGCGTCCGCGTCTTCGAGCGGCCCGAGGTCGACGACCCGCGCCAACTCGCCAATGCGATCCGCTTCCGCGCGTACGAGACCCTGCCGATTCCGATCGAAGAGGCGATGCTCGACTACCAGATCCTCGAGGAGGCGAACGCTCCCGACCGTGTGCTGCTCGCCGTCGCCTACCGCGATCTCGTCGACCGCTTCACGGCCACGTGCGCGGCGGCGAAGATCGAGCTCGTCGGCATCGACATCGAGGCGTTCGCCCTGCTCCGCGCCGTCGGCGGCGAGCCGCTGAGCCCGGGCGAGCGGGCCGAAGCTGCCCGCGTGGCCGTCTCGATCGGGCACGACCGCACCACGGTCGCGGTCTCCGACGGGCGCCTCTGTGAGTTCACCCGTGTTCTCGACTGGGGCGGCGCCCGCGTCACGGCCGCTATCGAGCGGGCCCTCGACGTCGACGCCGAGGAGGCCGAGCAGATCAAGTGCTCGCTCGACATCTCGGCCACGACGGAGGAGTCTGAGCCCGCCGACGAGCGCACGACCAAGGCCACCGAGGCAGCGCGCCGCGAGGTGAACGGCCTCGCCCGCGAGCTCGCCTCGTCCCTCCACTTCTACCAGGATCAGGTGGACTCCCTGGGCTTCGCCGAGATCACCGTCACCGGCGGCGGTGCCCACCTTCAGGGGCTCGCCGAGCAGCTCGAAGAGCTGATCGGCATCAGCGTCCGTGTCGCCGACCCGTTCGCGCGCGTCGGCTCCGGGCACGGCATCAGCTCCAACGGCCAGGACGGCGCACTCGCCGTCGCAATCGGACTGGGAATCGAGGACTGATGCGCGCCGTCAACCTTCTCCCCCGCCAGCAGGTCGAGCAGACCCGAGAGCGCCCGAACGCACTCGTCCTCCTCGCCGCGATCGGCGGCGGGGCCGTCCTGCTCGCGCTCGTCGCGGGAACCCTTGTCGCCAACCGCAGCGTCGACCGCCAGAAGCAGGCCCTTGCCTCTGCGCGGGCCGTGCTGGCAGTGACTCCCGACCATCAGCTCTCTGCGCAGACGCAGTCCTTCCGCCAGCAGGTGCTCACACAGCGTGAGCAGCGGTCGCTCGCCCTCGCCTCGGCACTCGGCAAGCGCGTCTCTTGGGATCGCGTCCTCCGCCGCTTCGCACTCGTCCTGCCCGACGACGTCTGGCTCAACAGCCTGACCGCGAACGTCCCGCTCGATCCGGAGTCGACGCTAACCGCGACGACGACGTCGAGCACGCTGCCGGCGGCGGCCACCGAGCTGACCATCGTGGGCTACACGTACTCGCAGGCGAGCGTCGCACGGCTTCTCGAGCGGCTCTCGGTCGTCCCGGACTTCACGGACGTCCAGCTCACGAGCAGCGCGTCGGCGACCGTTTCCAACCAGAAGGTCATCAACTTCACGATCGTGGCGAACATCCGCAACGGAAAGGGGGCCTCGTGAGCGCCCGTCTCGCCAGCCTCCCGAAGCCGGCTCAGTTCGCGCTCGTGGCGGGCCTAATGCTTCTCGTCCTCCTCGTGGGCTACTTCAGCCTGATCTCGCCGAAGCGCTCCTCGGCCGCCGATCTGAAGCAGCAGACGGCCGCGGTGCAGAGCCAGATCAACAAGAACCGCTCGTCGGCGTTCACGCAGGCGCTGCCGGCGGTGCGCTCCGCAAGCGTCTTCAAGGTCACGCAGGCGATGCCGAACAAGCTCGACACGCCCGACGTGATCCTCGAGCTGAACTCCCTCGCGCAGAAGTCCGGGATCTCGTTCGACTCGATCGCGCCGGGTGCGGCCTCGTCGACGGCGACGACGGCCATCTCGCCCGACCCCTTCGCCACGGAGCCGATCCAGGTCCAGTTCACAGGCAGCTTCTACAACCTCCTGACGTTCCTGCAGCGCGTGCGCAACCTCGTGCGCGTGCAGAACGGCAAGCTCTTCACCGCCGGCCGCCTCTTCGACGTGAGCAGCGTCAGCCTGGCCCAGGGCGAGAAGGGTTGGCCGCAGGTTCAGGCGACGCTCACCATCAATGAGTTCGTGCCACAGTCGGTCGCGGCGACCACGCCCACCGCTGCCGGCACCGATACCACCTCGACGACCACGCCGGCCACGACGACCAGCTCGGACTCCACGTCGGCGGCCCCGAGCACGAGTGGAGGGACTTCATGAACCGCAGGCAGAAGAAGATGGAGGACCTCCGGGTTGCCAAGGACCGGAAGATGAAGAAGGTCGCGATCGGGCTCTCGGTCGTCCTCGCAGCCGTCCTCGTGTTCGAGGTACCCAAGGTCCTCAACCACGGCGGCGGCGGCTCGGCCCCCGCAGCGGCGGTCGCGACGACGCCCGACACCTCCACCGCCGCGCCCACGACTGCCGCGCCTACGACGACGCCTGCCGGCACCGCGGCCGCCGCCGTTGCGCCGACGGCGAGCACGAAGCTGCCGAACTCGGACACGATGCCGAAGGTCGGGAAGGCGCAGCTCTACTCGTTCAGCAACTTCGCCGCCAAGGACCCGTTCGTCCAGCAGGTCTCAACCGCGCCGCCGCAGGGCGCACAGAGCGGCTCGAGCACGACGAGCTCCGGCTCGAGTTCTACCACCGCCGGCTCGACGGGAACCGCCGCCGCGGTGACCCAGCACCAGTCGACGCGCGTGCTCGCGGTGACGGGCGCGGCGAGGATCTCGATCAACGGCCGGGTCCAGATCGTGCGCACCGGCGCGAGCTTCCCGAGCTCCAACCCGCTCTTCCGGCTGGTCTCGGTCGGCAACGGCGTCGCACGGATCGGGATCGCAAGCGGCTCCTATTCGAGCGGTGCACGGACCGTCTCCCTCGTCGCCGGCCGGTCGCTGACCCTCGTCGACACGGCTGACGGCATCCGCTACCAGCTCAGGCTCCTCTCGAGGTAAGCGCACGATGGCCGGATTCGCCTACACCGCGATCAGCATCGAGGGTCTCGAGACCGTCGGGGAGGTCCACGCGCCCGACCTGGAGGCCGCACGCGAGCAGCTCCGCATCCGCGGCCTGCTCGCGCAGACGCTCCGCGAGCTGCCTGCGAGCGGCACGGAGGGGCTGCGCACGACCTTCAAGAAGATCAAGCCACGCTCGATGCAGATCTTCTCGCGCCAGTTCGCGACGATGATCGAGGCGGGCCTGAACATCGTCGCCTCGCTGGTGATCCTCGAGCAACAGACCGACGACGCGTATCTCGCGGAGATCATCGGCGAGCTCCGCGCGGACGTCGAGGGAGGCCTCCTCCTCTCACAGGCGATGGCGCGCCACCCGAAGGTGTTCGACGAGCTCTACGTCTCGATGGTGCAGGCCGGCGAGGCCTCGGGAATGCTCGACAATGTCCTCGACCGCGTCGCGGACCAGATCGAGAAAGCAACGAAGCTCAAGCGCCGCGTGAAGGGCGCGATGGTGTATCCGATGGTCGTCTTCACGTTCGCCAGCCTTGTGCTCGTTGCGATGCTCTTGTTCATCGTCCCGATCTTCGCGAAGATCTTCACCGAGCTCCACGGCCAACTGCCGATGCTCACGCGGATGGTCCTCGGTGCCTCGAACCTGCTGCGCGAGCGTTGGTACATCGTCTTCCCGGTGATCGGGCTCACGATCTGGGGCGCGCTTCGCTACAAGAAGACCGAGACGGGTCGGCAGCAGTGGGACCGGTTCAAGCTCCACGCTCCGGTCAAGATCGGCGACGTGGTGCTGAAGGTGACGATGGCGCGGCTGCTGCGCACCCTCGCCACGCTCGTCGCGGCCGGCGTCGACATCATCAAGGCACTCGACATCGCCGGCTCGACCGCGGGCAACTACCTCGTCGAGAAGGCGCTGGCGGAGGCGCGGATCAAGGTGCAGGAGGGCGTTCCGATCGCGGAGCCGCTGACAGCCGACCCGCTCTTCCCGCCCATGGTCAGCCAGATGGTCCGGATCGGCGAGGAGACGGGAGAGCTCGAGCAGATGTTGTCGAAGATCGCCGACTTCTACGAGGACGAGGTCGACAGCGCGATCCAGTCGCTGACCTCGATCATCGAGCCGCTCATGATGATCGGCGTCGGCTTCATGGTCGGGATCATCATCATCTCGATGTACCTCCCGATGTTCAAGCTGATGCAGCTGATCGGGAACCAGTCGTAATCCCGCTCGGCCGGCCTGCGATCCGCGACACAACATAGATCGCCAGAATGGCGGCGCGCTCGAGACCGCGAGCCTTGGCAGGGTCGGATAGATCTCCCTGCAGGAGCTTGTCGAGCGCGCGGAACGTGACGGGGAGCCGGATGAGCGCGTACGTGGCGCGCGGGAACCGCTCGAAGGCGCGCCTCGCGCCCCAGCCGGCGCGCGTGAGCGGCGTGATCCGCCGTTCCACCGCTGCCTGATAGGCGTCGAGATTCTCGGCGCGGCCGGCGAGCACGTCCAACGCAGCGTCGGCGACGAGGCGGGCGGAGAGGAACGCCTCGTAGATGCCGTCGCCGGTGAAAGGATCCACGAGGCCCGCCGCGTCGCCGATCACGGCCGTCTTGCCGCGGGCGAGCTTCGATCCCGGCAGCCGCTGCGGCAACCGGTAGCCGCGGATGTCGCGGGCCGCGTCCGGGTCGATCCCATACGCCTCGCACATCCGGCGCAGCTCGGCCCGCAGGCGCGGCCCTTCCTCTCCGTTGCCCCCCACGCCGACGTTCACGTGGTCGCCCTTCGGGAAGATCCAGCCGTAGCCACCGCGGATGACTGCGATCTCGACCGCCATCGCGCCGACCCACCGCGCCTGGTGCGGGTAGTTCGCCTCGAGCGCGACGCCGTGGAAGATGCCGTCGGCAAGCCCGAGCTGCTTCGCCGAGACCCCGTTGCAGCCGTCGGCGCCGATCACGATGCGGGCGTCGACCTCGCGCGCGTCGACCGTCTCCCCCTCATGCACCTCGGCGCCCGCGTCGGCGGCCTTCTGGAGGAGGAAGTGGTCCAGGCGCCGGCGCTGCGTCATGTACACGAGCGGCCCACGGGCGCGGCGCGTGATGCGGTGGCGGTAGCGAAGGCCGCATTCCAGCCGGTAGACGACGTCCTCCACGACGGGCTCGATCGAGAACGGGAGCAGCCGCGCCGCGCGGCCGGTGACGCCGCCGCCGCACGGCTTGTCCCGCGGGAACGTCGACTTGTCGAGCAGCAGGACACTGGCCCCGCCGGTCGCGAGGTGGTATGCGGCGGTCGAGCCCGCCGGCCCGGCACCCACGATTGCGACGTCGTAGCTCGGCGCGGTGCTCCCCACGCCGAGAACGTAGCTGCACGGCCGGGACTACAATGCGCAACCCCCGGGGGTGTGCCCGAGCGGCCAAAGGGAACGGGCTGTAAACCCGTCGGCTCAGCCTACGGAGGTTCGAATCCTCCCGCCCCCACTCTTTCGCCCGGTCTACGCGTGCTGAAGCCCCCGGATGCGGAACGCGTAGACGATGTCCCGCACGCCGCGGATCAGCGCGAATGCGGCGACCCAGGCGATGAGGACGACCGCGCTCCGGCCGTAATCGCCCGCCGCCCAGATTCCGAGGAAGAGCAGGATGATGCCGCCGATCAGCTGCAGCCACCAGACGTCGATCTCATGCCGCGAGGCGATCGACATGATGATGTCGAACATCCCGGCGAAGACCAGGACGAAGCTGAAGACGGCGGCGAGCGCCACGAACGTGTTGCCCGGATGGATGAGCGCGACGACGCCGGCCGCGATGAAGGCGAGCGCCAGCACTCCGTTGAGCAGCTTCCACCAGCCCGGCACGACGAAGACCATCACGACCTCCATGACGCCGGCGGCGATGGCGACGAAGCCGAACAGGAGCGAGATCGCGTGCACGGACGTGTAGTTGAAGCGGAGCACGATCAGCCCGACGATCGCCCAGCCGATTCCTGTGATCAGGAACAGCCACCACGGCGGTAGCGCGCGTCCCACGGCCCGCTCTGCAGAGCTCTCGATACTTGGTGCAGCAGACGACATTGCATCGACCTCCCGACTCGTGTCTCAACCCCTCCTTGACTTGCGCAGATTCTCACGATTTCGCCGGACGGCGCAGGCACGCGCACGGCTCAGTCGGGCTTCGTCAGCCCAGGATGTTCACGGCTCTGGCCACGACCATCACGGCAAGGGTGAGGCTGATCGCCGACTGCACGAGCATCAGCATCTTCGCCCAGCGACCCAGCGGCATCGTGTCGGTCGGGCTGAACGCAGCCGCGTTCGTGAACGAGACGTAGAGGTAGTCGAGGAACTCCGGGTGCCAACCCGACTCGGCGAGCGCCGGCTCTGTCTGCTGCGGGAAGAGGAAGTCGCGCTCGTGCGGCGCGCACGTTGGCCGGTTCAGGGGACCGCCGCCGTCGAGCTGCCAGAACCAGAGCCCGAAGAGCAGGACGTTCACGACCCACATGTGGACGGCAGCGCGAAGCAGCTCGGCGGCGGCGGTCGACTTGTGGGTCAGCTCCCCGTTCACCAGCAGATGGACGAGGAGGATGATCGAGGCCGAGTTCGCCAGGCTGACGAACCCGATCGACACGAGCGCGAGGCGACGGCGTGTCAGGTGGAGCGCCCGCTCACCCCAGCCGAACGCCTCGACGAGCTTCCCGTGCGGGCGGATCGCGACGAACGTCGCGAGGACGAAGACAGTCAGTGCCGGAACGACCCAGCGCACGACGCCGAACGCGCCACCGCCGGGGCCGGCGATGAAGCGGGAGGGCATGTCGGCGTAGAGCGCAGCGGCGGTGAAGAGCGCGGCCGCCGGGAGGAGCGGCGACTCCCCGAGGTCATCGGCAGGCGCGAGCAGGCGACGCTCGTCCACGTCCCGAGGCTACGCAGCCCGTCGGCGGACGCCCCCCGGGACAGGGCTACAATCCGCCTTCCAGCCCTCTTAGCTCAGTTGGTAGAGCACCTCCATGGTAAGGAGGGGGTCGACGGTTCGAGTCCGTCAGAGGGCTTATCTTAGGACCGCGAAGCCGCTGCAAAACGCAGCTTTTCTGTTGGCACTATTGGCACGGTAGAACACCTCCTCACGCAAGGAGGAGCTCCGCCTCTTGAAGTCGGCCAAAGGAACACGAGAACGGCTCAGACAGGCGGACGCACAACACCGGCGTGCAGCGCCGTCAGCAGGGCTCAGCTTGGGGACAGGTTTCGGGGACAGTTTTGTCTCTCCGGGCCCCTCTCAGTAGCCGAACTCGACGCAGCTGAGCTTGCACCCGAACCCCCGTGACCAGCCCCACAGGTCGCGGCTCAGGCGAGGGGACGCTGACCCAGGCGAGAGCTAGATTCGTGAGGTGAGGGACTGGAACTACGCGATTGCCGCGGTCATGGTCGGAACCATCGTGATCACCTGGACGCTCGGGCGAATCTTCGGACGCCTTCACGACGCGCTTGTAATCGTGCAGGTGATCGTCATTCGCGTCTGTCTTGGACTGATCCTTGCGATCGTCACGGCCCAGGCAGCGCAGGCGGGTGGGTTCTGGCTGCTTCTAACCCCCGTGACCGCGCTGCTCGCGCTATTTAGCTTCGCGCTGGCAGCCGGCTTCGTCTGGGTTTGGGTACGCGGAAAATTGAGGGACGACACCTAGGCGTTCAGGGGTCATTCCGGAACACTGGCCCAGGCGAGAGACCCGCGTCTCGGGCGGCCTGACCTACGATCTCAACGTGATTCCGCGACGCAATCTCGTCGCTGCGGGAGTACTACTTCTCGTTGGCGTCATCTTGACGGTTGGAACGCACGACTACACCGGCCTGATCGTGGGGGTCTGCTTCTTTGCGGCCTTCGCCTTTCTCTGGCAGAGGAGCCGTGGCGGCACCCGCTGAGTCCCTCTAGGCGCATCTCAGGGGTCATTCCGGAACACGGCCCAGCCCGGCGACCTGCGGCCTGACAATGTAGGTGCGTGTGCAGCGTCGCCGTGCTGCTCTTCTGCGCGTTCGTCGCGCTCGGCTTGACCGTCGGCTATTGGATGTACTGGCCAGCGATTCGTGGCGGGTTTAGTGGGGTAACCTCAGCCGATCTCTGGCGCACGGGCCTATCACGCCCGAAGCACCTCGCTGCTTTCGTGATTCTCTGGCTCGCCGCGGCCGTTGACGCCTTGCTTGTGTACACGCACCACTGCTGACGGACGGAACACCGCCCGGGTAGTCAGGGGTCATTCCGGAACGCTGGCCCAGGCGACGGGACTGCTGCCTGGACGCCGGTGGAGCACCTACGCTGAGGTCGTGCAAGTTGCCCTCGGCTTCTTCCGGCGCGTCCTTCGGGCCGTAAGGATCGCCGCGACGGACAAGCGCATTCCAAAGCCACTCAGGTGGCTGGCCGCTCTTGGTCTCCTACCGATTCCTGGGCCGTTCGATGAAGCCCTCCTGATCCTGGTGGCTGTACCTCTCGCCCTATTCTTTCGCCGCCCGCTCGCTGAAGCATGGGCGCGGGCCGAGCAACCCTGATCGCGCCCGCCGCTCGGGGTCATTCCCGAACTGTGAGTGTGTGGCTGTCCCGTCTGGGGCGGTTGTCAGGTTGGCTCCGGTGCTCTCGGTTTGTGACTCGATTCCCGAATGACCCGCGGCTGCGGTGTCTTTCCAGTGATTTGTCCGAGCGGAGAGTCCGGTGTCGGCCTGGCGTCCGCTTGCTGGCCTGATCAGAAGCCTGTCCGCCCAATGGGCGTGACCCGTCACAGTTCTGCCGCCCGCGGTTTCCACCCCAGACCGACACCGGTTGTGTCCCCCAACGCATGGGCTGGAGGTCGGAGATCGGATGCTTGCAGATCAGCTGGACTACATCGTGGGTGTCGACCCGCACCGCGATTCGCACGCGCTGGTGGTGGTCGAGGTTGTGACCGGCGCGGTCGTCTTAGAGGCGACGGTCGCAGCAAACAGCGACGGTTACGCGAACGCGGTCAGCCTCGCCGAGCGGCACGCGCCCGGTCGGCGCGCGTTCGCGGTCGAAGGTACCGGCTCCTTCGGTCGCGGACTGACTCGCTTCCTCGACGCCCGCGGCGAGCGGGTGCTCGAGGTCGGCCGGCTGCGCAGAGAGCGGCGCACGGGCGGCAAGACCGACGCACTCGACGCGATCCGCGCCGCCCGCAGCGTGCTCGCAAGCGAGCGGCCGGCGACGCCCCGTGCTGGCGGCGATCGCCAGGCATTGCAGGCGCTGGTTGCCGCACGCGAGGGCGCCGTCGACGCCAAGCGCGCCGGACTCTGTCAGCTACGAGACCTGCTGATCACCACGCCGGAGCCCCTGCGGAGCGAGCTGCGGCCGCTGACCGCGGCCCGGCTGCTGCAGCGCCTCGCCGCGACCCGACCCGCCGGCAGGCATGACCCGGAGCTGCGCGGCAGCCTGCTCGCGCTCCGCTCAATCGCGCGCAGGGTCCTGGAACTGACCAGCGAGGAACGCGAGCTCGCCCGCGAGATCGAGACGCTCACCCGCAAGCTCGCACCGCAGCTGCTCGACCAGCCGGGAGTCGGACCACACGCCGCAGCACAACTCGTCCTCGCCTGGTCGCACCACGGCCGGATCCACTCCGAAGCCGCCTTCGCCCGACTCGCCGGCGCTGCACCGATCCCTGCCTCCTCCGGCCAGACGATCCGCTACCGCCTCGACCGCTCAGGCGACCGCAAACTCAACCGCGCCCTGCACATGATCCTCGTCACCCGCAAGCGAACACACCCGGCCACCATCGCCTACATCGAACGCCGCCTCGCGGAAGGCAAAACCCGACGCGAAGCCAACCGCTGCCTCAAGCGCTACCTCGCCCGCAGCCTCTACCGGCAACTCGAACACGGACCGCCGCTGGCGACTTGACAGACATAGAAGCATC